>CP070808.1:1146510-1147758 GCA_020343715.1 Thermoplasmata archaeon
GGCCTCTGATGAGGGTGCTGCGGCCACCCACTACGTCCCCGAGGGCTACCCCACCATCCAGAACGCCATCGACTCGGCCAAGGCCGGTGACGAGATAATCATCAAGAGGGGCACGTACTGGGAGTTCATCCGTGTTAACAAGGCGATCACGATAAGGGGCAGTGGCAGTGGTGGTACCATCTTGAAGGTCCAGAGGCCTGGCACCATAATCTCAATGCAGTCCTCAAGCATAACGTTGGAGCACCTGGAGCTCCAGGGCGTCCACGGGGTTACCGGCATCGGAGGCGACCTCGTCATGGACTGCTACCTCGGGTTCATCAAGGTCACGGACTGCTCGAGAGGCATCCACATCTCCAAGGGCGACGACCTGGTGATCAGGGGCTGCTCGGTGCGGGGGTCCAACGAGGTCGGGCTCTACGTGGGTGGATCTGTCACCTACCGGTTCGAGAACATCATCATCAAGGATTCGGTCTTCAACGGCAACAACGGCAAGGGCGTGGAGCTGGAGAGGTGCAGGTACGTGGAGATCGACGGTCTCACCGCCAGCAACAACGGCCGCTGGGGTCTCGTCGCGTTCAAGGTTGTCCATGCCCACATCAGGAACTCCACCCTCACCAGCAACGACATCGGCCTGAAGCTGGAGGACTCCCACGCATGGAAGGTGGAGGACAACAAGGTTTCGAAGAACAGGTGGGAGGGCATCCAGCTCAATGAGTCGGGTGGTGAGGTGGACAACGTGCTCCGACGGAACCGGATCGTCGAGAACTCCCGGGAGTCGGGGACCTCGTACCCAGGCATCTCGTTTTCCGGCAACGGGGCCTCGAGCAACCTCCTCGAGTACAACGTCATCCAATACAACCCCGTCGGGGTCAGGTTCAACTCCTCCAACGGCGGGTGCTGGAACAACTACTTCTACCTCAACGAGTTCCGCGACTGCTCCTACGCCATCATGGAGCTGAAGGGCACTGGTCCCAACACTTACATCCTCAACTCCTTCAGGGACAACTTCAACCAGGCATCGGGCCTGAACGTTCGCTCCGAGTTCGACGACGGCACCAAGGGTAACTATTGGAGCGACTACAAGGCAAAGTACGAGGCTGCCGTGAAGGACGGTTATGTTTGGGACAAGCCCTACCAGGTAGACCCCTATGGCAGCGTCTTCGATGATCGCCCTCTGGTGTACCCGTACGAGGACAACCCGCCGGTGGTGGACCTGGTAGGGGAGACGACCGTCTCCATCGGAGTGCC
>CP070808.1:1147858-1172461 GCA_020343715.1 Thermoplasmata archaeon
CTGCATCGACGGTGGATGGTCCTTAGGAACCACTCGCGTTCTGTGAATACCAAGGCATCCCCGAACTCCGCGTCGGCCATCTCCGCGCCCCTCACACGCCCTCGGTCACGTAGCCCGCGTCGGCCACGACGTTCTCGATGGCCCTTATCTTGTCGAGGATGCCGCGGATGTGCTCGGGGTCCTCGGCCAGCTCCCGGAGCTCCGGTATCACGAACTCCCGGTTTCCAGGGTCGTAGTCCTTCGCCAGCTCCCGGCCGTGGCCCATGGCCATCTTGACGAGGCCCTTGACCTTCCCCTTATCCACGTCGAAGGGGGATATCCACTTCCCATCCACCCGGTCCACGTGGATCATGCGGTTGCGGTAGACCTTGAACTCCTCCTCCTCCATGGCGAGAATCTCCTTGATGGCCTCGAAGCACTCGGAGAAGTCCATGCCCTTTACGACCCCCGTCAGGAACTTGGGCGAGTGGCGCTTCCACACGGACCAGAACTCGGCCCAGTCGATGACGTCCGACTCACCAGCCAGGATGTAGCTCAGCAGGAACTCCAGGTGGTAGACCTTGCCCGCCTCTTCCAAAGAGGTTATCGCCAGCAGGCCCGCGGTGGAGTGTCGCTTGAACATCATCATGACCCGGGCGTCCTCGGCGAGCTTGCTCGCGTTGTTCGAACAGAGAATCATGCCGTCGACCACGGCCTCGGAGTCCAGGGATCCCTCCATATCGTTTACTTGATTGTGTGGGCCTCTCTAATTAACGTTTCCAAGAAAAGGGAACTTCTGGGAAACCCTGGAGCTGGTCACCTTAAGCCGAATGCAAGCACGGAGAACAGGCCGATTTCGTCTAATCTCAATCCCTTTCAATCTGCACCCATTGTTCGACCGGAGTGGGGAGCCTTGCCCCCTCTAGAATCTAAGGGCGTGTTCGTCGCATTTTATTGACGGAGGCGCCGCTGAGATCCCTTCAATACGCCTAACATTGATGGATCGAGGGGTCGGTGTCTCGGCAATCTTGACAAAGCGCACCTACTGTTAGCTGGAGCCTACCGTCGAAATCGTCCCCGAGAAACTCCCGCTGATCAGATCGTTGTCGTCACCTTCAACCGTCGTTTGACCTCCAGAGCCCGTAAAGGATCCCGAGGCACCATCGAAGTGGCCAGTCCCATCCGTGATCGTGCCAGAGAGCGCGAAGGAAGGGTAGTTCCCTGCGATTAAACTGAACATGCCCTCGAGGGTTATGTCCGCATACAGCTCATCGCCGTTCGCCGCAGTGAACGTCGCCATAGTGCTGAGTGTAGCGTATATCGTTCCAGTGGAGGGATTGTACGTAGACCAATCCAATATTATATCATCGTCGGCGAATTCAACCACTGCCGTATACTTCCCCAGGTGAGATGCTTTTCCCGACACCTCGATGCGCTCTAGGTCGGGGTCCACCCGCGGTACGGTTGAACCGTCGAGATCACCCTTGAAGGGGACGTACTTCGCATCCGCGCTTACATTCATCGGCACTGCCACTGCTACCAACATGGCCACCATCAATAGACACAAATACATCCTCGATGTTTTCCTCATTCTCATTTTCATACAATCTTCCTCCCTCTTAATCGATACTAAGCCCAACCCGGATTCCCTCCCCCCAGAGTAGAAATGAAGTTCGACCAAACTATGCCGCTCAGATCCCCAATGCCCCATTCCTGCTCCCTCTCATAGTTTCCCCATCCCCACCACAATGCTATGGTGTAGCACGGGGTATCCAATTATCTGCTATTTATAATTTTACATTCGTCCATTGATTGAATCGTATATCCGACGGATATCCTATAAATTAGTGATTTATCTTATTATTATTTGATGTTTATAATATATATATTTCAAGTGTCCGATGTTGGAATGGAGTTGATATCAGCTTTTATTAAATGAGCGCGATTTTATTCCAACAGCCCTTCACGTTGGAAATCGGAATGATACTTGTTCTCCTTTAGCTCCAACCATCACTTGAATAAAAAATGTGAAGGTTTGATGAGCCAGCTACACCATAAGCCTTTTAAATAGGAAGCGCATTGCCGACGACTGCGAGAGCAGCCGAGACGCTGCCAGTAACGCTCACAAGGTGACATCCATGGTCGAGTTCAAGGCGGTAATAGCCGACCCGCAGACGGGTAAGTGCTACCAGAACACCATCGCGGGCCATCACGCCAACTCCCTCATCGGCAAGAAGATCGGTGACGAGTTCGACGGCATATTCGTCAGCCTACCAGGCTACAAGCTGGTGGTGACCGGCGGTACCGACCACGCCGGCTTCGCCATGCGCAGGGACATCGAGGGATCCCGCCTGAAGCGGATCCTCACCGCCAAGTCCATCGGCTACCGGTCCAAGTCCCGCCACAAGAACCGGCACAAGCCCCTCGTTTCCGAGAAGGGTGTTAGGAAGCGCATCGTGGTCCGCGGGAACACCATCTCCCCCGAGATCACCCAGATAAACATGCGCATCTCCTCCCACGGCTCCAAGCCCATCGATGACCTCCTCGCCGAAGGAGAGAACTAGAGGTACATGTCATGGCGCTCCCCCAGCAGCCCGAAGTGAACATCGGCCTGGTCGGTCACGTGGACCACGGCAAGACCACGTTGACCCAGGCCCTCACGGGCGTCTGGACGGACCGCCACTCCGAGGAGATCAAGCGGGGCATATCCATCAAGCTGGGCTACGCCGACTGCGCCTTCTACCGGTGTCCCGGAGAGGAGCCCCCTGACGCCTTCACCTCCGACCCCAAGTCCTGCGAGGCCAAGGCCGAGCTGATGCGCGTCGTCAGCTTCGTCGACGCACCCGGCCACGAGACCCTCATGGCCGTCATGCTCAGCGGCACCGGCCTCATGGACGGCGCCATCCTCATGATAGCCGCCAACGAGGTCTGTCCCCAGCCCCAGAGCAAGGAGCACCTCATGGGCCTGCAGATCTCCGGCATCGAGAACATCGTGGTGGTCCAGAACAAGATCGACCTGGTGGACGAGGAGACGGCCATCTCCAACTACGAGGACATCAAGGAGTTCCTCGCGGGGACCGTGGCCGCCGACGCGCCCATCATCCCCATCTCGGCCCAGCAGGGCGTCAACCTGGACGTGCTCATCCAGTCAATCGAGGAGAGGATTCCCACCCCCGACCACGACCTGGAGGCCCCGCCCCGCATGGCCATCGCCCGCAGCTTCGACTGCAACATGCCGGGCCGCGGCCCCGAGGAGCTGATGGGCGGAGTCATCGGAGGCTCCCTCGCCCAGGGCGTCTGGAAGGTGGGTGACGAGGTGGAGATCGCCCCTGGCGTCCAGGTGCAGGAGGCCAACCAGGTCACCTGGGAGCCCATCCACACCACCATCGACTCCATCGTCGCGGGCGGCGAGGAACTGCCCGAGGCCCGACCCGGGGGCCTTCTGGCGATATCAACCCAGCTGGACCCCCAGATGACCAAGTCCGACTCCCTTGTCGGCAAGATGGCGGGCAAGCCCGGCACGCTGCCCCCCGTGTGGCACGAGTTCACCCTGGACCTGCACCTCCTCGACTTCGTGGTGGGTTCGCTGGAGGACGTGCAGGTGGACCCCATCCGGTCCAACGAGCCCCTCATGCTCAACGTGTCCACCGCCACCACCGTGGGCATGGTCACCTCCGTTGTGGGCGACCATGCCGATGTGCGCCTCAAGCTTCCCGTGTCCGCCGAGCCCGGCGATAGGGTTGCCATCTCCCGACGCATCGGGACCCGCTTCCGCCTCATCGGCAACGGCGTCATCCGCTGAGGGGGTGGACCCCTGGCCGCCGACGACCCGGACCTTCCCCTGGTTCTCTTGGACACCAACGCGCTGTTCATGCCTTTCCAGATGGGGCTCGACCTGGAACGGGAGATCGAGAGGGAGATAGGGCGATGCCGCATCGCCGTCCCCCACGTCGTGCTCGCCGAGGTCACCGCGATGCAGGGCTCCGTCAAGGACGGCGCGGCGGCCCTGGAGTACGCCCGGCGGTTCGATACCGTACCCACCGAGGGATTAGGGGACGGCGCCATCGTCGAGTGCGCCATCCACACCGGGGGCATAGTCGTTACCGGCGACCGGGGGCTCATCAAACGGCTCAGGGCCGCAGGCATGAAGGTGCTGCGACCTCGGCAGAGGAAGCGGCTCGAGCTGCGCTGAGGCTATGCATCATCATCCCGGGAATTGCCTATCCCGCAACTTATATTAGATAAGGAATACCACAACTCATCTCCGTGAAAGGGGGACGTGGCACGTCAAATCGCGGTCTGGGCACATTGGTAGTCGCTCTGGCTGTCTTGATCGTACTTTCTATGAGCCCCAGCTTCATTCACAATTCTTCAGACGCGGCTGGCACCAGCAACTTCGGTGTGGGAATCCATCTGCAGAAGTACTCCGTCGAGATGCTAGTGTCCACAGAGCAGGACACGGTGCTGGTGATCCCTGGTTGGGTCGACGTGGGGAACATGCGACCCGGTGAGACGGTGTCGGTGGACATCACATCCACGGGTCACCACTACCTCTATGCCGGGCCCGACCCTCCCCACATGATCTTCGAACGCGACGGTAGGCAGTACTTCAACCTCACGCTGACCCTTGTAGAGGATTCTCCAATCACGGAATCCTATGAGATAATCGTGACCGCAATAGGCAAGACCGTCCTGGACCAGGCGGTCTCCGACGTTGAACTTGTGGTCTATCCAGACTTCCAGATCACAGCAACTGTCAACCTCGTCGCCAAACCTCCGAAAGTCAGTCCGGGCGGGGAGACAACTGGGACGCTGAGGATAACCAACACAGGGTCCATATGGGGGGAGTACAGGCTGACCAAGAAGGACGACCCGGAATTCATCGTGGAGAGGATCAGGTTCACAAGGGAGGCCGAGCTCACCCCTGGGTTCCACGATGACTTCGAGTTCAAGGTCGAGGTGACTGAGGATGCCGAGCCTGGAAATCACAGAATCGTAATCGAGGTATGGGCGTCGACCCAGTACGACACAGGGGCACCGATGGACACATTCACCATGGAGGTAATTGTGGAGGAGGAGACGGGGATGACGACGGGTACGTTGCTTGCCCTGACCATCCTCGTTATAGCCTTCATCGGCGTGGCCACCTTCCTCCTGCGCCGAAAGGATTAAACGTACGGCCGACCGTCCCGCGTTGGGAGGCGATGCCGGTGGACTTCGAGCTCTCGGATGAGGACAGGGCCTTCGACGAGGAGGCGATAGCCTTCGTGGACGACTACATCCGTCCCAACTTCAACCAGTGGCACCACGAGAACGCGCTGCCTAAGCAGTACTGGAAGGAGATGGGAGAGCGGGAGTGGCTCCTGCTCCGGAGGGACGGCGAGGGCGGTTGGACCGAGAGGTCCATGATGCAGCTGGCCATGCTGTACGACCGCATCTCCGAGGTGAGCCCCGGGGCGGGCATTGGTGCCTTCGCCAACAACCAGCTGGGGGTCTACGCCCCCTACAACTGGGGAAGCGACATGATCTTCAAGCGGTGGGTCGAGCCCGCCGCCAAGGGGGATTACGTCATCTCTTTCTGCAACACCGAGCCCACAGCGGGCTCTGACGTGAAGAACATCCAGACCGAGGCGAAACCCGACGGCGACGATTGGGAGATCTCGGGCCGCAAGATGTACATCACCAACGCCGTGGAGGCGGACGCCCTGGTCGTGTCGGCCATCACCGACCCCCTGGCGGACGACCCCCGGAAGGGGCAGTCCCTCTTCATATTGGACTCTGACACTCCCGGCGTGAAGGTGCGGGCCCTTAAGAAGCTCCACTGGGCCCCCGCGAGCCTCGGCTTCATTCAGCTGAACAAGGTCAAGGTCCCCGCAGAGCAGATGATCGGCAACGTCAACGAGGGCTTCGACTACACCATGGCCACCTTCACCAACGGCCGCATAGGCGTGGCCTCGATGACCATGGGGACGGCGGTGGGCGCCCTGCGCCTGGCCTACCATCGGGCGAAGCGACGGAAGATCTATGGCACGACCCTCTGGGAGCTGCGGACCAAGAGGCATGAGTTCGCCGACATGGCCATAATCGCCGAGGCGGGCCGGCTCCTCTACAGGAAAGCGGCTTGGCTCCGGGACAACGGGAAGGACTTCAAGATGGCCGCCTCGATGGCCAAGCTCTTCGCCACCGAGAAGGCGAAGGACCTGACCATGTGGGCCGCCTACCTCCACGGGGGCTCGGGCGTGCTGGAGGAGAACCGCATCCACCGCTACCCCCTCGACGCGTGGGCATCTGCCATGGGCGAGGGCGCGCCCGAGGTGCAGCGGCTGCTCATCGCACGTTTCTTCGACGAATGGATGGAACAGTTCTAGAACGTCGTCCGAAAGCCTTATCAGATGTCCATCCGTTCATCCTCGCAACCCCGGTGAGGAACATGTCACCACCACCACCCCGTTTAAAGAGGAAGTTCATCCCCTTGGAGGAGCGAAAGACCACCTTCAAGGAGCCTGACTTCGGTTACACCAAGGAGGAGGCCGTCGAGGAGGCGCAGCGCTGCATGCAGTGCAAGAAGCCCCCCTGCGTCGCGGCCTGCCCATCCCATGTCCCGGTACGTGACTATGTGGGAGCTATCTCCGAAGGCAAGTTCGACGAGGCCTTCCGCCTCAACCGGGAGGTACTCCCGATCCCGTGCACCCTCGGCCGGGTCTGCCCCGCCTTCTGCGAGCAGAAGTGTATCCTGGGCAAGAAGTGGGAGCCCGTGGCCATCCGGGACCTGAAGCGCGCCGCCTGCGATTACGGCGAGCACTGGACTCCCCGGGTCGAGGGCGATATCGACAAGAAGGTGGCTGTTATCGGCGCCGGGCCTGCCGGCCTCACCGTGGCCCAGGACCTGGCCATCAAGGGCTACAAGGTTACCGTCTTCGACCGGCTGGACCGTCCGGGCGGGACCCTTGTCGCGGGCATACCCGTGTTCCGTCTCCCCCGGGACGTCTTCGGCAAGGACATGCAGCAGATAGAGGACCTGGGCGTCGAGTTCATGTTCAACCAGGAGCTGGGGAAGGACTTCTCGCTGGACGACCTGGACTACCAGGGTTACGAGGCCATCTTCATCGGCATCGGCGCAACTGTTCCCAAGAAGCTGGGCATCACCGGGGAGCACCTGAAGGGCGTGGCCTCGGCCTCCACCATCCTCGAGGACCTGGCCTTCGAGCGCGAGGTGGACCTCCCCGGCCGCATCAGCATCATCGGCTGCGGAAATGTGGCCATCGACATCGCCCGCTCGGCCATCCGGTTAGGCAAGGAGTCCACCATCCTCTACAGGAGGACCCTCAAGGAGGCCCCCGCGAACGACGACGAGATCGAGGAGGCGTTCGAGGAGGGCGTGGACATCAAGTACCTGGTGGCGCCCATAGTCGTCCTGGGCGACGAGGACGAGCACTGCAGCGCCGTCGAGTGCATCAAGATGGAGCTGGGCGAGCCCGACGACTCGGGAAGGAGGAGGCCCGTCCCCGTCTCCGGCTCCGAGTTCTCGGTGCCCACCGACATGGTCATCCCCGCCATAAGCCAGTCCCCCGACCTGGACTGGCTCCACATGGACGACGGCCTGGAGCTGACCCGTTGGTCCACGTTCTGGGTCGACGAGGAGACGGGTGCCACCAGCCGGAAGGGCGTCTACGCCGCCGGCGACGACGTGCTGGGACCCGCGACGGTGGTGGAGGCCATCGCCCAGGCCCACGTGGCGGCCGACGGCATCCACAAGTACCTCTCGCCCGACGCTTGGGAGAGGGAGCACCACGATGCTGAGGAGACCCCCGAGGATTGGCCTCCCAAGGAGGAGGAGTAGGGTCCCTCAGCTCAGCTTGGTCCTGCTGAACTGGACGAACCAGTAGTCGATATTGTCCAACCTGGGGTCGTTCCGTACCTCGACCCGCTTGTCGTCAACGACGGTGACCCCCTTGCCCCCGGACTCCAGGACGACCAGGTCCCTGTCCGGGTGGTTGGTGACGGTGCCGGTGAAGGTGTTGGAGTTGCCCAGGAACTTGAGCTTCGACACCTCGGCGCTGGGCGTCACGATCTCTATGCGGACGGTGAACTCCACCCGCTGACGCGACACGTCCTCGTGGACCTGACCCGTGATGGGGGCGAGGCGGAAGTAGTGCAGCGTCGTCCCGTCCACGGACCGGTTGAAGTACGAGAGCTCCCGCGTCTCGGTCACGTTCCAATCGGGGATGGTGAAGGTGAGGGTCACGGTCGTGGCCGTGTTGAAGGAGTACCAGCCACTGGCCGTCAGGTCCAGGCTGCCGATGTACAGCTCGTTGGGGGCCGAGTAGACCACGGCGTAGTTCTCCTCCACCTCGGTCTGGAGGACCACCATGGTGACGAAGATCGCCATGACCAGCATCATGACCAGGACGATGGCCCAGGCCATCCTCCTCATCATCTTCTCCTTCCGCGAGGGTCCCCAGGAGTCCTCCACCTGCTTGGCCAGGTCCTGCTCCCCCTTGGAGGGGGCGATCCAACCCCGGGCCATCAGCCATCACTCCCGAGCCTGTGGGCCACCGACGAGTAGAGCAGGGGTAGGGCCAGGGTTATATCGGACTCCACCGTGACGTAACGTGCCCGCTCTGACACCTTGCCCCACGATATGGCCTCCCTCACCCTGGCACCCGACAGGGAGCCGTCATGCTCCACCGCTGTGGTGACGGAGACGACCAGGTCCAGCCCGTCCTTGAACTGGTTCCACCAGATGATGTGGTGCTTCGAGATGCCCCCGCCCAGCAGTATGGCGGCGGTACGAGGGTTGGTGAAGACGATGTCAGCCAGCTCCTTCTCGTCAAGGATGGGGTTGACAAGCAGGTCCCTCCTCTCTTGGGAGAAGGTCCAGATGTTGGAGCCGACGGCGCCGTCGGTGATGCCGGGGACGAAGACCGGCACGCCCTTCGAGGCCGCCACCGAGAGCAGGGCGTCGGGGTCGTTCAGCTCCTCGCCGATGGCCTCGCACAGGCGCCGGGTGCTGATCTGGCCCTCGCCGGAGGCCTCCATGCTCTCCAGCAGCGGGAGCATGAAACCCTCCACGGCGGGACCGTAGGCCACCTCCTCGATGAAGACGTTTCCCAGCCTGTGGACGCCCTCCTCGTGGAGGGTACGGTCGTCCACGTCGAAGGTGCCCTCGTGGTAGTCGCCGATGGACCGGGCTATGTCATGGTCCAGGGTGCCGCAGGTGGTGACGATGGCGTCCACCCAGCCCTGGCGCAACATGTCGATGATGACGCCCCGGGCCCCGGTGGCGATTATACACGCGGGGAAGGAGAGGAAGGTGAACATCTCGTCGTCGCGGACCATCTCCTCCATCACCTCGGCGGCGGTGGCCAGCTTCTTGGCGGTGAAGCCCCCGGAGCGTCCCATCTGGGACACCAGGTCGGCGACGCGAGTGTCGCCGTCTATCCGAAGGTCCTCTACCGGTTCTCGCCCCTCCATAAAGACTCTCTCCACTTGCCAGAACGACGGCGCCCTCGATTGGATGGCGCCTAAAAAAATGTGCCGGTGTCAAAACCAACAACCAGATTCCTTTTATATAGACGGTCCTCATAGAATAGGACGATGGGAAAGCCGGCCTCCCTCCGAAAGTCCTTCCAGCGCTCCATACCAGTGGCCCTGGTCACGATGGCGCTGGTGATGGTCGCCATGTCGGCCAGCGCTGAGGACTTCCCTCCCACCGTCTACGTCTACATCGACGAGCCGGACACCTACCAGACGGTGGACGTGTCCATCGGTCAGGCGGTGGCCCTGGTCCGGGGGCTCATCGAGGTGGAGAAGGACTCCATACTGCCCGAGACCATCAAGGTGACCATAGAGGGAACCCCCTGGGACGGCACGGTCACCGAGATCACCGAGCAGGTCAGCGGCACCCATGACTCCTTTCGGTTCAGCCTGCGCATGACCATCCCCTCTGGCGAGGCCGAGGGGGTATACGGCGGACAGGTCACGGCCGTGTGGACCTCTAGCACCGACCAGAGGTACGAGTGGACCGACGATTTCCAGGTGAGGGTCGTCAACACGCCCTTCACCGTGGATGTTAACCCCGTGTACCAGGTGGCCGAGGCCGGGGACATCAAGTACGTTACTATAACCATCCACGACAGGTCCCTCACGGGCCAGGACTACCTGGTCCAGGTGGGCGAGGTCACCTCTCCCGAGCCCGGCGAGTGGATAAGGTGGGTCCAGGCATGGCTCGACGCCTCCCGCATCTACGTCAGGGCCGGCGAGTCCGAGACGTTAACGCTGGAGGTCGAGGTGCCCGCCAACGCCACCGACGGTACGTTGGACATCCCCGTCGTCATCTCCGTCGACGGCCACCCCGAGTACACCCGTCAGATGGACGTCGTCGTCTACGTTAGCGGCGTGCCCTTCGAGCCGCCCGCACCTCCCACCGATGACCCATTGCTGGACATCGACCCCATGCTGCTGTTCACCATTGTCATGGTTGTGGCGGCTGTCGGTTTCATCGGCTTCATCGGTTTCACCGAGGTGGGTCTTCTGTTCATCATGTGGGGCCTCCTGATGCCCCTGTTCACGCGCCTTCGGAAGGAGGAGGTGCTCAACCAGTTCACCCGTGGTGAGATCTACGGTTTCATCAAGGCGAACCCAGGGGTCCACCTGACCTCCATCAAGGAGAACCTTGGGCTGGCCAACGGCGTGCTGGCGTACCACCTGAAGGTGCTCATCCGCGAGGAGTTCATCGTGGCCAAGCGCGAGGGCGGGTACAAGCGTTTCTACCCCCGGGACATGAGGGTGCCCAGGAAGCGGGTCCACTTCACCCGCCTCCAGCTGGACATCGTCGAGAGGCTCTCGCTGCACCCCGGGACGACCCAGGCATCCCTGGCCCGGATGCTGGGCGAGTCCAAGCAGGTGATCAACTACAACGTGGGCGTCCTGGTCGCCGCTGGTGTGATCCGTGTGGAGCGGGAAGGGAGCAAGACCCTCCTTTTTGTCGAGGACGCAACCGCCCTCCGTCCCCAGGTCCAGGTAGCGGAGCTGGTGGAGGAGGGGGCCGAGGACGATGATGCCGGGGCCAAGGGCACCCCCACCCCCCTGAGGTTCCAGTGAAGGAGGGTCGTTATTTCCACGGGTCAAAACCCAGAACCACACTTCTTAATATACTACGATTACAAAGGGTAGGACAACAAGGTGATGCGTAATGAGAACAGGTACCGAAGCGCTACCAGCGACCGGTGGAAAAGGTAACGGTTATATACCCAACCGTAGATACTTGACCAACCGTAGGGTGAACTTTATGTCTGGTGGACGCACTCCATTCAAGGCCACATTCCTCGTGGCCATATTTCTCGTGAGCGGAATGTTCGGCTTCATGCTGACCCCCATGCCTGTCGTGGAGGAGGTCGAGGCCGCACCCAATCCGATACCGATCCTGTCCCTGAGCCTGTTCCCATCCCAGCTACAGGCAAAGGTCACCCAGTCGCAGCTGGGCGCCGTGACCTTCGGCGGGAACGCCACCGTCGAGAAGATCCAGGGTATCGAGCGCGTCACCGTGACCCTGACCGCCGTTGTGAACACCGGATGGCCAGTGGTCCTCTCACCCCAGACCATACCCTACATCAACCCCGGTACCCAGCGGTTCCAGGTCACCGTCATCGTTCCCCCTTCGACCTCCTCGCTGCTGACGGGCAACGTCATCATCTCGGGCCAGGCAAAGGCTCCCGGCCTGTCTCCCGTGGTCGCCGCGGCCAGCGCCGTCGTGACCGTGTCCCAGTACTTCAAGCTCCGCATCGAGGCGGAGTCGCCCCTGCGGCAGGTGAAGCCGGGCGAGCTGACCTACAACGTGGTCAACGTCTACAATGACGGCAACGGCCAGGACACCTTCGAGCTCGAGATCGAGAACAACGAGGACCTGGTCAAGAAGCAGTTCACCGTCCTACTGGGCTCCACCGACATCACGGTGCAGCAGGACGAGTACCAACCTGTCAGGGTGACAGTTCAGACACCGCAGCAATGGACATTGTACAAAAAGGAGATGAACACATTCATCATGAAGGTCACATCGTCAGAGGCGAGGGCCAAGAATGTGCTCTACTCCAAGACGTATCCCCTCTACATCTACATGAAGGGATACTACATCCCTGGCTTCGACCCCTTCCTGGCGGTCCTGGCCATCGCCTTCATCGCTGTCATCTTCAAGCGCAGGCAGGACCTAGAGGATGAGTCTCTGGGAAGGTCCTTCTAGGACCATCCCGGGTCGCATCCCCTGACCCAACACCTGGGGGTGTAAACTTGGAGCTCAACAGGAAGCTGATAACGGTCATACTAGTGATACTGATAATCGTGGTCCCGGTTGCCGCCTGGATCTACGTGGCCTACGGGCCCGCCCAGGTGGACTCCATCTCCCTGGACTCGGTGGCCCCCGACTTCGAGAAGAGGGACGGGGTCCGCATCCTGGCCACCACCGAGGGCTCGGGCCAGGACTTCAACGGGAAGATGGACCTGGAGGTCCGGTTCGAGTCAGAGAAGGTCTACACAGGCAAGATCGAGTTCGTGGACGGCCTGGCCAACTACAAGCTCTTCTTCGAGGACTTCTCGGAGGGCAACGGTGACTACGAGTTCAAGATAATCTACGAAGGAGAGGCCGACACCTTCGACCTGGAGCTGGACGTGGTCGCCGAGGAGCTGGGCGTCGTATCCACCGCCACCTACAACCTGGAGGGCTCGGGACACCAGCCCTGGGAGTCCCTCTATTCCTACCACGTGGTCTTCAAGACGGGGTGGCACTTCTTCACCCATGACATCGAGCGGGACCTGTTCAGGTCCTACGAGCTGGGCACCCAGTTCGAGGGCGGCTCCGCACCCCTTAAGGTCAAGACCTTCGACGAGGGGTGCAGGGTTGAGGTCTACTTCACCAACCAGGGCGGGGCCCAGAGCAAGATCAAGGAGTTCGTCGTGGGACCAAACGACATGCTGGACACGACCATCGAGTTCACCCAGAACGGCTCGTACCTGTACAAGTACGTCAACGTCAACACCGTGGACATCAGCATCCAGGCCTACGAGAACCGCCCTGTGGACAAGATTCCCGAGGGCGGTCAGATCGTGGTCACCCAGGAGAAGGGCGCAGGGCAGATCGATGAGCAATCCCGGATCATCACCGAGATCGACCAGGTGAAGGGTTTCGTTAGGCCTCAGTTCGGACCCGGTAACTACACCATGACGATCGACTACCCCAATCCACAGGTGAGGGACGGCCACCAGCTGTCGACCCTGTCCTTCGACGAGAGGATCGAGCTCAACGACAAGCCCAGGGCCAAGGCGACGGTCACCCCCAGCCAGATCAGCACGCTGCAGCGGACCGTCACCTTCTCCGCCGTCGACTCCTTCGACGACGGCCCCAAGGAGGACCTCTACGTATTCTGGTCCTTCGGCGCCAACGCCGAGGGCGAGATCGGCGCCGCCGAGGGCCCGTGGGAGGACATGAAGGAGGTGACCTTCACCTACCCGTTCGGCGAGGACCCCAACGTCAACACCGGCAAGCCCTTCCTCATCCTCCGGGACGCCTACGGGGCGTTGAGCGAGGTGTTCGAGATCAACCTGTCCGTCGCCTGAGGTCGTCCCGTGGACGCCCAGCCCTCCGAGCATCGCTTCCCGGTGCTGGACAACCACTGCCACCTGGACCGGAGGGCGGAGTACCTGGGCGCCGTCAAGGCCTTCTGGGAGGCTGGAGGCACCCACCTCAACGTCGTCCACAAGCCCGACTTCGCCAACCTGCCCAAGGACAGGGCGGGATACCGGACTGTCCTGGAGAAGACCTGCGCCATCGTCGACGACATCCACTCCGAGACCCAAGTGAGGGCCTTCGCCACCATATCACCCCACCCCGTCGACCTGGTGAGGCACGTGGACGACGGGCTGCCGGTGACAGAGGCCGAGGACCTGGTACGGGACGGCATAGACGCCTCGGCCGAGCTGGTCCAGGAAGGGCGTGCCATCGCCCTGGGCGAGGTGGGCAGGCCCCACTTCGACGTGGACCCCTCCGTGATGGAGGCGGCGAACAGGCTCTTCGAGCACGCCATGGGAAGGGCCCGGGACATCGGCTGTGCCGTGGTCATCCACTCGGAATCGACGACGCCGGAGGTGTGCGCCGACATCGCGGCATTGGCCCGCCGGGTCGGCCTTGATGCCGACCGGGTGGTCAAGCACTACTCCCCTCCGCTGGTGCTCCCCGAGGAGAACCACGGCCTCATGCCCAGCGTCCTGGCCTCAAGAAGGTTCTGCCGTGAAGCTGTTGAGAAGGGGGACAGGTTCATGCTCGAGACTGACTACCTGGACGATACCAGGCGTCCCGGGGCCGTGATGGCCTTGACCACCGTGCCCAAGCGGAGCTACGGCCTTCTAAACGACGGGAGCTGGGACGAGGGTCTGCTGGAGCGCATCCACGTGCACTGGCCCAATGTGGCCTACGGCGTGGACATTGGCATTTGAGACCGGCCCTCAGAACTTGTTTCGGACGTAGGCCAGGACCCCGTCGAAGACCTGTTTTCCCGGGCCGTACCCGTCTGTGACGGTGCCCCCGCCCATCTGCTTGACCCGGGTCCAGTCGGACATGCGGTTTCGGAAGAAGACCCGCTCGGGGTGGGGCATCATGCCGAATACGTTGCCCGCCTCGTTAGTGATCCCCGCGATGTTGTCCAGGGAGCCGTTGGGGTTGTAGGGGTAATCGGCGTAGTCCCCGTCGGGGCCCACGTACCGGAAGCAGATCTGCTCGTTCTCGACGAGCATATCCAATAGGGCCTCCTCCTCCCCCTGGGGGAAGGCGAACTTGCCCTCGGCGTGGGCCACCGGCACCTGGATGACCTCCCCCTTCTTTAACCGTCGGGTCCACGGACCGCTCTTGGATTCGACCTTGAGCAGCGTGGGCCGGCACTCGAACCGGGAGCTGTCGTTGGTCATGAGCACGGCCTCAGGGGCATCGGCCAGTCCCGGGGCGAAGCCTGGAAGCGCTCCCAGCTCCACCAGCACCTGGAAGCCGTTGCACACACCCCCCACGGGGTAGCCGTCGTCGATGAACTGGGTGAGCTCCTGGGCCAGCTCCGACTTGATGCGGCTGGCGAATATGGCCCCTGCGCGGACGTAGTCACCAGAGGAGAAGCCCCCGGGGATGAATAGCACCTGGTAGTCCTCCAGCGAACGAGGCCCGTTGCCCTCCACCGAGGAGCCCGTGAGCTGCTTGAGATGGACCTGCTCGGCCTTGGCGCCGAGACGCTGGAAGGCATACATGCTCTCGTCCTCGCAGTTCGTCCCCTCGATGCGGAGGATGCACACTCGGATGTCGCGCGTCTTCAATGCCTCACCCGGCCGTGCTCGACCGAATGCGATGGCGGGATAAAAGGCTGTCGAAGGGGTACCTGGCCCCCGGGCGTCGCCGCCCCCTCGGCAGGCAGCGGAAAGGGTATTGAACAACACCCGTCCATGGGGGTCGCAGGGTCCCCATGGTGCCGATGTTCGACAGGTCCGCGCGGGGTCGTCTGATGTTCCTCCACTTCGTGGGGGCAATGGTCTGCTCGGCCATCGGCTCCTTCCTCATATTCTACTGGCTTGAGCCCCAGTTCTTCTTGGGGGTCCTGATAGTCGTGGGCGTCCCCGTGGGCGTCACTGGTAGCTTCATTACCCACCTGACCCTCTCGCTGGACGACCTGGAGGATGACTAGGATTGACGGCCTGCGATAGGGGTGTCATCGGATGAGGGACATGTCCACGTTGTTCCCGATGAGGTCCTTGATAATCACCATCATCTCCTCGTCCTCGGGGTTGATACGGGATTCCAGACGCTCGAACCTCTCGGCCACCTGGTAGGTATGGCCCGAGATGACGATGATGGGGATGTCCTGCTCATGGGCCTCGGCCATCACGTGGGAGTTGGGCCTTATCCCACCGGTGAGCACCAGGGCGGACACGTCGGTGGTGAGGGCGGCCAGCTGCAGGTCGGACCTGTCGCCGCCCGTGATGACGCACTTCCTCGGGATCCGCCTCATGATGGGAAGGGCGGTGTCCACGGTCATCGCCCCTATGACCACGTTCTCCACCATGCGGTCCAGGCCCCCGGAGCCTGCGACGCACTCCCCGCCCACCTCGTCCAGGATCTCCTGGACACGGAAGGTCCTGAGCCTCGGCTCGTAGGGGATGGTGCCCAGCACGGGGATGCCCTTGGCCCTCACCAGCTCCGCCAGGCGGCCGTCCTGGTCGTTGTTGACGACGACCCCCATCACGCCAACGCCCCGGTTCTCGGCGAAGGTGCACATCATGAGCACCGTGTCCAGGTTGTACACGTCGGCGTCCGTCACAAGGAGGAGGTCCTCGCCCATGGCCTTGGCCAGGTCGAAGGCCGACACGCCCTCGTTCAGCCCCATCTCGGCGGTCTGGCCCGTCTCGACTAGGAGCAGGTCAGAGCCCTCCGCCAGCTTGCTCAGCTGGGCCACCAGGGAATCGGCGTCGGCCCCCTGGGAGGAGCCGAGGGATATGGGGGACACCTCCGACCCGGTGCCCTCCAGGCCCAGGGCCTGGTGGACCAGGTAGGCGTCCCTTTCGTGCACCTCCTCGTCCACCTTCATCAGGGTCCCCCTGATGGGCTTGATGTAGTCGACCTTTCCTGGGTGGTTGAGGGCGATGCCCAGGGCAACCACGGTCTTTCCGGACTCTCTGTTCACTGCTGCGATGATGAGGGTGTTCATCGGTCTACCCCCCGAAGGGTGATTAGGGCGTCCACCGCCCATGCGCCCTCCCCCTCGTCGGCCAGGAGCAGGGGGTTTACCTCCAGCTCCTGGACCTCGGGGAAGTCCAGCGCTATCTGCGTCACTCGGGCTATCAGGTCCTCCAGGGCGTCCAGGTCGGCAGGCCTCTGCCCCCTGGCCCCCGCGAGGATGGGGAAGGACTTGATCTCGGTGATCATGGATCGGATATCGGAACGGGTGAGGGGAGCGATGCGGGTGGTGACGTCCTTGAGGACCTCCACGAAGATGCCGCCCAGGCCGAAGGTGACCACGGGTCCGAAGGTGTCGTCCCGGTTGATGCCCACGATGATCTCGCGGCCCTTGACCATCTTCTGAACCGTCACCCCGTCAACGCGGGCCCTGGGCATGCGCTGGCGCACGTTGCGCATGATGAACTCGAAGTTGTCCCTGACGGACCTGTCCGAGTCCATGCCCACCGCTATGCCACCCGCGTCGGACTTGTGGGCGATCTCGGAGGAGGCCACCTTGAGGACCACTGGGTAACCCATGGCCCTGGCCAGCTCCACGGCCTCCTCGGGTGTGGTGGCCACCTCGGTGGGCGGAACGGGCACGTCGTAGGCCCGAAGGACGTCGTAGCCCTCGTCCTCGGACATGGACAGTCGGCCCTGGGCGAGGACAGCGTCGATGGCCGTTTGCACGGCCTTCCTGTCCCCGGGTACCATCACGGGGACCCCATGTTCAGGCTCGTTGCTGCACCGTACGAACTTGGCAAGGCCCCCCAGGGTCTGGATCGCCCGCTCGGGCGAGTCGAAGTTGGGCACCCGGCTGGCCCGGAGGATCCTTATGCCCTCCTCCATGTCAGCGCCTCCCATGAGGCAGGTGACCAGGGGCTTCGTCAACCGCTCGCCCAGGTCCGCTATGTACTGGGCGATGTTGGCGACGGCGGCGGTCCCCACGGGGGCCATGATTACGACGATGGAGTCCACCCTGTCCTCGGCAAGCATGGCCTCGATGGACAGGCGGTAGCGCTCCAGGCGGGCGTCGCCCAGAACGTCGATGGGATTGTAGATGTTGGCCTCGGCGGGCAGGTCCCGGGACAGCTGGTCCAGGATGGCTTTTGAGAAGGAGGCCATCTGCAGCTCGGGCTCGTCGGCCACCGCGTCCGAGGACACCACGGCGAAGCCTCCGGCGTTGGAAACGATGGCCACCCGGCCCCCCTTGGGCAGGGGCAGCTGGGTGAAGGCCTTGGCGAAGTCGAAGAACTCCGTGAGCCGTCGTACCCGCATGACGCCCGCCTTCCGGAAGGCGGCCTCATAGACCGAGTCCGCCCCGGCGATGGCGCCCGTGTGGGAGGATGCGGCCTTGGCCCCCGCCTCCGTCCGGCCCGACTTGAGGGCGAGCACGGGCTTGGAGCGGGTGGCCTCCCGGGCGGCGGCTATGAACTCCCGACCCGACTCGATGTGCTCGATGTACATCATGACCATGCGGGTCTGGTCGTCGTCCTTCAGGTAGTCGATGAGGTCCGATTCCTCTATGTCCAGCTTGTTGCCCACCGAGATGAACTTGGAAAAGCCTACCCGGTTCTGCTCGGCCCAGTCGAGGACCGTCACGCACACCGCTCCCGACTGGGATATGATGGCGAGGCCGCCGTCCCTGGGCGTCCGCGAGGCGAAGGTGGCGTTCATGTCGTGGTCGGTGTTGACCAGGCCGAGGCAGTTGGGGCCCAGGAGACGCATGCCGTACCTGAGGGCGATGTCCTCCACCTCGCGTTCCAGGTCCTTTCCGTCCTTGCCCACCTCGGAGAAGCCGGCGGTGATGATGACGCAGCTGCGGGCCCCCTTCTCCCCCGCCTCCTCGATGACGGTGGGGACGAAGCGGGCCGGGACGCAGCTCACGGCCATGTCCACCTCCCCGGGTATGTCGGAGACGGAGGGGTAGGCCTTGATCCCCTGGATCTCGGGGGCCTTCCTGTTCACCGGGTAGATGGGCCCCCCGTAGCCCGAGCTTATGAGGTTGCGGACGACCAGGTATCCCACCTTGTTCTCCTTGTTGGAGGCGCCCACCACGGCGATGCTGGAGGGCGTGAACAGGGGGTCCAGGGCGTGCGTCCGCCTCACCTCGCCGTCGGCAACGGTGTCCCGATGGAATAACCTTTCGGGGGACCTTGGTGGCAGTAAGGTCTAAGTACCGTTATGGGCATGCCGTGGCGACGCGCTCCCTCGGGAGAATCGGAGGGTTGATTATGACGGAGATCGCTTGGACCCCGGACCTGCTCGTCGGTGTCGAGCTCATCGACGAGCAGCACAAGCAGCTGATTGACAAGATGAACGAGCTGGACAGGGCGGTCAGGCTGAGCAGGGGCGTGCCCAAGATCATAAAGACCCTGGACTTCCTCATCGAGTACACCGACTACCACTTCGGCACCGAGGAGAAGAACATGGTGGAGCTAGAGTACCCCCAGTACGATTTCCACAAGGGCCAGCACGCGGAGTTCGTCAACACCCTCAAGAACCTGGAGATGGACTTCGAGGAGGAGGGCGCCACCGAGGCGCTTGCCGAGTCCATCAACACCTTCATGTTCAACTGGCTCGTCAAGCACATCAAGACCGTGGACGTCCAGTTCGGCAGGTTCCTTGACGAGAAGGGCGCCACCTGCCACGAGTAGAGCTTACAGGCACCATCGCGCCTACATTATCGCCTTCCAGTAGGTGCTCACGAAAATCAGCATGATGAGCACAGATGCTACCCACAGGACGAACCCAGCCTTCATGAAGTCCTTGGTTGTGACCAGCCCTGAGGCGTGGACGATGGTGTTGGGAGGCGTCCCGAAGACGGTGATGTAGGCGAAGCCTGCGGCGATGCCGGTGGCCATCGTTATCAGGAAGGCGTACTCCGACTCGTTGCCCCCGGCCCCCAAGAGGATGGCCATGGGCACCACGATGGGCAGGAAGAGGGCGGTGGCCGCCGCGTCGCTCATCAGGTTGGTGAAGGACGCCACGATGAGCACCACCACCGCTATTAGGGCGAATATCGTGACCAGGCCCAGCCCTCCTAGGAGACCGTCAGCGAGCCAGAAGGAGGCACCAACGTTCTCCATCGCCTTGCCGATGGTGAGCGCCGCGCCGTAGATGAAGATGACGCCCCAACGGATCTCGCCCCTGGCGTCGTCCCAGCGAAGGAGCCCGAACACAAACATCAGGATGCCGCCTATCATCGCGACGGCCCCCAGGGACAATATGTCCGATAGCGTCAGGAACATGACGACGGTGGCACCCAGGATCCCCAGGCCCAGGTACGGCCTGTAGCCCTGGTTCTCGGGCCTCTCCACCGCGGTGACCTCCAAAGGCCTATTGCCTACCCTGAAGACGAGGGCCAGGATACCGAAGGTCACAGGAATAAGGATGAGGGTGAGGGGCAGCGCAAGGGTAACCCACTCCATGTAGGTTATCTGGCGTCCGAACTCGGGCAGCTCCTGCAGGTAGCCGATGGCTATGGCGTTCCTCGCGCCGCCCGAGGGGGTGGCCAGGGAGCCGACCTCGCAGCCCATGGCGATGGCGATGATCATGGCCGCCATCTCGCCCCGGTTGTCCTTCATGTCGGTGGCCATGATCGTCGAGTAGACGACGGGCAGCATGAAGGCTGCCACGCTATGGCCCGGTATAACCGCCGATATGAGGGCGGATATCACCACGATGCCGCCCAGGAGGCGCCACGTGGAGTGGGCGAAGTGCCTGATGAGGAACGCGGCGATGAGCCGATCCCCACCGGAGCTGATGAGGCCCTGGGCCATAATCAGGCTGCCCAGCACCATGAACACCGCGTCCGAGGCGTAGGGGGCGAAGGCCTGGGTGGCCCTGTCCGACCCGGTGTAGATGCCCAGCACCAACAATCCCACACCGGCCATGAATGCCGTGACCGGCAGTGGGAATGTCTCCGTTATCCAAAGGTACGCGATGAATATGAAAAGGGCCAGGGTCCGCTGCCCCTCGAGGGTGAGCCCGTCAGGGGTAGGCATGAAAAGCAGGATCCCGAAGATGACGATGCCTGGCACCAGCTTGCGGAAGGTCCTGTTGATCCAGATGCGGTAGAGGAAGTCTGAGGGGCCCTGGATATCCACCCAGAACTCGGCGGGTCGGACCTGGCCGTCCGGCTCGCCCAGGGGTGAGCCGTCCTCCTTGCCTCCTTCCGCCATCCGCTCTCCCCCTCCTAGTCGATAAACCTACTTCAGGATCAACGTCGGGCACGGCGTGTCGGCCACGAACTCGTGCACGAGCCAATGGGTAGCGTTGCCCTGGGCCACGTCCTGGAACCGGGACAGGACCGCAATGGCTGGATGCAGGCCGGCCACCGCCCGGTGCACCACTCCGTGGGGTCCAAGGATCCAACGGGACGTTAGGACGTGGGGCGGCTCGGTCTCCACGCCGCTGTTCAGCATCTCGGCAACGAAGTCGTTGGCCGTCCGCTTCCCCTCCTCCAGCGCCCGCGGGGGCACGCCCACCACCGGGTGGACCACCGTCCCCACCTCCTGGGAGAACTTCACGACCCAGTGCACCGCTTTGGGGGACACCGCCTTGCCGTCGTGGGCGAAGGCAAGGAGGGAGCCGGGCTCGGGGGGCGTCTTCCTGGTGCGCACGATGAGGATGGAGCATGGGGAGTACTCGATGATGCGCTCGATGTCCGAGCCGACCAGGGTCCGGCCCGTCTTGGAGTGGAAGGATCCCAGCACCACCAGGTCGACGTCCTCCCTGGCAGCCACATTCGGGATGGTCACCTCGTAAGGACCCTCCTCCACCACGACGGTGCAGTCCACGTCGGGACCGCACTCCTCCTTGATCTCGGCCTCGAACTCCTTGGCGATCTCCTTCCCCACGAACTTGTGGGGCTTGATGCCCTCCCCCTGGGAGGCCTTGAAGGGCGCGGCCTCCTCGAACACTGGATAGAGACCGACAACTGCAACGCCCCACTTCCGCACCATGTTCAGGGAGTACTGTTTGGCAGCTCCCAGGTCCCTGGCGGGGTCGAGTACGAGGAGTATTCGCTGGAACAAGGTCGGACCACACCTCCATTCCATTGACGCAATGATGGTTTAAATACGTTTATGTGGCGTTCCCGTTCGTCCTGGATTCTTTTGAAAATTGCCCAATAACGGATTTATATAACCTTCGCACAATGCTATGCAAAGACGGAGGCACTCACATGTCCAACCTTCGAACCCTCCTCCCCGTCGCGGTCATCGCGATGATGCTCATATCCGTCGGGCCGGCCACCGCCGAGGTGGTCTGGGACCACACCCTGGCCGACGATGCAGATGATGTGGAATCCACCCTAGAGCCCAACGTCCATCTCTCTGACCGGGGCTATATAGACATACTATCGGCCTCGGTGGCAGGTCAGGGTGACGACGTCAACGTCACTCTCACCTTGAACGACGCTTGGGACTCGGATGCCATCTACGAGGTACGGGTAACAGGTGACGACGACGACGCGAAGGAGTACATATTCATGGTCTCCCGTGGGATTGTCTCCGTCAACGGGCCTGGCCTGGTCGAGGACAACCCGACCATCTACGTCTCCGCCGACGGCGAGGAGATCTCGTGGGTGGTGGAGAAGGCCAAGTTCGATGTGACCCAGAAATTGGAGGTGACCTTTGTCCAGACCTTCGACTTCTCAGGAATGTCCCAGTACGTTGACACCGCCCCCGAGGACGGTGGCGGCAACGGCGGCGGCAACGGCGGCGGGTCCTCCGGGCCCGTCTCGGTGCAGGCCCACGTGGAGTTCCGGAAGCTGGAGCACGTCCGCTACACCATCGAGGTGACCATCGAGGATGACGACGCCAGGGCACTCAGGGGCCAGTTCGACACCGACGTGGACGGGACCGTCACCCAGTCCGAGTACGACGACCAGATAGGGTTCGAGTACCTGCTCCACGGGTCTTGGAACTCCACCGACATCAAGCTCAACGGCAAGCGTTCCCAGACCCGGTCCATGGGCCTGGAGTTCCAGGGGCTGGTGGGAAGCGCGACCAGCAGCGCGCCCATCACCAAGGTCGTTGTCCTGGACGTCATGTTCGCCGAGCCCGTGGCGGCGGGGACCCACACCTACGCCGACTTCGTCTCCTCCTCAGAGAGCGCCGGTGACATGTGGGACGTGACCACCGACTCCCTCTGGCAGATGTCCGCCCCCGACGGGTGGAAGTTCAAGACCGCCGAGTGGCCCGAGGACCTCAAGACCTACGCGAACTCGAAGGGCACCTCGGTGTCCATGTCAGGCTTCCAGATGAGGTCCGACTGGAACACCACCATGGGCGTGATGACCACCCTGGTCATGACGGAGAGGGAGCCCGACAACGTGGAGGACGAGACCCCGGGATTCGCCCTTGTCCCCATGGTGACGGCCCTGGGCATCGTGGCACTGGTTGTGCTTGCCAGGCGCCGATGAGCCATGTCCGCGTACGCCAGATGACCAGGCACCATAAGGATGATATAGCCCAGGCACCCATCCAGCGCCGAGGTTGAGGTCATGGACGACCAATACGATTGTTTCTCGCGCCAGGTCATCATCGGCAGGGAGGGAGAGGTGGAGAAGGGCTCCGTCCACCTCCCGTCCGAGTTCTACGAGCACACCGGGATCAGGCCCGGCCACCAGGTCGTGCTGCAGGCAGGCGACAAGCACCTGAAGGTCAAGGCCAGGGCCGGAGACCTCCTCAAGAGGGACGAGGTCATGGTCTCGCCGGGCATGGCCACCCAGATGGGCCTTGCCGACGGTGACATCATCTGCGTCGAGGACAAGGTGACGTTCACCGAGCGGATCTTCGACGAGCTGGAGGACGCGGTGGAGGCCGTAGAGGAGAGGGTCGACAGGGGACGTGACCGGGTCTTCGTCGAGGGGGCCGAGAAGCGCGCCGAGCGCCGCGAGAAGGCCCTCGACACGCTCATCCCCTCGCGCACCGAGGAACCCCCACCCAAGGCCATCGAGGTGGAGCCAGATCTGTCCCACATCGGTGAATCCACCGAGGAGGAGCCCGTCATGGACATCTCCGAGCAGGTCAAGGTCTGGACGCCCGACCCCGAAGGGGACGGCGTCCGCGAGTTCAAGCCCGGGAAGGACGACGAAGAGGAGCAGGAGTGAGGGCCCTCACTAGGGGTACCCAGACGCCTGCCGTAGGAGGCTGGACACCATGGCCAACGCCGTACTGGAGTTCATAGACGACAACTTCTGGAACATCGTTTGGACGCTGATCACGTGGCTGGTCGGCCTCGCCTTCGTCCGCTACAACAAGAGGCTCTTCACCCGAGTAAACGACGAGCTGGCCAGCGTGGACGTGGAGGACAGGTCGATCAAGGCCATCGACCAGATGGTGGACCTGTTCACGATACTGATCATCGTCTTCATCACCCTCTTCATCTGGGGCGTGGACGAGATGATCTACGCTGCGCTGACCACCATAGGTGTGGTCGGGGTGATGCTGGGCTTCGCCGTCAAGGACATCGCGTCGAACTTCATCTCCGGGATAATGCTCATCCTCTCCAAGGACATCCTGGTGGGGGACGAGATCGAGGTTAAGGGCATAGAGGGGAAGGTGGAGAAGATCACCGTCAGGACCACCTCGATAAGGAAGCACAACGGGGCCCTGGTCCTGGTCCCCAACAGCCTCCTCATCAACAACCCGGTGGTCGACTACGCCGCCACCGACAAGCGCCGGCTCGAGGTTAGCCTCTCGCTTCCGTCGGACACAGAAATCGAGACGGTCACCGATGCCCTGAGGGGCGTGATGGAGGGGGACCCCAGGCTGAAATCGGAAGAGCCGGTGGAGGTGCTAATCAGGGGGTTCGATACCTCGAAGGTCAACCTGGAGCTCCGCCTGTGGGTGGACAACGAGGACCTGACCTCCGTG
>CP070808.1:1172561-1175908 GCA_020343715.1 Thermoplasmata archaeon
CAGGCTCCAGCCACACCTCCATCGTGGTGCCCTGGTAGAGGATCCGGTGTGCCCTGCTGTCGGGGTAGACGTGCGCCACGACCTGACCATCGGGGCGCGTGGAATACCCACCTGTCACCTTGGGTCGTCCCGTCCTTTCGATGCCGCGAAGGGAGCGTTCGAGGGCCGAGTGGGTCCTGTTAATCAGTGCGATGTCGATCCATTCGCTGTCGTTGCCGAAGCTGCGGCCCTCGGTGCCGTGGGCCATCTCTGAGAGCCTGGACCACCTCTCCATCACGGGCAGGAAGTCCTTCTTTATCCTCCTGACCAGTGCCAACCTCTCTGCGATGGGCAGGTCGACCCACTCCTGCCTGTGGGACGCAAGCTCCTCCAGCGCCCTGTCCAGGTCCTCCCGCGGGGTGGGAGGTGGCCTGACCACCTCTGTATGTCCACTCCTCCCCATGCCGTGGGGTCCCTCCGTACCGGAGCCGTTTAGATTGTATGCTCCTATAAGATTATCGTCCGGATTGAGGGTTTCACTCCATAATCTCGATGTCGTGGACGATCTCGCAGTCGCCGGAGGCGTCGCCCTCGACGACACGCACGATGAGGTCTGCGCTGGGCGCGGCGAACATGCAGATGCTCTCGTCGCTGACGGGGCAGAAGAACACCATGCCGCTCAGCGACAGCTTGGCCTCCCCTTCCGTCTTGACCTGTACGGGTACGCGCCAGTCGAAGCCCAGGTCCGGTATCGAGAACTCCGGGACCTTTAGCACCGCCTCGTCCGATGATTCTATCGACACCTGGTGCTGCCCGTCGGGCAGGAACTTGTAGCCCTCGGGCAACCTCAGGCACACGCGGATGGTGTCCGCGTCCAGGGAAAGGGTCTGCACCTTGCTCTCCTCCGTCATCTCATCGCCTCCTTCGAAATCCCCACTGCCGTCCCCCTCGAACTAGTTTTCGTCCCCCGCCTCCACCGGCGGCAGGTGGCTGACCCCCGTCTGGTCCAGGGTGTCCAGTATGGTCACGTCGTGGACGATCTCCAGGCGGTGGCCAGCTCCCCGCTCCACGCGCACATGGTACCGGGAGTCGATGGTGGCGTAGATGCATATGGTGGCGTCGGCGACAGGGCAGAAGAACACCTGTCCCTCCAGGTGGAGGATGGCCTCTCCCCCTCCGTGGACCTCCACGGGTAGCTCCCAGTCGAAGGTCAGGTCGGTGACCTCGAAGGGGGGCACGGATATAACCGCCTCGTCCGTCGATGTGAAGTGCAGGTGGTGGTGCTTGTCGGGCAGGTACATGTAGTAGCTGGGCAGCACCACCGTCAGCCGCATGGTGTCGGAGTCCTGGTCAAGGGTGTGCACGTGGTCCTCGGTATCGGGCAGCCAGACGGACATCCCCAGGCCCTCCTCACCAAATGTAGCCGTGCTCCGCCGTGGGGTACTCGCACTCCTCGTCTGACCATTTGGTCTCTCGCACCCAGTCGTCGAAGCGGTGGATGCGCGGGTTGAAGACGCGCTGCATCTCCAGGTCCACGTGGTAGCCGCCTCGGTTGAACCAGTCGTACATGGCGGCGTAGTCATCGGAGAGGGCCCGCAGGTTGTCCATGGAAACCTGCTTGAAGGTCACGTCGCAGCCCATGGCCTCGCCCAGCCTCTTGGCCGCCTCGGGCATGGTCAGCTCATCGCCGGCCAGGTCCACCGCCTTGCGGAGGTACTTCTCCCGCCGGTCGAAGACCCGGGCCACCGCGTAGCCCACGTCGTCCAGGGCGATCATCTGCAGGGGCTGGTCCGGGTTGATGGCCATGGAGAGGGTGCCGCTGGTGATGCTCTGCTTCGTCGATGGGAGGGTGAAGTTCTCCATCAGGAAGACGGGCCGCACGATGGTGTACGGCAGGTTGAGCTCCTTAAGGTGCATCTCCACCCGCCTCTTGCTCTCGAAGTGGGGTATCCCGGTCTCATCGTTCGCCGAGGCCACGGAGCTGTAGACGTAGTGCTCCACGCCCATCTTGTGGGCGGCGTCCGCCATGGCGATGCCGTGGGCCGTCTCCCCCTCGACGCCCACCTCGTAAGGTGTGGTGACGGCGTACACGCCGTAGCATCCATCCATGGCACGTTCCAGCGACTCGGGGTCCATCCAGTCGCCCTCGACCACCTCGACGCCCTGCGCGGCCAGGTCCATGGCGGCGGGCTTGGAGGCGTCGCGGGTCATCGCGCGCAGCCTCCAGCCTCGGGGCATGAGGTGCCGAAGCACGGCGCCACCCTGGTTGCCGGTGGCGCCCAACACAAGTATCGTTCTCGAGGTCTTGTCCATATCTCTCACCTCTGGGGGTCAACCTAACACCGCATGGGTGTCAAAACTCCCCTCCCACACCAACTAAGCGGCCAGGGTATTAAGTGATTTCCCCCAATTGGGTAATTACTCAATTATTGGTTAATGTTTGAGAAACTACCAGAACGTCCAATTCAATCGGCCATGGGACGAAACGATGCCTCAACTATCCCATCGCCAGCATCAGTCACAGTGATTGGCAGCACCAGCTCCACCGCCACGAAGCGACAGAGCTCCGGCACCTCCTCCTCGCAGAAGTAGGCCACGGCATGGAACCTGATATTGGTGGTGCCCTCCCCGGGGGATGTGATGGGGAAATCCACGTCCCAACCGTCGTCCACCTCTGGGATGTCGCCCACCTCTATCTGGTCGTCCGCTGTCACCTCCAGGTGGTGGGGCGCGTCGGCGGACCAGACATGGCCCTCGGGAGGCTCGAGCCTAAGGTGGACGGTGGCGTCACCAGGGGAGACGTCCACAGGGGCCAGAACGATCCGGGTCATGCGAAGGCCCTGGGGTTTGGGGTACAGCACCTCCTCGTTGGTGAACTTGAAGGTGAAGAGGCGGTCCGAGGCGGGGTCGAACAGGCGTACCAGGTGGTTGTTCGTGTCGGCGATGTACATGTTGCCGTCCAGGAGGGCGATGTCGTTGGGCTCGCTGAGCATGGCATGGCGGCCGGGACCGTCGGAGTAGCCCGACTCCCCTGTGCCCACCAGGGTGTGGACCGAGCCGATCTCCAGGTCTATGAGCTTGATCTTGTGGTTGTAGGTGTCGGCCACCAGGACGACGCCGTCGTTCCAGAGCACGCCCAGGGGATGCTGGAACCGCGCCACGGGCAGCTTGCCGTCCACGTCGCCGAAGTGGAACAGGCCCTTGCCCACCAGGGTGCGAACCTCGTCGTCCTGGACGAGCCTCACGGCCGAGACCTCCGAGTCGGCGAAGAACAAGCGGGCCCCGTCGGTGTCGATGCCCGAGGGCTGGGCCAGGGCGGCCCTCTCCCTGGGCCCGTCGACGATGTCCTCGCGGCCCGAGCCGGCGAA
>CP070808.1:1176008-1181661 GCA_020343715.1 Thermoplasmata archaeon
GACGACGACGGCATCCCCGACTCGGTGGAGTGGGAGCTGGGTACGAACCCCATCGACCCGGACACGGACCACGACCTCCTGGAGGACGGGTCCGAGCTGCTCAACGGCACCTCGCCCGTCAACGGCGACACCGACGGCGACGGGGTGGCCGATGGGGTGGAGGTGATACTCCTGGGGACCGACCCCTTGGACCGGGACACCGACGGTGCGGGCTCCTGCGACATCCAGGAGCTGGAGTACAAGACAGACCCCCTGGACCCCGCCGACGATTACATGGCCCTCGACGCCGACTGCGACGGCATACCCGACTCCGAGGAGGCGAGGCTGGGCACCGACCCCGACAGCTGGGACAGCGACCTGGACGGCCTGTCCGACGGGCTGGAGCTGGAGCTGGGGAGCGATCCCGTAAACTGGGACACCGACGGCGACGAGGTGCCCGACGGCGAGGAGCTGGACAGGAGGACGGACCCCCTGGTCCGGGACTCCGACGGGGACGGCCTGACCGACGGTGAGGAGATGGGCTACGTCCCCACCTACCTGGTGCACCCCTCTGACCCCAACAGGGTCGACACCGACGGCGACGGGGTGGACGACGGCCGCGAGGCGGAGAGGAACATGCGCCCCGACCACGTGGACGCCGATGGTGACGGACTCACCGACGACCGGGAGATGGATCTCCGCTCTGACCCCTACGACACCGACACCGACGGTGACGGCGTCGACGACTGGGAGGAGGCCCAGGTCGCCGAATTCGAGGAGGGGGTGGACGCGGCCCGCGACGGCCTCATCCCCATCTACATTGCCCTCGTCGTGCTGTCGATGGCCTTCGCCGTCCGGTATCGACCCTTCGACAAGCGCATCGTGCCCGACGTCATCGAGAGGCTGTCGGAGCTGGAGAAGTGGCTCGCCACCCTCAGGGAGGCCCCCGACGACGAGGTGCGGAGGGCGATCTACAAGGCCTACGACGGCCTGACCGGCATCCTGGAGGAGTACGGCTACCTGGAGAAGAAGGAGGGATGGACGGCCAGGGAGTTCGAGGTGGCCGTCTTCGAGGCCCTGCCCTGGGTGCCTGACCATCTGCTGAAGGAGCTTACCCGGCTGTTCGAGGAGGCGCGCTTCTCCGACCACCAGCTGCCCAAGGACTACGTGGACAGGGCCAGGGCCTGCCTGGCCGGGATCCGCGAAGCCCTTGAGGAGGTTGTGGGAAAGCCCAAGGGCGGTGCCACTGCTGAAGCAGCAGCCTAGACCTGGCGGGGCTTGCGGGCCACGAACACCAGGAGCTGTGGTATCTTGTTGAACAGGTTCCACGAGGTGGTGTTGATGGTCCTCGTCCGGGGGTCAGGCTTGGGCTCGAGGAGCCTTTCCAGGTAGAAACCGCAGACGTTGAGGGCGCTCACGTGCTCCTCGATGGTCCACTGCCTAGACACCTTGACGGGGGCGAAGTAGTCGTCCACCAGCCACTGGTTCTTGCCGTTGTCGCTGGTGATGCCGTGTCCCCCGCTGACCAGGGGGTGGGGCGTGATGACCATCAGCGCGCCTCCGGGGGCCAGGACCCTGAAGAACTCCCGGTACAGACGGTCCAGCTGCGGTGTCTCGTTGACGGTCGCGCCAGTGGTGACCAGGCCGACCCCGTCATCGGGTATCGACTCCATATGCAAGGGATCGTGGACGACCAGATCTGTGTCGAGCCCCTCGGCGGCCATGCTCTGGAACATCTCGTCCAGCGCCTCCTCGTCCGGGTCCACCACCACCACCTTGGCGCCACGGCGGGCCAGCTCCTTCGGTGGCTCGTGGTCGTCGCAGCCCACCGTCAGGACCGTCATCCTGGTCAGGTCCTCGGGGAAGATCTCGGCCAGGGTGGGTCTCTCCACCATCACCGCCGCCTCGTCCTCCCGGTCGATGCGGGGCCTGTTACCAGGGTCCACGTCGTCCCAGTACTCCTTGATCATCGACAGACCTATCGGGTGCCTTATTTATATCCCTTTCGGCCAGGTTTATGGGTCATCACTCGTGAGGACACTACCTGTCCCGAGGTAACGCCCTCATCCTGAGCGTACCGACCGCAACGAGGGAGACCCCGGTGAGGACCACCGCGACGGGGACCCAGAGGTTGAAGGTGTTGTCGAGGACCTCGACGAAGGAGGCGACCTCGACCAGGAGGTCGGTCATCTCGGGGGTGAAGCTCAGCTCCATACCGAACACCGGGACCTCCTCGTTGGACAGCGGGAGCAGGACCTCCTCGTATAGGTTGGAGATGCCGACCATCATCTCGGTAAAGTCGTCGTCGAAACCGAAGGAGAAGGATGTGACCGGCAGGGTGAACGGCTTCACGGGCCCGGGTGGCGCCAGAAGGACCGTCGCGTCGACGACCAGGTCCAGCAGGAGACCGGTCCTGGAGTCGATTGTGTAGGTCGTGGTGCTGTCGTACACGTACTCCAGGCCCGGGTGACGGTAGACGGGGAGGACCATGTTGGGCCCCTCCACCACCACGTCCTCGGCGACCTGCTCGTAGATGAACGCTTCCCGGCCGCCAACGACCGTCTCATCGACGAACCTTGCATCGACGATTGAATTGGCCATCGCGTCCCACATGGGATAGTCACGGCGCTCGGCCATCCCGACGGGGAACCCATAATAGCCCTTCCTGTCGGAGTTACCGAAGCCGGCCACGTACCGGGAGGTGGTGCGGTCGACGGCGTAGATCTCGTGATCGGGTTGGTACTGGTCAGGGAGCGGCTCCCCCGTTGCGTTGTCGTAATAGACGACCCAGCTGTCGAACACGGCGATGGTCTCGTCGATGTCCTGGACCTCGGTGAGCAGATGGCTCTCTATCTTCACGTCGATGCTGTCGTATGCCCCGGGCACGACCGGGTGGGGCACCCAAAGCTCCCCGTATGTGGTGGTGACCTGCTTCCCCTCGGTGACCATCATCAGGGAAGCGTCCGGGAACACCATGCTGACCAGCAGGTCCATCTCCAGGTCCAGGGGGATGCCCGTTGCCGCGTCCACGTAGTAGGTGGACAGCTCGTCGTAGCTGATGTCCGAACCCTCGCCGAGGAAGGAGGCCGCACCCATGTCGCCGACGTCCGAGGAGGACCCCGAACCCTCATCGGGACCCGCATCGGAGCCTTGGTCCGCCCCTCCGAATCCATCAGTGCCGAACAGCCCGCTGGCGGACAGGGCCGCCATGTCTACCGCCGCTCCTCGGACGTCCACCTCGTAGACCCGGACGGTCCTACCCTCCAGGGTCCTCTCGGCCACGTACCTGGCGACCACCGAGTCGTTGATGAACGCGTTCCAGACCCGGTAGTCCCTGGGTTCGGGGCCGATGGGGTCGGAACCGCCCTCCAGACCAGCGGCGGCGCCACCGGCGAAGGAACCGTCCCCATCCCCGAACAACGGGTCACCCGTCTCGGGGTCCACCATGCCCTGACCCGTTATCTGGAAAGGGGTCCACTGGAGGTCGAGGTCGGCCCTGGTGATGTTCAGGAAATCGAAGGGCTCCTCGGAGCCATCGTCATCCATGAGGGATGCTATCAGGCCCATGAACCCGATGCGACCCTCCAGAATTGCCGTATCCTCGTCCAGGCCTGAACCACCATCGCCCTGGGCCCCGAAGGAGGTCCCTCCATCACCGTCCGGTCCGCCGTTCCCTCCCATGGCGAAGAGGCTCGGGACGACCAGGGTGCTCCAAGCTGCCGCGAAGACGAGGAGGGATACCCCGATGACCACCATCCTGCGTGGCCTGCGCTTTGGCTTGACCTTCCTAGGGCCATTCCCCTTGGGACGAGACTTGGGCGGGTTCATCCTTCTCCTCCTTTTTAATCTTGAAAAATCGACCGCGAACCTTCAAAAAGGGCATCACGGAGCAACCATGCGTTGAGAGGTTACACCATTCGCTAGCAGTATCGAGATATAATGCTATGCCCGAATAAGGTGGGGATGTGACCCCAAGACCTGTAAGAGGTCAGAACATCCCATTCAATTGGTGTTCAAGGAACAGTACCCTCACCACTCTGCCGGAAAGACCTTTAAACACCTTCGCCGATTGGCCTGGCGGGGAACCTCTTGAAGCAGCTCCTCTGGTACCTCCTCGCGGGCACTCGCGGGGGGCTCAACAGGATCCGCATCATAGAGGCACTACTGGAAAGGCCCTTCAACGCCCACCAGCTGTCCGAGGAGCTGGAGCTGGACTACCGCACCATGCGCCACCACCTGGACGTGCTGACCAAGAACCACATCCTGGCCAGGCCCGAGGGGAAGGCCTACGGCTCGATGTACTTCGTGTCCGGCGCCATGGAGCAGCACATGGACGTGTTCGAGAAGATACGGTCCTCGGTGGTGGGCGATTCGGGCGAGATTCTGGTGAAGTCTAATAAAAAGGCAAATGGATAGTTGATACAATGGCTAGTGTCTTCGTTACCGCCACTGTCGTGCTGGCCGCCGTCGCGGCCATTCTCTCCCTAGGCCTGCTCATAACCTTCGCCAACAGCTACCGCAAGGTCCGCGCCCCCTTCACCATGGGCCTCGTCCTGGTGGCCGCCTTCTTCCTGGCCCAGAACCTGCTACTGGTGTACGCGTTCGTGACCATGATGGCCGACCTGACGGAGTTCGTCTCGCAGCTCCTCACCGTCGTCATGGCCTTCGGGTGCGTGGCCCTGGGCGTGCTCCTGTACGCCTCCCAGAAGTAGCCCTTTACTCGTTATTGGGTATGAATTAGGGTATAACTAGGAAAGAACCTTGAAAAATCCCTTTTTATACTCACCGTCGTCGGAGGCCTCAGACAAAGGAGGCAACTCCGTGAAAAGGATCGCAACGACGACGATTGTGGCCATCATGCTCGTTTCGCTGATGGCCGGCGCAATAGCAGAAGACCGCACCGTCGAGCTGGACCTCCAGTTCGTCGACCTGGAACCGTTGGCCAGTGGCCACTACGAGGGCTGGCTGATCATCGACGGGCAGCCCGTGTCCACCGGCAAGTTCAACATCGATGCGAACGGCGACCTGGTCGACCTGGACGGGAAGGCCATCGACACCTTCCGCGTGAAGAACGTTGACCTGGAGATGGCGACCATGTTCGTTCTCTCCATCGAGCCCGAGGGCGACACCGACGAGATCCCCGCGGCCGTCAAGCCCCTCGCGGGCGCCCTGGACGTCGACAAGGAGTCGGCGGACCTGGCGGCGAACATCGGCGTGGACCTGACCGGCATCTCGGGTACGTACATACTCGCGACCCCGAGCAACAACTTCGCCCCGGACGACTACGACCTGGAGCTGGACTTCGATGGTCTCCCGATGCTCTCATCGGGTCACTACGAGGGCTGGCTTATAGTCGACGGCACCCCCGTGTCCACCGGCAAGTTCAACATCGACGCGAACGGCGACATCGTGGACCTGGACGGGAACATGATCGACGCCTTCACCCTGATGGACCTTGACATCGACGACGTGGAGATGTTCGTCCTGTCCATCGAGGAGGAGGGCGACGACGACACCGTTCCGGGCGCCATCAAGCCCCTGGCGGGCGCCGTGGACGGCACCGGCCTGACCGGCTCCATCGCCCACACCATCGGCGTGGACCTCTCGGGCGCGGACGGTGTGTACATCCTCGCCACCCCGTCGAACAACGACGACTACTACCTGGACCTGACCT
>CP070808.1:1181761-1183783 GCA_020343715.1 Thermoplasmata archaeon
GCGTACAGCTGCAACAGCTGCGGCTACAACGCCGCTGACCTGGCAGGCTCCCGAAAGATGGAGGTCCCCGTCGAGGTCCTCCCGGTATGGGTACCCTGCTCCGGGAGGCTCTCCGTAGAGGACCTGGTGCACCCATTCACCCGGGGCGCGGCCGGGGTCATGGTACTGGCCTGCCTTCCGGACCAGTGCACCTTCGTGGACGGCAACCGGGCCCTGGCCGGCCGGCTCGACCAGGCCCGGCGCTTGCTGGCGATGATGGGGATCGACCCCGATAGGCTCTCCCTGGTCCACACCAGTTCCGCTGACGCTGCCCTGTTCAGGGAGGCATCCCGGAGGATGGCGAGGGTGGCAAGGAAGGCCGAGGGGGGTGGAAAGGGTTGACCCTCCCCGCTCACGGGTGCGAGTGTGACAGGTTCGGGGCGGTGGAGTGCACCAGCTGCCGCATCTGCGAGCCTGTTTGCCCTTCGGGCCTCGACCTCGCGAAGGTGGTTGCCACCTCCCGTCGTTTGGGTGGTCCACAGACCTCCCATCAGGGGCTGTTCGCGGACCTCGCCAGCCTTGAGGCCCAGGGCGCGTCGTCGAGACTGGGGGAGTTCCACGCCTCCATGTCCGGTATCGAGACGGGTGATGACCTGGTGTTCTTCCCAGGTCCGGCTGCCCTGATGGACCCGTTCTTCGACAGGGAGACCGAGTACGCCGTCGGACCCCATGCGGCGTTGTTGCTCCTCAACGCCGCCGACCTACGCCCACGGATCGTGGGTGGTGGGTCCGGTCACGACCTCTGGTACAGCGGTCGCCTGGACGAGTTCGAGGCACTTGGACGCCGACTGGTTCCGGCCCTGAACAAGGCCATTAAGGGGACCGGCGGAGGGCCCGTGGTATGCGCCTCAGCCGAGGACGCCCACGCGATCCGCGACCTTCACGGCGTCGATGCGGTCCACGTCAGCGAGCTCCTCGCCGATCGTGACCTGGACCTAACGCCCGCGAAGGGGCCGCGTCCCAAGGTTGCATTCTTCGATCCATGCAGGTTGGGTCGCTTCCGGGGCGAGTACGAGGCTCCCAGGAAGCTCCTGGACCTGGTGGCCGATGTGGTCGACCTGGGCTGGCCCAGGGGGAAGGAACCTTGCTGTGGCGTCAGCGCCTGGGTCAATTGCAACGCCTGGTCGAAGGACCACCGGGAGTCGATCCTGCTCCGGGCCCATGAGGCCGGGGTGGACGCCCTCGTCACCGGTTGCCCAATGTGCCAGGTCCACCTGGACTGCTACTACGCTGAGGCAGGCTACGATGAGGGCGAAGAGGGGCGGGTCCCCCCCGTCCGTATCGTCGACCTGTGCGAGCTGGTCGCCGAGCAGGGAGGGCTCCTGCCCTTGGACCGGGAGCGGTTGATGGGACCTGATGTCCATGTGAACGACAGGATGACCGGGCTCCTTCACCCGGTTGAGCGGCGACCCCTCACCGAATGGCTCGACGCCGCCGCCGTCACCGCCTCGCACCTCTGCACCCTATGCCTGCGATGCGTCCAGGAGTGCCCCCAGGACGCACCGGTCCTCGACCACGTCATCGGCGTCCGTCAAGGACTCTGGGCGAACGGTCTTTCCCCCGACGGGATGACCGATATGGTCGCGAGCATCGAGGCCGATGGCAACCCCTTCGGGGAGCCGCGAGAGGGGCGTACCGAGGCCTACCCCAATGGGCTTGCGGAGCGGGTGATTGTGGACGAGGCGTGGTCCCCCGATGTGCTCCTTTTCCCAGGTTGTGTCTACTCGTACCAGGACCCCAGAGCGTTGGCGGCCCTGACGAAGGTCATGGAGGCGGCTGGAGTCGACTACGCTGTCTTGGGCCTCGAGGAGGGTTGCTGTGGTTACATGGACCATCTCGCAGGAGCCGAGGGCGAGTTCCAGGAGGTAGCGAAGGACCGCATGGGCAGGATCGTCGCCTCGGGCGCCCGCACCCTGTTGACCCCATGTGCGGGATGCTTCCGCACCTTCTCCCGGCTCTACACCGAGGTCGACGAGGGCTGGC
>CP070808.1:1183883-1188715 GCA_020343715.1 Thermoplasmata archaeon
GAGACGACGGGGAAGGCATCGTCCGCCTCGTGGCGGGAGACCACCCTCAGCACCGCGTCGGCCCCGGGGGAGTCCGCCATGGAGCTTCGGAAGTACCGCTCGAAGGTCGTCTCCGAGGTATCCGCGGCGTCCAGGTACGCCGTGACCCTCATCCCCTCGCCCAGCCGATCCACCACAGCAAGGGCCACAGAGGCGAAGAGGCGTGACTCGATCACGTTGAGCGACGCCGTCGCCCGGAGGGCGTCGATGTCCTCGGCGGGGACCTCCAGAACCTGATGGACGCACTCCTTCCCGATGACGTCCGCCAACCTGTCCCGGCGCTCCGCCGCCAGCTTCTTGGAGTCGCGGACACCCAGCTCCCGGAGCCAATCCTCGCCCCCTTCCACGGGCACGGCCACCGCCGCCACCACCAGGGGGCCCATCACGGGTCCTCGGCCCGCCTCGTCCACGCCCAGGACGTGGGTGGACCCTGGCACCGGGTCGTCACCGTTTGAGAACGGGTGCTCCACCACCATCGGGGGTGGAACGGTCCTGCCTGGTGATAAGGATTGTCGAAGGGCTGAGACCGATGGCAATACTTTCTTATGCTGACCGGTCCCTTCGTTAGCCATGGCTGAAGGGAACGTCCGACCACTGGTGCTGGGCGAGGGCTCGTCGAAGCAGGCGAACGTGCCGGCCAGCTCCCTGAGGGGGCACCTGGGGGTCATAGGGACCCCGAGGGCGTCCGCCGCCGTGGTGGCCGACATCTCCAAGTGGGCGGGTCACCTGGGAGCGGGGGTCCTGGTTGTCGACCTGGACGGACACCTGTCGGCGTTGTTGACCGATCGGGCCGACAAGGACCAGCTGGGGGACGTGGACCTGAGGCTACTCACTCCCTCCTCGCCCGTGGGCATCCCCGTGGTGTTCAAGCCCATGTCAGGGCTCTCCAGCGCGGCCCACACCGAGCCATGGATACGCCTTCGGGCCTGGCTGCCACAGCTGCTGGCGACGATGGCGGAAATGGGGCCGGGTACACCTGACCACGACCGCGTGGCAGGGTGGTTCCTGGGCCTGCTGGACCATGTGAAGGAGAGCAACCCGTCCATCCTGACGGTCCAGGGTATGGTGGAGGCCATCAGGCAGGGCCTGTCCGGCCCAGATGCGCCCCTGACGGGTGAGGTGGCCGAGGCGCTGGTGGCCGAGCTGACTGACATGGCCGAGGACCTACGCAACGCCGCTTTATCCTACGGAGCCCCCGTGGACCTGAGGAGGTTGCTGGAGACGCCAGTGTCCTGCACCGACGAGGGGGAGCCATCGGACAGGGGCCACATCGACGTGGTGCTCCTGTCGCACATGACCCAGGTAGCGGACAGGAACTCGACGATAACCGCCGTCCTGCTCGAGGCCTTCGAGTGGTGCCGCCTGAAGGGCAAGGAGGGCAGGCTCCTCGTGGTCGTGCCCGAGGTGGAGAGCCCGGCCACCTTCATCTCCAAGCGCCCCTTCGCCCAACGGCTGACGTCACGCGTCCTGGGGGCGTCCAAGGGCACGGGCCTGCTGGCCGTGGTCCTTCCGAACGATCTGGAGGATGCACCGGGGATGCCCCGGCTCGGGGCAGTCATGATGGAGAAGGCCCGGTACGACACGGACAAGGCCCCACTGGAGGCGGCCCTGATGGACCAGGGCGTCACGGCGGGGAGCTGGTCCCGGATGTCGATGCTCTACTCGGACGAGTGGGCCCTGGCGGCAGGTGCCGGCTTCTCCAAGTGGCACAGGTTCTCGCCACCGCCCGAGGCCCTCGCCGAGAGGCAGCTTGACGAGGAGGCCCTGGGCCGCGTCATGCCCACCCGGGTCCGCGACGCCTTCCGATACGCACCCGTCGATGAGGAGGAGGCCTGCGCCGAGGACGGCGAAGCGGCGGATACCTCGGAGGACCAGAGGGCGGCCCAGGCCGTCGAGGACGCCGAGGACCTGCTGTCTTACACCACCGAGAGGAAGCCGAAGGCCTCCGACAGCCGGATCCACCAGGAGGTGCAGGAGCTCCTCAAGCGCAAGCTGGAGGAGAAGGAGCGGGCCAAGGAGGCCAGCCGATACGAGCTCAAGGAGATCGACCTGGTGGAGGGCGAGGAGCCTTCGGACCTGGAGATGTCCGCCCACACGCCAAGACCCCTGTCGGACGGGGTGATCGACGACCAGAGGGCCACCGAGGGCGAGGGGAGCCCGGGGGTCCACCTCCACGCCGACGACCTCCAGGTGGAGCTGGCGGTGATGGAGGCAAAGGAGGCCGAGGCCGGGCGAGAGGAGGCCGCCGAGAAGGGCACCCCCGACATCGTCGTGGACCTGGACAAGCCCGACGGCGACTGGGAGTCGGTGAGCCTAGAGGTGGCCCTGGGGGCCGAGGCCGACAAACCGAAGGAGCGGTCCTCGGACGAGGATGAGGAAGAGGAAGAGGAGATAATCATCGAGGTCGATGACGACCGGTGAGGTAGCGAGTTCCATCTGCGGGGGATATCCACATGGAGGACCTGAAGCGACAGGCCGGCGAGCGCGCCGCGGAGTACGTTACGGACGGCATGAAGGTGGGCCTGGGCACCGGCAGCACCGTCCACTACACCCTGCTGGCCCTGGGCCGAAGGGTGCGCGAGGAGGGTCTGGACATCGTCGGTGTCCCCACCTCGGTCAGGACCGAGAGGACCTCCAACGAGGTGGGCATACCCTTAGGAGACCTGGACGAGCTGGGCCGCCTGGACGTGACCATCGACGGCGCCGACGAGGTGGACCCCCACCTGAACCTCATCAAGGGTCTGGGGGGCGCACTGGTCCGCGAGAAGATCGTGGCCGCCCACTCGAGGGAGCTCATCATCGTCGTGGACGACTCGAAGATGGTTGACATCCTGGGTACCCGGTCCCCCCTTCCGGTGGAAGTGTTCAAGATGGGACATCGCCGCCTCCACGGTGCCCTGGCGGACCTGGGCTGTGCTCCCGCGTTGCGACTGGGCGGGGACGAATCCCCCTTCGTGTCGGACAATGGTAACAACATCTACGACTGCCGGTTTACCAGCATACCCCGTCCCCATGAGACGGAGCTGGCGATAAACAACGTGGTCGGCGTTGTGGAGAACGGGCTGTTCCTGGACATGACGACCTCCGTAGTGGTGGCCTCGACCTCCGGCATCTCTGTGGTCGACCGCTAGGACGTCGGGACCTCAGTTGAGCGCCCACAGATCGCGGATGTGCTTGAGGTTGTCCTCCACCTCGCCTATCTTGGCCTTCTCCGTCGCCTCGATCGAGGTGTAGACCTTGTCCAATTTCACCGACATCCTGTAGATGTTGATCGGACGGCCCTTGGATTCCCTCTTCAGGCTGTCACGCTCGACCCATCCCTTGTCCTCCAGCTCGCGGACGGCGATGGACACCTCGGGCTGTCGTAGGTTCGTGGCCTTCTCGATGTCCTTGGAGGTGGCCCATTCCTCCTTGGAGCTTAGGTAGGCCAAGGTGCGGGCAATGCCCTTGGGCATTCCAGTGGAGGCCAAGGCCTCGATGGTATCGTTCACCTTGCCTTTACCGGCAGACACCATAATCCCCCTTCCTGGGAACGCTTTGACCAAGCGTTCCCTTTTTTTATTGTAGGGTTTGGTATAAATACATTTGTATAGTGCGGTGAAGACGAAAATGGAATCTCGGCACAGGGCAACCGAACGATTGTCCAAGCCGTGTCACATCTCCTCCCAATCCCCACCCGGCGACGGGGACGGGCGCTTCCTCTTCTCCTCCGGGGGCGGGAGCTCCTCCAGCTCCCACTCGTCCGAGGGTGATGGTCTGGGGGCGGGCGGGGCAACGGTCGCCGGGGGAGGTGGCGGTTCCGGCGGGGGTGTTGGCTCGGCGGGGGGGACAGGTGTCGTGACCTGGACCGGCTCAGGAGGGGCGATGGGCTCAATCTCGTCGTCCCTCTCCATCTCCCTGTGCTCAGGAGGCTCGGGCACCCGGATGTCCCTCGGCCGGTACTCCGGTGGTGGAGGGATCGCCATCCGGGGCGTCTCTGGGGGAGGCACCACGTCGGGCAGGTCCATCACCACCTCCATCTCAGGTTCCGGTGCCTGTGTCATCGCCGGGGGCTCAGGCACCTCGCGTTCCACACTGGGCTCGCCGCGGGGCGACAGGTCCACCGCCACCGGGGGAGGCACCGAAGGCCTGGCGGGCGCAGATGGAGCACGTGCCGCAGGGGGTTCTGGCTCGGGCTCGTCGGAGACCTCGACGGTTATCGGCAGCGTGCCCGGGTCCGTCCATGCCGGTCCGTGGTCGGGAAGGGGCTCCGAGACGGGATGCTCGTACGGCGTCAGCTCGCCGCTCTCGTACCGCTCCTTCGCCTCCTCGCCCCCTGGCGTGATGGGCCGTCGGCCCAGGGAGCCCAGGTACCAGGGGTCCGACCGCTCCACCAGGGATGGGGGCAGCTTGAATGCGTGGCCCGACACGGTGATCGCCTGGCCGTAAGTCAACCGTTCGCTGCCCGTCAGGCGGATGTGCAGCAGGGGTACGGTGCTCCTCCTGGGCTGCACGGACAGGCCGTGCTGGAAGTCCGCCTCCACCGCCTGTTCGTAGAACACCACCCCCTTGCCGTTGATGCCCAGCATCAGGTACCTCAGGCCGAAGTAGGCGATGGCGAAGGAGGCCCCGATGGTCACCAGGGTGACGAACACGGCACCGTCGCCGGCGGAGCCCTCGGTGGTCATGCCCATGAACCCCAGGTAGGCCCCGAGGGCTCCCGCTGCCAGTAGCAGTATGCCCAACAGCGTCCTCCTCACCTTCCAACCCGCCAGCTCTGGCTCGGAAGGGGCATGGAGCAATGCACCCGTCTC
>CP070808.1:1188815-1199636 GCA_020343715.1 Thermoplasmata archaeon
TCCTCCATGATGGACGGTACACCCTATCCCCGTCAAAAGGCTTGTGGCATCGACCAAAGGGTTAATCCGCTGCCTCGCGATGCGGATGGTCGTGAGGACCGCGGGCGTGGTCGGACTCCAAGGTGCGGTGTCGGAGCACATCGAGACCCTGAACAGGGCCTTCGCCGAGGCTGGGGAGCGGGGCGAGGCCATATGGGTCAGGAGGCTCTCCGACCTGGAGAGGGTGGACGCCCTGGTGCTGCCTGGCGGTGAGTCGACTACCATCTCCAAGCTTCTGGTCACCTTCGACCTGTTCGAACGTGTGGTGGGCAGGGCCGAGGAGGGGATGCCCATATTGGGGACCTGTGCCGGCATGATAGTCATGTGCCAGCGGGGGGACGACGAGGTTGAGCGAACGGACACGCGCCTCCTAGGCCTTCTGTCCGCCCAGGTGGACCGTAACGCCTTCGGTCGTCAGAGGGAGTCCTTCGAGGCAGATGTGGATGTGGAGGGCCTGGACTCTCCCTTCCATGCCGTTTTCATCAGGGCCCCCGCCGTGGTCCGGACCTGGGACGACTGCACGCCGATCGCCACCTTGGGCGATAAGACCGTGATGGTCCGTCAGGGTTCCCTGCTGGCCGCCAGCTTCCACCCTGAGCTCACCGACGACCTGCGCATCCACAGGATGCTCCTGGACATGCTCTGAGAAGGTAGGTCTCAGGTGGTGACCTCGTCCAGGTCCTCGACCTTGAACGACTTTATCATGACAACCATGCCAGCGGTCATGCCGATGACGCTGGCCGTCACCATCGTCAACCACGCGATCACCCAGGTCTCCAGTCCCATGGCCATCAGGACTACCATGGTGGCGAGGAGGGCGACCATACCGCCGATGAACACCCAGCCGAGGAAACTGTTGAACTTCTCGATCCCCATGATGGGCACCAGCCCGGGGTCGACAAATAAGGTTTCCCCGAAGGGATGAGGTGGCCCACCGAAAACGTTTATTTGACGCGACCCGCTTGGGAGGTCCGATGAACGAACGTCCGAGGGGCACCAGGGACTTCCTGCCAGAGGAGATGTCGACGCGCAGGGGAATCGAGGAATCCATGAGGTCGACCGCTCTGACCTTCGGCTACGGGGAGGTCCAGACCCCCACCTTCGAGACCACGGAGCTGTTCGTGGCCAAGTCCGGCCCCGCCATCGTGGACGAGATGTACGTCTTCGAGGATAAGGGCGGCAGGTCCATGTCGCTACGTCCGGAGATGACGGCGGCGGTCATGCGCCTCTACGCCGACAAGCTGACCCACTCACCGAAGCCCGTCCGTGTCTTCTACACGGGACCATGCTTCCGCTACGAGAGGCCCCAGAAGGGGAGGTACAGGGAGTTCTTCCAGTTCGGTGCCGAGCTGATAGGCTCGCCCCACCCTGAGGGTGACGCCGAGATAATCGCCCTGGCGGTGAGGGCCATCGAGGCCGCGGGCGTGAAGGACCCCGAGGTCCGGGTGGGCCACGTGGGCGCGCTGCACGCCCTCATGAAGGCCATCGGAGTCGAGGCCCAGGTGGCCAGCCAGGCCTTCCCTATGATCGACAAGGGGGACATGGCGTCCCTTAAGACCCTCTTCGACCAGAGGGACGTGGGCTACACCAACTTCGAGCTGGTCGAAGACTTCGTCAACATGTCCGGTGGGCGGGACGTGGTCGACCACGTCATGTCCGCCTACGGCCACTACGACGGGCTGGCCGACGCCCTCTCGCGATTGGGACAGGCCCTGGAGTACCTGGACATGTACGAGGGCATCGAGTACACCGTGGACCTGGGCATCGCCCGGGGCCTGGACTACTACTCTGGCGTGGTGTTCGAGGTGGACTGGGAGGGCCTCGGCGCCGAGAAGCAGATCTGCGGGGGCGGGGCCTACGAGCTGGGTCAGATATTCGGCCTGGACAACGTGCCCGCCACCGGCTTCGCCATCGGCCTGGACAGGATCGCCATCGCCGTCGAGATGGGAAAGGACGAGGAGCCGGCCCGGGAGGGGGCGCTGGTCGTTCCCATGGACCGGAGCGGTGATGTGATGGACCTGGCCGTGAGGGCCGTGGAGGCTCTCCGCGGGTCCGGCATGACCGCCGAGCTGGAGGTGATGAGGCGTGGCACCGGCAAGGCGCTGAAGGGCGCCGACTCCCGGGGCCTCCGATGGGCGGTCATCATAGGCTCCGACGAGGCGGCCCAGGGGAAGGTGGCCCTCAAGGACCTGGTGTCGGGGGAGCAACGGCTCGCCACCCTGGGCGAGCTGCGCGAGCTGTGATGGGACAAGGGGTGGTCCCCGCTCCCGGATTTGAACCGGGGGCCTGCTGATTACCGCGGCCGACCGGGGCCAAGGCCCCGGGAACCCACTACAGTCAGCCGCTCTGGCCAGTCTGAGCTAAGCGGGGTCCGATGCTCGGAACGTGGGTAAGGGAGCAGCTATATAATAATTTTCTTACCGGACCGCTGGAGGGGGCCTAGTCCTCGTCGGGGGAGTCCTCGTCGGCGTCGTCTATGGCCTTCTTGGCGGGACGCTTCTTGCGCTTCTTCTTCGGTGGGGGGGCCTCCTCCTCCATGTCCTCCAGCTCCTCTCGGGAGAGTTTCCTCTTACGCATGAGGAACACCACGATGACCACGACGACCACGACGACCACCCCGATGATGATGTACCAGATGTTATCCAGGATGGTCGTCTCGATGGAGGGCTTGATGACGATGTTCCACTCGATGCTGCTGGTCACCGGTTTCTCCAAGTTGGGGTCGGTCTTGGAACCCTCGGACGTGATGGTCAGGTTGAAGTGGAACTGGCCCTCCAGGGCCTCGGCGTCTGCCGAGACCTGGACCGTGACGTCGGCCTCCTCGCCCATCTCGATGCGCTCGGAGCTGATGGGGCCGTGGGTGATGCCGGCGAAGAGCAGCTCCGCCTCGTTGGCGACCTCGAAGGTGAACGTGTCCACCCCGTTGCCAGTGTTCTGGACGGTGAAGTTGAATGTCACGATATCGCCCTGCTCGATGTCGATGGGCTTGGTGGAGTACTGTCGGCCTATCCTGTAGTACTGGGCTATGCTGACCCGGGCTGTGTCCGGTGTGGAGTCGTACAGCAGGATGTCGTCCGTGGCGGCCGTGAACACCAGGGACTCGCCGATGGTCGTGGTGGCTGGCAGGTTCGCAGGCACGGTCAGCTGGGCGGAGAAGGCCTGGGACTCGGAGGCCGTGAAGGTGTGGGTGGGCGGGTCGATGGATATCTCCCACGGGGTGTCCAGGTCGGGCATGTCCATTGTGATCTCGATGACCACGGACGTGCCGGGGGGCCATATGGGCCTGTTGAGGGTCAAGCACCCCGCGAACTCCAGGATGTCGTTCTGCGTCTCGGTGGGGAAGGCCGTCTGGTCCTTGTCCGCCTCCTCCAGCTGGACCACGATGGAGGGGATCTGGGCCTCGGCGCCCCCAGCCCCTGCGAGGACGAGCAGCAGGACCGCAGCCGATGCCGTTAGAACGAGCACTGCCAGCGACCTGCCTGGTACTGCCATCGGTCCTTGATTGGCCTTATAAACGGATAAGGTTTCTGGTATCGCCCCTTTACGCCGACTCCCCGAAGCGCCCGTTGCGCCTCATCAGGTCCTCCTCGTCGGTCGAGGGGGAAAGGTCGGCCTCGTCCTCGACGCACAGGGCGAGGTCGCATCCCCCCACGACCCTGGGACGGACGAGGCTCTCGGGCCAGAAGCCCTTGGGGAAGCCCGCCACCTTCCAGAGGTGTCGCGCCACGTGGTTGCCGTGCTTCCATCTATAGTAGAGAAGGTAGGTCATGATTGAACCCAGGGTGAGGGGTACCCGGTAGGAGGGCGAGCGGGGGAACCAGAAGTCCACGTTGTACCTCCAGCAGGTGGACAGGAACTCCCACTGGGCCTCGGTGAGGCGGTCCAGGGGGACGAGCCTCGACCTGTTGAGGAGGCAATCCTCCAGGGGGAAGAACAGCAGGGGCGTGAAGAACATCTTGGCGTCCTTGAGGTCGTCCAGCAGCTCCAGCGTGGCCATCGTGTCGTCCTCGGTCTCGTCGGGCATCCCCGTCATCAGGGTGGCCAGGGGGAACCAGGAGTGGTCGTTCATGATGCCGACGGCCTGGACCACCAGCTCCGGCCAGTCCTTGATGTCGAAGGGCCTGGCCTTGTTGGGCATGATGTCCTCCATTATCCTGACGGAGCCCGTCTCTATGCCCACCTCGACGGAGATGAAGTCCTCCCGGTAGTTGTGGTGGATGTCCTTCCTCCAAAGGGTCTTGGGTAGGAGTATGTGGGTCAGGTCCTCTATCATCCTCTCGTCGCAGATGGCTGGGACCAGGGACGAGTGGGAGATCTGGACGAAGTCGACCCCCGGCACGGCGGCGATGCGGGAGAACAGGTCGACGATGGCCTTCCTGTTGGGTCGGAAGTCCTCCAGGTGCTTGTAGAGGAACACGTCCTCGGTGGCAGCGAAGGCCATGTTCGAGCCGCCTGCCACGTTCCTCTCCACCTCCTCCACCACGTACTCGGCCGGGAAGTCGATGCGCTTGCGCAGGGTAGGGGAGCAGAACTTGCACATGCGTCCGCAGCCCCTCATTATCTCCACGAGGCCGTACGTGGACCTGCTCCGGATCGGGGGTATGTCCTCGATCTCCGGCCTGCCCCCCTTGATGACCCTAGGCAGCGGCTCGCCCCCTATGGCCTTCCTGAACGTGGGCAGGATCACGTTCTCGCACTCGCCCGTCAGGATTGAGGTCACTCCCAGCTCGTCGAACAGGTCTGCCCTGTCGATCTGCCAGGAGCCGCCTCCCCCGACGAGGACGGTGGGCCGGTGCTCCAGGACGCTGGGGTGGAACACCGTGTGCTTGAACTCGGCGCTGTTGATGGACTCGCCACCCATGCCGATGAGGGACGAGTACGTGGTATCCACGTAGGCCAGGCCCAGGGGGTTCATGGTGTTGATACCGAGCACCCTCGTCTCCGGGCCCACCCACATGTGCAGGCTCTCGGGGTGGACCACCTTGACCTGCTCCTCTGAGTACTCCTGAAGTAGGATGGACTCCACCTTGCGAAGGCCCAGCGGTACGAACTTGGCCGTGTGATCCGGTTTCTCATCCGGGGTCAGCCATCTCCTGCGGAGGACCTTTCGGGGGGCGACGGAGCTGGGGAACGCGCTGGTGAAGGCGATGAAGGGGTTGGGGACGGGCTTGCCGAAGGGGTTGTACCCGCTGTAGTCGGAGATCTCGGAGGCGGAGGCGGTCAGCACGATGAGCGCCCCACCGTCGATGGGCCCCTCTCCGTTCCCACCGGACCTGAACGCCGAACGCCACTGACGGGCCCTGCCATCGCTACCGACGGTCAAACGCACCCTCCCATGTCGCGTCGAATTGATTCGACCGAATGCGAAATAAACCTTTCTGATTGGATGGTGGAGATGAGAAAGGTTCTCACTCACCGACCATCTGGACCACGATCCGTCGGTCATGGGGCTTGTTGTCCAGCTCCACGAAGACTATCTGCTGCCAGGTGCCCAGGGTGAGCCGCCCGTCCACGAAGGGGACGGTCAGTCCAGGCCCCATCATCGAGGCCCGTACGTGGGAGTGACCGTTCCCGTCGTGCCACGTCTCGTCGTGCTTGTACACGATGCCCTTGGGGAAGAGCCGCTCCAGGGCGTCAGGGAGGTCCTGCACGAGACCGGGCTCGTACTCGATGGTCGTCAGCGCCCCGGTGGAGCCGGGGTTGAACACGCAGGCTAATCCCGACCTCAGTCCGGAGCCCGTCACCGCCGACTGCACACGGTCGGTCACATCCACTATCTGGACCTCGCCAGGGGTCCTCAGGTCAATCCTCTCGGTCACCACAGCCATGTCGTCATCCCTCCAGTGCCAGCGCCAGGTCCACCGCCTGGACCATACCGTATCCTGACTTTGGGTCGTGGGGGGTCGCCTGCCCCTCCAGGGACCGAGCCGTCTCCATGAGGGCCGTCTTGACATCCCTTACCGTCGTGGCGTTCCCGTCCCGGGTGCCTCCCGTCAGGAGGTCGGGAGTGTAGGAGAGGGCCACCGCCAGGGCGGCGGACACCATGGCCGTGGCGTGGGACGTTCCGGATCCCTTGGCGTACAGGCCGTCCACGTGGGCCGTTACTATGTCGACGCCCGGGGCCACCACCTCGGGCTTCTTGTTGGGGTCCGGTCTCGGGACCGTCACGTCCCCTCTCGAGGAGAAGGGCGCCATCTGACCCCTCTGGTCGACGGCTCCCACCGATATGACATCGGGGGTCCTGCTAGGCTCCATCACGTCGTCGGCGGTCCCGTCGTTCCCCGCCGCCGCCACCACGACGATGCCCTTGGCCACCGCCTGGCTTATGGCGGCGTGGGTGGCCGTCCCGATGAGGATGTCGATGTTGTCGAACTCCCCACCCAGGGAGAGGGATATTATGTGGGCGCCATCGTCGGTCTGGTTGTTACCGTCGGGATCCATGCAGAAGTCGATACCGTCGGCGAGGATGGTGTCGTTGAAGGTGACCTCCTGGTCCAGGACCTTGACGACGATGAGCTCCACGCCTGTGGCGCCCCCCCGCAGGGGCGACCTGCCGGCTATGATGGAGGCCATCGCGGTGCCGTGGCCCATGTCGTCGTAGGGCTGGTCCTCATCGTTGATGAGGTCTGTCCAGCCCGATATCCTGACCCGGTCCAGGCTTGGATGTCCAGGGTCGATCCCAGTGTCCACGATTCCGACCCTGACCCCTTCCCCGGTGATGCCCATCTCCCAGGCCTGCTCCAGCTGGACCATCTCGTAGGCCCATGTGGACCGCTCGACCTCGTCATCACCGCTGTCCAGGGACAGGGCGATGGCCACCGTGGCTATCACGAGGATGACCACTACCAACACGGCGTAGGCCTGGGTGCGGGCCAGCTTGCCATCCTGGTCGATGGCCTCTCGGGTCGGTTCCTCGGCCCCTATGGGTCTTCCTCCCGGTGCTGGCCCTGATAGGTAGATGGGGAGAAAGGGTTTTCCCTAGGCCGGGAAGGCAGCTACCTGCCCACCTTGGTCGCCACGTCGTCGACGGCCTTGTGGAGGACGTCCATCCTGAAGGGCTTGAGGAGCACGTCGGCGGCACCGGCCGCCATGGCGTGCTCGGCGACGGCCGCGTCTGCGGTGAGGAAGACCACCTGGGCCCCCGAGTCGATGTCAAGGATGTCCCTCATTGCATCCAGACCGTTCTTGATGGGCATCCTGTGGTCCATGAGCACCAGGTCGGGACGCTCGGCCATGTCCCTGTACATGTCCACCGCCTCGACCCCGTTGTAGGCCGAGGCCACGACCTGGTAGCCCTTGAGCTCCAACAGCTTGCCGTACAGCTCGTGGAGCATGTCCTCGTCATCGACTATCATTATCGACAGCATCGGGACCCTCCCCGTTCGGAAGTTCGATCACCAGGTGCGCCCCCACCTTACCCGGTGGGGCATCCTCGACCCTCGCCGCCGCCGCGTACTGGAGCAGGATCTGGCGCACCAGCACCAGGGTCGCCACCTCCGTGTTACGGCCCAGGGGCTCCCTCCCGCCTGTCAGGGAGTCGACGACCATCGGGTTCAGGGCGAACCCCTCGCTGGAGAAGCGAAGGGCCGTGACGGTCCCTCGGGGCACCGCCTCCACCGTCATGGAGCACTCCCGGTCCACGGGCAACTGGTCCGACAGGAGCATCATCAGCTGGGTGAGCATCTCGGTGAGCATGCCGTCCGCCATCACCTGGGGGTTCCCGTCGATGCCCGACACGTGGATGGACAGCCGGTTCCGGGCGAAGGCCCCCTGGACCGACCGGGCCGCCGACTCCAAGGCTTGTCCCAGGGGGACGCGGACGGGATGGAAGTCGCCCATGTCGCGGGTGACCATCGCGGTGCGGACCTGGAGCGTCAGGCGGGCCGTGTGCTCCAGCACCTCGACCGTCCTACCCACCAGGGCGCGTTCGTTCTCGGTGAGGCCCTCGGACGAGGCCAGGAGCTCCAGGAAGCCCAGTGCCGCCTGCTGCTGGTTTATCAGGTCATGACTGACCATCTGCAGAAGGTTGTCCGCCTCCCACTCGTCCTCATCCGTCATCTCGACTTTCCCCTCGGTGGCCTGAATGGCCAACGACCACCCATATGATTGACCAGGCCCGTATATGACGGTTTCCATCTGGTTTACGTCGGAACGCGGCTGGTCCCGACAACCTTTATCACGGTCCCCGCCGTTCGAGGTGCCGGTGTTCCGATGAGGATTGGAGTGCTCACGGGAGGAGGAGACTGCCCCGGGCTGAACCACGCCATCAGGGGTCTTGTTCTGAGAGCCGGCCAGCTGGGCCACGAGGTCGTGGGCTTCCGCGACGGGTGGAAGGGCGTCCTGGAGGGTGACACAATCCCACTGGGCAGGGCCGAGGTAGACGCCGTCCACGACGTGGGCGGGACCATGCTCGGGACCTCCAGGACGAACGTGTTCAAGATCGAGGACGGCCCCAATAAGGTGGCAGAGTCCCTGGAACGGCTGGGCATCGACTGCCTCGTCGGCATCGGCGGCGAGGACACCCTTGGCGTGCTGCACAAGCTGTCGGAGCTGGGCGTTCCCGCCGTGGGGTGCCCCAAGACCATCGACAACGACCTGGACGCCACCGAGTTCACCATAGGCTTCGACACCTCCATCAACATCTCCACCCAGGCCATCGACCGGCTGCACACCACCGCCCGGTCCCACCACAGGTGCCTGGTGGTGGAGATCATGGGCAGGCACGCGGGATGGATGGCGTGGTACGCCGGCATCGCCGGTGGCGCCCACGCGATACTCCTTCCCGAGGAGCCCGTTGACTTGGACCGGCTCGTGAAGGTGGTCAAGGAACGGGCCGGGCCCGACGGTCGCGGCTACTCCATCATCGCCGCCTCCGAGGGGGCCAAGCTGGACGAGGGGGAGGAGATCCTTCAGGACCAGTCCCTGGACGCGTTCGGTCACGTGAAGCTGGGGGGCATCGGCAAGCGCCTGGCGAAGCTCATCGAGGAGCGGACGGGGGTCGAGTCCCGGTCCGTGGTGCTGGGCCACATCCAGCGGGGTGGGCCACCCAGCGCCCTCGACAGGGTGCTGTCGACCCAGTTCGGGTGGTACGCCGCCGAGCTGGTGGACAGCGGCGAGTACGGCAAGATGCCCGCCTCCCGCAGCGGCAGGATTGAGATTGTCACCTTGGCCGATGCCGTGGGAAGGCTCAAGACGGTGGACGACGAGCGGATCAGGGTCTCCAACGGTCTCTGGTGGGCCTAGCCCGCGTAGAAGGCGTGCATGACGCTGGTGGGCAGGTCTCCATCCTTGCGGAACGGAGGCCCGTGCCCCGGGACGATGGTGTCCGCCAGGTCGACTATGCGCTTCATGCTGTTGAGAGCCACCTCCTCGTCGTAGTGGATCCCCGGAGGCACCCACGCCACGTAGTTGTCCGGCGTGGGAAGGGCGTCGCCCGCCATCACCCAGGTGCCCAGCTCCGTCTCCGCCACGACGGAGATGCTGCCCCGGCTGTGGCCCGGCGTATGGATGACCCGCACCCCGGGTACCAGCTCCTCCATGGTCCCCTCGACCCGGCGGACCTTGCCGCTGACGCACCTGGCGGCCCCCTCCTCCCTGTGGACCACCACCTCGGCGTTGGTGAACAGCCGGTTGCATCCAGTATGGTCCGCGTGGCAATGGGTATTGACCAGGATGTCCACGTCCTCGGGTCGCAGGTCGTGCTCCGCCAGGGCCTCCTCCACCTCGTCGGCGTCCCTGGGCATGGCGGTGTCGACGACGATGCTCGTGTCCCCGGACAGGACCAGGGTCACCGACGAGCTGGCGTCCAGGATGGTCCCGTCGGGCTCCCTGTCGATGGTGCCCTCCTTCAGGACGAACACTCGGACCGTCATGGGGTGACAGTCACCCCCTCCGCGGCGATCCAGGGTAGGATCACGTTGGAGCCGCCCGGGCACTGCCTGGCCCTCCCCCCCGCGCCGATGAGGGACTCCAGGACGCTTCCCAGGTTGCCCCCCAGCATGACGGGTGACCTGACACCCAGGAGCTCACCGTTGCGGATCTCGTAGGGCATCGTGGAGTTTAAGGAGAAGTCCAGGGTGGACCTGTTGGAGGTGTGGCATCCCATCAGGTCGTGGACGAGGATGCCCCTGTCCACCTCGGCGACCAAGTCCTCCAGCTCCCCCATCGAGGGCAGGTAGAGGGCCACGTTCGTCGTGGCCGCGTCGGGCTGGGACTTCCACCCGCCCCCACCTCCCCGGGAGGCGTTGCCCGTGGTCTCGACCCTGTAGTGGTTGGCGGTGTAGGTGTCATAAAGGAAACCCTGGAGCATGCCGTCCTCGATGAGGACGTTGCGACGGGTGGCCACGCCCTCATCGTCGGCCTTGCCGCTGCCCAGGCCCCCGGGGATGGTGGGGTCGTCCACCACGGTGAGGGCCTCGGTGGCGACCCGCTGACCGTCCTTGCCCGACCAGGCCGACTCGCCCCTCTGGGCGGCGTCGCCTATGACCGACGGGATCATCGTGTACTCAAGTAGCTCCGCCAGGGGAGAGGGCCGGAAGACGACCGTCATCTCGCCCCCCTCCTCCAGCGGCTTGGCCCCCTGGGCGTCCAGGGCCATACGACCCGCCTCGCCCCCGATGTAGGGGGTGTCGATGTCCCGGGACCTGCTGGAGAGGAACTCGAAGCCCGTGGAGACGGTGGAGTCCCTGAGCACGACGTAGGCGTATGCGGTCATCGAGGTGCCATGGGACGAGACGGACACGCCGCGGGAATTGGCGATGGCCACCGAGCCGTGGCCGAAGA
>CP070808.1:1199736-1201054 GCA_020343715.1 Thermoplasmata archaeon
CACGAGTTCTGCAGGAACCAGGTGAGGATGGGCAGGTGTCGTCTGTACAGGAGGTCGAACACCTCGGTGGTCAAGGCCATCCAATCGAGGATCATGCACGTGGAGGAGCTGCGGCGGGTGGCGAAACGGGCCGGCGTGTGCCCCCATAGGGCCGCCCTGGACGCCGCCGCAGGGGCCAACGTGATGGTGTGCGATTACAACTACGTGTTCGTTCCCGAGCTGTCCGAGGCCATAGTCGATCGGATGGAGCGGGGTTGGGATGACATCGTCCTCGTGGTCGACGAGGCACACAACCTGCCCGACAGGGCCCGTGACGCTGCCTCCGGAACCTTGACCCAATACCTGCTCGAGCGGGCCACCGATGAGCTGAAGGGGGGGTCGGGCCATCTGCGGAAGGTCGTCCAGGACCTGATGGCCCGTCTGGACGAGATGTCCTCGAACATGCCCAAGGGGGAGGAGATGGTGGTCGAGCCCGGCCCCTTCGTGGAGACGGTGGAATCGGCGCTGGCCTCCAGCCTGGACCCCATGGGCTACGACGACCTGGTCGGCCATCTCAAGGAGACCGGGAAGGACCTGTCGTCCGAGGAGGAGCTGGCGGGTTCGGCGGTCACGGAGATCGCCACCTTCCTCGAGGGGTTCCCCCACGGGACAGACACCGTGCTCAGGACGCTGGAGGTGGACGGTGGGCCCCGTCTCAACTACCGGTTGTTGGACCCCTCCGTGATCACGAAGGAGCGGTTCGACTCCGTCCACGCTGGGGTCCTGATGTCCGGCACCCTATGGCCTGTGCGGATGTATGCCGACCTCCTCGGCCTGGACGCTTCCAGGGTCCGGTTCGGCGAGTACAGGTCGCCCTTCCCCCCCGACCACCGTCTGGTCCTTGTCACCCCCGGTGTCACCACCAGGTACACTGCGAGGGGACCGGACATGTACGCCCGTCTCGCGGCTGGCATCTCCGACGTCCTTCGCACGACGCCGGGGAACGTGGCCGTGTTCACACCGTCATACGCCCTCCTGCGCTCCATACTGGACTCCCTCGAGGCGGGAGGAAGGAAGGCCCTGGGAGGCAAGGAGCTCCTGGTGGAGGAGAGGGGCATGGGCAAGCGGGACAGGGAGGCCCTCACGGACCGGCTCAAGGATACGAGGACCGGTGGTGGGGGTGCCTTGATGGGCGTCCAGGGCGGTTCGCTATCGGAGGGTGTCGACTACATCGGCAACCTCCTCTCGGCGGTTGTGGTCGTGGGCCTGCCCCTGGCGCCCCCCTCGAAGGAGGTTGATGCCCTGGTGGCCTACTTCGACGGCAAGTTCGGGAGGGGCA
>CP070808.1:1201154-1206773 GCA_020343715.1 Thermoplasmata archaeon
AGGTCCAAGTGGCGGTGGTCCTCCAGCCCGAGTCGCCCTCGGTGGTGGCGAAGACGGAGGACAGTGAAGCGTAGACCCGGTACTGGACGGTGCCCCCCGAGTTGTCGGTGACGGTGGTCCAGCTGACGGTGTTGCTGGTGCCCTGGGTGAACTCTGGCTCCGACGCCATGGTGGGGGCGGGCGGCGCCGAGGCGTCCTGGGTGGAGGCGACCATGGCGGACCAGGAGCTCTCCTGGTCCAGGCCGTCCCGGGCCCTCACGTGGTAGTAGTAAGTGACCCCGTCCTGCAGCCCGGTGAAGGTGTACGACCGGGAGGTTATCCAAGGCGAGGTCTGCAGGGGCGGGTTGAAGCTGGTATCGGTGTCGATCTCCACCTGGTAGGTTATCTGCCATATGCCACCCACGTCCGTGGAGGCGGACCAAGACACGGTGTTGGTGGTGCCAGGGGTCCAAGCGGGCTCCGCCGTCATGGTGGGTATGGTGGGTGCAGAGTTGTCCTGCCGGGCGAAGATCCTGGCGGACCAGGCGCTCTCTTGACCCAGGGCGTCCCGGGCCTTCACGTGGTAGTAGTACCAGCGGTTCTCCTGCAGGCCGGTGAAGTTGTACTCCAGTCCGGTGGTCCAGCCCGAGTTGCCGTTGGGTGATGCGAAGTTCCCGACGTCGTCGTACTCGCAGTAGTACTCCACGCCGCCGACGCCCGTGTCGGTGACCGCCGTCCACTCGGCCACGAAGTAGAGGCCGGGGTTGTAAAAATCGGCGGTCTTCATGGTGGGGGCCGGCGGGGCCGAGGAGTCCTGGGTGGAGCTGGTGGTCCCCGACCAGTCGGACACCTGGGAGAAGCCGTCCCGGGACCTGACCCGGTAGTAGTACGTGGTCCCGTCGGTCAGGCTCCAGAAGGTGTAGCTGGTTGAGGTGGTCCACCCCGAGGTGGACACGGGGGTGGCGAAGGAGGGTGCGTCGTCCATCTGCACCTGGTACCTCTCGCCGCCCACGCCCGCGTCGGTCACCTCGGACCACTCGATGGTGTTGGAGGTGCCCGCGGTGAACACCGGCTCCGTGGCGATGCCAGGCACCGGGGGCGGAGAGGCGTCCTGGGTCGACGACTGGATGGCGGACCAGGAGCCCTCCTGGTCCAGGGCGTCCTTGGCCCTGACCCGGAAGTGGTAGGTCTGGCCGTCCACCAGGGAGGAGAAGGTGTAGCTGCGCGCCGTCTGCCACCCCGAGGAGAAGTCGGGGCTGGTGAACGCGGCCGAGGTGTCGGTCTCGACCAAGTACTGGATGCCGCCCACGCCCGCACCGTCCGAGGCGGCGGTCCAGGCCACGGTGTTGGCGTTGCCCGCGGTGTACTGGGGCTCCACCGAGATCACCGGGGTGGTGGGGGCGGTGTTGTCGTTGCGGGTCCAGGTGAGGATGGACCACGCGCTCTGCTGGCCCAGGGAGTCGCGGGCCCTGACCCGGTAGTAGTGCCAGGTGTTCTCGGGCAGGCCGTTGAAGGTGTGCTCCAGCCCCGAGACCCAACCGGAGTTGCCGTCGGGGGAGGGGAACCAGGACTGGGTGTCGTACTCGGCGTAGTACTCGATGCCGCCCACGCCGTCGTCGGTGGACGCGAGCCACTGGAAGGTGACGGAGAGGCCCTGGGTGTAAGTGGGCAGCGTCACCTGGTTCGGCCTGCTGGGAGGCGAGTTGTCCTGGGTGGAGCTGACGGGGGTGGACCAGGCCGACTCCTGGGAGAAGCCGTCCCGGCTCTTGACCCTGTACAGATAGGTGGTGCCGTCGGTCAGGCCGATGAAGGTCCTGGAGGTCCCGGCCTGCCAGGCAGTTGTTCCGAGCACGGTGTTGAAGGTGGGGTCGTCAGTGTACTGTGCCTGGTACTGCACGCCGCCGATGCCGCCGTCCACGGAGGTGCCCCAGTCTATGGTGTTGCTGGTGCCCTGGGTGAAGGCGGGCTCGCCCACCACCACGGGCACCGAGGGTGGCGAGGAGTCCTGGGTGGAGGAGACGCCCGCGGACCAGGCGCCCACGTTGCCCACGCCGTCGCGGGCCTGCACCCGGTAGTGGTAGGTGGTCCCGTCGACCAGGCCGATGAAGGTGTAGGTGGTGGCCGAGGTCCAGCCCGACCCGTACACGACGGCGGTGAACCCGGCATCGGTGGCCATCTGGCAGTTGTACTCGATGTTCCCCACGCCCACGTCGGCGCCGGCGGTCCACGACACCGCGTTCACGGTGCCCTGGGTGAACAGGGGCTCGGCGTTCATGACGTAGCCGGCGGGGGCCACGTTGTCGGTGACCGTCACCGTCACCGTCTTGGACGTGTCGACGGTGGAGGCGACCACGCCGTTGAGGCCACCGCTGGTGACGGTGAAGGTGTGGGGGGTGTCGGTGGTGGTCCCCGAGGAGGTGGTCTCGAAATGGCGTATGCGCAACCAGTTGGCCATCCCGCTGCCGTCCAGGGTGCCCGAGGCCACGGTGGTGGTCGCCTGGTCGACCACCGAGTAGGCGCCGCCGGGGATGGGGGAGCCGTCCTGCCACTCACCCTCCACGTCTACGTACCAGTAGGACCGGAGGGCGGACGCCGTGCCGGTGACCTGGGACGTGGAGAAGCTGGAGTTGGTGATTTCCAGCTCGCCCCCGGAGGCCACGTTGAGGTCCCGGGTGGTGGAGCCGGTGATGGTGCCGTTGTAGGCGAAGAGGTCGCCGTTGGAGTCCACGGTGATGCCGTTCCCCGAGGTGTCGATGGAGAAGCCCGTCATGGTGGGCGTTCCCCCGGAGACCTGCACGCCGTGGGTGGTGGCCCCCGACACAGTCAGGCCGGTGATGGTGGAGGAGGTGTCCCGGACGAAGGCGCCCACCGAGGCGCCCTCGATGAGGGTGTCGGCCAGGCTGACACCCCAGGTCCTGTAGATGTAGATGCCGTTGTTGGTGCTGTCGTGGATCTCCATGTTGTTGATGCTCAGGGGCGACAGGTACACGTATATGCCGTCGTCGGTGGTGTTGCCCACCTTGCCCCCCGACACGGAGGAGCCCGCGGCGTTCCTGTAAAGGTACATGCCCCGGTTGGCGTCGTTGACGTCGGTGCCCGACACCGTGAGGGTGGCCCAGTACGACAGGAGGCCGAAGCTCCCGGTGTCGTCCAGGTCGCAGTCGATGATGTCCACGATGTTGGAGTTGGAGTAGATGCCGCAGTAGCCGATGCCGCTGATGGATGTCCGGGTGATGTCGGCGTTGGAGTTGACAAGGTAGATGCCGTACGAGCTGGCGTCGGTGATGGTGCAGTCGGTCACCTTGGGGGTCCCCTGGGCGGTCCTGATGCCGAACACGCCACCGTCGATGGTGCAGCCGTCGATCTCGGTGGAGGAGGAGTCCATGTAAATCCCCCACTGGCTGAAGGACTCGATGTTGCAGTCCTCCACCGTGGGGCCGGCATTGGCGATGACGATGCCGTAGTAGCCGTTGGTGATGTTGACCTCTCGGACGGAACACGAGCTGGACTCCAGGTACAGCCCCCTGCTCTGCAGGCTCCCCGATACGCCGCACTCCTGCAGGTCGCTGTGGTTGAAGTAGAGCTCTCCGCCGTCCTCCACCATGAACAGGAAGTTGTAGGTGGTGTCCAGGGCCGTTATCAGCGAGGCCCCGTCGGTGGTGGAGGAGTCCCCGTCCTCGTCGTAGATGTTGAACCGGCCCCCGTCCTCAACGGTGATGCTGTACGTGGAGCCGGAATCCGAGTCCATCTTGAGGGTTACGTTCCGGAAGGTCAGCAGACCCCCGTCGTGGACTATCAGGTCCCCCTCCAGGTGTATCTCCTCGTTCTGACGGGTGATCACGTCACCGTTGTCTATCTCCCAGTCGCCGGTCATGATGGTTGGCGCGGCGACAGAACCCGTGGGCAGGACACCGAACGCGACGGTGAGCGCTGCCAGGGCGAATGCTGCTAACAGAATCTTGGCTAGGAAGCGACGGCTCATGGGGAGCTCCTCCTATTTCCCATTTGCTTTAGGTGCCAGGGGACCCAGGACCCCTGACGGATGGCATCCAACGGAGTGGTGCCACATAACCTTTTCCGTATGTGATTTGACTCTGAGAATCTCCGATAGCAACGTTAATTGGACATCTTAGCAATCCGGGGGGCGGCGCGGTGAGACCATGACGGAGGAGGACGCGGAGCGGGCGGAGGAGATAGCCAGGGTCAAGGAGCGTCTGAACTTCCTGCCCGGCGGCGTGCCCAACAGCCTGTGGGGATTGACCAAGGACACGCTGGCCGAGGCCATCGTCGACGGCGAGAAGCGACGCAGCCCCGCGGGCGTGCCCCTGGTGAAGATCGGGGACAAGTGGTACTACAACGACCACGGGGACTTCCTGACCTACATGAAGGAGTACCCCGGCGACTGAGGGCCCCCGGCCCTATTGCATCGCGAAACTAGTTATATCCCATCCCACAATTCGGGGACGGTGGCGCGTCCCGTGCCCCAGGGGGGATATCGTTCATGGCTCCCGAGGAGGAAGAGCAGGAGGAGGAAGAGGTCTTCGAGCCTGCGGACGACGAGGTCTTCGAACCCGCCGATGAGGAGGCGACCGAGGAGTTCGAATCGGTCGAGGACGAGGGGGAGCCCGAGGTCGTCGAGGAGTTCGATGGCTTCGACGAGAACGCCCCGGACGACATCGAGAGCTCCGGCTTCACGACCAAGGGCGGGGACATCCCGGGGTACGAGCCCACGGTGGACGAGGTGCTGTCGTACGCCATGGGCAAGACCAAGGACCCAGCAGAGCCGGCTACCACCATGACCGTGGAGATGGACGACGGCGAAGAGCTGCCCGAGGGCATCGAGGAGGCCCTGGACGAGCTGCTCGAGGACATGGCCCCCGGCGGGGGGGACGACGAGCCGGAGGACAAGCCAGAGGACGAGCCCGAGGAGGACGAGCTGGCCGACATCTTCGACGATGAGGAGAAGGAGGAGTAGGTCCCCTCCACGTTCTGTCCGCTCGATGGGAAGGAGTGGTAGCCCCGGGCAGATTCGAACTGCCGTCGCGAGGTCCAGAGCCTCGCATGATTGACCTCTACACTACGGGGCTACGTGCTGGCGAGCGCAAATGCGAAGGCCGTACTTATCCCTTTCGCTCAGCCACCGGCCTCGCGGAGCCTGGCCAGGACCCATTCCCTGTCCAGGCTGGCCAGGAAGAAGCCCGCCCGCGGGCCCCGCCTCTGCCCTAGCATGGAGATGTAGATGGCGCCGAAGGCGTCCCGGGCCTTGAGGCCCACCTCCTTCGACAGGTTGAACACCAGGTCCTGGATGGTCTCGCCGTCCCAAGGGGTTCCCTCCAGCTCCTCCCCCAGGCGTGACAGGTAGGCCCTCTGCTCCCCCGTAAGCTCCCCTAGGGTGGCCGCGTCCAGCTCCTCCAGGAGATGGATCCGCTGGTTCTCGTCGGCGTAGCGCTCGACCCATGCCCGGGCGTTCCTGGCCTTGGACCTTATGCACTCCCGGTAGGTCTCGTCGACCCCCCGGTCCAGCTCGCCGGACCGGTGCAGGGCCTCCAGCATGTCGTCCATGACGGGGTACAGCTGGACCAACGTCACCAGGTGGCCGTACGGAACCTGGTGCAGCTCCTCGGGCGCCCCCGGGACCAC
>CP070808.1:1206873-1213611 GCA_020343715.1 Thermoplasmata archaeon
TCCCGTCCCCACTGGAGAACCGTCCACGGACCAGCGGATGGTCAGGGAGCCCACGTCCTCGTCCTCCACGATGGCGGTCAGAGTGTAGGACGTGCCGAGGAACAGCTCGATGTCGTCGAGGGGGAAATCGATGGACACTGTCGGGGGCTCGTTCGGCACCTCGACTGTCACGGTCCATTCCCTCGAGTCCTCTCCGATGCCGTCGTCGACCACCACCACCAGTGAGCCTTCGCCCACGTCCCGCTCGCCGAATATCATCGGCAGCTCATCGCCTATGCCCACCGGGTCACCGTTCCACGTCCATCGGATTGTGGGGTCGGCTGTATCGGCGTCCTCCACCTCCACCGTGAAGGTCAGCGAGTCGCCCACCATGGTCCACACGGGCGTGGGGGGTCCCGATGCCACGATGACCGGGGAGTCCATGATGGTCACCTCCCAAGACATGGTGGCCTGCGCGTTCCACTCGTCCTCGACCACCACGGCCACGGTTACCAACGACAATGGGATGTCCCCGGGGGCGAACGTGAACGACGGTCCGTCCACCCCGACAACGGGACCGGAGTTCACCGTCCACGTGTACTCCAGGTCCACCGAGTCCATGTCCTCGGCCTGGACCCAGAACTCGCCGGTCTCCACCTCGTGGACCTTCAACGGACCTCCGGAGGAGACGATGATGGGCGGGTCGTTGACCTCGCCCACCAGGAGCTCGAAGGAGGTGTTCGCCTCCTCACCCCACGGGTCCCGGGCCGTGAGCACCACCGTGGCCCTGCCCGACCACTCGGGGTCGGGGACCAGGTCCACGTGGGAGCCGTTCATGAAGGCGCTCACCCCCTCGGACGCCTCTGCGGTCAGCGTCAGCACGTCGTCGTCCACGTCGAAGAAGGCCTCGGACACGTTATGGGCATTGTAGAGGGTGTTGTCCTCCTCGGTGGCAACGTTGTGGGGCGTCCACACCACCTGGGGCGGGTCGTTTACCGGAGCGACCGTCACCCTGATGTCCCCCTTCGCCCGCTGACCGAAGGGGTCAGTGGCCTCGGCGAGCAGGTCCAGCTCACCGCTCCAGTTCGCCAGGGGCGTCAATGTACGGGACGGGCCGGTCCCCTCGATGGTGGCGTTGCCCCCGGATGCGCCTATCAACTCCAGTGTGAAGGTCAACGCGTCCCCGTCCGGGTCGGAGAAGTGGGGCGCCAGGTCGATCTCCAGGGGGACGTCCTCGTCGGTGGACAGCGTCACCGTTCCGTCAGGTCCAGTGGGCGGGCTGTTGGGAGGTGTGTACTCGGCATCGGTCCAGACCAGCACGTGGCCCTCGAAGGTCTTGACGTAGTTCAGGGCCCGGTCCGCGTAGTACCACTTTCGGTCCACGGCCCAGGTGTCGGTGGCGTTGGTCCGGGTCCCCACCTCGTGGATGGTGAAGGTGTCATAGGTGCCCGCGGGCACCGTCATCGGGGCCGGACCGGTGGCGGTGACGTTCAGGTCCCACAGCTCGGACGTGTTGTACCAGCTGTTGTCCTGGATGGGGACGAGGATGAAGAACTCGGTTGTGATGTTGATCGTCGATGACACGTTCCACTGTGTGGTTGGGATGGGGAACTCCAGCATCGGCATCGGCGGGTCGTACGTCGTGACGTTGTCGAACCCTCCTGTGAACTTCCCCTGGCCGAGGGGAAGGTCGCCGGTGAACGTGAGGTTGAAGGTCGAGTTGATCAATGCCATGTCCGAGGCCCTGATGTAGGTCCAGCCGCTGCCGATCGCGGTGGCCGTCACAGGGAAGGTGAGCCCGTAGGTCACGGTGCCCCATAGGGTGCCCCTCCGCTGCTCCCATACCTGGTACACCTTCTCCCCGCCCACGTCTATTACCTTGTAGAGGGTCCGGGTCCAGTTCTCCTTGATGCGGTTGACGTGGATGAAGTCCGCGATGTCGTAGGACACCTGGTTGTCCACCTCGTAGGACCACCCGAAGCCCTCCTCCCAGACGGGCAGGTGTCCCTCGTTCACCTCGGCCCCGGTGGGCATCATAGCGGGCCAGGTACTGACTGCCAGCATCAACGCGACGATGACAATCCTGGGTCCTCGGACGGGTCTCTTCAACGGGTTCCCCTCTCCGGACGCTCCAATGGCCGGGGACGATTAAAAAGGGTTCGCAGACGTCTGGCACCGACACAACCCTTTTGTGCCGGGGTCCCGTTTCACCTGCCGTGACGGCTCCGGAAGGGGAATGGTTGACCCCAGAGCAGGTCCACGAGATGTACGGGGACCACTGGTGCCAGTGCTTCCTGACCCTGGTGGACGAGAGGGCGGGGATGGTCCGCATCGTGGAGGAGTGCACCGTGAAGGGGACGGTGGACTGGGACTCCTGGAACCGCAGGCGGGCCGAAGGCATAGTCAGGGACGTGACGGTGGAGGGCACGACGTTGACCATGGACGCCGTCATCGGAGCCGAGGAGCCCAAGTTCGGCCCGGCCGCCTCCCAGCTGGGCGCCCAGGCACTGGCCTCCGTCGAGGTCAGGGGCAACGAGGTGCACACCCGATGGATGGGCCTGGCGGGGGCCGGCTACGCCCTGAAGGTCTGCCTTGCCCAGGCCCCCGGCGTGAAGCGAGCCCGCTTCGGGGGGACGGGAGGCACCGGCGGCGCCCACCTGGCCGAGGTGGAGGTGGTCACCCCGGTAATGATGAGGCTCCTGGTAGGCATCGACGACACCGACACGAAGGAGGAGGGTGCCACCTGGGCCTTGGGCCTGCGTCTCGGCCGATCGATGCCCGTCGGAAGGTTCTTGGAGCACCGATTGGTCCAGCTCAACCCCATGGTCCCTGAGAAGACCACGAACTGTGTCGCCACCTGCCTGTCGTTGGCGGTAGCGCCCAACCAGATCGAGGAGGCCAAGGCCTTCGCCTTCGAGTTCGTGGAGGCCGAGTCGTTCTCGGACAACAGCTCGGTGGCATTCTTCGAGGGGCTACAGGTCCCCGACGAGGTCCAGCGCTTCGGACGCCGCGCCAAGGGGGAGTTCCTCGGATGGGAGGAGGCCGAGCGGATCGCCGGTGACACGGGCGTCGACCTGAGGACGGTGACGGGCCAGCGGGGCCACATCGGTGCCCTGGCGGCCATCGGTTGTTACGACATGGGGGTGGAGGCGGCGGCCCTCCCCTCGGACATCGAGTAGGTCAACGACCATAACCAACAATGTTTTATGTCGGTCCCGGCCATTAAAATCCCGATATAGTGTTCGACTATGACGCTATAGTCACCAGGGTAGCTGGTCCTGAGGGGGGCCTCCGCTACCGACGTCTTGGTAAGATCATGGTAATCGGAGGATTCCTTTCCATCCTCTCGGTCATCGCCCTCCCCCTCTTCACGGTGTCGGGGGAGACCATAAACTACTGGGACCTGGTCGCCTCGCCCGATGCCAGCCCGATGTACATCCCCAACTCCGAGGTATCGGGCATCGTCAATGGTGCCCTGGTCGGCTTCGGCCTGATGGTCCTAATGGGCCTTGCGTTCATCCTGGAGGGACGGGGCAGCATCAACCTCCGACAGTACATGCCATGGCACTCGGAGGTGAGGGCCACCGCCCTGTACTCCCTCGCCGCTGTCGTGGTCTTCGTAGGGGTCTTCAAGTCCGGCTCCCTAGTGGCGTTCGCCTTCGCAGAACCGATAACTGTGACGGACATCATCGTCGTCGAGCAGGTAACGGCCCCCGGCGGGGCGGTGGCCCTGGTCATAGGGATGCTGGTCCTCCTGGGGCTCCTGTTCATGGTGTACTACAACACGGTCCTCTCAGTGTACCGTGGAGGACCCCCCTTCGAGAACCGGAACCTCGCCCGCTTCGGCATGACCGTCGCGTTCCTGGGCCTGACGGGAGTCTTCATGCTCCATTCGATGAACGTAATGATCATCAACATCGACTTCCACCCTCCGGCCGAGGACATCGACTACATCATCCCGTACACCTACGCCGACGTCCAGTACCTGGTCGACACGAATCAAGCCGAGGAGGGGATCCGTCACCTGGACACGAACCTGGCGATAATGGGCTGGAGCCTCCTGATCTGCGGGATACTCGGCCTAGGTGGCATGGTGGGCATCGCCGCCATGTCCCTGGGTAGCAAGACCCGGAGGGTTAACAGGACCGTCGCTTTGATTGCCCTCGCCAGCTTGTTCGCGGTCGTGGCATTGGGATCGTCTTGGAACGCGAGACGGCTGGTCACGGGCCTAGGCAGGGCCGGCATCTTCTATGGGGTGTTCCCCCAGGTCGCCACCCCCATCCTCGCGGGCGTCGTGATATCGGTCATCATCATCGTCGCGGTTGTCCTGTTCCTACGCGATATCACCATCGAGTTCGTCAAGGAAGCGATCTGGCCATCGAAGGAAGGGCTACCGGAAGCCGTCCAGGAGGGGGCACCCAAACCTGAGGTGCTGGACGTACCGACGACCACCGCGCCCACCCAGGGGGGACGGCCAATACCATGGAGGACGATTTCGGTGGTTGTCGTCGTCCTGGTCCTGCTCTCGGCCTTCATCGGTTACGCCTACGTACTCGGACCAGGGGAGGGGGACGGGGGCGGGGACGACCCACTGGACATCACCACCCTCGACCAGTACCTGGAGACCGTCACGCTGGACCTATACTTCGACGAGGGCCAGGTGCGGGCTGTGGACGTGATGGCCGAGGTGGTCCGGCAGGATATGGACGCATCGTGCATATTCCTGTACAGTGTGGAGGTCACAGTCACGTGGACCGACGAGCCCGACGAGCGCAGGGTGGTGGCCCAGTGGGAGAACCAGCCTGACACCTTCTCGGTGGACCTCCAGGACGAGATGGGGATGGTGTACGAGACGGGCAGCTCCTCCAACGGGCACGGCATGACGGGAATGGTGACCCTCAACTGGGCCATGGAGACGACCATCCTCGGGTACGGCAACACGAGCATGGTGGACCTGGCCGATGAGGAGGTGGAGTGGGATGACCCCCTTACCCTGTGGGTCACCCTCGAGGACGCCGGGGACCAGACCCACCTGGTCCGACCGGACCGGGTCGACGGTGGGAACGACTGCCGTATCAGCGTGGTCGTGGAGGGTTATGTGTTCAGGGCATGAGCCCCCGCCTTCACCGACAACCTTTTTATCAGCATCAGGGCCATTCCAGGCAGGGGCGCCCTTATGGACTGGGACGATCTCGCGTGGAAGGTTGCGGGTCCCGAGGGTGGGCCCCGCTACTTCAGGATGGGCCTTGTGCTGGTGGTCCTCGGCATCGTCGCCATGGCCGCCATCGGGTTCACACCCATCTACATGTCCGACGACGTGTCCCTGACCTACGACATGATGGCCGAGGACCCGGACAGCCTGGAGGCCTTCGGCGTCCCCAACTCCCACGCCTTGAGCCATGCCAACTGGGCGCTGGTCGGAGCCGGTCTCACCATCGCCATTGGATTGGCGCTAATCCTGGAAGGAAGGCGTGCCATCAACCTTCGTAGGTTGCTGGCATGGCACGCGGAGGCCCGGGCGACGGCCCTCTTCTCCCTGGCGGCCCTCCTCTCCTCCATCGGCCTATTCGCGGGCGCATCCCTCCTGGGCCTGGCCGAGAGCATGCCCACCAGCTCGGGAGAGGGCATCACGGTGATGATACAGGCCTCATCACCCGCCGCTATCGTCGTGGTGGTGACCATGGGCCTGGCCACCGGTGGCATGGTGGGCCTCGCGTACTACAACAGCGTGCTCTCGGTGTACCGTGGCGGGGGCGATCTCACCAACAGGAGGATGGCCAGGGGCGCCATTGCCTTGGCCATCGTCTCGCTGGGAGGGATAATGGCCCTCAGGGTCGGTGTCATCATGTGGGCCGTGGTCGAGATGGCCTTCGGCCCCGATATCGTGTTCGAGGTCCACCAGTACTATACACTGTCGCGCATCGACTACCAGGCCACCCTGGGGGCGGGCGAGGAGGCCAAGGGCACCCTTGCTTGGCAGTTGGCCCTGGCCTCCGGACTTCTCCTCCTCTCCTTCATGGCGGCGATGGCCGGCCTCATCGGCGGCTCGGCCAGGAGCCTTGGCGGCACCAGCCTCAGGGTCCAGAGGGCGACCGCCATGCCCGCCGTCGCCGTGCCGATGGCGGGAATTGCCATCCTGGCCCTCGCATGGGCTGCTACCACCGCTCCCACGGCCGCCCGAGAATCGTGGGGCATTGACGACCTGGAGGTCCACCTCGGGACTGGCATCATGATGGGCACAGGCTTTGCCATCGTGGCAATCGTCGCGGCCCTGGGATACGTCAAGGGCCTCGGGATAGGATACGCCCGGGAGATCCTCTCGTTCTGGAAGAAGCAGGAGCCCTCCCCGGAGGTCGATGAGGACGAGGGCATCCCGCAGCCCATGGTGGACCAGGCTCTGGCAGAGGAGGCTAGGGCCCGGGGCGAGTTCCCACCCCCGGAGCCCGAGGTGGACATGACCAGACGGCCACTGAGGGAAAGACTCCTTCTAAAGGACGCCAGGAAGGTCCAGATTATCGTTGCCATCGTCATCATCGCCATTATCCTGATGGCTGTCCTTTGGCCCATGAGAGGAGGGGGCAACGGGAACGGGAACGGAGGGCCAGGCGAGGTCACCATCGAGGACCTTCCAGAACTCGATTGGACGATCTCAGCCAGCGACTACCTGGCAGAGATGGCCTCCCGCGACCAGTCCGCCCTTCAGGACCTCCGGGTTGATGGGAACGTCCTGTACTTCATTGACACCGTCACCGTGACCGT
>CP070808.1:1213711-1218102 GCA_020343715.1 Thermoplasmata archaeon
GCGTGGGCCACCTCGGGTGTGTTGGCCCTCACGCCGCCACCGGCGCCGCAGCACATCTGTTTGTGGCGGTAGTCCAGGGACGTGGCACCGGTGACCTCCACCAGGTCGTCCAGGATACGCGGGGTCTCGGGGTTCTCCAAGCCCTTGACGGCGCTGGGCTTGAGGAAGTGGCAGCCGTAGTGGATGGCCACGTTAACGCCTTCCTGGGACACCTTCACCTTGTCCTTGATGGCGTCAAGGCCCACCTCGTCCCTCAGGATGACGGCGAAGTGGTTGACCTCGGTCTTGCCCTTGTACTCCTTGCTGCCGGCGGCCTTCAGGATCTTGTTGACCGCGGCCCGCCTCTCGTCGTCGTGGTTGAGCATGTGGGCCGCCTCCTCTAGGGAGCCGAAACAACCGTTGCACACCACCACGATGTCCAGCTTTGCCTCCTGGGCAGCCACCAGGTTGTGGGCTGCTACCGACAGCCACGTGTCCGAGTGGAGGGAGCGGGTGACGCCGGGGGCGGGGCAGCACGAGAACTCGTCCACGTCGACCAGCTCGACGCCCAGCTGCTTCATGACCTCCCGGGTGGAGCTCTCGATGCCGGGGTACCTCATCGGCATCACGCATCCGAGGAAGAAGGCGTACTTGGACATCACTTACCCCCCTTGTTGACCAGCTTGGTGAAGCCGGCCTCGTCTATTATCTTCAAGACCACGTCCTGGTTCTTCTTGTTGGAGAGAACCGTGGGCGGGGTCTCATCCAGGCCGAAGCTCTTCCGGGCCTTCATCACGGGCTCCTTGAGGGGGAGCAGATGACCGGTCTTCGCCAGGAAGCCGCCGATCCGCACGTGCTTGTCCTGCATGTACCCGGCCTCGACGGCCATATTCCTCATGACCATGACGATGTCGGTGATCTCCACACCGCGGGGGCACCGCTCCTGGCACGTGTAGCAGGTGGTGCACATCCACAGGTCCTCCGACGCGAGGACCTTGTCGGCGATGCCCAGCTGCGCCCACCGGATGAGCTTCCGGATCCTGAACGCGGTCTGTCTCCCGGAGGGACAGCTGCCGGTGCAGGTGCCGCATTGGAAGCACCTGAGAAGGGTCGTACCTCCCCGTGCGATAATCTCTTGGGGGAACTCGTTATCGGGTTTGTAAACCGTTTCCGCCATGGTAAGGCCCGAGCGCTAAGCGGAGGAACTCTATTTAATACTTCGCTGCTGGCACGATTTGATTTAGCGTTTATGGTAAATCAAATGGACGTCGGTTATTACTGGCTATCACCGGACGTTTATCGGAACGGACTTGTAGCAGTTGACGACGATGTGCGCCATGATGTCGCGGATGATGCTACGCTTGAACAAATCGTCGTAGAAACGGTGCAGCTCGTTCATCGTGTCGAAGACCATCTCGCAGACGACGTCGTAGGCTCCAACGATCCTGTAGACGGAAAGGGCATGCGCGTTCGAGCACAGGTCGTCCACCACCTCGTCTAGGGCCGGGGTGTCCACCTTTACGTAGATGTAGGCCCTGACACCCTCGTCGATGGCGGGATTGTTGAGACAGACGGTGAAGCCACTTATGACCTCCTTGTTTACGAGGGCTTCGATGCGACGGCGCACGGTTGACTCGTTCACGTCCAACCGGTTGGCGATCTCGGTGTTGGAGACCCTGCTGTTCTCCAAGAGGACCCCCAGGATTCGCTGGTCGAGCTCGTCTATGGGAAGCGTCTCCAGGTCGACCCCTGGCAACCCGTGCGCCATCTCACCAACCGGTACCTTCTCGCTTACCATCCAAAAACCACACCTTCTCCGAAGATGGGTCCTTCATATCTCCCCTACTCACAATCCCATTTGGTATCTATTTCCCCGGGGTAATCCATTGAGCTGGGGTGACTATAAGTAGATTTCGTGCCAGAGAAGCCGAGAACCACCCGTTGGTCCGAAAAAACCACCTTTCAGTTCGGTGTACGCCGAATCTCGGTCCCCCGGTATCGACCTTCGGTCCCCAGCTCCTCATAGTATATGTAGGGGTCCTTGTTGTGGGGCCGAACGGTCACGGGTGGTGAGCATTTGGACAACCAACCTAAGACAGGGGTTTACATTTGTCGATGTGACCTGGACATAGCGTCAAACATCCAGGTCAAGGAGCTAGAAACGTTCGCGAAGGGCCTTCCCCATGTTACAGTGGCGACGAACCATCGAAGGTTGTGCACCGAGGAGGGCATACGCCTAATGGAGCGGGACATCCAGAACGAATCCGTCGACAGGGTCGTCATGGCAGGATGTATCCCCAGGGCGTATCAGGACATGATCCAGAGGGAGCTGGCAATTGTGGGGCTGAACCCCTATATGTACGAGCAGGTCTCGCTCAGGGAGCAGTGCGCCTGGGTGCATCCGGACCGGAACGAGGCGACGGAGAAGGCCAAGGACCTGCTCGCGATGGCAGTGGCCCGCGTTAACAGCATGGACCCCATCGAGGAGAGGCGCCTCTACCTCAAGCCCGTGGCCCTCGTGATCGGCGGTGGTGTCGCAGGGATGCAGGCGGCCATCGACCTGGCTCAGGAGGGGTTCAAGACCTACATCGTCGAGCGGGAGGGCGAGCTGGGCGGCCGGACCGCCAGGATGGGCATGACCTTCCCGACAAGCAGCTGTGGCATCTGCTGCATCGAGGACTGCAAGGACTGCAAGCTCACGCCCAAGATCGAGGTGGTCTACCTGGGTACCAACATCGAGGTCTTCACCAACAGCGAGGTGGTCTCGGTCTCCGGTGGCATCGGGGACTACCTGGTGGACATCCGGACGGCCAGCGGAGCTATTCGTACACTGAACGTGGGGACCGTCATCATCACCACGGGATCCAAGACCTTCGACCCCTCATCCTTGCCCCAGTATGGCTATCGCTTCCCCAACGTGCTCACCTCGGTGGAGTTCGAGGAGCTGAACGTGGCCCTTCGCGGCGAGTGCCCCTCCCTGGGCAAGACCCCGAAGAGGGTCAGCTTCGTCCAGTGCGTGGGCTCGAGGATGGAGAGGGGCGGCCCCTCCCACTGCTCCATGGTCTGCTGCACCTACTCCCTAGGCCAGGCCATGGCCGTCAAGGAGAGGTGTCCCGACACCGAGGTGTTCATCCATTACATCGACCTGCGCGGTGCCTACAGAGGCTTCGAGGAGTTCTACAGGGAGGCCAGGGACGCGGGCATCAAGTTCGTGAGGGGCAGGGTGTCCAACGTGGAGCGGATGGACGACGGTATGCTCCTGGTGCACGCCGAGGACCTGGACCTGGGAGAGCCCGTGGAGCTGGAGGTGGACATGGTCGTCCTATCGGTGGGTCAGCAGCCCAGCGACGGCACGGCGGAACTGTCCGAGATGTTCCACGTGGGGCTGGACGTGGACGGTTTCATGCGGGAGCACAACCTGCGCTTCACCCATGAGGCCAAGACGTGCGTCTTCGTGGCGGGTTGTGCCCAGGGGCCTCGGGGCATCAGGTACTCCATCGCCGACGCCAAGATCGCGGCGTCCAACGCAGCGGCGTTGATGAAGAGGGGCTACATCAACGTGGAGGACATCGCCGCCATCCACAACGAGGAGAAGTGCTCCGGGTGCGGTGTATGCGTCAACATCTGCCCATACGAGGCCTTCGAGCTCGTTGAGAGCCGCGAGGGGGCCTCGGTGGCCTCGTTCATAGAGAGCCGATGCAGGGGCTGCGGGGTCTGCGGTTCGGCCTGCCCCTCGGGGGCCATCGACTACCCGCTGTTCCACGACCAACAGATAATGGCACAGATCGAAGCCCTCGTTCCGAGAGGGGGTGCCTGACGTGACGGTGACACCGGTGAGGATCGACATGGGGGCACCCGACCTGCTCGCGAGAATGGCGAGCCTCGGGTCGGGCAACGTGCTCAAATGCTACCAGTGCGGGACCTGCGTGGGCGACTGTCCAGCCATCCTCAGCGACCTGCACGTCAGACGTCTGATGAAGTACTCCATTTACGGCCTGGAGGATCGGATCCTTGGGGACCAGGGGGTTTGGGGCTGCACCACGTGCCACGCCTGCTCGGAGCGGTGCCCGGAGGGTGCCTCGCCCTTCGAGCTGGTGATGGCGGTACGCCGGTACCAGAGCCAGCTGGGCAAGCTCCCCGAGGCCCTCCGGGCTATCTCAGGCAACGTGCTGGAGATGGGCCACGCCGTCGACCTTCAGGAGAAGCACAAGAAGGCCAGGGTATCGGTCGGCCTGCCCGAGGTGCCTCCCACGATCCTGCAGCATCCAGAGATGTTGGAAGAGGTGAGGAGCATCGTGGCCGCCCGTGAGCTAATGGGCCTGCTCGAGAAGGGGGGTGACTGACCGTGGCGGACCATGGACTGTTCTTGGGCTGCATCGCGCCCCTCAGGTTCCCCGACATCGAGCGGGCCA
>CP070808.1:1218202-1221288 GCA_020343715.1 Thermoplasmata archaeon
TGCCTCCAGGCGGCCACCGGCGCCACGAACGCCACCACTACCATCGAGGAGGTGGGCTGAACGCCGCTCAAGACCCGCGTCAAGGCCCTGGACAGGATGCTGGACGGTGGTATAGAGGAGGGCATCGTCACCGAGGTGTACGGCGACGGGGGCTCGGGCAAGACCAGCTTCGCCCTCATGGTGGCCGTCAGGGCCGCGGAGGACGGCAAGAAGGTCCACTACATCGACTGCGAGGGCGTGTCCCCGGCCCGCCTGCGACAGATCGCGGGGGAGGCCCACAAGAAGACCGCACGCCGCATCCTCTTCTTCGAACCCAATTCCATGGAGGAACTGGAGGACCACCTGGGCCGGGCCATCAAGCTGGCCAAGAAGGACAAGGACATGGGCATCGTCATCCTAGACACCCTGGCCACCTTCTACCGCCAGGCCATCGGCACCAAGCTGGAGTCCTCCCACCGGTCCCTCATCACCAACTTCGTCGTCCGGCTCCACCGCCTGGCCCGGGACAAGGGCATCCCGGTCCTGGTGACCAACCAGGTTTACTTCGATCCCGAGACGGGGACCATGGTGCCCCTGGGCGGCTCGGGCATTGGCCACATCGCGAAGACCATCATCCGCCTCGACCGGGTGGGACCGGGACGTCGTCGCATGGTCCTCATGAAGCACCGCCACCAGCCCGAGGGCGAGAAGGTGGAACTGGTCATCACCGACAACGGACTGGAGGAGCCGTGATGCCCGGCAAGATCCCCATCGCCACCGCCACCATCCGTGCCCTCTCCCACGCCACCGAGGACGTGGAGCGGGTCCGGAGGACGGTGAGGGCCCTGGCGGGCGACGAGGTGGAGCTGGAGGAGACCCGGTCCCGGGGATACCACAAGCAACCCCTACGTATCATCGAGGCGGAGGTCAAGGGCAGCCGGAACCTAAGGGCCCTCGTGGCCAGGCTGGGCACCGACGAGGTCATGGCCGACTACGCCCGAACGTGGGAGCGGCGCCTCGACGACGATGAGGGCCTTGTCCACTTCCGATTGGCCAAGCAGCCCCTGCTGGAGGGCAGGGTCGAGCTGGAGCCTGAGGGGGGCGAGGGGGACCTGGTGAAGGTGGAGCTCAAGCTGCTGGCTTATCCGGCGAAACCGGAGAGCTACAGGAAGGTGGCCGAAGGCCTGTTCGAAATATGAGCGGTTTGGTGTTCCTATGGTCGAGAAGCTGGACATGAAGGCCTTCATCCTCCGTGTCTTCATCCCACTTCTCTTGGCCCACGTGCTGCTCGGAATCCATCTAGGGATGATGCTTCCGGAGAATGATCTACTCGGATGGGGCATCCTAATAATCGCCGGGATCATCGGTATCTATTGCGTACAAACGCTGGTGAGATATGACTTCGGGATAATTCCTCGGTCCGACGAGTGAATGTCCATTACGAGCTGTTCTGCGCGAACGCCCTGACGATGTCTCCGCGGGTGACGATGCCCACCACGCGGCCCTCGTCGTCGACCACCGGTAGGCGGTTGATGCTCTTCTTGACCAGGACCGAGGCCACCTTGTTCAGGTCCTCGTCCGGGCGGCAGGTGATGACGTTGCGGGTCATCACGTCCATGACGACGGTGTTGGCCTGCTCCTCGAAGGCCTCCATGATCTCCGTCTCGCCCTTGGCCAGCTCGAACATCACGCCCATGGTGTGGATGGAGGGGAAGACCATGCGCACCTCGTCGGCGGCACCCTTGACGGAGCGGAGGATGTCGGTCTCGGTGAGCATGCCCACCAGCTCGCCATCGTTGTCCAGGACGGGGGCTCCGCTGATGTTGCACTCCGCCAGTATCTTGGCCGCCTCCCGGACGGACATGTACTCGTTCAGCGTGACCACGTCGCTGGTCATGACTTCCCTTACCTTCATGATCCGACCACCTGAAGGCGCATGCCTTCGGCTCGCCTTGCGAAAGGAGAGCAGAGGCCTCGATGGACCCTGTCCCCCCCGGGGAGAAGGAGTTTCGGAGTCTACTTGCATCCGGGGGGGACGAGGAAGTCCGCGGCTCATCAGAGCCGCTCGAGGCGCTCGTTCGCCTCCTTGTTATTGGGATTGATGGACAGGGCCTGCTCGTAGCACTGCTTGGCCGCGTCGGGCTGCTGCAGGTACTGGAACACGTCGCCCTTGAAGCGCCAGGTGTTGTCGTTGTCGGGGTTGACCTCCAGGGCCATGTCGTAGGCCTTGATGGCGTCCTCGTACCGCTGCTGCTGGTAGAGGGAGGTCCCCTTCGACGCCCAGGCGTCCTCGTACTCGGGGTTGATCTCGATGGCCTGCTCGTAGGCGGCCAGGGCGGTGTCGTGCTCTCCCATCATCGAGAGGGCCACGCCCTTGTTGAACCAGGCCTCGTCGTACTCCTCGTTGTGGGCGATGGCCTGGTCGTAGCAGCGCACCGCGTCCTTGGTCTTCCGCAACGAGTAGTAGGCGTTGCCCATGTTGTTCCATGCCTCGGAGTAGTCGTCCTTGAGCTCGATGGCCTTCTCGTAGCAGGATAGGGCGTCGGTGAGGCGACCCAGGTTAACCAGGGCGTACCCCTTGTTGTTCCAGGCCAGCTCGTAGTCCGCATTGATGGCGATGGCCTTGTCATAGCATTCGATGGCCTCCTTGTACCTGCCCGCCTTGCCAAGGGTGTTGCCCTTGTTGGTCCAGGCGGATTCGTAGTCGGAGTCGATGTCGATGGCCTTATCGTACGATTCCACGGCGTCCTCGTACCTGCTGAGCTCCCGCAGGGCGTTGCCCCGGTTGTTCCACGCATGCTTGTTCTCGGGCTCGATCTCGATCGCCCTATCGTAGGAGTTGATGGCCTCATCGTGCCTGCCCAGCTGGCCCAGGGCGTTCGCCCTGTTGATCCAGGCCCTGGTGAAGTCAGGCTCGATGTCGATGGCCGAGTCGAAGCAGGCCACCGCGTCCTGGTAGCGCTTGAGGTTGAACAGGGCGGAGCCCTTGTTGTTGAAAGCCTCGTCGAAATCCGGGTTCAGCTCGATGGCCTGGTCGTAGCACTGTATGGACTCGTCGTAGCGCTTCAGCCTATAGAGGGTGGCACCCTTGTTGTTCCAGGACTCGG
>CP070808.1:1221388-1235466 GCA_020343715.1 Thermoplasmata archaeon
CGTCTCCCGGGGGGTGAAGGTGTACTTGAACTCACCAGTGGCCGATTGTTTGTAACCCTTGGCCTCGAAGGGCACGAAGGTCACTTGTGGGTTGCGCTTGTAGGTCTGGAAGTGGACCTCGCTGAACAGGTAGATGTCAGCGGGCCTGTCCCCGATGATGGTGATGGTCACCTCCATCGCGTCGTTCTTCTTGAGGTCGCAAAGGTACGCGACCCAGCCCGTGCGCATCACGGCCACCTGCTGCACCTGGTCGGGGCCCGGGTCCTTGAAGGTCTTCGAGCTGGTGGGCTCCAGGGCCTTGATGATGATGTCGCTGTCGCCGTAGTTCCTCTGGACCGTGATGGTCATCGAGGCGGTGTCGATGACCGCCTTGGAGTCGATGACCGTCAGCACCACGGTGTAGGTGCCCGGGTCCTCGTAGGTGTGCTGCGGGTTGGCCAGGGTGCTGGGGTCCGAACCGTCGTCGAAGTCCCACGTGAAGCTGATGCGGCCCTCGCCATCGATGTCGTACGAGCCCGTGGAGGACCAGTGCAGTGACATGTTGGTCCACAGGTCGTCGGGGTCCTCCTGGAGGACTATGACGGCCACGGGCGGGTGGTTCTCCGGGTCGATGATGGCGGTGGTGGTTGCCGACTGGGTCAGCAGGCCATCGGTCACCCAGAGGGTGACGGTGTACGTGGCGGTGATCTTGTAGGTGTGGGTCGAGAAGGGCGAGTCGGACCACTCGGTCCTGGTGTTGTCGCCGAAGTCCCACTTGTACTGCAGCCTGTCCTCGGAGTCCGGGTCCGACGACCGGGAGCCGTCGAAGGTGATCTCGTTGTTGGTCTCGTCGAACATGGTCGCCGGCGGCACGACGATGGGGGCGTTGTTGGTGCGCACCCACACGTTCATGTAGCCGTACTTGACGCCGTCGAAGAGGGTGAGGGTCACGTTGTACTCGCCCTCCACCAGGAACTTGTGTCCGGTCCTGGCTATCGTGGCCACGTTGGGGTTCTCCTCGGTGGCGTACACGTCGTCGAACTCCCACTTGAAGGACTTGATGAGCTGTCCGTCGGGGTCGTACGATTCTGTCGCGTCGAATACGACGGTGTCACCCAGGTTGACCCTGATCTCCATGCCGCGGTACTCCGGGGAGTTCTTCGGCGGGGTGATGTCCTCCCAGGCCGATGCGGTGATCTCCAGCACGGCCTCGGGCTCGACGTTGGGCTCGACTATGACCAGGATGGTCTTCTTCACCCGTCCGTTGGTCTCGTTCCCGTCGAAGGCCTCCACCTCCAGAAGGTACTCGCCCGGTGTCTTGTAGCTGTGGTTGACGTACTCCGACGTGCTGGTGAAACCGTCGCCGAAGTCCCAGTGCACGGACACCACGTCCTCGTCCGGGTCCTCCAGGACGGTCCTCCACTCGGTGTTGACGTGCGTGTGGGTCGTCACCGTGTCGGGCACGTTGTCGAACAGGCCGAAGTTGTCCTTCTCCTGGACTGTCAGCTTCGGTGGGTGGTTCTTGTAGACAACCTGGATGGTCACCGATGTCTCGTTCGTGAAGTAGAGCGAGTTCGATACGTTCAGGGTGATGGTGTACCATCCGGGCTCCTTGAACGACCTGTTGTAGGCGTCCTTGTCGTAGACGGGCGGGTACTCCAGCCTGTCGAAGCTCCAGACGAAGCCCAGGGCCTCGCCTGAGGGGTCGCGGGAGCTGCGACCGTCGAAGAATATCGGTTCGTTGTTGAAGTAGAACTTGCCTGTGAGGTTACGGTCCAATGGCGCGTCTATCGCCACTTGTGGCACCGGGTTGACCCAGGGTAGGAAGAGCCTGCTGTCCACCTTCATCTCGGTGTCCGAGAGGAAGCCGCAGTAGACCTTCAGGCGGTTGTGGACGTCGTCGACGGTGTCCGTCCGCCAGGCCTTGAGGAAGATGCGGGCGTTGGTCATGTCCTTGGACATCTCGGGCTCGCGGAAGTAGACGGTGCCCTGCAGGACCACGTGCTCAGGGGAAGCGTTGTGGAGGGTGGTGTAGGGCGGGAAGTCGATGGTGGTGTCGTTGATGCCGTCACCGTTGCGGTCGATCTCCACCTTGAAGCGGACCGTCTTTCCAGGGACGTCCTGGGAGTTGACGTATACGTCCAGCTTCGCATCCAGGTCCGGGTCGTGGGCCGAGGAGACCTTCTGGCCCGTCTGGAAGGGGTAGTTGAAGATGCGGGCGTAGTCCTCGCCCTGGACGATGCTCGCCACCGAGGTGACGCCCCTCTCAACCTGGTAGAAGTTGAGGTAGTAGGGCCCTCTGTCCGCCCGGCGGGCGTTGAGGTACATTATCATGGGGTCGTTCTCGAACGCGATGGGCTCGGGATTGAAATCGTTGGTCTCGTCCGATTCGGCGGAGGCGACGTCGACCGATGGGAGGGGGGTCTCCCCGACGTTTGCGCCCAGGCCAGTGATGTACATGCCCGAAGCAAGCATGATGAAGACGACTATGACCGCGTAGGCCTTCATGTGACATTTCCCCTGAACGGTTTATATATCCAGCTATCCCTTGGGGCTGGAACAGTTTTGTCGTATAGGGGTGCCCCTATTTATAGTTTTTAGGTTCCTTCACTGTACGTGGACGTACTGGCTATCTGGCCAGAGTACCGTTTTTCGCACCGTTGTCGCGGGTCCGAAACACACCCTTCTCCGAACCCGGTGGCGGGGTATTGGGGCCCGTACTGGTCCATATGGGCCCAAACGTTTATAATGCAGTTCTGGTATCCCCCGTGGGACGAGCCACAGGTGATGACCTCTGGAGCAACCGCTTTCACGTTTCGAGAAGGCGCGCATCATCGGCGCGAGGGCACTGCAGCTGTCAATGGGTGCCCCGGTGTTGATCAAGATAACGGAGAGTGTCATCGACCCGGTGCGCATAGCTACCATGGAGTTCGAGAAGGGCGTCATACCCATCTCGGTGAACCGGAGGAACAAGGTCCGGTTCAATTGGGAGTAGCTCGGCAACGGAGATGTATTCACATGGACGATGAAACTGCGACCGAACAGTCCCTCTTGGTGGCCGAGGACCTGTACCTCACGTCCGGCGTCCACATCGGGACCCAGCAGAAGAGCGCAGACATGCGCAGGTTCATCTTCAAGGTCCGCAACGACGGCCTTTACGTGCTGGACATCAAGTCCACCGATGAGCGGGTCAGGGTAGCCGCCAACTTCCTCGCGGGGATGGATCCCGAGAGGGTCCTGGTGGTGTGCCAGAGGCAGTACGGCCAGAAGCCCGCCAGGGAGTTCGCCAAGAACATCGGCGCCAAGTCGATGGTGGGCCGCTTCGTGCCGGGCACGCTGACCAACCCGCTCCTTCCCACCTTCTTCGAGCCCGACGTCATCGTGGTCACCGACCCGTCGGCGGACCAGCAGGCGCTGCGTGAGGCCGTCAACGTGGGGATCCCCGTGGTCGCCCTGTGCGACGCCAACAACGACCTGAAGTACGTTGACCTGGCCATTCCCGCCAACAACAAGGGCCGCAGGAGCCTGGCCCTCGTGTACTGGCTCCTTACCCGCGAGGTCCTCAGGTCCAAAAAGGTTATTACGAGGGACGACGAATTCAATCTCGAACTCGACGAGTTCGAGGCCACGCTATGAGGAACCCTGTCGTCGCTGGTCGCTTCTACGAGGGGAGGGAAAAGGCGCTTCGGCGCCAGATAGAGGACTGTTACAGGCACAGCCTCGGCCCTGGCAGCCTGCCTGAGGTCAACACAGAACCGCCATCCCATCCGGCGGGATGGGTCGTTCCCCACGCGGGCTACCTCTACTCGGGCCCGGTGGCCGCCTTCGCCTTCCAGGACATGGCGACCCGTGGCGTCCCCGACACCGTGGTGGTCTACGGGACCCAGCACTACTCCACCAGCTCTGTGGCCATCAGCTACGAGGACCACCTGACCCCCCTGGGCCCGTGCAAGGTCGACCGGGATCTGGCGGAGGCGGTGACCAGGGGCCCCATCGAGCACCACGATTACGTGCACGACAGGGAGCACTCCTTGGAGGTCCAGCTCCCCTTCCTGCAGCACCTCTCCCCCGATACGCGGATCCTGCCCATCGCCGTCGGTCGCATCTCGCCCGAGAGGGCCGCCGAGGTGGGGGCCGTGGTGCGCGAGGAGTTGGGCGACAGGCCCTTCTCCGTTCTGGCGTCCACGGACTTCACCCACAACGACTTCATGCACACCGCGACCAGGGACGACCTGGAGTGGCTCAGGGGGAGGGACCGGATGGCCATCGACCGCATCCTGGAGCGCGACGTCAAGGGCCTTTACGACGTGGTCACCGAGAACGACATCACCATGTGCGGCATGCCGCCGGTGATGGCGATGCTGGAGACTGTGCAGGGAGAGACCGCGGAGTTGCTGAAGTACGCCTGCTCGGCCCAGGTGGCGCCATCCAGCTACGTGGTGGGGTACGCCGCCATCCGCATTGGCCCCCTGGAGATGGACGTTCTGGAGAAGTGAGGCCCCTCAAAGGGGGGCGGTAAGCGCCTCCATGGGGCTCATCGCCGAGGCCTTCCTGGCGGGTATCTCTGTCCCGACCAGCGCGGCGAAGACGACGGCCAGCACCGTTCCCAAGGCGATGAAGGGGACCGTCCGACCCGGCGCCAGGATGATGCCCAGGTCCTCCACCTCGTAGACGACGTTCAGAATGCTCGACGAGATGACCAACCCCGAGAAGAATCCGATGACCCAGCCCATCATGCCGATGAAGAGGGCGTCCCACCGGACCAGGTTCTTCACCTGCTCCCGGGATAGGCCCAGGGCCCTGAGGGTCCCGATCTCCCGGACCCGTTGGGTCACCGTTAGGAAGCTGGTGTTGGCGATGCCCAGCACCATTCCTACGAGTATCACCACCACCGACAGCACGAGCCAGCTGTATATGGCGTCGGTCAGCGACCGGGCCATCTGGCTCTCGGTCCCACGGCTGAGGGAGGTCACGAAGAGGGATGTGGTCCTGTCCGACTCGTCCAGGAGCCGCTCGGTCAGGGCCTGCATGTCCACCCCGCCCTCCCTCACCTCCACCGAGATCGCCTCGCAGCGGGGGCCATCCACGGTATGGCCGGCACCGGTGAGGTTCGAGAAGTACGCCAGGGGGACGTACGCGTTGTCGTCGGTGGAGAGGTCCTTGTCCAGGATCCCCCTGAGCCGGAGCCCGGATAGGCCCGGCAGCCGGGTCGACGTGACCGGGCCCCGGGACCTGAGGTCCTCCACGGGCGCCTCGAGCCATGTCTCCCCGTCGGGGGCCAGGTCGATGACGTCGCCGGGCCGGGCGTCGGGGTACTCGTCCAGCCAGAGCTGGTGGCCAAGCACCACGTCGGCAGCGCCCGGGTCGTCCAGGTGCTCCCCGTTGGACAGTCCCAGGTAGGTGTGGTACTCGGTGTAGGGGGTGGTGAGGCCCTTCCCCGGGTCCACGGCGACGAGACGGCTCACGTGGTACGTGAGGCCCGTGAACGGGGTCCGGCCCATCACCCGCTCGGTGTAGGGGTACGCCGTGGCGCCGTCGACGGAGCCCACGTGCTGCTGGGCCGCGAAGCCCACGTCCGTCACCTCGTCGGGGTCGTACAGCGTGGTGGCGAACAGTCCCACGAAGTCTCCCTCCTGGGTCTGGACGAAGTCGGAGATGGGGAGCTCGGGGGTGCCGAAGGTGTAGTCCAGGAGCTCCCTCTGCTCAGCGCCCTCCAGGCCGACCGACAGGGAGCCGACGATGATTATGAAGGCCACCGCGACGGCCACGGCGGTTATGGTGGCGCCCACCCGGACCGGGTTGGCCCGGGCGTTGGCGAGGATGTAGCCGTAGGCCTTCAGGCTCAGCTCGTCCTCCTTTGGCGGGTCCCGTACGGGGACTTCCTCCTCACCTCTGCGCTTCCTTCCGCTCACTCATCACACCGTCCCGGAGAAGGTAAACGATCTCCCCCCGCTCGGCCACCTCGTCGTCGTGGGTGACCAGGATCACCGTCCGTCCCTCCTCCACCAGGTCTGAGAACAGCCGGAGGACGCCCTCGCCCGTCTCGTGGTCCAGGTTGCCCGTGGGCTCGTCGGCCAGGACCAGCGGGGGGTCGTTTATGAGGGCCCTAGCCACCGCGAGGCGCTGGCGCTCCCCGCCCGATAGCTGGGCCGGCAGGTGGTCCCACCGGTCGGCCAGGCCCACCCTCTCCAGAAGGGCCAGTGCCCTGTCCAGGGGCGGATCCCCGTCGAACATCGCAGGCACCAGCACGTTCTCCACCGCGTTGAGGGAGGGTATCAGGTTGAAGAACTGGAACACGAAGCCCACGTGGTGCTTACGGAAGGAGGTGAGGGCGTCATCGGTGAGGCGACCCAGCTCCTGGTCGGCCACCTTCACAGAGCCTGACGTGGGCACGTCCATGGCCCCGATGACGTTCAGGAGGGTGGTCTTGCCGGACCCCGAGGGTCCCTGGATGGTCGCCATCGTGCCGACGGGGAGCGTCATGCTGACTTCCCTGAGGGCGTGCACCTCCCGGGAGCCCATCATGAAGGTCCTGTTCACGTTCCTGAGGACGACCATGGGTCCGGTCCTCCCCTCGCCTTCCTTCCTTCGATCACTCATACCTCAGAGCCTCCGTGGGTCGTTGTCCCGCCGCCCTCGATGCGGGGTAGGCTGCCGCCAGCACGGCGGAGCCCAAGGCCAGGGCCGCAGCGGCGGCCAGTACCAGGACGGAGAGGGAGGTGGGCGCCATGAACACACCCGTCCCCTCAGTGACATCGTGTAGGTAGCCGAAGACGATCGCCAGGGCAGAGCCTATCACCAGGCCCAGGAGCAGGCCCGCCGTGACCAGCATGATCACCTCCGTCAGGACCAGCTGGGAGACCTGCCTCCGTCCCACGCCGACAGCACGCAACGTCGCGATCTCCCTGCGTCGGTCGGTCACCGCCACCAGCGTAGTGTCCGAGACGCCAGCGACGAGCATGACCACGAGCACCGCCGCGACTATCAGCAGCCATCCGTCCAGGGCCGTGACCGCCCCACCGTAGGTGACCTCGAACTCCTCCGGGTCCCAGTGGTCATCGGTGCCCTGGATCCCTGGCAGCGCATCCACCAGCGTGCCTTGCAGGTCCACCACGTCGACCTGGGAGGCGTCCTCGATGGTGATGACCACCTGGGGATAGTACGTCCTGTCCCGGTCGTCGTGGTGCTGTCCCATCACCCTCATCAGGGGTTCCACGGGGACGAACACGCCCCAGTCCAGGTCGTCCCCCTGGTCAGGGGCCAGGACCCCGACCAGGCTACCGTGGACGGGTCCCCTGGGCGTCGAGACAACGCTGGCCTTCCCCTCCAGGGGGTACGCTGACGCGTCAGGGAGCCTCCAGGGGTCCGTCGAGGGCGACGGCATCAAGGTGACGTTCCTGGGCGAGTCCGCGTTGGGGAAGAGCTCAGCCTTGGCCTTGGCGCCCAGGACCATGGGCATGCGGGAGGTGATGACCTCATCGTCCTCGGCCTCGAGGTGACGGCCCCACTGGAGATCGCCCGAGGAGTCGTACGGTGGTGACGCCACCCGGTACCCGTCCAGGAGTTCGATGCCCCATAGGCGCACCGGCACATCGGTGGAGGTCGTTACGGTGAAGGCCGCCCTGGTCGTCACCCAGTGGGGCGAGCCCGTCCTTGCCTGGGAACTGATGGTGATGACCTGGATGGTGCTCACTTCGTCGTCGCTGAAAGGGGTCGGTGATCCGCTGTCCAGGAATATGTGGGTCGTGCGTGGCCGCTCCAGCTCCTCGTCGATGAATTCGTTGAGCCCAGTGGACATGGCGGCGAACAGGACGAAGAAGGCCACGGCGACGGCGACGCCCGCGACGATGAGCCCGGACCTGGTGGGCCTCGACGTTATTTGGCGCATCACGTAGCGCCTTGGGTTCAGGGGGGTCGCATCGGTCAACCTGACGCACCGTCCGTTCCCGTTGACATCGGGGTGCGTATATATTGCTTCTGGTCCTAACCTTTGCGGGCCTACTCGGCCTTCTCCTTCCTCTTTTGCTGGAAGAGCATCCATCCGGCACCACCGGCGATAGCCAGGACCAGTATGAGGCCCAGTATCAGCGCGGTGCTGCCCCCGGTGGAGGGCGGATCCAAGATGTCGGGGGGTGACTCTGGGGTCACCCGCTCCACGTTGAGGGAGATGGTGGCCTCGTTTCCCGCCTGGTCGGTGGCGGTGACGTTGAAGGCCTGGCGTCCCAGCTTCAGTGGCACGTTGTGGTCGAACATGCCCTTGTCGTCCACGGAGACCTCCTCCCCGTCGATGGTCAGGTTCGAACCCACGTCGGTCCTGCCCGATATGGTCAAGTTGTTGGCGTCGGTCGTATAGCCGTCGACGGGGTTGAGGATCTGCAAGGAGGGCGGCTCGGTGTCCAGTATTAGGCGGACCGTCCTGTCGGCCCGGTTGCCCAGGGCGTCGACGGCCGCCACCGAGATGACGTTCTCCCCGGTGGTCAGCCTAACGAACCCGGTGAAGGCCCCCTCCTCGTCCACGTCCACCAGGATACCGGCCACCGTCAGGTCAACGTCGGGGTCGGTGATGCCCTCGATCCTGTAGTCCACCTCGTTGGTGATGACATAGTCGTACTCGGGTCGGGTGATCTCCAGCATGGGGGGCTGGGTGCGCCTGATGACGGTCCGGTTGACGTCGGCCCTGTTCCCCGCCGCGTCGAAGGCGGTCACGACGATGAGGTTCTCGCCCTCGGTGATGGAGATGGTGTACTCATAGAAGCCGTCCACGGGCAGCACGAAGCTGCCTCCCACGGAGAGGACAATCCCCTCCGAGTCCTCCACCAGACCTGCCACCCGCACCTTGTCGTCCCGGGTCAGGAGCTGGTCCTGGGGCTCCTCGATGGTCAGCATCGGGGGTACGGTGTCCAGGGTGACGGTCCGGTAGATGGTCCAACCGTTACCGGCGGGGTCCCGGGCGGTGATCGACAGCGAGTTGGCGCCCTCGGCAAGCACCATCTGCACGCTGAACGTCCCGGTGGCGTCGACCAACGTCTCGTTGGGACCGACGGTCACGGTGGCCCCGGGCTCGCTCCTGCCGGTGCAGGTGAGCACGGGGTCCCTGGTAAGATGGTGGTCCTGGGGGAAGTCCACGTGGAGCTCCGGCGGGATGGTGTCCAGGGTGACGTTCCGCAGGATGGTGCGCTCGTTGCCCGCCAGGTCGGTGGCGAAGACCCTGATGGTGTTGGGACCCTCGTACAGGCGCACCACGTCGGCGAACTCGTTGTCGGTGATGGACTGCCTTACCTCGCCGATCCACACGGTCAGGCCGGGCTCCATGACCCTGCCCTCCACAGTGATCTCGGTGCTGTTGGTCAGGAGGCCCTCCTCGGGGCTGATGACCATCAGGCGGGGCGGCACGGTGTCGATGGTGATGTTGACGGTGGCGTTGCCCAGCATGCCGGCCACGTCCTCGGCCTGGACGGTGATGGTGTGGGTACCGTCGGTGATGGGCAGGAGCTTGGAGAAGGTGGTGACCTTGCCCAGGTCGGTCCAGTCGTCGGCACCTACGCGGATGCGGACGGTGACCAGCCCGCTGCCCGAGTCCCCGGCGGTGCCGGCGAAGCGGACTATGGAGTAGTTGAGGAGCGCCCCCTCGGCGGGCTCGGTGATGGTCACATCGGGCACGTGGGCGTCGACAAGGACGATGAGTATGTTGCGGTCCCTGTCCACCGTCTCCACCTGGGTGGAGGACTCGGTGTTCTTGGAGGCGGTGCACCTGAAGGGGGACCAGCGGTTGACCTGCTCGTCCACCATGGACCACTCCTCCACGTTGAAGGCGTTGATGTGGCCGTCGTGGTCGGTCTCCAGGTCCCGGTAGGTCCGGTTGTCGTAGTCCGAGGCCATCACCACCTTCGCGTAGGGAACGGTCGAGCCCGACTGCCACTCGACGTCGATGTCGATGCGCCACCACACCTTGATGTGGCCGGAGATGTAGACGTGCCCGCTGGCGTAGCCCACCGTCGTGGCGTAGCAGTCGATGCGGGCCCTGCGGACGGCCAGGTCGGCGGCACCGCTGCCGGTGATGGTGCAGCTCCTGAGGACGACGGTCAGGTCCTCGGCCACCAGGCCCTCCTGGGTGCTGTCTGTGATGGTCAGGTCCTGGAAGGTGTACTCCGTGGTCAGTGGTGCCAGGTTGTCACCCGAGAGGTAAAGGCCTATGCCGTTGTCGTCGATGGTGTTGTCGGACAGGTCCGGCTTCTCCTTCATCGCGAGGACCCGGATGCCCGCCTGGCCGTTCCCTATGATCTCGTTGTCGGTGACCTCCACCACGTTCATGCTCACGGTCCATATGCCGTTGCCACCGTTCCTGAGCACCTCGTTGTTGCTCACGTAGATCTCCGCCTCGATGACCGGCTGGGCCAGGTCGGTGGCGGCCACGATCCCATGGTCGGTGTTGTCCCAGACCTCATTGCGCTCGATGGTGATTATACCCAGGGAGCTGACGTACATCCCTATGCCGTAGTTGTCCCGGACCACGTTGTCTGTGATCTCGATGGTGCTGGTGTTGGCGTTTCCCGAGACCACCATGACGCCGGTACAGTTGATGTTGTCCCAGAACTCGTTCTGGGTTACCTTGACCTTGCCGGTGCTGGCAAAGGCCAGCACGTAGTTGGCCGCGTCGTTGTGCGACACGTTGTTCTGGGTGAAGGTGGCGTTGTAGTCGCCGGACCCCACCATGAGGCCGATGGTGGTGTCGCCCACATCGTTGTAGCGGATGTCGTTGTTCCGGAACATGAGGTCGGGGGAGGTCCCGGAGTTGGAGATGAGGGCCACGAACTCCACCTCGTTGTACTCCAGGTCGTTGCGCTCTATCCTGATGGGCTCGGTGATGTCCCTAAGGTCGCAGTAGATGCCGAAGTCGCCCCCGTTGTAGCTGATGCTGTTGTCCATGATCATCGGTGCAGGTTCGATCTTGCGTATCTCGGCGTCGATGGTGGAGGCGAGGTACAGGCCCGTGCCCGCGTTGGTCTCGATGCGGTTCCTGTAGATGCCCATGGTCCCCTTCTGGGTGAAGTTGCCCCGGTCGGGGTTGCCGGCGCCTCCGTAGTAGTACTGGTTGCCATTGTCGTCCACGAACACCCCGGTGCCCCGGTTGGAGGTGACCACGTTGTCCTCGATTTCCATGTCCGAGTCCATCACGGCGGTGCCGGTGTAGTAGGCGCCAACGTTCCTGACCAGGTACATGGCCGCCCAGTACAGGTTGTCGCTCACCGTGTTGTTCTTGACCACGTAGTCAGCGACCATCTCGCTGTGGCCCGAGAGGCCAGCCTGTGTGTTCCAGACACTGTTGTAGATGTGGATGCCGTAATTGTAGTTGCTGTTGGCGGTGTTGCCCTCCAATATTATGTCGCCCCGGAGGGAGACCGAGGTGCCCACGGTGTACTGGGCCCCGGCGTACCGGTAGAGGTAGATGCCGTTGTACAGGTTGGAGCTCACGGTGTTCCCCAGCCACGACATGGTCCCGACCACGTTCGTGTCGCCGCCCACCGACCGATCGCTGTACGCGGCCACGGTGACCACGAATCCAGAGTAGCCGTTCGCGGTGACGGTGTTGCCCTGGAACGTGATGTTCTGGTATACGTCGGCCGACTTCGCCCGGAACGAGTTCGAGTAGCAGTTGAGGTAGATACCTCCACCGCCGTTCCTGTTGACCTTGTTGTTGCGGACCCAGATGTCGCCGCTGATGAAGGTGTTGCCCAGGGCCCCGCGGTAGTTGTAACAGTTGGCGGTGATGTACATGCCGTAGCCCTTGTTGTCCTCGATGGTGTTCCCGTCCGCGGTGACGGTGCCGTTGAGGTATGCGTAGCTGGCGTAGTAGGCCCTGGCGTACTTGTAGTAGTAGAAGCCGTGCCATCCCGAGTTGGACGACATGGTGTTGCTCTTGTATGTGGCGTTGGAGATGACCTGGGCCGTGCCCGATGCACCGCCCTCGGACTTGTATGCGTCGTAGTAGACGTATGCCCCGTATCCGGTGTTCTTGTTGATGGTGTTGCCCTCGAACTCCACGTCGCCCATGATGGCGCTGGTGCTGCCGTAGTACGTCCGTGTGTAGCCCCGCATGTAAACGCCGTAGCCCAGGTTGCCCGTGTACGTGTTGTTGGCGAACCGGACGTCACCCTCGATCTTGGCTGTCCCGTTTGCGTCGCCCCGGGCCTTGTAGGCGAACAAGTAGATGTACGTGCCACCGTAGCCCTGGTTGTTGCGCACGGTGTTGCCCTCGAAGGTGATGTCACCGGTGATGGAGCTGTAAGCGGCGTACGAGGAGTAGGCGTAGCGGTAGATGTAGACCCCGCTGCCCTGGTTGTTGAGGATGTTGTTGTCCTTGAACACGATGTCGCCGTCGTTGGTGCACACGCCCGTGCCGCCGTGGTTGGTGTTGGTGACGCTGTTGACGTAGACGGCGTGGCCACCGTTGGCGGAGATGTTGTTGGCCTCCATCCGGAGGTTTATCCTGACCTGGGCGTCCCTGCCGTAGTACTCGTAGATGTTGTTGTTGAAGTAGACGGTGTACGCGCCCTTGTTGCCGGTGATGACGTTGCCCACCATGTTGATGTCGCTGTCGATGAGGGCGTCGGAGCCGTAGTACACGTCGATGTCGTTGTAGTAGTAGACCGAGTAGTAGCCCGAGTTGTCCTTGATGGTATTGTTGTTGACGTTGATGGCGCCCTTGTACGTGATCTTCCCGTCGTCGGCGCCCTGGTAGTTGTAAAGGCGTGTGTAGACGTACAGGGAGTATCCCCGGTTGCCTGTCATCTCGTTGCCCTCGATGGTGAGGTTGGTGAACATCTTCGACTCGTGGCTGTAGTAGATGTACATGTACCGGTACGCGTAGATGCCTCCGCCCAGGTTGTTCCTGAACTTGTTGTCCTGGATGGTGATGTCGCCCGTCATCACCGCGTCATAGTCCTGGCGGTTGAGGTACGCGTTCTGGTAGATGCGGATGCCGTAGTTCCGGTTGGAGAAGAAGTCGTTGCCCTTGATGAGCACGTTGCCCGTGAGGGTGTACCAAAGCGACATGTCCACGCCGTAGCCGTACATGTCGAAGATCCGGTTGTCGGTGAGGGTGAGCTGCTTGGTGTCGACCTCGATGCCGTAGTAAGCCTCGGACAGGTCCGAGTTCCTGATCGTGGTGGTGTTGTAGGCACGGAATCGGTAGTGGTAGGACTTGTTCAGCGAGGTGATGTTCCCGTTGGTGAAGGTGAGGGAGCCGCTCCCGGTTATGCGGATCTCGTACTGGAGGTTCCAGCTGCAGTTCATGGTGAGGTTGACCATGTTCATCGATAGGGAGGAATACACGATGATGGAGCCCCTCATCTCGATGCTCTCGGACCACACGTTGGTGGGCTGGTTGATGTACCAGTTTCCAGTGGCAGGCGGCGGGTAGTCCCCGTTACCTCCGGCCTCGACGCCGTCGGAGGTGACGAGGACGAATGCGATGGCTGCGACCGCGAGGACTATGGCTAGCACGTAGAATGGGTGCGGGCGACGAAACGATGACGTCATATAGGGAATCCCCCCAGCGGGATATCCATCCAGATGGCGGAAGATGATGAGGTAAAGACTGGATAAAGGTTTCGATTTGGGGTACACCCCTCTGGCCTGTGGAATTTGAGCCATTCCGCTGGGTAGTACGATAAGAAAAGGGGAAGGGACGGGTCTCTCGACCCGTCCTATCTTGCAGACTAGTCCTCGTCCCTTCTCAGCATACGGGTCACGACTACGGCGGTGATGAACAGCGCCACGGCGATCACCAGGATCCAGAGGGCGTACGTGCTTGGGCTCAGAGGCGTGGGCCCGGGGCGGTCGGTTTCCGTACGCTTGTACTCGTATTCGACCGAGTACTCCTCGGTGGTGTGCGTGTTGCCGTAGGCGTCCGTCACCGTCACCGTGAACGAGTTGCTGCCGTCCAGCATCGTCCGCACCACGCTGAAGGTGCCGTCCTCGGCCACGGGGACCCGGGCCGAAGTGGTCTCGCCGCCCACCGTCTGGGACACCCAGACCTCCTCGATGCCAGCGGTGGTGGTGCCGGTGATGTAGAGGTTGGGGTTATCGCCCTTGATGGC
>CP070808.1:1235566-1241210 GCA_020343715.1 Thermoplasmata archaeon
GTTAGGATCGTCTACTACTCCTACACGCCCTGGGACGAGACGAACAACACGGGATACATCCTGCTGAGCACGTCCCAGACGTTGAACAAGGCGGGATACACCCGGGGCTCGGCCAATATCCCAATCAACCGCCAGGCCAAGGAGACCTTTGTCACCCGGGCGCCCGCCGGTGACTACCGGTCCTGGGACTACGGGCCCCAGGACGGCTCTATCTCCAGCTCCAGCTTCGACCTGGGCCTGAACGAGGCGGTGGAGCTGTGCATGGCCGAGAGCGAGGGTCTCGCGGAGTGGATGAGGACCCATCCCAGCCCCTTGGTGCAGGAGGCCTCGTACTCGGCCAACCAGACGGACCCCAGGACGATGGAGTACACCTGGAACATCTCCTTCGCCGACGAGCCCGGCCCTTGGGAGGACTGGGCGGAGTGGTACCCCACCAACGGGTACCAGATCAACGTGACACGACGGATCACGACTCGCATCGTCGGCGGTGACGATGTGGAGACGTTCATCGCCCCCGACGAGAGGGTCTGGTACGGCTACATGCCTGTGGCGGAGGCCGACATGCCCGACGAGATGCTCACCCTGGCATCCTCCGAGGACATTTGGGCCAGCGTGCAGCAGGTGGCGGCGGAGGCCTACAGCGGCATCGGCCAGGACGAGGTGGACTTCACGGAGGCATGGTACGCCTACTCCACGGGAGGCCTCGATGTCTATGGCGGGTTCGGGATGGACCTGCTGGACACCCTGGCGGGCATTACCATCCCCAACGCCGACGTGGCCTACGTCATGCAACTGGGCAACGTGTGGGAGGGGGCCGCCACCACCGCGGTGGCCGTGGACGCCCAGACGGGCAGGATGGTGTACATAACCCAGGTCGAGGGTCCGCAGTCCCTCTCGCTGATCTTCGGTGCCGGCGGCGACTAGCGTACCCATTGAAGAAGGTAGACTAATCCAGACCGAGCCTACGCTCTATCGATGGCAGGTTCCCCTCCACCTTGGCGTCCACCGCCTCGAACAGGGAGTTCCCGTGGGCGTCGATGCCCACCGTCATCGGTCCGAACCTGGCGCCCTCGAGCACCCAGAGGGCCTCGGGCATCCCCAGCTCGTACCAGTGGACGCCCTTGACCTCGGCCACGCCCTTGGCGGCCACCACGGCGGCGCCCCCGGTGATGGCCAGGTAGACGGCACCCACCTCCTGCATGGCGTCAACGGTGGGACGGCTCATGCCGCCCTTCCCTATTATGGCGCGGGCCTTGAACCTCCGGAGGAACTGGGGCTCCAGGTTGTTCATGCGGCTGCTGGTGGTGGGGCCCGCGGCCACAATCTCCCACCGTCCCTCGCCCAAATCCCGCATGATGGGACCGCAGTGGAACACCGCCGCTCCCTCGAAGTCGAAGGGGAGGGCGTCGCCCCGCTCGGCATGCTCCAGGGCGTGGATGTGGGCCTCGTCCCGGGCGGTGACGAAGGCGCCGCTGATGTACACCGTGTCCCCCAGGGCGAGCCCCCTCACGGTCGCCTCGTCGAGGGGCAGGTGCAGGTGGTGCTCGGCCACCTCAGTCACCCCCCTCGTGGGACGGGTACTCCACTCGGCCATCATCATAGATGCGGGCGGTGCACCTCCTGGCCGCCCAGCACTGGATGTTTATGGCCACGGGCAGGGACGCCGTGTGGCAGTGGGCGTACTCCACGTTGAGGCCCAGCAGCGTGTTCCTCCCGCCCAGGCCCATGGGGCCGATGCCGATACCGTTTAGGGCCTCGAACAGCTCCTCCTCCAGGGCGGCGATCTCGGGGTCCTCGTGCCGCTGGCCCAGTGGGCGGAGCAGGGCCTCCTTGGCGATGTGGATCGATATGTCGGCGCTCCCACCGATGCCCATGCCGATGATGATGGGCGGGCAGGGCTTCCCCCCGGCCTTGACCAGGGTGTCCAGGGCGAACCTCTTGATGCCCTTGAGGCCCTGGGACGGGGTGAGCATGGCCATGGCTGACATGTTCTCGGAGCCCGCGCCCTTTGGCATGACCGTCATCTCCAGGTAGGGGCCGTCGGTCCGCTCCATGTTGATGTAGGGCATGCGCACGCCGTTGTTGTCCATGTGGTTCTTCCGGGAGATGGGGTGGACGGTGTTGGGGCGGAGGGGCACCTCCGAGGTGGCCCGTGCCACCCCCCTGCCGATGGCCCCCTCCACGTCGCCCACGGACACACTGCCCTGCTTGACGAAGAAGATCTGGACCCCCGTGTCCTGGCACATGGGGGTCACCCCCTCCTCGGCCATCCCGATGTTGGTCAGGATGGTCTCCAGCTGGGTCTTGGGGACCTCGTCCGTCTCATCGTCGTAGGCCCGTTGCAGGGCCATTTCCACGTCAGCCGGCAGCTTAGTCACTGCCTTGCGGAGCATCTCGACTACCACGTCCTCGATGAGCTCGTCGGGTATCATCTGCTTCCCACCACCACACCGCGCCACCCGCGCGGACCGGGGCCCCCGAATCGCGGCCGGGCATGAAAAAGCTTCGCCATCACACCAGGAGCTGCAGCAGCAGGAAGGTGACTATGGTGGTGATGCCGATGGAGACCAGGTTCACACCGTTCTTGCCCAGGTGCCCCGAGGTCTCCACGGTGGCTCCCAGGACCGAGTCGATCTGGCACGAGATGAAGCCCATCCCCACCGCGATGGGGATGAGCAGGATCATGGAGTTGAGGGCCTGGGTGTCGATGGAGCCCTCCAGGGAATCGTGGACGATGAAGACGGCAGTGCCGATGAAGACGGTGTAGGCCGAGGCGGCGAGGGCGAAGCCCTGGCCCCTCACGGAGACGCCGCCGTTGGTGCCCGGCGGCACCCGCAGGGACGGCTTGGTGATGAGCACCGGGTCCCGGGTGAGGACCCCCAGCTCCGAGGCGGCCGTGTCCGCCGCGGCGGCGGCGATGGCGGTGACGAAGAGGACCGAGAGCATCCATGGCTCGACCCCCGGTATCTCGAAGAGGTGGAGAAGGGCGATGAAAGTGGGGACGATACCGTTGGCCAGCACGCTCAACCAGCCCCTCTCACCCCGCTTGCCCTCGGCGACTCCGGCGGCCTTCTTGGCCTGGTAGCCGTAGAGGGTGACGGCGAAGGAGGTGACCAGGTAGAGGAGCAGGAGCATCACGTACTCCCATCCTGCGGAGAAGCCGATGACGATCCCCATCACCGAGGCGACCAAGGTCCCCTTGGTGTCCAGGACGCCCCTGATGTACGCCGCGCCCGCTAGGCCGATGCTGATGACCAGTGTCACCACTACGTCGACCAAGTCGGGTCCATGCATGGGGCCCGGCAGTACCGAGCTTGTATTTACCTTTTTCCAGGCGTGGCCCCTCAGAGGGCCAGGTAGTCGTAGAGGTAGACCCCGGCGAAGCCCAGCTGGAGGGCGAACAGCATCAGGTACATGTGCTTCCACACGGGGCTGTTCTCGAAGTTCGGGTCCCGCTCCGTGGCGTGGGTCTGGAGGAGCCACATCACGTAGGCGCCCCACGCGATGAGGATGAGCAGGTAGTTCACGTTCTCGATGAGATGGCCCCGGAGCACGCCCACGGGGATGAGGATGAAGGGGACGATGAAGAAGGGGCCACTGATGATGGCCGCCCGCTTGGGCCCGTAGACCACCGGGAGGGTCCGCATACCGTACTTGCCGTCCCCCTCCGCGTCGGTGAAGTCCTTGCTGGTGGTGGCGCCCACCAGGTAGATGGCCAGGATGCCCCCGATGACCCAGGGTGTGGGGTTGGTGGGGTCCCCGAAGATGGTCCACCCCGCCATGAAGCCCAGGAGGCCCCGGGTGAAGGCGATGGTGATGTTGCTCACCCAGAAGCGCTTCTTCAACCGGATGGGTGGCATGGAGTAGTAGATGGTCACGATGGCGATGATGAGCACCAGGGCGAAGAACTGGTAGCTGATGAGGATGGCCCGGAACAACGCGAAGAAGTACAGGATGAACGCCAGGCTGCTGGCCTCGTCCCGGGTGATGAGCCCCTTGGGGATGGGGCGATAGGGCTTGTTGATGCGGTCGATGTGGGCGTCGTAGGCCGCGTTCATGCAGTTGCTGGCGGCGTTCAGGATCATCAGCGTGGCCACGCCGTAGATCAGGGTGGGCCAGCTGAAACCCTCGAAGTCGACCACCGCCAGGGCTATCATCGATGCGCCGAGGCCGCCGAACAGGGGGGCAAGCAGCGTGAAGGGGCGGATCAGCTCGATGTAGGCGCCCACCTTGCGGGACAGGCCCACACGCCATCCGGGGTACCTCTCCCCCTCCTCCACCAGGGGGGCGATCTCCTGGTCGATGACGTAGGTGTCCAGGTCCATCCCCACCGGGAGGTCGTCGGCCTCCGGGTCCGCCTCCACCCTCACGGTGAGGGGCTCCTCGTCCTCGACCTCCTCCTCTGATACTTCATCAGGCCCCTCGTCATCGGGGGTACCCTGATGGGCCCTCATGCCCTCCCCGTTCAGCTGGGTCCTGCCCTTGGGGGTCTCGAAGGAGATGGAGATGTCCTCGTCCCCATCACTATCTGGAGCGGTCTCATCGTCGGGCATGGTCGGTCCCCGAAGGTGCTAGGGTATATAAGGCATTGTCGAAGCAGGCCCTTTCAGCGCCTCTCCAGGTCGTCGCCGCCAGCGTAGATGACCTGGACCATGGAGTAGATGTCCTCCAGCCCCTCGCCGGAGGCGCTGGACACGGGGATTATGTCAGAGGACGCCCCGAACTCCTTCATGCCGTCCAGCAGGTCCGTGGCGAAGGTGGCGGCGGGGGTAACATCCCCCTCCCACAGGTCGGACTGGAGGCGCCACACGTCCTCGTTCCATGCCATGACGCTGGAACGGACGTCCTCCTCGATCAGGTCCGCCTTGCTGAGCAGGAACAGCATGGGCGCGTCGAACCGGAACTTGACGGTGGCCGCCAGCAACATCGACGTCACGTAGCCGTTGGGTGTGCCCACCAGCATGGGGTCCAACAGGTAGGCCAGGGCGGGCCTGCTCCCTCCCAGGTTCTCCAAGATGCGCTTGGAGGAGCTGCGGAAGGCGAACAGCTCCAGCTGGCCGGGCACGTCGAACAGCACGTAGTCGGCCTCCATCTCGGCCACGGCCGAGGCTATGTCCTGGCTCTGGATGGCCATCATGTCGGCGGCCACCACCTGGGCCCCGTTGGGCCCCAGGTTGAACTCCTCCATGATCTGGCCCAGAACCACCCACTCGCGGACGTCCAGGTCCGCGTCGTACGCCAGCACCTCGGCGCCCGGGTCCAGGTTCACAGTCAGCGCGTTGTATCCGTTCTCGTCCATCCATCGCTGGAAGGTCCCCACCAGGGTGGACTTGCCCGCCCCGGCGGTGCCCGCGAAGAATATCGACACCATGTCTTCTGTCAGTTCCTCTCCCCCCGTCGGAGAAGCTCTAGCTCCCGGCCTGTCTCAGTATCTCCTTGACCTCGGACTTGAACTTCTCGGGTATTACGTCAGAGTTCTTGGCAACCTCGAAGGAGACCTCGTCGCGCACCGACTCCTTCTCGTCGTTGGCCAGCACCTTGAGCAGGTCCTGGGTCTCCTTAGGCAGCCGCTGGAAGTTCTCGGCTATGGCCGAGACCACGTCCTCGCGCACCAGGTTCTCCGGGTCGCGGGCCAGCTTGGCGA
>CP070808.1:1241310-1244255 GCA_020343715.1 Thermoplasmata archaeon
GGACCTCGACCCCTCGCAAGCCTTTTTCAACGGCCTTGGCCATCAGGCTGCCCATGGCGCTGCTCGTGGAGCTCTCTGGAGAGGTGCCTGATCTGGCGGGTCAGGAGGCCATGGCCACGGCCACCGTGCTCTCTCGTGGTGAGGTACACGTCGGTGACATCGACGGACGCACCATCGTGGTCGACGCCCCAGATGTGACGGCATCGGACCTGGCGGACAGGTTGGGTCTGGCCCATCACGTCAGCGACCAGGCCGTATCTGGAGAGATCGGGAAGGTGGTCGAGATCGCCTCAACGATGGACATCGGCCCTGCCAGTTCCTTCCGGGTACGCGTGCACAGGTCGGAGCCCTCCGTTGACCTTCCCAGTCCCAGGGATTTGGAGGCGGACATAGGGAGCAACATCCAGGCCTCCACCGGAGCCAAGGTGGACCTGGTGTCACCCGAGGCCGAGGTGAGGGTCGTCCTCGCCCAGCGGGCGCACGTGGGCCTTCTCGGAGGAAGCATCGACAGGAAGGCCCTGGAGGCCAGGGCCGTCAAGCACCGTCCCTTCTCCCACCCCGTGTCGATACATCCCAAGTACGCCAGGGCGATGGTCAACCTGGCAAGGGTCCGGCCGGGTGATACCGTGTTGGACCCCTTCTGTGGCACCGGGGGCATCCTGATCGAGGCCTCGCTGATGGGGTTCAGGGCGATGGGGAGCGACATCGATGGACGAATGGTGGAGGGCTCGAGGACCAACATGGACGCCATGGGCCTCATGGCAGACCTGAGGACCTCGGACGTGTCCCAGGCGTTCTCTGGGCTGGGAGTTGTCCCCGACGCCATCGTTACCGATCCCCCCTATGGGCGGTCCACCTCCCTCCACGGTGGTGAGACCTCATCGGTCCTAGGGGGCCTTTACAGCATGTCCTCTGCAGCACTATCACCTGGAGGTCGACTTGTCTTGTGCCTGCCTTCTCGAGATATGTTGCCCGTTGACGAAGGGAATTTTTCGATATCCTCAGTTCATCCCATGAAAGTGCACAGAAGCTTGACGCGGCACGTATGCGTCCTGATTCGTGAAAAATGAACCGAGGGGCCAGCGGTAACTCCACTTTCCCAATATGGGTCTATTGCCATAAATATGGGTGATTATCATATAATGTGATTATTCCCTCGGAGAAGGGAAACGGAGGGGTATATATCCCCCAATCGCGGAATCCGTCATGGTAGGTAAATGTCGGAAGACCCCGTCAAGGCGTTCATCGAGCGCTGTGGCCAAATGGAGTGGAACCACCTGGACTCCACAGCCTACACCCGTGTCGAGCGGATGATCATATTCCACTACCTGGAGAAGTACCTCCCCCCAGAGGGCATCATCCTGGATGCCGGGGGTGGGGCCGGCACCTACTCCATCGAGCTGGCCAAGCGGGGATACCAGGTGGTCCTCATGGACATGAACGAGGACCAGCTGAGCGTCGCCAGGGACCAGGTCTCCCAGCAGCCACCGGAGGTCCAGGACAGGATATTCGACTTCGTCCTGGGGTCCATCGACGACCTTACAGCGTTCCCCGACGGCCACTTCGACGCTGTGATTTCCCTGGGAGGGACGCTGAGCCACCTGCTGAGCTGCCAGGCCAGGGAGAAGGCCGCGGCGGAGGTGGCCCGGGTGAGCAAGCACCGGGCCCCCGTATTCGTCTCGGTGCTATCGTTCTACGGGGCGCTCCGGAAGATCCTGTCCGAGTATCCCGAGGAGATGCACCACCTGCCGAACTTCCTAGAGGCCAGGCTGGCGGAGGGCGGGACCAAGCTCCACGACTGCTTCTTCTTCACCCCCGAGGAGATGGTCGACCTGCTGGCCAGGAAGGGCATCGAGGTGGTGGAGTACGTGGGCGTCCAGGGCCTGTCGGCCCAGCTGAAGGGCGTCACCGAGGAGTGCTACAACCACCCCGACCGCTGGAGGATCTGGGAGGAGGTGCTCCTGCGCACCTGCAACCACCCCAGCGTGGTGGGGGTGAGCGACCACATCCTCGCCGTGGGCTTCGCCTGAACGGCCGGATTCCCTCCCGTCGGAAGGGTTGATATACCCATCGGACCATCCACTGCCCGGAGGCATAGAGAGTGTCCATCAGGGAGCACATCACCGGGATGGAGGACGTCCGGGTCGTAGACGAGCCAGTGGACCCGGACCTGGGCATAACCCCCTACCTGAGGGAGGACCAGACACGGCCCGTGATCTTCGAGAACGCCGCAGGGTCCAGGTTGGCCGGCAACCTGTGGTCGACCCGTGACAGGATAGCCGCGGCCCTGAACACCGACAGGGAGGGGCTGGTCCACCGCATCGCCCAGGCCCTCACGTCCCCGGTGGACCCCGAGATGGTCGAGGACCCGGAGGTGCTCTCCCACTCCACCTCCGAGGTGGACCTGTCCTCGATACCGATACCCAAGTTCTACTCGGGTGACGGCGGCCCCTACATCACCGGTGGTATCGTCGTCGGCGAGTGGGAGGGGGCGCGTAACGTCAGCTTCCACCGGCTAATGATATCCGGCGAGCGCACGGCTGTGGCCCGCCTCGTCCCCAGGCACCTCTACGCGATGCACAAGGCGTCCATGGAGCAGGGAGAGGACCTGCCCATCGCCGTGGTGATCGGCGCCTGCCCCCCCGTGCTCATCGCCGCGGCCAGCAGCATAGGTTACGGTGACGACGAGCTGAGACTCGCCGCGGGCCTCCGGAAGCTGGCATGGGACGAGCCGATCTCAGTCACCCAGCTGCCGGGTACGGGTCTGACCGTCCCTGCCGTTGCGGAGTACATCCTGGAGGGGCGGCTCACAACCAGGACCGCACCGGAGGGTCCCTTCGTGGACATCACCGGTACCGTCGACGGCGTGAGGGAGCAGCCCGTGGTGGAGATAGACCGGGTTTACCACATGCCCGAGCCCATATTCCACGCCATCCTACCCGGTG
>CP070808.1:1244355-1245911 GCA_020343715.1 Thermoplasmata archaeon
CGCCCCGACGCACACCTTCGGCCTGCCGGGCGTCTACACGGTGACCCTGAGGGTCTCGGACGCTGAGGGCAACTGGGACGAGGCCGAGGTCCAGGTGACGGTGATCGACGTCACGCCTCCGACGATCACATACGAGGCCACCGTCCTGGAGGCCATCTCGGGCATGCCCCTCACGCTCACCATCGATGCATCGGACGATGTGGGGGTCGAGGAGGCCTGCGCCGTCATCCGCTACGGGGACGGGGACGCCGAGAACCTCTCGATGAGGCCGACGGCGAGCCACACGGTGGAGATCGACGTGCCCAGGGACCCGGAGGGCGACCTGACGTTCCACTTCGCGGCGTGCGACGGGGCCGGCAACTGGTTCACGACGGAGCAGTACACCATCACCCTGTTGAACGCAGCACCCGAATGGGGCGACCTCCCCGTGTGGACCATCACCGAGGAGCAGGACGCGACGCTGGACCTGGCGCCCTACCTGAGCGACGCGAACGACGCCGTCGACGATCTCACGGTGGTCTGCGACGACGACACCGTCACCGTCGAGGGGCTCCTCCTCAAGGCGCGGTACGACGAGGCCGTGGAGGATTGGACCATCGGGTTGACCGTGTCCGACGGCGAGGACGGGACCGACCTGGACGTGACGGTCCACATCGTGAACGTCAACGACGCGCCATTCGTGGTCTACATCCAACCCAACAACGGAACCAAGTACGAGGAGGGCAAAAAGGTCACCCTCTCCGTCGAGGCCACCGACGAGGACGGGGACGAGCTGACGGTCACGTGGACGTCCGACGGGGAGACCCTCGGGACCGGGACGACCCTGGACTACAAGAAGCTGAAACCGGGGACTCGCGTGGTGAAGGCGAGCGTCTCCGACGGTACCGCGACGACGGAGAGGGAGGTCACCCTGGTCATCAAGAAGGCGGAGGACACTCCGGCTGCCGGTGCCCTTTGGTGCGTCATCGCGATGTCGGTTGTGGTCCTCATCCATCGAAGGAGGTTCCGGTAAATCGGATCCCATCTATGTAGATCGAGTACGGGACAACTTCTGTTGTCGGGTACTCGACAAGTGGAGCCAGAGCTCTGAAATTGGACTGTATTTTCGCGATAATAGTACTTGCCAATCGGTGTTGTCTAGTACGGGACAATGGTCGTACATCATCGGGATCCTAGAGGTCCTGAAGGTCCCTCTTACCGGCCAATTCCTCCATCCTCTCTAGATGAATTGTTATCCCTGCGTTCACGTCCGCTAGGGAGATACCGTAGTACTCTGCGATTTGGAATTTGTTGAAACCTTCCTGGTGGCATATCGCTATGAGCATTGGCATGTCAACCTTGATCCCCAGATCATCGGCCTCCCTCTCTGCCATTTCCTCTACCATCTCGAACCATCTCAGGGTCTCGGGGTCGATCCTCGCAGGAACCCCCTTGTGGATCTCTATGAAGACTATAGCCAGGGTCCATATCATGATCAGGATGCACACCTCCCTGACGACCCAGAGGTTCAGCACCAACATGTTGTGGTCGTCCCAGTACTCGTTGTACTCCTCGAT
>CP070808.1:1246011-1249075 GCA_020343715.1 Thermoplasmata archaeon
CATCCTAGGTATGAACCGCCTCTCCATCTGTCGCACCGTTTGCTACGATGGAAACGAGCTGTATTAATAATTTGCCGAACCCGAGAATCGGATGCGATGGAGGGCCTGGCCACCCGAATCTGCCGCCCTCGCGATGAATTAAAATATCACCGTTCACAATTAATAAACGAGGGGAAATCCCAAGTTGGACGAGCACACCGACTGGTTCACCAATGAGGATGTAGGACACCTCATCACCGTGCGCAGGGGTTGGTTCAATACCCATAACACGTTGGCGATGGGGTTACTTAGCTTCTTTTCCATGGGCGCTCTCTTCCTGACGCTCTACTTTGTAACTAGCCAGACCGCAGAGATGAGCGCTCGGATCTGCCTACCCCCATTCTTCCTGGTACTGTGGGCCCTATCCACCTGGGGTGCTATCATTCATCTTAAGGGATGCTGGGGCCAGACAATCAAGTTGAACAAGGGATACGTCAGGCACTACCACGACGACTCCCTGACCACAGAGATACTGTTCGACTCAAGCGTTCGGGCCGACGTCCGGTTGGACAGCACTAACAGCTGTGCCTACATCGAGGGCATCAGGTTCACGAAGGGCGACGATGAGATAGAGCTGATATCATGGAAGGGATGGGGAGAGGACAACATGCAGAACTTCTGGAAGCCCTTCATCGTGGTCGTCAGGAGACACGAGATGCGCATGGGGGACGCCCTTGAGAAGTTCCTCAGGGTGAACCGAGTGCCGGAAGAGCATGCGGCCAGGGACCTGATGGTCAGGAGGCCGTTCGTCGACCAGGAGAAAGCCGTGGACGACTGGATTACCAGGGCCTCGAAGGGGACCCACGAGACCAGGCGTGCACAAGAGCTCATCGGGAAGAGCATCGGATCGAATGACATGAGAGGCCACTACATATGGCATACCTTGGAGAGGTCTCATCCGACGCTGACGACGCTGAAGCTATTCATGCTAATCACACTCGTCGGCGGTCCCTTCATAGGTGTGGCATGGGAGCGCTACAAGAGCATGGGCCTCGTGATAGGTCTCTCGATCATAGCCGTCGCGCTAATCCCCTGGTTCTGGTTCGCCGTAGGGTCAACCAGGTTCGCCACCGTATACCACCAGGGAGAGCCGAAGCTTCATCCCGGCGCGTCCTTCAGGACGCTCGCAGGCGTGCTCAAGGCCCACGGGATCGAGTACAGGGTCAACCGCGACACGACGACGATGGCGAGCCGTGCCTGGGGACAGTTCGACCGACTGTTGTCCCTGGAGTTCTCATACCAGGGGTTCGCCTATTCCATAGACGTGAGCGGCAACGCCCAGGCGGTCCTATGGTTCGGACCCGAGCCCGAGGGCGGGGACGAGGGCTACGAGACCCTCCTGTACCACACGAGCAAGGCCCTGCTCGCGGAGAAGGAGTGGAAGGACTCGAGATAGCTGGCATGTCCAACCGGGCAACCTTTTATATATAGGTAGTCGGTACCGTCGTCCCGTCGCCCCAGAGGTGATGTTATGGTGAAGATGCCCAGGAACGTCAAGCGGTACTGCCCTTCCTGCAAGAGCCACAAGCTCCACGCCGTGGAGCGGGTCAAGAGGAAGAAGGCCTCCGAGCACAAGATGGGTCAGCGGAGGTTCCGCAGGGTGATGGCAGGTTACCGCGGCTTCCCCAGGCCCAAGTACGAGGGCCGTGAGAAACCGACCAAGCGCGTTGCCCTCAGGTACCGCTGCAAGGACTGCAACAAGGCCCACCAGCCCTCGGGCATCAGGGCCAAGAGGTTCGAGCTAGTGGAGTGATGCACATGATGGAGGAAGAGGCGAAGCACAGCGGTTTCATCAAGGTGAAGTGTCCCGACTGCTCCAACGAGCAGGTCCTGTTCTGGCGCACCAATACCACCGTCAACTGCGAGATGTGCGGTGGCACCCTGGCCGCCCCCACCGGGGGGAAGGCCGACCTCAAGGGCGAGCTGGTAGGAGTAGTGGAGTGATGGGCAAGCTGGTGGGCTTCCCCGAGGAGGGGGAGCTGGTCGTCGGGAGCGTGGTGAAGGTCGAGAACTTCGGCGCCTTCGTCAGCCTGGAGGAGTACCCGGGCAAGGAGGGCTTCATCCACGTGGCCGAGGTCGCACCGGGATGGGTCAAGTACATCCGCGACTACGTCCGCGAGAACCAGAAGGTCGTCACCAAGGTCCTGTCCGTCCACACCAAGAAGGGTCACATCGACCTGTCCCTCAAGCAGGTGAACGAGCACCAGCGCAGGGAGAAGATCCAGCAGTGGAAGAACGAGCAGCGGGCCGAGAAGCTGTTCGAGCTCATCGCCGAGCGCAGCGGCATGGAGGCCGATGCCGCCTGGGAGCAGTACGGCAACCGCCTGGTGGAGGAGTTCGGTACCCTCTACGGCGCCCTGGAGGAGACCTCCCTCAACCCCGATGTCCTGGCCGAGGAGGGCTTCGAGGGACCCTGGACCGAGCACTTCGTCCAGGTGGCCCAGGACAGCATAGTCGCCCCCACGGTGGAGATCCGTGGCTACTTCAAGCTGGGGTCGTCTGCCCCGGACGGTGTCAAAGTCATCCGCGAGTCCCTCGTCCGCGCCAGCGATGTGGAGGACGACGAGGTCAAGATCATCATCCAGTACCTCGGAGCGCCCAGGTACGGCGTCCAGGTCAAGGCCCTCAACTACAAGGACGCGGAGGAGGAGCTGAAGAAGGCCCAGGACCGGGTGATCGGCCACATCACCGAGAACGGCGGCGAGGGCAGCTTCCACCGCACGGAGACGTGAGCACGATGGCGCTCAGGCGCTGCCCTGATTGCGACACATACACCCTGGAGGAGCACTGCAAGCGGTGCGGCAGGTCCACAGAGCGCGCGGGACCCGCCAGGTACTCCCCCGAGGACCGGTACGGCCAATACCGGCGTGCGCTCAAGAAGGAGGCCCGAGGGGCCGAGCAAGAGGATTAGGAGATGACGTTCATGGACGTGGAGATAGTTTACGAGGAACGCCCCAAGCTGAAGAACGCGATATTCATCGAGGGGCTGCCCGGAGTGGGCAACGTGGGCAAGCTTGCGGCGGAG
>CP070808.1:1249175-1251220 GCA_020343715.1 Thermoplasmata archaeon
GAGCATGGCGGTGTTGGCATTCTCCCTAGTGAAGAATATGGGGCATACGATGTCCGCCCGTCGGGTCTTCATCGACACCACCTGGAGACTGCCCTTCACGTCCCGGAATGTCAGGTTCCCGTCAATGTTGGACTCCATGCAGATGATGGGGTCGTAGTTGAAGGCCACCGTCTTCTTCTCCCCTGCGTTGATGTTGCCCAGGTGGACCTTGCCCCGCTTGTACTCGTACACGGGCTGGATGTGGTCCAGCCGTAGCACGTTGTCGTCGTACACTATGTCCAGGGCCGCGTCGGTTATGACCGTCTCGGTGTCGTTCTTGACCGCCGTCTTGAGGCGCACGAAGCCCTGGAAGAACTCCACCTCCGATAGCAGCTTCACGCCCTTCTTCTCGGTGGCCTTGATGACGGTGGCCCTGTCGATGCCACCGGTGATGCCCAGGATGCGCTTGGCGAACTCGGTTATGCCGCCCAGCTTGGCCTTGTCGCCGTCCCAGCGCTCGATGACCCCGGCGTAGTTGCCCTCCACCTGACGGACCACCTCACGGACCTCGTCACGCAGCTTGCCGGGCTCGGTGCCGAAGATGGTGACGGCGCACGTTATGTGGCGGCCCCTCTCGATGATGATGCGGTTGTCCCCGTAGTCGAAGCTCCCCAGGTCGCCCTTCTGGGACATGGAGTCCTTGATGAAGTCCTGGATCGCGGTGAACATGCCCGCGAATACGTCCTGGGCGTCCCTGTCAGCCGCCGCCGAGGAGCTGGCGGCCAGGATGAGCCGCCCGTCGTTGTGTATGAAGTACACCTCCTCGATGGCGCACAGGGCCTTGTCCTTGGCGGGGATCGTCTCCGCGGCCACCTGCTGGGAGACGACGGAGGGTGCCTTCTTCGCCTCGGACTTCGGCTTGGCCTTGGCGGCTGCCGCCTTGGTCGCCTTGGCCTTTTTCTTGGTGGGTTTCGGTTCCGCCTTCCTTCGTCCAGATATGGCCACCGCCGCCACCGCGACGACCACGATGATCACGAGGAGGATGATGAGCCACAGGTAGTCCATGATGTCGAAGCCCCCGTCCCCGTTCGTCCCGGGCGGCGAGGGGTCCTCCACCCCCGTCACCTGGATCCGCTGGTAGTCCGTCTTGACCTCGTTGCCTGAGGCGTCGGTGGCGCGGACGTAGTAGGTGGCGTTGCCCTTGGGCCCTGGTGCCAGCTCGTCCTTGTACCACTGGTCGTCGTCGTCCATGCTCCTTATCATGTCCACCTCGGAGAACACCCCTGCGTCCTGGGTCTTGTAGAAGAGGACCACATTGGTGACCCCGCCGCTGTCGGTGACGTTGACGTAGATCGTGAAGAACTCCACCTTGGTGTTGTCCATGGGCCCTATGGGGCTGAACGTCACGGCGGGAGCGGTGATGTCGTTGACGGTGATCATCACCGTGCGGTCGGCCACGTTGTCCCAGTTGTCCACGGCCTCCACCTTGACCTCGTGGCTCCCTGGCACGTCGAAGGTTATCTCGGCGACGTAACCCGTGTAGAGGGGCACGGCGTCGCCGTCCAGGAACCAGCGGACCACCTGGATGCCCGATGCGTCCGAGGTGCCCGATGCGTCGAAGGTCACCGTCGTCCCCTCGTCCACTGTCGTGCCCGGGTCGATGTCCAGGTCTATGTCGGGAGGTGAGATGTCGAGGATGGAGATGGTATAGTCGGAGTACACGGCCTCGTTACCCGCCAGGTCGGTGATGATGACAGTGACCTGGTACGAGCCGGCGTCCTCGTAGGTCCATGTGGTCTCGGCCTCGGTGCTGTCCACCGTCCCGTCGGACTCGAAGTCCCACTCGTAGCTGGCGATCCCGTTGTCGTCGGTGGAGTCCGTAGCGTCGAAGGTGACCTCCTCGCCCTCCTCCGCCTCCAGCGCTGGATCGACGCTGATGAACACCTTGGGCGTCTCATCGTCCTGGGTCGACGACACGGTGCTGGACGCCTCCACCACGTTCCCCGCCTCGTCGCGGGCCAGCAACCGGTAGTGGACCAGGGTTGCGGGCAGGTCCTCGAAGGTGT
>CP070808.1:1251320-1257222 GCA_020343715.1 Thermoplasmata archaeon
GCCCACCGCCGTCACCGCCGATGCGGACGGCCAGCTCCTGGAAGAACTGTCCCAGATGGAAGCCCGCGTCCACGGCGCGCCTGCCGGCACGCGCTGTCAATGCGGTGGTGTCGCCGTTCTCGGATGCCACGACGGCCACGTCGGCCCCCATGGACACCAGGTGTCGAGCGGCGGAGGCCTCGAAGGCGCCCACCCGGGACCGGGCGAACAGGAACCTCCCAATCTCGAAGTGCTCGGAGCGCTTGGCTGACTTGAGCATCGCGATGGCGTGGGAACGGTCGTAGGTGGGCTTCTCGATGGACTGGATGACGTCGGGCAGCTCCAGGCCGCCCTCGTGCAGGATGGTCAGGGCGTCCTGAACCGCCAGGTTGGGGGCGATGCGGAACCTCTCGGTGTCGGCCAGGATGACGGCCACCAGGGCGCGTGCGGAGTCGGCGTCCACCTGGGCACCCGCGTCCACAGCCAGCCGGTGCACGATCTGGGCGCAGGACGGGGAGTCGGGCTCGCAGTGGTACCGGGGATTGACCTCTGCCAGGGCGGGGTTGAGGGCGTGGTGGTCGACCACGATGGAGCTGGAGAGGTACCGGTCGTAAGGGTCAACCTGGGAGGGGGTCGCGGTGTCCACGAAGAGGATGCGGTCGTAGGGCGACCTCTCATCGTCCACGTGGGGATCGACAAGGACGGGGAAACGTTCCCCGTAGTTCTCCAAGAGGTTGTTGGCCCCCCTGCTGACGGACTCGACAGCACCAATGGTCACGTTGGGGAACATGGCGGCCACGGCGACGGAGCAACCCATCGCGTCGATGTCCGCGTTCCTGTGTGAGAGCACCAGGGTGGTCCCCTCCCAAAGCTCTTCGAGCACGTTTGCCATCGCGGGCATCTCCATGGGACCGAGGGTCGGTCCCTGTCAGGGGGGTACGGTCGGCCTCAGGCCATCTGGTCGGGGGCCCCGCCGGGTCCGCCCAGGGCGGCGCTGAGCTCCTCGCGCAGCTCCTCGACAGTGCCCTTTAGGGAGTCCTCGTGCTTCTCGTAGCTCTTGGACTTGACCTCCAGCTCCTCCGCCCGCTCGTCCAGATCATTCTTCAGGGACTCCACGTCCTTGATCTGGATCATGAGGGCGCCGGCGCTCTTGTAGACCGCGGCATCCTCGGGCAGGTCCTTCAGGGCCTCGCGTGCCGAGGAGACCTCGGCGATCTGCTGTTGCACCTGCTGGACCTGTGCGTTGACTATCTGGAGTTGCTGGTTTAACTGCTGGAACCTGTTGAGCTTGTCCTGCAGCTGCTTGGGGAGTTCTGCCGTTTATATCCCTCCTTCTCAGTTACCGTGATGTGGATCGATCTCATAAGTGTTGCCCTGCTTTCCGTCGCCGTCGGCGTCCTCGGCCACCTGGGCGGCCATGGCTGCCCACCGGAGGAACGAGTTGACGGCGGCGCGGAGCGAAGGCAGGTCCTCGGACATGAGGTCGACCCGCAGGTCGTCCTCGGTCCTGGTGAGCCTGGTCTCCACCTTGGGGATGCCACCCCCCACTTCTACGGAGAGGGCCCCCTCCACTGCCTGGGCGACGGTCCCACTGACCTCCAGTTCAAGACACGCAGCGTACATCGGGTCCGCCGCTCCCCTAACGGGCATTGATGACCCGCTTGACGTTGGGTCGCTGCTTGTAGAAGATCTTGGAGCCGCACTTCTCGCACTGGATACCGCCCACGGTAGAGATGTCAGTGAGGATGCTCATCTTGCATTTGCCACACTTGTACATCTTCAGGCCTCCTCCTCTTCGACCACTTCCTCCTGGTTGATGATGACCACGTCGGTGTCACCCTTGGAGGGCATGGTCGCTCGGGTCGTGACCTTGGGCGTGTAGGCACCCCCGGCGAACTTGAGGTCGCAGCGCCGGCACCTCCAGATACCCGTCGAGACCCGCTTGACGGAAACGTGCCGACAGCGGGGACACTCGTACGATTTGTTCTTGGCGGAGGTCACCGCCGACATCTGCTTCCGGATGCGGACGCCGTATCGAGGGCCGTAACGGCCAGCGACGCCCACCTTCTTGGTCCGCCGGGTCATGCTCGCTCACATCCCTGGCTCATTCCATGAGCTTGGGTCGCACCTTGCTGCCCAGTTCCTCGGAAAGCTTGACCACGTATTTAATCTCATCGATGGTGAATGACCCGTTCAGGCCCTTCTGCATCGCCCTGATGTCGCCGTTCTCGTCGGTGCTGACGGTTATTCGGGCGTCCGCGACCTCATCCTCGTCCAGGTTGGGGTCGATGAGCACCTTGCTGCCGACCTTCACCGCCGTGAGGCTCACGGGAGCGGTCTGGGTTCCCAGGGGCACGTCCTCCTTGCTCTCGTCGAGCTTGGACCAGGGGACCATAGCGGTGCTGAGCGCGGCCATGGCGCCGTACTGGCAGGCGTCGAAGAGGTTGCCGTGGTAGTCCAGGGGATGGATGTCGATGAAGACCATCCACACCTTCTCGCCCTCCTCTATGCAGAGGGGGGCCAGATCGATCGTCTGGCTCTCTCGGATGGACCGGTCGGTGACACGGGCCAGCTCGATGGCCGGGGGCCTCGGCGGGCCCATCTCGAAGTCGGGGCTCGAGATGGGCGCCATCTCCGCGGTGGAGATCAGCACGCCCAGGTTCGGCCTGTCGGAGAACGGGGAGCCGGGGTCGATCTTGACACCGACGATGACGTCGGTCTTACCCAGCTTGACGCGGGCGGAGCCCTCGGCGGAGCCCAGGTAGGGCTTCTCCACGGTGAGCTCGCGCATCTCGTCTATGCCGCGACCGTCCAGGCGAATGCCCTTCTCGGCCATGGACCGGATGTAGTCCTTCTTGATGTACGATACTATGTTGACAGGCATCACATGTCACCTCCTGCGTCGGGGGTGTCATCACCGTTCTCCGTCTCCTCGGGGACGGGCTCCTCGTCGGGGGTCTTCACCTTGACGACCTCGTCGGGGTCCACCTCGTGAGCATGGATGGCGGCCTTCTGGTCCTTGGGCGGTTCGGGCTCCTTGGAGATCTTCTCCTTCTTGGCCTCCTTGGTCTTCTTGGTCTCCTTCGGGGGCTCCTCGGGCTCCTCGCTGACCTCTCCCTCCTTGGTGAAGGAGGAGTAGCGTTCGACCAGGGCGGCCTTCTGGATCTCGTAGATCTCCAATGCGGCCTTCCTGTTCATCTCCAGGATCTGCTCGAACTCGTCCTGGGTCAAATGGCCGTCCATCTGGAGCAACACGACCTCGCCGGTGCGGGGCACCATGGCGAAGGGCACGTCGGCCTCGCCGAAGTTATCCTCGGCCTTTCCCAGGTCCAGGACGACCTTGCCGTCGATCTTGCCCGATGCCACCGAGGGCACCAGGTCCCTCATGGGGATGCCGGCGTCGGCCAGGGCCACGCTGGCGGCCGTCAGGCCGGCGCAACGGGTGCCCGCCGAGGCCTCCAGGACCTCGATGAACACGTCAACGGTGGTCCTGGGGAAGCGGTCGGTGAGGACGACGTTCTCCAGCGCCTCGGAGATCAGCTTGGAGATCTCGGTGGACCTCCTGTCGGGTCCGGGCCTCTTGCGCTCGCTCACGGAGAACGGCGTCATGTTGTAACGGGCCCTCACGATGCCCCTCAGGGGGTTCTGCATATGTCTGGGGTGCACCTCGCGGGGACCGTAGACCCCCACGATGACCTTGTTGTCACCCCACTCTAGGAAACACGAGCCATCGGCCCGGTCGAGCACTCCCGCCGTGATCTTGATGGGGCGGAGCTCATCGAGCTTGCGCCCGTCAAGGCGCTTGCCCTTCTTGTCTATCAGTTGGATATCGGTGTATGGGTCGGACATCACTGTCCCTCCTTCTTGTACTTGTCATTTTCCTTGGTAGGCTCGCAGGGTGGCAGTTCCTCTTCGTCCACCACCATCAACGACTCGCCATCGGGGGCGAGGACGGTCACGATGCCGTTGCCGCTGGACGAGGGGTCCGCGCACAGGTCGTCGTCCGGAAGGGAGTCGTACTCCTCATCGAAGTCGTCCTCTAGACGCTCCTCCTCTTCCTTCTTGGCCCTCTCCTGTCGGGCCTTCTCTTCCCTGGCCTTTTCCTCCTCGGCCTTCTTTCGCTTTCTCTCTTCCTCCTGCTCCTTGCGCTTGCGGGCCTGCTCGGCTTGCTCCGTGGCCTTACGCTTCGCCTCCTCGGCAGCCTTGCGCTCCTCTTCGGCCTCTACCTCGGGGTCGATGCCCTTGGCCACCTGCAGGTACTCCTTGACGTTGTTGGTAAGGCCGTGGACGTGGGCCTGGTCGGCGATCATCCTGACGGCCCCCATGGCTATGAGGATGTCGTCGGGGTCGCCATCAATCCAGATTCGACCGTTCTGGCCCACCACCAGGCGGCAGGCGGTGTACTTCTTGATGAGGGAGATCATCGAGCCCTTGGTGCCGATCACTCTCGGGACCTTGGAATGGGGTACCTCGATGAGCTGTCCGCCTTGGAGCTTGCGGAGCCCAGGGCCCTCCATGGACACCTGGACCCTGCCTACCTCGGTGACCTTGGCAACGCGCACGATGACGGCGTCGCCGGCCTTCATGAAGTCGGTGGTCTCGCCGAACTCCACGTGCCATGGCACCTCGTTGACGTGCATGGGCGCGGGGTAGGGTGAGTTGATCTCGATCAGCCAGTTGGAGGGGCCCACGTCATCGATCTTGCCGATAACTATGTCGCCGACCCGCGGGATGTACTGACCTCCCAGGGGTATGACGGACGCGTAGGTCCCGTCCACGTTCTTGATGCCGAGGGTGGCCGCGATGACGTTGCTATCGGACCTGTAGGCGCCCAGACCCGGACGCACGTCGGCGTCGGTTAGGGTCTGGCCTGGGACGACTATCTCGCGGGGCAGGGGCTTGCCGTCAGGGCCCAGGGCCCTGCGGGCGGACTCGTAGGTGGGCACAAGGTCCACCTTGTCATCCTGCATCCTGCCGCCACCTCCGCGGCGGTCATCACGGCGTCCGCCACCACGGCGGTCGTCACGACGTCCTCCGCCACGACGGTCGTCACGGCGTCCGCCACCACGACGGTCGTCACGGCGTCCGCCACCACGGCGGTCGTCACGGCGTCCGCCTCCACGGCGGTCGTCACGGCGGCCTCCTCGGCGGTCCCTGCCGCCACCACGGCGGTCTCGGCCGCCGCCACCGCGGCGGTCGTCATGGCGCCCGCCGCCTCTCCGGTCGTCACGCCTGTGGTCTCTGCCACCGGAACGTCTCCTCGACCGGTCTCTGCTTGAACTTCGTTCGTCGCTCAGGTATATCTCTCCTGAGGGGAGGTATGAAAACGAGCAGTTGTCACCGCCGCCCGATGCCTCTTCGCGAACGCGAGGGCGGATGCGGCGGGAAGGGTCCGTTCTTATCTTCGTTCCGGACTGGTCTCGTGCCCCGTATACCATCGGGACAACGTCGTCGCGTCGTTCTCTCTCTCCTCGTCGAGGTGTGCAAGGCACAACCTATATAAAACGTTTTGGGAGCCAACGTACGGTCATGTTAGTCATGTCTATCGATGAAGACTCCAGGTTCGTTCCCATCCAACGATTTCTTGTCCTTGAACTCATGAGGTGATGCTGCGATCATTACTATAGCGGTGAAACCGAGCATGGAACCTACGAAGAATGGGCCCAAGGTGAGTATCGAGAACGAAGCGAACACCATCGTTCGTCTCCATCCGTTACCAATTGCGGCCATCCCAGCACCAATCAGTGCCATGATGGACCCGATAACGATCAATATCACGAAAGGGAGGACGATGATAACTCTCTGTTCTATATCAGAGCTGTTATCCAGGATGTAGTAATCAATATAAAATTCGATGAAGAACGGTCCAGTTCCTATGCTACAGAGTAGGAGCAATGCGGCAATGTGCCTAATCTTCACCACG
>CP070808.1:1257322-1261741 GCA_020343715.1 Thermoplasmata archaeon
CACCTCGCCGTACGCATCGATGGCGTTGACCACGCCTCGGGCCAGCTTGGCCGAATGCCCAAGGGAGAGCAGCTCGTTCTCCGAGGGCTCCTCCATGGCCAGGCCGTCCCGCATGGCCGCGATGCGCGTCATCGTCCCCTTGGCCGCCTCCAGCGTCCAGAGGTCCCGCTCGTCCTCGCCCACCTCCTTCACTACCTCGGGTCGGAGCGAGACGTACACCAGGCCGTCCTCGGGCGAGTACGTCCGGGTCTTGCCCACCACGGCCACGAAGCATGGCCAGGTGAGGCCACCCAGGACCTTGGCCGCCTCGGGCTGGTACTGGCCGGCGGACACGTAGAACACGCCCGTTGGGTCCTGGAGCCTTGCCCTGTAGAGGGGCTCCTCCTCGGTGCCGATGTTCTCCACCTCGGTGAGCACGCCCACGGCGTACACCCTGTTCACCAGGGCGCCCAGGGGCGTGAGCACGTACGCGGGGGCGTACTCCCCCTCGTCGCGCATCTCGACGGAGGCCGAGTTGAACTCGTCGGCGAAGACCCGCCAGGCCACCTCGCGGGTTCGGGCCACCTAGCCCACCCCCAGCCCGGAGAGGAGGTCCTCAGCCTCCCCCTTCACGTCCACCTCCACGTCGGAGACGCTGCGGACGATCATCATCAGGCCGAAGTCGTCGGAGACCACGTTGCCCGTCACCTTCACGGGCTTGGCCACCAGCCGGTCCACCAGCAGGTCGCGGACCACCTCGGAGTCGAAGGCCTCCTGCGCCAGGGCCTTGCACTCCTCCAGCGTCTTGCCCAGCAGCTCCTCGGTCATCTCCCGGTTGATGATGACGGAGAGGGAGCCAGACCCGTCGTCCACCACGCCCTTGACGCGCAGGTCGGGGGTGGACTCCACTCGGCCGTGGATGGAACAGGTGCCCTTGCGGACCACCCGCCGGCACTCGGTGCAGCGGAAGACAAGGCCCGAGCCCTCCCGGACCTCTATCATGATCCCCTGGACGGCCACCGAGGCGGCGCCCCCGCGACGCTCCAGGTCGTCGATGCTCACCATCGTCTCCTGGGCTAGCTCGTCGGCGCCGGGCAGCGCGTCGGGCTCCAGCTTCTCCAGGTCGTCACGGCCGTCGAAGGACAGCTGGGGCACGCCGCGCCAGGTGCGGATGTAGCCGCCCTGGAGGTGCACCACGTCACCGGGCTCCAGGGAGAAGTCGTGCCACGAGCTGAACTCGATCATGCCAGTCTCGTCGGCCAGGGAGCCGGACCAGACGGTCTTCTCCTCGCCCTTCACGTTCACCTGCCGGGGGGCCACGTCCAGGATCCTGAAGGTCAGGTCCAGGCCCCTCATGCCGGCACGGAGGTCGGAGACCTTCGCCTCGCCGCCGACCACGGCGGCGGCACCCTGGGGGGGCGGTGGCAGCGCGCCGTCCTCCTCGCGGGTGATGGCGGCCCTGTCTCCCAGGTTGACCTGCACCTCGTCGTTCCAGCCCTTGGTGTAGGCGGACACGATGCGGAGCACGTTGCCCTTCTCGTACTGGAACCTGCCCGCGTCCCACGCGGTGAACTGCAGAGTCCCACTGTCGTCGCCCAGGATGCCGTAGACGATGTCCTTCTCGTTGCCGTCCACCGTAATCGTCTTGGTGTTGACGGCCACCACCCGGACCAGCAGGTCCACCGACGGCTCGTCGGGTCGCAGGTCGGACAGCTTCCGAAAGACGGAGGCTTCCAGGGCGCCGGGGTTCCCCCCGTGCTTCTTAACGATCGATTCCTTCGCGGTCCCAAGGGGAACGCGGTACACATTCAGGTACTCGTCGAGCTCGCGGGCGATCGTGTCGCGGTCCACATTATCTCCGAGCACCCGAGCGATGTCATCTATATGGGGTGCGTTTGCTTCGTTGGACACTTACCCACCTCCTTGTGGGCCTTTTCGGTAAGGGCGGGAGGGGTTAATATACCATCCCGGGGGTGCAGCGAAAGTGCCTAGAGGAACAGCCCCACCAGGAACACGATGAGCAGGATGCCGAAGACGATGGATGCCACCAGCATCCACTTGCTGGTCCGCTGCCCCTTTCCGAACACGATGGGTATGGGGCCCAGGAAGACCACGCCCCCGAACTCGGGCCCGCCATCCATGGGAACCTTCCCCTCCGGCCTTGGCTCGCCCTGCTGGGGAGCCGGCCTCTGGGGCACTTCGCCGTACTCCTCGGCCATCCTCTCGGCGGCCCGCATCGATATGCCCATGAAGGTGACGATGAGCCCGATCATGAACAGGAGGGCTCCGCCGGCGAAAACCGGGCCCGTGCCTGTGACGACGGGGAAGATGATGAACAGGTAGAATTCGGCGTCCCCGGATGACACGGCCCAGGCGAGGAGGGCTATGCCTCCCACCAGCATGAGCAGTCCCAGGCCCAGGATGCCGTTGGCGTTGGCCATGTTGATTAGAGGTGGCCGGTCGTACTTACAGTTTTCCCGGTACGACACAGGGCCCTGCCTGGAGGTAAATGGATGGAAAAAGGGGGGTAGGGGCCCCGGGCGGGGGGTAAAGGTGGTCGGGATGAAGGGAACGTCGGTCCCCTGTCCCGCCCGGGGCCCTCAGGGGGGTTGGGTGTTGCTCTATAGCGATACGGCGTCCAGGGGCTCGGGGTCCACCGGGGGCTCGATGACCTTGAGGCCGGAGGACTCCACGTTCACCGGGGTGTCGTCGGTGGCCTTCCACCACCTGTCGATGTCCCAGCGCTCGGCCCTCTCGGGCTCGCCGTCGTCGTCGCGGTCGATGACGATGAAGCCCTTGGACTTGACGTGTCCCACGTCCCAGTCGCCGTCGTCGTCACGGTCGAAGAACTCCAGCAGCGTGTCCGACGCGAAGTCGTACTCCTTGTTCCCATCGTCATCAGCGTCGATCCACTCGCGGATGGTCCGGGTGGCCTTGAAGTACTCGTGGATGCCGTCGGAGTCCCTGTCGTAGACTGCGCGGGACCCTTCGTCCTTCTTGAAGAGCTCGGGCTTACCGTCGGAGTCGGCGTCGACGACCTTCCAGTAGGTCCACCGCTGGCCCTTCACCTCGGGATTGCCGTCGGAGTTGGCGTCCAGGGCGCCCCAGACGGCGTCGTAGCCGTGGCGCAGCTCTGGCTCACCGTCGGAGTCCCGGTCCACCATCTTGTGGGCCCGCTTCTTGGTGATGTTCGACTCGGGGTTGCCGTCGTCGTCCCGGTCCTTGGTCTCCTTCTTGTAGCCGAAGCCCTCCTTGAGCTCGGGCTCGCCGTCGGAGTCGCGGTCGATCATCAGGAAGGACCAGCCGGACCTGAGGGTGTACTCTGCGTTCCTGTCGGAGTCCCTGTTGATCTGCATCACGTGCTTGCCCTGGCCCTTCTTGGCCTCGGGCTCGCCGTCGGAGTCGGCGTCGACCATCCCGCCGCTGGCGGATTTGGCGTTGTAGAACTCCACGATGCCGTCCTGGTTCCTGTCGATGGCGTTGTACACGTTGTGCCACCTCGTCAGCAGCTCGGGCTCGCCGTCGCCGTCCCGGTCGACCAGCTTGTGCCCGGAACCGGTGGTCCTCACCTGCTCGGGGGTGCCATCGGAGTTCCTGTCGATGCGCAGGTGGCTCCTGGTGCTGGCCTCGTGAAGCTCGGGGTCGCCGTCGGAGTCGGCGTCGACGACCCGCTTGTAGGCGGAGCCGGACCAGACCAGCTCGGGGTTGCCGTCGGAGTCGGCGTCCACCTTCTTGTACACAGACACGGTGCCACGCATCAGCTCGGGCTCTCCGTCGTCGTCCCGGTCGATGATCTCGCGGAACAGGTAGTAGCCCTTGGCCAGCTCGGCGATGCCGTCGTCGTTGCGGTCGATCCAGAGCCTGCAGATGACCAGGTCCATGATGTACTCGTAGTTGCCGTCACCGTCGGCGTCGATGCGCACGTGCCTCTCGAAGTGGTAGTGGTAGTACTCCACGACCCCGTCCTCGTCGGCATCGACCTTCTTCTCGCCGTTGGGGGCTCGGATCTTGATCTCGACCTCGAGGTCGGGGACCGAGGGACTGTCCCTGTCGCCACCGTCGGTCGCGGCGTCGAAGTCGCCCTCCACGGGCTCGCAGACGTCCCCGTTGTACTCGTCTGTACCGGCGTGGTCCCTTTCCATTGTCTGGACGGCCCCGGTAGCGTCTCTCTCCGCGCCGACGGTCGCGACCATCAGCGACGTCACCATGAGCAGGGCCACGAGGACCGCTGCGAAGCGCACAATCTTCCCAAAGGGGTTTTGTCGGGTCATGATGGGCACCTCCAAGGAGGGTGTTTCCACCTTCCCTTTCTAGGTCCTCTATATAAACCCCTTCAGGGACAGACGTTGAACAGTAGTACGTTCTCTGAATTATCGTGGGCGACAGATTTAATACGATGGTGCCGACACAATCCGACAATCGGCACCAAAAAGCAGATAA
>CP070808.1:1261841-1270381 GCA_020343715.1 Thermoplasmata archaeon
CGGAGGGAGGAAGGGGGGATAGGTGGAAAGGACGTCTTCCGGGGGGGCTTATGGGGGGAGGTCGTTCAGGCGGGAACGCTGTCGTCCTCCGCCGACTCGAAGGCTACGAAGGAGGACATGTCCATGGCCGCCGAGATCCGGAGCTTGCTCACGCGCGAATCTGAAGTGATCACGACGAGCCAGCCCATATCGACGGTATTTTCCATGTCAGGCACCTCCTGTTCTTCTCACCTCTTTTTCTGCTCTCATCGCTTATAAGTATTCTAGGACAAACTTGGAATATTAGGACAAACTTCGAATTAATCGAATTCAAATCTGGCAAGGTAGGATCATGCCCTCGTTCCTACTTTGATTTCCCCCCTACCTTGAACTCCTTGGCGACGTGATAGAGACCCATGACGATGATGAGGATGTCGGCACACAGCATGGCTAGCCAGACCCCATCGATGCCCAGGAAGTAGGGGAAGGCGATGATGACGGGTGCGAACAGGAGCACACTGTCCGACATCAGGAGGAGGAACGCGGTCCTCCCCTTGCCGATGGCCTGGAACAGCACCGGGGGCAGGATGATGAAGCCCCGTAGGATGAACACGCCCATGACTATCCGGAACATAGTGGCCCCTGCCGACGACAGCTCCGGGTCGTCGACGTAAAGGCTTAGGACAGCCTCCGGGAACAGCATGAACAGGGCCCATATCACCCCCGCGATCACAGTGGAGGCCAGGAGGAACTTGAAGTATCCCTCCTTCACCCGGTCGAACCTCTTGGCCCCCCAGTTCATCCCCACCAGGGGCTGGAGTCCCTGGCCTATTCCTGACAACGGGACGGCGGCGAAGGCGAGCATGTTCAGGGTCGCACCGATGAGGGCGAAGTCGTTGTCGGTCCCGTAGATGCCCACGGACTTGAATATCAACACCTGCTCGACCAACGCCAGGACGTTGACGGCGGCTCCCGAGGAACCGACGGGGTAGATCTCCCGGAGGAGTTGGGGTCCTGTCCTCAGGCCCTCCCGGTCGAAGGACAGCTCGCTCCTCCCGGAGAGGTAGTAGGCCAGGGTCGCCGACGCCGCGATCCCCATCGACATGACTGTGGCAATGGCAGCACCCTCCACGCCCCATCCGAGGACCCAGATGAACACCACGTCCAGGACGATGTTCATGAGGCTCCCGATGGTAACGATCATCATCGTGACCATGGGCCTCCCCTCCGCCAGCACTAGCATGGTGGCGGTGGCCACGAAGTTGAACAGGAATGCGCCGAGGATGACGATCTTGAAGTAGCTGACACCCAGCGTATGGATCTCCCCGGTGACGCCCATGAAGGCGACCAGCTCGTCAACGAAGATGGTGCCAAGTACGGTGTAGATCATAGAGCAGGCCAGGACGAACAGGGTGCTGGTGGTGAGTATCCCCTTGGCCGCATCCTCCTCGCCTGCGCCCAGCCTGCGGGATAGCAGCGAACCGAACCCCATGCCGGCGAAGGCGGCGATCACCAGATTCACCAGCACCAGGGGGAAGACGATGCTCACCGCCGCCAGCGCGTTGGCCCCTATCCACTGACCCACGAAGATGAGGTCGACGAACAGATAGACGGAGTACATGAACATCCCTATCATCGACGGGATGGCCAGCTTCTTGAACAAGGTCCAGATGTCGTCGTTCAGGATCTCGTCCTTCGTGTCCTCTTCCACGTCGTGCCTCTCGTGCTTTACGTGGAAGTGGTGAATCAACCGGCTCAGATGCATAACGTACCACCCCGATCCCTATCCGCCGTCAAGTTGCCTTGCCTCCTGGTCCATCACCCACTTTCGAGGCCTCCACCGGGTCCCAAGGGCTCCACCGCGGGAGCCAGCGGGGCACGTTCTCCATGTAGGCCCGGTAGTCGTCCCCGAACCTATCGACGAGACGGGGCTCCTCCTCCATCACGATGATGACGTGGTTCAGGGGGACGAGGATGACCGCCATGTAAAGAAGTGAAGGTGCCCCGAACAGGATGCCCTCCCCCAAGACGGTGATGACAACGCCCACTATCAGGGGGTTTCTCACGTGTCGGTACACCCCGCTGAGGACCAACTTCTGCGGGGGGTCGAAGTGGGCTACGGTCCCCCTACCGTACCGTGCGAACATGATTGTGGGCGCCAGTACCAGGTAGAGCCCGATGCCTATGAGGAGCAGTCCCACGGCTACGGTAAGGAAGTTCCAGGGCTCATCAAGACCCCACCCGATGTCGATGCCGCTCCCGAACAGGAGGAGTAGCGCTGGGACCAGGAAGATGCCCATGAACGGGAAAGCCAGGAATCCCCTCACATGCCTCCAAGCACCCATGCTCAACTCTCCACCCACGTCCCCATGGACAGGATTTCGGATGGGTACAATGGTTTGAAAAACTATCGAAGGTCGACACGGGGATCCCCAGGTCGACAGGGTACTACCTGTCTGGATTTGGATTGGTGGACCAATAATTATTATGCCCTTCAAAGGTATCCAGGACCTGGTGGGAGGATAATGGACCCGAGTGACGAAGGGGATGTGAACGTAGAGATAAACATTCAGGCTGACTCGGATTCCCTCAGTCCTGGACGGATCGAGGCCCTGACCGACGGTGTCATCGCCATCGCTATAACCCTATTGGTCCTTGAATTGTCCATCCCGATCATCAGCGGTGGCGGTCACGAGGGGGCTCCCAGCAGCATAGGCGACATGTGGGACGAGTTCTACGCCTACGCGATAGGCTTCATCGCCCTGGGCATCTACTGGTCGTTCCATCACTACATGTTCCACTTCATCAAGCGATCTGATGGCGTGCTGATGCTGCTGAACATCATGTTCCTCTCCTTCGCGTCCATGGTCCCGTTCTGGACAGCTTTCCAGGTGGAGAACCCCGACGCGGAGCAGGCCATCGCCTACTACGGGACGGCGATGATAATGACGTTCCTCACGTTGTTGGCCATCTGGATCTACGCCACTTGGGACAACCGCCTGGTGTCGGACACGATGGACAAGGAGGTCAAGATGAAGATGGTCTGGATTCTCGGCATCGGCAGCATCATGGTGTTGGCGTTCTCCTTCGGCAACATCTACGTCCCCGGATTGGCATGGCTCCTGTTCATACCCATGGTCTGGTTTGTGTACTGGATAGTGATTGGCCATCAGAACTTCAAGATAAACACACCGCCGACGATCAAGGTCTAATCATCCACGGTGAAGCCAATGGATGAGCAGCTCAAAGAGGTAGACGCGATACTCGACCGGAAGCTATCCAGTGTGTTCATACCCTGGGCCATCCGCCATCCCCGGTACATGCGATCGTTCGCCCGCCTGGTGAAGCCCTACAGGAGGTCAGAGAGGGCAAGGAAGGAGAACGCGGAGAAGGGTATAACCGTACCCATCTCGCTGATAATCAGCATCACCCCCTACTGTAACCTCCAGTGCACAGGCTGCTACGCCATCGCCACGGGCACCACTGGCCCTGGTTCTACGGGAAGGACCCTCGACATCAATCAGTGGCGCACCATTCTTCGGGACGCCAGCGACATGGGGGTGTTCCTGTTCGTCATCGCGGGGGGGGAGCCCTTCCTCTACCCTGGCCTCATGGACCTGTTGAGGGAGTTTCGGGACCGGTGGTTCGTCATAGTGACAAACGGCACCGTCATCGAGGACCAACACCACAAGTTGCTAAAAAAGTCCGCCAACATCTCGGTGGTGGTGAGCCTTGAAGGCAGCAAGGAGATGACGGACGCCCGCCGCGGCGAGGGCGTGTACGACCAAGCCATGGAGGCGCTCAGACGCCTGAACAAGGCAGGCGTGATGACAGGGATCTCCACCACCATCACCACGGACAACCATCGCTACTGGATGGACCCTGCTCACCTGGATCCCCTCATCGACCTGGGCATCAAGTTGGGATTCTTCATAGAGTACATCCCCAACAGCCCCTCCACCACGAATCCCCTATCGGCCTGTGCCCCCGATACAGCGCGGGAGGACAACGACCACCACCTGATGCTGACCCCGGAGCAGAGGAGCGAGTTCAGGGCCAGGATGCTGGAGTTTCGGAAGAACAAGTCCATATACAACATCCACTCGCCTGGGGATGAGGAGTTCTTTGGCGGATGCGTCTCCGCCGGGCGGGGCTTCGCCCACATCACTCCCGCTGGGGACCTGACCCCCTGCCCCGTCTCGAACATCGCCACCCACAACCTTACCACCTCCTCCCTACGGGAAGGCCTGGACAGCGAGCTCTTCCACAGGATAATCGAGAGCGAGCACCTTCTGGAGACCGATGGTATGCCGTGCGCTCTGTTCGCACATCCCGTCGAGGTTGAGGAGCTGGCAAAGGAGGTCGGCGCGTACAGGACCGACAAGGAGCGGCCCTGAGCCTCAGGCCTGGACCTCGAGCCAGGTCTCTAAGAACCTGTCCACCATCTTGTCTAAGAAGCTGGGTCGGTACGTGATGAGCAACTTCACGACCCTGTCCGGGTCCTTGACGTGGTAGAGGGACCTCCTGCCCTCCCGCCGCTTCTCGATGATCTCCTTGTCGATGAGGTCCTTCATGTAGAACGACAGGGAGCTGGCGCCGATGCCCATCTCCTTCTGGATGGCCTTGTGGTCGATGCCCGGCTCCTGGAGGACGATGAGGACTATCTGCCTGGGCTTCTCCTGCCGGATGGCCGACAGCACCCGCCGGTCCGTCGCCGACATCTCGTGGGGGTAGAAGCGCTTGTAGTAACGGTCCTCCTTGGCGTCGAGGAGCCCCCGCTGCTCCAGGTAGTGGAGGTGGTACTCCAATTGGCCCATGGGCATGTCCAGCTCGTCCTTGATGGCCCTGAGGTGGGTCCCAGGGTTTGCCACGACGTAGTCGTAGATGCGACGTCGCGCCTCGAGCTCGATCTCCACGGGCCTCTCCATCGCCTTCCGGACCTCCCTCCTTCTCGACCGCCTCCTCACGTCGCGCTACTTGCTGAGGACGGTCATCGCCAGGAAGACGATTATGACGGTGTCGACGACCACGGACAACCAAAGGTAGGCGTCCGAGACCCACTCGTCGAAGAGGGCCGCTGTAAGGAGGACGCCCTTCACCGCGAAGAGAGCGAAGGCCAGCATCACCATTAGCACTCGCTTGTTCCGGGTCCTGCTGTACGCCACCCCGGCCACGATGGTCAGCGCTATCGAGAATATCAGGATCCAGGCGGCCAGCACGGTCAGGTAGTCCTCCATACCACGCCCTCCTGGGCTTGGTATGGGGCAGGGGCCTTATGGAGATATCGACCTGGGTTCCGACGTTGGTAGCGTCAGTCCTCGCCCAGCTCCCGGATGGCTCGGTAGAAGGAAGCCTCCTTGCGGCGACGCTTCTCCTCGTCGTCCAGGTCCTGTACGGCCTGGCTCTCCAGCTCCTCCAGCTCGCCGTGGTCCAGCCAGACCCCTCCGCAGGACATGCAGACGTCCACCTCCACGTCCCACTCTTGACGGACCCGCATCCTGTCCCCGCAACGGGGGCACGCGATGGGGCTGACGGTGCCCCTGATGGGCGCCTCCGTCAGCACGTCGGAAATCCTTCTGTCCTTGATGGTCTGGGCCAACTCCCCTCTGTCGTACCACGAACCACCACAGTTCTCACAAACATCGATCCTGACGTCGGGGCCCAGCTTCTGCACGAACTCCGCCTTCATGGGCTTGCTGCAGCGGGGGCAGTCGATGGGCTCCTCGTCTTCACCCCTCATCAGGTCCATGGAATAATACAGGTAATCGGTATGATATCAATGCTTCCGTTGGCATTTAGAGCCCGGTCCATCATATGGTGCGGCCCGACATAAGGGTGTACAGGGCCGCATCCTGGCCGGCACGCGCCGTCTCGGCGTGGGCCTCCCAGGCCAGCTTGGCACGGAGCCCCTCCTCCTCCCCCATGTCCAGCCAGACGCCACTGCACGAGGTGCACGAGTCCACCTCGACGGACCCCTCCTTATGGACCCGCATGGCCCCGCCACACCTGGGGCAGCTGAGAGGGCTGGGCTCTCCCGACTGGGGGAAGTTGACCAGCCTCGTCTGGAGACCCACGTCGTCCAGGACCTTGGATATCTCCCCCTTGTCGTACCACGTCCCTGCGCACGCCGGGCACACGTCGATGATGACGTCGGGCCCGAAGCGGGCGAAGCGTTCCTCAGCGAGGGCGATGTCGCACCTGGGACAATCTATCGGCTCACTCCCTCCGATCTTGAACAGTGGCATGGAGTGACGCCTAGGCGCCTCATCGGATATCAAAGCTTTCCCCGGGCAACGGTGCTGGGAGCCGTCAGATGAACTCGTCGCCCAGCACTGCCAAGATGGCGGGGGTCCTAACCTTGTCCTCCGTCTCGGTGTGCCTGTCCCAGTCGGCCTGGTAGCGGAGGGCGTCCCTCTCTCCCAGGTCGAGCCACACGCCGGTGCACTCGGTGCAGAAGTCCACCTCGATGGTCCCCTCATGGCGCAGCTTCATGGCGCCCCCGCAGCGGGGGCACGCGATGGGACTGTCCTCCCCGACCTCGGGGAAGTTGGTGAGCCTCGTCCTCATGCGGCTGTCGGCCAGGTGGATCGCCAGCTCCCCCTTGTCGTACCAGCTCCCACCGCATCGACGACAGTTGTCGATCTCCACGATGGGCCCGAAGTGCTTGATCTTCTCTATCCACAGGGGTATCTCGCACCTGGGACAGCTCAGGGAGCTGTTGCCCACCCTCCTTCTGGACGCCATGGAGTGGTCCAAAGGCTATAGGGGGTAATCAAGCTTCCCGGTCCCGGGTGCTCAGTCCTCGGCCTCGGTCCACTCCTCGGCGACGCCCTCACCGGGAGGGGTGACTGGAACAGCCGGCATCGGCTGCGGCACCGTGGTCGAACCGTTGGAGCTGGGTTCCTCGGGCCACTCCTCGATGCCACCGTCGGGTGTCGGGGGATGTGGATGGGTCCCTTCCACCGGGGTCACCTCTCGAGGTTCCTCGGAGGGTCCATCGTCGTCGGGCTCCTCCTCATCGTCCATGTCCATCTCCTCCTCTCGACCGCCCCGGGACCGCAGCGCCACCACGATGGCCACCGCCGCCAGGGCGGACACGCCGAACAGGAGTGGATCGAAGATTGCCCTCCACTCCTCGGGGATGCCAGGGAAGCCTCCCTCGTAGATGCCCAGGCTGGGGTCGTGGAAGATGACCAGGGTCTCCACGTCATACGGGTAGCTGAGGTAGAGGACCATGCGCCCGTCGGTGACCAGGTAGGCAGCGAGGACGTCGGTGACCGCCTGGGTCCCGTCCGACCGGGTGATCTCGGCCTTCTTGACCCATGAGTAGAAGGCGGGGGTGTCGGCCCTCTCGCGGAACTCGATCCGCTGCTTGAGGTCGGTGGTCTCCCTGTACCTGCGGAGCTCGTCGGGCTCGGGCTCGCCGGCGGCGTTCTCCTCGGTGGTCTTGGGGAGGTAGGTGCCCCGGTCGTCCTTGAGCACCTGCTCCACCGTCAGGAAGTCTATGCCCTCGACCGGCGAGAGCACGTTGATGAGGATGTCCACCTTCAGCTCGGCGCCTCCCAAGGTCATGTAATCCCCCACCTCGTCGGTGTGGTTCACGTCACGGCTGGTGAGGGTGAAGGCCAGGGTGACCTCCGCGAAGTCCTGGACGGTGAACAGGGGCCGTCCCAGCTCCGAGGCCAGGGGGTCGTTCTCCACCAGGTCAATGGTGGTCGTAAGGTCGAAGGTCGCCACCCGGCCGGATTCGGGGTCGTCGGCCAGATTCACGTCCGAGAGCTCCCAGTCGTAGGCCAGCAGGGGAGCGGTGTAGGCGATCTCGTCGGCCTGGGGCGCCCCGTCCTCGTTGACGTCCGAGAAGGCGAGGAGTCGGTTGTAGACGACGCGGAACAGGGCGGCCTTGCCGTCGTCGTCGGTCATGTAGAAGGTTAGGTCGGGTCTGTCCCTGTCGATACGGACGACCATGATTCCGGTCCGCAGGAGGATGTACTCAAGGTCCTCCACAGGCTGGGGGTCCTTGGGCCCAGGGGTCAACCTTGGAGGGCTGAACATCCTCCAGCTATAGGCGCTGGTCCGGTACTTCGTCGTCATCGGATGCTCCAACGTGGTGTCGTTCCAAGCCACCCCGGCCCCGGTCACCCAAACGGTGGCGGTGAATTCGCCCTCCATCTTGGAATTGAATATGGCCTCCCCGGGAAAGGTCATGGTGATGAGGGCCTCACCCACGGGCAGATCGCCACTGGCCCTGGAGTAGGCGATCTCCTGTCCCTGGTAGGAGAGAACTGCAAAGGCGGTGTAGGTCCCGGGGGTGTTTATCCTGGCCCGGTAGACGACCTTCAGGGCATCAAGGTTCCCGGAGGTGGGGTTCAGCACTCCCTCGTCGGTGTGGCCCTGGGTGAACTGCAGGGGCGGGACCGGATGAAGGAACTCGTCCGCAGTGAACTCCTTGGTGGTGAACTTGAACACGGTGGGTATGGTGGGTCGCGGTCCCCATGCGAAGACGATCACGTCGTAGGCGCCGTCGTAGTCCCAGGTGTTGAGGAGCCGCCCGTCGAAGGTGA
>CP070808.1:1270481-1272449 GCA_020343715.1 Thermoplasmata archaeon
GTGGCTCTTGTTCCGTTGGTTCTTCCGGCAGCAGGCCGAGGAGGAGGCCCGGGGACCGCCCGCGGCCGCCGCGTAAGCCATGGGATAAAACGTTTTATCACCTCTCCGGACCCGTCGACCTAACGGTCCATTATATGGATGTATGTGGTGTCAGACCGTCCAGTCGTCCGGTGGCGCGATAACGTTATCGTACGTTATTTCGGTCTGGCCGGATTGATGCATATATCCACCAACCGGTGTGCGCTCACGTACGAAACGGGTCGGATACCCCGTAATGGTCAAAGGTCGTTCGAATCAGCTACCGATTTTTATCGGTATGCCAAGAAAACAGTGATAAGGTTTAATTATAAAAAGAACAATGCGGAAACACAGGTGTTGTTCCATGCCCCGTAAGAAGAGAGAACCGAAGAAGCTCAAGCAGGAGTTCATCAAGGCCATCGAGGCTCGCGAGTACCTCATCGACAACGGTCAATCGGTCATGCTACTCAAGTTCCCCGACGGCACCGGCACGGTGCTTCTCCGTCAGCCCAGCAAGAAGGGCAACGCCGAGTGGACCCGGGTCGTGCGCCAGAAGAACTACCTGGCCAAGATAGACCCCAAGGCCGACGGCTCCATCGAGGAGAAGATCCAGAAGATCATGAAGTAGGCCGTCCCGGCCTCATTCGCCGTCCGTGCCAGGCAGGGGCGCCATCGCCTTGCGCTCCAGCGCCTCACGGGCGGCCCTCTTTTTCCTTTTCGACCTGCCCAGGAGCGGAAGCCCCCTCCCCTTGAGGGGCTTGCCTCCGTTGGACAGGCCGTTGATGAGACCGGCCCCAACGTCCAGGCCCTCCATGGTGACCTCCCCGTTGGTGAGCCCCTCGCGGCTCTCCATGCCCCCGTGTCCAGGGCGTCTCCTGGGTCTGTCATCGGCCTCGTCGGTCAGAACGCATCCCTCTAGCCAGGAATGAAGAATCTGGCCTCCCATATATAATTCACCACTTGGGTTCCAAAGGGGAGAACCTACATGCCCAGCATGGCCAGGAGGCCCTTGCGTCGGACCACCGGCCTCGGGGCGGGGACCGGCACGGTCAGGTCCATCTCCTGGACCAGGCCGCATCCGTTGGTCACTCCCTCGCCGTGGGTCAGACCGCACCCGTTGGTCATCCCGGCGTCGTCGGCCAGGCCGCCCGCCTTGGTCAGGCCCGAGCCGTTGGTCATGCCGTCCCGGGAGCCCAGGGCGGCGCCTCGGTACGTGACGCACGAGCCGTTGAACCGCCCCGCGGACCTTTGGAACTCGGACTCGCTGACCATCCCGGTGCCGTTGACCATCCCCCAGCCGGAGGTCAGCCCCCGGCCGTTCCGGATGCCAGTGCCGGTGGTGAGGGACTCCCTGGCGGGATCCTTGGGGCCCTTGGTGAGCCCCGAGCCCCGGGACGCCACCCGGTCGTCGGGGGCGCCCCTGGCCACCACCACCCGCATCTTGCGGGGCTGGTGGATGGCAGGCCGCATGCGCACCACCGGCTTGACATTGCCGTTCACGTGGGCGCCGTGGGCCAGGAGGTCCGGCCCGTTCTCCATCCCCTGGAGCCTCTCGTGGTCCCGGTCGGCGCCCCGGCTGGGGGTACCGTCTAGGCCTTTCCTGGGCTTGTGGGAGGGGGCGGTCAGGGCTCATCCTTCCTTGGGGCTAGGTGTGGGGGAGAGCGGTTTTGGCGAAGGTCCCGGCAACGTGGGACCCCAGCGCATTCCCTATCCAGTCAAACCATATCGGGATGCCATATTTAAGGTTCACGCTTTCAATTACAGGAACGTAAAATCAGAATCGGAGAAATCCGTATGGTTCTATGGGCGCGAGAATCGTGGGGCAAAGGCCTTCTTTCGTGACGACGATGGAGGCGTGATGATCCCCATATCCATGCCCCTCATCGGTCCCGAGGAGAAGGCAGCCGTCGACGAGGTGCTCTCATCTGGCATGCTGGCCCAGGGCCCCAA
>CP070808.1:1272549-1276145 GCA_020343715.1 Thermoplasmata archaeon
GGCTTCTCTATGTACTTGGGCATGCCCGCGTGGGCCGCCTCCTTGTCCACGATGATGCCCTTGATGAGCTCGGTGTCCCTGATGGCGCCACCCTGCTTCTTCACGATCTGGATGTTGTCGATGTCGGCCTCGGTGCGGCCGCCCACCTCCTCGACCACTGAGAGCACGGCGTCCACGGCCAGGTCGGCCAGGAACTCCATGCCGCCGATGGTCTTGGATGCCATCGAGGTGAGGGCTATCTTCCTGAGGAGCTTCCGGTCCTTCAGGTTCTTGACGGCGTAGGAGTTGTCGTCCAGCACGCCCTTCGCCTCGGTGGCCGCCATCCTGTAGCCGTTGGCGATCACCGTGGGGTGGACGTTGCTGTCCAGCAGGTCCTCGGCCTTCTTCAAGAGCTCTCCTGCCAGCACCACAGCGGTGGTGGTGCCGTCTCCGCACTCGTTGTCCTGGGTCTTCGCGACCTCCACGATCATCTTCGCGGCGGGGTGCTCCACATCCACCTCCTTGAGGATGGTCACACCGTCGTTGGTTATGGTCACGTCTCCCATGGAGTCAACGAGCATCTTGTCCATGCCTTTCGGGCCCAAGGTGCTGCGCACCGCGTCGGAGATGGCCAGGGCGGCCTGTATGTTGTTGTACTGGGCGCCCTTGCCCCTCTCGCGGGTCGTGCCTTCCTTGAGCACGAGGATAGGGGTCTGTCCTCCCATCATTCGTCGAACCTCCTTGCTAGGGGTAACAAAGGTTACATTCCGGGTATGCTAGTTCTTCTATAAATGTGTTGCCATCCCGGGACAGGGGTGCCAGGAGGTCCTCGGGAGGGTCCTTACGGTGCGCCCAGGAGGAGGGACCGGTCGTCGAACAGCAGCCTGTTGCGGAGGAGCTGGAAGAATATCTCCTCCACGGCCTTCTCGCGCATGTTGAAGTGCTCGGACACCACCGAGACCGAGACGGTGCCCTTGTCGGTGATGTAGTACAGCACGCGTCGCTCGTCGTAGTCGGTGGACAGTCTGGAGATGAGGTCGTTGGCCTCACCCAGGAGCCGCTCCTTGGCCACCAGCAGGGCGCCACGGCGACGCTCCAGGTCCGCCAGCTCCCTGTTGACGTCCCGTAGGGTCTCGGCCAGACCCTTGAGGCGCTCGTGGTCGTCCTCCATCCCCCTTATGGCGTCGTACTTGTCGTTGATGTACGCGTAGTCGTCCAGGATGGGGGGCTCGTCCTCGGGGTCGTAGGTCCGGAGCTTGGCGTTGAAGAGGTTCCGGCCGATGTCGATGCGGATGGAGAGCTGCTGGGTGGCGGTGTAGGCGTTCCTGGGAGGTCCACCCGCGTCGGAGGGTTCCTTGACGGACCTCACCAGACCGTGCTTCTCCAGCACCCCCAGGTGCTTCATGACCGCCTGCTGGGAGGTGTTCAGCTCCTTGGCGAGCTGGAGGGGGTAGTGGGTCTCCATCACCAGACGGGAGAGGATCTCCCTGCGCATCGGATTCGACAGCACCGAAAGGGCGGTGTCAAGGTCGAGCTCGGCCATCATTTTCACCGTTGGGAGGATTTCTACAATCCAATTTGTTAACTAAGAGTTGATATGAGCTCCAGGCTATATAATTGTTGCCTTACAGGGGTCGCATCAGCCCCTGTGCGGGAAGGTCTCCGCGGACACCTGGTCGCAGACCAGGTCGGCCACCTCCCGCAGGTTGACCACGTCGGCCTCGTTGTACATGAGGAGCAGGTCCAGCGCCTTCCGGTTCCCCTGCCTGTCCCACAGCTTCCAAAGGCGGACCGCGTCCTCCCCGGTCATCATGGCGAACTCCCTGTCCCTCTCCAGGCCCAGCTCCCTCTCGATGCGCTTGAGGCCGCCCCGAAGGCCGGTCCGCCGTGCCAGGTACCGGAGGTCCAGGTGGGGCAGGTCGAGCCCCGGTACGTCGTACCGGACCCTGAGCATCGGCAGGTCGAAGGACGCCCCGTTGAAGGTCACTATCATCCTGGCCCCCTCTAGGGCGTCGGCCAGCTCCCCCTTGGTGAGGTCCTTACCCCTGATCAGGGCGCGGAACTCCCCGCCCCTGGCCAGGCCCACCACCGTGACCGCGCTGTGCCTGGAGAGGCCCGTGGTCTCAATGTCGAGGAACACCGCCTCGTCCTTGAACTGGGGGTAGAGGCGCCAAACCTCCCTGTTCGGGAGCCTGCGGGCGAAGAAGTCCGCCGCCCGGTCCTCGAAGGCGACCTTGGCCCTCTCCAGGACCCCGTCGGCGACCTCCTTGCGGGCGGAGGAGAAGGGGGACACCGCCTCGGCCGTGAGGAAGTCGTCCCAGGTCGCGATCCCCTGGTCCCAGATGCGGCGCTCGGTGCGCTCACCGACCCTGTCCAGCAGGACGAAGCTCCTCTCGAGGACCAACGGTCACAGACCTCCGGCCCCAGCATGAGGCATGGTCTAGATAAGGATTGCCAGGGGATGGGCGGATGTGGGGGCATCAGTGGGGGGTGTACCAGCCGCACTTGGGGCAGGTGTTGATGCCCGCCAGCATGACCTGGCCGCACCTCTTGCACGAGTTTAGCTCCGTGGTGAACTTGGGCTTGGCCTTGACCCCGTACAACCTGGAGTTGTGGGAGAAGGCGGTGGGTGCGGTGTAACCCGCCGTGGTGACGGTGGCCATCTGGGGGATGGGGGACTTGCTGGCGACGGTGGCGGTGGAGATCAATGCGAAGCCGAAGGCCGCGAGGAACACGACCCCGGAGAGAAGGATATTCTCCAGCGCTGAGAATCCCAGGTACGAGAGTAGAAGGAAGCTGACGATGACGGTCACTACGAATACAGAGGCGAACACCTGCTTTCCAATGGTCTTCCGCTTTTGGTAGGCCGTCTGTATCGCCATCCTCGCTCACCTCGTAGTTCCGGTCTACATCCCATCCGTATTCGGGTCGACCGTGCTTATAGCACGGAGGGTCCCTATTAAAAGCGATTCCCTGGAATTTTCACGAGTAATTCTCACGATTCAGAATCGACCGTTTCGGGGATTCCCGGCCCACGGACGGGAATCTCCGGGATACTGGCCACCCGCAGTGGGTAGGTAGGCTCGAGGGTCGCCCTCGTATGGGTGGTTTTATGGGTCGTTCCGACCCGCCCGGGAAGGGGGGCCGATCAGGGACGCACCCTCGCCCGGGAGACGGCCACTGCGATGAGTGCCGCTCCGAGGAGCGCGAGCATGACGCCGACGCTGCCGAAGCCAGGGGTCTCCTCCTGCTCCTCCACGTAGACGGTGATGCGGGCCTCGGACTCCTCGTAGCCGTCGGAGACGGTCAGGGTCACGGTGTACAGGCCAGACTTGTCGTACTCGTGGTTGGGGAGCAGTTCCGTCGACGTGGTGCCGTCGCCGAAGTCCCACACGTACTCCAACGGGTCGCCGTCCCTGTCCTCGGAGGCGTCCGCCGAGAACTGGACCGACTTGCCCACCTGGGTGATCTGGGCGGGACCGCCGTTGGCGACGGGCGGGTTGTTGATGAAGACGTAGTGGTCCTCGGGGTACTCGACGAAGTCGCCCCAGGAGCCCAGCTCGTTCTGGGCCCGGTACATGAACTGGTAGCGGAAGCCCCGCTTGCCCTCGAAGACC
>CP070808.1:1276245-1282566 GCA_020343715.1 Thermoplasmata archaeon
CCAGGCACATGAACACGAAGTCGGAGTCTCCCGCGTTGCGGAACTGGTGCCAGTCGTTGGCGGGAACGTAGACGACGTCCTCTGGGTGAAGGGTGTGGTCCTCCCCCTCGTACTTCAGCACGCCCTCTCCCGACATGACGTAGATCTCATGCTCGAAGTCATGCTGGTGATAGGGTGTGTGGCCGCCCTTCTTGACGGAGAACCTCCGCATCTCGAAGTTGGGGACGCCGTGGTCCTTCTTCAGCAACCACTGGATGGTGACGTCCTTGGCACCTTCCATCTCCACGTCCTCGACATCGGTCCGAGAGATACTGGACTTGTACATCCTTCATACCTCGTCCAGGGCAACGGCCAGGGCCCTAAAATACCTTGGGGCGAACGCTCTCAAGCCTGGGAACCGTGGCGGAAGGCTCATTTATATAGTGCGGACAAGGGAAAAGGGCATGCGGAGGTTGGACAAGACCCAGGAGCGTGCCTTTTCGCTCAGGATTGCAGGGGACCCCAAGACCGCGTGCGCTCACTACGCCATCGATTTCTGCGACGCCGCGGTCCACAGGACCAACGACTCCAGGGCCTACATCGTCGTCATGCCAGACCCCCACCCCGAGGTCCACATAATCGGCACCGGGGAGGTGGGAGAGGTGCTAGAGTTCCTGCGACCGCTGCCCCAGGACACCAAGATCCTCATGTCAAAGCACCAGTACGCACAGCTGGCCCACACCCTGATGGCCAGGTCGATGCGGGTCATCGAGCTCTACACAGGCGAGCCGGGGGCCACCCCCTCGCGCCTACCTCCACCGGACCCGTCCTTCGACATCCGTGAGGTGCTGTACTCCGACGTGCCGATGCTGCGCAGCATGCCCAGGGAGGCTGAGTTCCTCTTCTGTGGCTACAAGGAGCCCCAGGACCTGGTGGCCAGGAGCGCCGCCTTCGGGGCCTTCAACGGCACCGACGTCGTCTCCATGGCCACTGTCGAGATGGGCAGGTCCTACGCCAACATGCGGGTGTTCACCATACCCGACCACAGGGGGAAGGGCCTGGCCACCCTCTGCGCCGCCAGCATCCTCGACCGTCTCCGCCCCACGGGGGAGCGCCCCCTCTTCTGCGTGAAGGCCGAGAACGGCAGTCCCGAGAGGGCAATGGCACGGCGCTTCGGTATGCAGCTCTCCGGGGAGCTGGCGATGGTCGAGCGGAAGTTCATGGTCCAGTGAGGCGAAGGTATCTTCTACCACCCTGACCTCCCAGGTGACCCTGGAGGGAACGTGATGTCACATGGACCATCGGAGGAACCCGCCGAGGGGTGCACCGAAGAAGGTTTCTGCACCCTAGACCTTACCCGGGAAGAGGAGGAGAGATGAGATGGCGAAGGTGCTCATGCTGGTGGACTCGGGATTCGAGGACCTGGAACTCTATTACCCCAAGCTGAGGCTCATCGAGGCCGGACACACCGTCCATGTGGCAACCCCCGACGGAGAGCCACGGTCGGGCAAGCATGATTACTCCGCATCCGCGGACCTGGCGATCCCGGTGGCGGATGCATCGGCCTACGACGCCCTGGTCGTCCCCGGCGGGTCTCGGTCCCCGGAGCAGCTCCGGGTGAACGAGGACGCCCTGAGGGTTGTCCGGGACTTCGAGACGGCGGGCAAGCCCATCGCCTCCATATGCCACGGCCCATGGCTGCTGGCCAGCGCTGGCGCGCTCCAGGGCAAGAGGGCGACGTGCTACTTCATGATCCGGGACGACGTCAAGAACGCGGGGGCCGAGTACGTGGACGAGGAGGTTGTGGAGTCTGGCAACCTCATAACGTCACGGACGCCCATCGACCTGCCCGCCTTCATGAGGACGCTCCTGGCAAGACTGGGCTGACACCCCACATCATTCGCCCATGATCTTGTAGTCGAGCAGCGAGGGCCAGACTGAGATCTCCTCCAGCGTCGCGGCGTCACGCACCCTCTCCACCCGCTTGCCGGGCATCTCGCTGGCAGCGGTGTCCATCACCTCGCTGGCCAGGTAGGTCAGCAGGCCAGTGGCGACGGCGCCGTCGTCCGAGGTCACGAATATCTCCAGCATGTGGTCGGCCCCATGGGTGGACTCCCTCACGAGCACCTGGGGTGTACCGCCCTCGCCCGACCCCAGGAACCATGCCTCGGCCCTCATGAGGCTCTCGTCGTCCAGGTCCATGACCTTCATGGGCCCCTGCTCCACGACCAGTCCAACTGCGATTCCGTACAGGTCCTGGTGGTCCACGTCCATGCCGTAGTTGAACACCCTCCGACCGATGAAGCCCAGGCCCTTCTCGGACATGGAGATGAGCCTTTCCTCGTCCATGTCGGTTCCCGCCTCGATGTAGGGGCATTCCACCTCGACGGGCATGGTGGGTGCTGGCACGTGGACGGTCCTGCCCTCCCTGTCGGTGTAGGTCACCATGACCCGCACTGTGGAAGACATGCATATCTCCGGCACGAGGCTTACGGCCACCTTGTGTTCCTTCCTCGGGGGCACGTTGCCCAGGGACAGCCGTCCGTGGGACGAGAGGAGCTTGGGCGTGATGCTCTGGATCGAGAGGGCATCCTTGTCGTGGTCCAGGCGGAGCCTCACGTTGTTTAGGATGTGGTCGGTGTCGTTCCTCAGTCTCACGTCCAGCAACACCACCGAGCCCTGGTACGTCAGGTTGGCTGTGAGCTTCGCGGTCCACGCGTCGTGCACCACCACGGCAGTGTCCGTCGGCCCCGCCGATGCCAGGATGTCTTCCAGGACGCTCAGCGCCCCCTCGGTGGAGCGGTCCTGGAAGAGGCTCGAGAGCAGGTCCCTGATGTTGGCCCTGAAGCCGTCGTCCTCCCTTCCGCGGATCACGCACATGGCCCCGACACCACTCCTGAGGGCCAGGAGCACCCTGTGGCCGTCCAGCTCAAGGACGGCGAGCCCGTCCCCTCGCAGGCCCTTCCTCACCTCCTCCATGGAGTCCTGGTAAGGTCCGATGACCTCGTCCATTATGCCCGTGGATGCGAGGACGGTGCCGTTCGCCTCCAGTATCGCCACTCCCTCGACGACGAAGGCAGCCGGCTCAGCCGGGGCAGCCTCGCGGACGACCCGGGAGACCCTCCTTACCTTCTGAGCCCCGACGGCGGCACCAGCGACGGCGGCCTCATCCGCCCGCTGGGAGTCGACCTCGACGAATGACCTTACGTCGACGGGTTCCTCCGATGTCAGGGCCACGTCGAGCTTTTGGGCCTTCTCCTCGGTCTCTACGGGGGTCGGGCCAAGGTCCAGCTCCTCGGGCTCGTGGACCTCTGCCAGTGGGGCTCCCCGGCCACGTCGCGAATATGCGACCGCGCCGCCGGTCAGTCCCACGGCGACCAGGACCGCCAGCACCAGCCAGAGCATCGAACCCTGCCCATCCCCGTCCGTGGGCGAGGTCCGGCCCTTCACCCGGAGCTCCATCGATGTGGTGTCCGAGGCGGCCGACGGGTCGATGGCGGTGAAGTTGACGGAGGATATCCCCTTCTCTCCCAGGGCCCTGAAGCTGTACAGCAGCCCCTCCACCGAGACCAGTTCCAGGTACCTCTCGTCGAAGGCCACCCGCCACTCGAGCATGTGGTTCGGGTCATCGGGATCCACGTCGAAGGCCTCCGGACCCTGGAGGTACACCGACAGGTCCACCAGGAACTCCTCGTTGACCAACACCTCCACGGGCGCGAGTTCGAAGGTGATGAGGGGGGCCACGTTGGGGGGCTCACGCCATCTGAAGGTCCAGGCCTGCTCCGCCCCGTCCCTCCCGTCGGTGACCCTGAGGTGCACGTCGACCATGTGGGTGCCCCTCTCGAAGGGAGGGTCCCATGACAGCGTGCCCCCGGGGCTGATGGTCATGCCCTCGGGTCCCGCTACCAGGACGTATCCCAGCACATCCCCGTCCGGGTCCTCCGCGTCCACGGTGTAGATGTAGGGCGTGTCCCGCTTGGCAGCTAGGGGTGGCGTGGATGATATTGCCGGGGCCTGGTTGCCGCTGCCCCGGGCGTTGTTGACGTGAAGGACTATGCTAGCCTCCGCGGCCACGAAGCCGTCGTGGACCTGTACGACGATGGTGACGTCAGCACCGGCCCACTCAGGACCAGGGGTCCAGACCAGTATGGATGTCAGGGGTGGCCCCGCTATCGTCGAATCCTCTGGGCCGTCCACGACGTCCACGCGCAGGTCCGTGAAGTACACGTCGTGCACCTCGATGGGCACCTGCACCCTCTCCCCCGCCATGGACACGATCCAGGATGGGAGGGCCACGCTGGGAACGTCGTTGTAGACCACCCATATCTCCGTTCCGTTGACGTTCCCCGCTGCGTCGGACAGCGTTAACGTGATGTTGTACGTCGCCAACCTGTCGAAGGAGTAGGTGGGTGTGACCCCCGTGAGCTCCGTGTGCTCGTCCCTGTCCCCCGACCAGTTGTTGAAGAGCACCGTCCACCGGTACGAGACGATCCCCACGTTGTCGAAGCACTGGCTGGCGTCGAGCAGCCCGTCGGAGGGGAAGAAGATGGTGGCGTTGTTGACCCCGACGATGACGGGCGCGGTTATGTCCATCACAAGGACCCAGAAGGACTCCTGGGCCATGTTGCCCGCCCTGTCCCAGACGCTGACTGTCCCGGAGTGGTTGCCCGGGTCGGCGAAGGCATGGCCGAAGGTGGGTGTCTCCCACACCAGGGCATCGCCCTCCACTTCGATCCTCCATAGGAACGTCCCCGTGGTGAAGTCGAAGTTGGGATCGTTGTCAGTGGTTCCCGAGGCGTCGAAGATGAACCACTCCTCCTCGTCCACGGTCACGTTGCCCGTGAAGATGATGACCGGTGGTGTCGTGTCGCGGACCTGGATGACGATGGAGTCACTACCCACGTTGCCCGCCAGGTCCCACACGGTGAGGTTCACCAGGAACTTGCCTGGCACCGAGAACACGTAGGTGACCACGTCTCCCTCGAGCACCACCTGGTTGCCGTACTCGTCGAAGGACCACCTGAAGGCCCCGGTCCTGTGGAAGGTTGGGTCGTTGTCCGAGGTGGATGTAGCGTCCAGCGTCACCCTCAGGTTCTCGTTCACCACCTGGTCGGGTCCCGCCCGTGCCACGGGGGAGGCCACGTCCATCAGTTCCAGCACCAGGTGGACGCTGGCATTGATGGTGTGCTCGCCCGAGTACCGGACACCTACGATCACGTCCGACATGTTGAAGGAGTGGGGGGTTCGCATCGTGCGGACCCCGTCCTGTTCGCTCAGCTCATACAGGCGCAGCACACCGTCCGCGAAGGACGTGTTGACCACCTCGTTCCCGCTGGCATCCACCACGGCCAAGTAGTCGGGGTCCCAGAGCTGACCCCCCCAAGGGAGGATGGGCTCCACCGTCACGAACCACAGGACCTCCACCCTCCCCGCACCGGTGGACAGTACCGACGTCCTGTTGAAGGTGGTGTTGAGGAGCCAGGCATCGCCCCCGTTGCTGGCGTCCACGTCGTGACCCGTCCTGCCCACCTCTGCCTGGACGGTCCCGTTGCGTAGCTCCAAGCGGGACCCCACGTTCCAGACGTGGATGCCCGTGTCGAGGAGCCCCCGGAACCTGCAGGTCTCGAGCCTCACGATGGAGCCGTTGACCTCCACCGCTGTCCCGGTCGCACCGTCCAGGAGGACGCCGTTCACTTCCACCTCTGAGCCCCCGACGACCCGGAACCCGATGGCCACGTCCCTAAGGTCCAGGTCCCTGACGGTGATCTGGAGGGAACCGTCCAGGAGGACCGACGGCTTATCGTCGCCCAGGGCCCCCTCGAAGGTGCACCGGGTCAGGAGGGAGCCCCTGGAGTTGTCGTGGGCGTGGAAGCTGGCGTTCACGAAGGCGCTGTCGGAGACGGAGAAGCCCCCCTGACCGACCTCCAAGACCCCCCGTGCCAACCGCAGGTCCGTGACGGTCAAACCGTCGGTCATCTCCAGGGCTGTGCTGATGTTCGCGGAGGTGAAAGAACAGCCGGTCATACGGGTGGAGCCCCGGTGGTCGTCCTGCAATCCCCAGCTGGTGTAGTTCGACACGGAGACGTTGGTAAGGACCAGGACCGTGGCCATGGTATCCGGCGATTTCAACCACATGGCGATGGGCACGGTCGACCCCCCCTCGAACGTGCAGCCAGTGACCTGGAGATTGGAGCTGAAGGTGCCCTGGATGTCCCAGCTGGAGTTGGATCGATTGAATGCGCAGTCGATGATGCGGGGCCTGAGCACCCCCTCAAGGAGGATCGACTGACGGTTCTCGGAGAAGACACAGCCCCGGACCGTGGGATCGGGTCCTCCCAGGGC
>CP070808.1:1282666-1284296 GCA_020343715.1 Thermoplasmata archaeon
ATCGTGGTGGGCGTCATCCACATCATCGCCATGGTGGTGCTGCTGGTCCTGGCGTACAGGGCTCGCGCATCGGGCAGCGTCCCTGACCCGTCCAGTGGTCCCGTGCCGGAGGAGGCGGAGCAGGTGTTCTCGCAGTTCCTCAAGGAGGAGGACTCCCTGGACCACGCCTTCCGACCCAACCGCCGGATGTTCATGGTATCGAGGAACCTGCCCCACTTCTTCGTCCTCACGGCCCTCGCCACCTTCTTCTCCGTCTACACCTACAAGTGGCTCGGTGACAACACCGTCTGGGTCTATACCTCGGTCCACGCCACCGCCATCGTGATCCTGTTCGCCCACTCGGCGGTGGCATGGAAGCATACCTGGTACGGCGTATCCCCGAGGGCCATCTACACCTCCTTCGGCTCCTTCAGCCCTCTGGTCATCAGCATGCCCCTCAAGGAGCTGGACAGCATCGAGGTAGTGAAGTCGAGGCTCAAGGGTATGCTGGACGTGAGCTCACTGAAGCTGGTGTTCGACCCGGGAAAGGGCGGGTCCAAGGTCGACATGAAGATGCGGGCAATCGATAGCCCTGACAGGATCAAAGAGGTGATATGGGATGAGGCAGAAAGGTCCAAGAAGGTCACCGATTGACGTGACAGTCGCGCTGATGGTGCTGACGCTCCTCGCGTCCGCTGCGTCGGCGGTCGGGTTCACAGTGACGAGCGTGGACGTAGAGATGGAGACGTCCGAGGAGGTGCTGGTGATGAACAGCGACATCGATCTCACCTTCACCGTCACCGACAAGGAGACCGGCGACCCCATAACCGATTGCGATGTGGAGGTTCACATTGAGCGCAGGACCTCGGGTGACGACCCCAACGGGAACGGCCACATGCACGGCGACCCCATGGAGGTGCCGGACGGCGTTCCCGCTCCGAAGGTGGAGATCGAGGTCACCGAGGACCCCAAGGCGGGATGGAACCTGAGGGTCATCACAACCAACTTCGAGTTCGCGCCCGAGCACGCGAGCACCGAGAACGTGTGGGGAGAGGGACATGCCCACCTGTACATCGATGATGTGAAGATAGGACGCCTCTACACCGAGTGGTACCACATCGGAGGCCTGGACAAGGGTGACCACACCGTCCATGTCACCCTCAGCACGAACGATCACATGGACCTGGCCGTAGACGGCGTGCTGGTGGAGGACACCGTAACATTCAACCAGGCCGAGGATCCGTCCCATGGCCACATGACCCCGCCGAGGTACGAGGTCCCCGACGGGGTCCCAACGCCCGGGGTCGACGTTACGGTCCACCAGGATCCCAAGTCTGGCTGGAACGTGGAGATCGGGACCGATAACTTCAGGTGGGCGCCGGAGAATGCCAGCACCGCCCCGGTGATGGGCGAGGGTCACGCACACCTCTACGTGGACGATCACAAGGTGGCGAGGATATATGGGGGATGGTACTTCCTGGGTGAACTTAAGGTAGGCGAGCACCAGGTCAGGGTCACCCTCAATGCCAACAACCACTCGGACTACGCGAAGGACGGTGTGGTGATCGAGGACGTAGTCACCGTAATCGTGAAGGTCGTTGACGACAACGACGGCCACAGCGGCACGTCTGTCACCCTCACGGCCCAGAAG
>CP070808.1:1284396-1298326 GCA_020343715.1 Thermoplasmata archaeon
GCCAGGGGCGCCGACGTGGAGGCTGTGGTCCTCGCTGACGCCGACGAGGCGATGGCGAGGGAGGCCGAGGCCTTCGTCTCCTCTGATATGGTGTCCTCGATGACCCTTGACGTTGCGGACCACCAGGCGGTGGTCGACGCCATGGACGGCTTCGACGTGGCCGTCAGCTGCGTCCCATACAGGTTCAACTACGAGCTCACCAAGGTCGCCATCGAGGCGGGCACCCACCTGTGCGACCTGGGCGGCAACAACGACATCGTAAGGAAGCAGCTTTGCCTGGACGCCAGGGCCAGGAAGGCGGACGTGACCATCATACCGGACTGCGGCCTGGCCCCGGGCCTGGCGACGGTACTGGCGGCCGATGCCCTGCGCCGCTTGGACAAGGTCTCAGAGCTCCACCTGAGGGTGGGCGGGCTGCCCGTCGACCCCCAGCCGCCCCTGGACTACATGATGCTCTTCAACCCCGCAGGCCTGGTGAACGAGTACAAGGAGAGGCCTGTCGTCATCAGGGGCGGGAGGATCCAGACGGTGGAGCCCCTGGACGAGCTGGAGGAGATCGAGTTCCCCGAGCCCTTCGGAATGCTTGAGGCCTTCAACACATCGGGGGGAACCTCCACCCTGCCCCAGACCCTCCTGGGCAAGGTCGACCAGCTGGACTACAAGACCATCAGGTACCCGGGCCACAGGGACAAGGTCAAGGCCATGATGGACCTGGGCCTCTTCGACGAGGACCCCGTGGCCGTGGGCGACGGGGAGGTGGTCCCCAGGGACCTTACCGAGACCCTCCTGGCCCAGCACCTGCCCCGGGAGGGCGAGGACGTGATGCTGCTGCGGGTGTGGGCCGAGGGCGTGGTGGAGGGGAGGGAGCGGACCCTCACCTACACCATCATCGACCGTTCCGACGCCGACGCGGGCCTAACCGCCATGCAGCGGACGACGGCCTTCCCGGCGGCCATCGTCGCCCACATGGTCGGGTCCGGCCTCATCGACGAGAGGGGCGTCGTCCCCCAGGAGCAGGTCGTGCCCACGGGCCGCTTCTTCGAGGAGCTGGAGAAGCGGGACATCCACGTGGACGTCGACATGATGTGAAGGTGCAGGCGCCGGGATTCGAACCCGGGTTATGAGCTTGGAAGGCTCAGGTCATAACCAGCTAGACCACGCCTGCGCGAGGGCCGCAAGGCGCATAGGTGTTCTTTACCGTTTCGCCCGGCCGCGTCCTACAGGGGGCTCTCCAGCGAACGGGCCTTGGCGAGGGCCTCCTCGCCCTCCTCCACCCTGCCCATGCCCTTGAGCAGCGTGCCCCGGTTCTGCCACGCGTTGGCGTTGTCCGGGGTCAGCTGGATGCACTTGTCATAGCAGTACAGGGCCTCGTCTACCCGTCCCATCCCCTCGAAGGCCGCCCCGCGGTTGTTCCAGGCCTGGGCGAAGGACTTGTCCACCTCCAGGGCCTTGTTGTAGCAGCGGACGGCGTCCTCGAGACGCCCCACCCGGTATAGGAGGGTGCCCAGGTTGTTCCAAAGCAACTTGTCCGAGGGCTCCACCTGCAGGGCACGCTCGTAGCACTCGATGGCCCTGTCGGGCATGTCCAGGTCGTCGAAGGCGATGGCGATGTTGTTCCACGTGGACTTGTTGTCCGGGTTCACGGCCACCGCCCTCTCGAAGGCGTCCACCGCGGCATGGACCTTGCCCATGTTGAACAGGGCCACCCCCTTGTTGTTGAGCACCTCCTCATGGTCGGGGGCGATGCCCAGGGCGTGGTCGTAGCACTGCAACGCCTCCTCGGACCTGCCCGTCTCCTCCAGCAGGTTGCCCTTGAAGTTCCATAGGTCCGCGTCGTGGGCGTTGCGCTTGAGGGCGTGGTCCACCGCCTCGATGGCGGGGCCTATGGCGCCCTCCATGTGGTAAAGGGACGCCGCCTCTCGCCAGAACTCGGCGTCGTCGGGTGACAGCTCCGAGGCCCTCACCATGGCGCCGATGGCGTCGTCGTAGCGTCCCAGGCGGTTGAGCAGTTCCGAGTGGCGGAGCAGGAGCTCGGTGGACTCGGGGTTCAGCTCCAGCGCCCGCTCGTAGGCGGCCAGGGCCTCCTCGTAGTCCCCCATCTCCATCATGATCTCGCCCTTCTTGACCCAGACCTCGGCGTTGCGCTTGTCCAGCTCCAGCACCCGCTTGTATGCCACCCTGGCCTCCTCCAGGCGGCCCAGGGCCGACAGGAGCTGGCCCTTCAGCTTCCAGGCCTCCACGAAGTCCGGGTTGAAGGAAAGGGCCTGGTCCAGGAAGTGCAGCGCGTCGTGGACGTTGCCCCGGTCGGCGTGGAGCTTGGCCCGCTCGGCCCAGGCGATGTAGTTGCGGGGGTCGATCTCGTTGACCTCGGTGAACGCCCTCATGGCGCCCTCCGGGTCGCCTTGGAGGAGCCGGATACGTCCCTTGTGCAGCCATGCCTCGGCGTCGCCGGGCTCGATCTGCAGCGCGCTGTCGAAGCACTCCTCCGCCTCCTCGTACCGGCCGAGGGTGTCCAGGATTATGCCCTTGTCCAGCCATGAGCCCTTGTGGTCGGGCTTCATCTTGTGGATCTTCTCCAGAGCCTGCAGGGCGTCCCTCTCCCTCCCCAGGTCCGAGTAGGTCTGGGAGAGGTACAGCCACACCTGGGTGTAGTCGGGGCGTGCCTGGATGGACTTCTCGAAGTAGGGGAGGGCCGACCTGGGCTTGCCCACCTTCTGCAGGATGCGGCCCTTGTTGATGAGGGCCTCGGTGTAGCCAGGCTTCATCTTGAGGGCTCTGGACACCAGGTCGAAGGCCTCCTTCACCCTGCCCAGCTCGGCCAGGACGAAGCCCTTGTTGTTGAGCAGCTCGGGGCTCTCGTCCATCATCTCCAGCGACCGGTCGTAGTAGTAGACGGCCTCCAGCAGCTCGTCCGAGGCCGAGTCCATGGACACCTTCGTGACCCCGGGGAGGCTGCCCATGAACCTATGGCTGGCGCTCTGCTCCAGGTAGGAGAAGTTGCCCAGGCGAAGACCCAGGTCCACCGTGTCGCCGGTGTCGCCCATGGCCCCCATCAGCTCGTCGAAGCGCAGGCGCGCCTCCCTCATGAGCCGCTTGTCGCTCTCCAGCATCTCCACGTGCCGGTCCTTGAGCAGGTCCTTGGGCACCGAGGACTGGGCCACCCTGTGCCCCAGGTCGCGCAGCTCCTGCTCGTAGGGCGTCATCTCCCTGGGGGCCTCGGGCACGGTGTGCCGGGCCGCACCTGTCATGTGCAGCTCGGTGGAGTCGGCGTCCACCATGTCCCGCGACCGGCCATCGAAGGAGATGCCTCGGATCTCCATCCGGCGCTGCACCTCCGCGATGGAGGGGCCCTTGGGCATCGAGGCCCCGCACTGGTCGCATCTCTCGGCCCCTGTCCGCATCACCGCTCCGCACTCTGGGCACTTGGCCATGTGCATCCCGCAAGTTGATGCGCACTGGACCAAATAAGACTTTCCAGGCCCACGGGGTCTCCGCGCCCCTCAGAACAGCTTCTTCAGCTTGGGGATGGACTCGGTGCGGGCGAACACCACCGCCGTGTCCCCCACCTCTATGACCGTCTCCCCGTGGGGGATGATGGTCGCCCCCTCCCTGACGATGGCGGCCACGATGGTGTTGGAGGGCATCGCCACCTTGCGGAGCGGCTTGCCCGCCACCTTCGCCTTGGCGTGCACCACCATCTCCAGCACCCGGGCCTCCCCCTGCTGCATCACAGCTAGGGACACCAGGTCCTCGGACTGGTGCACGTACTGCAGGATGGTGTTGACGGTGGCGATCCTGGGCGAGGTGGCCAGGTCGATGCCCACGTCGTAGAGAAGGTCCACCAGCTCCAGCTGGTCGATGAGCGCTATGGTGCTGTGGGCCCCCAGCTTCTCGGCCAGGAAGCAGGACAGGATGTTCTTGCCCTGGGCCGCGGTGGCACCGATGAAGGAGTCGACGGAGGTGACGCCCTCGTCCATGAGCAGCTCCCTGTCGGTGGGCTCCCCCTGGATGACCAGGGCCGAGGACAGCACGTCCGAGGCCTCCTCGGCCAACAGGGGTTCGGGCTCGATGAGGGTCACGTCCACGTCCCGTTCCAGCAATTTCGCGATGTTGATGCCGATGCGGGTGGCCCCGGCTATCATAACCTTCTGGATGTCCGCGTCGTCGGCCAGCTTGCCCCGGATACCCAGCAGCTCCTTGGTCCCCTTGATGGCGACATCGTCGCCCACCACCAGCACCCGGTCGCCGGGCTGGATGACGTCGGAGCCCTGGGGCACGATCACGTCGGACTTCCGGAAGATGGCGGCCAGGTTGGCGCCCTTGGGCCAGTACACGTCCCGGATGGCCGCCCCCATCACGGGCGCGTCCTCACCGGGCATCACCTGGACGACCTTGATCTTGCCCTTTGCGAACACGTTGGTCTCCAGCAGCGCTGGGGGCGAGGTCAGGATGCGGACGATCTTGTGGGCCGCCACCAGGTCGGGGCAGATGGCCACGTCGATGCCCAGGAGCTTGAACTTGTCCAGGGACACCGGGCGGTCGATGTAGTCGGTGTGATTGATGCGCGCGATGGTGCGCACGCCGTAGCTCTTGGCGATGGAGCAGGCCACCATGTTGATCTCGTCGGAGCGGGTGACGGCGATGAAGTTCTTCGCCTCCCTTATGCCCGCCTCCTCCAGGTACATGGCGGCGGCGGCGTTGCCCCGCACAACCAGGGCGTCCAGGCTCTCGGCCCGGTTGGCGGCTTTCTCGTCGGATTCGATGATCGCCACCTCGTATCCCTCGGAGTAAAGGGACCTGGCGACGTAGAAGCCCACCTCACCGGCGCCAGCGATTACTACGCTCACGCATGGAGTACGGAAGGGTCGGCGTAAATACGTTTCGACCCCTTCCTCGGAACGTGAAATGGGCGGCCGTCCTCGTCATATCACGATTTTTACGGATGACAATCACACCCTTAAGTTCAAATATCCAGGCGGCTACTCGGAAATGGGCGGATTCCCATTGAGTGATAACAAGGGGGACGCTGGTACTGAGGTGTACGAGTGCCCCATCTGTGGCTCCGAGGTCCCAGGAGATGTGGACCGGTGCCCAGGATGCGGTGCTGTGTTTGACACCAGTAGGTTGCAGTGTCCCATCTGCAGCGAGGAGGTTGATGTCGATGCCGATGAATGTCCTAAATGCGGGACCCTCTTCGGCGAGGGCGAGGGTGACGCCGACCTGGACCTCTTCGCCGACCTCACCTGCCCAGTGTGCGGGACGCCCCTCGACGAGGACGACACCATCTGCCCCGGATGCGGGCAGGCGGTGGAGATCCAGGACATCGACGATGAGGAGGACGCCTACCCCCTGGCCCTCACCTCGGAGTTCAGCTTAACCAACGGCTCAGGGATGGTGAACGGCCGTGGCATGACGAACGGCGCTGGCATGACCAACGGCGCCGGGATGGTCAACGGGAGGGGGATGACGAACGGCGCCGGCATGACGAACGGTGCTGGCATGGTCAACGGAAGGGGCATGACGAACGGTGCCGGCATGACGAACGGCGCTGGCATGGTGAACGGCGCCGGCATGGTGAACGGCCGCGGCATGGTCAACGGCATGGGCCTGACGAACGGTGCCGGCATGGTGAACGGCGCCGGTATGGTGAACGGCCGCGGCATGGTGAACGGGAAGGGCCTCACCAACGGCGACGGCATGGTGAACGGTGCAGGGTTCATCAATGGCCGAGGTGGGGGAGGAGGCAAGACCACCGCCGACATGACCACCCGGGAGGGGCTGGTCAACGGTCGTGGCATCTACGACCTGGACGAGGGGGAGCGCCTCCTGTCCACAAGGATGATCATTCCGCCCAGGCGCCACAGGGCCAAGCCCCTGGCGATGACTATGGTCCTCGTCATGGTCTTGGTCCTGGTCGGCGCCTTAATCGTGATGGTCCCCGGGACCTCCGAGGACATCACCGTCGATGGCGAGTTCTCCGACTGGAATGACGCACGCAGGTACTCGGATAGGACAGGCGACGTGCCCAACTCGAACCTGGACATCGACCGCTACGCCATCTGGAAGGACGGCGACGATCTGGCCGTGTTCGTCCAGGTGACAGGCCGCATCCTCGACGGGAACACTCCCATCAAGGGCGTGGACACCCTGCAGGTGATGTTCGACGTGGACGGGAACGACGACACCGGCTACCTGTTCAACGGCATGGGCATAGACTACCGCATCGAGGTCCGGGGATGGGACAACGAGGTCAACGGGGCCTCCATGAACGAGTTCATCAGCTCCCGTGACAGCAGGGACTGGAACGGCTTCGTCTCCATCGGGTCCGTCACCGCCAAGGCCAAGGCCGACGCCATGGAGCTGAAGGCCACCGGAGCGGCCAGCTGGATGGCCGACGATGACGCGGTGTTCGCCCTTACCCTCAGCTCCGCCGACCTGGAGGGCGACCAGACCCCCTTCACGGGGAACAGGCCCGGGGCGGTGGAGGTCCGTCAGGTGGTGCTGGGCCAGCGCGGGGAGTACCTGAACCCCGGCGAGCAGCACAACGTGCTCAGGCTTGACCTGGCCGCGTACGACACCGAGGCCTCGGTGGACTACATGACCATCGTCAGCGTGATCGACCCTCCCCCGACACTTCTCGACCTGGGCCTCTGCACCCTCTACCTGGATTCCAACAGGAACGGGGACTGGGACGGTGGCGACCTTCAGCTGTCCACGGACAACTGGGGGACGGGTGACGACGGTGGCATATCCTTCAACATGGCAGATAGCCCCCTCCTGCTCCCCAGGGGCTCGATCCAACGCCTCTTCCTGGTGGTGAACGTGGGAGGGGCAGCCGAGGAGGGCCGTGCGGTAAGGCTCGGTATCTCGGACCCATGGTCCTTGGAGGCGGGCGGCCTGCCCGTCACGGTCATCGCCCCTGACGGGCTCGCCTGGTACATCGGGACCTACGACCTGCCGATAACCATCGATGGCCTGTTCGAGGACTGGGACCATGTGTTCGAGGACGGCAACGTGACCCTCCACGAGGACGAGCAGGGAGATGGACCCAGGTCCAGCCTGGACCTCCATGGCTACGCCTCCTTCATAGACCCTGAGCCCTCATCCAACAGGGTCCTCATGTACGCCCAGACGGACCCCTCCAGCACCGTATTGCGGGGCACCCCCATCCCGCTGACCCAGACCGAGCGCCCCTCGGGCGGCGGTGGCGGCGGCGGTGGCGGCCCCGGCCCCAGCGAGCCGCCCGAGCTGTTCGGGGACGACGCGGCACAGTTCTTCTTCAAGATCGAGGGGGCCGGTGATGGCCTCCCCGTCCATGGCGTCCGCGCCACCCACGTGGTCGACGTCCGGGGCGAGGATGGCAAGGTGACCTCCGCCACCCTCTGGCGCTACTCTGGGGAGACGGAGGAGCCGTGGGTCAGGATGTCCGCCGTCGTTGAGGCCGCCGCTGGCGGTAACGAGGTGGAGGCATCCCTGGACATCACGTCCCTCGGGAGGCCCGAGGCGGTCCTGGTCATCATCCTGGGATGGGACGGACCCTACGACTTCGGCACTCCCGCGGTCGTCGACGACCCCGCCGACGAGTCCCGATGGGACCGGGGCTGGGAGGACGACCTGCTGCCCATCCCCGAGTTCGGGGACCTCTTGGCGCCCGTCGCGGGGACCCTCCTCGCCTACGGGTTCGTCCGACGTCGCCGGCGACGTTGAACAGTGACCCTTTCACGCCATAATCTTATAATACCCGGGGGCCTATCCAGGAAGGATTAGCGAGGCGGGCGGATACTTGCACACACTAAGGGTAAATCGCCTAGGTCCGCTACCGGTGGGGAAGGCACGGTGCGGGTCCGCAATCGGATACTACGATGAGTGCGAACGGGACGTTCGGCCCCTCGGATTACATCTGATGGGGTGGGGCCCTTGACGGGCGTGAGGTTCGTCGACGACAGGTCCAGCCTGGACGAGGTCATGGAGCGCATGGACCCGGTGGTGGAGAGGTGGTTCCGCTCCCGCTTCGACTCCCTCACGGCGCCCCAGGCCACGGCGATACCCCTCATCGACGAGCGTCGGTCCACCCTGATATCGTCCCCCACTGGCTCGGGCAAGACCATCACGGCGTTCCTCTCCGTTATCAACCACCTGTTCCGCCTGCACCAGCTGGGGGAGCTGGAGGATCGCATCTACTGCGTCTACGTCTCGCCCCTGAAGGCCCTGGCCAACGACATCCACAAGAACCTGGAGATCCCCCTGGAGGAGATCCAGGAGATGGCGCGGAACGAGGGCCTCACGGTGCCCGACATCCGGGTGGCGGTGCGCAGCGGGGACACCAGCACCGCCGAGCGCCAGAGGATGGTCAAGCGGCCTCCCCACATCTTCATCACCACGCCCGAGTCCCTCTCGCTGGTCCTCTCGACCCGCAAGTTCTCGGAGAAGTTCGACGGGGTCGAGTGGGTCATCATCGACGAGATCCACGACCTGTGCTCCTCCAAGAGGGGGACCCTGCTCTCCCTGAGCCTGGAGCACCTCCAGGCCCGGGTGGGAGAGCCCCTCACCCGCGTTGGTCTTAGCGCGACCCAGGCCCCCATCGAGGAGATAGCGGGCTTCCTGGTGGGCTCCGAGGAAGGGGATGTCAGGGAGGTGGACATCGTCCAGGTCTACCCGGAGAAGGAGGTGGACCTGCAGGTCCTGATCCCCGTGGACGACCTGGAGGCTACCACGTACAAGGACGCCGAGGCGGCCATGCACAAGATGCTCGTGGGGCTGGTGAAGGAGCACCAGACCACCCTCATCTTCACGAACACAAGGGCCGCCACTGAGACGCTGGTGATGAAGCTCAAGGAGCTGGGCATCCAGCACGTGGCCGCCCACCACGGCTCCATGAGCAAGGAGAAGCGGCTGGACGTGGAGCGCTCCCTCAAGCGGGGCCAGCTCCAGGCCATCGTCTCCTCAACCTCCCTGGAGCTGGGCATCGACATCGGCTCCATCGACCTGGTGGTCCAGATAGGCTCCCCCAAGTCCATCTCCAAGCTGATGCAGCGCATCGGCCGGTCCGGGCACAGCCTGTACCGGGTCACCAAGGGCCGCGTGGTGGCGTTGGACCCGATGGAGCTGGAGGAGTGCACCGTCCTGGTGCATGCTGCCCTGAGGGGCGAGGTGGACCTGGTCAGGATACCCAGGAGGAGCCTGGACGTGCTGTCCCAGTTCCTGGTGGGCCTGGCCATAGTCGAGCCCTGGTCCATCGACGGCGCGTACGACCTGGTCCGCTCCTCCTACCCGTACAGGGACCTGGAGAGGGACGACTACGACAGGGTGCTGGAATCCCTGGGCGAGGTGGCCCGCCTCAAGCACAGGTCGGTGTACGCCAAGCTATGGATCGACTGGGAGAACGGCCGGTTCGGCTCCAAGCAGGGCGCCCGGCTCATCTACTTCACCAACGTGGGCACCATACCCGAGGAGTCGACATGGAGGGTCTTCTCGGAGAAGGGCGTCCCCCTGGGCAACCTCAGCGAGCGGTTCATCGAGCGGGTGCGTCCCAAGGAGGTCTTCGTCCTGGGCGGGAAGACCTACGAGTTCATCCAGACCAAGGGCACGAAGGTGTTCGTCCGGGACGCCCACGGCCGCAAGCCCACCATCCCGTCCTGGGCCGGGGAGGCCATGAGCCGGAGCCGGGAGCTGGCCCTGGCCATGTCGCGCCTGCGGGACGAGATGGCCAAGAGGATGGAGGAGGACACCCAGTCCGAGGTGGCCGATTGGCTGGGGGAGGAGTACCACCTGGAGCGGCAGCTGGCCCTCAACCTCATCCGTCATTACAGGTCCCAGATCACGGTGTCGGGCCACGTGCCCTCTGCCAACCGTCTCCTGGTGGAGGGCTACACCGACGTGCGGGGTGACCCCAACATCATCGTCCACACCTCCCTGGGCAGGTCGGTGAACGAGGTACTGGCGCGCATCAGCGCCGTCCGGGTGGCCAGGGACCATCCGGGACTGCGTGTCAGGACGGTGCTCGATGACGACTCCTTCGCCCTCCTCCTAGACGAGGAGGTGGACCCCCAGGAGGTGGCCGACGCCCTGGGCCAGGTACCCCTGGAGGAGGACCTGAGGGAGGTGTTGCCCGGGTCGGAGCTGTTCCACCAGCGCTTCCGCCACTGCTCGACAAGGGCCTTCCTGGTGCTGCGCAACTACAGGGGCCGCGAGGTGCCGATAGCCCGGCAGCACCAGCAGGCGGCCCGCCTGTACGACGACCTGGTGGAGGACGTGGAGTTCCCCGTCACCAAGGAGACGTACGAGGAGTCGCTCCACCAGGCCATGGACCTGGATACCGCGGAGGCGGTGGCGAAGGAGGTGGCCAGCGGGGACCGCCACGTCCAGGTGCGCCCCTACTCGGACCGTCCATCGCCCTTCGCGTTCAAGCTGCTGCTCATGGGCATGTCCGACCTCCTGCTTATAGAGGACCGGTCGGTGCTGCTACGCGAGCTGCACGCCGACGTGCTGGCCAAGGTCATGCCCGAGGTGGACATCTCGAAGCCCCGGTACGACCGCGAGGAGGTGGAGGACTTCTTCGCAGGCAAGCGGGGCATGCTGGACTACAACTCGAAGCAAGGCCTCCTGGAGCTGCTGGAACGCATAGGCCCACTGCCCCTGGGCACCGACGGGGACCGCTCGCTGATGGGTTTCACCCAGGTGGCCGCGGGCACCGTGGAGTGCTGGCTGCGGGAACTGGTGAAGGAGGAGAAGGTGGTCTCATTCTGGTGCCACAAGCTGGTGTGGGCCCACGCTGACCACGACGACATGCTCTCGGTGCTGTACCCGCCCCCCCTGGAGGCGGACCTGTCTCCCACGGACGCGAAGCTGCTGTCCCTCGTCGGCGAGAGCGTCACCACCGCCGAGGTGACGGCCTCGGGGGACAGGGCGTTCAAGCGGCGGGGCTCGCCCCAAGGGCCCGAGATCAGGGACGCTCTCCTGGACCTCCAGGTCCGGAACGCCATACGCCTCGCCACCGTTCCCACCCTGGAGGAGATGGACGTGGCGGGGGAGCACGACGAGCTGGCCCTGGACGAGCTGTCCGAGGACCAGCCCCCCAGCGACAGCGAGGAGGAGGAGATCGCCGAGGAGGTCACCACCGTCGAGCCGGAGATACTGGCCGAGGACGCCTCGTGCGAGTACGGTGCGACGCCCGAGACGGAGGCGTGGGAGGTGAGGGAGGTCTCCAAGGTGGCGCTGGAGAAGGCGGCCACCTGGTACGTGAACACCTACCTGGAGTACAATCCCCCCGGACCCCTGTCACGGATAGCGTACGACCTGGACCTGGACCCGGAGCTGGTCCGGGGCACCCTCCGGGACATGGAGGACGACGGGGAGGTGGCCGCCGGCGCCTTCGTGGGCGGCGAGACGCCCCAGTACATGCTCTGGGTGGACAAGAACACCTTCGAGGGCCTCGCCAAGGGCCGCCGGGTGGTCCGGGAGAACGTGGCGCGCCAGTTCGCCCTGGACAAGTTCTTCAGGGGCTTTACGAGGATCGAGGACTTCTTCGAGACGTTCCTGGCCGCGGGCCTGCCCTTCGACATCTTCAACCGCCTGGAGGACTTCCAGCTGGAGGACTGGTGGGACCTGCAGGACTCGAGGGAGGTGCTCCACGGGCGCTTCGTGCGGGGTCACGTCTTCTTCACCACCGCGGAGCTGGCCCAGCTGCTGGCCTCGGCGTACCGCACCGAGGAGCTGGACAAGATGGACCTGGAGGTCTTCGACACCATCTCCGCCAACGAGGGCATCTCCGCCGCTGGGACGGCCAAGTCCCTTGGGCTCAAGCGGGAGGAGGTCCAACCCTCGATAGACAAGCTGGACAGGAACGTCTACATCATACGGAAGTTCATCGAGAAGAAGGCCTGGTCGTCTCGGAACCTGTACCTTCCCTTCGAGCTAACTGACCCCGTCAAGAACGCGAAGAAGCTGATAATCGAGCGCTACATCAAGGGCACCGGCCCCCTGACCTTCACCGCCGTCCGGTCCTTCACGGACTTCCCCTTCAACGAGGTGCTGTCCATCGTCAACGAGCTCCAGGAGGAAGGGGTCATCGAGCGGGTGCTGGTGGTGGGGGACACCTCGGTGGACATGTACGTCCACAGGGACGACGTGGAGCAGCTGTCCCGCATGGAGGCGAAGGTGAGGCTGGAGGACCCCCTCCGGGTCCTGTCGCTGTACGACCCCTACATCCAGCACATGTGGGCCGAGCTGACCACCCGCTACGGGGAGGGATGGATATTCCCCGTGGTCCGGGACGGGAAGCTCTGCGGGATGGTGGAGAAGTGGCGCATGTCCGGGGTCGTGGACATCCGGGAGATCAAGCTGGACGACCTGGGCCTGCTGGAGGAGCTGCTGGACGAGCTGGACCGGCAGATGGCGTTCTACAGCCAGTTCGGCCTCGAGATCATCCGCATCCGCGGCGCCTTCGGCAGGAAGGTCCCCGACCTGCCCGTCAAGCTCAGGAACCGCTTCATCAAGAAGGGCTACCACCTGGTCCAGGACTTCCTCGCCAAGGGGGAGATGGTCCCGAGGAGCTTCCCCAGGGAGAACGTCTATTCGTACCTGTTCCACAAGCAGCACATCGCGCCCAGCCTGAAGTTCGACGATGTGATGACCGCGGCCAAGTCCATGGGCGGCCTCCGGTCCGACTTCGAGGCCTCCCTCAGGGTCAGGAAGATGAGGAAGCTGAAACGCTACGTCAAGTCGGGGGATCTGGTGGCGGGGCTCATGATCCCGGCACACCTGATGTACGCCACCAGGCGGGACATGCTCATCTACAAGGTGGCCAAGAGCCGACCCGTGACCGAGGACATGTCCCACCTGGTCAAGCTGATGGACCACCACGAGGGCGTCACACGCAGGGAGCTGATGGAGACGGCGGAGATGGGCAGGGACAGGTTCGAGCCCGCCTTCAACGCCCTTTACGAGGGCCTCTACATCATCCGTGACCCCAGCAACCTGTACGTGCTGACGCCCGAGCCCAAGCTGGACCAGGCCACTGCCCGCAGGGTGGTGCTGGAGCGGATGATCGCCAACGTGGGCCTGGTCTCGGCCGAGGGCCTGGCCATGATGTCGAAGCACGAGTTCAAGATAGACGAGATCAAGGCCACCCTGGGCCGGCTCGAGCGGGCGGGGAAGCTGGCCAAGGGCTTCTTCGTGGAGGGTGACGAGTCCCTCTACTGGATGATCAAGAAGGACATCCAGGTCCTGCCCAAGATGTCCTTCAAGTACAGCTTCGTCCTTTCCCCCTTCGACCAGCTGGCCCAATTGCTTTCCCAGGAGATCCGTCGCAAGTTCCGCATCGGCTCGTGCTTCGTGATCTTCGTGGGCTCCGAGATGGCCGGGGCCTTCAAGGGCACGAAGAAGGGCAACACCCTCACGCTGACCGAGTTCATCGGTGGTGACAGGGAGCGAAAGGTGCTCCGCCTCTTCGAGAGGGAGTGGGGCCTATCGGTGCGGAAGCCCACGAAGACCCAGGAGATAGATGACTGGGAGCTGATGAGGTACTGGGAGGAGCACGCCTACTGAGGCCCTCCCCTCGATGCTCCTGGCTCCCCTATTCAGATAACTGGAATTGATAATCACAGGGGAATGCTTAAAAACCGGTCCCACTCTCTTAAATTGGGAATCGGGAGGCTGGCCTGTGGCAGAATACGTGCCCGTTTATAGCAGAAGGGAGCGGCGATTTCGAAATCTGGGCAAGGTCCTCTTCGTCGCCGTGGTCATGCTCGTCCTCAGTCTCATGGCCTCCATGTACTTCTCCATCCTCGAGAACGACTACCAGTGGGAGTGGGTGGACCTGGAGAACGAGCAGGGGGACAACCTGAACGCCCTCCTCCTCACCCCGCCCGAGACCCCCACCGGTGGCTCACCAGCGGTGGTCATCACCCACGACCTGGGCGGCAACAAGGAG
>CP070808.1:1298426-1311513 GCA_020343715.1 Thermoplasmata archaeon
GCTCCATGGGGGACTCACCGGGGGTCGACTCCGTGCTGGGGGTGGTCTCCCGTCACGAGGCGGACGATGCCTTCCCCGTCGTCTCTGCAGCGTCGGTGCTCGCCAAGGCGCGGCGGGAGGTGGCCGTGGCCCGGATCGCCGAGGAGCTGGGCGAGGACATGGGCTCGGGATACCCCAGCGACACCAAGACCATCGCCTTCCTAGAAAAATGGATAATGGAGAAAGGCGTACTGCCCCCCCACACCCGTACGTCCTGGAAGACGGCCCAGAGGCTGATGGACAGACATGGCCCGGGGGTCCGGAGACTGGACGACTTCTGAATAATGTTCGAGGTGAGGATCGATGGTAAAGGAGCTTTTGGAGGACGCTGTCGACAAGTTCAACGAGAAGTCCAGGGACGACCCCAAGTTCAAGGAGGAGCTTATGGACAAGACCCGGACCATCGTGTTCACCCTGGACGACGGCAGGGCCTGGAACTTCAAGCTGGAGGAGGCCCACATCGACGGGGTCCACGACGGTCCCCTGGATGGGGCGGACATCAACATCTTCTCCGACGAGGAGACCATCCGCGGCATCTTCGACGGCTCCATCTCGCCCATGAGGGCCTACGCCCTCAAGAAGATCAGGTTCAAGGCCTCGCTCCAGGACCTGCTCACGCTTCGCAAGTTCTTCTGAGGAGGTGACCGCATTGGACATCAGGGTCCGCTACTTCGCGGCCCACAAGGAGATCACAGGGGTCCCGGAGGAGACGGTCTCCGTGCCCGAGGGGACCACCGTGGACGGCCTCATGGAGGCTGTGATGGCCCTCCACCCGGAGCTGGAGCCCATCAGGAGGGACACCATGGTCTCCGTCAACAGGGGGGTCGGCTCCGGGGGGATCGTCCTTAAGGAAGGGGACGACGTGGCCCTGTTCCCGCCAATCCAGGGCGGCTAGTCCATCGACTGCTCCTGCCTGCGTCGCCAGTAGAGCTGGAGAAGAATTATCTCCACTGCCAGGATGATGACCGTGATGAGTAGCATCAGCGGCAGCACCGAGGGGGCGTCGGGCCACGGCTCGGGCTCCGGCGCGGACATCTTGACGTCGTAGACCAAAGTCGTGGACTGGCCGTACTGGTCGGTGGACACCACCACCAGCGTGTTCCCGCCCTCGTTCAGGAGGAAGTTCTTGACGAACGACCCCATCAGGTCCACCGAGACCCTGACCCCGTTGACGGTCACGGTGCAGTTGGGCTCGGTGCTCCCCCTCAGGTTGAGGAGGGTCTCCTCCGTCTCGTTGGGCATCCCTGGGTCTAGGGACAGCTCCGGGGGGGTCCAGTCCACATCCACGTTGATGGCCTCGAACTGGTACGAGTTGCCCGCGGCGTCCTCCACGCTCACCAGGATGGTCTGCGTGCCCAGGGTGAGGGGGTAGTCCAGGGTCATCTCGGGTCCCGTCATGGGGAACTCCTCGCCGTCCAGCCTGAGGATGGCGTCCTCCTCGGTTATGATGGTCATGGACAGCGTCTCGGCGCTGGTCCTCAGCAGCCCGTTACCTGTGTATTGTGTGGCGTCCTCCCCCGCTACCAGCACGATCAGGGTGGGCGGCTGGGAGTCGAGGACGAACACCACCTCGGTCACGTTCTCGTTCCCCGCATGGTCCCGGGACCAGACGGTGACCTTGGTCGAACCCTCGTCCAGGTTCACCTGGCTGGTGATGAAGGTGCCGTCGTCGTCCACGTCGACGGGTACCTGGTTGATGAACACCAGGGCACCGGGCTCAGTGGCCCCCCGGATCCTGTGGTACCTCTCCTGGGTGTGGAGGGGGCTCTCCACAGGGTAGAAGATCTCAAGGGGGGGTGCCTCGGTGTCCAGGTACACCAGGACCTGGGTGCTGTTGTGGTTGCCTGCCCTGCTGGTGGCGTTGACGGTGAGCAGGTTCGGCCCCTCCACCAGGTAGGCGGGGATGCGGAACGAGCCATTCACCGCCTCCGTGACCCTTCCCTGCAGCTCCACGGTGGCGCCAGGCTCCGTCACCCCGATGATGAAGGTCAGCTCGCTGTTCACCCATGAGCCGTCCATGGGCTCGTCGATGGCCACGTAGGGGGGCTCGATGCTGTAGAACACCTCCACGAGCACGACCCGGCGGTTGCCCACGTTGTCGTAGCCCCTCACGGCGAGGGAATGGAACCCCTTGCTCAGGATGATGAAGTGGGAGAACCTGCCGGTGTCAGGGTCCAGGGGGACGCGTATGTAGTCGGCCGGGAGGATCGCGATCTCCAGGAAGGCCACCCCGCTGTGGTCGTCCATCACACGGCCGGAGAGGGTGAAGTTGGTCCTGTTGGTGGCGACCTGGGTGGCCACGTCGAGGACCAGGGAGGGGGGTATGAGGTCCACAACCATCAGGTCCACCTGGATGGCCTGGTCCACAAGGTGGACGGTGGAGCTCTCCTCCAGGCCCGCCACGTCGACCCCGAACGTGAGGGGGATGTGGGACGAGTACTCCCCGTCCTTAGTGAGGGTCTCGGTCAGCACGTCGAGGACGGGGGTGTTACCGTCCTCGTCGGTGACGGACGAGTACGTGGTGGAGGTCTGGGTCTCGATGTCCACCTGGACCCCTCGGATGGGGACGTGGTTCTGCCATATCACGTGGGCCTGGGCGGACCACCAGACTTCGAACTGGGCGGGGCCACCCCCGCCGCCGACCAGGAGGACGGACCCCTGGTCGATCATCTCCTCCAGGTCGTATATGAAGTCGTACGAGTGCACCTTAGTGGACCTGACGACCAGCCAGGGTCCGAGGGCCGTCAGCCTGTCGATGCCCTCGAGCCTGCAGTCGATGAGGAAGCAGTCGGTGAGGACGTCATCGGTGCCCAGCGTCAGCTCCGTGGTGGTGGACCATGGGTCCGGGACGAGGGCGCAGGCCTCCAGGTGCAACCACTCCACCGAGGTCTTGCCGATGGGAACAGTGGAGTTCGCGGCCCTGAGCTCCCTCAGGTGGAACCCGTCCTTGAGGGCCAGCACGTGGATCTCGTCCAGATGTAGCGCTCCCCGGACGTCGGACATGACGGGGCCCAGCCGCACGGGCACAGAGGTCTCGGGGACGGCTCCGGGGGCCGGTATAGTGACCTCGCCCCTGGCAAAGGACAGCAGGCTCCCCTCGCCCAGGTTGAACCACAGGGGGGCCTGGGCGAAGCTCATCATGGTAAGGTGCCGGAAGTCGGACACCTCGAGCCGCGCGTCCCGAAGGAGGGTGATGGTCCCCGTCATGGTGACTGAGCCTCCCCGCACGAAGGCGGCAGTGACGACGGTCCACTCCACATGGCTCCCCTCGCCGCTGACGATGGCGTCGAAGGTGTTGTTCACGCTGCCGTCCCAGATACGGACCGACGACTCGTTGCCGGCGACGATGCCCTCCCGCTCCATCCCGTCGATGGAGCAGTTCGATATCACTGACGTGGACTGGTCCAGCACCCTGATCGCCCTGGTGGACTGGTAGAAGGTGCAGTCCAAGACGTTGGCCTCGGCCGGGTGCAGCTCGTAGGGCTCGAAGTACTCGTAACCTATGTTCACGCAGGTGGCGAACACGCTCTCGAAGGTGCAGCGGGCCACGTAACCCGTGTTGCCCCCGTGGAACACCACCCCGAAGATGTTCTGGTTCCTGAAGGTGCAATCCTCGATGCCCACGCCGTACGAGATGATCCCGTACACGTTCTCGAAGGTGCAGTTCCGGACGGGGGGCGCCAGCACATCCTCGTCGAAGAACGGGCCGGCCAGGCCGCCCGTGAAGACGGAGTCCTCGATGACCGCGTCGGCGGTGCCGATGTAGAGGGAGATCTCCCTCCAGTTGGGCCGCAGTCCGAAGGTGGGCTTGCCCACCTCCTCGATGAAGGAGTCCCTGATCTCCAGGGTGCAACCCGCCTCGACCACGAAGGTTATGGGCACGTTGGGTCGGGAGGACCCGACGGTGGCACCGTCCAGGACCCTGAGGGTGCCCCCGTTGTTCACGGTCAGTCCGTGCTCTCCCGCGTCGGCGTTCACGAACAGGAGGGTGGTGTTGACCAGCTCCAGGGTGCCCCCGTCGGTGACCAGGAGGTCACCCCTGAGCATGATGACGTCCCAGTCCCTGATCACAGTGGTGTCCCTCACCGTCCAGTCCCCGTCGCCCAGGGCCGGCGGTTCGGTCTGGCCCAAGGTGGCCCCCGAGATGAAAAGGAGCAGGGCGATGACCGCTAGGGTGGACAGGGCCAGCAGGGACGTGAGCCGGGCCTTCGTCATGCCTCCTCACCCCCTAGCTCCATGCGCCGCATGATCACGTAGACGCCGACCAGCATGATGGGGATGATGACGAGGAAGATGTACACCTCCCGCGGGTCCGCCCCCGGGGGCTCCACCGAGACCTCGCGGCGGAAGACGAAAACGTCCACCTCCTCGTAGTTGCCGATCTCGTCCTCGGCTCGGACGGAGAGGGCGGAATCGCCCACGTACACCGGGTACTTGACGGAGAAGCTCCCCTCCTTGAGGAGGACGAGGCTTCCCTGGATGAAGAGCCTGGCATCGGGGTCGACGGTCCCCACCACCTCCACCCACTCGTCGGTGGTGTTGACGATGAGGGGTGACGTGATGACCAGTACGGGGGCCGTCCAGTCGGCCGTCACCGTTATGTTCCACCAGGTCTCGTGGCCGTACCAGTCCTCGGCCAGGATGGAGAACACGTTCTCTCCCTCGAGAAGGTCCATCACCACCGAGTAGGAGCGGTTGACGTCATCGATGTCGGCCAGCACCCGGTTGACCCTTACGGTGACGCCCTCCACCCTGGACAGCCTGCCCTTGATGGTCACGGCCCTCTCGCTGGTCAACGTCCCGTCCGCGGGCTCTGGAGGGGACAGGGCCAGCGGGTCCGTTTCGACCCACACGACGATGGTGTGGGTCGCGGCGTTCCCTGCCTTGTCGGTCGCCCGGAGCTCCACCACGTGGCGCCCGTCGGAGAGGGTCACGTCGAAGGAGAACACCTCTCCCTCGGTCCTCTGGGATGTGGGGTTGTAGTCGGTGTAGACCCGGACCTGGTCGGTGCCCGAGCCGGCGTCGACGGCCCTTCCGAACACAGTGAGGGTCGACGAGCTTATCCAGAGTTCCGACTCCAGGGGTCCGTGGACCTGGAACTCGGGAGGGTCCAGGTCCTTGAGGTCCAGGAGGACCGAGCCGGAGGCCGTGAGGGTGATCGACACCGAGACCGTGTACGCGAACAGGTCGGCGCCCACGGTGTGGGGGCCATGGACGCTGTCACCCCCGTCCTGGTGGACCAGGGCCATGACGGGGATCCACCTGACGATCCCCGCGGCGTCGGGCCTTCCGCCGCCCACCTCCTCCGCCGTGATGTCCTTCACCCAGACCCTGGCGGAGGTCAGCTCCTCTGGGGTCGGCCATAGTACCCTGACTGTGACCAGCCACCACACCTCCACCTCACCGCCGCCGCTCAGGGAGATCTTGTCAGTCTGGTACGTGGTGTTCATCAGCACCAGCGTGCTGCCGTTCACCGAGAGCGAGAGCCCGCTGGCCCCGCCGACGGAGCAGTTCTCCAAGAGGGCGTAGGAGTTGCGCATCACGACCCCGTTCGTCCCGATGGAGGCCGAGGACCGGATGGCGTGGAGGTCCGAGGAATCCAGGTGGATCGAGTCCCCCACCATCGTCCTGTTGATACGGGTCCCCACCATCGTCACGTCGCTGCCCCTGGCATAAAGGCCCGCCTCGCCGCACTCGGAGAAGTGGGCGTCGTCGATGGTGGCCTGAGCGTTCACCAGGCTGAGGCCGGTACGCGTCCTCCTGAAGGTCGTCCGGAACAGGTCCAGGCTACCGTCCGTCACGGTGACCCCCAGGTTGCCAAGGGTGCCCCCCAGGGCCGGCCCCACGGCAGTGAAGGTGCAGTTGTGTATCTCCACGTCGGACTCCCTGAAGCGCACGATGGCCCCGTCGGCCCTGTACTCCACGCCGTGCAGGACGACCTTCGCCCCCATGGTCGACCGGAGATAGCTGTTGACGGTGGGCTCCACTAGGACATCGTCCATCAGCAGGTCGCCGCCGTTTACCTTGATGTCGATGGCCCCGTAGAGGTCCGAGCTGAGGATGCGTCCCCGGTTGCGGACCTCCCAGGTGACGTGACTGGTGCCCTCGGACCGGATGCCGAAGAGCCAGGAACCCACCATGGAGCTGTCCATTATCGACACGGTGGCGTTGTTGACCTGCATGGCCGCGATGTTGTCCAAGAAGTTGCAGTCCACCACGGTGAGGTTGACGTCGAACACGCCGATGGCGTAGGCCGAGCTGTTGGTGAGGTAGCACCCCTCGGTCGTGACGTGCTGCACGAAGGTGAGGGCATTGGCCGACTTGTCCTTGTAGGATATGACCCCCCTGTTCAGGTCACGCAGCTCGCAGAAGGTCAACGTCACGTCGATGGCATCGAAGGCATAGACCCCCACGGAGCTGTTCACCAGGGAGCCGCTGGTCATGATGAACGAGGAGGCCTTCCACACGAAGACGCAGTAGCTCCCCACGTCCCTTATGACGTCGTTCCTGGAGGTGACTGTGGTGTAGTACATCGCATGTAGGCCGTAGTACCCGATGTCGCGGACCAGGTTGCCCCGCATCTCCGCCGTGGAGTTGGCAACGATCCAGATGCCGTCGTAGGTCACGTTCTCGATGGTGTTGCCCTCCAGCACCAGGTGGGAGTCGTCGGCACCGGTGATGCCGTAGTTGAGCCGGTAGAACGTGTTGTCCCGTATGACGGCCTGCCCCTTCCACACGAACACAGCCGTGGCGTTTATCATGTCCACGAAGGTGCATCCCTCGATGGTGTCACCGGTGGACTCCCTAACCTGCACGGCCCAACGCTCGATGTTCGTGAAGCTGACGCCGGTCACGAGGGCGTTGGTGTCGTTCAGCCGGATGCCACCGAAACCGCCCACTAGGGAACCGCCCACGATGGTGGGGGAACCGGAGAACAGGTCCATGCCCAGCGTCTCGTTGGTGATGCACCAGGCATCGTCGCACATGAACATGTCGCAGTCCACTAGGGTCGGGGACGCGTACCTCACGACCACGCCCACGGGGTTGGCGCTGGAGTTGCACTCCACCAGAGTGGTGGTGGCCCCCGCTGAGAAGTTGAAGCCGGTGGACCGGCACAGGGAGGCCACGCATCGCTCGAGCCTGCCGCTGCTGTACAGGTTGAGCCAGTAGCCATCGTCGGCCCGGGTCACGTTCACGTCGGACATGGAGAAGAACCACGAGAGGGTGACCATTATCCCGTCCTGGTAGCAGTCGTCGATCCTGACCCAGCGGACGGTGCCAGAGGCGGACAGCATGTCGATGCCCGTCCTGACCCCCTGGATGGTGGCGTTCTGGAGGGTGAAGGTGCTCCCGGTTATGTACAGGCCCCGGGCGATCTGGCGTCGCGTCCGGTTCTGCTGGTCCACGGTGAGCCCGTCGATGAGGACATCGGCGCACCGCTCCAGGTGGGCACCGTACGTGGCGTTCAGCGCCGTCATGTTGTAGCAATCACCGGTGGACTTCCAGGCCTTGAGGGCCCAGTAGGAGTCGGAGGTCAGGGCGTCCCTCACGTGGAACGTCGCGTGGTACATCCACATGGCCTCGTCGAAGGTGCCCCAGTGCCTGTTCCCGACCAGCCAAGCCTCGGAGTGGATGACCTTGATGTCCGTGTCAAGGTCGGTGAAGGTACAGCCGCTCACCCATGCCCTGGACTCGTGGACGATGACACCGTCGGCCTCGGCGTCCTCGAACCGGCTGTCCCTGACCGTCGCCTCGGCGCTGTAGGCCCCCAGGGCCACCACTGAGCAGTTGGCGGCCCGGATCCCCTCCACCGTCATGTTGCCGCCGTACGCCAGCACACCCTCGCCGCAGCCGTACACGGTTCCTCCAGTGACGGTCATTGTACTGGCGTTGCTGAGGGCCCCGATGGCGCAACCGATGAGCTCGGCCTCGTCCAGGACCATAACGCCACCGGCGTCAACAACAGCGCCGTATCTGCTGTCGACGAAGTCGCAGTCGGTGATGTCCAGGTCCGTACCGCTGACCCAGATGCCCACAAGGCACTCCATGAACTGGCTGCCGGTGACCACGGCATCATCGGTGGCGACCCACACCCCCGAGGACCGACCGTCGTTGGTCAGCACGTCGCCCGCCCTCCAGACGGATGACCTGTCCATGGTCAGCTCGCTGCCCTCCTCGGCCTGCAGGTAGTAGCTCCTTCCGATGCCCGCGCTGGCAACGGCGGTGTTGACCAGCCGCAGCTCGCCCCCGGGCCTGACGACCAGCTCCCGGGGACCACCGATGTCCTGCCATACCCAGAGTGTGCAGTTGTCCAGTTCCAGGACCCCACGGACATCCAGGTCCCCCCGCAGGTCGAAGGACGCCTGCGTGTGGCTCACGGTCTCCCCCGCACCTATGGTCCAGTCGCCGATCGGCGGGGGGTTGGGGGCGGCGTCCACATCCCCGGGGGCCAGGACCAGGACCGCCATCGCGATGACCGTCATCACGATAAGTACGGGGTAGTGGGCTCGGAGCGATGCCCCCGATATCGGGTTATCATCGTTTCCTACCCCCGATTGGACCATGCCAGCGGTTAGAATATCGTGGGCCTTAAAGGTATTGGAATGGGTTTTTATCACATCGGCCCGGGGGCTGGTCGCCACTTCACACCTGGAACTGGTGCTCGGTGACCATCCTGCCGATGGACAGGAAGGCCTCCTCGACATTGGCGGAGGTCTTGGCCGAGGTGTACAGGAAGGGGGCGTCGTACTGCTCGGCCAGGGCAGCGATGTCCTCCTCCTTGATCCGGATCTCGTCGGTCAGGTCGTTCTTGTTGGCGACCACTATCACGGGGATGCGGCCCGTGATCTCGAACATGGACTCGATCCAACCGGTGAGCTCCTCAAGGGTGTGGGGGCGGGTCAGGTCGCAGACCGCGATTCCGCCCTTGGCCATGTGGAAGTACGAGTGGGATAGGATGGGCCGAAAGCCCTTTTGGCCCATGATGTCCCAGATCATCATGGTGATGTCGTACTTCTTGTCCTGGTCAGGGTAGGTCACCACCACGTCCTTCTTGGAGATCTTGGTGCCGATGGTGGTGAGATAATGGTCGGAGAACTCGTTGTGGACGAACCTCTGGATGAGGCTGGTCTTTCCGACCGCGTTCTCACCAATGAGGCAAATCTTATACTTCCGCTGCTCGAGTTCGGTCATATGACCCACCCTAATCCACGACACCCTCGTGGTACCCTCGGATTCTTGCGTCGGTTAATATACCTTTCCGTGCCAGTACTGCCAATGAGAGCCAGCGGGGAAAATGGGGTCCTGGCCAGCTCCCGGTTCACGGCGTTTCGAGGAACCTAGCCCCCGCGTCCCACAGCCTCTCGTGGGCCTCGATCACGAGGGGTATCCCCTTGCGGAAGCCAGCGGTGTCGTGGGCGTCGGAGGCGACGTACATCAGGGCACCCTCCCCGGCCAACTCCTCCAGCATCTCCCATGAGGGTGAGGGGTCCGGATGGGAGTCGTCCACCATGCCCAGCAGGTTGCACTCGACGGCCATCCCCCTGGCCAGGGCGTCCCGGCACAGGGCCATGAACTCGGAGTTCCCCCTCCTCTCCACCTCCTCGGATACCTCGAATATGCCCCGGTGACCCCTGAAGACCACGTTGGCGTGGGGGAGGCAGTCGGCCAGGCCCGACTCCACCATCGCCCTCTCCCCGCGGACGTACTCGTCCATGATCTCCTCGAAGGTGTGGACCCCCACCAGCTGGCGCAGGTGGACGTGCCAGGTGACGGCGTGGTCCCCGAAGACGAAGTGGGCCGAGCCCAGGACACGGTCCAGCTCCCCCCTGTGCGCGTCCAGCCATGCGCGGGTCAGCTCCATCAGCTCCGGGCGGTCCGGGAAGTACTCCAGCTCGATGCCCAGGGTCGTTTCGGGATAGGCCGCCTTGACCTGGTCGAACTCCTCCAGGTAGGCTCCTATGTTCTCCTCGCGAGCCCACAGGCCCGGCTTGCCGAAGTCCCTGGCGTCCAGGTGGTCCGCGAAGCCCACGGCGATGCCCGCCTCGGCGCCCCAGCGGGCCAGGTTGATCATCGTGGACCCCTCGTCCCTCACATCGTGGGAGTGGATGGTGTGCACGTGTAGGTCCCGGTACGGAAGGCCCATGGCCTGTGCATCGAGGGATGGGTACATGAAACTGCCGACGCCGAATGGTTTAACAGCCCCCACGACGGTGCAAGGGGCCGATGGCGGAGGCCGAGGAGACTCCCCAGGAGCCCGACGTGGAGGACGAGGGCGAGACGGAGCGCATCCAGGAGGAGCGCGACGAGGAGCCCCAGGTACCCGCCCCGAAGGAGAGCATCACCGGTGGGACCGGAGTGGACGGCCTGATCCACACCAGGCTCCCCCTTTCACGCATCGAGAAGGGCGCCCTGATATTACTCATCGGCGCCCCCATCGCCATATTCGGCAAGTTCCTGGACGCCCCCTCTTGGATCATCTTCCTGGGCGCTGCCGGGGCCATCATGCCCCTGGCCCTCCTCATGGGTCGGGCCACCGAGGAGCTGGCAATCAGGTCCGGTCCGGGCCTGTCTGCGTTCCTTCTGGCCACCTTCGGCAACGCCACGGAGCTCATCATCGCCGTTGTGGCCGTCAACCGGGGGCTCGTCGACCTGGCGAGGGCATCATTGGTGGGCTCCATCATCATAAACGTACTCCTCGTCATGGGCCTGAGCTTCCTCGTGGGGGGCATCAAGTTCCCGGTGATGAACTACAGCCGGATCACGGCCTCGGCGACGCTGTCGATGCTGACGGTGTCCGTCGTCGCCGTGATGCTACCATCGCTGTACTTCTACGCCACCTACGGCATAGACCACATCGGCGAGTTCCCCGAGGACATCAAGACCATGAGCCTCTTCGTCGCCGCCGTTCTCCTGGCGGTGTACGTGTGCTACATGATATTCTCCATGAGGACACACAAGAAGTACTTCGACGGTCAGGCGGACGCCCCCATTGACCGGACGCGAAAGCCCGAGCCGCACCTGGCGACCTGGCCTGCCAGCACCGCCATAACGATGCTGGCCGTCACCATGATAAGCGTCGTCGGTATCGCCGAGCTGCTCATCGGGGAGATCGAGCACATCATGGAGAACGCGGGCCTGTCCGATTTCTTCATGGGCGTCGTAGTCATCGCCCTGGTGGGCAACGCCGCGGAGCACTCCTCGGCCATCCTGATGGCGTGGCGGGGACGCATCGAGCTCTCCTTCCAGATCGCAATGGGCAGCTCGGTACAGATCGCCCTCCTGATAATTCCCATTCTGGTCCTCATCAGCATGATGATAGGGAACGTGATGGCAATGGTGTTCACCCCCCTGGGGCTCATAGCCATCATAGCCACGCTCGCCATAGCGATGGTCATCGCCCTGGACGGCCAGGCCACATGGTTCGAGGGGCTGATGCTCCTGGCCATCTTCGTGCTCATCAGCGGTATCGCCGCATTGGTCTGAGACCTCACTCCACGGCCATTATCCTGCGGACCTTGTCCACCAGCTCGGCCGGGTCATGGCCCAGCACCCTCATGACGGGCTCTAGCCTCATCCCCCCCGAGTCCTCGATGACGTCGGGCATGCCCCCCGTCACCCTGATGGCCTCTAGGGTGCCCCACTCCACGTCCTTGGGGGCGTCCTCGGGCTCCATGGACCTCTCGAAGGACGCCACGACGAGGCCCGCCTCCCTCGCCCTCCTCAGGTGGTCCTCGGTGCGCTTGATATTGACGGCCGACCTGGTGTTGGGGTCGACCCTCACGGTGGCGAGCACGACCTTCGCCATGTACTTGGAGGCCCCGAAGTTGACGTGGCCCAGGGCCTGACCGTGCTTGCACACCCGGTGGATGCGCCCCGACAGGGCGGCCACCTCCTCGGCCACCGTGGCGTTGGGCAGGGCATAGACGATGTTGGTACCGATCTCCGGGAGCCACTCGTCGGTGAGCATCTGCTCCAGTTGCCTGGCCGCCAACCTCACCTCCCGGGCCACCTCCCACCTGAGGGCCGCCATCTTGACGGGCGCCATGTGGTCCAGGAACCTGGCGCCGCCCCCAGCCGAGTAGGCCGAGCCTATCATGGATTGGAGGACCCGCTCGGAGCGGGCCACCGCCCGCACCAGGGGCTCGCCCTTTGCCAGGTAGCCTGTGATGAGGGCGGACAGGGCACAGCCGGTGCCATGGAAGGCCCCAGGTAGCCTGGGGTGGTTGAACTCCTGGAACACGCCCCGGTCGGTGCAGAGCACGTCGACGACCCCATGGGTCGCGTCCATGTGCCCTCCCTTGATGAGCACGGCCGAGGGCCCCATCTCGCGGATGTCCTCGGCGGCCATCTTCATCTCCTTGACGCTGCTGATGTTCCTCCCGCGAAGGATGAGGGCCGCCTCCTCTACGTTCGGGGTGGCCAGCGAGGCGTGGGGCAGCAATTCCAGCACCAGGTTCTCGGCCATGCCCACCTCGGCCAGGCTGTCGCCCGAGGTGGCCTTCAGCACCGGGTCGACGACGTAGGCGATGCCGTGCTCGTTGAACTTGGCCGCCACCAGGCGCACCACCTTCCCATCATGGAGCATGCCCGTCTTGGCGAAGGCGGGCCTCATGTCCTGGGCCACGGTGTCGATCTGGGCACCCACCTCGTGGGCGGGGATGGGGTTGACCGACCTGACCCCCCTGGAGTTCTGGGCGGTGACGGCCGTGATGACCGAGGCCCCGTGGACGCCGACCACGGCGAAGGCCTTGAGGTCCGCCTGGATGCCAGCGCCGCCCGAGCTGTCGGAACCCGCCACAGTCAATGCCACCGGCGCCATCTGCCTCATGGGGCTCCAATGGGTGGCCGCGGATAAAAGGGTACCGTCACGCCACATTCACCCACCCCATCCCCCTCCCTCCCGCGACCCCCCCGTCCCGGGTATATATGTGGTCCCGACGGTGGGATGGGAGGTGGTATCATGTACAAAGAGAAGGACGCCCGCGAGAGGGAGGGTCCGTCGGGGGGGATCACCGGCGAGGCCGTCGCCTACATGCTGGACCTGGGC
>CP070808.1:1311613-1316768 GCA_020343715.1 Thermoplasmata archaeon
GCCATGTAGATTATCCACCCTACGTTGGCGTGGGCCCAGAGCAGCGCATCCGACCCGTAGAAGTGGCCCACCATCACGATGATGTACATCCTCAGCAGGTTCGCCGCGTAGGCCGCGAGGATGCCCAGGCCCAGGAACCACTTGAGCCTGGAGTCCCACTCGGTGAACTCGGTGGCCACGAAGGCGATGAAGGCCGAGGTGAAGATGGCGAAGCTGTAGACGCCCGAGCACGAGGTGGCGATGAGCAGGCTGATCCTCTCGGAGTCCACGGTCAGGAAGGTGATGATGATCCCGTCTATGGTGGACGTCACCCCCGAGGCGCTCAACATCCAGTCCACCGGCTTCGCCAGGAGGTACTCAGAGTAGGCCGAGATGCCCGCCTGGGAGGCGGCGTTCCCGGAGGCCCCCCGCTCGATGAGCACCGGGATGAGCAGCAGGAAAGACAGGGAGAAGAAGAACACGAAGGCGAACTCCCGCTCCCTGTGGTAGTCCTCGGGCACCCACCTGTAAGCGATGAGGTACACGCCCACGAGCAGGGCCAGGGCATCGTAGGTCAGGAACTCCGTCGACCCCGTCAGCACCAGGTTCCACCACAGGTCCAGGACGATGACCGCGGCCCCGAAGACGGGGAACAAGGGCACTAGGCGGCCCCGTAGGGTGATCCAGTCTATGAAGCGCTGGGCCAGCGTGCGAGGCCTCTGGCCCTGGGCCAGGCGCATGACCATGTCCCTGGCGGCCTGGGCCTTCGCCGCCTCGCCCATGGGCTGGCTCAATACCTCCCGAGGGAGGTAGCGGTACAGGTAGTAAAGGCCCCCTATTGCCATGGCCAGGCCTATCACTCGCATCCACCAGTAGGTGGCCACCAGCTTGTTACCGGTGATGACGAGGGCCAGGCCCTGGAAGGTGATGACCAGGCCCAGCAGTAGTTGCAGGTAGGCCTTGGCGGGGGGACGGTCTTCCACGCTCGAAGATAGAGGATGGGTCTATAAATAAGGTCTGCCCCGAGTTCACTGGCTCGCGAACGGTCGACACGGGCCGATGAACCTCCTGGAAACTATTATCTACGCTCCAGTATAATTCGACACGTTCCATCCCCGGGTGGAACGGGTGGTGATGTATTGGTAAGCTCCATCTACGAGGGCGAAGGGAGCACCCGCTCCCGCGCCGATGCAGGAAGGCGATTCCTCTGGTTGTCCCTGGCATTCCTGGCAGTCCTGACGGTCGTGGTGATCTCTGGCTCGACCTCGGGCGAGACATGGGACGACCACCTGAACATCACCGAGGACATGAGGATGACCATCGAGGACGTGGCCACCGACGGCGACCAGGTCTTCGTCCTGGGGAAGGGCAGGTACACTTGGCCCTACGGACTGGTCCTCAAGTGGTACGACGGAGAGGAATGGCATCCTTGGGTCATGGTGGGCGACGAGGCCAGCTGGACCTGGTTCGCCACGGCCTCCATCGACGCCGAGGACGGCGTGGCACACCTTGTCTGGGTCGATATGCGCGCGGGCTGGGCTTTCTATGACCTCTACTACACAACCTTCGAGAACGGGACCTTCGGGAACCACACGAAGTTGGACGTCGGTAACGACCGCCACATGTTCTGGCCTTACGTCCCCGAGATCGTCGTCCAAGACGGGCAGGTCCATGTCATCTGGAGGGAGCTCCCGTTCACAGAGGATGACCGGCTGAAGTACCGGAGGTTCAATGGAACCGAATGGGAGGACACCGTAATACTCTACGGAGATGCTCGGTCGACCATAATGGACCCGTGTCTCGCCGTGGAGGGCGGCACGGTCCACATCGTCTGGAAGGACTCGCCATACATGCAGGACGGATACTCCCTCCTCTACCGGACGTGGGACGGGGAGCAGCTCTCGCGTGTCGAGATCGTGGCGGTGGATATCACCTCACAGTTCCAGGCGTCCCCCGATATCGTCGTCAGGGACGGCACCGTCCACATCGTGTGGTCCGAGAACACGACGGGGCCGTCGGACATCAAGTACCGTGTCAAGGACGGGGGCCGTTGGGGCAGGACCATCGACCTGACACCGGGGGACATCAACGAGCAGAGCCACATCTCCATAGACAGCGAGGGCCCCTACATGTTCCTCACATGGCGTCACTGGGATGGCGACAGGGGAGTCATCCGCTTCCGCTGGGTCAACGGCACTGACTGGCAGGACGACGTGAACCTGACCGACGACATCGAATACAACCACGAGCGGGCAGTCCTGGCAGTGGGAGGAGGGCAGGTCCACGTGGCATGGTATCTGACCAGCCCATGGGGATGGACCCCCTTCTACACCCGAGGCTTCTTCGATGAGGAACCGCCTTTCGCCTCCCTCGAGCCCCTGGAGGGGACCTGGTTGGACCCAGAGGGGGTGGACCTCTCTTGGACGGCCAGCGACGACTACATGCTGGACAGGGTGGTCCTACGCTACTCCTACAGCCCCGACGGTGCCGAATGGACCGCCTGGACCCCCTTCGAGAACATCACCGTCCTCGAGGTCACCCGCGCCAGGGGCGGGACCACCTTCGTCCCGTCCTCGGGTGACGGCTTCTACCGGTTCCAGGCAGTGGCCATCGACGTGAGGGGCACATGGGAGCGGGACCACGAACTGGCGGAGGCCCAGGGCATCCTGGACACGACCCCGCCAACGGGAACGATCATCATCAACCAGGGGGACGAGTTCACCACTTCCATCGATGTGGTCCTGGACCTGACCAGGTCTGACAACATCACCGACCTCCTGGTGACGGTCCCGGAGGAGTGGCTCTACAGGATGCGGATCAGCAACGAGCCGGTCTGGGACGGCGTGCAATGGGTGAACGCGACCGACCAGGTGGACTGGACGCTGGCCAACATCGAGGGGACCAGGACCGTCTACTACCAGCTCATGGACCGCTCGGGTCTGGTATCCGAGACCTTCTCGGACGACATAGTCCTCGACACCCTGGCCCCGACGGGTAGCGTCACCATCGACGATGACGCCGCTTGGACCACGTCAACGGACGTGGTGCTCAACATCGCCTACCTGGACGCCATCTCGGGGGTGACGCACATGAGGCTCAGCGACGATGGCGTCTGGGACGACGAGGAGTGGCTCCATCCCAACCAGACGGTGGACTGGTCCCTAGTAGGGGGCGATGGTGAGAACACGGTCCACCTCCAGCTTATGGACGCCGCCGGCCTGGTCTCCCCGACCTACACCGACACCATCGTCCTGGATACCACACCGCCAGGTTGCAGTATAACCATCGATAACGACGCGTCCTACACCGGCTCGACCAGCGTCCAGCTCAGCATCTCGTACTGGGACGACGCCACGACAGTGGAGGGGATAAGGGTCTCGGGGGACGGCTCCTTCGATGGCTTGGAGTGGTTGGGGCCGATTGAGATCATGAGATGGACTCTCCCAGAAGGAAGCGGTACGAAGACGGTTCACCTCCAGGCACGGGACGCGGTAGGCCACATCTCCGATGTGGTCTCAGACGACATCGTGCTGGATGAGGACGACCCTACCTGCTCGTTCACCATCAACGGGGGCGCGGGCGGTACCAATTCCCGCATGTTCCATCTATCGATCACCTACGAGGACCCCACCTCGTACGTATCTGACATGCAGATCTGGGTCGAGGGCTTCTGGGAGGACACTCCCTGGGTCGTCGCGGACGAGGAGGTGGATTTCCTAGTGATGTCCGATGAGGGCGAGACGACCATCAACCTGATGGTCCGCGACGCTGTCGGGAGGGAGTCGGAGATGGCTTCGGCGACAATCGTGCTGGACGTCACTCGGCCATCGGTCGTCTCCACATTCCCCACAAATGGCTCGATAAACGTGGACGTCGAGGCCGAGCTGGTCATCCAGTGGTCGGAGCCCATGGACCCCGAGCACCTGGGTTCGATCCGCCTCTACCTGGACGATGAACTTGTGCTCGGTCTCCCGTATATAGACGCTGCCAACGGGACCGCCAGGTTCGATCCAGACAACCCCCTGAAGATGGGGAGGGAGTACCGCTTCGTGGTCTCGGAGGAATGCCAGGACGTCTGGGGCAACCAGGCCATTACGCACCAGGAGGTCACCTTCACTACCGAGGAGGCGGACACGTCGGGCCCTGATGGCTTGGCCATCCTACCCTGGATAATCCTCATTGTGATCATCGCCTCCGCTGTCGCCATTGTATGGGTCTGGGAGAGGCGGAACCGCGATGAAGCCCCGTGAGGCAACCTACTAATAGTCGGGGCATCCCTATCCCTCATTGGTATCATATATGATACATACGTATCAATCACGACACCTTAACGGGATACTTGCCTCCCGCGTATCGCTGGACGTGCTCCGCCAGCTCCTCTCGACACCCTGGAAGGCCGTCGGCGCCCCGGACCTGGCCAAGGCCATCGGCACCTCCAGGGCCTCGGTCCTCCGGCGGCTCAAGACCCTGGAGGGCTCAGGTGTCGTCAGGAGGGTCGGTGACGGCAGGAAGGTCACGTTCCGGATCGACACCACGTCGGCCGCCGTCCCGGCCCTCTTCGAGCTGGTCGAGCTGGAGCGGATGACAGGGCTTCCACCACCGGTCCGGATAACCCTGGAAGACTTCATGTCAGGCCTGGACCGGGAACGGGTCCACGGCGTCATCCTCTTCGGCTCCCACGCCAGGGGATTGGGTAGGGAGGACAGCGACGTGGACGTGTGCGTCGTGTTCAAGGGCGACACCATCCCGGGGGGCGAGCGGGTCGAGCTCATGGCCAAGGGCGACGTCCCCACCCTGATGGAGGTCCACGAGTACTCGGAGGACGAGTTCGCGTGGGTGCCGGACCTTCCCGCCCTCGACGCCCTGCTCCACGGCATAACCATCCACGGGCACCGGTGGGTGCTGGTAAAGCGATCGACCCTCCACAGCATCAGGAAGGAGCTCCTCACCAGGAGGCTGGCAGAGACCCGGGACAACCTGGCCATGGCCATGGACGGCGACGAGGAGGAGCGGGAGCGTTACTCAACCATCGTCGAGGTTTCCCTTGCCGAGATGGAGACGGTCATCGCCAGGGGCACCACGATATCCCGCCAGGAGGTGGAGCCCCGCGGAGACCACGAGTGGAGGATACGTTGCCTGGAGGGTATCCTGGCCAGGATAGGAGACAACGTCTGGC
>CP070808.1:1316868-1319455 GCA_020343715.1 Thermoplasmata archaeon
GGATGGCTTGGGTCTCCCCCTTCTACCTGCAGCAGGCGGGCATGGCCGGGGGCGAGGAGGAGGACGGGCCCGTGCCCGACGCCCACCGGGAGGGCACCATCGACTATGAGGCCTACCTGCCCTACAGGGGCTCCCGGGAGGAGTCCGAGTGGCTGGAGTTCCAGAACCTGTCCATCCTGGGGGACAGGTACACCTCGGCGTTCAACATCAAGTCCCAGAGGGAGGAGCTGATATCGGGCTGCTCGGGCATCGGCCTGGAGCGTTGGACCGCGGTCTTCCTGGCCCAGCACGGCCTGGACCCGTCGGCGTGGCCCGAGGGCTTCATGGAGTACCTGCCGGCCCTGCCCAAGGGCTTCACCTTCCACTGACGCGCCGGAAGGGCTCCAGTACCCCCCTGAACCTGTCCCTTGGACGGAAAGGAATATAAAGGGGTCCCTCTTTACCGGAGATACCCCTAAGGAGGGTTAGAGTGGCGAAGAAGTCTTCCCGCGCCGAGGCACGGAAGGTCAAGGACCGCTGGCGGTCCAAGGTCTGGTACAACATCAACGCGCCCGAGATCTTCGGGGCGTCCCAGATAGGCGAGACCCTGGCGGACAGTCCCGACAAGCTGGAGGGCCGGATCACCCAGATCACGCTCCAGGACATAACCGGCGACTTCTCCCAGATGCACGTCAAGCTGAACTTCCAGATCGACCGCATCATCGGCCTGGACGCCCACACCTCCTTCGTGGGTCACGACCTGACCTCCGACTACATCCGGCGACTGACCCGCCGCAAGCACTCCAAGATGGACGGGGTTTACGACGTGGTGACCCTGGACGGCTACCGCATCCGCATCAAGCCCATGGCCATCACCGAGCGGCGCATCAAGACGTCCCAGCAGGACGCCATCCGCCACGAGATGGAGACGGTGGTATCCGAGGGCGCCAGCAGGGCGACCCTCCCCGAGGTCATCCGCGCCATGATATCGGGCGAGATGTCCAAGCTCATCTTCCGCCGCTGTAAGCCCATCTACCCCATCAAGCGGGTGGAGATCAGGCGCAGCCAGGTCCTGGGCCGCGACTTCGTCCCCGACGAGCCCGTCAGGGGCGAGATGACCAACGTCCTTGGCCACGACGAGCCCGAACCGGAGCCCGAGGCCGAGGGCGAGGCACCCGCCGAGGGAGCCGAGGAGGCCCCGGCCGCCGAGGCCGAGGGAGAGGCGCCGGCCGAGGCACCCGCCGAGGTCACCGAGGAGGAGTCGGAGGTGGACCCGGAGACGGTGGCCGCCATCATCGCCTCCTTCGAGGACATCCCGGGCATCGGCCCGTCCAAGGCCCAGGCCCTGTTCGACTCGGGCCTCAGGTCGGTGGATGAGGTCAAGGACATGTCCGTGGAGAAATTGTCCGAGGTGGAGGGCATCTCCGAGGCCCTGGCCCAGAAGGTCCACGAGGCCCTGAACGAGTGAGGCGGCCCCTTGGCCGCGTCCGCATTTCCAATCAGATGAGCTTGCCCCAGGTGTGCTCGGTGTTGCAGCGGGTCCACCCCAGGTCCTCCAAGGTGGTGTAGGTGCTGCCCGCCCGGAGCCGGAACTCGTTTACCTGGGTCGGGTACTCGTTGTAGTAGAGGATGGACTTGATGAAGCCGAGGCGCTTGGGCTGCTCGAACCTCCAGTACGCCCTGGCGTAGGCCTCCAACTCCAGGTCGATGGTGCCCTCGGCGTTCTCCCCGTGGACGGTGAAGACGGGTAGGTCCTCGTCGGTGAAGGTGTGCCGTATCCTCAGCTTCTTGAACTTGTGCAGCCGCTGGGCCTCCTCGTCCCAGAACTGCAGCGTCTTGTTGAGGAAGTACACCTCCCGGTCCCACCGGCTCCTGGGCGCCTCGGTGTGGCGGAGGAGCTGCCCCCCCAGGTGCGGGAAGAAGTAGTCCAGGTAGTCCCCCCGCTCGGTGTGGAGCACCGTCCAGTACCAGGGCACGGCGGGGGCGTTGACCCGGACCTTCTGGAAGTATGCGGTGGACCCGGCGGCGTCCACGTTCTCCCCGTCTACCATGTACGTCCCCGTGACGCGGGTGCCGTAGATCCGTAGGATGTTGTAAGAGTACTTCTTCGTGTAGGCGTTGGCCCGGTACCTGTGGTCGGACATGAACGGCGTCCAGTCGGTCATGTTCAGGTGGAACGCGTGGCCGTCCTCGGGCATGTCGATGTCCAGGTGGTAGTGGCCGGGCCTGCCGGAGAAGCGCATGTCCTTGGGGGACTGGGGGTCCACCACCCCGTCGGCGCCCCGCTTCTCGACGCGGAAGTTGTTGGGCTCCAGCACCACCGGGTCTATCATCCTCCGGCCGTCGTACCACCACGCGGCGGTCATGCCGTTGAACCGCAGGTCCACGTCGCCCCCCTCCTGGGTGCGGTGGATCTCACCCTCGGGGGTCCAGTCGAAGTAGTCGACCTTGATCCAGTCCGTGTACTTGGTGGACCAGAGGATCATCAGCTGCCGGGTGCGCCGGGGATCGTCCGGGTCGGGGAAGAAGAAGAGCCACCACCACCACCACCAGGTGAGGCCCTTGTGGATGCCCTCCATGTCCAGGTCCCACATGAGCCTCTCGGCGG
>CP070808.1:1319555-1322180 GCA_020343715.1 Thermoplasmata archaeon
TGAGGCTTTCAAATGGAAGGCACTGTACGAAAGTGGGTCACCTCCTACGGTTTCATATCGGCCGAGGGAGAGGGCAAGGACTTCTTCGTCCACATCTCGGAAGTGAAGGGCGGCGAGCCCCTCCGCGAGGGTCAGAAGGTTTCCTTCGAGGTCATGGAAGACCCGAAGGGCCCGAAGGCCGTTAGCGTCGAGCCGGTCGAGTAGGCAACCCGGACCCCACGGTCCATACTCCTTTTAACCCAACGTTTTCTACCGGGTCCAGCCCGGGGCCTGTACTCGTTAAGGCCAATTGATTATATACCCCCTATGGCCATCCCCAAGGGATCGCATGGAATGGAGCGCCACATTACTGATTACCATCGTCCTTCTGGCCGGAGGAGGGGCCGCCGGCGCGGTGATGCTCACCGAAGGCGGTCTCATGTCCGACGCCGATGCCGGGGGCATCACCCAAGTGGACCCCCTTCCCTACAACGGCGAGGGCTCCTGCTTCAGGGGAGCCGATACGGGGGCCGCCTGCGGGACGGGCGGGTGCTCAAACCCCGAGGAGATCCAGGACACCGGCTGCGCCTGCTGCGGCAGCTGACGCTCATGGAGTTCGGGCCAGCTCCGCCTCCCACTTCCTCATCTGGTAGCGGTTCTTCAGAAGTATGGTTATCACCAGGGCCTGGACCATCAACATTATGAAGATGATGAAGCCCACCAGGCTCTCCTGGAGCAGGGACATGCCCACGCTGGCCATGAACGCCGTAATAACGGCTATCGAGAAGGAGCCCGCCACGATGGCCGAGACGATGGAATCGGCCCGGAGGCCCAGGACCCTACCGATGACCGCCATGTTGATGCCTCCCGAGCCCTGAACGGGGATCAGCAACGACATGTAGATGACCATCCAGCTCCCCCTCTTCATCCGTGGGTCTGACTCCACCTTCTTGCCCGCCTTTTCCTCGATCCAGTTGAAGGCCTTGCCCAGTCCCGGGATCTTCTTGAGAAGGACCAACCACCATACGACGTACATCGCCATTATGGCGTCTACCAGCGTGACGGTCAGGGCCATGGTGAGGGGCGAGAAACCCTTGGACATGCCCAGGGGGACGAGGGCGCCAGTGCCCATGGGGGGGACTAAGAAGAGGAATGTGAGGTTCGTCCACTCGCCGACCATGTCCGAGCCGTAGATGGCACCGATGACGCCGATCGCTAGGAGGTACAGGGACCCCGGGAACAGGCCCTTGAACAGCACGTGGTACCAACGGTCGCCCTCCAGCTGTCCGTCGCCGAGGGACTCCCTCCACGTCTTGGCCGTCCTCTCCTCGTCTCCCACGGGTGGGGGAACGCGAACGTAGGGCCTTAACCCTTTTCCCTCGCCGGCGAGGCAAGCGCTTATGACCGATAATGGCCTTACCGGCCCCTGCACCCCGGTGCCGACGGTGGGGACCACTATGGACAGGGAACTGGACGAGGCCAAGATATCCCGGGCGATAATCGAGACCTACATGGGAGAGCTCATGGCGGCCACCGAGGTGGACGTGGCCATCGCGGGGGCGGGGCCCGCCGGCATGACGGCGGCCTACTACCTATCGAAGGCGGGATACAGGGTGGTAATCTTCGAGCGCAAGCTGGCCCCCGGCGGCGGCATGTGGGGCGGCGGCATGTTCTTCAACACCATCGTGGTCCAGGACTCGGCCCTGCCCATCATGGACGAGTTCGGCGTCCGCTACTCCAAGTACGACGACAACTACCACGTGGCCGACGCGGTGGAGACCATCAGCAAGATCATGGCCGCCTCCATCTCGGCGGGCGCCAAGCTGTTCAACGTGGTGTCGGTGGACGACACCATGATCATCGACGACCGGGTCTGCGGCTTCGTCATCAACTGGTCCCCCGTGGACACCACGGGCCTCCACGTGGACCCCCTGACCATCAGGGCCAAGTACACCATCGAGGCCACCGGCCACCCCCTGGAGGTGCTCCACCGGCTGGTGGAGAAGAAGGGCAAGGTCCTCAACACGAAGGACGGTGACGTGCAGTGGGAGGAGCCCATGGACGCCACCGTAGGCGAGAGGCTGGTGATGGAGAACACGAGAGAGGTCTACCCGGGCATCTACGTGGTCGGCATGGGCGCCAACGCCGTCTACGGCTCGCCGCGCATGGGCCCCGTCTTCGGGGGCATGCTGCTCAGCGGCAAGAAGGCCGCCGACGAGATCATCGCGCGGCTGAGGGAAGAGGGCTGAGTGGTATCGATCTCGTTGGTCCCAGGACTAGGACTGGCGATCACCTGTACCTGTTGACCATGTAGATGGTGTACCTTCCGTCCTTCCCGTCGATCAACCTGCCCTCCTTGACCAGGTTCCGGAGGTAGTAGCTGGCGCAGTCGCGGTCCATCCCCAGCTGCTCCATCACCTCCATCTGGTTGATCCCGGGCCTCCTTCGCACCAGTCTGACCATCGCCCTCCGTAGATCGTCGGGCGAGCGGTCTGCCCCCTTGGGCAGGTCGACACCTACGCTATAGAACCTCTTCAGCTTCCCGTCGCGAACGGAGGTCACCATTCGCTCACGTTCAAGCATGGCCAGATGGTATGCTGTCTCGCCGTTGGAGAGTCCGAACTCCTCGCGTAGTGCGGAGTAGTG
>CP070808.1:1322280-1325789 GCA_020343715.1 Thermoplasmata archaeon
AGCCCCCCCACCTCGTCGGCCGCCTCCTGCTGGGTCGAGGCCACGTACTGGTGGGTAATCGCGGTGGCCACCACCAGGATGAGGAGGGTGACAGAGGTTGCCAGGGCCCTGCGGGGGACCATCAGGGGCATCTTCCGGCCCGGTACGGGAAGCTTGACCTGGGGCCGCCCGTCTGGGGCGGGACTTCCCTCACCGTCCCCGGCCTTCTTGCTCATCCTGGGCCCCTAGGGGCAGCCGTGTATTAAACGGTGCCGTTGACTGCGTTCGTGCGACCTACACGTATATCATGACGCGGTAGATGCCGTGATAGTCGGGGTTGGACCCGGTGGGGTCCTTGTCCACCGGCGATTCTGCTATCGCCACGTACCAACCGTCCTCGGACACGTCCCCCTGGGTGGCGGGGGAGCCGTCCAGGCGCACGCGCCACTCCAGCTTGGTGTAGCCGTCGTAGCTGCCCTGGTTCAGGTCCAGGACGGTGAAGTACGACTCCGTCCGGGTGGGATGGATGTAATAGGTGTAGTGCATGGTGGAGCTGTCCTGGGTCAGGCCCGAGATCTCCTGGTGCTCGTTGCCGAAGGTCAGGTACCCGCCGCCCACGCCGTAGCCGTAGCGACCGGTCCCCGTGTAGGCCCGGGTCTCGCCCACCTTGAAGGACCACTCGAGGCCGCCCTCCATGTCGAAGGCCACGTAGTCCTTGACGGCGTAGATTATGTTGGTCTTGGAGTTGCCGAACTGGGACGTGGTGTCCTGGGTGCGGGCCACGTGGAAGATGACCGTCTCGCCGTCGGTGTATGGGCATATGTCGGAGGTGTGGGTGACCACGTCGTTGATGTACATGTAAACGCCCATGTTCCGCTGCCACTCGGGCTGCCCCACCCCGGAGGCCACGTTCTTCAGGTTGTCGAAGAGGAAGCCGCGGCCGTCCATGGACCCCACGGCTATCCACTTCCCGTCGGGGGAAAGCCACGCGTTGGTGATGTGGCTCCGGTACGAGAACTCTTGGATGATGGGCATGGACCAGTTCCAGATGATGTCGCCCTCCTGGGCGTCGAAGACCACCAGCTGGGCGTCGAAGTACGACGTGTCGCCGTTCCTCGAGGAGAAGGCCACCGAAAGGTACTCGCCCGCGTCGTCGACCATGATGGAGTCGTACATGAGCCCGCGGTCCATGACGCCGCCGCCCCAGTCGTCGTAGTCGGGGTCCCCGTCGACGGGGAAGGTCCAGATCTGCTCGCCCGCCAGGTTGTAGCAGTACATCTTGGACCGGTAGTGGAGGATGCGGGAGGTGTTGCGGGGCTCGGTCATGTAGGAGCGGGACTCGTCCACGACCTCGGTCCACGAGGCGGACACGCCCATCCACACCCGGTCTCCCTTGGTCTGCAGGTAGGTGGAGGGGGCCGACTGGGTGGGGGTCTCGCCCACCTCGGACTTCACGTCCTTCTTCCAAAGCTCGTCGCCGGTGGCCGCGTCCAGGCAATGGAACCTGTACTCGGTGTGGTGGCCACCCACCAGCACCTTGGTGCCGTCGGCGGAGAACTCCACCGACTCGATGGACAGGTCGTCCAGGCGCTTTACCCATATCTCGCTCTCCTGGTTGATGTCGATGACACTGACCCGGCCCTCCAGGGCACCCACGGCAACGCGGGTGCCGTCGGGGGAGAACTTGAGCACCGCCTCGGTGTGGGAGTGGGCCGACACGCTGGCGTGGTACTCCTCCACCGGGAACTCGTCGGCGTACGACACCTCGAAGAGCTTGTATGGCACGGGCTTCTCCGGCGCGAAGCTTGGCGTGGACAGCACGTCGGCGCTGGCCAGCTTGACGTCGAACCGGTACTTCATGTGGGGCACCCACTCCAGGTCCGCCAGGATGCGGGTGACCTCCTGGCCCACCGACACCTGGGAGATCTCGTCCCCCCCGGCGTCGTAAAGGGTGAGGGTGTCCACATCCTCGGCCTGGTCCAGCTCGACCACGACGCCCTCGCGCACGAAGGCGACCTGGGCTATGCCCTCGCCGGCCTCGACGTCCTTCGGTTTGTCCCGCTCGGCATAGAACAGGTACGCCGACGCCACCGTCGCCACAAGTAGGACGACGACGAGGACCGCTAACATCATCTCCAATCTCGAAAGGCCCCTTTCTGCCATAAGGTACCACCTATTGCGATGTGCAACCCGAAACCCTATATAAAGGAGATTGGTATGGTTTTTGATAAAGTGAACGTCCTGGCTCCTCGAAAACCCGCCTTAATGGGAAAGGCTTATGAGGGGGTTTCGCCTGTCGTTGTTATCGTCAGCTCGACCCTCGCTCCGGAAGGTGAGTAGACTGTCCGACATCCCCCCTCCCCGCACGGAGATCCGCCTGCGCAGGCGGGCCGTCGCCATCGCGTTCGTGTTCCTAGCCGGCACGCTGCTGGCGTTCGCGCCCCCCTCGCCGGCCCCCGAGTCCCCTGATCCCGGTCCCAACGACTACACCCTCACCTCGAGGACCATCTGGTCCTACTACACCGAGACCCCCCCGTCCGTGGACGACCCCACTGACTCCGTCTGGGACTATCCCCTGGAGGTCCTGGGCCTCGTCCCGGGCCACGTGGCGCTCTCGGGCGGGACGGCCCTGGAGATCCGGTCCGTCTACACCGACACGGACCTGTACATGCGCATCCTCTGGAACGACGTGGTGGAGAACTCCGACGTGCCCAGGTGGGTGTACAACAACGACAACTGGACCTTCACCTCCCCCTTCGAGGACGGCCTGGGCCTCTACTTCCCCATCGAGGACCCGGAGGGACACTTCATCGATGAGGGCTGCATGCGGACCTGCCACATGACCGACTGGGAGAACCCCAAGGACCAGGAGCGGAAGTTCACCCTGACCCCCGAGGAGACGGGCGACCTGTGGTTCTGGTCGGCGGGCATCACAAACCCGTGGGACTTCGCCATCGACGCCTACGTCACCGACAAGCCCTCGTCCAACAACGTGGGCTACTACGAGGACCCCGAGATGGGCCTCAACCTGGTCAAGAACCGGCACCTGACGGAGTACATGGAGTACGTGTACATGTCCCGGCCCGTGTACATGCAGGACCCCAACGCGGCGCCCCGGCACGGGCCCGAGTGGATAGTCAAGGGCGAGGAGGTGGTATTCGACCAGAACTTCTACGACCCCGACCTGGGCTCCACCGCCATCAACCCGGTGACGCACCAGCCTTGGCAGAACGGGGACGTGGTGGCCGGTTACATCCTGGACCACTTGCCCGAGCAGGGTCTGGGCCAGATCGACGCCAAGGCCAGCTACGACGTCATCGAGCAGCAATGGTCGCTGGTGCTCCGCCGTCCCCTGGACACTGGCGATCCCGTCCACGACGTGATCTTCGACGACCTGACCCGAACATACCCCTTCGGCGTCTCCCTCTTCGGGGACATCATGGGCGGCGGCGACGTGCCCGACCCCTTCCAGGAGCCGGAGAAGGCCGGCGAGGGGGACCGCTGCGTGATGAACAAGGTCACCAACACCA
>CP070808.1:1325889-1328379 GCA_020343715.1 Thermoplasmata archaeon
TGGAGAAGGTCCTCAAGGACGCGGACGACAAGTACGAGAAGATCATGGTCGTCACCGACGGCGTGTTCTCCATGGACGGCGACATCGCCCCCATGCCCGACATCCTCAAGCTGGCCCAGGAGTACGGTGCCATGACCTACGTGGACGACGCCCACGGCGAGGGTGTCCTCGGAAAGGGTGCGGGTATCGGCAAGCACTTCGGCATCGAGGGCCAGATCGACGTGGAGATGGGCACCTTCTCGAAGGCCTTCGGCGTGGTGGGCGGCCTCGCGGCCGGGTCCACGGACCTCAAGAACTTCGCGCTGAACAAGTCCCGAACCTGGCTCCTGTCCGGTTCCCACCCGCCCGCTGTGGCCGGCGCCCAGCTGGAGGCCGTGCGCGTCCTCCAGGAGGAGCCCGAGCACAACCAGCGGCTATGGGACAACACCAACTACTTCAAGAAGGAGCTGGGCTCCATGGGCTTCAACACCGGCTACACCGAGACGCCCATCGTGCCCGTCATCACCGGCCCGTCGGACCTGGCGGTGAAGCTCTCCGATGGCCTTTGGGACGAGGGCGTTTACGCCCTGCCCATCGTGTTCCCCATGGTCGCCCGCGACGCCGCGCGCATCCGCAACATGATGAACGCGGGCCACACCAAAGAGGACCTCGACGCCGCCATCGCCGCCTACGAGAAGGTCGGCAGGTCCCTCGGCATAATCTAGGTCGTCGACCGTAAGAACGAGGCCCGCCGGGACCCGGCGGGCCCGTCCTCTCCTTTTGATTTTCCGAGTGCTAGCCGAGGCCCTCGGGACGGCTTCTCGGTATGGTCCGGAATCGGCCCGGAATCGGGCCCGAATCCGACACCGGAAAGGGTTAAAACGGGCCCTAGCCAGGGGGTCGAACTTTTCAATTCCAGAGCTCGAACTCTTTACCGTAACTTTATATACCGAGTAATGGATATACGGCGCAGGTTGGAATAGTCCACCTGGAGGTTTGTTGGATGCACAAGGCAGTCAAGTTGAATCTCAGGGAAAACGACCGTGCCGCCATCGGCATCGGGACCCTGATTGTCTTCATCGCCTTGGTCCTAGTTGCAGCGATCGCGGCGGCGGTTATCATCCGCACGTCGTACTCCTTGAAGGACCAAGCAGAGTCGACGGCAGAAGGAGCTAGGCAAGAGGTATCCGGGGCGGTCAAGGTCATGAGCCTTGTCGGCGACAGGGACCCCACCTCGTCCGGTACCAACGAGGCGACCATCGACACCGTATGGTTCTACATCAGTCACTGGTCCGGGAGTAGAGGCGTGAATATGGAGGAGGTTCGCATCACCGTGAGGACCGCGAACACCCTCGCCGAGCTGACCCTGGACACCGTGGGAGGTGCCTCGGCGACCACCTACGACGCCGTGGAAATCCCCGCCGCCAACCCGAACAACGGTTGGGATCCTGGCAACAACATGTTCTTCCTTGACGCCAACAACATCCTGAGGCTCGAGCTAGACCTCGACGCCATCGGTGGTGGAGGCGGAGGGAACGGCGTGAGCCCGAACACCGGTACCACCATCCAGTTCCTGCCCGGAGCTGGCCCCGTCGTGCAGGAGTTCTTCGTGACCCCGCCATCCTACGGTGGCGACCGATTCATCGACCTGACCAATCTCTAGGCTCCCGGGAAGTGAACGATACGCCCGGGAGCTGGGAGTGAGCACAATGGGAATCTTCGGAGGAAACCCGGAAGACGAAGAGGCCGTCGAGGAGGCCTTCGGCTTCGACGAGGTCCCCGAGGGTGAGGCGGCAGGCTTCGCCGAGGTACCACCACCTCCGGCGGCGGCCGAGGAGGCACCGCCCCCGCCCCCACCGGCGGCGGCAGCGGCGCCACCAGCCCCTGCTCCGGCACCGGCACCCGCCCCGGCCCCCGCTCCCGCACCCGCTCCAATGCCGGCCGCAGCGCCGGGGGACGTGACCTTGGAGGGCACCGCCCCCATGGTCAGGAGCCAGAGCGGCCTGGAGAGATTGGACAGCGTCGAACAGTCCCTCTCGGACATCGTCAGGAGGGTCGACCTCCTGGACAAGTCGACAGAGGACATCAGGTCGGACATCGCCCGCGTCCGCGACTCCATCGCATCCATGGAGGGCGACATGCGGGAATTGACGTCCCTTTACGACCTCATATCGACCCAGATCAACCCCTTCATCGAGGCGGAGATGGAGGCCAGGGCCTCGATAACGGCCATGGAGGAGGAGGGCGACGCGGGCATCCCGGAGCTGGACGCCCTGTTCGAGCCCACTCCCGAGATCGCCGCCGAGGGAGAGTTCGACGACATCTTCGCCGAGGAGGAGCCTGCGGAGGGCGCCATGTTCGCGGAGGTCGAGGAGATCGAGGGGGAGCCCGCCTTCGCCGAGGTGACGGCGGCACCACCCAAGATAGCCCGGCTGTCCAAGGTGGGCGATGCACCCACCTGTCACATCGCCCTGATAAGATGGATCGAGTTCATGCTCGACAAGGTGCCCA
>CP070808.1:1328479-1333226 GCA_020343715.1 Thermoplasmata archaeon
TCCTCCGGCAGCCCTGAACATGCCCGAAATGGCGTCCGGACCGCCCGTTCCCAAGAAAGGTACTTATCCCGTCCAGCCTATCCGGACCTTATAAGCCATGGCTATAGTAGGCTGGATGGGAACTATGTCGGTGAACGACGTGCTTGGCGAGGGCACATGGGGTGTCCATGCGTTCCGGCATCAGCTGGCGATGGATGCCACCTACCTCGGGCTATCGGTGATAATCTGGATAGTCCTGCTCCTCGTGTCCGCACTGATCGTCGGCTTGGTCGTCCTCACCATGAGGAAGCGTCGCAAGAAGACCCTGGTGGACAAGCTCCAGAGGCAGCGACAGGCCATGGAGGGGGCCACCTCCGACCTGTTCACCGAGCGGGGGGCCGACGAGATCCGGTCCGCCGTGGACCAGCCGGGGAAGCCCACGACGAAGATCTCCGACGGGGCCGTGGCCTACACCGAGACGGGCGAGATGCTGGTGTTCCAGAGCTCGGACGCCACGGAGGACGGCGACGTCGTCGCCTCGGCCGTGGACCAGATATCCTCCAAGGGCGGGGTTGGAGGGGTCCCCACCTGGTCCCCCACCTACCGCATCGAGATGATCATCGCCCTCCACATCACCGGGGTCGCGATGTTCGCCGTCGACACCAAGGGCAAGGTGGTCAACGGCCGTGAGCTGGATCAGGACCTCCTCATCATCCTCGAGAGGCTCCTGGAGGAGGCCCGCTGGCTGGGGGGCGAGATGGTCAAGGCGCCGTATAAGGACAGGACCATCAGCCTGACCTGGGGCGAGGGGCTGCACATGGCCGCGGTCATCGACGGGGAGCCCGACGAGCGGCTGGACCGGGAGCTTCGCTGGGCGGTGGGGGACATCACAGAGGACTTCGCCGACGACATCTGGGCATGGGGCGATGACACCGACCGGTCCGCGTCCAGGGAGCTGACCCACCGGTTGAGGAAGGTCTTCAACCTGACCGTGGGGGTGAAACCGGGCCTCCTGGACTCCAAGTCCAAGGGAGGTGGCCTCAGGGTCTCGTCCACCATCTCATGGCGTCACTCGTTGGCGGAGTACACCCTGGGGATAATCAACAACGGGCCGGGCCCGGTCCACGACCTGGAGCTTCTCCCCACCCTCAACAAGGACGGCGTCGTCGAAGTGGCGACCGTCTATGGCATCAATGTGGACAAGGACATGAGGTTCCGCCTGGACGACGTCGACCAGGGCAAGAAGGTGGTTGCAACCTTCGCGTTCCGGGTACCTGAGCCGATGGACGTGAGGGTCGACTGCACCCTGATCTACCGCCGCGGCGTGACCAACGCCCAGAAGCTGAAGCTCCCCGGCAGGTGGATAGAGCTGGAGCGCAGGGAGCCCGTGGGCAGGGGGGAGATGGTCGAGCCCGAGCGTGCCCTGGAGCTGGCGACCCAGCACGCCACCTTCAGGGACCGGTGCGCCGTCTACGCCCCCCGGGGCTCGAGCGTGGAGAGCCTGCTCAACGCCATGATCGAGGACCTGTCAGGCAGGATGGACCCGGTGGTGGAGCTGGAGGACGACGACGGTAGCCAGCAGGAGGCCTGGTTCCACGGTGACGTGATCGGGGGTGGGACGGTCATAGTCTCGATCACCGCCGTGCCGAAGAAGGGGATCATCGACATGTTCGCCACCTCCACCGAGGCAGGGGTGGTGCCCAGCACCATGGTGACCCTGCGCCAGGTCGCCAACGCGGCGGCGGGGCAGGCCCTGCCCGAGGTGCTGGACCCGGAGCTCCGGACGACGGTCCCCAGGATGGGCGTCCTGCTGTTCCAGTCCTGGGGCTTCTTCGACGAGGACTGAGCCCGCCCTCAGCTGACCACCGTGGGTCGCATGGTCCTGTTGACCGCCCGCCCCACCTCGGCTATGGAGTAGGGCTTGCGTACGAACTCCATCGCCCCCGCCTTGTAGCACTCCCGCTCCACCTCGGGGTCCCGGCTCATGAATATGGCACGGATCGAGCCGTCGGCGGCCATCATCTCCCGGAGCAACCGGAGGCCGTCGGCCTCGCCCAGCTCGTGGTCGATGATGACGATGGAGGGCTTTGGGGCCGCGTCCGCGAACGCCCGCTTCGCCTCATCGGGGGAGCCGCAGGTCCAGACGTGGGAGAAGCCCATGGTCCCCAGGAACACCTCGAGCAGCTCCCTGTGGAACCCGTTGTCGTCCACGACCAGCGCAGTCCTCATCTCGGCCCTTCCTGCGGGAGGGGGAAGGTCTAACGCCCCCAGCCTCCTGGCTCTCCCATCACAGGTGAACCGGTTGGGAGTATATGGTGTTTGGGTCGTTTTTTTCAGCGCGCGGAACGATGAATGGATGGGAACCCAACATTTTTCTCGACCGGAGGCCATGATTGGACGAGGTCAGGATTTGGTAGAGGGGACCACCGCCGGGATTTTCGACGAGGAGGCCTCCGAGGGCCGGTTGCTCTACCGGGAGGACGACGCCAACTTCAAGCGTAGACTGAACACCGCCATCCAGATGTCATGGGTGTTCAACACCGCCATCACCATCATAGTCTGCGCCTCCATCTTCTACATCTTGGACATCACGCTGGTGATGGGCGTCATCCTGGGCATCCTCCTGGCGCTCATGTCCAACCTGCACCTGACGCTGAGCCGGGTGACCAAGGCCAGCCGGTGGGAGGTCTACAAGAACCGCGTGGTCATGCCCCTGGGGATGAGGGGCGGCCACAGGACCATCCCCTTCGACGACATCGACACCATCGACCGACAGAAGGGGCTGACGGGCGAGACGGTGGTGGTCACGCTGAAGAGCGGGGAGGCCATCACCCTGGCCGTGGAGGAGCAGAGGAGGCCCCTGGAGGCCCTGGACCTGGCCTACCGGCAGTACGAGCGGTCCCGCAGGGAGCCGACCCGGGAGATCAAGATACCGATATCGGCCTCGGAGTGAAGGCGACCCGTATCGTACATGACCAGATATGGGTGCGGAGAAGCGCATCGATCGGGTCCGGATATCGGGATCCCCTTCGGGGTCGGCATGGACGAGAATCCCCCGACGTTCCATTGTGCCAGGTGATTCTTCCCCCTGATAACCATCCCATGACAATATTCGAGCCGCCGGGAGGGGCCTCCCTGCGATATGGCGTTGACCCATATTTATTACGCGTTTTATGGGTTTATTAATCATGAGAAGCAGGGTTGATAATCGCACCATGTAATCAGACGGGTCGCGTTTATATACTCGCCCGCACCGAAATATACTCGCGCGCAAGCTCGACCACTGCAGGCCGAGCCGAGTAACCGAAAGATCCGCGGAGGGTCTGCGAATGCCCGACGTAACGAGGAACTGCACCTTCTTCTCACACCCACTACCCTCAGTGCTCCTCCTGGCGTTCGCCTTCGTCCTGCTGGCCGGCGCAGCGGCCGGCGAGGGCACCATCATCGTCGACCTGGGTGACGACGTGATCACCCAGGAGGACACGTCGCTGACGTTCAACTCGGCGGTGTCCTACACCGGCACCAAGACCCCCACGTACACCTGGACCTTCGGTGACGGCACCGGCTCGTCGATGCAGAGGCCGAGCCACACCTACTCCATGGCCGGGAACTACACCGTCACCCTAACGGTGACGGACCCGGACGGTGTGACCGACTCCGACTCGATCTTCGTGGAGGTCCTCAACGTCAGGCCCATCGCGGATGCCGGAGGGGACAAGACGGTGAACGAGGGCACCACGGTGACCTTCGATGCCAGCAACAGCTGGGACACGGCGTCGGACCTGCCCCTCCTCACCTACGAGTGGGACTTCGGCGACGGCACCAGCACGGCCGCGTCCAAGGGCAACAAGGTGGTCACCCACACCTACGCCGACGCCGGCGTCTACATCACCAGGCTGGTGGTCCGTGACGACGACTGGACCTCTTCGAACTTCGCCCAGCTGCAGTCGCAGCTGGTAACGGTGACCGGTGCCGCCACCGGCAACGGGACCGTGGTGTTCAGCATCGGTGACCCGGGGACAGGCGGGTCCGGAGGGAACTCCACCGGAGGTGGAGGCAACTCCACACCGGGCGACGTCTACTGGGACTTCGGCGACGGCGACTACGCCACCGGGACCAACGTGACCCACACCTACGAGTCGGACGGCGTCTACATCGCCACCTTGATCATCACCGACGCCTTCGGCGCCATGTCCGTCCACAACATACTGGTGACGGTGCTCAACTCGCCCCCTACCGCCGAGGCGGGAGCCGACGCCACGGGCACCGAGGACGAGGCCCTGTCATTCGTCGGCTCGGGCTCGGACCCCGGAGGGGGTCCGTTGACCTACTCCTGGTCCTTCGGCGACGGGGGCACAGCCACTGGCGCCTCGGTGACCCACGCATTCACCCTGAGCGGGACGTACACCGTCACCCTGACGGTGACGGACTCCGACGGCCTGACTGACACCGACACCTGCACCGCGACCGTCACCAACGTGGGACCCACCGCGGCGATAACCGTGGGCCCAGGGACCCAGGAGGGGGACGTCATATCCTTCTCCGGGACCGGCACCACCGACACCACCTCGGACCTCCCGCTGCTGACCTACGCCTGGACCTTCGGTGACGGGGGCACGGCCTCTGGCAGCACGACTACCCACGCCTTCGTGGACGAGGGGACCTACATCGTCTCGCTGAAGGTGACCGACGACGACGGTGCCTCCGACACCACCACCCTTAGCATGGCGATCGCCAACGCCCCACCGGTCGCCACCATCACCAACGC
>CP070808.1:1333326-1336876 GCA_020343715.1 Thermoplasmata archaeon
GGCTACGTGGAGGTGCCCGAGGAGGAGTACGGAGACTTCTCCCGCGCGTGGGTGGCCGAGGCGGCCCGGGTGCTCCGTCCCAACGGCAGCATCTACATCGTGTCGGGCTACACCAACCTCTACCACATCCTGGACGCGCTACGGGCCACCGACCTGCGTGAGGTCAACCACATCGTGTGGAGGTACGCCTTCGGCGTCCACACGAGGCGCAAGTTCGTGTCCTCCCACTACCACATCCTCTACTACGAGAGGCCCGGCCCGGGCAAGAGGACCTTCAACGCCAACGTGCGCTACGGACCGGGCGAGAGGGGACCCGACGGCGGGTCCCTGGACTACGCCGACCGGGAGGACGTGTGGACCATCGACCGGGAGTACAAGCCCGGCCGGAGGAAGAACAAGAACGAGCTGCCCACCCAGCTGCTGGTCAAGATCATTCAGTACTCATCCCGCCCGGGCGACCTGGTGTGCGACCTGTTCATGGGCGGCTTCTCCACCGCCCGCGTGGCGGTGGGGCTGGGCCGGAGGTTCGTGGGCTTCGAGGTCTCGCCTCCCATCTTCGATGCGGGGGTGGAGATGATGGGGACCGTGGCCGAGGGGGATCTGCTGGCGACGCTCCGGGTCCCTGCCGGTGGCCTGCCCTCCCACCAGGGCCAGCGGTGGACCGAGGAGGAGACCGCCAGGCTCCTGGAGCGCTACCATGTCCTGCGGGCCGAGGGCACAACCAAGACCCGGTCCATCGAGGTGCTGGGCGACGAGTTCGGTCGGGGCCGCTTCTCCATCACCAACGTGCTCAAGCGGCACGGGCACTAGCCGTAGTACCACTCCTGGTGGTCCCAGAGCACCTTCCGCTCCGTCCAGCCCTCGTCCAGCCTCACGCCGGCTCGGAACGACTCGTACTTGTAGATGCTATTGTGGACCAGCTCCAGCTCGATCTCCACGGTTCCGTTGGTGGCGGCATCGCCGTCGAAGTGGAACCAGTACCGGTAGGTCCCCGGCAGGTGGCCCTGCGCCTCCATGGTGAGGTCGTAGGCTTCGAACTCCTCCCGGGCCACCAGGTGTCCCCGGACGGTCACGTTGCCCTGGAACACGACCCGCAGGGCCTCACCGTTCTCGGTGTCCACCAGCTCCATGGAACCCCCGGGTGAGACCTCCAGGGCGTCCCGCAGGTCCTTGTTGACGGTGACGGGGACCATGAGCACGCCGATGGCGTCCGGGGGCGCGGTGACGTTCAGGGAGTACTCCAGCTCCCGAGTGTCCGTCCACTCCCGGTAGTCGAGCACCAGCCAGGTGGTGTAGCCGGCCATGGCGACCATGAGAACCACCATCACCACCAGCAGGGTCCTGCGGTCACCCTCCCCCTTCCTCCACTCCGCCATCTTGGGCACGAGCAGCAGGAACAGGATGACCACGAGTCCCACCAGTATCATGACGGTGCAGACGAGGTCCCCTATGACGAACACCATTGTGAAAGCTCCTGGCCGTACCTGCTGTACCGCGTCTCATGGCAGATAAGGTTTGGCCGGGGATAGAACCAATGTTGAGAGCTGGACCGGAAAGGTGAAAGACCCGAATCGGCACATCTATGCACCAGAGGTAGAGCGGATGCCGGACGAGGTGGAGAAGCCCAGGAGGTCCAACGCGCCCCCGCCCATCAGTGGGCTGGACACCTGCGTCACCGTCTTCATCGGCAGGGCCGAGAAGGGCCCCCTCAACAGCCCCGTCCAGCTCCTGGGGCCCGAGGCCTTCGAGGACCACTTCTGCCAGATGGGTCCCCACTTCGACCTGGCCAGGGCCGTGCGCCTGTTCTTCACCAACGGCGGCCGTAAGTGCTACGTGGTCCGGGTCGCCAGCAGGGAGGACCCCAACGCGGCCCCTGCTCCCAACGACTACCGGGACGCCCTGGACGCCCTGTCGATCGAACTGCCGGAGTTCAACCTCATGGCAATCCCCCACGACCCGGGGGTGGACAACGCCACCCGGAGGGAGATCCACAGGCTGGCCAGCAAGTACTGCCGCAAGCAGCGGGCGTTCCTGCTCATCGACGCGCCACCCGAGTGGGCCGGCCTCGTCGACGTCCAGGACTCCTGGTCCGACCTGGGCGTGGCCCGCCAGCGGGAGGGCCTGGCACTGGAGTCGTGCGCCATGTTCTACCCCCGCGTGCTGGTGGAGGAGGACGGCGTTGAGGTCCCTGTGGGCGCCTCGGGCGCCGTCGCCGGTCTAATCGCCCGCTTCGACCGGAAGAAGGGCATGTGGACCCCCCCCGCGGGCAGGGAGGCCTCCATCCTGGGGCTTTCCCGGCTGGAGCACGAGACCACCGAGGACGACGCCACCAAGTTCGCCAGGGAGGGCGTCTGCGTGCTGCGGACGCTGCCCGAGGCCATCGTGTCGTGGGGCGCCCGCACCATGGCGGGCCACACTAGCAGCTGGTGGAAGTTCATCCCCGTGCGAAGGCTCGCCATCTGGGTGGAGAGGACCCTCAAGGCGGGCACAACCTGGGTCGAGCACGAGCCCAACGACGCCCTCATGTGGACAGCCCTCCAGAAGAACCTGGACGAGTTCATGAAGAAGCTTTGGAAGGTGGGCGCCCTGGAGGGCGAGAAGAAGTCGCAGGCCTACTTCGTGCGCTGCGACGACAGCACCACCACCCCGAACATGATAGCGCTGAACATGGTGCGCTTCCACGTGGGCTTCGCCCCCGTCCGTCCCGAGGAGTTCATGGTGCTGGAGTTCACCCAACCCTGCGGGCGGACGATGTGAGGCCTATCCGTCATTCTGGGTCCACGTATGTACCGGGCGCTAGCGAGACGCAGCGGCCCCCCTGGGTCACCGACACCTGCAGCGAGTTGCCGTCGTCCGTGTACCCGACGGGGAGCCTGGGGTGGGTCTGGTCGCCGGCGGAGGTCAGCATCAGGTCCCCGTCGACGAACACGTGCCAGTTGACGTTCCCGTTCTTGAGCTTGACGTAGTCCTCGCCGTGGACGCCCTCCCAGTTGTGCTCGTCGTTCCTGCGCCATGACTGCTCCAGGTACTCGCCGTCCCCCCGCCACTCAAGGAGTATCGAGCCCACCCCGCCTCTGGGGTTGGTCTGCTCGTCGAAGGCCTCGAACACCAGGCGGTCGCTGTCGTAGATCGCCGCCGACACGGTGTCGGGCTGGTTTTCCCATGTGACGGGGCCCCTGCTCTCGTCGGGCTCGTCGACCCACGTGATCGAGACCGCCACGTAGTCCACGAGGCAGACGACTATCTCACCGAACTCGCCTGGGAGCTCCAGGGTGTGGTAGAAGTCGTAGGGGAACAGCACGGGCTCCCCCTCGGTCAGGTAGTAGTCGCCGTCCAGGGTGTGCTGGAAGGTCTCCATCTTCTGGATGTCCAGCACGCTGAGGCCCCCAGCAGCCTCCGGGACCTCGTCGACCATCCCCACCATCATCCCGATGAGGACGATGGACACGACGATGAGGCCCGCCACCAGGACGGTGGCCAGCTTGACGGGGTCCTCGGTCATCCGCTTGACGATCAGGAGCCCTCTCTGGGCCAGGTTCTCCGAATCCTC
>CP070808.1:1336976-1348986 GCA_020343715.1 Thermoplasmata archaeon
CATCAGCCACCCGCCCTATGGGCGCGAGGACGCCTTCGCTGGCCTGAGGACCGTATCGGTCTGCACCACCAGGGGCATACCCACCGACGCCGTCGTAACCGGCGACGGGGTGTGGAACCTGGTCAAGGAGCAGTGGCCCGAACGGCTCCACCTACCCTCCAACTACGAGGCGGTCATCGACATCGTCGACGCGGGCAGCAAGGTCTACGTGGACGCCGAATCCCTGGAGGCCCGGGGCCTCACCCCCGACGACATCCTGCCCGACGTGGAGGTACTGCCCTTCGAGGGCATCGCCGACATCATGCTCGAGCACGACACGGTGTTCCCCCTGTGCGGCGGGTTCTGAGGACCCTCTTGACAGGCGTTTTTCTCAACCGGGAACAGCGGCGGCAAGGCCCGGAGATATGGGCCAGACCCATACGCGGCCAGGCCTAAGAAATTCCGTGAGAATGGGTGCTGGCACCCCCGTTATTCTGTTAGTTTGATTATTAGCTACAATACCTGGGACGGTTGCCTTTTATTAACCCAGACCGAAGGGGAACATGGTGCAGCCATGTCTCTAACCCAGACCCCCTTGGGAAGATGGGCAACGGCGACCGCCCTGCTCGCGCTCGCCCTCATAGCGCTGGCCCTCATGCTGGCCACCGCCCCGGCGGGCGCCCAGACGATCTCCACGGACACCGAGTACAGGGACGAGAACCTGGTGTTCACCGAGGACGTGGAGGTCACCGGCGGCGCGAAACTTACCCTCAAAGGATGCGACATCACCTTCAGGCCCCCGGGCACACTGCCCCTGTACCTGAGGGTGGTCAGCGGCAGCCTTGTGATCACTGATACCGACCTGGTGGGCGAGGGAGCGGGGTTCATCGTCCTCTCCGCCGGGGACGCGACGATACGGAACGTGACCGCCTCGGGCCTGGGCGCCGAGGCCAACTCCAGCCTGACGGCCAGGGGCCTGCCCCTGGCGGCCCAGGGAGGCTTCATGTTCTACAACTCCAAGGTGAGCGTGTTCAACCTGGACATATCGGGAGCCCCCGCCACGGCGCTCTACGCCGAGGACTGCGACCTGGACATCTTCTCCCTGGGCACCCGCGACGCGTGTGCCGCCTACACGGGGACCGACCAGTGCGCCGCGGTGGCCATAACCTACATGGGCCATCCCTCCGCCCGTTCCGACCAGCGGACGGCGGTGATCAACGGCTCGAAGATCCAGACGTCGTACAACCACGGCCTCCTGGTGGCCGCCGCCGCCACGGGCTACGACGTGAACGTGACCGTCCTGGGCACCGAGATCTCCACCAGCGCCGCCTCGGGCCTGGTGGTCTACGAGGTCAACTCCCACGGCGTCTTCAACGTCATGGGGGACACCGACGACATCCACCACAGCGGACACGACGGCGTCCTGTGGGTCCGCAAGTCCGCCTCGGGGACCCACGCCACCCTGGACCTCAAGCAGACGCGCATCTACAGCATCACCGGCACCGCCTTCCGGGTGATAGGCACCAACTCCCGGGGCTCCGCCACCCTCGTCCTGGACTCCTGCACCGTCACCGACACCACGGGCCACGGGACGTGGGTCACCACCACCGGCTGCACCCAGAGCCTCAACGTGACCCTGGTGGACAGCGTCTTCGACTCCCCCGGAGGCTCCGGCCTATTCTTCACCACCGAGGCCGACGGCATGACGTCGGAGTACCACATGAAGCTGGTGGGTACCACCCTGGACTCCGCCGGCTCGTACGGCATCTACACCAAGCTGTCCCAGTCGTACGCCCTTTTCAACCTGACCCTCATCGACTCGGAGGTCATCAACTCGGGGGCCGACGGCATCAGGATGGAGTACAGCCTCAGCTACTTCAGCTACCTGGAGGCCCCCTCGGTCACCTCCAACCTCACGGTGGAGGACAGCCTCATCGCCGACAACGAGGGCTACGGCATCTACGACACCCGCTACCTCAGGTCATACTACTCCTGGGCCCAGAAGAAGGCCACCCTCCACGCCGCCGTCAACGTGCTGGGCAGCACCATCCGGAACCACACCCGGTCGGCGGTGGCCATAACCCCCACGGCCCAGCTCTACTACGCCACCTACACCTCCGAGGGCTTCGTAACCGACAGCACCTTCATCAACAACTCGGGCCACGGCTACTACGAGAAGGTGGACTCCATAACCCAGGCCAACGGCGGGACCACCCGCGTGGGCTGGCACTTCACCGGCAGCACCTTCCGGGACCTGACCCACAGCGGGGTCTACATCGAGGTCCGGCGCGCCGATGGCGCCATGATCCTGTTCAACGTGCACAACTGCACCTTCGCCGACCTGGGCTACCACGGGGCGATGCTGTACGCCTCCTCATCCACCTACATAGGCAAGGTCCTGGCCCGCCTCGAGGACTGCTCCATGACCGATCTGGGGGGCCACGCCTACTACCTGTGGCCCGGCAGGCCGGGCACCACCGGCGACGACCAGCGGGTCTTCCTCCGGAGGGTCCGGGCCCACAACACCACGGGATTCCACGTCCTCCTGGACGGCTACTCCTCCACCGAGGACTACTACCGCCTGACCCTCGAGGAGCTCAACGTCACCCAGACCCGGGGCGACGCCATCGAGCTCTACGTCCACCCGTACCAGTCGGCCCGGATGGACACCACGCTCAAGGACATCTACGTGCGCAACACCAACGGCACAGCCCTGTCCCTCACGTTCACCTCCGACAGGGGCCAGCCCCTGTGGGGCCAGCTGACGGGCGAGAACATCACCCTCCTTGACCAGCAGGTGGGTGGCCTGCTCCTGTACGAGCACACCGGCTCGATAACGGACCTGACCATAAAGGGCTCGATGGACTTCGACATGCACAAGGTGGACAACCGGCTGCCCCCCGACGAGACGGGCATCCTGGAGCTCCACTCCGCCTCCATGGACCGCAAGAAGGTCAAGGTGGTGGGCGATGGCTCCTTGTGGGTCTTCAACGCCCTGTCCGTCAAGGTGGAGTGGCAGAACGGCATGGCGGCCCTGGGGGCCGGCGTGCAGGTGCAGGACCGCTCCTTCCAGGTCGTGGCCGTGGGCCACGTGGAGGGGGAGCACGGCATGGACCCGGTGGAGCTCCTGGCCTACATCCTGGACTCCCAGGAGTTCCGGTCCCGCAGTCCCTTCATCGTCAACATCACCTTCCTGGACCTGGAGCAGACGGGCGTCTGCTCCCTGGACGAGCCCTCCACCGTCCGCATCGTCGTCCACGACCGGGTCGCCCCCTCGGTGGTCATCCTGGAGCCCGACGACGGCGCGTCCCAGAGGGCCTCGTACTTCGAGCTCCGCGGCTCGGCCTTCGACGCCCACGCGGGCCTGCACATGATCCGCTACCGCCTCGACGGGGGCGAGTGGGTGGACATCGGCGCCGCCTCGCCCTTCCGCACCACCGTGCAGGACGTGGCCCCTGGTGAGCACACCCTGGAGGTGGACGTCTTCGACCGGGCGGGCAACCTTGCCAGCGAGCTCGTCCGCATAGAGATCGACAACCAGCCCCCGCGCCTGGTCGTGGTCAGCCCCGAGGGCGACCTGCTCACCCGCGACCCCAGCCTGGTGGTCCGCGGCGAGACCGAGGACGGGGCCTCCGTGTCCATCAACGGCGAGGAGGTGGAGACCCTCCACGGCCTGTTCATCGCCGAGGTGGGACTGCAGGAGGGCCCGAACACCATCACCGTGGTGTCCATGGACCGCCTGTCCAACGTGGCCACCGTCCGCTTCATCGCCACCCTGGACACCGTGGAGCCATTCCTGGACGTCCAGAGCCACGATGACGGGGACTGGGTGTCCACCACATCCGTGACCATCGCGGGCATCGTGGAGGCGGGGTGCACCCTGACCGTGGACGGCCACGACGTGGTCATCGACGACCAGAACTTCACCGCCACGGCCCTCCTCAAGCTGGGGGACAACATGGTGACGTTCCGGGCCGTGGACCCCGCTGGCAACGTGTTCACCCAGGTCATCAACCTGTACGTGTCCACGGACGAGCCCTGGCTGAACCTGGAGTCCCCCTTAGACGGGGGTGTCTACGCCCAGCACGAGGTTCGGGTCCTGGGCACGGTCCAGCCCGGCTCCTCCGTCACCTTGAACGGCAGGGCCGTCACCATCAAGCAGGGCCTGGTCGACGAGCTGCTCATCCTGCCAGAGGGCATGTCGACAATCATCATCGAGGTCATCGACGCCGCCGACAACATCCATACCAGGACCGTGCAGGTGTCCGTGGACACCGTCGACCCGGTGCTCACCCTGGACCCGCTGCCCGAGAGGACCAACGACGCTCAGCTCACGGTCACCGGAACGGCCGAGGGTGCCACCGCCCTGTTCCTGGGCGATGCCCTCGTGGAGATCGGTCCAGATGGCGAATTCTCAGCCAACGTCACCCTGGTGGAGGGCAACAACGTGCTGGAGCTGGTGTGCCGCGACGGCGTGGGCCACGAGGACTCAGCATCGGTCACGGTCGTGCTGGACTCCACCGCGCCCTTCCTGAGGCTGACGCTCCCCGGGCTTACCGACGACGGGAACGGCACCTGGTTCTCCGACTCCAAGAAGGTCACCGTCCAGGTGGTCTCCGAGCCGGGGGCCAGCATCACCTTGAACGGCGTCTACATACTGGTGGGCGAGGACGGCACCGCCAACGTGGACATCACCCTGAAGGGCAACGGCGAGCCCACCATCGTCAACGTGCTCATCGTCGACGACCTGGGCAACTCCGAGGAGCTCACGTACAACATAGTCTACGAGGGTGAGGACGACGAGGGCCCCGCCATAGAGTGGCTCTCCCTCATATCCACCATCGTCATCATGGCCCTCCTGGTCACCATGGTCGTGCTGGTGGCCCGCTACAAGGCCCTGGTCAAGAAGATGTCCCAGCGGCGTCGCGGTCCCCCAAGACGCAGGAACGGGGGCCCCCGTGGTCCCCCGCGCAACGGAGGCAACGGCAACGGGGGTGGCCCGGCATGAGGCGCGCCATCGTCCCCCTGGCCATCCTGGTCGCCCTGGTTGCACTGGCCACCGCCACCGCCGCCGAGTGGTCGGGCTCCCCGCCACCGTCGGCCAACGGCGAGGACTGGACCATATTCACCGACACCGTGATCGTCGAAGAGGAGGTGCTCCTCACCGGTGACCTGACCGTCAAGGCGGGCACCTCGCTGACCCTGGACGGCACCGTCCTGGTCGTGTCGGCCGAGGACGAGCCCGCCATCCTGGTGGAGCAGGGGGCGGACCTGTTGGTCAAGGACTCCGTCCTAAAGGCCGCCACCGGTACCCGGTACTCCTTCGAGTCGTACGGCTCCACCGTCGTCACCGGCTCCGACGTCTCGGGCCTCATCGGGGGCATCCAGGCCCGGTCCGATGGCCTGCGGGTCATGCACACGCGGATCCACGACTGCCAGGGTCCCGGCGTAGAGCTGCACGGCCACGACGCTACCATCAAGGGCTGCGTCATCGTGGACGTGGACGTGGGGATCTCGTCCGTCTCCATCGAGGCGCCCGAGCTGGAGGACGGCGTGATGGTGACCGACGGCTGGAACGTGGACGTGTCGGACACCGTCATCAACGCCCAGGCCTACGGCGTCTACAAGTACTGGAAGAAGTCGCTTACGGGCACCCTGGACCTGGACTTCATCACCACCTTCAACAACGTGACCGTCAGCCGGTCCACCAACGCGGGGGTGTACCTCTATGTGGACCTCTACGTCAACAAGGGCACCGGCGCGGTGGACGAGCTGTTCCAGTTCAAGTGGAACGGGGGCTCCTCTACCAACAACGGCGGCCCGGGAATCTACGTCTACCACTACATGAAGCCGTACTACCTGAACGCCAACGTGGTCACCAACGACCTGGTGGAGCTGACCGACGTGAAGCTCAACGACAACGGGGGCGACGGCGTGGCCATCGAGGACACCTACTACTCCGACCGAGGCAACGCCCCCGCCATCACCCACACCCAGTCCCTCAAGATGACCCGTTGCGAGGCCAACGGCAACACCAAGTCGGGGGTATGGGTCAAGCGGCCCGTCACCGTCTACTACGTGTACGGCACCTCCGCCAAGACCCGCAGGGACTACCTGTACCTGACGGACACCGACGTCAAGAACAACGGCGAATACGGGGTGTACCTGTACGACTACCCCTACTCCTACGGCACCCGGGGCAAGTTCGTGTGGCTCAACACCATCCAGCTTCGGAACGCCGACGTCTCCGGCAACGGCCAGGACGGCCTGTACTACTACCTGTACGAGCGCCTGTACTACGGGGACCGGTCCGGCGTGGACTACCGGATCCACCTGGACATACAGGATTCCATCATCGGCGAGAACGGCAGGAACGGCCTAGAGGTCCAGACCTCGGGGTACATGTACTACCACGGCACCATGGGCTTCCGCGGCGACCTCACGGTCAAGCGCAGCACCATCCACAACAACACGGGCCTGGCCGGATACGTCTACTACTACATGTACGGCTATGACTGGCAGTACACCTTCAGCCGCACGGGCACCTACACCTTCGAGGACAACCGGGTGGAGGACAACGACGGCGGTGGCCTGCACGCCAAGACGTACGGTTACTCATACAAGCAGACCACCAACGTGGCCCTCCGGTGCTCCGACAACGTGGTCAAGGGCAACGGGGCCGAGCGGGCCCTGGGCTTCGAGGGCATGTCGGGCAACAAGGGCGAGGCGCTGGTGGAGAACAACCGCTTCATCGACAACGGCGGTGGGGGCGGCAGCACCTCCCTGGACCTGGTCTACTTCACCCAGACGGTGGTGGCCAACAACTACTGGACCGGCGACAGCCACAGGACGTTGGCCCGGATCTTCGCCTACGGCATGACGACCCCGTCGCCCAACCTGGGCAAGTACAAGGACTGGGTCCAGGTGTACGAGAACACCTTCGAGGACTGCTCCAACGGAGCGAACCCCTCCGACGGGGCCGTGCTCATCGACTCGGCCTCCGGCGACGGGAGCCTGCGCGTCGTGGACAACGTGATGCGGGACATCGACGGCAACGCGGTTACCCACTACAAGGCCAGGGGCAAGGGCACCCTGCTGGTCACCGCCAACACCTTCGACGGCGTCGGCGGCTCCGGCGTGTCCATCGCCAACTCCTACTCCTCCGCCCGCACCACCGTCATCGGCAATGTGATGGTCAACGGCACCGGGTCCGCCAGCTCCGCCGTGGTCCTCATATCCGACGACGGCGGCTCCACCATCACCGTCACCGACAACACGGCCACCGACAGCACCTGCGCCGGCGTGGTCTCCTCGGGCTCGGTGGGTCCCCGGTCCCTCACCGTGACCGACAACCTCCTGGTCGGCCTGGGCGGTAACGCCATCGACCTGGTGGGCAACAAGTTCACGGTGGAGGACAACAACCTGTCCGACTGCGAGGGCTTCGCCATCGCCCTGCGCGGATTCACCCAATTGCCCTACGTGGGCGCCAACATCATCGAGCGGGCCGAGAACGGCCTCTACCTGGAGGCGAAGGAGCGCACCGACGGCCTGCGCCTCAAGATCCTCATGGACAACATCACCTGGGAGGTCAACGAGACCGCCATCTCCACCCGGAACCTGGACCTGGTCATCACCAACTCGACCCTGGCGGGGAGGAGGGCCCTCATGTCCTCCTACGGCACCATCACCGCCATATCCACCAAGGTCCCGTTCCTGGCCGGGAGCACCGGCGCTGAGGGCCTCATCGAGGTCTACTACAGGGTGGGCATCAACCTGACGTGGGCCAACGCCTCGGGCGTGGACAGCGGCCTGCCCGCGGGGGACGCCCTGGTGGTGTTCAAGAAGAGCACCGGCCAGTACTTCAACTCCCGCATCGCCGACCGTCACGGCGACCTGCACCCCGACCTGCTGCCCTCGTGGCGCATCGACCGGGGTCACGTGGACCGCATCTCCCCCTACAAGCTGGAGATCACCGCTTCGGGCCTGCTGACCCACACCACCCTCAAGGTGGAGGAGGACCACCAGGCCTCGGTGCCTGTCATAGACTGGGCCCTGCCCTTCGTGTCGGTGGAGAAGCCCTACGACGGGGCACTGGTCAACGTGGCCGACCTGACCGTGAAGGGCTTCCTCCTGGAGGTGGGCTCGGGCCTGGACGGCGCCTGGGTCAGTCTGGACGGCGAGAACTGGAAGGAGGTGGAGCCCACCCAGATCTGGGAGTCGAGGTTCGAGGGCCTCGAGCATGGCTCCGCCCGCATCTACGCCAAGGCCCGTGACCGGTCCGGCAACGTCAACGTCACCCACGTGGACTTCGACCTGGACCTGCTGGGCCCTGACCTGGATGTGCTCCAGCCCCTGGACGGCACCCGCACCACCCAGCGTCTCATCGTGATCGAGGCCGTCACCGAGAGGACCGCCGAGCTGTTCCTGGACGGGCAGCCCGTCGCCAACCTCCAAGGCAAGCTGTACGAGCACTACACCCTGACCCAGGGCCTGAACATCATCGTGGTGGAGGCGGTGGACGAGTCGGGCAACGCGGCCATCCAGGTGCTGCACGTCTGGCACGACACCGTGGCCCCCGCACTATTCGTATCCTCGCCCCTGGACTACGAGGTGTCCCCCGAGGCCCTCATCACGGTCACAGGGCGCACCGAGCCCGACGCCACCGTCACCGTCAACGACGTCACCGCCCCGGTGGACGTGGACGGTTGGTTCACCCTATCGTACCTGCTCACCTCCCGCGAGAACCTGCTGGCCATCGAGTCCCGGGACCAGGCGGGCAACGTGAACGTGAGTTACCGCCACGTGACGCTGGACGACCAGCCGCCCATCTTCACCATCAAGTCCCCCGGGGACGGCACCCTCACCTCCGCCACCGAGGTGGTCGTGGAGGGCTCCGTGTCCAACGAGGACCTGGACGCCACCGTGTACATCAACGGCGAGCGGGTGGTGCAGGAGGGCTTCTTCACCACCACCGTGGTGCTGGAGGAGGGCGAGAACCGCATCGAGGTGCGCGCCGTGGACCCCAACGGCCGCGAGTCGATAACAGTCATCCGCGTCACCCGGGACACCCAGCCTCCCCTCATGGCCCTCACCAGCCCCACCAGCACCGATAGCACCACCCGGGAGGGCATCATCCACATCACCGGCGTCGCCGAGACGGCCACGTACCTGTCCATCAACCTGCGGCCGGAGCCCATCAACGACGACGGCTCCTTCGACGTGGAGTACGAGCTGGAGGCGGGCCCCAACACCCTGGAGGTGGAGGTGCGCGACGCCGCTGGCAACGCCGACGTGATGATCCTGCAGGTGGAGTGGGACTACACCCCGCCGGACCTGAAGCTGGACCCCCTCCCCGCTCGGACCCGGGAGGAGGTCATCGTCCTCAACGGCACCACCGAGGGCGTGACCGTCACCGTGGACGGCGTCCCTGTCCCCCTGGTGGAGGGCGTGTTCTCCGTGCCCTTGCACCTGGCCATGGGCCACAACACCATCGACGTCATCGCCTACGACGCCGCCGGCAACGCCGCCTCCTCCCAGGTCAACATCGACCGGGGCGAGAAGCTGGGCGAGATCCAGGGAGAGAGCTGGACAGCCTCCCTGTGGACCATCCTTCCCATCATCGCCGCCGTGGTGGCCCTGGCCGCCACCGTGGTCCTGACCCGGGGCAGGCCCCAGGTGCCACCGCCGCCGCCACCTCGGAACGGGAGGCCCCGCCGGGGCCCACCGCCCAAGGGCAGGCCCCCGAGGAAGCGCCCGCCCACCGATCGGGCGGCACCCAAGGAGGCCCCCAACGGCGATCTGGTCGTTGATGTCCCCGCGGGAGCAATGGCCAGCGAGACCGCCCTCCACGACATGCCGGCCACCACCACCGAGCAGATGGAGGCCGAGGACGACGTGGGCAAGGACGACATCGTGGGCGAGCTGTTCGACGACCCCGTCCCGCCCAAGGACCCCATGGTCGCCGAGACCCACGACAGCGCCATGCCCGCCGACGAGACCGTCTACGAGGGCCCCATGACCGACGTGCCAGAAGTGGCCCCCGAACCCGTGCCCGAGCCGGTGCCCATCCCGATGGCCGAGCCCGCGCCGGAGTCGGAGTACCAGTTCGACTCGCTGCCAGTGTACAGCGTGCCCGACCCCACCACCGTGAACGGGGAGGTGCACGTGAACGGCGACGGCGAGGTGACCGTGGACGAGCAGGTGCCGGAACCCGAGCCCGAACCGGAGCCGGAACCGGAACCCGCACCGGTGCTGGAACCCGAGCCTGTGGTCGAGCAACAGGTCGTGCCCGCTCCCGTCATCGAGCCGCCCAAGGTCGTCGAGTACCAGCCGGAGTCCCAGAAGGTGGTCGAGTACCAACCCGACCCTGAGCCTGTGGCTGAGCCCAAACCTGAGCCGGAGCCGGAACCCGCACCTATGATTGAACCGGAGCCAGCACCGGTGGCGTGGACCAAGCCCCTGGAGACCCCGAAGGTGGAGCCGCCGGTGGAGCCAGAGACCCCGGAGCCCCCGAAGGTGGAACCTCCTGTGGAGCCCGAGGCCCCGGAACCGCCTGCAAGACCTATGATGGAGCCGGAGCCAGCACCGGTCGCCTGGTCCAAGCCCCTGGACCTTCCCGACGGTGACGAGGCCGGCAGCAAGGAGGACGCCAACACCACGGTGACGCCGGTGCCCGCACCGGTGGCAGCGCCCAGGCCCAAGCCCAGGCCATCACCCGTCCCCAAGGCGACCAACGGGAACGGCGCCAGGCCCGTCCCGGCCCCTGTGCCCAAGGAGCCAGCGAAACCGGTGATGAAGACCCGGTTCTTCGAGAAGGAGGACGGCTCGAAGCCCCCGATCGAGACCAACGGGGCCGTCAAGCGGGAGGAGCGTCCGCCGGCAGAGGTGGAGGTGCCCAAGGCAGACCAGGAGGGCGACCGCAAGCCCAAGTACAGCAAGGACCTGGAGGACCTGCTCGCCGACCTGGAGGACCTGGACATACTCAACGGTGACGGTGACGCCTGAACCTTACGTCGAAATCACCTTATAAGGCGCGTGCCAAAGAAGGGTACGGAGCACAGCCATGCCGCCCGATGACGATAGGGAAGCGGAAGACGCCGACCAGTGGGCCGCCGAACGGGAGGAGCGGGCACCAGAGCACATGGAGCCCGTCGTCGAGGTGGACGAGGGCGATGAGGTGGACACCGCCCGGGAGCGGAAGGCCAGGGACGCCAAGGCCGCCGCCCTGTACCGGGAGCGACGAACCGTCGAGGAGGTGGTCGAGGAGGAGGAGGAGCCCAAGCCCCAGCGCCTCAGCAGGGCCGAGAAGAGGGCCCTCCGGGACCAGAGGAGGCTGGACCGGGAGGTGGAGCGGATGGAGCGGGCCAACGGCTCGACCCTCAGGTCCTCCCTGGCCTACAAGACCTTCTACGACATGGTGTGCAACCGGGTGGGCGTCATCATCGCGGGCTTCGGCGTGGCCATGATCCTCTTCACCGTATCCTACGACTGGCTCCAGGGCCAGTCCCTTTCCCTGGGCACCCGCCACTGGATCGCCCTGGTCATCTCCATCGTCGTTTACGGGATCGGGATGGCCTTCGAGGGCCTCCGGGTCCTCTCCCCCGAGTGCGAGGGGCTGGAGGCCAGGGCCCTCGCCGCCCAGGCCGCCGGCGAGGTGAACGGTAGCACTCCGGGGAAGCATGAGCTGCCCGGTCCGATACCCATGATCCCCGACGAGGCGCTGGAGAAGCTGAACGGCGGGGAGGAGTAGGCCCATCATCCCTGGCGCTTGAGCCGGTCCAGGGCGTCGAACAGGGCCCTCGTCCTCTCGTGGTCGGGCCCCAACCGGTCCCGCGAGAGCCGGATGGCCTCGTAGGTCCTCTCCTTCTTCCTGAACATCGGGAGTCAATCCCGTTCCGGACAGACAAAGGAAGGGTCCGCTAGCGCCAGGGGATGTACGTGTCGATGTCGGTCGCGGCCATGTCGCCAGCCACCCTCCCGTCGCCCACGCCCTCCTCCTCCAGGTCCACCTGGCCCTTCCACCGCTTGAAGA
>CP070808.1:1349086-1351442 GCA_020343715.1 Thermoplasmata archaeon
AGCCATTGTCAAGCACAAGACATGGCAGGATCGGAACCCTTTGATCTTACCTTGTCAATCGCCAAGGTAGGTCAGGACATCCCTCTTGACCGTAGATAGCTCCGGCACTCCCTCGATCAGTATCCCGAGGTCGGATTTCCATTCCCCCTCCGTAATGTCGTACCCCTCGACCAGCTCTACCGGGGTGAGGGTCGGTTCCAGACCCACCTCATCCAGCTTCATGGTCAGCAGTTCGGTGTCCGGTCGGGCGCCCTTCCCGAGCAGGAACCTCAGGTCCAGAAGGTCCCGTGGCTTCCTGCGCTGCCCGAGGCACCGAAGCTTCTCTGCCGCCATCTCAACCGGGTCCATGGCCTGGACCAGGAACGTGCCCACATCCACGTACACCGAGGCGACGGAGGTCCAAACGGGCCCCTTGGAGGGGACGATGCGGCTGATCTCGATCTGCAACGTTCCCTTGGAGATATCATCACCCGTGTACAACGGCCCCTCGTACCTGAGCCTGCACGTGAACCCTCCCCGTCGCGAGCTCCACCCCTTGACCTCAACACCCATCCCCGACCGCTCCATCATCGACGCCCCGGCCTCGACGGCGTCCCTGGCTTCCGCCTCTTCCACGTCCATCGAGACGATGCTGAAGTCCAGGTCCTCGGAGAACCTGTTGAGGCCGTGGAGCTTGCGAAGACAGGTGCCTCCCTTGAAGACCAGGTGGTCATGACCATAGATGCCCCTGAGTACCACCGCCTGGACGTAGTCCAGCTCGAGGATGTGGAGGGGCAACCTCTCAGGGTGCAGGTCCCGGAGCTGCCTCCTCGTCATCACGGCCCACCCTCCACGTTCACCTCGACGTTCCATCGTGTAACCCCCTCACCATCACCCTTCGGCCTTGACGGGTCGAGGACTATGCGACCGTGGTAGGAGGCCTTCTCGAGCCTCTCGACGTCGAACTCGACGCCAAGCCTCTCCAGGGTGTACCCAAGGCGGCTGCAAAGCGAGGGGCTCCCCGTCATGATGGCGTACTCCACCACCAGTTCCGGATCCAGCTCGGCATTGCCGAAGGACCGGAAGATCTCGTCCCATCCGCCGCAGTAGTGGGGGAACATAAGGCAGTCGAGGAGCAGCTTCTCGACATCGGCGACCACATGGTCCCCGCGCCGCTCGTACCCGAAGAACAACCGAGGGCGCACGCTGACGAACCTGACCGGCGAGCCGAGGACCTTCAGGCCCCTTCGGGGCGTAGTGACGATGACGAAGATGACCCTGGGCACCTGGGTGGAGAGCCCATGCAGGTGAAGGCCGGACCAGAGGCTGAGATAGCTAGGCTCTACGACGTGGGGAACCACCTCGTACACATCCAGCTCCCTCGCCGACCTGGCGTCGATGTACTTACCCCTCTCTAGGCGGACGAGATGGCCCTTCGAGGTCATCCGGGAGAGGATCCTGTGCACGTCCGGACGTCCCACCTCCAGCAGGCGCCGGGCGTCCGAGGTGGTGAAGACGACAAGCCCGTTGGTCTCAACGAGGTCGAGGAGCCGCATCTCCCTGGCGGACATTCCGGTATATCTCATACATCTAACCTCTCAATGGATGAAAGTATAAACATACAAATTATATAAACCTTTCAACAGGGTTGGTGAAAGTGAGTAATGAGGGATCGGAAGTTGTCGAGTACCAAACAACACGAATTGGAAAAGGGCCTGGCTCCACTTGTGGAGTACTCGACAACGCTCCTTGTCCCGTACACATTTTGGTCTCTTGACCACCATCACGGAGAGGCGACATCCCCTCCCCGGCGCCCTCTCCACCTCCACACGAGAAGGAGGATGACCGCCACCACGGCCCCGCCGATGAGGTAGGGGCTGAGGTCCACGTAGAGGGGGGTCTGGGGGTCCGACGTGGTCCACCGGATCCTCACATCGTACTGGACCACGGAGCCGTCCTCGTAACCCATGATGTAGCCGAGGTCCTGGCCCGGCACGTGGTGGATGAAGGTGACACGTCTCCCCGTGACCTCCTGGTGGACCAGATCCCACTCCTCCACCTCGGTGAACCAGACCTCCAGGATGGAGCCGCCTCCATCCCCTGGCCTTGCCGTCACCATGAACTTCTGACCGCCCTTCATGACGTTCGTGACCGCCCCCAGCGGGGGCCCACCGTCCAACGAATGACTGTTGTAGGTGATGTCCGGGTGAACGAAGCCGATGTGGACCGTGCCGTCCTCGGTCGCCATGTTCATGTACCTGCCGTCATGGGCCTCGAAGACGGTCAGGGGCGAGCCCAAGGGGGGAACGGTCCCTTCGTGCCTCCATCTGAAGGAGTCGATCATGAGGACCCCGCCCTCCTCGTCGATGACGAGGAC
>CP070808.1:1351542-1353461 GCA_020343715.1 Thermoplasmata archaeon
GAAACCGCCACGGGTGGTCCTGTAGGCCTCGGCGTGCCTCTCCTCCGGGGTCGCAGATGTGGCGGAGCCGCGGCTGAACAACCGTCTCCCGGGCTTGGCGCTGATGCCCTTGCCCACAAGGGCCAGCCTCGGGTCCCTCGCCACATGGTCAGCATCCATCAGCAACCTGGTGAGGGCGGACTGCTGCCACCCGTCGACCAGGACCTCGATCTCCAGCACCCTCTTGTTCCTCCCTCGCTCCTGGGAACTGATGTGTGGGCAGGGTCCCTCCTCCCACGCCCGGTCTCCATGGGGTGCGTGGGTATCAAACTTTCGGTCCCCCTACCAGGGCCCGTCAAGAACTCTACCAGCCCTCCAGTATGTCCAGCGTACTCCCCACGAAAAGGTAAATCTTATATCGGTAAAGTGCCCTTTTCAAGCATGATGAAGCCAGCCAGGACCTTCCTACTATTGACCACGCTGCTCCTCGTGGCCGTCTTGACCATGGCCCTGGCCGTCTACGGCGGTGATGCCGATAATCCCGAGGTGGGCGATGCCTCAGGCGATTCGACGACGAACCGCGATTCCCACGACATCATCGGAGCATGGGTCGAGGACGAGGACAACGAGACGGTGACCTTCCGCATCAGGATGACCGCCCTTGACGTTATCTCCCCCAGGGACGATTGGGTCAACCTGCCCGAGACCATCTACGAGTACTACTTCACCATCGGCGACGATGATTATGCCATGCGGGCGACCGTGCCCGTCCACGGACCCTTCGCCGCCCTGGCCTCCTTCTCCCTGTACACCGTGGAGTACGGCGAATCGGGCAACATGAGCTACGAGATGGCCGACCAGAGCCTCGCGGGTACCTACCTGGTCAACGAAGGGGACCTGGAGCTCTCCGTGGACAAGGCCACCGTTGGTAGCCCGACCCAGGGCGAGCTGATCGAGCACATGTGGGCCGCCATCTACTTCCTACCAAGGGGAGGTACGCGGGAGGTGGTCGACGAGGCCCTGAGCTACGAGTTCCCTGGTCGTACCTACACCATCCGTGGCCAGTACACCCAGCTGTACGACGTGCGCCTCAGCGCCCGGAACGCCACCATAGAGTCCCCCAACAACGCGGTGGCGACCTTCAACATCACCGTCCGGAGCGACAGCACCATCGACGTGGAGGTCAACCTGACCAACAGGTCGCTCCCCGAGGGCTACTTCGTGAACTGGTCCCGGACCATGCCGATAGCGGTCCCAGAGGGCGACTCCGTCGGAGTGCTCCTCATGGTGACCATCCCCGAGAACGCCACCAACGGCACCGACGTGATGGTCACCGTATGGGGGAAGTACGAGACGGAGGAGGGGACGGACCTGGTCACCGACAACCTGAACCTCCTGGTCCAGGTCCGCTACATACCGGCGAAGCCACCGAAGGTGGACAAGTCGATACCAGACCAGATCTTCGACTGGATCAAGGAGAACACCCTGGTCTTCTCGCTCATCATCGCCGCCGGCGTCATCGGCATCGTGGGTTACATCATCTGGCTCCGCAAGAAGAAGGCGGACGACGACCTGATACACCAGTACCAGATGTACGCGGACGCCCAGAGCCAACAGCGGGAGATGGGCGGGAACTACTGAGGGCTACTCCCACTCTATCGTGCCCGGGGGCTTGTTCGTTATGTCGTATACCACCCTGTTGACCTGGGTGGGCATCGAGTTGGTCATCCTGATGGAGATACGCTCCAGCACCTCGTGGGGAACCTTGGAGTACCCCGCCGACATGCCGTCCACCGAGGCGACGGCCCGTACGGCCACGGTGTACCCGTAGGCCCTGATGTCGCCCTGGACTCCCACCGTCTTGACGGGGGTCAGGACGGCGAAGTACTGCCACGGAAGCTCCATGAGCCCCTTCTCGGCGGCGGCCTCCAGCTCCTCCT
>CP070808.1:1353561-1359228 GCA_020343715.1 Thermoplasmata archaeon
GTAGCCGGTGCCCACCACGATCTCGGTGCTCCCGTCGCCCTCCAGGTCTGCGATGACCACACCGTGGGCGTCACGGACCATCTGGCCCTGCCGCTTCCACTCCAGTTCGTGGGTAACGGCGTCGTATACGAACAGGTCGCCCTCGCCGTCCCCCACCACGATCTCGGTCTCGCCGTCGTCGTCGCAGTCCCCCACAGCCAGGCCCCAGGCCCGCTCGTTGTGCTCGGGGCTCTCCCACTCGACGGTGAAGTCCCCGGCCCTGTGCTGCAGCTGGACGACGACGCCCTCGTAGGTTCCGAAGAGCAGCTCGGTGTTGCCGTCCCCGTCGATGTCCCCCACGTGGAGGGACTGGAAGCGCCCGGTACCCGACCTGAACACCTCGGGCTCCACGGTGGCCGACGAGATGGGTGCCAGCACCGCCACCGTCAGGAGGGCCATCATTATGAAGGGCACGGCCCACCTCGTCATCACCCTCGCCTCCTCCTGGCCTTCCTGTAGGCGGGGTACAGCAGGACCACCGTCCCGACAACGGCGATGATGACGATGATGGTCCCTGAGATGATGGCGGTGGTGTCCTCGCCCTCAGGTGGCACCGCGCCCTCGGGGCCGTACATGATGACGGTGGCGGCCTTGCCGTAGGCGGCCACCAGGTGCACCCCCTGGGGGTCGAAGCGTGACTGCATGACCACGGACCCCAGGTCGATGCCGTCGTCGATGGTTACCAGGACGGACCCGGTGGTGGAGTTTCGGAACTTGAGGGTCTTGTCCACCCCCGAGGTGGCCACGATGGCCCCGCCGGGGTGCCAGTCGACGGACCTGATGCAGTTGTTGTCCGACCAGCGGTCCGACTCCCCGGTGTTCAGGTCCCAGCGCCGGGCCTTGTAGTCCCTACTTCCGGTCACCATCAGGCTCCCGTCGGGGGACCACACGCAGTCCAGCACGCCCGACGTGTGGCCCTCGAGGATAGTCAGCTCGTCGCCCGTCTCCGGGTCCCAGATACGGGCCGTGCGGTCGTCCGAGGCGGTAGCGATGCGTGAGTCGTCGGGGGACCACTCCATGCCGAGGACGCTGTCCCTGTGGCCCTCCAGCCGAGCCAGCACCGTCGCCGTGGCCGGGTCCCAGATGAAGGTCTTGTTCTCCCCGGGACCGTTGGGGACCACCTTGTCCCTTCCCGAGCCCGAGGCCAGCCGGTCCCCGGCGTGGGACCAAGCCAGGCTCTGCACCGAGCCCTCGTGGCCCGTCAGGCTCCGCCAGAGGGACCAGTCGGAGGTGTCCCAGATGTAGACGACCGTGTCGTCGCCCGCGGCGGCCAGGTGCTGCCCGTCGGGGGACCATGCCACAGCCCTGGTGGGCACGTGCCCCGGGGGGGCGTAGCCGTCGCACCGGGCCTCGTCGGACATGGCCGAAAGCGTGTGTAGGAGCTCTCCCGTGGTGCCGTTGAGCACCACCACGTCGTTGTTGAAGAAGGCGGCGGCCACGAACTCTCCGTCGGGGGACCAGCAGACGGACCACAGCGTCCCGTTCTCCGCACCGTGCTCGTAGCGCCAGACCTCCCCGATCTCCTGGGGGTCGAAGTCGCCGTCGGCGGGTGCCACCGTGTCCGAGGGCACCATCAGCAGGAGGGTGACCGCAAGGACCAGGAGCGGCGTGAGGCGTCTCACGGGACCGCCTCCCGGGCCCTCCGGCGGCCCTGGATGATCATGAGGGCGAGCACCAGGTTGATGACAATCATGCCCAGGACGCCTGCCAGGAGGTAGGGATGTGACAGCGTGGGCACATCTGGGGCTGGCGGTTCCTCGGCGGGCTCAACGGTGATCTGTACCTCGTGGGGGACCACCTCCTTGCCGGGCAGCTCGCCCGTGGCGGAGATGGTCACGTACGTGGTGGTGCCCACGTCGGGGGCGGTCCAGTAGTTGTCGAAGCGTCCCTCCACCACGGTCCCGAACTCTGCCTGGAGGGTCCCGTGGGTGGCGGAGTACTGCATGAAGGCGTCCCCGCCAGGTTGCCCGTCCCCGTCCAGGACGGTCACGTCCAGCTTGATGCCCTGGCCACCGTAGACCGTGGTGGCCTCGGGGATGAGGGTGGTGTAAAGGCGGGGCTGGGTGGGCACACCCACGCAGACGAGGCGGCCCGCCGTGGACCCCACGTACACCCGTCCCCCCGCCACCGTGGGCGATGCGTACACGAAGGCGGGCATGGACAGGTTCCAGACCTGCTCCCCCGTGGCCGTCGCCAGGCAGAAGAGCCTGCCGTAGTCCGAGCCCACCACCAGGCGGTCCCCGGCAATGGTGGGAGAGGAGCCCCCCTGCTCGTCGTGGGTCTTGAAGCTCCAGAAGGCGTCGTCGGGAGTGATCGTGCCGTCCCCGTCGGGGTCGTCCCAGGGTATGCACCACATGTGGGGCCAGGCGTGGATATACACCCTGTCCCCCACCACGGCGGCGGAGCTGTAGATCTCCTCCTCGGCGGCGAAGGTCCAGATGGTGTCCCCGTTGGTGGCGTCGACGCACTCCAGCGTCTCGTTGATGCCCGTGCCGATCAGGACGCGGCCGTTGTGGACCAGGGCGGACGAGTAGATCTCCCCGCCGGGCCAGGAACGCTCCCAGACGAGGTCGCCGTTCTCGGCGTCCAGGCAGATGTAGTTGCCCGCTATGTCGCCCACGTACAGCCGACCCGCCACCACGGTGGGCGAGGCCCATATGTCCAGGGGCATGGTGTGGTTCCAGACCTCCTCGCCGTTGTCGGCGTCCACGGCACAGACGAAGCCCCACTGGTCGGTGAAGTACACCAGCTCGCTCCACAGGGCGGGGGAGGATACGATCTGGTTGCACTCGATGGACCATATCTCGGTGCCGTTCTCCAGGTCCAGGCAGTAGCCATGCCTGTCCGAGGAGCCGAAGTACACACGTCCCTCGTCGACCAAGGCCGAGGACTGGACGGTGTTGGTGGTCTCGAACCTCCAGAGCTCCTCGCCGTTGTCGGCGTCCAGGCAGTAGAGGTTCCCGTCGTCGCAGCCCACCAGGGCCTTCCCGTCCACGACGGTGACGCTGCTCTGCACCTGGTCGGGCAGGTCGATGGACCACAGGGTCTCGTTGGTGCCCGGTATGGTGCTGGGCGAGGTGCCCAACCGGGTGTCCCATCCGCGGAACTGGGGCCACTCATCCTCGGTGGGCGAGAGGGCTACGCTGGAGGGCAGGACGAGGCATGCGATGACGAGAAGAAGCAGGGGGGACCGCAGCATAGGGGCTGCTCTGTTGGGGTTAGGTCCTCGGGTGCCCATGGTTTCCCTCCTGACGGGCGCTGGCATTTCGAAGGAGCTGGCCGGTATTTCTACCTTGCCGTTTGGGTATCATGGGTCGGAAGGCTTCTCAGGTCTCGCGGGCTTGGTCCTGAACATGACTACGAGGATGACAATGAGGATGAGGAGCAGGGCGACCTCGAGACCACCGATGTCCGAGGAACCTGTCGTTTTGTCCTCGCCTATCCTGAACACCACGGACACGTCGTCATACCTGTGCTCGTCGGTCACCCGCACCCACAAGGTGTGCTCGCCGTCAGAGATGTCGTGTGTGTCAAGGGCCGCGGTCCAGTTGGACAGGCCCTCGGCCGTGTACCATTGTCCGTCGTCGTCGATCCGTAGCTGGACCGTCTCCAATGTGAAGTTGGAGAACGCCGTTCCAGTGGCCAGGAGGACACCCTCGACCCTCTCTCCGTGGGATGGGTTCTCGATGTCGATATCGATATGGCTCCAGCCCTCGACGAGGACCATCACGTGGAAGACCTCGTCGGCCAACAGCCGTTCGTCCTTCCATGCCCAGACCTTCAGGTACTGGGGTCCCTCGGTCATCGGATACCGGAACGCCATGCTCCATCTTCCGGGCTCCTGGAGATTGGTTATTGTACCTGCGGGTCCCCATTCCCCCCAGAGCTGGACCCTCAATCGGTCCGGCTCGACCCCCTCCAACGAACCGGTGAAGATGGCGGTGCCCTCGAACTTACCACCGTAGAGGATGGGTGAGTCAGCGGTGACGATCACCTCGTGCTCGGGCCAGAGCTCGCCGATGCACACGACCTTACCGCCCGTTTCCGTCTCCACGCCGATGTATACCCTGCCATGGTAGATGAACGGAGATGACTGGATGGAGGTGCCCAGCTTGATGCTCCACTCAACGGGGGGTAGGATATTTTGAATCCTGCCGACGTACGGATTCTTGATGTCCCTCATGTGCAGCGTACCGTCCTGGACGGCGTAGATCAGGTACGCGTCCTTCGGGTTCGCCTCCTGTTGGATGAGGATCGGCGACGAGGTTATGCTGTAAGCGTGGGATCGTTCCCAGAAGACGTCCCCCTCAATGCCGATGCCGTACATGGTTCCATTGTTGTCCCCCACGAACATCATTTGTTCCGGATAGAACGGGGGTCCCCTCACCAACTCTCCGTGCATGACCGCCGCCGATGAGTACACGCCGGAGACCATGCCCGAGACGTTCATCGTCTCCTCACCCGTGTCCAGGTTGATCCCGTAGAACTTCTCGTCGTAGGTCCCGATGAAGACCTCATTGCTCCTTATAAGGGGGGAGGCTGGGCAGTACTCGGCCTGGAACCGCCAGATCTCAGAGCCAGTGGTCAGGTTCACGGCGTACACGTTACCATCGCATGAACCGAAGACGGCGATCCCATCTGCTACTGCGGCAGCGCTGTAGACGTAGCCGCCGGTGGAGAAGTTCCATAGCTCCTCGGAGGTCTCGATGTCATAGCAGTGCATACCGAAGTCCGATGAACCCACCAGGACCCGGTCGCCGACAACGGTCGGTGAGCTCTTTATCGGGGCCCCCGTCTGGTTCCACCAGATCAACGCACCGTCATTTTCCCTAAAACCGCTATCTGCCTTGATCTTGTATATCCTGCCGTCGTCGGAGCCCACGTAAACGTATCCATCGTGGTACGCGGGGGAGGACTCTATTGGACCACCCGTCGAGAAATTCCAGATGACGTTGCCCGTCACGGCGCTCAGGCAGACGAGGTCGCCGCCCATGGTTCCGACGTACACCCGCCCCTCGAACACGACGGGAGACGAGAGGATGGCATCATCGAACCGGGTCGACCACAGGGTGGTGTTGTTCTGTGGTGCCTTGCCCTCGAAGTAACCATGGTTCTCGAGGCCCATCCTGAACTGAGGCATGGGTTCCTCCGACTCGATCGTCCACCCATCGTCCTCTTGGGCCTGTATGGACGACATGGGCGATAGCGCGACCAGGAGGAGGAGGATGGCGAGGATTGGTCCCGACCGGTTCATTGTACAGACCTCATAGCATCTGCCGCCTCGACGCGGGCGGCGTCACGGGCGGCCATCAGGGCTCCCAGCCCAGCGGCACCCACCATGGCCAGCGCCAGCAACCCCACGGTGCCCGCGGGGAAGTAGATGGCGCTCAGGGACCCCAGCCACCCCGGGCTGATGGCAACGATGGCGATGGCAGCTCCCACGATGCCGATGATGACGCCCGTGAGGGCGAACCAGACCTGCTCGCTCAAGAAGGTCTGCCAAACCATACGCTTGGGCCATCCCAGGGCCTTCATGCCGCCGATCTCGCGGCGCCGGTCCTGGACCTCCCGGGCCGCCAGGGCACCCAGGCCCAGGGCGCCGATGACCAGGCCCAGGGCCAGGTAGGC
>CP070808.1:1359328-1363221 GCA_020343715.1 Thermoplasmata archaeon
TCAAGGACCTGGACGAGGACCTGGAGATAGGCCTCATCTCCCAGGAGGAGCACAACGCCCGCAGGGACGAGCTGAAGGCCGAGACCATGGAGGTCATGAGGCTAATCGACGAACATGATAAGGACTGACGATTATCATATCCAATTATCAGGAAGGTGGGGAGATTTGGTGAGCTGGGGAAAGGGCCTCGGGATAACGCTGAGACCGATTGTAAGCATGGTCACGATACCGTGGACGCTGGCGCTGGCGGTCTTCGCCGCGAGCATATATGGGGACTTCGGGACGGACATCTGGTCCTCGTCCGAGTACTGGATGACGCTCCTGTTCGTGGTGTTGGCGTCCTATCTGGGCGTCACCGCAGGATACGCGGTCAACGACTACTTCGACTACGACGTGGACGTGGCGAACCCGGTGAGGCAGGACAAGGCGGCCAACCACGGCATCTCCAAGGGGAGCCTGCTCTCCTACGCGGCCGTTCTGGGGATACCGTCCTTGGTAATATGGCTGTACCTGAGCCACATGGCCTTCCTGGTCGCCATCGTCCAGCTCCTGTGCATCCTGGCCTATTCAGGCTGGGCCAAGGCGAACACGCCCTACTCCAACCTGTTCGTCGTCCTTCCCACAGCCCTCATGCCCGTGACGGTTTTCTTCGTGTACACCCCGGACCTGACCAAGGAGGCCATCCTCCTGGCGTCGGTCAATGGTGTATTCGAGCCGGGCTTCACCTGGGCCGGTGTGTGCCGCGACGTTGAGGCGGATGCCAAGCTGGGCGTGCGCAGCCTTCCGATACTCCGGGGCATCCCAGCGGTGGCCCGGATGGTCCTGGTGATGTGGATAGGTCTGGCGGTGCTCACCGTCGTGACCTGGTACTACACCGATCTGGGGCTCGTGTTCCTGATCGGTGCCATGTTCGCCGCCATATGGCTCATTGCCAATGGGGTCGCGTTCGTCAAGGAGCCAACACCCGAGATGGGCGGAGGCACGTTCCTCAAGGCTATCCTGTGGTTCTGGGTCTTCAGCATCTCGCTGATAGTCGACACTGCCTTCAACATTCAGGTGCTGTGAGAACGAGGACCTCAACAGCCCTGGTCCACGTCCTTGTAGACCCTGTCGTCGTAGTCCCGGCCGATGAGGCTCTCCCATTCAGCGATGGGCTGGACGGTCCGCTTCCACTCGAACTTGGTGGAAAGCTTCCGGAGGTGTACCAGCTCCGACATCTGGACCTTGCTGATGCCCGGCATGTTGTTGAGGTGCTGGTCGATGAAGTTGTTTAAGGTGCCGATGTCCGGGGTCAGCACCGACATGGTAACGTGCTGTCCATGGTCGTTCATGAGGTATGCGACCATGGTAATGCAGATGCCATCGAAGTCGGTCAGTTCGACCATCTGCCTGTAGACCCCTTTGCACGCCATGGGCTCACAGTTCGCGGTGACGGCGAAACGCTTCAATTCGCTGATATCGTCCGGTCGGTCGAAGAAGACCGGCTGGACCAAGGTGTCCACCTTGACGCCCATAACCTCGTCGCGGGACCTGACCTTGTCCGCCAGGAACCCGGTCAGGGCATCCGAGTTCTTGGCGTCCACCACGACACCCGTCTCGCCGGTGTTGAGGGACTTGTAGACGAACATGGGGGTGATGTTCGGGGTCTGCATCTTGTCGTAGTTGCTGAGCACGTACTCCAGGAACTTGTTCTTGCCCTTCGAGGTGCTGACCTTGGCTACGTACATGTCCTGGTGTGGCTCGATCTTCCTGTCCTCGCTCATCATCGTTCACATCCTGGTCAGCGTGGTTAGGGTCCTGAAAGGCCTGGCAAGATATACGGGCGTACCGTTGTTACAAAGCCGACGGGCCTCTTCTAACCAAGGTGATATAACTATTAAAAAATTGTCACCATTGGTATTAAAAGGACGATATAATAGACGTATGTCCAGGCATCCCGAATCATGATGAACATTCAGCATGCTACCGAAACCCTTTTTATCCGATGTCGCAATATCCCGACAACTCCGGAGGCGGAAGGATGCAGCATAAGGATTACAACGTACCTGAGGATGTCAAGTACCATGCCGAACACATGTGGGCCAGGGTCGAGGACGACCTGGTCGTAGTCGGTGTCACCGACTTCGCCCAGAAGCTGGCGGGCGACATCGTCTACGTTGACATGCCCATGGAGGGTGACGAGGTCACCAAGGACAAGCCATTCGGGACCCTGGAGACCGGCAAGTGGGTGGGCAAGGTGTACGCCCCCGTCTCTGGAGAGGTCGAGGAGTACAACGAGGATGTGGAGGACGACGCCCTCGTCATCAACGAGGACCCCTACGGCAACGGTTGGATCATCAAGATCCGCCCCGAGGACATGGACGAGGTGAACGACCTCCTGAACGCCTCTGACTACGTCCCCATAATCGACGCAAAGCTCGAGGAGATAGACTAATCCTCTGGTGGTCATGTCGGTAGAGAAACGATAGGACCAGCCTTGGCCATCATCGGGACCTTACAGGTCGAACCTAGACCTGGCGGCCTCCGTCAACCCCACGTTCCCAGTGATCATCGTATCACCATGAGGGTCCACGAACGTCACTTCAGGCGGATCATCCACGAACAGGTCGGTCCTCCGTGGACCCGTGACCACGATGTTGGTCCTACCGATGGGGTCGGTCACGTGACAACCATGGCCCCCTGTGCTGAAGACCTCCTCGTTGTTCAGCTCGCCCAGCTGGAACCGGGCCACCATGTCGGCAGCCTTTTCCTGCGTCAGCATCCTGGTATGGTGCTCGAACAGGCCGGTCAGCTGGCCCCCGACCAGGGAACCCCCGGTCGTATGGCCATTGCCAACATCCACCGCCACCACCTTTTCGTCGACGTGGACCGACGCCGCCCCGAACAGGGCAGCCACCTTCGAGTCCATGACCAGGTGATGGGTCTCGGGGAAGTCCGATCCGAGGGTCCGTTTCACTGCAACCATCCTCGTGAACCTTGATGGTGGCTCCTCGTACGCCATCCCATCAGCGGTCGTGGGCAGAGCCCGCTGGAACATATCGAAGCGGATGACCCTGTCCGACTCCTGAGGGCCGTCCGAGGTCCCGTGGTCCTCGACCCCGACGGCAACCACCAAGGGCTCGAGGTGGAGACCATAGGCCTTAGCAACGGTCCTGATGACATCACCGTTCACGTCCCGGGTCTCCAGGACCGTCACGTCCTCACGGAGGCCCAGTTCCTCGACCTCGTCCTCCTCGACTATCTCCACACCCATGGCCGCCACCCTCTCCAGGTCGTCCCTGATGGTCCTTGCGGCCCTCTCGGTCATCGCGACGCCTAAATCCTCCCCCAGGTGGTCCCTGATGGCCCTGTTGACGGGACCACCGCCCATGGTCTCCCCGTATAGGAGGATGTCCCGCCCCCCGGAGGTGGCCTTCCTGACCCGTGCGGCCAGTATCTGGGTCGGGGAGGGCATCACCAGTTTGAACGAGGTCGCGTAGGAGCCGTTCCAGAAAAGGATGTCCTGGGTCAAGGCCCCGACATCGATAGAGAGGACGCTGACGGGGGCCAGGTCCATGGTGGTAGAGGAAGCAGTGGAGCCCATGGTGGCGGACGAACATTATACCTAGTTAAAGCATTTTAGGGCTATGCGGTCGGCGGTCCTCTTGGCCGGGGGGAGGAGCACCAGGATGGGCACTGAGAAGGCCATGGTACCCTTCCGGGGAAGGCCCCTGGTACTCTCCGTCCTGGATGTCCTCGCTAGGGTGGGGGACGAGGTCATCGCTTCAGTCACCGCAGACCCGTCCGACGACCTGGTCCGCACCCTGGGAGGGTCGGTCACCATAGTGCCGGACAGGGAGCCCGGGATGGGGCCCGTGGGCGGCCTGCTATCCGCCCTGCCCGTCGTCAGGGGG
>CP070808.1:1363321-1364822 GCA_020343715.1 Thermoplasmata archaeon
CTCTACGTTTTCATAATCGTCATGGTGGCCCTGTTCTCGATACTGAACGTGGCCATCCTCTTCTACGGGCGCAACCTGTTCATCTACTACTCCGCCATCTGGTCGTGGTCCATCATCCTCCTGGTGGCCCTGGCCGGGGCCATGCTCATCGGGATGGCCATATCCCACCGCCTGTTCACCTACCGGGAGTTCACCCCCTTCGAGAAGGACATGATGGAGATGCGCGTCGAGATCGACGAGCTCAAGCGGATGGTCGGTGACATGCACGCCCATCTCAAGAAGATGGAGGGTATGATCGACAGCGCCGACTGTGAACCGTCCGAAGAGACCGATAACGACGAAGACGGGGACGGGTGAGGGTCCCTAGGACAGGTCCCGGAACAGGTCCTCCAGCACTTCCATCGGCGCGTCGGTCTTGATGCCGACCGGGTTCGTGTGTGCCCTCCCGGCGACGTAACCCCTGGACCTTAGGCCCTCCAGGACGGCCTCCATCCTGGGAGTCTGCACCTTCAGCCTGGAGGCCACCCGGTTGGCCTCGACCAGGAGCGGGGGAAGCTCCGCCTCATCCCGCCACACCTCCAACAGCCGCTCCAGTCGCGCGCCCTCGGGCCTACCCCCGTCATCGAGCATCGAGGCTACAACGTCCCCGTCGTGGAGCGGGCCCAGCCACATGGGCCCGGCCCATACCCCTTCATGACCAGGCGGGACCGGTCCAGTGGCGATCCCTCCCTCGGGGGTGGGCCAGGCGTAGCCCATCCGGGAGAGGGCGTCGTCGGCCCTCATGGCGCCCTCGGTGACCCGCAGGAACACCCGGACGAAGTGGTCCTCGGCCATGGAAAGCATCGGCACGGCGGCCCGGTCGGTCCGGGCGGCCTCCCTCACGGCCGCCCCGGCGAGGATGCGCAGCGCCACCTCGTGCATGGCATCGCCCCTCCATGGCCGGGCGCCGTACCGCCGCAGGCATGGCCGGGGGCGCGAGCCGCACAGGGCGGGAGTGTCGGTGGCGGTGAGGGCCAACAGCCCGTTCTTGCGGACGGCCCGGACGGCCCCCGCCATGAAGGGGGCCGGGGAGCCGAAGGGGTCCACGTCCACCATGTCGAACCGGTCCCGGTGGAGCAGCCGCTCAAGCCTCTCCCGGGTGACGACGACACGGTCCTCCACGCCGTTGTGTTGCAAATTGAGGGCGCACAGCGCCACCGCCACCGGGTTGGCGTCGTTGAGCACCACCTCACGTGGTGGTGGTCCCTCCACGGCGTACCTGACACCCCTGACGCCCGTTCCCGCCAGGCCGTCCAATACCCTCCAATCGGTGGTGCCCGCCGCCCTGAGGACCGAGACGGACACGTCCCTGGCCAGCGTCATGGCGGGATTGTAGAAGACGGGGGAGTCGGTCCGGGCCGGACCCCTGGTCGAGGAGGGTGCGGAGGCGGGCACCGAGAGGCGCACGGCTCCTTCGGTGACGGTCTTGAGCTCGATGCCGGCAAGTACGTCCTCGTCGGTC
>CP070808.1:1364922-1366149 GCA_020343715.1 Thermoplasmata archaeon
CCCGGGTCTGCATCTACCCCGCCTCGGACCACCAGTGGTGCGAGGTGTACATCGACGGACACTGGATGCACATCGACGCCTCCAACGACGTGGCCGGGGCGGCCAGGGTGAAGGAGCCCCACCTCATCAGGCGGACCAACAGCGTCAACTTCAACGACGCGGGGGTGTTCGAGCGGGGGTGGAAACCCTACATGAGCGCCACCTCCACCTTCCGGTCCGACGACGTGATCATTAACTCCATCGACATCTCCGCCCCCGACCCCAGCTTCTCCTTCCGGGAGTCGGGCATGACGGAGCGCACGGGCGCCGAGCCCCACATCTACACCGAGACCTCCACCGTCACCATCAACGTCCTCGACGCTTCTGGCATAGATCCCATCGAGGGCGCCTACGTGGGCATCTTCAGGGTGGGCCACGACATCTACAACCCGAACACCAAGGACTACCCCCACTTCGCCTACGCCAACTACACGAACGCCACCGGCCAGGTGGAGTTCGAGCTGGGCGAGCAGGGATACTGCGGGCGATGCGACGAGGACCACTACTACGCGGCCCTGATCGTCTCCCGCTACAACGGGGGGACGAACGACTTCTATGCTTTCTCGGTACCCGAGGTGGACCGGGAGTACTCCTTCACCTACACCGTGACGGGCGATGCCCCCCGCCAGGTGGAGCCAGGATGGACCCTGGTCCCCGACATCTGGGCACCGCCGGACAGCCCCGGCGACTTCCAGATGAACGTGTCGCTGGAGGCGTGGGGGCGCCAGCGCCACAACCACGGCGAGTGGAGCCAGTACGAGACCTTCGCCTTCGGGACCTCCTTCGACCACCTGTTCCCCTCAGACGTGGACGTGATGCTGGTGGACGGAGAGCAGATGGATGAGTACATGGCCGGGAACGTGGCCGAGGCATGGATAGGGGCCACGGACGCCCAGTCCCTCGACGCCTCGCGGTGGGTCACCCACGAGGAGGACCTGTTCCTCCTGCTTTCCAACACGGACTCCCACCACTCCACCAAGGTGGTCAACATCACCGTGGACCTGTTCGCCATGTGCAGGCCAAAGTTGGTCCTGACCTCGCCCGTTCATGGTACCGACCACAGCACCGCCCAGCCTCTGGTGTTCGAGGGCACCGTCCGGGACCACATCCCGATAACGGGGCTGGAGGTCAGCATGGACGGAGGGGTCACCTGGACCGACATATTCGATGGTTACGACCAGGTGAACG
>CP070808.1:1366249-1375553 GCA_020343715.1 Thermoplasmata archaeon
GGCCAACGCCTCCTTCTTCAAGGACCCCAAGATGGTCCAGCTGTTCGACCGGTACGCCACCTACAACGGCTCCAACCCCTACCGGATGCCCGCCACCTTCAACCTCATCCAGCACGTGGAGTACGGCCTCGGTGCCTACACCGTGGAGGGCGGCATCCGCTCGATACCGAGGGCGCTGGAGCGCCTTGCTAGGGAGGAGGGGGCCGAGTTCCACTACGGGACCGAGGTGGAGCGCATCCTCCTCGACGGCAAGCGGGTCGGGGGAGTGGAGACCGGCGATGGAAGGGTGGAGCACGACGCCGTCGTCTCGAACGCCGACGTGGTCCACACCTACGGCCGGCTCCTGGGCGACACCACATCCAGGCCGGCCAGGCGCTACGGGCGCCTGGAACCCTCCTCGTCGGCACTGGTCTTCTACTGGGGAATAAGGGAGACGTTCGACCAGCTGGACATCCACAACATCCTCTTCTCCCCGGACTACGCGGAGGAGTTTCGGGACCTGTTCCAACGCAAGCGGTGCCCGGCGGAGCCCACGGTGTACATCCACATCATGTCCAAGCACGTGCCGTCTGACGCACCACCGGGGAACGAGGCATGGTTCACCATGATAAACGCCCCCCACGTCGCCGGCCAGGACTGGGAAGGGGAGCTTGAGAGGACAAGGCGCGCGGTCGTTGACCGGATCGAGTCGGCCCTGGGCGTGGATCTGGAGCCCCTGATAGCCTGCGAGGAGATTCTCACGCCGCCCGAGATCGAGCGGAGGACTACCAGCAACAGGGGCGCCCTGTACGGGATCTCCTCCAACACCCGCATGTCCGCCTTCGTCAGGCAGCGGAACCGCTCGAAGCACTACCGGGGCCTGTTCTTCGCGGGGGGAAGCGCCCACCCGGGAGGGGGCATGCCCCTGGCGGTCCTCTCCGGCAAGTTGGCCTCAGAGTTGGTACTAAAGTTTACATAATGATTGGCATATTCGTGATTCCCCCTCCTCGGGAGGGCTCAGGGAGAATCTCCGTACAATATCGGAACCACAAATATATACAAGACAGGGGTTAATCATATGATGGAATCGGACAAACTCGTTATCATCGGTTCTGGTTTAGGTGGGATCACCGCCGCGGCGCTTCTCGCGAAGGCCGGCTACGAAGTGACCGTCCTCGAGAAGAACGACCAGCCGGGCGGTAGGGCCAGGGTCTACAAGGAGGGGGGCTACACCTTCGACATGGGCCCCTCGTGGTACCTGATGCCCGACGTCTTCGAGAAGTTCTTCGCCGAGTTCGGGAAGGAACCGTCCGATTACTATCACCTGGAGAGGCTGGACCCCTCCTACCGCGTCTTCTTCGGTGGCAACGAGGTCGCCGACGTGACCCCTGACCTGGACGAGACCAAGGCCCTCTTCGACAGCTTCGAGCCCGGGGCGGGCGGCAAGTTCCAGGAGTACCTGGACGGCACCGAGTACCAGTACAACGTCGCCATGAACGAGTTCATCTACAAGGACTACAAGCGGATGACCCAGTTCATGAACAGGAAGCTGCTGGTGGAGGGCACCAAGCTCCACCTCCTCGAGAACCTGGACAAGTACATCTCCCGGTTCTTCAAGGACCACAGGATCCGCAAGATCCTGGAGTACAACATCGTGTTCCTCGGAGGTGCCCCCAAGGACAGCCCCGCCCTCTACGCCCTCATGTCCCACGTGGACTTCAACCTGGGCGTGTGGTACCCCGACGGCGGAATGACCAGCCTAGTACATGGCATGGTGATGCTGGCCAAGGAGCAGGGGGCCAAGTTCTACTTCGAGCACCCGGTGAAGGAGATCGTGGTGGAGAACGGCAGGGCCACCAGTGTGGTGACCGAGAAGGGGACCTTCCCCGCGGACATCGTCATCGCCAACGCAGACATGCATCACGTGGAGACCCAGCTCCTCGACCCCAAGGCGAGGAGCTACTCCGACAGGTACTGGGACAAGCGGAAGATCGCCCCCAGCACCCTGCTGTTCTACCTGGGCCTGGACACCAAGATCGAGGGACTGGCCCATCACAACCTATACCTGATGGACGACTGGGACCAGCACTTCAGGACCATATTCAAGGAGCCCAAGTGGCCCATGGAGGCCTGCTACTACGTGTCCCGTCCCTCCATAAACGACCCCACCGTCGCCCCCGAGGGCTGCGACTCGGTCTTCATCCTTATCCCCGTCGCGGCGGGCCTCGAGGACACCGAGGAGAACCGCGACATGTACTACGACTGGGTGATGGGCCACCTGGAGGGCCTGGTGGGCGAGAGCATCCGCGACCACGTGGTGCTCAAGCGGAGCTACGCCCACAACGATTTCGAGGCCGACTACAACGCCTACCGGGGCACCGCCCTGGGACTGGCCCACACCCTGCGGCAGACCGCCGTGTTCCGGCCCAAGCACCGGAGCAAGAAGGTCAAGAACCTTTACTACACTGGCCACTACAACCACCCCGGCATCGGGGTGCCCATGGTGGTCATATCATCCCAGATAGTGAGCGAAGCGGTGGTGAGCGACCATGCCAAACAGGACAATGACTAAGATCTTCAAGAAGGGAAGCAAGACCTACTTCTACAACAGCCTGTTCTTCCCAAACAGCGTCAAGGACGACGTGTTCATACTGTACAGCTTCGTCCGGAAGGCAGACGACTTCGTCGATGCCGTCCCCCAGCAGGTGGAGGAGTTCTACCAGTTCAAGGAGGCCTACGAGCGGGCGATGGACGGCGAGCCCTCGGGGGACGTGGTCATCGACAGCTTCGTGGAGCTCTCGTACAGGAAGGGCTTCCCCGGTCAGTGGACCGACGCCTTCCTCCACTCCATGGAGATGGACATCACCAAGGACACCTACAACAACATGGCGGAGGTGGACACCTACATCTTCGGCTCCGCCGAGGTCATCGGCCTCTACATGTCCCAGATCCTGGGACTTCCCACGCATGCCCACCCCTACGCCCAGTACCTGGGCAAGGCGATGCAGTACATCAATTTCATCCGCGACATCAACGAGGACCTGGACCTGGGGAGGAGCTACTTCCCCCGCCACGACTACGAGCAGTTCGGCCTTGACGGCCTGACCCCCGAGCATGCCAGGGCAAACCCGGAGGGTTTCCGTGCGTTCGTCCGCAAGCAGATAGAGCGCTACGACGAGTGGCAGCAGAGGGCCGAGGAGGGCTTCAAGTACATACCCAAGCGGGTCCTGATCCCCATCCTCAACGCCTCGGAGATGTACAAGTGGACCGCCGACCAGATCAGGGAGGACCCCTTCATAGTGTATCAGGAGAAGGTCAAGCCCTCCATCCCGCGCATCCTGATGACCATGGGCGTCAACACCCTGAGGAGCGTCGCCATGGAGGACCTGAGCGGTGACATCGGCGACACGTCCGGCAGTATAGGTGGACTCAGTGGGGAGGTTCGGGAGTGGAGGCCCATAGGTTCTTGCGAGATTGGCTGCCACTTATCATAATCTACGTCATCTACGGCGTGGGGACGGTCAGCCACGTTAACGAGGGTACCCGCGAGCTCATGCTCGCCATGACCCCAGGCGTGCTGCTGTTCATGGGCCTCTTCGTCATGCACCCGGACTTCCTGGACCGGAACTGGAGGCTCCTTTTATGGGCCCTGGGCATCTACATCATGACCTTCACCCTGGAGGCCACGGGCGTGGCCACCGGCCTGGTGTTCGGGGACTACGAGTACGGCGACACCCTGGGCTGGAAGGCCCTGGCGGTCCCCGTGGTCATCGGCTTCAACTGGGTCCTGGTGGTCCTGGGGGCCCTCACGCTGACCAAGCGGATCGTGAGCGGTCCCCTCCAGGTTGCCGTCTTCACCGGCGCCCTCACCACCGCCTTCGACTTCGTCATGGAGCCCGTGGCCATCGCCCTGGACTACTGGACCTGGACCGCCGTGATGCCGCCCCTCCACAACTTCGTGGCATGGTTCGTCATCAGCTTCGGCGTGGCCCTTACCTACGAATACCTGAAGTTGGAGACGAGGAACACCCTGTACATCCATTACTTCCTGGTCCAATTGGTGTTCTTCGCGGTGCTTAACGCCGTGGTGTGAAGGGGAGAAGGGAGTGGTGCGAGCGCCGGGATTTGAACCCGGGTTCTAAGCTTGGCAAGCTTAAGTGATAACCACCTACACTACGCTCGCACCAGGCGGAAGTGGAGAATAGTCTCCGACTATTTAAACGCTCCTAGCAGGCCCTGGCCATTACACAGCGCCAGCTCCCCCGGGCCGCGCCTCCGAGGGGGGCTTTCGTATCTCGAGGACCGAGATGGTCTCGAAGTCGAACTTCTCGGAGCCGCGCCTGCGGGCCACCAGGTGCTGACTCAGCAGCGCCTGGTCTATCCTCGACCCGTCCTGGAGGCTGGAGACGACGATGTAGGCGCGCCCCTCATCGGCCAGATGCTCGTTAAGCTGCTCCAAGAACCGCACGGTGACCTCGGTGCCGTCGGGCCCTCCGTCCAGGGCCGTGTCCAGGGGCGAGTCCGTCAGGTCCTCTGGTGCCGTGGGGAGGTACGGGGGGTTGAATATGATCACGTCGAAGGTGCCCGCGACGGGCTCGAACATGTCCCCCTGGCGCAGGTCCACGTCCACGGTGTTCTGCAGAGCGTTCTCTCGGGCCAGCTCCAGGGCCTCCTCCACCACGTCGGTGGCGGTCACGTGGCACCCGTGCTTGGCACAATGGATGGCGATGACGCCGGTGCCGGTGCCGATCTCCAGGACCCGCTCCCCCTGTCTCAGCCTTATCGACTTGACCAGGAGCTCGGTGTCGGCGGCGGGCTCGTACACGTCCCGCTCGGTCCTTATACGTATCTCCATTCGCCTGCCTCCCCGCGAATCGATGCACTAGGTTGATGATAAGGCTTTCCGGTGAAGGGCGCGTCTGGTCGCCAACGTTTCAATTATTGGGCTACCGAAAGGATTCCTGGCCATCATGTTCGGGACATGCCAGGTTTCACCGAAAACGTTAATAAGCAAATGACCGCTTGATTAACGTACAGAGTTAGGGTACTCAATGGAATCCGAGGATAGATACCGAGGGAAAGCACATGTCGTGCTTACCATCGCCCTGCTCCTCCTCTCCCTGTTGCCCGCCCAGGCCCTGGGCATGGAGGAGGACAATGGCGGCCCGCCTCTCCATCTGCCCGAGGGCGACGGGTTCGACCCGCAGCCCGCCAGCACCGAGCCTGGGCAGGGTCCAGTCGACATAGTCGACGTCAAGGAGATCATCCCGGGCAGGCAGCCTGGTGAGGCCTTCGGCGGGCAGCTGGCGGGCATCGGCGACGTGGACAACGACGGCTACGACGACATGGCCGTCCTGGTCCCTGCAAGGGGCCACGCCGTGGTGTACCATGGCGGTTACCAGATCCGGGAGGCCACCGTCAACCCCATGGCGGGCTCCGGCTTCATCCTCACTCCCCAGTCCCAGGTCCGTCCCGCGGGCGACATCGATTTCGACGGCTTCGACGACGTGCTCATCACCGCCCCCGACCTGTACGTGGACGGGCTGAGGTCCGCGGGCGGGGTCTTCGTGTTCTACGGGTCCCCGTCGGGCCTGTCAGAGCGCCCCGACCAGGTGCTACTGGGCACCGAGAAGGACATGCGACTGGGCAGCGACGTGGACTCCGTCGGGGACATCAACAAGGACGGCTACGCCGACATCATCGTGGGCGCCGACGGATGGAAGGACGCCACCGGCATGGCACGGCTCTACCTGGGCGGTCCCGACGGTCTGGACGACCATCCCATCTGGACCTACGAGGGCGAGAGCCCCGGCGACCGGTTCGGTCACGCGGTGACGGGCACCGGCGACATCAACGGCGACGGTTGGGACGACTTCGTCGTCGGCGCGCCCTTCGTCACCTCGGGCGAGGGCAAGGGCGCCATCTACTTCTTCTACGGCCAGGCGAACATCGGTGACATCGTCCCGGACCAGATAATCCCCGGGGACGTGCCCAAGTCTTACTTCGGCCTGTCCCTTAGGGCTGTGGGCGACGTCAACAAGGACGGCTTCGCCGACCTCATCATATCCACCCCCGAGGACGACTCGGGCTCCCACCTGAAGGCCGGCAAGGTGGAGCTGTTCTTAGGGACCGAGCACGGCATCGACCCCAACCCCAAGCTGGTGATGCAGGGGGAGAGCGAGGGAGCGCTGCTGGGCTACACCATAGCCTTCCTGGGCGACATCAACAGGGACGGCTTCGACGACGTGGCCATCGGTGCGCCCAAGCACTCATCGGACGGCGAGGCCGAGCGGGGCAAGGTCTACATCTTCCTGGGCGACAAGACCGGGTTCCGAAACTCCCCCTCCATCGTGGAGGTGGGCACGAAGGCGGGCGACTTCCTGAGCATGGGCCTGGCGGGCGCCGGCGACATCGACGGTGACGGTTTCAAGGACGTGCTGGTGGGCGCGCCCGGAGCGGACACCGGCGGTGGCATAGACTCGGGCGAGATGCACATCTACCGGGGCGCCGACCTGACCATGCCACCCCTTCAGGTGGACGCCTTCGAGGTCATGGACCTGACCGAGGACGAGATGATGCTCGTGGAGTACTCGGCGTACCCCGTCCGCATGTCGGTGACCCACCGGACCGGACTGCACGCCCTGGACCACATCGACCTGCACCTGGACCCCGACGGCGAGGACGTGGTGCTCCGGTGGATAGTGGAGACCCAGAACCTGATCGAGCTTAGGGACGATGACAACCTGGTCAGGGCCCTGTTCGTGCGGCCCATGGAGAGCGGCACCTACCTGGACACCACCGACGTCATGATAGACCTCTGGCTGCACTGGGGCTACCCCTCGGGCAGGCCGTTGACGGTGCGCCTGGAGGCCACCGACGGGCACGGCCTGCGGTCCACCGGCAGGTGGAACGACGCGGCCCAGGTGGTCGACAGCCTGGACTTCACCGAGGACATCGCCATCTACGGCGACCGGCAGGGCCCCCTGGACTCGGGGGACTGGGTCGCCGCCAACGAAGGCCTCTCCTTCACCGACGCCCAGGTGGTCTACAACCTGGCCGCCTACGGTGTGAACAGTGAAGTATCGTACTACCCGCCCAACGAGAAGCTGTACGTCGTCGTGCGCGACGACCTGGGCGGGGAGTGGTCCGCCCCGGTCCTGCGGGGCGCCCCCATCTCGGTGCACGCCCTCACGCCGGGGACCTCCCGCCCAGAGATGGTCTACTCCCTCTCCATCGAGACGGTGGACCGCTCCAAGGTCTTCAGGACCCTGCAGTTCGTCCTCAACGTGGACGGGACCGGTGTCATCTTCGGGAATCCCAACCCCGACCCGACCGAGACCATCGCCAGCAAGGACCACCTGATATCCATCGAGATCGAGGACCCCGTCGGTCCCGGCGTGGACTACGAGTCGGTCCAGTACCGCATCGACATCCACGGCGACGAGGAGGGCTTCCCGGACACCTGGACCGACGCCCACAACGTGGAGGTGTACGATGACCACGTGGTGGCCGACGTGCTGGAGACCTTCACCGAGGGGACCAACGCCATCCAGTGGCGGGCCATGGACCTGGTGGGGAACGGTCACGTCACCTCCGACGTGTACCTCATCGAGGTGGACCTGGGTAACATCACCTTCAGCAACCCCCTGCCCGTGGCGGGCAAGTGGCACAACACCGAGCGGGTGGCCGTGGGGATCACCATCGAGAACACCCGCGGCAACGACCTGGACCTGAGCCACGTCCAGTACCGGACCTCCACCAGCCCGGGCTCCTTCAGCCCCTGGATGACCTACGACGCCACCGCGTCTGCCGGGACCGACAAGTCCCGGGTGACCATCATGGCCAACATCGAGCTCGCCGAGGGCGACAGGAACTACGTCCAGTGGCGGGCCCGCGACCTGGAGAGGTTCGAGTACTACGCGTCACCCCTCCAGCGGGTGCTCATCGACATGACGGGCCCCGTGTTCTCATCCCCGAGCCCCGCCGATGACGAGTGGGTGGACACCCGCCAGGTGACCGTCACCATCGTGGTGGACGACATCCTGTCGGGCACCGTGGACGGCTCCATCCAGTACCACATCCTGGGAGTGGACCCCGAGGGCATATGGCACGTGCCCCTGGCCAAGACCCACCGGGGCGACACCATAGAGTGCACGGCCTTCCTGAGCCTGGACGAGGGCGTTGACAACTACATCCTCTGGCGGGCCACCGACGCCGTGGGCTACCAGTCCGAGACCTTCCAGCAGCAGATCAAGGTGGACACCACCGAGCCCACCATCACCGAGAACCTGCCCACCCCCGGCACCATCGTGACCGAGCAGTACGTGGAGGTCAGCGTCCGCGTGTCCGACAACGGCGAGATAGGCCAGGTCAGCGGCGTGGACCTGCGCACCCTCCAGTACACCATCGACCGGCCCCAGAGCGGCCAGAGCTCGTGGGTGTATCCGGAGATCGACACCTCGGTCCCCATCGTCCCCTTCGCCAGCGTCAACTTCTACATAGAGGTGGAGGAGGGCGAGAACTGGCTGATCTGGCGCGTCCAGGACGCGGTGGGCAACGAGGTGCAGTCGGAGCCCTTCGGCATCTACGCCGACCTGCCGGACGTGGGGAACCTCAAGCCCGTCATCATCGTGTCCGAGCCCGTCAAGCACATCGTTTCCGTGGGCGACCTGGTGTTCTTCGACGCCAGCCAGTCCTACCATCCCAGGGGAGAGCGCCTATCCTATGTCTGGACCTCGGACATCGACGGCGTGCTGAGCACCTCCCCCAGCTTCTCGGACCACCTGTCCGAGGGCCTGCACACCATCACCCTCACCGTAACCGCCGAGCCATCGGACCTGTCCACCGAGACCCAGGTGTACATGTCCGTCGAGCCTGCCGACGAGGCGAAGATCCCCTTCTCCTCATGGTGGGAGCAGATGGCGCTGGTGCTCATCCTGGTGTTCGTGCTCATAACGCTGTTACTTCAGCGCATGCGGCCCAAGGAGTGGGACCTTTAGGGCTCACGCCCCCTCCTCGACATCCCCAGTCCTCCCAGCCATGGTGCTTACCTTCGAGGACCGACCGCCGTAGACGTGGAGGTCGGGCGGGCCCACATAATCGTGCCTCATATCGATAATCTTCCTCAGCATCTCCAGGCCATCGTCCCCCAGGACCTTCGCGGCCATCATGGGGGCCTTGTCCTCGAACCCCTCTATCTCCAGCATGAGGGTCTCCGTCCTCAGGACCCTCGTGACCTCGAAGTCCCTGATGAGGCCGTAGGGCACGAAGGAGCCCTGCCTGAGCTCGGCCGACCAGAACACGATGCCGTTCTCGAACAGGCCCG
>CP070808.1:1375653-1383664 GCA_020343715.1 Thermoplasmata archaeon
GACACCAGGACGGTCCAGGTGATAACCAGGGATCCCGCCGGCAAGGACGGGGACGTGCTAAACCAGGAGGCCCTGCTGGCGATACTGGACCTCCAGCAGGCCATCCTTGAGCCCGAATCCGAGGACCTGGACATAACAGACACCCTGGAACCCACCGAGAGGGTCCCCTCGGGTGTCCAGTCCATAGCGGACTTGATAGCCATAGGTTCCATGAGCCTGCAGGGGACGGTGATCTTCATCGACGAGATGGGGGTCATGACCGCCCAGATGACCTATATGGACGAGAACCTGACCCTCATGTCCCAGGGCCTGCTCTTCATGAACCAGTCGAATCCCGAGGTCGTCGGCCAGACCCTGATCGGTACCGAGATGGGCCTCAAGGCCATGTACGATGCCATCATCGCGGGGGCCGGCGGCTCCGGTGGTCCGGGCAACGGCAATGGCGGATTCGGCGCTCCCAACCTGACCACCATCCGCATGATAATCGAGGCCATGGACGACAACGCCGTCAAGGGCACCATCACCGGAATGAACACCTTCGACCCGACGCCGATGGCGATGGCCGTGCAAGGGACCGTGATGGCCAGGGATACCACCATCGCCGCATCACACCCGGTCAACGGCACCGTAGGGGTCCCCCTGATGGGGCTCATGGACGACGACCAGTTCGTCAACGGGACCTACACTTACAACGGCACCCCCATCGACCACAACATGTCCATGCTCAACAGCCTGGCCTACCTGGATGCGATCAACCTCGCCCTGGGCCAGTTCACAGGGTTCGAGACCCAGCCCGAGGTCATGGCCAGCATCATCCTCGGCCTGGCCGGGGGCCTCCAGTTCGTGCTGTCCACCGACTACGACCCCACCGAACCCGCTCCCAGCGCGAAGGCCTCCCTCATGATCGTCCAGCAGAACGGGTCCAAGGACTCGGACAGGATACTGGAGTCCCAGTACGAGCTGGAGGAGATGGCCGACAAGGTCGAGAGGCAGAACAAGGACACCATCGAGTTCGGCGTGGTGGCGGGGGAGATCCTGTTCGACAAGATCAACACCTCCTCCATGGAGTCCCTGGGCACACTTCTGTTCCTGGCCATCCTCTTCATCATAGTCATCCTCGCCCTGGTGTTCCAGTCCCTCACCGACACGGCCCTCACCCTGAGCGCGCTGCTCATGGTGATAGTCTGGACCTTCGGCCTGGGCGTCATCCTGGGCTTCACGTTCAATCCCATGACGATAGCGGTGCCAGTGCTGCTGGTGGGCCTCGCCGTGGACTACGGCATCCACCTCACCATGAGGAACCGTCTGGAGAAGCGGGAGCATTCCCTGGACAGGTCCGTTGTGCTGACCATCGGCAGCGTTGGCATGGCCCTCATGCTGGCGACCATCACCACCGTGTTCTCCTTCATGTCCAACATCATCTCGGACCTCTCGGTCATGAGGGAGTTCGGGATGCTGGCCGCCATGGGCATCATATCGGCCTTCCTCGTGATGGTGACCTTCGTGCCTGCCGCCCGCCTCCTCATCGACCGGCGTAGGGAGAGGCAAGGGAAGCGCAGGGGCTCCTCCAAGGGAGGCAACAACGGGCCCAAGAAGCAGAAGGCGCTGGTGAGGTTCGTGCAGATCGGGGCCACCGCCGGTGCCTCGCATGGACCCGTCATCGCGGTGGTCGCCCTGGTCCTATCGGGCATCTCCTTCTACTCGGTGAGCGAGATCGAGTCCGAGTTCGACTTCATGGACTTCCTGCCCGAGGAGCTGGAGGAGTCCCAGACCATCAACTATCTCCTGGACAACTTCAACTTCTCGTCCAGCAGCAGCAACATCCTAGTTGAGGGGGAAGTGGCGACGATTACAGTGTTCCAGGCCATACACGCCTCCGAGGACAACATGGGGGTCGCCCGGGACGTGGTCAAGGTCGGCGATATGGCCGACACCCGTTCGCCCGTCTCTATCATCCTCAGATACTCCCTGCCCACGTCACCCTTCTTCGTTCCCGAGATCGGGGACGTCTACCAGACCACCGAGCCAGACGAGCATGGTGTCCCCACCACGAACCTGGTCCCCCTCCTGGACGCCCTGGTGGCCCATCCATCCACCTCCGCCGATACCCAGAGCGTCATCCACATCAACGACGACGGCGAGTTCGACGCGGCCCTCATCAGGGTCACCGTGCGGGACGCGCCCGACGGCGGGGCCCAGCTGAACGATGACCTGAACAAGGCCATCACCCCCCTCACCGACCTCAAGGACGATGGTGACCTGGACGAGGCCATCGTAACCGACGGCCCTGTGCTCACGTACCTCACTGTGACCGCCATGAACGAGGCGGGCCTAAGGTCCGTGGTCGCCACCGTTATCATGGCCATGTTCCTCCTGATGATCGTCTACTACATCTTCTTCAGGACGGTGGCGGTGGGCCTCATGTCCACCATACCCATCATCCTGGTCATCGGTTGGGTCTTCGGCTCGATGTTCCTGCTGGGCATACCCCTCAACGTGGTCACCATCATGATCGCGGCCCTCACGATAGGGCTGGGCATCACATACGCCATCCACATATCCCACAGGTTCTTGGAGGACATAGAGAAGAAGCCCTGGAAGGACGCCCTTTGCAACACCGTGGGGCACACCGGAGCCGCGCTGTTCGGTGCCGCCGCCACCACGATCGGGGGCTTCGGTATCCTGACCTTCTCCATCCTGCCGCCCATGGCCCAGTTCGGCATCGTGACCGCACTGTCGATATTCTATAGCTTCATGGCCTCCGTGTTCGTGCTCCCCTCGTTCCTGGCCATCTGGGCGAGGTACAAGTTCGGGGACGGTGAGACCGCGGGCAAGATGTGCGACATCGTCAACGAGCAGGACGCGGAACTCGACGCCGCGGTGGCCGATGAGGAGGTCCCCGACACCGACGAGAAGGCCGAGGAGCCCTCTGAGTAGGACATATAGCTCCAGGGGATAAGGCGACGACCCAGGCAAGCTCTGGCCCTAAACACGGGGGGCCATCATATCTCTTCTATGATAATCAGTCTTGAGAGGTAATCGGTTAGCCTTATAAGAGGGCCGCCCACAATTATGGGAATACCTACGGTCAGCTCTACGAGGAGGTAAGAGTTTGGTCAAAGCAGGCAAGCGGGGCGGTGCGCCCCCAGTGGAGAGGGTTTACGAGCCCGACCCTCCTGAGTCCTGCGACCCCGTCCTCGACGACGTTGACGAGCTGATCATGTCCCTGGACTGCGAGCCTGCGGCCAAGAAGAAGGTGGTCCAGGAGCAGGACGAGGTCGACTACGCCTCACCTGGAGTCCCTGAGGAGCCCTCCTCAGAGGGCGCTGTCCCATGGCTGGACCGATACGAGTCCACCAACAGCCTCATCACCCAGCTGGAGCAGACGCTCCGGATGATGGAGGCCAACGGGTGCAACCTCACCAACGCATGGGAGCTGGCCAACACCGCCAGGTCGCTGCTGGACAGCGCTGACGTGACCCAGGCCCTCATCTACGCCAACAGGTCCTTCCGCATCGCCCAGGACATCCACCGGTTCCCCGACCGGTCGGGCGTCGCCGCATCCTGAGGCGGGGCGCAAACCTTTTTCGTACCCACGGCCCTTCAGCCAGCGTGAGCGTTCTGGACGCGGCGGTCCTGGTCAGCGCCATGGTCGTGGGCCTCGTCTCGGGGCTGTACGCTGGATTCGGGGTGAGGGCGGAGCAGGAGCTGGACCGGAGGGCCGAGCTCTGGTTCGCGGCATTCATGTGGTCGGCCGCCCTGGCCGGAGTGCTCCTGGCCACCAGTCTTGGGGTGGGCACCACGGACTGGCAACAGCTCCTGGGCCTGGGGATGGTCAACGGCGCCCAGGTCCTGCTCATCGTCTGGTCGGTGCTCCACTTCCCCCAGTTGAGGACGCTGGAGACCCCGGTGCCCCGTCTGTTCCCCCTGTTCGCCCTGGTCCTGTGCGCCGTCAGCGTGGCCCTGCTGGCCGCTGCCGTGGTGGTCGTCGAGCTGTTGTAGCGGGCGGAACCGTCACTGTTATTTACGTGGGCCATCTGTACCGGGCCGTTCACCATGCGACTCGTCACCACCTGGTATGGCTCCTTCCTGTTGGGGGACGACGGGGATGTCGTCTCGTCGGCCACATTCCCGAGGAAGGCCGAAGAGATAGCCCACCGGCTCCGGTTGATCCGCGAGGGGGAGGTGCTGGACGAGGAGCTCCAGGTGGCGCCCGAGGGCGCCCCCTTCTCGGTCACCGAGGTACGGCTACTGGCCCTGGACGGGGCCGCCATGGCGGATGACGGTATGCCCCCCGCGGTCGTCCCTGCCCCCGAGGACCTGGGCCTGCCCGCCGACCTGCTTCGGGAGGCGAGCCTGGTCTTGGCCACGGCCAGCATCCGGGAGGCCCTGCCGGAGGACCAACCAGTGATACTGTACCTCCGGGCCATGGACCTGGTGGAGAGGGAGGGCACCCGCTCCTTAGAGATGCTGAGGTACTGGCACAGCTTCCACTTCCCCGAGCTGGGGGCCCTGGTGGGCGACGACGAGTTCATCGCCTTGGTCGCAGAGGACCCCCTCAGGTCAGCCATCCTTGCAAGGAGGCCCGAGCTGGACCCCGGGGTGGACGCAGGCAGGCCGCTGGCTACGGGCGAGGGACCGGCCATGGCGGCCATGGCCAGGCACATCCGTGACACCAGGGCCGAGGGCAGGAGGCTCCGTGAGACCCTCGAGGAGGCGGTAGTGGAGGTCGCTCCCAACATGGCCGTGCTGGCGGGACCGCTGGTCGGTGCCCGTCTGCTTAGCCTCGCCGGCTCGTTGGAGCGCCTGTCCAGGATGCCCTCCTCGACCATCCAGCTCCTAGGGGCCGAGAAGGCCCTGTTCCTTCACATCAAGGAGGGAGCTCCCGCCCCCAAGCATGGCGTCATCTTCCAGCACCCCTCGGTACACTCCTCGCCTCCATGGCTGCGGGGCCGAGTAGCCCGTGCCCTGGCGGGCAAGATAGCCATCGCCGCCCGGGGCGACTCCATGGACAGCAGGCCCGACGGAAGTCTCGGCCAGGAGCTCCGCGAGCAGTTCCTCAAGAGGGTCCAACAGCTGAGGACGGAGCAGCCCCAGCCCCCGGCGGGCTGGAAGAGGAGGAGGCCCCAGGACCGAAGGAAGGGAAAGGGAGGCAAGGGCAAGGCCAGGGGCGGTCGCAGGAAGGGTCGAGGCGCCGGTAGGAGACGGCGCCGGTGATGGCCCACGAAGCCTTTTTACCACGAACGCCCATGGTCGGGTCGGAGGCCTGAGGACATGGTCCGTAGGATCGGCATCATAGGAGGCACCAGCCTCGTCGAGCGGGCCAAGGGGCTCGAGCTGGAGAGGCTGGAGGTCGAGACGCCCTTCGGTCACCCCTCCTCGCCCCTTCACGTGGGCATGTGGGGCGAAGGCGAGGTGGCCCTCCTGGTGAGGCATGGCCTCGACCACGACGTCCCACCCCACAGGCTCAACCATAGGGCGAACGTCCATGCCCTGCGATCAGCAGGGGTGAAGAAACTGATACTGGTCGCCTCCGCCGGCAGCATGAGGGAGGGAATCGAACCTCCCACGGTGGTGCTGGTGGACGATTTCTCCAGCCCCTTCACCATCCCCACTTTCTACGACGACGAGATAGGGCACATCGCCCCCGTCCTGTCCGACGACATGAGGTCCACCCTGGTCGTGGTGGCCGCCGAGGAGGGCATCCCCGTCCTCGACGGGGCCGTCTACGTCCAGACCCGGGGACCGCGCCTGGAGACCAGGGCCGAGGTAAGGGCCCTGAAGGCCTGGGGTGACCTGCTAGGGATGACCGTCGCCTCCGAGGCCACCCTGGCCATGGAGATCGGGATGGAGGTGGCCGTCATATGCTCGGTGGACAACATGGCCCACGGCATGGGGACCGAGCCCCTGGAGTTCGAGACCATCATGGCCAATGCGGCCAGCAACTGGAAGAGCATAGAGAGGCTCCTCAGGGCGGCTGCGGGCCGCCTGTGAGTGATGAAGTGAGGGTGATGACGTGTCAAGCCTGCTGATATCCGACGTGACCCTGGTCGACGGGACCGAACCGACCCACATCTTCGTGGAGGACGGTGTCATATCCCAGATCGGCCAGAGGGTGGATGCCGACAGGACCATCGACGGCAAGGGCCACGTGGCCATGCCGGGTCTGGTGAACACCCACACCCACGCCGCCATGGTCCTGCTGAGGGGCTTCGGGGACGACATGCTGCTCCACGAGTGGCTGTCCGACCGCATTTGGCCCGTGGAGGCAAGGCTCACCCCCGACGACGTCTACTGGGGGACTAGGCTTGCGTGCCTCGAGATGATACGGACGGGCACCACGGCCTTCAACGACATGTACTTCTTCGGGCCCCGCATGGCCGACGCAGCCCACGACGCGGGTGTGCGGGCCGTCATCTCGGAGGGCTTCATAGACCTGTTCGACGACGAGAAAAGGGAGGCCAACATCACCGCGACTGAGGCGACGACCCGTCACATCCGCCAGCTAAAGGACAGCCTGGTGGCGCCCGCCGTGGGTCCCCATGCCGTGTACACGGTCTCGCCCCAGGGATGGGAGTGGGTGCGTGACTACGCCGCCAGGGAGGAGATCCTGGTCCACACCCACCTGGCCGAGACGGCCATGGAGGTCGAGGAGTGCAGGAGGGACCACGGTGCGTCCCCAGCGGGCCTCTTGGAAAGACTCGGTGTACTAGAGATGCCCGTGGTGGCCGCCCACAACGTGCACCTGGACGACGAGGACATCGCCCTCATGGGAAGGCGAGGCGTCGCCGCGTCCCACAACCCTGTCAGCAACATGAAGCTGGCGGTGGGAGGCATCATGCCCTGGGCGGACCTCGCCTCGGCGAACGCCCCCACGGTCCTGGGGACCGACGGTGCAGCGTCCAACAACAGCCTGGACATGTTCGAGACCATGAAGACGGCTGCCCTGCTCCAGAAGTTGGGGGGCGACCCCACGGTGCTACCGGCCACAGAGGTGCTGGAAGCGGCCACAGTGAAGGGGGCCAGGGCCCTGGGCCTGCCTGGGGGACGCATCGCCGAGGGCGAGGCCGCTGACATCGTGCTCGTCCACATGAGGCGCACGGGTATGCAGCCCGTCCACAGCATCGTCTCGAACCTGGTCTACGCAGGCGCCGGTCACGCCGTGACCGCCACCATATGCGACGGTAATGTCCTGATGGAGGACGGCTTCATCGAGGGGGAGAAGGAGGTCCTCGCCCAGGCCACCAACGTGGCCAAGGACCTGATTTCCCGTGAGTGACGGGTCCTCCGAACCAATACAATCATAGGGATCTAAGAAACGGTTGGGATATGGACTTGGCAGAGGATGAACAGGCTACGCAGGACCAGGTCGTGGAGGCCCCTCCAGTGGAGAAGAAGACCTGGAAGGACTCGTTGATGTACGAGGACGAGGGCGATACCTGGCCCATGATCATCTTCAAGTTCTTCTTCCCCATCTGCCTGTGGTTGGGTGTCTTCTGCGTCTCCTATTTGATCTGGGGGGACCTAGCCATCCGTTGGGGAGCGATTTCCCTTGCGTACCTCTTCCCTCCGCTGGGCAAGGAGTCCATCATACCCTTAGGGGTGGCCGATGGCTTCCACCCGATGGTCATGGCCCTGACCGTCTTCATGGTCGACACCGTCATGGCGATGATAATCTCCTGGAACTACTACATCCTGGAGAAGATCCCCCTGATTGGCAGGATCTTCAAGTACGCGAAGTCCAAGGGCGCCGAGACGTTGGACAAACACCCGAGCATCAAGACGGGCGCGTTCCTGGGGATCTTCGCCATAGTATCCTTCCCCTTCATCGGGGCGGGTGGCACCACCAGCGGCATCGTGGGCCGGATGATAGGTCTGAAACCCTATTACGTCATCAGTGCTGTGGCCTTCGGATCCCTCTTCAGTGGGATTATGTACGCATACGCCGCCGAGTGGCTCATCCAGGTGTTCGCTGAGAACGTGGCCCTCGGAATTGCCCTCATCATCGCCA
>CP070808.1:1383764-1391624 GCA_020343715.1 Thermoplasmata archaeon
CCGACGACACCCTCCTGTTCAACATCGACCCCGAGACCGGAAGGGTGTCCTTCACACCCTCCGAAATCGACGTGGGCGAGTGGCCCGTTGAGGTCACCGTCTGGGACGGCACCCACCAAACCAAGACGCAATTCATAATTACCGTGGAACCACAAGGGGATGATGAGTCGATACTGGGCTTCATACCCCTGACGACCGTGCAGCTCCTGGGCCTCCTGGTCCTCGTGATACTGGTGGTCGTCGCCGGGTGGGCCATCGCCCGCTCCCGTCGCCGCGAGGGCCCCGTCGGCGAGTCAGGGGACGAGGGGCCCGCAGGTCAAAGAGGTGAGACCACTTGAAACCTTCATCTACGACCCCATCCATTCGGACGCTGATGTCACGACGCCCCCGACGCCATTGGTACCTGGCCATCGCGCTGATCTCCCTCATGGTGCTGGCCACCACCGCGGGCGCCGCCAACGTCCCCGGTCCGGCGACCTATCGCCTGGCCTCGGTATCGGGGGTGACCCCGGGCGATGTGCCGACATACGAGGCCCCCGAGGTCCGTGGGGCAGCGCCCTGGTACGAGACCACCTCCATGGATGCCGACAGGGACGGCATGTTCGACATGCTCGACACCCTCGTCGACGCAGGTTCCCTTGAGCCCGTGGACGTGCTGGTGGACCTGGACAGGACCCCCACCGAGGATGACGCCCGGGCCATCGCCGCCGTCGTCGATGCACCGGGATGGGCCCTGTTCCCCGCCCTGAAGATCGTGGGGCTACGCGACGTGCGGCCCCAGTCCCTGGAGCTGCTGCTCCAAGTCCCCGGGGTGCTCATGCTGGAGCCAAGGGTCGATGCCGTGCCGTTCCAGGATGTGGCCACCCGGGCGCTGAAGGTCCAACCGTCCGACGAGTACAGCCCCAACACCACCTGGGAGCTGGGGTACACCGGCAACGGCGTGGTCATATCCATCATGGACACCGGTGTGGACGACGCCCACTCCGCTCTCCGGGGCAAGTTCGTGGCCGGTGCCGACTTCACCAAGCCCGAGAGGCCCAACCTGTTCCCCCGCGACGGGACCTACAACCCCGACGACCAGGGGGGCCACGGCACCACCTGCGCCGGGATATCCATGAGCACCGGGGCCCCCGGCGGGGACTACATCGGTGCCGCCCCCGACGCGTCACTGGTGGACCTGAGGATCGGGACCCGCTTCGGCTTCTCGCCGGGCGAGCTGCCCCAGAACAGCTACGACGCGGCCCTGCAGGCCATCGACTGGGCCGCCAGCCACTCGTACACCCAGTGGCCCGGCGGCGAGCAGGGCGTGGACATCAACTCCCTGTCGTGGGGCATCCCATACGACGGGCCCTCCGACGGCTCCGACGCGTACTCCCGGGGCCTTGACCAGTGCGTCCTTGAGGGAATAGTATCCTGCGTGGCCGCGGGCAACGAGGGGCCGTCCAACAACGGCATCACCGGCATGTCCGCCTCCACCCGCAGCATCATCGTGGGCGCCCTGGACGACCAGAACACCATCCACAGGGCCGACGACGTGGTGGCCACCTACTCCAGCCGCGGTCCCCGCGACGACGACCACGACGACTACCCCTACGACGAGCTGAAGCCTGACGTCACCGCGCCGGGCACCAACATCAACGGCGTGGTCTACGAGAACCGGGGCGACGGCTCCGGCGGCGGCTACGGCGGCAGGGGGTCGGGCACCTCCTACGCAACCCCCTACGTGGCGGGCGTGGCCGCACTCATGCTGGAGGCCAACCCCGACCTGTCCCCCGACGTGCTCCGGGAGATCCTCCGGGCGACCGCAGAGCGGAGGGGCGAGCCCATGTTCCCCACCCTGGACCCCTACTGGGACAACTACTTCGGCTGGGGGATGGTGGACGGTTACAACGCCACCCGCGTCGCCCTCGACTTGGGCGACAACATGGAGATCTACGACGTGGAGCTGCAGGCCTTCGTGACCAACATCACGGGCGGTTCCGGCGGCGACCCGCTGATGCACGTGGAGGGCATCGCGTGGGCCAGGGTCGGCATGATCGAGGCGGTGGAGTGGCGTCTGGACGGCGGCAACTGGCACACCGTCTCCGCCCGGGACGGCCAACCGACCTTCACCATCGACCCCGCCATGGTGGGCGAGGGACACCACGTCCTGGAGGTCAGGGCCGTGGGCGCCAACGGCAAGGTGTCGGTCTGGCGGCCCGTGGACTTCGAGGTAACCCAGGAGGCGGTGGACGCCTCCGTCGCCGCGGCAGGCGGCGGTGGCCTGGGGTGGTGCGTGGCCGCCGTGGTGGTCGTCGCCATCGCCGGCTTCTTCCTCTACCGCTACAAGCCCGAGTACATCGAGAAGGGCATGAGCTACATCCCCATCCAGCGGAAGAAGAGGGATGGCTAGGCGGACCGGCCCCCCTGCCAATCTCGGAATCCTTTAAATATGACCTGAGCCGTGGGGCCGCACATGTGCGCCAGGATGACGGAGGACGAGTTCAGCGAGTGGTATAACCGCGTCATCGAGGAGGCCGAGCTTTCGGACAAGCGCTACCCGGTCAAGGGGATGAACGTGTGGACGCCCTACGGCTGGCGCATCATGACCAACATCGACAGGGCCATCCGCAGGGAGCTGGACGCCACGGGCCACGGCGAGGTGAACTTCCCGCTCCTGGTGCCCGCCACCGAGTTCGAGAAGGAGGCCCAGCACATCAAGGGCTTCTCCGACGAGGTCTACTGGGTGACCCGGGCCGGCGGGAAGGACCTGGACGTGCCCCTGCTGCTCCGGCCCACCTCCGAGACGGCCATGTACCCCATCTTCAAGCTGTGGGTCCGGTCCCACGCCGACCTGCCCCTGAAGACGTACCAGATAGTGAACACCTTCAGGTACGACACCAAGATGACCCGCAGCTTCATCCGGGTCCGGGAGATCCACTTCTTCGAGGCCCACACCTGCCACGTGGACTTCGAGGACGCCGAGCGGCAGATCGCCGAGGACCTGGAGATCTGGTCCCGGGTGTCCAAGGACCTGGCCCTTCCCTACATCACCGCCAAGCGGCCCCACTGGGACAAGTTCCCGGGGGCCTTCTACACCATAGGCTTCGACATACTGATGCCCGCTGGCAGGACCATCCAGATGGCCTCGGTCCACCAGTACAAGACCAACTTCTCGGAGCCCTACGACATCACGTACGAGGACGAGAACGGTGACCACCAGCACGTGCACCAGACCACCTACGGCATGTCCGAGCGCCTCGTGGGCGCCATCATCGGCGTCCACGGTGACGATAAGGGCATCGTCATGCCGCCCGCCATAGCGCCCCACCAGGTAGTGGTGGTCCCCATCTACCGCAAGGACGACCAGGAGGAGGTGCTGGGAGCCGCCAGCGTCCTGGCGGAGGAGCTGGACGAGGCTGGGATAAGGGTCGAGCTGGACGACAGGGACCTGCGGCCCGGCGAGAAGTACTACCACTGGGAGCGCCGTGGCGTGCCGATACGCCTGGAGCTGGGCCCCAGGGACATCAAGCACGGGCAGGTGACCATGGCCGCCCGGGACACCGGGGACAAGGAGCAGGTCCGTCGCGAGGACGTCCTGGACGCCGTCGAGACGCTGATGGGGGACATGCAGTTCCGGATGCTGGAGCGGGCGGAGGAAGAGCTGCGGTCCCGCATCAAGGACATGGACGACATCCCCCGGGGGTTCGATATCGAGGACATCATCCGGGTGGGTTGGTGCGGCGAGGACGACTGCGCGACCCAGATCGAGGAGGAGCTGGAGGTCACGTTCCTGGGAGAGGACATGGACCTGAGGAGCCCCGCTTTGCCCCGCTGCACCACCTGCGGAGGCACCTCCATCGCGACGATGTACGTGTCCAAGGTCTACTGAGCGCTCACGCTGTCGAGCATTGTTGCAGGACGACCCAGCCTAGGCGCTCCCGGCCTCTTCCTGCTCCCTGATGGTGTAGAGCAGGGTGCCGATGAGCCCCAGGCCGCCCAGGATGATGGTGACGGTGTAGACCGCCAGGTCGGTCCAGGTACCGAACATGGCCGACCAGATGAAGTAGAAGGCGATGGCGAACACCAGGAGTGCCATGTAGAAGTACTTGGGGACCACCAATGGCATCTCGGTTAGGGACTCTTCCTGGGCCATGCGAGGTCGGGATGAACTGATGGATAATAAACCTTTTGGGGTTGATTATTTTCACTTCAGGGGCCGCTTCCGGAGCCAGTCCAGGTCCGTCTCGTACAGCTGACGGATGTCGTCTATGCCGTACAGTATCATGGCTATGCGCTCCAGGCCCTGGCCCCAAGCCAGCACCGGGTCCTTCACCCCCAGCGGCGCGGTGACCTCGGGTCGGAACACCCCGGAACCGCCCATCTCCAGCCACTTGTCGCCCAGCAGCACCTCGACCTCCATCGATGGCTCGGTGTAGGGGAAGTAGCCGGGCCTCACCCGGATGTCCTCGAAGCCAAGGCGCTGGTAGAACTCCCTCATCACGCCCACCAGCATGGCGAAGGAGGCACCGGGCTCCATCACGATGCCCTCCACCTGGTAGAACTCTGCCAGGTGGGAGTAGTCGATGGCCTCCCGCCTGAAGACCCGGCCCAGAGAGAAGATCTTGCATGGCTCCTCGGGGTTGTCCGCCAGGTACTGGATGGTCATCGACGTGGTGTGGGTGCGGAGGAGCAGCCTCCGGGTCTCCTCGACCGAGAACTCGCCGCCCCAGCCCCTCGAGCCCGTGTCGCCCCCGTCCTCATGGACGTGCCGGACGCGATCGACCAGCTCGTCGGGGACGTCGGGGGTCCACTCCCCCTCCAGGTACAGGGTGTCCTGCAGGTCCCTGGCGGGGTGGTCCTGGGGCGTGAACAATGCGTCCATGTTCCAGAACGCGGACTGGACGAAGTCGCCCGATATCTCGGTGAACCCCATCTGCTTGAAAACGCGGCGGACCCGCTCAAGAACCTCCCTCACGGGGTGGGGCTTGCCACCGGAGGAGGAGGGGGCGTACGCGGAGACGTCGTAGGGTCGCATGTCCACCTCCCGCCACCTGCCGGTCCTCAGCATCTGGGGGGTCAGCTGGGCCACCTCCTCGCGCACCTCCAGGCCCCTGTCCAGGACCTGGTGGCCCGCATCGGTCAGCGTCAGCGTCCTGTGGACGTCCTCCCGGACCCTCACCAGGGCCTTCCTCTGCTTCAGCAGGGGCCACACCTGGTCGTCCAGCTGCGCCTCGGGGAGGCCATCGGGCGCGGCCTCGTTCAGCCGCTCCAGGAGCAGCTCGTCCTCCGTCGGGCTGTCGACGGCGGCGTCGCCGTCGGGGGTCAGCTCCAGCACGGGGCGACCGTCCACCCTCCGGATGTCGGCCCATCCCCTTCGCTTCAGCCAGCCCATGGCGACTCCCGTGTCCTCCTTGTCCAGCTGGGCCGCCTCCGCCAGGTCGTCGACGGCCATCATGCCCACCTGGGCCAGCGGGGTCAACGCCCTCCGCTCGGGCAGGCCCTCCCGGATGACGGTGGCGGCGCCGGGTCCAACGGTGATGAACCTGTCGATACGCTCGCCTATGGTGACCAGGCCCTTGCTGGCGAGCCACGAGGCGGCGTTCATGACCTCGACCAGCTCGCCGAAGCCGGCTGCCTCCCGGACGGCATCGACCTCCGAGCCGTCCAGCTCGCGGAGTGCCAGTAGCACCTTCCGCTCGGCTGCGCTCAGCTTGTCGATGAGTCCATCCAGCTCGTCCACCAACTCGCCTCCTGGTCTTCCTGGTCGGATAGCCAACGTCGATATATAAAGTTGCCCTACCCTCACGGGACCAGGCGCTGGCGGTCCCTGGGATACAGCACGGTCTCCCGGATGTTCGGGAGTCCCAGGACCTTCTGCAGCAACCTCTCCACGCCGTAGCCGAAACCGCCGTGGGGTGGCATGCCGTAGCGGAACGCCTTGAGGTAGAACTCGAACTCCTCGGGCACCAGTCCCGCCTCCTCGATCTGGGCCGTGAGCACGTCCATCCTGTGCTCCCGCTTGCCGCCAGATGCTATCTCCTGGCCGCGCACTCCCAGGTCGAAGTAGCCCGTCAGGTGGGGCCTGTCCTCGTGGCGGTGGGCGTAGAAGGTACCGATCTTGTGCCGGGTCGGGAAGTCGGTGATGAAGTAGTACTCCTCGCCCCACCTCTCCCGGACCAGGTCGCCCAGGGCCTTCTCGTGCTCGGTGCCCATCTCAGCGTCCTCGGAGACGTGGACGCCCGAGTCGGCCAGCATGGACATGCACTCCTCGTAGGGTATGCGCCGGAAGGGCTGGGGCGGGACCTCCACCCGCTCCAGGAGGCTGTCCAGCAGGTCACCGCCCCGCTCGATGAGGAAGCGGACTCCATCCACGGTCATCCGCTCAACCGTCCCCATCACGTCCTCGGAGCTGCTGACGAAGGCCTGCTCCACGTCCAGGGAGGTGAACTCCGCCAGGTGCCTTATGGTGTCCGAGGGCTCCGCCCTGAAGGCGGGGGCCACCTCGAAGACCCGGTCGAGGCCGGTGGCCATCAGGTGCTGCTTGTACAGCTGGGGGCTCTGGGCCAGGTAGGCGGGCTTCCCGAAGTAGTCCAGCTTGAACAGGGTGGCACCGCCCTCGGCGCCCGCGGACACGATCTTCGGCGTGGAGACCTCCACGAAGCCCTGGTCGACGAGGCTGCGTCGGAGGCCGTCGGTGAGGATGGCGCGGAGCCGGAATATGGCCGACACCTCGGGCTTACGCAGGTCCATGAACCGGTTGTCCAGCCGGGTGTCCAGGTCGGCGCCCACCTTGTCCACCACGCCCAGCGGCAGGGGGACCTGGGCCTGGGAGAGCACCTCCCACGCGTCAGGGAGGACCTCGAAGCCGGCCTTGGCCTGGTCGTTCCCCTGGACGGGGCCGGTGACCGATAGGACGCTCTCCCGGGGCAGCTCCACCAGCTCCCTGAAGCGTTCCTTGCCCAGCTCCTTCTTGATGGCGGTCACCTGGATCACACCCGTGCGGTCGCGCAGCTGGAGGAAGGCTATGCCACCCAGGTTCCTCACGTCCTGCAGCCATCCCGCAACCGTCGTCGTGCTCCCGAAGTCCTCCGGCGTGATGTCGGAGCAGTACTTCCCTCGGAGTTCCTTGGGGTCGTCCATGGTAACGCCGGGCCCTGAAAAGGGTGGCCCGGTCATAATCCTTTCGCATGCCCGGGGAACGCCCCCGAAAGGTTCAAGTAGTTGATTGAACATTTGAGCAATTGTTCAAATATAACGGGGACGAGCCCATGGCAACGAAGGACGCACCCACCTGCCAGGTCCGTGCGCTGCACGAGGACGAGGTCACGAGGGCCAGGTCGTACTCCCTCCCCGACGGCGAGGTCGAGCAGCTGGCCAGGCTCTTCAAGGTCCTGGGCGACCCAACCAGGACCCGCATACTCCGGGCCCTGCGTTCCGGGGAGCTGTGCGTCTGCGACATAAGCCACGTCCTGGACATGTCCATCTCCTCGGTGTCCCACCAGCTGCGCGTGCTGCGAGAGCACGACCTGGTCCGGTTCCGCAAGGAGGGCAAGATCGTCTTCTACACGCTGGCCGACCCCCACGTGCTGGCCCTCCACGAGACCGCCCTGGAGCACGTAAGGGAGTGATACCGTGCCAGATGATGACGCCCCCGTCCTCCACGAGTTCTGTATACGCGGTCTCCATTGCAGCGACTGCGCCAAGACCGTCAAGAACGGGTTGGAGAGGCGCGATGGTGTCGATAACGCCGATGTGAACCTGGGTTCTGGCAAGGTGTGCGTAACCTACGACCCGGATACTATCGAGCCAGAGACCATCGAGGGGGCCGTCGTCAAGATGGGCTACTCCGTAGAGCGGGGGGAGGTCGAGGAGGAGGAG
>CP070808.1:1391724-1394490 GCA_020343715.1 Thermoplasmata archaeon
GACTAACCACCCATGAAACCTTCCTCTATGCATCTTTATCTCCCCGGAGAGTATAAACTCTGGGCAACAATCAAACTCATGCCTTTTATAGTTTGGTAGATTCGTTTTGACACTGGACAGGCTTGGATGCAGGGGTCGATTCAGAGGATGAGGACCTCGGGCTCGACCCTCCTTCCGTGGATGCCTAGGTCAGCGACCTCCATCCTCCTGCCGTCGAAGAGCTCGGCCTCCCAATCCCCCATGTGGGCCGCGGCCGTCACCCTCCCGATTGCGTCGGACTTCATGATGCCAGACCCGCTGGCACCCGCCACCACAGTCAGGTTCGACTCCCTGAACACGTAGGGGTTCCCGTCCACCGAGTTGTAGTGGTACTGGCCCGCCCAGCTGACCTTAACCTCGGCTCCCCTCATGGACGGGATGTAGGCCTCCATCACAGGCCTGATCTGGTCGTCCAGGAAGGACCCCTCCGGCTGCGGGTCCTCGTCCAGGAGGAACGGTCGACCGAAGTCGTCGGCGCAGCCCGCCAGCACCATCGACTGGGAGTGGATGGGCTTGAGGTAGACCCTGGCCGAAGGCAGTACCAGGACGGGAAGTCGACCCCCGGGGAACCCGTTCCGCCCGTGCAGTGAGCTGGGGCCATCCCCCACCAGGCCGAAGGCCTGCCTCGTCTTGGGACGCACGAGGGAGTCCACACCAAGGGGGTCGAGCAGCGAGGGGGTCCATGCCCCCGTAGCGACAACGTAGTCCTTGGCCCTGCGCCTCCCAGCGGGTCCCTCGACGGAGGTAACTCGGCCCTCCTCCCAGACGTGGAGGTCACCGCCAGAGACGGACCCGGGGACCAATCTATCCGCATGGAACCCGTACTCCACGGCTCCTCCCATCTCCCTGAACCGGGACTCGTACCAACGGGCAAGCCTGGTGGGGGACAAGGTCCCCCCATTGTGGGCCAATACGGCACCGGCCACGGGCTCCATGGGGCCCGTGCCCGCCGGCGACTTGGGGTCTAGGACCATCCCCTCCCCGAGCATGGACCTGACCTGGTCGTTGTCGTGGAACTCCAGGTCCAGGCCACGCCGGGCCTGCTCCTCCAGGGGGCCACGAAGGGAGCCCAACATGGACTCGCCCATCATCCAGTAGTAGCCGAAGCGCTTGAGACCAAGGGAGTGGCCCAGCTCCTCCTCCACGTGGTCGAAGAACGCAACGGTGGAACAGGCCAGGGCCCTGTTCGTCGAGGAGGTGAACAGGTCCCGGAACAGCGCCACGGACCTCCTGGTGTTGCCCAAGGCGGGCCCGAGGTTCCGGTCCAGGAGCAGGATGCGGGCGTCGGGGTCGGCCCGCTTCAAGTGGTATGCGGTGGCGCTGCCCAGCACGCCAGCGCCTATCACAATGGTGTCCCAGTCGTCTCCTGCCATCGGTCGAGCAACGCCCTCGGTATTATTTCAAACCAACGCCGTCGCCTGGAGGCGATACCTTCATGGCCTCCCCCGTCCTTCGACCCCCCGTGGAGATGGTGGACTTCGACATAGCCGTCTTCGATATGGACGGCACGCTGTACAGCACGGACCTCTCGATCGTGCCAGCAGTCATAGAGACCTTCGCGGACCTGGGCCTTCCAGAACCGCCGGTGGAGGAGATAGAGGACCTGATCGGCCGGCCCGACGTCCACTACCACATGTGGCTCAAGGAGCATGCCGGGGAGCATGGGGACATCATCGTGGACGCCGTCTCCAAGAAGGAGGTCTCCCTGGTCAACCAGAGGGGCTACCTCTACCCCAAGACCCGCGAGATGCTGGAGGAGCTTCGGGCCATGGACGTCCGCACCGCCCTGCTGACCAACGCTGGCCGTGGCTACTGCATGATGGTGCTGGAGACCTTCGAAATACACCACCTGTTCGACGCCGTCAGCTGGTATGAGTCGGGGGATGGGGGGAAGACGGAGCGCCTCAGGGACATCATCCAGGGCTTCGGCGGAGGCACCGCCGTCATGGTGGGGGACCGATTCTACGACTTCGAGGCGGCCCAGGAGGTGGGCTGCACCTCCATCGGCGTAGCCCACGGCTTCGGCAACGACGAGCTGGAGTCGGCGGACATCGTGGTCAAGGGTCTCTGGGCCATCGTCGAGCTGAAGCTCCGAGCGGTTGTCAGGAAGAGGGAAGGACACCAGGTCTAAGCCTCACGCCTCGGGCGAGGGCCGGATCCTGGCCATGACCTTGTTGAGGACCATGCCCGGACGCCACCAGCCCTTCCGGTGGGCCCAGTATAGGAAGGCCACGCCCATGGCGATGAGCAGGAGTAGAAGGCCGATGCCCCAGCCTCCCGATGCCCCCAGGAACGTGGACTCCACCGTCACGTCGTGGGTCTCAAGCACCACCCTCTCGATGGTGCTGTTCTCCTGGAGCCGCTTGGGGTACTCCAGGATGGTCCGCAGCGTGTAGTCGCCATCCTCAAGCTCCACCCGGACGGTGGCCACGGAGGAGTTGCCCTGGGGGATGTCCAGCACGGTGGTGGCCACGGTGATCAGCTGTGAGCCCTGGTAGGCCTCGACGGTGACGGTGGTGTTGTTGGCGGCGGAGAGGCCCTTGTTGAGCAGGTCCACTTTGACGTCTACGCCCCGTCCCCCGTCCACCTGGTAACCCATGTCCCTCGCCTCCAGGTTGGCCCTCATGGTGGCGGTGGCCAGGATGAACTCCATCAGCAGGCCCAGCTCGTCGCTCAACCGGGTCTCGATGTCCTGCCTGGTTGATATCATCCGGGTCTGCTGGTTGT
>CP070808.1:1394590-1406872 GCA_020343715.1 Thermoplasmata archaeon
GAGTACTCGTGGTCCATCCACGCGCGCGCGGCCGCCACCTCTGGCTGGTTCTCCAGGTTCCCGGCGACCATGTACGAGAAGTAGCCCGCCGCGGTGATGGAACCGTAGGACTCGAAGGCCTGCTCGCCCAGGGGCGTGCGGCTCCGGTAGGCGTTGTACACGAAGCCCCCGTCACCATGGCTGGGGAGGGTGATGTTGTGGGCCCATTCCATGGGGTTGAGGTCGGGCCAGTTCTGGCAGAAGCTGCTGAACAGGGTGGAGTTTGTCCATACCCTTTCAGGGATGCTGTAGTCCGGTATCATCAGTTCCGCGCCCATGAGGGCCCAGATGCCGAACTGGGAGTTGCTGATGTCGGGGATGCCCGCGTAGTTCGGCCATCCGCCATGGTACCACTCGTCGGTCTTGTTGTAGACGCTGTCATCGGAGAACTGCATCCTCTGTAGGAAGTCGGCCATCTTGACCAGCTTGTCATCGTCCTGGGGGTCGCCTGCGCCCGCCATGGCGATGAGGGATATGGAGGTCTCGTACGTCTGGTAGGTGTCCGCCAGCGTGCCGTCCGAAGGGTTGTAGAAGTTGCGCATATAACCGAGAGCGTTCTGGACGGTGGTGTTGGTGTAGTCGTAGCCAGCCCCGGTGAAGCATATGACCACGAAGCCGGTGACGCCCACGGAGCCCGACCAGCTGCCATCGAAGTTCTGGGTCGACGCGTACCAGTCAAGGGCCTTGATGATGGAGTCCTGAACCTTCTGGGGCATTCCGTCGGGGCCGCTCGGGGGGATGGTCTCGTCCGCAAAAGTGCAAGGCACGATGGACGCCATGGGCATTAGTGCCATCATGGCCATGACGGCGATCACGGCCATTCTCTTGCTGCTTCCTTTCTTCAAGGCTAGACCTCCTTGCCTCCCGTATCAGCTTCGGGTTCATTTAAATTCGGTTTGGTACGGATTCTTACCATCAGAGCGGCGATGGCCACTATGATGACAGCCACAATGACGGTTACGACGAGGTACCATGTGAGGTCGTCCCCCACAATGGCATCCTTGACGACGACCTCCAGGTGCACCACCGTCTGACCTCCGTCGTCGTCCCGTACGATGCAGGTCACGTTGTAGGTCCCTGCCTCCTCGAACCTGAAGGTCACCGCCTCGCCCTCCTCCTCGAAGGCGATGCCGTCGGAGGCGTCGAAGTCCCAGCCGACCCGGACCACCTCGCCGTCTGCGTCGGTGGCGGTCACCGAGAACTCGGCCTTCTCGTCCTTGTCCACATCCGATGGCCCCTGCACCTCGACCACCTCCGGAGGTAGGTTCCTCACGTCCACCGTGGTCCTGTTCACGTCTATGAGACCCCGGGAGTCCTCCACCGTCAGCGTCACAGGGTATATGCCCAGGTCCCGGTACAGGTGGGCGGCCTGCCAACCGTCGATTACCGTGCCGTCGCCCATGTCCCAGGTGATGTTCACTATCTCTCGGTCGTCCGTGGACGCGCTGGCGGATAGGACCACGGAGGTCAGGCGGTCGGAGACCAGCGGTCCCTCGGGGGTGATGACGGCCTTCGGGGGCTCGTCCAGCTCCTCCACGTGAACAAGGCAGGTGTCGGCGTCCTCCACCAAGCCGTCGGAGACCCGCAGGGTGACGGTGAACCATCCCGCCGACCCGTAGACATGCTCCACGTACTCACCGAAGCCCACAGGGGAGCCGTCACCGAAGTCCCACTCGTACGATAGGACGGCTGCGCCCCTGTACACGGTTCCCGTCGCGTCGATGTAGGTCACCTGGCCAACCATGGTCAGGAGGTCAGGGCCCGCGTCGGCCACCAGGGTACCGGGGGGATGGGCCGTCACCGACCTCTGGGCCTGGTTGTTGTGGGGGGCCAGGTCGTCCTCTCCGATAGGGGTGATCGAGACCGAGATCACGTGGTCCCCCTCGTCGAGGGTCAGCGGGAGGGTGTTGTCGGTGCCCACGCCGGGAGGCAGGTTGTGGATGGTACCACCGTACACCTGGACGCCGTCCACCTGGACGACGAAGGTTGCCTGGCCCACCCTCTTTTCGCCCTGGTTGTGGACCGTGATCGTCACGTTGAAGGGCTCACCCCCGGTCACGGTGGGGGGGTCGAAGGTTATGTCCCGGGCGTAAACGGCCAGGTCCACCCCCTCCACCGGCAAGGTGGCCACCTTGAGGAATATCTCGGCGTTGCCCGTCCTCCAGTCTGACCAGGCGATCCTTGGCTCACCCTTGATGGAGAGACCTATCGCGGGGAACCTGGAGTCCCCGGTGCCGTCGGTGAGCTGGACCGGGTCGCCCAGGGGGTCCCCCTGGTCGTCCAGGGCCTGGTAGTGGACCTCGGTGAACCCGGTCAGTCCTTGGGACCAGACCACGTGGAGGCGGTTGTTGCCGTCGGCGGCCAGGGCCACGTCTCCGGCGCCCTGGGAGTTCCCGCCCACGATCTCCCTCTCGGTCTGGATGCGACCGCTGGAGTCCAACTTCGCGTACTGGATGGACTGCCTCGGGCCCACGCCGTCGGGCCATACCACGTGTATGTCGTTAGCGAGGTCGACGGCGACGTCGGGGAAACCGATGTTCCCCCGGGAGGTCCCGATGACCCGGTCGCCGACCAGCAGCTCCCCGGTCGATGACACCTTGGTGTAGTGGACCTCGGAGTTCCACTGGATCTGCCCCACCGGGGCCAGGGCGTTCCACACCACGTGCAGATCGCCGCGGGAGTCCATGGTCACGGCGCTCTCCTGCTCGGTGCGGGTCTGGACCAGCTGGGTGTCGTCCACCACCTTCCTGCCGTTGCGGTCCAGCTGCATGTAGTAGAGGTGGGTCACGCCGTCGCGGCCGTCGAACCAGACCACGTGCAGGTGGTCCCTGCCGTCCATCCAGGCCGAGGCCTCGGCGGAGTCGCCCTGGGCGTCGGTGAGCCTGTCGGGACCGTGGACGAGGTCCCCGTCGGGCTCGGCCCTGGCGTACCACAGCTCCTGGTCCTCCATGGCGGTCCAGACGAAGTGGACCATGCCGTCGGAGTCCACCGCCACCACCGGGTCCATGGAGGCCGAGAGGTTCTCTCCCAGCTGGTGACGCTGGCCCACGATGCCTCCGGCCTCGTCCAGCACCGCGAAGAACACGTTGTACTGGGCAACCCTCCGCTCCCGCCATGCGACCACCATGCCCCCGTCGGGCATGAGGGCCACGGTGGCGTCGTCGCTGGCATCCTGGGAATCGGACAGCATGATGTCGTCCCCCCACTCGAAGGCTGGGGGCTCTGCGGCCGTCACCGTGGGCACCAGGGACGCCGTCGACGAGACGAGGATGAGGGCGAGGACCAGTAAGGCCTTGCCGCCCCTCGGGCTTGGACGTGCCATCGGAGCGAATACTGGCTCGGGCTCTATAAAGGCTTCGCCGGTGGGGGGTGGGGGGTCAACTCAGTGGTTGAAGTGACGGATCCCAGAGAACACCAGGGCCATGCCGTGCTCGTTGGCGGCACCGATGACCTCCTCGTCGCGGATGGAGCCACCGGGCTCGATGACGGCGGCCACGTTCGCCTTCGCCGCCGCGTCGATGCCGTCGCGGAAGGGGAAGAAGGCGTCCGAGGCCATGCAGCTGCCCTCGATGGGCTTGCCCGCCTCCTTGGCCTTCATCACGCCGATCATCGCCGAGTCCACGCGCGACATCTGGCCCGCGCCGATGCCGATGGTCTCCACGTCGTTGGCGTAGCAGATGCAGTTGGACTTGACGTGCTTGCACACCTTCATGGCGAACATGAGGCCGGCCATCTGCTCCTCGGTGGGGGCCAGCTCTGACACCGTGCGGAAGTCGGGACCGAAGACCTTCAGGTTGCGGTCCTGGACCAGCATGCCGCCCACAACCTGCTTCATGGTGTACATCTGGTCGTGCTCCCCGATGGGGGGTTCGATCTCCAGCACCCTCAGGTTCTTCTTGCTCTTGAAGACCTCCAGGGCCTCGTCGGAGTACCCGGGGGCGATGGCTATCTCGTTGAAGGTGGCGCAGATCATCTCCGCCGTCTCCGCGTCGCAGGGCCTGTTCATCGAGATGACGCCGCCGAAGGCGGACTTGGGGTCGGTGGAGTGGGCCCGCTTGTAGGCCTGGCCCAGGGTGTCCCCGATGCCGACGCCGCAGGGGTTGTTGTGCTTCATGACGACGGCGGCCGTCTCCTCGAACTCCATCACCAGCTTGAGGGCGGAGTCGGCGTCCAGGATGTTGTTGAAGGACAGCTCCTTGCCCTGGTGCTGCTTCGCGTTGGCCAGGCAGGGCTCGACCACGCCGAACTCGGTGTAGAAGGCGGCGCCCTGGTGGGGGTTCTCGCCGTAGCGCAGCGACTGGCGGCGCTGGAGGCGCACCGTCATGTACTGGGGGAACCTGTCGTCGGCCTCCGCGATGTTCCGCTCCATGTAGTTGGCGATGGCGGCGTCGTAGGCGGCGGTGTGCACAAAGGCCTTCATGGCCAGGTTCCGACGGGTCTCGGCACCGATCGCACCCTCGTTGCGTCGCAGCTCGTCGATGTAGGCCGGGTAGTCCGCCGGGTCGCACAGAACGCTGGCCGACCCGTGGTTCTTGGCGGCGGCCCGCACGAAGGTGGGGCCCCCGATGTCTATCTGCTCGACGCAGTCCTCGAAGGGAGAGCCCTTGGCCACGGTGCTCTCGAAGGGGTAGAGGTTGATGGCCACCAGCCCTATGTTGCCCAGTCCCAGCTCCGACATCTGCGCCTGGTGCGAGTCCAGGTCCCGTCGGGCGAGCACGCCGGCGGCGATCTTCGGGTGCAGCGTCTTGACCCTGCCGTCCAGCACCTCGGGGAAACCGGTGTACTCCGACACCTCGGTCACCTCGATGCCCGCCCCCGTCAGCGCCTTCGCGGTGCCGCCGGTGGACAATATCTCCACGTCGTACTCCCTCAGGGCCCGGCCGAGGTCGACCACGCCCGTCTTGTCCGATACGCTGATCAGGGCCTTCCCGATGTCCAATAGGTCCGCCATCTCGTAAACCACCTGGTCTAGAAAACCACCTTGTTGAGCTCGCCCTTCCCTCGGGCGATGTTGATGTCCCGGGACATGCGGCGGCCCGTGGACATGGGCTCGCCGAACATGAACTCGGTGTACTGTGATCCTAACGGGTAGAGGTTGGAGCCCGCCACGATGCGGGCGGAGATCTCGAAGACGTAGAACTCCAGGTCGTCGGTGAGCACCGATTCTATGCAGAAGGGTCCGATGATGCCGGGGTAGAACTTCTCCAGCGACACGTCGACGATGTTCCGGCTCATCTCGAACACCCGGGGGAGCATCGACTCCCGGAGCACCAGGGGCAGGTTGCCCGTCACCACGAAGGTGCGCTCGATGTCCGCCTTCGCCAGCTCGTACCGGGAGAAGCCGAAGCGGTAAAGCTCGTCGATGTTCGACTCGACCCTGCGGTCGATGCCCAGCAGCTCCACCCTGCCCTCGCCGGCACTGTAGCCGTCACCGTGGATGGGCGAGTAGTACATCTGGAAGTAGTACCGGGTGCCCACGATGAACTCCTGCACGGTGAAGTCGTCGTCCTTGAGGCCGGGGGTGTTGGCCACCACCTGCTGGAACTCCTCCTCGTTGGCCACGATGCGGAAGCCCTTGCCGCCCTTGGCGCCGGGCAGCTTGACGAAGCATGGCTCCCGGATGTCCTCGGGCTTGCGGAACAGGCGGGGCATCTTGCACCCGGCCTCGGTGAGCCATTCCCGCTCCTTGGTCCTGTCCGACTCCCAGTCCAGGACCTTGGGGTTCCCGAACATGGGCACCTCCAGCTGCTTTGCCACGGCCTCGGAGCCCACATACTCCACCATGGAGCCGTGGGGGATGAGCACCACGTTCCGCTCCATCAGCTCCCTCTGGAAGGAGGGCTTGAGCATCTCGTCGAAGTCCTCGACCTCCATGAACTCGTCGGGCCTGCCCATGGTGAAGGACTCGTACATCTCCCTCCTGTCGGACTTGGTGATGCCGATGGTGGGGAATCCCTCCTGACGGGCCCCGTGGAATATCTGGAGCGCCGAGTGGGAGCAGATCGTGCCGATGGTGAGGCCCTCCATGTCGTAGGCCTCGAGGTTCGGGTTTGGACGGTTTTCCGGCACCATGTGGGGGGAATGCCCACACAATATATCAGGGTTCCTGTCGGCGGGTGAATCCCGGGCCCATATGGGTGTTCGGAATATTTATTACCAAGGGACGCACAGTGTAGTCGTGATGCCGTTCGAGACTGTCCTGGAGGGCATCTACCAGGTCGGGGGGGCCGGACTGTCTGGCCCGGGTGACTGCTGTTGCTACCTGGTCGACGCGGGGGACGGGGCCTCCGTCCTCGTGGACGCGGGACTGGGGACCGACCCGGTGGCGCTCTCCCGCAACATCGAGGACGCGGGCCACAGGGTCGAGGACATCGCGGCCCTGGTGCTGACCCACTGCCACATCGACCACATCGGGGGCGCCCCCGCCATCATCTACACCTCCGACTGCGAGGTGGTCGCCCATGAGGCGGACGCCGACGCCATCGAGGAGGGGGACGCCCGCAGGACCGCCGCCCGGGCGTACGGCGTCAACTCGCCCAGGTTCGACGTGACCCGAAGGATCTCCGCCGACGGCGGCGTCATGGAGTACGGCACCGCCCACATGGTCGTCATCCACACACCCGGTCACACACCGGGCAGCATCTGCCTCCAGATGTCCACCGAGGGCAACACGGTCATCTTCGCCCAGGACGTCCACGGGCCCTTCTACAGGGACTTCGGCTCGGACATCGGCGCCTGGCGGAGGTCGATGGAGCGCCTCATCGCCATCGGCCCCGACGTCCTGCTGGAGGGCCATTACGGCATCATAAGGCCCAAGGGGGCCGCCATCGAGTTCATACGGGAGATGCTGGGCCTGGACATGCGCATCCAGTGAGCACCGCTCCGAAGGATTATAAGTCATCCTAGACAATATTATTACGTGGTTGAGGTGGAGACAGACATACTCTACGCGGCACTGCTGGGCGCAATAGTGGGCGGCATCGCCGCCTCCATCGGAGCCTACGCCGCCATAAGGAACAGGGCCCACGCCGCCGAGCGGGCGAGGATGGCCACGGAGATAATGTACCATGTCATGACCGCCGTCGTCCTCCTGGAGGAGGGCCTCGTCGCCCTGGAGGAGGTGCTCCACGCCAGGGACGACAAGTCCAAGTCCAAGAAGGAGGTCCGCGACCTGGCCGAGCAGCGACGCAAGCAGCTGGTCAACGCCTTCGCCGGTTACGACCCGCTACGGCCCCATATCGACTACCGCGTCGGCAAGGTCATGCGGCTGGACGCAAAGGCCATGAAGATGCTGGACGAGCTGGAGCGTCGGCTCCTGGATGCCTTCAACCTCTGGGAGGGGGGCCGGCTCCTCCTGGTCGCCGCCTCGGGCAAGGACGACGAGGCCGTCGAGGGGTTCGACAGGCTGGTCATCCGCAGCGCCGAGGACGTCAAGAGGTTCGCCGCGGTCCTCAAGAGGGTCTGAGCACTTTCACTCACGACCCCTCATTAAGCTGATAAGGGCTGACGGTCCATACACACCCGCACCGTCCCCGCCGAAGGGGGAGACACGGCTGGTGACAAGTTGGGGCTCAGGTTCGCCCACATGGCAGACACCCACCTGGGAGCATTCCGCGACCCTGTACTCCGGGGGCTCAACCTGGACGCGTTCCTCAGGGCCCTGGAGATCGTGCGCGAGGAGGGGTGCGAGTTCCTGGTCATCGCCGGCGACATGTTCGACACCAGCCTGCCCGACATGGAGGTGGCCGACAGGGCCGCAGAGGGCCTCCGGGTCCTGATGGAGGCGGGCGTGAGGACGTACGTCCTCTACGGCTCCCACGACCGGTCGTTGACCGAGAAGGGTATCGTAGACGTGCTCGAGTCCGCGGGGCTGTTCACGAACGTTGGTGTCCTGGACCTGGACCACGAGGAGGGCCACCCGCCCCTAACGGTGGACGGGCCCACGGGCGCCGTCATGGCCGCCGTGGGCGGTCGTCAGCTGACGCTGGAGCGGGCCCTGTTCGAGGCCGCCGACTGGGAGCCCCTGGCGAGGGCGGTGGCCGACGCGCCCCTGGCCATCTTCGGCTACCACGGCCCGGTGGAGGGCATGATGCCCGAGGAGCTGGAGAGGCTCGAGACCCTGGACCGGGGAAGGCTCCCCCCGGGCTTCCACTACTACGCCCTGGGCCATGTTCACCACCACACCGTCGAGGTGGTCCACGAGGGGGGCGTCGCCGTCTACCCCAGCCCCACATTCGGGGCCTCCTTCACTGACCTGGCGGACGGCAGGGAGAAGGGCCTCGTGATCGTGGACGTCGACGACGACGGCACATGTTATCCCCGTCACGTGCCGATCTCCATGGCGCCCATGGAGGTCGTGGACCTGGCCGTCGCGGGCCTGTCGGCTGAGGAGGCGACGAGGAGGTTGGGGGCAGCGGTCGACGTTGTGGAACCTGACGGGGCCCTGGTCCTCCTTAGGCTGCACGGGGCCCTCTCGTCGGGCAGGCCCACTGACATACCTGTGGGCCGAGCGAGGACGGACCTGGAGGAGAGGGGCGCCCGGGGGATCTTCGTGAACCGAAGGGGCCTCCGGAAGCCCCGGACCGCCGGCTCGGGGGAGGGAGGTGGAATCGAGGGACTGGACAGGGCCCAGATCGAGAGGGGGGCGCTGGAGGCCGCTATCCCCGCCGACGACGCCCCCGTCCCGTGGCTCGCGGGGTCCGAGGGCATCGCCCTGGCCGAGGAGCTCCTGGCCGTCGCGAAGGAGCCCCAGGGGGACCTGGCCAAGGCAAAGTACGAGGAGCGTGTCAAGGGCCGTGCGATGGAGGTGCTCGCCCTCCACGAGCGCCCGGGACCCGGTGAGGGGGGTGAGGGGGCCTGAGGCTCGTCTCCCTTCACCTTTGGAACATCAGGTCCTACGAGGACGCCACCGTGGAGTTCGGCGACGGCGTCAACCTCTTCGAGGGTGACATAGGGTCGGGCAAGTCCACCATCCTCCTGGCGGTAGAGTTCGCCCTGTTCGGGTTGGCCGAGGTGGCATCGGCCTCCCTTCTTCGCAATGGCGAGAAGGAGGGGGGTGTCGAGCTGGTCTTCTCGGTGAAGGACAGGACCCTCAAGGCCACGCGGAGGTTGGGCCGCACCAGCTCCGGGGCCTCCGTCAAGGGGTGCGCCCTGGAGGTGGACGGTAAGGAGACAAAGCTGTCGTCCAACGAGATGAGGCAGCAGGTGCTGGAGCTCCTCGAGTACGGCGAGCGTCGAAATCCCAGAGCCCGCCTGGACATCTTCACGTACTCTGTCTACACGCCCCAGGAGGAGATGCGCACCGTCCTGACGAACGATAGCAAGATGAGGACCCAGCGTAAAGACACGCTGCGCCGGGCCCTTGACCTGGAGGAGTACGAGATCGCCGCCACGAACCTGGACAGGGTCCGTCTGCAGCTAGACAATGATGCCGCTGAGCTGAGAGGCATGGCCAGCGACATCGACTCGGTTAGGCAGGAGCGGGCCCAGGTCGAGGATGAGCTGGGTTCCGAGCTGGAGGCGCTAACTGAGGCCACTGGAGCCTTGGAGACCGCCACCTCCAGGGCAGCAGAGGCGGAGGCCGCACACACTCGTCTGGTGGAATCCGAGACCCAGTACCGGGAGGCCCTCACTGTCGTCAAGGACGCCGAGATGATCTTGGCCAAGGCGGAGGGACGGGAGGCGGAGGTCTCCTCGAAGGTCGCGGCGGCCAGGGAACGCGCGGAGGAGCTAGAGGCGGTGAGGCTCCGCATCGCCGATGGAGCAGTGGACCTGGCAGACCTGGCAGACCTGGAGCGGGCCGAGGCCAGGCGTGAGGCCCTCCGCAGGGATCTTCAGGAGGCCATCTCCGATATGGAGCGCCTAAGAATGCGGATGGAGGCCGCCGAGGGGGCCACGACCAGGGTGGCCGACCTGGAGGCGCGGCTTAAGGGGCTCAAGGACCCGACTGAGGACATGGATAGGCTTAGACAGGATTTGGAGGACCTGAGGTCGAAGGGTGTTGGCCTGGAGCATGAGGTCAGGAGGCTCGAGGAGGAGGGCCGCGCCATCGAGGAAGAGGATGAGGAGCTCACCTCCCTCGAGGGCGAGGCCAAGTGTCCCAGGTGCCACCAGCAGCTCACCGAGGAGCACCTGGAGGGTTTGCTGGCCGACAACCGAAGCCGTCGGAGGGAGATATCGTCACGCCTGCGCGAGGCGGCCGCCCAGAGGAACCGGGTCCTGGAGGACATCGAGGAGGCGGAACGCGGGCTCGCGGACCTGGAGAAGGTCACCGAGGAAAGGAGGCTTGTCCTCCACGAGCTCGAGAGGGCAAGGGACGAGGCCGGGGACATCGAGGCACTCCGCAGGTCCGTCGAGGAGCACCCGTCGATGGCCCTCCGGAGGGAGCTCGAGGATCTGGATGGATCCTGGGACCAGGATAGGCTCGCGGACCTGAGGAAGCGCGCAGGGGCGATGCAGGAGCTCCGGGAGACGGAGGTGCGGCTCGCCCGCGACCTAGAGGACCTTCCCGCCCTGGAGAAGACCTTGGTCGAGGTGAAGAAGAGTGTGGAAGGGGCAATGCAGGCCGTCCGTGAGACACGGGAGGCCATGGAAGAGGCGGCCAAGGGATGGGACGCCAACGCCATCGAACAGTCCCGCAACGAGCATCAGACCGCGCTCAAGGAGGAGAGCTCCCTCAAGGCTGCTATCGAGGGCGTCGAGAAGATGGTCTCCGTGCTGGAGGGTCGCAGCGCCAAGCTGGGGGAGGAGGTGGACCGCCTGGAGGGCATCCTTGGAAGGCAGGCCCTCCACGTGCACGTGTCGGGGTGGCTCAAGGACCTTTTGATCCCCGCCATCCGGTCCATGGAGCGCTCTGTGATGGCGTTGATGGCGGAGGAGATGGACGGTTCCGCCGGCAGGTGGTTCGGTCAGCTGGTGGAGGATCCGGACCTGGTCCTGTCCGTGGACGAGGACTTCGTGCCCACGGTGATCCACCAGGACTACGAGATGGACCTGGGGGCCCTCTCGGGTGGCGAGAGGACGGCTGCCGCGTTCGCGTACCGCCTCGCCCTCAACGGCCTCGTGCGGAGGAACGCCACCCCCGACCAGCGGAACCTGCTCATCCTGGACGAGCCCACCGACGGATTCTCCCGGGAGCAGCTGGCCCGCATGGGCAACGTCTTTTCGGACCTGGCGGCGGACCAGGTGGTGGTGGTCTCCCACGACCGGGAGCTCAGGACCTTCGCCGACAGGGTCTACATGGTGGAGAAGGTGGACGGTGCCAGCCGCGTCCACCAGGTGGCCTGATGCCCAGGCGACAACACAATAAGGACCCACCCCGTTACCTCCCGGGAGGTGTCGAGATGGCGAGGAAGGTAGACGTTGGTGTCCTCCAGCGGCTCAGCGAGCTGAACGGTCCTGCGGGTTTCGAGGGACCCGTCAGGGAGTACATCGTTGAGAAGGCCAAGGAGCTGGGGGCGAAGCCCGAGGTGGACAAGCTGGGCAACGTGCACGCCCACGTGAAGGGCAAAGGGCCCAAGGTGATGCTCATCGCCCACATGGACGAGATCGGCCTCATCACCGCCGACATCGACGAACAGGGCTTCATCTACTTCACCAACCTGGGCGGCTGGGACCCCAGGCTGCTCCCGGGCCTGGAGGTCACCGTGATGGCCTCGGGTCGCGACCTGCCCGGGACCATAGGCATGAAGCCGCCCCACATCACCACCGCCGCCGAGAGGGAGAAGGTGGTGGACATGTCGGACCTCTTCGTGGACACCGGTCTGGACGCCGCGGGACTGAAGCGGGCCGGCGTCCGGGTGGGGACCCCCATCGCACCCTCAACCTCCTTCCGGAGACTGTCCAAGAACCGCGTGATGGGCAAGGCCTTCGATGACCGTGCGGGCTGCTACGTGCTGCTCAAGCTCCTGGCCGAGGGCGACCTGCCCTGCGACGTCACCTTCGTCTGGTCGGTCCAAGAGGAGATGGGTGCCCGCGGGGGAGGTCCCGCCGCCACCCGCGTGGACCCCGACTACGTCGTGGTGGTGGAGAGCACCATCGCCTCGGACTTCCCTGGGGTTCCGAGGCAGAAGATCATCGCCCGCCTGCTCCACGGGACCGTCGTTACCATCATGGACCGGCTGCAGGTGGCGGACGCGGGGATGCTCGACGCCGTCCTCGAGGTCGCCGAGGAGAACAAGCTCAAGGTTCAGCTCAAGAAGCCGGGCATCGGCGCCACCGACGCGGGTCCCATCCACCTGCGGG
>CP070808.1:1406972-1414248 GCA_020343715.1 Thermoplasmata archaeon
GTCTGGCCGTGGCGACCTGGGTCTTGGGGGCGGCCTACGTGGCCGCCGTATCCCTGCTACCCGGCCTCTCCCACCTCCGGCCTGACAGGCAGGCCGTCTACACCAGCATCGCCGTGTCGGGGGCCGCGGCCCTGCTGACGGCCTCCGCGTTCTTCGTTTGGGGCGGGCTGATCTCGGTGGCCGTCCTGGAGGCTGTCATCGCCGTGGGAATGCTGGCCCTGGTCGCCCCCGACATGAAGGACACCGGCACCAAAGGGCTGTTGCTCACGGTCATCGGGGTCGTCATCGCGGCGGTGACGGTGCTGGCCGTCTCCCAGGGCCTGTGAGGGTCAGTGTAGGAGGTCCCTTCGGCGGTTCCTCTGGTTCCAGGTGATGGCCACAGCGGCTATCATCGCCAATATCGCGACGAAGTGGGTGAGCCCTGGGCTGGTCTTCAGGTCCACCTTCGAGACCTCCACGGTGGTGGAGGCCTCGTTGTTGCCCTCCTCCCCCTCGTCTATGTCGTCTTGGAAGTCAGCCACCACCCTCAGCTCGCGGAAGCCGCTGGCGTTGGTGGTCCAGACGAAGGTGAGGGTCTCCTCGTCGCCGGGCTCGATGGAGCTGACGTACTGGGGCTGTCCCTCGGGGATGCCGTCCACGTACAGCTGTGCGAACACGTCCCTTGCCACCGTCTCCCCGTCGTTCCTGATGGTGGCGGTTATACGGACCAGGGTGTCCACGTACGGGTGCTCGTCGGACAGGTTGAGGCCCCCGTCGACCACCAGCAGGTCCGGGCGGGTGAGGATGTTCACCACGGCCGTCTCCTGTACCAGCTCGGTCTTGGACGGTCCGAAGTACGCCAGCACCTCCACCTCGTGGGGACCTCCGAGGGTCCGTGCCTCGGTGTCCAGCCGGAGGTCGATGATGGCCTCCGAGAGGGGGTCGAGGACCGGGAGCCTCTCGGTGAACTCGAAGGTCCAGGTGGACGGTGTCTCCGCCGTCAGCGAGATGCTCTCGACGCCGTTGCCGAAGTTCTCCAGCCTGAGGCGGACCCATGCGGGTTGCCCCTGGGTCACAGTCGGTTCCTCGGAGATTATCGTTAGACGTAGGTCGTGGAACTGCCGGACAGAGAAGGTGAAGTTCTCCATGTGGATCTCGCCGCCCGAGGAGATCACGACCATTGTGAAATCGTAAGAGCGGTTGATGGCGTCCATGGGGACCGTGAAGCTCAGGTTCACGCGCGCGTCCTTGTACCCAGACAGGGTCAGGTTCGCGATGTCCAGACCGCCGACCCAGCTCTGGTCGGGGAAGTTGATGTCCCCGTTGTAGACGACGGGCCCGTTGCCCCCGTTCGTTATCATAAGGGGGATGACCACCGTCTCGCCCACGTCCCCTGACGTGACCAGGTCCTGCACCACCACATCGGTGGCGTAGAACTGGACGACCCTAGCGGAGAACGTGACGGACTTCTCCAGCGACGACCCGGCGCTGGAGGTCCTCACGGTGAACTCCACCGAGACGCCGGCCAAGGCTGGGTCCGGTGCCGTGAGGACCATCTGGGCGATGTGCTCGGACCGGTACGGGACGTCCACCGACACGTCCACCAGCTGGACCCACCATCCCTCTGTCAGCTCCTCCTGGTTGGGGAGGGAGACGGTGAAGGTGTCGAGGCCGTTGCCTGTGTTGCGGACCATCAGGTCGAGGGTGCGGTCCTCCCCGGGAAGCATCTCCTGGGGACCGGATACGGCCGCCACCTCCAGGCCGAACACCTGGTTGACCTCCACGGTGAGGACGACTGAGCTCATCTTGGACTCGTTTCCACCCGACGTGGCCGTCACCACGAACGTGCCCATCTCGCCCGCCGTGGCGTTCAGGGGGATCATTATGTCCAGCAGGACGTTGGTGAAGTCGTCGGGGTCGACGGTGTACGAGTCCTTCACGAAGCCCCCCTGCCATCCAGGGGGCGGGTCGGACATCCTCAGCGAGAACTCGTCGGGCACGTTGCCGTCGTTGTGAAGGGACAGGTCGAACATCAGCAGGTCGCCTGGGTCACCTGTCAGGTCGGCCTTGGTTGTCGTCACCCGGACGTCGAATCCCTTGAAGAAGTAATGGACCTCGGCCACGTTGTTGTCCTCGTCGGACTCCAGCACCCCCTTCCCAGGGTCGATGATCAGCCTCAGGACGTGGGTGCCCCGGACGCCGGTGACGGTCCAGCCCAGGTCGACGGATAGGGTCGCGGCCATCGGGCCCAGGGAGGCCTCGTCCACCACGGTGACCTTCCCGGTGGGGTCCTCCTGCTCGAAGCGGTACCGAACGTCGGTGGCGTCCCTGTTCCCCACGTTCGCCACCTTGGCGGTAACGGTCACCATGTGTCCCTCCTCCAGTTCGGAGGGGGTGGCGGACATCCCCTGGGGGACCAGGTCCACGTGTCCCTTCTCCACGTTGCCCGAGACCACGAGGGCGTAGTCCTGGTCACCGGTGGGCACGTTGTAGGCGACGACGCGCAGGTTCCAAAGACCCGATGCGGGGGACTCGATGAGGATGCCCTCCACATTGTTGACCCTGTCGTGGGTGAAGTCGTCCAGGGCGTCGGTGACGCCCCCCGTGAAGTTGTTGCCAGAGTACTTCTTGCCGTCGGGTCCCTCCAGCTCCAGGTCCAGGTCGTTTATCAGGTGCTTCTCGGAGCTGACCTGGCCGGGAACGTCGGACCAGGTGAGGGTCACCTTCAGGTCCTCGTCGGAATCCACCAAGAACCAGTAGGACTGCTCGTTCGTGCCATCGTCCATGTCCAGGGGGAACAGCTGGTCCTCCCTGTATATCTTGTAGGTCTCCGTCTCCAGCAGGCTCCGTTCCAGGTCGATGCGTCCCCAGCCCTGGTTGTTGTCGGGGTACTGGTAGCCGGGCAGGGGCGTGGCGCCGTTGATGAGGATGGCCTTGAGAAGCGCGGGGGAGGGCTCGTGCTCGAAGACGTCCCTCATGTACTGGGTGATGACGGCGGCAGAGCCCGCGGCCCCCGGGGTGGCCATCGAGGTCCCGGAGCCGTACACGTAGGACGACTGTCCGTCGGGGGGCCTGCTCCACCCCGCGTGGGCCGAGCCGTCGTTGCTGCGGGCCGAGGCAACCACGTGACCCGGCAGGACTATGTCCGGCTTGATGCGCCCGTCCTCGGCGGGTCCCCTGGAGGAGAAGCCCGATATGACGTTGGGGGACGCTCCCCACTTGCCGTTCCCCGTGGAGCCCACCGAGAGCACGTTCTTGGCCAGGGACGGGGGTCTGATGCTGCCGACACCCGAGGACCCGTCATTGCCGGCGCCGAAGACGTAGAAGATGGGCTGGTCCCCGGGCTTGACGTTGTTGGCGTCGTGGGTGAGCCGGTCGTACGCCTCGCACTGGCCGTTGTAGTCGCCGAAGTAGCCCGATATCCATGAGTTGGAGGAGATGGTGGCGCCGGCGCCCTCGGCGTCGCGGCCCATACCGTTGGAGCCTGGGTTACCGGCGACGAACACCTCCTGGACCACCAGCTTCGCCTCGGGAGCGAGACCCGCGTACTTGCCGTCCTGACCAACGTCGGAGAGGTGCCAGCTCCCGTCGCCCAGCACCGTTCCCGCCACGTGGGTGCCGTGGCCGTCGGCGTCCCGCTCGCCGTCGTTGCCGTAGTCGTAGTACTCCACGATGCGTCCTGCGAACCCGGGATGATCGGTGTCGAGGCCGGTGTCGGCCACCGTGACCGTCACGTTCTCCCCCGTGTAGCCCTCGAATGAGTCATCGGTGGGGTTGTACGACCAGAGGGCGCCTCCGGTGGACACGTAGGTCCCGTCGGAGGTCTGGCGGGCGTTGACTGTGCGGGCGTCGTTGTCGTTGAGCATCTCCAGGTCCAGGTGAGGCTCCACCCACCGGATGCCCAGGGAAGACGTCGCCACCAGGCCTGGTATCGCGGAGCCCCTGACATGGACGGTGAGCACGTCCCAGTCCACGCGGACGGTGCGGCCTCCGGCGGCCTTGACCGACGCGATCACCGAGGCCGCCTGGCCCGGGTCCCACAGGAGCAGGTCCAGCCTCAGCTCCGAGGGGAGCCTGAGGTCGTCGAACAGCACCGGATGGACCCTGTACGCCGGGTGGATGGGGCCAACGTACCTCACGTGGTCAACCTGGCGCAGCTCATCGACGCTCGTGGTCGGGACCCTGGTGAAGAACGCGTGGTCCGGCAGGTACTGGAGGAGCTGGACTCCCAGCGCCTCCACGGAGTCTCGCCAGGCCGGCAGCACAGGGCCGTCGAACTGGACCACGTAGTAGGGGTGGGTAGACGACCTGTGCAGGTACCTGGGCCCGGGCACCGGGTCCTCCAGCGGGTCGAAGGCGCCTGCCTTGAGCCACAGGATCACGCCGTCGTCGACGACGGGCCCCGGAGGGTCGACGGAGCCGTCGGGCGCCTCCCCCGTCAGGGCCTGGGCTGGCAGCGCCAGCATGATGAGGATGAACAACAGGGGGATGGTCCTGGCTCTCAATCAGATCGCCACTTTGGGGAAGCCAGCGAGTTCTAATTAAGTTTTCCCCATGGGTATTCGGGGGGTGAACGGGAGCCCTAAACCTGGCTCAGGCCCGCCGGGAGCGGCGTCGAACGGCAACCAGGGCGAGCACCGCTATGGCGACCAGGGCCATGAGGAGGCCGGGTCCTGGCGAGGTCTGGTACTCCACCGGCTCCACGTTGACCTGCAGCGCCGCGTGGTTGTTACCCTCCTTGGTCTCGTCCACGTTCTTGGTGCTGTCCACGTCCACCGATATCTCGTGCAGGCCCGTGATGTTGGCCAGCCAGCTGTTGGTGAGGTTCTGCACCTCACCCGGCCCCACAGAGGCCAGGTATAGGGGCTGGCCGTAGGGCAGCCCGTCCAGGTAGAACTGCACGTAAACGTCCTCGGCCGCGGTCTGGCCCGTGTTCTCGATGTCGAGGGAGAAGGTGATGAGGTCCCCCTCCATGACGTCCACGGAGGACGCCGTCAAGACACCGTTGCGCACGATGAGGTCCGGTCGGGTCAGCAGGGTCACGTGGGCGGTGGCTCCCGTGGTGGACCGGTCCGGCCCGTACCGGGCCAGGAGGCCGACCAGGTAGTCTCCGCCTTCGGTGTCCTTGTTCGTGTGGACGGTCACCGTCAGGTCGATCTGCCCGAAGGGCTCGATCTCCAGGTCGCCGTCCTCCAGGTCGAAGGACCAGAATGCGGGAAGGTCCGGGACGAGCACCTTGACGTCCTCGACCCCGTTGCCCAGATTGGTCACACGGACGTCCACCTCGAAGGCCCCGCCCTGGGTGACGGTGGCGTCCTCGGAGGTGACCTCCATGGCGAGACCGTGGTACTGGAGCACGGAGAAGTTGAACTCGTGGACCAGCTCCTCGCCTCCGGTGGGTGTCGCGAATATCGTAAGGGTGTGGGTCTCGGCGGTGGCGTCCTCGGGCACGGTGAAGGTCATCTCCACCGAGGTGAACTCGTAACCCTCTATGGTGACCGACGGGACGGCGAAGCCCGCCTCCCAGGTATCCTGGGTGGCCATCGCTGACAGGACGTAGTCGACCCTGCCATTGCCGTTGTTCTCGATGGTGACCGGCACCGTCACCGTCGTGCCCACCTCGCCCTCCACGTCGCGGACGATGACCTCGTAGTCGTTCTCGTAGAACTGGAGGATCTCCGCCGAGAGCGTGACGGGCATCTCCATGTCGGACTTCGTGCTCTTGACCCTGAGGGTGAACTCCAGGGACGAGCCGGCCATGGCTATGGTGGGTGCCGCCAGGCGGAACGCCGCGTCCGAGTGGGACCGGACGTCCACCGTCACGTAGGCCTCCGGGATGGAGCCCCACCATCCCGAGGCAATCCCCGTGGGGACGAGGATCTCGTAGCGGTCCACCCCGTTGCCAGGGTTCCGGATCCTTAGCGTATAGTCCGCCTCCTCGCCCGGGAGCAGCTCCAGGTGGTCAACGGGGGCCGTCAGCTCCAGACCGAAGATCTGGTTGACCACCGTCCGCAGCGTGATGGAATGGGTCTTGGCCGCGTTGCCTTGGGACTTGGCCGTGAACGTGATGTCGGCGGTCTCCCCCGCCGTGGCGTTGCTAGGTGGTATCACCGAAACGGTGACGCCCGTGGACTGGCCGGCGTTGAGGAGGAAAGTCTCGGACGCGATGTCCGCGCTCCACCCGGGCGGTGCGGCTGTGATGGATATCGACATGGTGTCCGCCACGTTCCCGAGGTTACGGACGTCCACTGTGAAGTCGACCTTGAAGGATGGGTCCGTGTGCATCTCCGACTCCGATGTGGCGACGCGCACGTCGTAGCCCTTGAAGAAGTACTCGACCTCCACCACGTTGTTCGTCTCGTTGGACTCCCGGAGCAGGTCGTCGGGGTCCAGCGTCAGGCGCAGCTTGTGGGTGCCCCGCTTGCCGGTGAAGTCCCAGGCCATCTGAGTCTGGAGGCCAGCGCCGAGGTCGGTATGGTTGCCCGCCGAGAGCGTGGTGGTCACGCCGTCGGGGTCCACCTGCTCCAGCAGGTAGTCGAAGACCTCGATGCCCCTATTGCCCAGGTTCTTGAGGGTGCTGGTGATGCGGCCCGTCTCGAACTCCTCCATGCCCTCGGGACCGGCGGAGAAGACGGTGGGTACCAGGTCGATGTGGCCCTTCTGGGCGTTGCCTGAGACCACCAGGGCGTAGTCCTGGGGACCGGAGGGTGCGTTGAAGCACTTGACGTTGATGGTCCATATGCCCTGGGCGGGGCTGTTGAGGAGGAAGCCCTCCACAGGGTTGGTGCGGTCCTGGTAGTAGGTGTCATCGGCCACGGACTGGCCGTTGGAGAAGAGGTTCCCAGCGTACCTGGTGCCATCGGGGGCGATGAGCTCCAGGTCCAGGTCGTTGATCAGGGCCTTGCCGGTGCCAGAGGTGCCACCCATGTCGGTCCAGACGAGGGTGACCTTAAGGGGCGTGTCGGACTCCACCATGAACCAGTAGGACTGCTCGTCCTCCCCGCCGCTGGTGTCCAGGTCGACGGACTGGTCGTCGCGGTAGATGGTGTAGCTCTCGTCCTCGAAGAGGGTCCTGACCATATCCACGGTGCCCCAGCCCTGCACGTTGTTGGGGTACTCGTAGCCCGAGAGGGGACGGGCCCCGTTGATTAGGCTGGCCTTGATCATCGCCGGGGACGGGTCGTCCATGTCCTTCTCCTCGACCAGGTACTGGGTGAGGACTGCGGCGGCGCCTGCGACGCTGGGGCACGACATGGACGTGCCCGAGGCGTACACGTAGGAGTTCTGGCCGTCTGCG
>CP070808.1:1414348-1420552 GCA_020343715.1 Thermoplasmata archaeon
GAGGGCCCTAAAGGGCCCTCGCGACCACAAACCTGGGGCCGAAATATGGCCCTAGCCAGGGGGGTGCCAGGGGCATTGTCAGGCCTGAGAAAACGGAAGGCACCTATTTATACCCCATGGCTAATGCTACCAAGGAAGACAGGGTACTCCTTCCTGGATACCCTGGAAAAGAGGTCTGGGAGCACGCTGAGGGTGTGAGGTCCATGAACACCGTTACAGATAACCGGAGAGAGAGAAACCGCATAGCGAGGTCGATCACCATAGGGTCCTTCGCTGCCGCGATCGTACTCCTTATGATATTGGCCACGGCCATGCCCGCCGTAGCGGACGACCCCAATTCGCCCGACCTCATCATAGACGAGACGACGATCTCGATAACGCCCTCGCCGCTGGTGCAGGGCGTCCCGGCCATCGTCAACTTCGAGGTGAGGAACGAGGGCAACCAGAACTCCTACAACCTCATGGCCTCCCTGTTCGACCAGGGCGAGGAGGTGGACAACACCACCAACAGCCAGCTGAACGTGGGAGCACCCCCCTGGCCGGTGGTGCTGAGCTGGACCCCCACCGTCCCTGGCACCTACAACCTCACCCTCAAGGCATGGTACGGCGCGGGCTCCGCGAAGGAGGACGTGAAGTGGGTAGACAACACCGTGGAGTACGAGGTTACCGTCCTTTCCCGGCCCGACGCCAACATCGGACCCGCGGACCTGAGCTACCTGGCGGACGACCCCGACTACGTCGTGGACGGGGACGTGGTGACCGTGAGGGCCACCATTCGCAACCAGGGCGGCGCGCCCATCTCCTCATGCAACGTCTCCCTGTGGGAGGGGGCCGTGGGCCCCAGCGGCGAGCTGATCGAGGCCCACCACGGTGTGGGCATCCCGGGCAGCGGCTCGGTGAGAGAGGAGTTCTTCTGGAACACCACGGGCTGGTCCGGCAAGCGTCACCTGTTCGTGGACGTGGAGGGCGTCCTGCCCCTGGAGACGGACCTAACGGACAACCGGGCATCGTTCCAGATCAAGATACACACCAAGGAGGACCTGGTGTTCACCACCCGGGGCAACGAGATCACCTCCGACTTCAAGATCCAGTTCTTCATCACCCTGGAGGAGAGCGGCGACCTGACCATCAGCGAGAACGGCAACGCCACCGTGTTCCAGGACTTCTCCGAGCAGTACGACCTGCTGGTCACCGACCAGGGCCGGTTCATCATCGACGGAGGCATGCTGACCGCCGACCGCAACTACACGGTGTTCCTCTCGGACAACGCCGAGCTGACGCTGATGAACGGCGCCTTCTCCAACGTCCGCGTGATAGCCAACGGCGCCTGCACCGTGACCATCGTCGACAGCGAGCTGAACGCACCATCGATAGAGATGGTCGGCGGCACCCTCACCATCTCGGGGTCCACCGTCACCGCGGGCTTCATGACCCTCTCAGGTGTGACCGTGGACATCGAGGACTCCTACGTGTCCATCGGTCAGACGGTCTACATCGACGGCGGCTACGTGATGATGAGGGACACCATGTTCTCGGTGGTCCGGGAGTTCGAGGACTTCGGGGACGCCGCCCAGGTGTTCCCCCAGCTGGACGAGCACGACCCCGACACCAACGAGGTCCCCGGCCTTGACCCCGCCCTCGTCGCCAGGGGCAGCGGTCTGGTGGACCTGTACAACGTCAGCGTCGAGAGCCATATCCTGATAACCTCCGAGGACAGCATCTACTGGACCCACAACAGGCTGGGTGCCGAGGGCAGGCTGTCCCAGGTGAACGTCTACCGGTACCTGCTGGTCGAGGTCCGCGATTGGTCCGACCAGGTGGTGCCCATGGCCGAGGTCAAGGTGCTGGACTACTTCGAGGAGTTCACCATCACCAACGGCACCACCGACGACTTGGGCGACGTGACCCTGGAGGTCCTCACCGACTACATCACCGAGGCCCAGAAGCCCTTCGTTGGCAACCTGCGCGTCCGCGCCACCGCCTTCGGCAGGACCTCGGACGACCTGCGCTTCTCCCACTACAAGTACCCTGACATGGACTTCGCCAGCAACACGATGACGGTGCGCATCGAGATGCCACCGAACCCCCACCCCGACCCGGGCCCCAACGCGATATACTACACGAGCCCCCACGAGATCGTCGGGGGCGAGTCGGGCATGGACAGGAACATCATCATCGACAACACCGAGCTGACGCTGCGGGACACCCGCTTCACCATGGAGCAGGACTTCGACTTCGAGTGGTTCATCCTGGTCACCGGCGACTTCGGAACGCTGAACGTCATCAACTCCACCATGCGAAGCCCCTTCCTCTTCACCATCTTCCTCGAGGAGGGCGCGACCCTCAACCTTTCCATGGGCTCCCAGATGCCCGGGGTGCGCATCATCGCCGCCGACCAGTCCCAGATCCAGTTCACAGACAGCGCGGTGGCGGGCGGCATCTACGCCGAGTGCCAGTCCATCGAGTTCATCAGGTCCTTCGTGGATGTGGAGCACACCTACATGGAGGCCTCCATCATCAGCATGACCGGTGGATACCTCCACGAGAGCGCCGACCTCTACATCAAGGCCAACGACGTGCGCATCATCGACCTGGAGCTGTCCGCCGACTACGAGATCCACGACCAGGTGGGCATCACCACCCTCAGGGAACTGGTGGCCTTCTTCGGCTGGAGCCTGCTCAACAACGAGGAGTTCCTGACCAACATCAGCGCTGGCTACTTCACCCGCTTCGCCACCGAGAGCAACATCACCATCGAGACCTCCCACCTGCTGGTGGACAACTCCCTCATCTACGCGTGGGACACCCACATTATGGTACGCAGGTCACCGCTGCCGGACCAGGCCCGCATCATCGGCAGCTGGGTCGGCGGCATCGGCCTGGAGCTGGTGTCCGACGACCTGGAGGCCTACGACAGCTACTTCAACAGGCCGCTGGACGACTTCGAGGGGGCCGACTTCGCGAAGCTGTACGCCGTTGAGGTCCCGGGCATCGAATGCGCTGGGTCCGCCGAGGTCGAGCGGTACTGGTACCTGACGGTCACCGTCTACGACGGGGCCGGCTCCCTGGTCATCGGTGCCCTCCTGGAGGTCTACTCCTCGGACACCAACGAGCTGCTGCTGCCCGTGCCTGGGACCGAGAGCCTTACCAAGAGCCGGACCAACATCGCCGGGAGGCTGACGGTGCCCGTGCTCGCCAACATCACCGACAGCTCCGGGGACTTCTTCGTGGGCTCGGTGTACTTCAGGTGCAAGTACGACGACGGCATCTTCGAGAGCAATCCCATCTACACCGGGACGAAGCAGGCGACCATCAAGAGCAACAGGGCCTTCGACCTGTTCTTCGCAGAGACCATCACTCCTCCCGAGAAGGAGATCATGTACTGCCTGTACAACATCAGCCAGTCCGGCCCCTCCATCGACCTTCGGTACTACAACCACACCTTCGAGAACGAGGAGGAGGCCACCGAGTTCCTACACATCTACCACGGCTACGAGCCGGAGAGGGTCCGGTCCGACTGGATCCTGGTGAGGGACACGCCCATCAACATATCCTTCAAGGCCACCCAGAAGATCAACGACGTGTGGGTGCCCCTGTCCAAGGGCAACGTCTTCATCTACATCCTCAACGGGCACAACGATGTGTTCGACCCCAGCAAGATAGTGCAGGTGGGCAACGAGGACATGGTGGTCAACGTGACCACCGACGAGGAGGGATACGGGAACACCACGATACCCATCCCCAGCGCCCTGGCCAACTTCACCCTCTACATAGCCATCTCCGGTGGCACCTACGACCCCACCCCCACGCCCATCGACAACAGGGCATGGAACTTCACCGTTCTACCACCCCAGACCATCTGGATAGACGAGTCGACCCAGCTGAACTCCGACCCCGTGGAGGTTGGCTCGCCGGTGTCGATCACGGGCTACGTGCGCTACATCTTCACCAACAACGGGGTGGACCGGGCCGAGGTGACCATCTCGGGAACCCACATCTCCACCACCAACGGCCTCACCGACGAGGACGGCAGGTTCATCATCAACTTCCAGGCCCCCATCATGGTCATCAACAACCTGACCCTCCACATCAGGGCCGAGGACCCGAGGACGGGCGAGAACGACACTTTCTCCATCCAGTACGATGTGGTGCCGATTATTGTGCCACCAGAGGAGCCAGAGACCAACTGGGCCCTCATCTGGACGGTCATCATCCTGATCGTGCTGGCCTTCGCCATCGCCTTCGGCGCGGTCATGATGTACCGCAGGCACTACGGCGAGGTGGTCGAGTGCGGCGAGTGCGGTGCGTTCATCGCCGCCAACTCCACCACTTGCCCCAAGTGCGGCATCGAGTTCGAGACGGACCTGGCCCGCTGTTCCGAGTGCGAGGCATGGATCCCCGCCAACAGCTCGTCGTGCCCCGTCTGCGGCACCGCGTTCACCATCGAGTCCCTGGAGGAGCAGGTGGCCCGCGAGGAGATGGACGAGGAGATGGTGCCCATCGACCAGGTCACCACCTCCACCGCCACCATGGCCCCCCTGGCCCTGGACAAGGCCACCACCGACGCGAAGTGGGGCGACCGGGACGAGAAGCGCCGCCGCCGCATCAAGAAGCGGGTCAAGAAGCGGCTCACCGTCACCGACACCGCCGAGCTGGACGAGGGCGAGGTGGACTCCGCCGACCTGTTCGTCGGCGAGGAGGGAGAGACCACCAGGCTACCTGGCCTGGACGTGGACGAGTCCTCCCTGGACGACGAGGACCTGTCGAGGCTGCTTCCCACCGAGGACATGCTCAAGGACCTGGTGCTCACCAGCGAGGAGAGTCCCCTTCCCGAGGACACCGAGTCCCTCGAGCCCGAGGGCGAGCTGGACCTGGACGAGGGCGACACCGAGATCGACCTGGGCGAGCCCGTCGACGAGGAGCCCAGCCTGGACCTGGAGGAGGTCTCCCTAGAGGAGGTCCCCGAGCCCGAGGAGCCTTTGGAGGAGATACCCGCCCCCGAGGAGCCCGAGGCACCAGAGCAGCCCGAGGAGCCCGAACAGCCCGAGCAGCCCATGGAGGACCTGGACGAGGGCGACGTGCCGATGGAGCCCGAGGACGAGGGCCCCGAGAGCCGTGAGCTCCTCTCCGAGCTGGGCCTGGTCGCCGAGACCGCGGCGGCAGGAGACCTGGACGAGGAGGCCCCCGAGGACGAGGGCGCCCTGTCCGGTCTGCTGACCGAGGAGGAGGAGGCCAAGGAGGCCCCGAAGCTCTGCCCCAACTGCGGAGGCAACTGGATCCTCTACAAGGACGGGGAGTACACCTGCCGCATCTGCGGTGAGAACTGGTAGGGGGACCACCCCCCTCCAGCCCATTTTTCAATGGTCCAGGCCGCGCCATGTCAACGGATGTGGTGGGGGACGGTCATCAGGATGGCCCCCCTCCGGGTAAGGTCGCAAGAGGAATTGGCCATCGGTCACCTGGGGATGGGGCGCTTGGGATTATTGGCGGCCCCTCATGTTGGTCCATCAAGTAACCATTCCAGTATCCCACCGGGACCGAATAAGGTGTGCTACCACCCGGGCGTACCTTACGCTGGCGGGAGGTCAATGAACAATGCTCCCATAGATGGGAGGGGCCGTCTCACATCTCGATGTCCGTCTTGATGAGGGCGAAGCCAAGGTTGAAGAACTGGACGTTCTTGATCCCCAAGAAGATGGTGGTGTCGTCGACTATCGTGAGGTTGAAGTCGGTGACGGGGGTCATGCCGGCCTCGATGAGGGTGTTGTTGAAGAACCTGGACCAGGCGGTGGTGTACTCCGTTATCATGGTCAGGTTCAGCCAGTCCGGGTCGGGGAACAGGTGGGACGCCGACGTGTAGGTGACAAGCTGGGTCTGGAACAGGATGGTTGAGGTGCCCTGGATGGACGTCTCGATGCCCGATATGGTGATGAACACCCAATCGACCTTCACGACGGGTCCGAACTTCTCCACCGTCAGCTGGGGTCCGATGCGGAGGACCTCGCCTTCGCCCTGGTCGAGGATGATGGCGCCGTTCTCGTAGGCGATCTCCTGGTTGACGTAGTACCTGTTGTTGGTCTGGTACTTCATGCCACCGGTGCAGGTGACGTTCACCGCCCCGGTGGAGTTGCGCACGTTGCAGTAGTACTCCAGCTCGTCGTCGCGGAAGTGGTTGATAGAGAAGGTGCCCGAGCTGTCGGAGCC
>CP070808.1:1420652-1423958 GCA_020343715.1 Thermoplasmata archaeon
TTCCTCGGCCTGTCCCTGGAGTTCGGCCTCGACCAGTACCTGTTGTTCACGGTCTCGGGCGTGGATGTATTCACCCACCATCTGGTCTACCTGGTGTCCATGGTCTTCGGGGGCGCCTACATCCTCCGTAGCGCCGTCCGGTCCCTGATGGCTCTGACGTTCACCGCCTCCGGTCTGATGATCATCGCCGCCATCGGCGCCACCGCCATCGGCGAGATGGCAGAGGGCGCCGCGGTGCTGTTCCTCTACTCCCTGGCGGAGCTGTTGGAGGACTACAGCGCCGAGCGCAACCGCAGGTCCATGCGGGCCTTGGTCGACCTGGCGCCCCGCCGGGTGAGGGTGCTGAGGGACGGTCAGGAGCTTGAGGTCCAGGTCGAGGATGTGGCGCCGGGGGACGTGGCCATCGTCAGGCCCGGGGACAACGTGCCCGTGGACGGTGTGGTCGTCAAGGGGACCACGTCGGTCAACGAGGCCACCATCACCGGGGAGGCTGCACCGGTCTCCAAGTCCCCCGGGTCCACCGTCTACGCGGGCACCATGAACGTGGACGGGGCCATCGAGGTGAGGGTGACCGCCTACGCCCACGATACCACGCTGAACAGGATAATCAGCATGGTCGAGGAGGCGGAGGAACGAAGGGCCCCCGTGGAGAGGTTCATCGACCGCTTCGCCAAGTACTACACGCCCGCGGTGCTCATGGGTGCGGTGCTGATCGCCATCCTGCCACCACTCTTGCTGGGGGCCGACGGCGGGACCTGGTTCTACCGCGCCCTCATGCTGCTGGTCATCGCCTGCCCGTGCGCCCTGGCCATCTCCGTGCCCGTGGCCGTCGTCTCGGCCATATCGGCGGCGGCGAGGCAAGGCATGCTGTTCAAAGGAGGGGCGTACCTGGAGCAACTCTCCGAGGTCGAGGTGATAGCCTTCGACAAGACGGGCACCCTGACCACCGGCGACCCGACCCTGGTGGACGTGGTGCCATCGGAGGGTTGGACCAGGGAACAGGTCATGGCCATCGCCGCTGCGGTCGAGGAGGGCTCCGAGCACCACCTGGCCCAGGCCGTCCAGGAGGCCGCCGAGGGCTCGGCCATCGAGCCCGTTGCCGTCGAGGGTTTCAAGGCATTCCCCGGCAAAGGGGTCATGGCCACCGAGGCCGACGGCGGGTCCACGGTCAGCCTGGGCAATCCGGGCTGGGCCAGGGACAGGGGCATCGCGCTGGACGAGGCGGGCCTGTCGGAACTGGCCGCCAGCGGGAACACCGTCGTCATAGTGAGCCACGACGAAAAGGCCGTGGGAATGCTGGCCTTCTCGGATACCCTCAGGCCCTACGCCATGGATGCCGTCAGCGCCCTGGACGACGTGAGGACGATGCTCCTCTCGGGCGACTCCAAGGCGGCGGCGAAGGCCATCGGTTCCCAGGTGGGGATCACCGACGTTTACGCGCCCCTCCTGCCTGAGGAGAAGGTGGACATGGTCAGGATGCTAAGGGCCCAGGGAACGAAGGTGGCCATGGTAGGCGATGGCGTCAACGACGCGCCTTCCTTGGCCGAGGCCGACGTGGGCATCGCCATGGGCGCTATCGGCAGCGACGTGGCGATGGAGACCGCCGACGTGGTCCTCCTGAGGGACGATATCGGACTGGTGCCCACCGCCCGCCGGTTGTCGAAGAGAGCGATGCGGGTCATCCGCCAGAACATCGCCCTGGCCATCGGTATCAAGCTGGCCGTCGTGGTGATGGTGTTCCTGGGCCTGGCCACCCTGTGGATGGCGGTGGCCATCGGGGACATGGGCGCCTCCCTGATCGTCATCCTCAACGCGTTGCGGCTTGGCCTCAGGTCCCGCTCAGAGGGTGTCCCCGCCTCCCACGCGAGACGGTCGCCACCCGCGGTGGCCGAGCCCGCCTAGCGACCACGGTTGAAGGACACCCAACCGGTGGCGCCGACGCTACCCGTGAGGGCGCCCATCGCGACGACTTCGGACGATGGGCTGTCTTGCTTGCCTACCCTCGTGTCGGGATGCGTGGTGTTGCCGATCCTCTTGAACAACATTCTGTATACCTCCTCTCTTCTTCCTTGCCAGGGCTCGAGCTGATGCTTCGATGATCATAATTGCTGGTCCAGGGGGGGGAACGGACCGTCTCAATCCTTGCCGTTCCCTCCGAAGACCCTGCCGGGGATGCCCGTCTCCTTCAGGAGCTTCCTGATGCTCACTGCGGAACCGTACGTCTCGGCGAAGCGGGCCGCCGTCTCCCGGTCCATGCCGGACGCCTCCAGGCGCTGACGGAAGGTCCTCTCGGCCCTCTGGGCCCGCTTCTTCATCCTGAGGTACCGCCAGCTGACCTTGAGGAGGAGCACTGGTGACTTGGCCAGAACGGTGGCCACCAGCTTCGGTATCTCCTCCCTGTCGGGCATTCCCTGGCCTCCATGGGCCTCAGTCGATCTTGATGTTGAAGCCGTTGCCATTGCCTTCGCCAGACCCCTTGTTGAACGCGCCGCCCAACGCCGAGAGGGGCGACAGGGAGCTCATGTACTTCTCCGTCAGGGAGAAGGCCTCTGCGGGCTCCATCCCCGCGTCGACCATGCTCTTGTAGAACGTGGCGACCGCCTCACCGTACTTCTGGGCGTTCTCCTTGCTGTACAGGATGTCCGACAGCTTCTCGAGCAGCTCGGGGACCTTCACCGAGACAACGTCGAGAATCTCTCCGATCTGCTCGGGGGTCATTTCTCTGCCATGCTTGGTATCGTCGTGCATGTTTTTCACCTTGAGATTTTATTGCGTGACCACGGGATATATGGGTGGTGACCAGAAGTGGTCACGGTCACCTCCGTAGGCCGAGGAGCCTGTACCACCGGTCCGACACGTCCTCCGAGATGGAGTACGTTGTGACACCCTGGGGGCCCTCGTCGGCCACCACGATGCCTTCAGCCATCATCCTGTCCAGGCGCTCCCTGACGATGGTCCTGGACGCCGAGCCCCTGCGATCGCGCAGGCGGTCGGTTATCTCGGACACGTTGAGACCGCCCTCCTCGAACAGCACCTTCACCATCTCGATGGCGATGGGGTCCTTCAGCTCGGGCAGGACGGCCTCCGGGGAGATGGAGCCCTTCTTGTGGTACAGCTCCATCAAGCGGAAGTAGTTGCCAGTGATGCGGTTCATACCCTCCAGCTGGGACATGAGGTCGCCCAGGGGACGTGTGGCGGCCCGGAGGGCGTCCTCCAGCTCCGCCACCTTCTCGGAGAGGTCCTTGATCTCCTCGCGAAGGGCCTCCTTCTCCTCGTCCTCTCCGTCCTCTGCCATCGAGGAAGCAT
>CP070808.1:1424058-1437160 GCA_020343715.1 Thermoplasmata archaeon
CCCCTCTGGGGCATGACCACGGCGCACCGTATGTCCCCCATGAGGGCGTGGAAGGCCTTCACGGCGCCGAAGGTGCGGGTCCCCTGGGTGAAGCCCCGCAGGGGGATGCCCGTGGACCTGCGGAGGAGCTGGACCTTGCCCCGGTCCTCCCCGGTGAGCCTTATGTTGAGGGTGCCCACGAAGGGCTCCATGTCCAGGAGCCGACGGAACTGGTCGCGGTAGCCGTTCTGCTCGATGTAGTAGCGGCCCTCGCCCAGCCCCGAGACGACGGTGCCCTTGAGGGTCACCCTGTCGCGCACCTCGAAGATGGACACGTAGTCGGCGTACTCGGCCTGGAGGGCCTTCATGCCCTCGTCCGTCAGGCGGATCATCTGCCGCCTGGCGCCCAGCTCCCTTTGGATGAGCCCCTTCTCCAGCAGGTCGAGGATGCGCCTGCTGGCCGTCTGCTGTGACAGGCCAAGCTCCCGGCCCAGCTCACCCGATGACACGGGGATGAAGTCCTCCATGGCACCGCTGAGGGCCAGGTGCTTGAGCACTTGCAGCTCGTTGGGCTCGTACAACATGGGATACGGGGCACGGCCTTGGGCATACAAAAGTTTTACCATTAAATGAGTAGTAACCGTGACAGCGGGGGGCCCAAAGCCTTATCATGGGAAAGCCGTATGGCCGGCCGATGGCCCGCTCGAAGTCACGGAGGAAGAGGAGCGGAGGCAACTTCGACATCCCCACCGTCCCCACGGCGCAGGAGGTGCTGGACAAGGCCTTCCACCGGGCCTCCAAGGTCACCGTGGAGGACAAGGTCCACATGCACCGGAACCGGCGCCAGGCGATGGCCCGGGTGGACAGCATCCAGTCGACGGTGGACCACATGCTCCAGCGGACCCAGAAGGGCTTCTCCGTGCTGGAGGACCTGCACCCCTTCCACCTGGAGGTGCTGTCCACCCAGGTTGACGTTAGGGAGGTTGAGCACTCGCTGCACACCCTGGGCTGGTGCAGGAGGCAGGTCAAGGACGTGTGCGTCAAGGCCGTCAAGCAGCTGACCAAGACCCGCAGCCACGAGTTCGTGGAGACCAAGCGCAAGGAGGTCTACGGCCGGGTGTCGTCGCTGATGGAGCGCATCTCTGGTGAGCTGCAGCTCCTTGCCAAGGCCCGCGAGGTGCTCAAGACGCTGCCCCACATAGACCCCGCCGTGCCCACCGCCGTGGTGGCGGGCAGCCCCAACGTGGGCAAGTCCGCCCTGGTGGCACGCCTCTCATCGGCGGAGCCCGAGGTCGCCTCGTACCCCTTCACCACCAAGGCCGTCACCGTGGGCCACTTCTACTACCGGCGTCACGCCTACCAGGTCGTCGACACCCCCGGCATCCTGGACCGCCCCCTGGAGGAGCGCAACCCCATCGAGCTTCGGGCCATGGCGGCCATCGAGCACCTGGACGCTGTCCTCCTCTTCCTCATCGACCCCTCGGAGACGTGCGGAACCTCCGTGGATGAGCAGGAATCCCTCCTGGAGGACGTGCGGGGCCGCTACCCGGATACCCACGTCATCGTGGTGGAGACCAAGGCGGACCTGGAACGCAGGGACATCGAGGACCGCATGTCCGTCTCCTCGACGACGGGAGATGGCGTCGAGGAGCTGCGGGACCACCTGGTCGACGTGCTCCCCGCACCCGAGATCGAGTGGGTCATCCGCGAGGGTTGACGAGGCCCTCGGCCGGGGTGAGGAAAACCTTATCGCCCCCGGTTCCCATGGGGTGGAATACCGCCCTTCAATAGAGGCCGGCCACATGGTGGGAAGCGCTCGATCTTGTTGCTCCGATGAGCTAGAGTCATACTTCATGACGCTAGCCCGGGGCCTCGACGAGTGCATGGACATAGCCCGGCGGGCCAAGGCCCAGGGCTACGACCCGGAGACCGAGGTGGAGATCCCCGTCGCCACGGACCTGGCCGAGCGGGTGGAGAACCTGGTGGGCCCCCCCGGCATCGCCGAGCGCATCCGGGAGGCGGCCAAGACCCGCAACCGCGAGGAGACCTCGCTGTACATCGCCAGCGAGATAGTTAGGACCATGCCCTTCCCCAGCAAGGAGAAGGCCCTCGACCAGGCGATACGGACGGGGCTCGCGGTGCTCACCGAGGGCGTCCTCGTGGCCCCCCTCGAGGGGGTCTCGGAGGTCAAGATCAAGTCAAACCACGACGGGACCTCGTACGCTGACGTGCACTTCTCGGGCCCCATCAGGGCGGCGGGCGGCACGGCCCAGGCCCTGTCGGTGCTCATCGCCGACGTGGTCCGTCGCGAGCTGAAGCTGGCGCCCTACCAGCCCACCGACAAGGAGGTGGAGCGGTACAAGGAGGAGATCCGCCTCTACAAGCGCATCCAGCACCTGCAGTACCTGCCCTCCAACGAGGAGATCGACCTCATCGCCCGCAACTGCCCCGTGTGCATCGACGGCGACGGTACGGAGGACGAGGAGGTGTCGGGAAACCGGGACCTGGACCGGGTGGAGACGAACCGGGTCCGCTCGGGCGCCTGCCTGGTCATGGCCGAGGGCATGTGCCTCAAGGCCCCCAAGGTCCAGCGTCACGTCAAGAAGCTGGGGGTCGACGGATGGGTCTTCATCGACGACCTGCTGGCCAGCATGCACAAGCCCAAGGACGAGGGCGAGGGGATGACCGACGAGGAGCTGGAGGCGGCGTCGGAGCACGACGAGAAGGTGGACGACCCGGAGGACCTGACCGACCTGGAGGAGGGGGAGCTGGACGCCGAGGTCATCCAGGCCATCGAGCGGGCCGGGACCACGGAGGTCTCGGCCAACTACAAGTACATGAAGGAGCTGATAGCCGGCCGCCCCGTGTTCGCCCACCCCTCCCAGCCCGGTGGCTTCAGGCTCCGTTACGGCCGGACGAGGGCCACGGGCCTGGCCGCCATCGCCCTTGCGCCCGCCACCATGGTGGCCCTGGACCAGTTCGTGGCCATCGGCACCCAGCTGAAGATAGAGCGCCCCGGCAAGGCGGGAGCCATCACCCCCTGCGACACCATCGAGGGACCCATCGCCCTGCTCCGGAACGGGGACCTGGTGGAGATCGACACCGTGGAGACGGCCCGGGAGTACGCCAGCGCCATCAAGACCTTCTATGACGTGGGCGAGGTCCTGATACCGTACGGCGAGTTCCTGGAGAACAACCACGACCTGGTCCCCGGTGCCTACTCACCGGAGTGGTGGGAGGAGGAGGTCAGGGCCGTCAACCCGGAACGATTGGGGAACGGACCCCCCGAATTCGCCGAGGCGGTCTCCCTCGCCAGGGAGCTGAGCGTGCCGCTGCATCCCCGATACAACCTGTTCTGGCACGACCTGTCCACGGCCGACGTGGCGGCGCTGTCTGAGGTGGTGGAGGCGGGCGGTCGCATGGAGGACGGCCATCTGGTCATGGACGATGACGTCCACGGCGTGGCCGCCAAGGACCTGCTGTGCGACCTGGGCGCCCTGCACACGGTTCGTGACGGCTCGATCGTCCTGGGAAGGCACTCGGGTCCGCTGCTGCTCTGCCTGGGTCTGGAGGCTGGCGACGACGGTACCGTGAAGCGGAGACGCAAGGTGCCCGCTGACCGTTTCGACAACCCCCTGGCCCTGGTGTCCTACCTGGCGGGGGTGGAGGTGAGGGCCCGGGCCCCGACGAGGGTGGGCGCCCGAATGGGCCGACCCGAGAAGGCCAAGGAGCGGAAGATGAAGCCACCGCCCCACGTCATCTTCCCCGTGGGCGCCGCCGGCGGGTCCCAGCGGCTGGTGAACGACGCCATAAGGGCCCGGAGGATCCAGGTGGAGATGGGCCATCGCAAGTGCCCTGCATGCGGGAACCGCACCCCCTTCTCCATGTGCGACTGCGGGAGCCATACCGTCCCTCACGACGAACCCTCGAGGCAGAACGTTGACATGTCCAAGGTGATGGCCACCGCGCGCTCGCGCCTGGGCGACTCCTCGATGCCCAGCGTCAAGGGCGTCAAGGGCATGGTGTCAAAGCAGAAGGTCCCCGAGCCCCTGGAGAAGGGCATCCTTCGTGCCAAGCACAACGTGTTCGTGTTCAAGGACGGTACGGTACGGTACGACATGACCGACGTGCCCGTCACCCATTTCAGGCCCGATGAGATAGGGCTCCCGGTGGCACGGGCCCACGAGCTGGGGTACACCGAGGCGGCGGACGGCTCCCCCCTCGAGGACGGCGACCAGGTGGTGGAGCTGCGGCCCCAGGACATCATCCCCTCCTACGACTGCGGGGACTACATGCTCCGGACGTCCCGGTTCATGGACGACATGCTGTCCAAGCTGTACGGTCTGCCTGCCTACTACGGTGCCCAGGGCAGGGACGACCTCATAGGCCACCTGACCATCGGACTGGCCCCCCACACCTCAGGCGGAGTGCTGTGCCGCATCATCGGCTTCACCAGGGCCCTGGGGTGCTATGCCCACCCCTTCTTCCACGCCTCCAAGAGACGCAACTGCGACGGGGACGAGGACTGCGTCATGCTCCTCCTGGACGGGCTCATCAACTTCTCGAGGCGCTTCCTACCCGAGGGCAGGGGCGGCCTCATGGACGCGCCCCTGGTGCTCAGCTCCCGCATCGACCCAGACGAGATAGACAAGGAGGCCCAGAACCTGGACGTGTCCTCCCGGTACCCACTGGAGCTCTACGAGGCCGCCTCCCGGGGCCTACACCCCAAGGAGCTGGAGACGGCCATGGACACCGTGGGTGGCCGCATCGGCACCCCCGAGCAGTACCAGGGTTTCTCCTACACCCATGAGACGGCGGACATCAACGCGGGGGTGCGCATGTCGGCCTACAAGCGGCTGGGCAAGATGATCAAGAAGATGGACGCCCAGTTCGAGCTGGGCTCGAAGATAAGGGCGGTGGACATCCGCGACGAGGCCACCAAGGTCATCCAGACCCACTTCCTACCCGACCTCATCGGCAACCTGAACGCCTTCTCCCGCCAGACGGTGCGCTGCACCAAGTGCAACGAGAAGTACAGGAGGATGCCCTTGGGGGGGACGTGCCCCAACTGCAGGTCGGGGCTGACGATGACGGTGCACGAGGCCTCGGTGGTCAAGTACCTGGACGTGACGAAGAAGCTGGTGGACAGGTACGACGTGGACGACTACACGAGGCAGCGGGTGGAGATGGCTGAGCGGGACATAGCCTCCCTGTTCACCAACGACCACGCCAAGCAGTCCAGCCTCCTGTCCTTCGGGGAGGTCCCCCCCGCCGACGAGGGGAAGGGTCGGAGGAAGGGAAGGGGGAAGGGGAGAAGGAAGGGCCACAGCTAGGCTTCCCTCAGGGCCCCCTCTCCAGCTCACCGGGGAGGCCGAATTGCAGGGAACCCCACCTGGGCCACGCCGCCAGGATCTCCTTGATCGCCTCGTTGGAGTAGCTGCCCCTCTCCACCAGCCGGACGCAGTGCTTGCGGTCGGCCCATCGACCCTTGGAGGTGCCCATCAGGCCCGGACGCCTGACATCGGGTGTATGGACGCCCGCGGCATCGGCGATGACGTCCATGAGCTCTCGGGGTCCGTGGGCCCGGTCGTCCACGCAATTGAAGACCCTGAAGCTACCCTGGTCCGGGTCATCCATCGCCCTTCCGTACTCCGCTAGTCGGCGCGCCGCGTCCACCACGTCGTCCACGTGGACGCAGCTCACGAGGCCACTGTCGGGCAGCGTCACCGCGCCCTCGTACGCCGCCTCGGGGACCAACTTCTCCACGATGCCGCCGTCACCGGCGCCGTACACGTTGGCCAGTCGCAGGACGGTCACCCCGATGCCCGTACTTTCGACGGCCCTCTCCAGGACCCGCTCCATGGCCAGCTTCGCCCGCTCCAACCTGTTGCCTGGCTTCAGGGGGGATCCCTCGTCATGTACTCCCTGGGTGCGGGCGTAGACGCCCGTGGTGGAGGTCGCCACCACGTGCTCCACCTTGGAGTCCTCCGCCTCCTCCATCAGGACCTCGGCACCGGCCACCACCATCTTCCTGATGTACCTGTCGTCCCGGATGGAGATCGGAGGGGCCGCCAGGTGGTAGACCACCCGGGAGTTGCCCAGGGCCACGCGGACGGACTCGCCGTCCACCGCGGACCCCTCCAGGACCTTGGCTCCCATAGCCTCGACGCTGGCGAAGTCGGCCCTGGGTATGTCGAGGACCCGCACGGAGTGCTCGTCCTCCTTGAGGGCGGACACCATCCTGCGGCCGATGAAGCCGCATCCGCCCGTCACTAGTACGGTCTCCTCCACCATGGGGGCACCTGTCAACGGGAGGGACGGGAGGACCTAATAATTCTTCGTAGGCCTATAATCGGCGGGGGCCAGACCGTAGCCAGCTTGACCAACGTGACCACAAGTCTTTTAATCGCACCCTACGTTCCAGAGGGCGGTCGTATTCATGGAAAGCACGGACCGTAGGGTCGTATTCTACGGGGTCATCGCGGTGGCCCTGTCCGTCCTCCTGGGCTCGGTCTTCGCCTTGGGACCAGTAGGACCCCTACCTGACCCCATGGACGACTTCATCGCTGATTGGACCACCCAGTCCAGCTCCGTCAGCCAGTCTGGGAACGATGACTCCGTCGTCTCCTTCGACCTGGCCGTGCACAATCTGACAGAGGTCACCGTAAGCCTGACCTGGCAGGATGACGAGTTCGTCAACCCCCTGGGCCGCCGAGACGACACGCTGACCCTCCAGGTGGAGGGACCACCGGGGGTGAGCGTCGACGACCGGGTCACGGGGACCTCCGGGGAGCTGACCCTGACGTTCGACCTGGCCAACGTGCCCACCGACGAGGACGCGGCCAACATCGGCGACTACCTGAACGACGACGCGACCGGGGAGTGGAGGATCACCGTCTCCGTCGTCCCAGCCGGCCTCCGGGACACCGGCAACTCGTGGAGCGTCTCGGTATCGTACTCGTACTACACAGGTAGGCTCATCGACAACCCGGAGGTCGTATGAGATGGCCAAGGGGGAGGGCAAGAAGGGAGGGGACAAGGAGTTCAAGCCCTACATCGCCTCCGACGTCGAGATACCCGAGCTGACGGTCAAGGCCATCGGCCTGGGCATCCTGCTGTCCATAACAATGAGCGCGGCCAACGCGTACCTGGGCCTCTACGTGGGCATGACCGTCTCCGCCGCCATCCCCGCCGCCGTCATATTCATGGCCATCCTCCGCAGCCTGCACAAGGCGGGCGTGTTCAAGGTGGCCACCATCTTGGAGAGCAACCTGGGCAAGACCATCGCCGCCGCGGGCGAGGCCCTCGCCGCGGGAGTGATATTCACCTTCCCCGCGCTGCTGCTGATGCTGGACGAGAACGGGGACCCCATCTGGGAGCAACTGGATTACATGGTCGTGATGGTGATCGCGGCCCTGGGCGGGACCCTGGGCGTCCTGTTCTCCATCACCCTTCGGCGCATCCTCATCATCGACCAGGCCCTGCCCTATCCCGAGGGCATCGCCGCGGCCGAGGTGCTGAAGGCCGGCGAGGGCAGCGGAAAGGCGGTGATGTACGTGTTCACCGCCTTCTTCATCGGCATGCTGTTCCGCATGGCCACCGCCCTCGAGACCCGCTTCGGCACCGTCAGCCTGGGCCTTTGGGGCAGCCGTCTCGGCGGCACATACCAGGTGGGGGAGAAGACCCTCATCCACTTCGGGACGGAGTACAGCGTGGCGCTGCTGGGCGTGGGGTACATCATCGGCCCCCGCATCGCCTTCATGGTGTTCTCCGGTGGCTTCATAGGATGGTTCGTGGCGCTTCCCATCATATCCACCATCACGCCCGACGACTTCCCCTTCGACGCCATCACCCGGGTGCGGTTCTTCGGTGTGGGCACCATGCTTGTCGGCGGACTTTGGACCCTCTGGACCATCAGGTCCGCCATCATAACGGGTGTCCGGGATGCCCTGGGGGGCATCTTTGGCAAGAAGGTCCCCATGGACTCCGTGCCCCGTGTCGAGAGGGACATACCGCCCAACATATCGATGACGACGGCGTTCATCCTGACCATCCCCATCATGGGGGTGATCTACTACCTGTCGGGCAGCCTCATGATCGCGGTGGTGGCCGGCGTCATCATGACGGGTTCCGCCTTCCTCTTCTCGGCCATCGCCGGATACATAGCGGGCATCGTGGGCTCCTCGAACAACCCCCTGTCCGGTGTGACCATCATCGTCATCATGTTCTCCTCCATCCTCCTTTATGCTTTGGGCGCCAGGGGCGTGGAGGGCATGATAGCGGTCATCAGCGTGGGCGCGGTGGTGGCGTGCGCCTCCGCCATCGCGGGCGACAACCTGCAGGACCTGAAGTCCGGCTACCTGCTGGGGTCGACCCCCTGGAGGCTGCAGGTGGCCCTGATCATCGGAGTCTTCGCCGCGGCCCTGGTCCTGGCCCCCGTGGTCAACATCCTCCACGAGGCGTACGTAATCGGGGTGGGGCTCCAGGCCCCCCAGGCCTTCCTGATGGCGGCCATCGTCGAGGGCGTCTTCACCGGTAACATGGACTGGACCATGGTCGCCGCCGGAGCCGTCCTGGGCATCGCCTTCATCATAATGATGAGGGTGACCAACGTCCAGTTCTCCATCATGGCGGTGGCGGTGGGGATGTACCTGCCATGGCTCATGTCGACGCCCATCATGATCGGAGGCGTGGTGAAGTGGTACGTGGACCGGCGTATCAACGAGAGGCTGAAGCCCCTCTCCCCCGAGGCGGACGAGGAGACGACCAAGGAGTACGAGGAGGACGTGGAGACCTTCCGCGAGGAGGTCCACAACAAGGGCATTCTGTTCAGCTCCGGCCTCATCGCCGGGGAGGCGCTGATGGGCGTCATCATGGCCGGCCTGGTGGTGGCGGGCATCAGCATCGCCGTGATCGAGGGCGCGCCGGGGCTGGCGGGGCTGCCGGTGTTCCTGTACATGGCCTTCCTCGTCGGCTACGTGGCATGGCGCGACCTGGACAAGAAAGAGGTCCGCAAGAAGTGGCGCAGGCTCCTCAAGTGAGGGCCATCGCCAACGTTTATCTGCCAGCGACCGCGATAACCTTCCGATGCCCCGTCGACGAAGGCCCAAGAGCCAGTACACCGCCGCCGGGCAGGCCGCCCTGGCGGACATCGAGGCCCAACAGCGGTCGTGGGTGGTGATACCCGTGGCCGAGGCCCACGAGGAGGAGGGCCTGGTGGTGATCCGTGCCCCCCGGTTCCAGAACCGGCTGGGGAGGGGCTTGGTGAACGTCCTCAAGCGGGACCCCGAGTTCAACCTGCACCTGGACGAGTTCGGGTCCGAGGCGTGGCGGCTCTTCGACGGGCGTCGGAACGTGGGGGAGATCTCGGACACCCTCGCCGAGAGGGCCGGCGACGAGCCTGAGATAGCCATGACGCGCCTGATGATGTTCCTGCGAAGCCTCAAGAGCACCGGCGTGGTCCGAGTGGTCACCGTCGAGAGGGCCGAGGGAAACGTTAAGTAACGACACGTATTATCCTAACTGGATACCCCATGGTCGAAGAGGAAAGGGATGAGTGCGACTTCAATGGCCTCATCAAGATGACCACCTACATGATGGAGTGGTATGCCAAGTTCGTCCAGGAGGACCACCTCCACGGCGACCCGCCCTGTGAGGGCTGCCCCTACTACGAGAAGGGCGACGACAAGATGACCATGTGCGAGTACCTGATGGCCCTGCTACTGCGGGTGGTCGTGAACCGCTGAGGCATTTTGCCCTCACTGGTACAGGAAAAACGTTAATATTCACTCGGCCCTAGGACCGGCTAGGGCGAGGTGGGTGTCCCCCTTTGTCAATCATACACACCCAGTCGTCCGGAGGTGGTATCACATGGAGCATTACGATCTCATCGTCATCGGCACCGGAGCCGGCCAGAACGTGGCCTCCCAGGCCTACTCCCAGGGTATGAAGGTGGCCGTCATCGACAAGGACCCCATCGGCGGCACCTGCCTGAACAGGGGGTGCATCCCCTCCAAGGTGTGGACCACCGTGGCGGACTACATCCGCGAGGCGGAGGACGCCGCCGCCGCGGGTGTGCACATGAAGGTGGAGTCAACCGACTACCCCCTCATCCGGAAGCGCACGTGGGAGATCATCATGGAGAGTCGCGTGGCCATGGAGCGAGGCGTGGGAGCCGCCCCGAACTTCGATTTTTACAACGACGTGGCCGAGTTCGTCGACGACATGACGCTCCAGGTGGGCAAGAAGAGGATCACAGCTCCTCGGATTATCATCGCCTCGGGTGCCAAGCCCTACATCCCGCCCATCGAGGACATCGAGAAGGTGGGCTACCTCACCAACCGGAACATCTTCGACCTGGAGAGGCTGCCCAGGTCCATCATCATCGTGGGTGGTGGCTACATCGCCACCGAGTTCGGGCACTTCCTATCGGCCATGGGCGTCGAGACCACCATAGTCGGCCGCAACCCCAGACTGCTCAAGCGGGAGGACCCGGAGGTCAGCGCCGCTGTGCTGGCGGGGATGGCCCGGAGGATGCGCGTGCTGGTGAACTTCGAGGCGGTCTCCGCATCCAAGGACAAGGACGGCAAGAGCATGGTGATACGGGACCGGGGCACCGGCAAGACCTACAAGCTGGACGCCGAGGAGATCCTCATCGCCGCCGGACGGGTGTCCAACGCTGACATGCTCAAGCCGTGGGTGACGGGCGTGGAGGTGGACGATGAGGGCTGGATCAAGACCGACGACATGCTCAGGACCACCCGGGAGGACGTGTGGGCCATGGGCGACTGCGTGAACCGGGGCCAGTTCCGCCACACCGCCAACTACCACTCGGACGTCGTGTGGAGGAACGCCTTCGAGGGCTCCAAGGTAAAGGTCGACGAGCACGCCATCCCCAGTGCCGTCTTCACCTGGCCCCAGGTGGGCTCCGTGGGCCTGACCGAGGAGGCCGCAACGGCGGCGGGCTACCATGTCCACGTGGGCAAGTACTTCTTCTACGACTCGGCCAAGGGCTTCGCCCTGGGCGACAAGGAGGCCTTCAGCAAGGTCGTGGTCGACGCGTCGAACAACAAGATACTGGGTGCCCACATCGTGGGGCCGCAGGCCTCGGTGCTGGTCCAGCTGGTCGTGGACCTGATGAACGCGGGCGACGAGACCTTCTACCCCCTGGCCAGGGCACAGGTCATCCATCCGGCGCTCTCGGAGGTGGTGATCCGCGCGTTTGCCAGCCTCACCCACCCGGGGGGCCACGGCCACGGTGACCACGGTCATGGTCACGGCCACGACCATGGGGATGGCCATGGCCACGGCGGCCACGAGGCCCAGGGTCACGAGGGGCCCAAGCGGGAGCGACGGCGTGCCAGGACCCAGGGTCATGGACACTATCACGGCCACGGCCACGACGACGGCCACGACCACTCCCACTGAGGGCCTGTCCCTCACACGGGATATACGTAGACGACACCCAGCAGGACGACCAGGGCCATCAGGACGATGGACAGGCCCCCCAGCCAGATGTGGGGCTTGCGGGTCTTCTTCTTGAGGTCCTTGCGGGACATGAACACCTGGCCCACTGCCAGGGCCGCTATGCCCAGGGCCAGGTCGGCCACCGCAACCATCGAGTGACCCACTCGGATGTGGCCCGACTCCAGCTGGGCCACCATGTAGATGCCGATGCCCAGGCCGATGATGGCGAAGAGCACACCCAGGCTCCCCAGTGAGTGGTGGGTCATGAGGAACTTCTTGCCGAACCTCTTCTTGTAGACCACCGAGAACCAGGTGGCGGCGAAGAAGATCATCGCCAGGGACATGAATATGGCGTGGTAGGGCCAGAGGGTGGGGTACTCGACGGACTCGAACTTTCCCGTCTCCACATCGATGACGGCAGTGCCCCGGCGGGCGTGGTAGTCGTTGAAGTCGTCGGAGTTCGAGGTCGCCCAGATGAACTTGACCTTCCCCTCGGTGGGGATGACGTTGTCCAGGTCATCTCCCGTTTCCAGGAGGCGGATGAACTCGAAGGTGGTGACGCCACCCACCTCGTCCACAAAGTACTCGTTCAGGTCGAAGCTGCCGCCCTCGTCGGTGTCGTCGGGGTGGGGCCCCACCTCCCCGAAGGAGTAGGCGTCGTGGACGGAGAACGTGCTGCCGTCCCGGTACGCGATGATCATGTCCGCGTCCAGCATCCGATTGGTGGGCTCGATGCCGATGGCGACCATGCCCGAGGTCTCGGCCTGCAGGCCCATCTTGATGCTCCCGTTGGAGATGTCCCAGAACATGAGGAAGTGACCGTCGCCCAGCTTCGCGCTCAGGGGGTACTCGTCCTCGTCGATGACCCCGTCGATACCGTTCTCGGAACCGGCAGCGGAACCGGACAGGATTATCGCAATGGCTACAAGGCATAGCATAGCAACGAACGCGAGCTTGCCCCGGACCATCGTCTCCCTCCCGGACCTTATTTGGACGGCCCACCGGTCGTCCCGGGTCTTGGATGGAAGGAGACGCTAGTCCATGATAATTAAGCTATCGATGAACAGCTCGTACTCCTCGTCCTCGTCCAGGTCGTGGACCTTGACCTTCTCCACCTCGCCCTCGCCGCCGACCTCCAGGAGCTTGGACAGGAACAGCAGCTTGACGTCGGAGCGCTTGGCCCGGGACCGGAGGGAGTCGTCCCCCGGCAGCTCGGTGTCGGTGGTCATGAAGACCACCCGGCCGGTGACCTCGGTGAGGTCCATGGCCAGCTGCAGCGACTTCTCGCCGGTGTCGACCACCAGGACACGCAGGCCCTCGACCTCCGAGGGGTCGGGACGCGCCTTGTAAAGGCCCTTGCCCTCGTAGTCAGCCTCGCCCTCCACCGGGCCCTGGACGATGGTGGTGCAGGACTTCTCCGGCACATCGTCGGGATTCACCGGGTCCAGCTTGACCCCCTCGCGCCAGTTCTTGATGGCGTCGTGGAGGGCGTCAGCGGCCAGGTTGGAGCAGTGCATCTTGATGGGGGGCAGCCCGTCCAGGGCGTCGGCCACGTCGCTCCGGGTGACGGTCAGCGCGTCGTCCAGGGTCATGCCCTTCACCAGCTCGGTGACCATGCTGCTGGTGGCGACGGCGGAGCCGCAGCCGAAGGTCTGGA
>CP070808.1:1437260-1441274 GCA_020343715.1 Thermoplasmata archaeon
TGCGCCATGCCATGCCAACGCCCCCTCATCGCTCCAGCACGATCTCGTGGGCCAGGAGGTCGGCGACCCGGACGCGGGCCCCTTCCACGAAGGTCTCCTGCCCGATGATGTCGAAGACCCGCACCCCGCCTTCCTCGATCTCCATCCGGACCACGTCGTCCATGACGTGCTCCCTTTCGTCCCCCTTCAAGAGGAACACCTTCGACTCGCACATGGTAGCGCCTCGCCGGTCAACGGCACCGGTCGGATAAAAATGTTATCGGGAAGTGGTACGCCATGCCCAGACGATGACCACGGTCTCGACGATGACTGCGATGGCTATCATCGTGTAGCACACCTCTTCGCTGATCGCGCGGCCCAGGAAGACGATGTAATAGAAGGCGATGAGAAGTATCAAGGTGATGAACGAGTACTCGAGGACCTTCCTTAGGAACCTGTCCCTCTTGCTGCCCTAAGTGGCACGGACCCATGACCCAAAGGCAGCCCCCGGCAACCCCATGGCCATGACATCTGGTCCGGCAGGAGAAAAACGTGTCGATATCCCCTCTCCTCCACGGCCAGGGGCGCAACGTTTAAGGGTCTTCAATGTGTTCCCACGCTCCCCCTCTGGGGGTTGCATATTGGAAGGTGGTTAAGATGACGGCAGAACTCATCTCTGGCACGGCGATCAGCAAGGAGATAAAGGCGGAGCTCAAGGACGAGGTAGCCGCCTTCACGGAGAAGCACGGCTTCGCCCCTCACATCACGGTCATCCTGGTGGGGGACAACCCCGCCTCGGCCTCCTACGTGGGCATGAAGGAGAAGACGGCGAAGAAGTTGGGCATGGGCTCGGAGACCATACGCATCCCCGCGGAGACCACCGAGGAGGAGCTGCTGGAACTCCTGGTCAAGCTGAACAACGACGATTCCGTCCACGGCATCCTGGTCCAGCTCCCGCTCCCGAAGCACATCGACGACAAGAAGGTCATCGAGACCATCGACCCCATCAAGGACGTGGACGGGTTCCATCCCATCAACGTGGGCCGCATGCTCGTCGGGGAGAAGGACGTGCTCCTCCCCTGCACCCCCCACGGCATCCAGGTCATGCTGATGCGCTCGGGCGTCGAGACCTCGGGCGCCGAGACGGTCATCGTGGGCCGGTCCAACATCGTGGGCAAACCCATGGCCGCCATCCTGGTGCAGAAGGCCGATGGTGCCAACGCGACGGTGACCATCGCCCACACCCGCACCAAGGACATGGCCGACGTGTGCCGGCGAGCCGACATCCTCATCGTGGCCGCGGGCGTGGCCGAGTTCGTGACGGGCGACATGATCAAGCCCGGTGCCGTCGTCATCGACGTGGGCTCCAACAGGGTGGAGGACGCCTCCCTGGAGAAGGGCTACAAGTGGGTCGGTGACGTGGCCTTCGAGGAAGCAAAGGAGGTCGCCAGCAAGATCACCCCCGTGCCCGGCGGCGTTGGCCCGATGACCATCGCCATGCTGATGACCAACACCCTCAAGGCGGCCAAGCTCCAGGTCGGCGACGAGTGAGCATCCCTTTTCGAGGGACATCGGCGAAGGTTTAATACCAGCCCTGGCCATCAATCGCCGAGGAGGGCCTGATTGACGGACGAGGAGGTCACGAGGGACATCGAGGTGCTCAGGTGGCGGGACGGCACTGCCACCCGGGAGCCGGACGTGGTCGCCGAGGAGGTGCAGGTAACGCTCCATCTAGAGCCCCTGGGCATCCTCGACATCGTGATGACCCCAGACTCCATCCGAGAGTTCGTGTACGGCCACCTATACACCGAAGGCCTAATCCGCTCCACCGATCAGGTCATGGACGTCAACGCCGCCGATAGGGGCGCGTACCGGGAGGTGCTGGTGGAGCTGGACCAATCGGTCGTCGAGGCGGCGGCGGGGGACGGTTCGTTCGATGGTCGCCACCGGCGCGGCACCATCCAGACCGAGTGCGGTGCCCCTAGCATTTGGCCATTCAGCCCCCTCCAGAGGATCGAGGGTAACATGGGGATGAGGGCCGATACCGTGGTCAGTATCCCAAAGGCACTGCGGGAGCGGTCGGAGTTGTACGTCGAGACAGGGGCCTTCCACTACGCATGGCTGGTGGATATCGATGGCGTCCCCAGGTTCGAGGCCTTCGATGTAGGCAGGCATACAGCCGTCGACAAGGCGGTGGGCAAGGCCCTCTTGGCGGGTCATGACCCTTCCAGTTACGCCCTCTACACCACGGGACGCATCTCGACGGACGTGGCCAGGAAGTGCATCCGGGCCGGCATCCCCCTGGTCATCTCAAGGGGCGCGCCTTTGACGGGGGCGGTAGACCTGGCCAACACCTTCAACCTAGGCATGGTAGGCTTCGTGCGGGGGACCAAGTTCAACCTCTACGCCGCGGAGGAGCACGTGGAGATGGGATGATAGCCCGTCTCAGTCCAGGGGTGCCTTCTTGATGAGCTCGCTGGCAACGATACCCCCCAGGACCGCCACGTCCTCGGTGTGCAGGTAGTACTTCACCGTCTCGTCCCACAGCACGTTCGCCGAGGCGGGCAGCTCGTCGTCGGAGCCCCACACGGCCACCGTCACGGGTACCTTAGGCAGGGCGGTCAGGACGTAGCCAACGTCGCCCATGGCGGCCTTCTTGTGAGGAATGCCCTTGACGGCCTCGTGGAGCGCCTCGGGCCGCTCCCCGAAGAAGTCCTGGAGTCGAAGGATCGAGCGCCCCTCGTAGGCCTTCCAGTAGACGTCGCCGCCCTGGAGCTCCCGGAACGACACCAGGCTGCCGGTGGGCTCGATGGACATGGCCCCGATGAGGTAGTGGAGCACGATGAGCCCCTTGTCTGGTCGGGCCGGCTCGGTGCCGTTGAACAGCACCTGCTCCTCCTCGACGTGGACAGCGAAGTTCTCGTCCAGCAGGGGGACCCAAACGTGGCCGTCGTGGTCGGGCGGGGGGACGGCGGCCATCTGGCACGTCTCGACGAGGTTCATGTGCCGGATGTCGTCCCACGCCTTCTCGAATGCGTCCTCGAGCCCCACCTCAGGCCCCTCCCTTGATGGTCTCCACCGCCACGGCACAGACCTTGAACTCGGGTATCTTGGCCACGGGGTCCAGGGCTGGGTTCGTGAGCAGGTTGGCCGCACACTCGGCGAAGTGGAAGGGGATGAAGACGACGCCGGGCTGGACCTTGTCCGTCACCTCGGCCTTGATGTGTATCTTCCCCCTGCGGCTGCGCACCTCCACCATCTGTCCGTCGTGGATCCCCAGGTGCTCGGCGTCCTCGGGGTTGAGCTCGACCATGCCTGTGGGCACCTCTGCGTCCAGGGCCCGCGTCCTGCGGGTCTGGGTTCCTGTGTGCCAGTGGAACATCATCCGGCCGGTGGTCAGGATCATCGGGTACTCCGCGTCGGGCATCTCGTTGGGGTCCTGGTGCTCGACGGCGGAGAACAGCCCGAGCCCGCGGGCGAACTTTTCCACGTGGAGGATGGGGGTGCCCGGGTGGTCCACGGTGGGGCAAGGCCACTGGAGGCCGTCCTCCTCCAGCCTCTCGTAGGTGACGCCGCCGTACTGGGGCGTGACGGTGGCGACCTCCTCCATGATGTGGGAGGGGGAGTCGAAGTCGAAGCCGTGGGCACCCATCCGCTTGGCGATCTCGCAGATGATCACCCAGTCTGGCCAGCTTTCGCCGATGGGCTCGATGGCTTTCCTGACCCGCTGGACCCTGCGGTCGGTGGCGGTGAAGGTCCCCTCCCGCTCGGCCCATGAGGCCGCAGGCAGCACCACGTCGGCCAGGGCCGCAGTCTCGGATAGGAAGATGTCGATGACCACCAGCAGGTCCAGGGCCGAGAGGGCCTCACGCACGTGGGTGATGTCCGGGTCCGACAGCATGGGGTTCTCGCCCAGGATGAGCATGCCCTTGACCTTGCCGTCGTGGGCTGCGTTCATCATCTCGACGACAGTAAGACCGGTCACGTCGGAGCAGTTGACCCCCCATGCCTCGTCGAACTTGGCCCTCGCGGCCT
>CP070808.1:1441374-1455369 GCA_020343715.1 Thermoplasmata archaeon
CAATCCCACGATAGCGACCATGAGGAGGACGGGGAAAACCCAGTTGCTGGACGAACCCCATGGCAGCAGGCTGCCGTCGCCACCACTACCGTCGTCGCCCGGTGGCTCGGGCGGGGGGTATATGGGGCCCGTGTCCAGATCGCCAAGGTCGTCGGGGGGCGGGGGGTACGGCGTCATGTTAAGGTGGTACAGGACCATCGTGCCGTCGGAGAAGGAGGCCATGAACATCCCCTCGTAGGCCGGGTCCGCCTCCAGCTGGACCAGGTCCTTCGAGGAGTTGAGCTGTGTCATCATGGTGAACCCGTCCAGGTGGCGCCACTCCTGGGTACCGATCGTCCCCTGGCGCCAAAGCTGGACCGTGCTTCCCACGGCCCACCTGCGCATGCCGAGGAGCATGTCGCCGTCCATACCGTTGGACCACACCAGGTCCACCGGGTCGTTGGGATGGACCTCCCACCGGACCGCCTGCTCCCTCGGAGTGCCGTTCCAGACGGTGTAGTTCAGCTGATACCCGACCATGGCCCAGCCAGAGGTGGTGTTGACATCCCATGCCCAAATCCCGTCCTCGGTATCGTCGGTGAGGCGCTCCGGCACCCAATCCGGAGCTGACATGGTCCATATGCTGCCCGTCTCCTTGATCCCCACAATGTGTTCCCCGTCCGTCTCCAGGCCGAGGAACAGCCCAGGTTCGGTCGGTACCTTCGTCAGGACCTCACCTGCCAGGACGTCCCATGTCATGAGGACGGGAACGCCTTCATCGTCAAGGCACGAGACCACCAGTACCTCGTCTCCATCTAGGAACTCCAAGGAGAGGATGTCGTGAGCCACCTCCATTAGAGCGTCCTCGTCGAAGGTCTCCGACCTGTTGAAGTATGGCGTGTCGTACGCCCTGACCCTCAGCTTCGGGTCCTCCTCGGTCCCTTCGTGGCCCCAAACCAGGAGCCACCCGTCCGATGTTGACCACTCCAATCCCCTGGCCAGGGTCGGGAGGCCTGGCAGGCCCAGCTTCGCCACCGTCTCGAACTCCCTGTCGATCACCCTCACATCGTTCCTGGAGCCGAAGCCCATGAGGGCGACTAGGGACCCCCGGTGGTTGAACAGGAACCTGTGCTCGATGGACGTTCCCCCCGGGTACCAGCTGATGAAGGGTTCCATGCCCCTGCCGTCAGCTATGTCGGGGTCCCCCGCCCTCATCTCTGTCGGGTATGGTCGCACGACCAGCTGGACCGATATCAATGCGCCGTCGTCCATGGCCACCAGCACCCGGGACCAGCCCCGCGGGTCCTTCGACATCATGGTCACGTGACCCTCCACCTCCAGGGAGGCCAGGGGGTGGGGAATGAGCTCATGCTCGAACTCGGGGAACAGCTCCCATCCGGCTAGGACAGAATCGCCCCCGGGGGCGTCGGTCGCAACCACGAAGTCCAGGTACCTGTCCTGGGTCCATGCGAAGCCGGTGACGGGGCCGTCAACCACCTTGATAGCGTCCTCCTGGGTGAGGGGATCGAACAGCGAGCCCGTGATGTGGCCCCCCGCATCGGCCACTCCCCACGCGCTACCCTTCGGGACATGCCAGGCCGTCGGACCACCCTCGAGTACGCCCATGTACCTCTCGAAGGATGTCCACTCCCCGCCCGTGAGCACTGCGATGTCCTCCCCGGTATCCAGTACCACTATCTGGCCGCCCTCGTCCTCCACCGCGACGACGGTGTGGTTCCCAGGCCAGACGTGGTCCCATCGCACGTTGTTCGAAGCCACCTCGATGAACATAAGGTGACTCGTGCCATCGCCGTCCCTCCCGGCGACAGAGACGATCTCGTCGAAGGCGAGGAAGGATATCTCGGACACAGACATCAGGTCCACCAGGTCCGTCCACCTTACGGTGGTGTCGACTTCGCCCGACGGCAGGTCATGGATGGATATCACAGGTGTCCCGCCTGCTTCGCCCCAGATGACCACCTGGTCCTCCGCCGTGTTCCAGTCGCAGCCCGTCACCGTCATGCTGGGCACCGATGGGTAGATCACCAATGGGTTCCCCATGTCCATGTCAGCGAGCCTCACCTCTCCGGGAGCACCGTAGCCCAGCGTCAAGAGACGTGTGCCTCCGTCGTTGACACGGAAGGACAGGTCCTGCCCACCGCCCCCTGGGTCCTGCCAGGTGTCCAGCACCACCAGCTCGCTGTGCTGGTGCACGTCGTAAGGGAAGCCGCCTGCCATCGGAACGGCCGTGACCACCATGGAAATTGTGATGATCAAGGTCGCCATGACCTTCGACCCTCCCCTCCCATGGTACATGGCGACGTTCATAAGCAGTGACCTCGCGTCCGTTCTCAGCCCCACGGATTGGACCGGGGCATCTATATATTTATTGAATTTGGGGGAATTTAGGCTGGGTTAAACTATTAATACCATGGCGACACCTAACAATGCCCGGCGAGGAGTGGGAATTATGCGGATTTTCCTCAAAGGGGTCCTCCCTCTTACTGTAGTGTTCATGATGACCGTAGGTGGGGCTTACCTGCCCCCTATGGACCTTGAACCGGAGCCTGTGGTCTGGTATGTCGGTGGTGCCGGCTACGAGACTGTTAACGACGTCATGAAGGTGGTACGCCCGGGCGACATCATACGGGTGCGTCCAGGAATCTACACCGATGAGATCGTGATCGATAAACCAGTGATGTTCTACGGCTCCGGGGTCCAGACGGTCTACACGACAACCGTGATCATCTCGGCCAACGACGTGACGGTCTCTGGACACACGTTCATGAACATCTATGACAACTCCACCATCCACGACTGGGACTACGGTGGACTCGTCACCCGCCAACCAAACGGCCCCATATCTGACAGCTACATATCCAGGCTCACCGTCTCCTCGTGCACCTTCCGCAACAACAGGCAGGGCGTCTTCCTCTTTGGCGCCAAGGACAGCACGGTGACCAACTGCGATTTCTATAACTCATTCCGGGGCGTCTCCATCGGTCCCCACAAGATCGGCACCAGCATCGTCTGGAGCTCCTCGGGGAACACCGTGAGCAACAACAACTTCTACGGGATGGTGGGCGACGGCCTCTACGACGGAGACGCGGTGGCCATATGGGAGAGCAACTCCAACACCGTGTCGGGCAACACCATGGATGGCAACTCCTACGGTGTCACCATCACCGGGGGTGTTGGCAACACCGTCACCGGCAACACCATCACGAATTCGACGTATCACGCGCTCGCCCTGATGTCAATGACGGGCGCCAACTCCTTGACGGTCACCCAGAACCTCATCCAGGACAACGAGGACAGCATATGGCTCGACTCCGCCTCCGGAGTGTCCATCACCGGCAACACCTTCTCCAGCAACGATGGCCTCATGGACCTCAAGGACAGCAATACCATCTCCGTGACCGGCAACACCATCAGCGAGGACACCGTGTTCATCAACTCCAGCACCAGGGTCAACTTCGCTGGAAACACCCTGAGCGACTCCTCGCTCATACTGAACACCAGCTCGAGCAACTCCTTCTCGGGCAACACCATGACCAACTCGTCGGTCTACCTCAAGTCGAGCCCCACCAACTCCTTCACCTCCAACATCTTCTCCTCGGGGGGGTCCCGCACCTTCAACTTCGAGGGCGACGAGGCCGACTATAATGTGGACATCCAGGCCTCCAACACCGTGGGTGGCAAGCCGATCCACTACTACTACAACGACAACAACATCAACCTCATGGACGGTGACATTGGGTCGCTGCTCATCGCTTACTCCGACGACGCTGTGGTGACGAACACGAAGGTTACCGACGGCGACGGAGTGTGGGTCTACAACTCCCCCAGGGCCTCCCTGGAGGTCGACGTGACCAACGGCCTCATGGGCATCAACGTGGAGAACAGCCCAGGCGTCGACATCAAGGACAGCTCGGTCAACGCATCGATGAGGGGCCTGTACGGCGTCAGGATGGCTGACATGAGCAGCGGGAAGATGACAGACTCCTCCGTAGAGGCAGAGGGACCTGCGCCCGCCTTCCTCATCGAGGACGAGTCGGACCTGAATACCTACAACGTGACATTCGACGGTAACGACGTGGACGCCACCGGAGGGCTCCTGTCCGTCTACAACTACCTGGCCATAAAGGTCTGGGACGACGGAAGGCTCACCCCCCTGGAGAACGTGGACGTGGAGGTGACCGAGGATGATATGGTCGTCTACTCGACGGCCCACTTCGGCGGTTCCGACCCCCTCACCGATGCCAGCGGCATGGTGTCCGACATCCTCCTCCTGGACAGGGAGTACGACCACTCGACCAGCGCCACCGAGCACGACCACAACGTGTCGGTCTGGGTCCAGATCGACGCCGTGTACGCCGACAGCGCGAACATGATAGACATGAGCGGGCCGCTGACGGTCGTGTTCGAGGCATCGGACATCCGGGCACCCTCCACCCCCATGAACCTTGTCGTCCTCGACCTACCCGCGCAGGACGCCATCGAGATATCGTGGGACGCCAACTCCGACGACACCGAGATTTACTCCCTCTACTCCAACATGACCGGCGACTGGGACCTGGTGGTCAACCAGAGCGAAGTCACCTATACCATCACCACCGGCCTCGTCCACGGGGTCAGGTACTGGTTCGCCGTGTCGTCGTGGGACGAGGTCCCCCTCGAATCACCTTGGAGCAGCATCGCCGGTGTGGTCCACGCCGACGCTCTGGCACCCGCGGCCCCCACCGGCCTGGTCCTGGTGGAGGTGACCGGTACCACCATCTCCATGGGATGGGCGGCCAACACCGAGGCGGACGTGGAGGGCTACAACCTCTACATGAACGAGTCGGGCGGGGACGACACAGGCCCCTGGGTCCTGCTGGCCGGAGGCCTGACGGCCTTGGAGTTCGAGGCGACGGACCTGACCAGCGAGACCATGTACCACTTCGTGGTGACAGCCTTCGACGAGGTGCCCAACGAGTCGCCCTTGTCCCTGGTGCTCAGCGTCATGACCTTGGACATCACGCCTCCCGACGCGCCCATCCTGGACGAGCTGGCGGAGTTCACCAACGTAGAGACCCTGGCCGTGACCGGCACAGCCGAGCCGGGCTCCACCGTGACCGTGTTCATCGGGGCCACCGAGGTGGCCACCGGGGTCGCCGAGGGGGACGGTACGTTCTCCATCGAGGTGACGCTCACCGAGGGACCCAATGTGATCACCGCATGGGCCACCGATGCCTCGGACAACACCGGTCCGCTGTCCCTAGAGGGCAGCATCATCCTGGACACCGTTGCGCCTGATGCGCCCGAGCTGGAAGACCTTCCCGAGCTGACCAACGTGGTGGAGCACACCATCACCGGGACCGTGGAGCCGCTGACCACCGTGACCGTCCTCCTCAACGAAGAGGAGGTACTGCTCCTCGCCACCGACGACTCGGGCGAGTTCGAGGTCACCATCGAACTGGAGGAGGGCGAGAACACAATCGTGGCCTTCGCCACCGACAGGGCGACCAACATCGGCGAGTCCGTGGGCCTCACCGTCCGATTGGACACCACCGCCCCCGTGGTGAACGCGGGCGAGGATGCCGAGTACATCGAGGGTGACGAGAGCACCCTGGACGGCTCCGAGTCCTCCGACGACGTGGGCATCCTGTCCTACGAGTGGACCTTCACCTGGGACGGGAGCACCGAGAGCCTGGACGGCGAGGTGGCGAAGTACACCTTCGACCATCCGGAGGTGGTGACCATCACGCTGACGGTCACCGACCTGGCGGGCAACACCGCCACCGACGAGGTGGTGCTCACGATACTGCTCCGCAACGGGCCGCCCACCCTGACCGACGGCGACATCACCCCCGACCAGGGGACCACCGGCACCGAGTTCACCTTCGAGGTGACCTTCACCGACCCCGACGGCGACGACGGCGAGGTCTGGATATTCATCGACGGTCAGCCCTACGTCATGACCCCCGACCCGGACGACACCGACTCCTCCGACGGTCGGAAGTACACCTACACCACCAAGCTGGAGAAGGGAGAGCACTCTTACTACTTCACTGGAAAGGACGCATTGGACCAGGAGGCGGGCGGCCCCAGCGCGGGCGAGGACAACGCCTCATCGTCCCCTGACGTCTCCAAGAAGAAGACAGAGGACACGCCCGGCATGTCGGCGACCATCATGCTCCTCGCCATGATTGTGGTGGTCGCCGTGGCCGTGGCCATAAGGAAGCTTCGGTGAGATCATCGAAGGTACCGCATGTCCTTGAGCCGTTCGAGCTACGGCACTGGTGATCCTTACAACGGACCGGTCCCCTGACCTCAGAACGCTGGGTCGTCATCGGCGTACAGGTGCTCGGCGATGGCCCATCGACCCACGTCGGACCTTACCTCGTCCATGTCATCACCCATGAAGGGACCACCCCTGCCACACTCCGAGCACACCAGGTGGACCGTCGTGCCCAGGGACCGATCTATCACATCGGGACCGTGGTCAGGACATTCTGGATGACCCACTATGGCCTCCTCCGGCCTGTCCTCATGAACGATCAACCGGACGGGCCACTCCAGGCCCCCGAAGCTATATCGGATGTCGTCTAGCCTCGCCGCCATGGTGAGACCCATCCCTGGGAGCACGATATCCTTTTACCCGTACCGAGGGGTCGTCTACCCGATCGACCCGTTGGTCCTCGGACGGTCCCCAGGTCCTATATCGAAGGTATGGACTTCCTGGTCCGGCTCGCCCATTCCCGGGGCCCCACGAAAACAACATATACCCCCCCGCCATTACCAGAAAGGCCCCGTGCGGGGGTGGCTGAGCTTGGTCAAAGGCGCGAGGTTGAGGACCTCGCGGGCGACCCGCCCACTTGCCCTCGAGGGCAAGCGCCTCGTCTCGTAGGAGTTCGAGGGTTCAAATCCCTTCCCCCGCACCACCTTCCATTCTCGAAAAAATAAGATGAGCAGGTGGGATCCACCTACTCGGCCTTCATCCTCTCTATCGCTTCCTCTACACCCTTGGCCTCCTTCTCCAGCCATTCCTTGTACCTCTCGAGCACCTCCGCCCTCTCCTCCTTGGTGAAGAAGTGGCGGCCGCAAGTGTTGTCGTCGTGGCCGTGCATCGGCCCATGACCCTGGACCCTGCAAACGATGACACCAGGGCCCATTCCCATGGCCATCCCATGCCTTCCATGGTATCTCACATGATGTGGTTCGCACATTTCCTTTGTCTCCTTTGTCGGGAACACGATATCGTATTTCCGATATCGGTATTGCGATACGTGTATATATCTCTATCGGTTTTCCGATAGATTGGGTTTGCCAGCGTATAAATATCGTGAATCCGATAGGCACGTGTGCCCCGACACCACCGCGTCCACTCCATGAAGGGCTTCCTGGGCTTCATGGTGCTCTGGATGCTCAGGGACGAGCCCAAGACGGGGATGGAACTGGCCCGCGAGCTGGAGGAGCGTAGGGGTCATCGCCCCAGTCCCGGGACGATCTACCCCGTCCTCAAGGTCATGACGGAGAGGGGCCTCCTGTCGGTCGACGACGAGAAGCGCTACTCGCTGACCGACGAGGGACGCGATGAGCTGGACCGGTCGCTGGACCACTTCTTCTCCATGTTCTTCGACATCGACGAGATGCGCGAGGCTTGCCAGTGCGGAGCGGGCCCCCGGGCCGTGGTCATAAAGATGAAGGGGTCACGGTCCCCCGACGACGAGGCCTAGGACTCGTGCCGGGGATAGAGGGCGGAAACGTTTTCTCGCCACCGGGTCATGACGGTAACATGACCTCGAAGCGGCGCATCGGCCAGGAGTTCCAGGATGAGACCTCTTACAGGAGGGGGGAGATGGACGGCCACTCCCTGGACTGGTCCGGCAAGCCGGGGGTGATGCACCACTTCTCCGACGTGGAGAGCATCAAGCTCCCCGCCCCCAAGGAACGGGCTGGACCGTCCCTCTGGACGATCATGGGGACACGCCGGTCCCGGAGGAACTACGCGCCCCACCCGATGAAGCAGGAGGACCTCTCCCAGGTGCTCTGGGCGGCAGCCGGGGTCACCGCCACCGCCAAGGGGCTCCCCCTCAGGACTGCCCCGTCCGCGGGGGGCCTGTACCCCATCGAGACCTACGTGGTGGTGAACGACGTCCACGGCATGGAGCCCGGGGTGTACCACTACTTTCCCCTAAAGCACTCCCTGGAGCTCCTGAGGAAGGGGGACTACTCCAACGCAGCGGCCCACGCTGGCCTGGACCAGCGGATGGCCAAGAACGCAGGAGCTGTCCTCATCTGGACCGCCGTGGTGGAGCGGGGGACGTGGAAGTACCGCCAACGTGCCTTCCGGTACATCTACCTGGACGCGGGCCACATCGCCCAGAACGTGGCGTTGGCCGCCGAGGGATTGGGATTGGGCTCTTGCGCCATCGGTGCCCTTTACGACGACGAGGTCAACGAGCTTGTGGGGGCCGACGGCGAGGACGAGATAGCGGTCTACATGACCTGCGTCGGCAACAAACGGTGATGGATCATCAGTACCTCTGGGTCACACCAATGGGTGTGTCCAGGAAGGCGTCCTTCCCTATCACGATGAGGACCAGGGCGATGAGGGCGAACAGGAACGAGATGCCGAAGAAGCCACCGTTCAACATACCGCAGATGGCTCCGATGAGGGCGACGACGAACATCCGCCGTGCCATGGCCATTATCCCTCCCAGTATGGCGACGACGCTCAGGATTATCGAGATTATCAGACAGGTTCCGAGCCCGAAGAAGAAGAAAAAGGCATCATCCCAGGTGATGGCGGCCCAGATGATCCCGAGGGCACCGGAGATGAGCGACATGACTCCTCCGGCGATGGGCAGGCCTGGGCTGGGAGGGGCCTTGTATGGTGCGGGGTAACCGTACGGGTTGGCGTAGATGGGGGGTGGGTACTGGGCGTACGCCGGAGGAGGTGGCTGGTAGCTGTACCTCACGTCGGTGGTCCCCTGGTGGTAGGGGTTCCCCTGGGGCACCCCAGAACCGTCGTCCCAGTACCTGTCGGACTGGGGCGCGGTGGGGTCATAATAGGGGTCCTTCGAGGGTGTGGCCTCGGACCATCGGTCCTGGGAGGCCTGCCAACCCTGGTGGCGCCTTCTCTCGCCCGTCAACGCAACAACGCCCTCGCGACCTCCGTGGGGTCGCTGGGTTTAACATGACCGCCTCCGGAGAAATACGTTGTGGTATGGGTTGCCAGCTTAGTCAATCCCAAAAAGGTGCTCCGAAATGCTTATCCCCGGTAACGCCCCATCGACGGGACGGTGATGGACTGGACCCGGACGCAAGGAACGGAGCGATGGGGCGGTGGGTCGTCCCCCTTGTTGCAGTGGCCCTCCTCTCCCTGGCGCTTTTGAGCATTGACGACGCCGCCGGCGAGGTGGAGAGGGCGGACCCCTGGGAGTTTAGGTCCCAGTGGGGGTGGTTCGAGGGGGACAGGGTCCACTACTATGACCTGGGCAGGTCGACCAACGTGACGGCGCCCGTGTACAGGCTGGTTGACGGAGGAGGAGACCCCGTCCAGGGGCAGCACCTGATATTCTCAGACCTCAGACCCGGGGTGCTCGTCGGTGTACCGCCCAGTGCCAACTACTCGGACTTCCACCGGGTATGGGACGTTCCCGTGCCCGACGGTTATGTGCCTAACACCCACAGGTCCTACACCGACCTGGTAGACGCAGGGCTCACCATGTCCGTGACCGACCTGGTCCTCAACACACCCATGGTTCCTGCGGGGTCATCCCTGGTGGGCGTGGACGCCCAGCAACATCCCCTCACCGTCGGGTGGTGGGATAGGGTGGAGGTCCACTACTTCACCTTCGAGTCATCCGTGGACACCCCGGGCCTCTTCGACCCCGCATCGGGGATGGTCCTCAACACCAGCTCCATGGCAGTCTTCGACCCCCCGGGCCAGCTGGACATGTTCTACACCTATACCGATGACGTGGCCCACTCGCCCCTCTCCCGCCTCTACATCTTCAACCCCATCAGCACCGAGTTCGTGGCCGACTCCGTCAGGAGCTGGGACGAGGCCGTGGACCTGGGATTCCCCATCTTCCCCGAGGGGAACATGTACAACCGGCCTGTCGTGGGTGGCCGCGACCAGGTCCCCAGGTTCCAGCACGCGGACCCCGCCGTGTACGACCTGAAGGAGGCCTGGTCCGGCAAGACGTCCAAGGTCCTCTACTACGACATGGGCCCGCACCTGCCTGGCCAGGCGGACCTGTACAGGTTCGTCACGACCGAGGGCGTCCCAATCATCACCCAGCACCATATCACCGAGGTGGTGGCACCCGGCATACTGCTGGGTGACGTGGAGACCCAGGGCTACTCCACCACGTGGCGGTTCCACGAGATAATCGTCGAGGACGAGGCGGCCTTCGAGCCTGACGTGATAAAGTCCATGGACGATGTGAGGGCCATGGGATTCACCATCAACGCCACCAACGACCAGATGGTGGCGCCAATGATCACCAAGGACGCCGTCTTCCTGCCCGTTCCCTCCAACCCTCCCGGTGAGGGGCTCATGCTGGTCTGGTACCAAGGGACGGGGGTGTACCTGAACGTCCTCAAACCGGAGGGGGGACTTATGATTGGTACCATTCGTGGCAATAATGCATCGATGACCTACAAGACGGTCAACGTTACCGTGATAATGGACCCCGATGGTGTTCCCTACCCGAACGAGAGGCCCATCCTGGAGACGCTGCCCACCGACGAGACTAACTACTCCATCGGGTGGGAGATAGTCGAGGCATCGGGTGGCGAAGGTTACCGGCACGGGCGTTTCCGCACCCGGGTCCAGCTGGAGGAGAGGGATTGGTCCTTCGAACCCTCGGGGAACATCATCCTCGCGGGTTTCGTGGCGGGACCCATTAACGTCCCCGCTTGGAAACCGGAGAGGTTCACCTTCGTGGTGGGACCTGTGGTGGACGAGGAGGGGAATGCCCTCAAGGGTGTGGAGGTCCGGGTCTCGCGGCAGGTGGAGGTCGTCCAGGGTCGGACGGACGCAGAGGGGAAGGTCTCGTTCGAGGTCAACAGCACATGGAACGACCAGACGGTGCAGACCTTCCTGTCCAAGGAGGGATTCTTCAACTCCAACTTCGCCGCGGAGATCGTCGACTACGAGCACTACGTACCCCTGGGCGGTTACGTCCCCCCCATGGTGAGGGAGGACGATGGAGGGGGCCTGGAAGGTGCCTCATCCTTCGCCCTGGTGGCCATCCTGGTAATCGTACTGTTCATCATCGCCCTGCTCATCAAGGGCCGCGGCGACGAGGGACCCTCCATCTCCGACGAGGAGGCGGACGAGATCCTGTCCGACACGGGACAGGGGGACGATGGTGAGGAGGCTGTCGACCTCGACGAGGACGGCGAGGACCACCTGACTATGCAGGACGTGGAGGAGATCGAGAGAGGCCCGGAGCGGCTCACCTAGTGACCGACCCGCAGGTCCAGGCACCATTGGGAAACCCCGGGGGCGTAGGTCCTGACCTCCCGCGAGGACACTAGACGAGCGCCATCGATGGAGGCCACAATGTCCATGGCCTCGTCCTCTGTGCCGATGAGGTACAGGTGCACCATCGAGCCCTCCCGGCAGGCCCCGAGGGCCACGTCCATGAACTCGATGGCCATCGTCGGGTGGTTCATCACCACCCTGTCGAAGGTGCCCAGTCCGGGCACCACCTGCCGGGCGTCACCGTGGTGCACTGTCACAATGTCCGCGACACCGTTGGAGGCGGCATTCTCACGTGCCAGCTGGACGGCCACCTCGTTCAGGTCGATGGCATGGACCTCAGACGGCCCTCCCAGCTTTGCCGCGAGGACCGCGAAGGGACCGACGCCGCTGAACATGTCCAGCATGCGCTCCCCCTCCCTCACCATGTCGGCCACCCTCCTGTGCTCTGTGGCCAACCGGGGTGAGAAGTAGGCCCGCTCCAGGTCCACGCGAAGGTCGACCCCGTGCTCCCTGTGGACGGTGGTCAGCGGTCCCTCGCCCGCCACCAGGTCTAATGACCTGAGCCTGAGCTCCCCCACGACCCCGTCGTCGACGGCGACGGCCCGGAGCCTGGGATGGACCTTCATGAGGGCATCCCCGATCTCCGCTGCGCGGGGGCGGATGTCGTCCTTGAGCTTAAGAACGGCGATGTCGCCCACCATGTCCATGGACCGGGTCACCTCCGCCGCCAGCTCGGGGGGCAGATCTGGAGCGTCCTTGAGGGAGGTGGGCTTGACCGGTCGGTCCTCTAGATCCACCTCGACTACCTTGTAGGTGGGAGGCAGGTCCATGGCCCCGCCCACGCCCTCCTTCAGCGGGAGGAAGAGGTAACCATCCTCGACCTTGGCCTTCCGGGTCGGGTCCAGGGCACCGGCCCTGACCATCGCCCTGTGGGCATCCTCTCCGTCCTGGGTACGGACCCTGACAGCCCTGCCACGCATCGCCGCGGCATTGTGCGGGAGGTGGAAAAGGTTTGCGCACGCCGCCGGAAAGCCTATCTCCCGCCAATCCCTGTTCATCGCCGATGAGGGAAGGGGAGCAGGACGTGGACGCCTCCGCCGCATGGGCATCGACGGTGAACGTCTCTCGCGAGCCCGTCAGGTCCAATGCCGTCCCCGTTATCCAGGAATGGGCCGCGGGACTTGTGGAAGCACTAGAGGCCGACGCGCTGGCGGGCGCCACCGTGGCGATGCGGCAGATGGACCACATCGTGGCCACCTGCGAGGGGGCGGACCTGGCCGCCCTGGACATGGACCGGTTCGTGGAGGTCGTCGAGTACGACCCCGTCCGACACGTGGCCATGGTGATAGGGACCCGGGACGCGCCCCGGACCATACCCCTGGTCTGGTTGGCCCTGAGGGTGTTCCCGGGGGCAGAGGGAGTGGTGGTGGTCCCATCACTGGAGAGGGGCGAGGTGGGATTCCTCAGGAGCGCGGTAAGGGGCAGCTTCGACGAGGCCTTCGCCGTAGGGGAGCAGCTCTCCTCCCGGGGCCGCGAGGGCATCTTGGGCCCCGCAGCCACCAGCTTCGAGAGGGTCGGTACCATCCTGGTCGTGCCGCCGGGGGGCGACCCGGCAGCCGTGCTGGGAACGCTGGGCGACTGACGGGTCGAAGGGTCCCGTCGGTCTCAGTTGAAGTGGGCCTGGATCATCTCCATGCCCTCCTTGATGGTCTCCACGCCGGTGGCGTACGAGAACCGCATGTGCTTGGTGCCGGTATAGCCGAAGGCGGTGCCCGGCAGGGCCGCGATGCCCACCTCGTTCATGAGCACGTCCTTGACCTGGGCCGAGTTCATGCCGGTGCCCGAGATGTTGGGGTACACGTAGAACGCACCCTCGGGCTTGAGGCAGGTGAAGCCGTTGACGTCGTTGAGCATGTCGACGATGACGTCCCTGCGGCCCCTGAACTTCTCCACCATGTCGACGACACCCGACTGGTCCATGCGCAGCGCGGTGGCGCAGGCCACCTGGGAGAAGGCCGAGGTGCAGGATATGGTGTTGATGTTCAGCTGGGTGAAGCGGGTGGCCAGCTCCTCGGGGAGCACGCCGTAGCCCATGCGCCATCCCGTCATCGCGTAGGTCTTGGAGAAGCCCTCCAGGAGGATGCTCCTCTCGGTGCACTGGTCGCGCACGGCGGGAGAGAAGTGCTCCATGTCGTACAGGATCTGGCTGTACACCTCGTCGGTGAGGATGTGGACGTTGTTGTCCTCGCAGATGTCGGCGATGCCCTCGATGTCCTGCTTCGTCAGCACCCCGCCCGTGGGGTTCTGGGGCGAGTTGAGGATGATGAGCTTGGTCTTGGGGGTGATGAGCTCGTTGACCTCGTCGGGGGTCATGCGGAACTCGTTCTCCTCCTTCAGCTCCACCGCCTTGATGGTGGCGCCCACGAAGTCCACTAACGAGCCGTAGATGGGGAAGCCGGGGTCCTGGAGGATGACCTCGTCGCCCGGGTTGACCAGCGCCATCACCGAGTTGAAGATGATGGGCTTCGCGC
>CP070808.1:1455469-1460229 GCA_020343715.1 Thermoplasmata archaeon
CAGGTATCCATCCTTACCCCGACCGTGGCCACGGACACGGTCGATGTGACCGTAGACAACAACAGTCCCAAGCCCGAGTGGGACATCAAGATCCTCGAACCCACCAACAACGAGGTGTACGAGACGGACAACCTAGTAATCTCGGGAACCGCCTCGTTCAACCTGGGAAACATCACCTCTGTCGAGGTGAAGGTGTGCACTGGCATGTGGCAGGTGGCAACGGGGACGACGGAGTGGAGCATCGACTACGACTGCACATTCCTGGACGACGGCGAGCACACCGTATCTGTCAAGGCCCGGGCCGGGGAGGGCGAGGTCTCGCCCACCGAGACCATCGTGGCCATCCAGGACAGGTCGGAGCGGTTGACCCCGGGCCCGGGACCAGGGACCGACCCGAACCAGGGCGGGGAGGAGACCCTCTGGGAGAACCAGTACGTGAGGATGGGTATAATCATCGCAGTCCTCGTCGGATTGGGGTTCGTGGTCACCCTCTGGTACAGGAACCGTAGACCGGCCGAAGAGATGGCCCCCTACTAGCGGATCTTGACCCTCGTCTCGGCGTTCACCTGGTCGATGACGTCCGAGACCTCGAAGGGGAAGTACTCCGGGTTGAACCGGGTATAGTACTCGATTATCTCCCTCCGGTTCATATTGTACCGGTGACCTAGGAACATGACAGAGGAGACCATATGGAGCCTCCGCCGGTCCTCCATGAGGGGTGTGACGAAGGCGACCAGGGTGACAAGGAGCGCCTCCGCATCGGGCTTCAGCTTAAGGTCGCGGGTCCGTCGCTCGAAGGAACCCCGCTTCTGCTGGACCGTCATGATGTCCGGAGCCAGCTCGTTGGAGTAGGGACCCTTGAGGGAGTACGTGAACTCGTAGTCCAGGGGCAGGCCCCACGCCTGGCTGATGTAGACCATGTCCTGCAGCGTCCTCCGGCTGAGGGCATCGCCCGCGAGCAGCGACGCCTGCATCCTGGAGAGGACCATGTACAGCAGGTCGAGACGGTCTATGGCCATGGGGAGCCCTCCGGCTCCATCGTGATGGGGTCTATATCAACGTTGTCAGGGGCGGTCACTTCTTCTTGCCCTTGCCGCCCTTCTTCTTCTTTTCCTTGACCTCGGTGGGGACGATCTTGTCCAGGTCTCCAGCCTCTATGAGCTCGGTGAGCTGGTCCCGGAGCATGAACTTCTGGACCTTGCCACGGCCCGAGTAGGGCAGCTCGTGGCCGATGGCCACGTAGCGGGGTATCTTCGCGCTGGCGATGTCGCCGTACGCCCAGTCGACCATCTCCTGGGCGGTGATGCTCTCCCCAGGGGCCACGTGGATGGCCGCTGCCGGGACCTCTCCCAGGTCCTTGTCGGCGATGCCCACGATGGAGATGTCCATGATGGCGTCGTGCTCGATGAAGTAGCCCTCCACCTCGGGCGGGTACACGTTGAAGCCGCCGACGATGAGCATGTCCTTCTTCCTGCCCACGATGTAGTAGAAGCCCTCCTCGTCCATCATCCCCAGGTCGCCCGTGTGGAGCCATCCCTTCTTGTCGATGGTGGTGTCGGTGGCGTCGGGGTTCTTGAAGTAGCCCTTCATGATGTTGACGCCCCGGGCGACGATCTCTCCCACGTCACCCTGCTCCACCGGTTTGTTGTCGTCGTCCACGATGTGGGCCTCCAGGCCCGGGAGGGGGCGACCCACGGTCGTAAGCCTCTTCTCTAGGGGGTCGTCAAGCCTGTTGGCGGTGATTATGGGGCCCGCCTCCGTTTCGCCGTACGCGTTGGAGAGGTTGCAGCCCATCACCTCCATCACGTCCTCCATGACCTCTCGGGGGCAGGGGGCGCCCGCCACGATGCCGGTGCGCAGCGCCTCGGTGCTGTACTCCTTGTGCTCCAGCACGTTCAGCATCCGGATGAACATGGTGGGTACGCCGTGGCAGATGGTGATGCCCTCCCTATCGATGATCTTGAGGGCGTCCTCGGGGTCGAAGCCGATGGTGGGCACCATGGTGGCGGCATTGACGGCAGCCAGGGTTATGCCCAGGATGGCCCCGAAGGCGTGGGAGAAGGGAACGGGTATGAGGATACGGTCGTCCCGAGTGATGCGGAGGACCAGGTCCACCTCGATGGCGTTGGAGGTGATGTTCCTGTGGGTGAGCATGGCGCCCTTGGGCTTTCCCGTGGTGCCAGAGGTGTACAGGATGAAGGCCACGTCGTCCACGCCCTTGACACGGATTGCCTCTTGGAACGAGAGGGAGTCCTTCCAGTCCCGCCCCCACTGGAGCAGGCTCTGGTAGGGGGTCAGGTCCTTCCGGGCGGGAGGTATCCGGCCCACCACGATGACGTGCTCCAGGTTGGGAAGACGGGGGCTTACGGCGTCGATCATCGAGATGAAGTCTATGCCCTCGGTCTCCTCGGAGGTGATGACGCACACGGACTCCGAGTGGCCCAGTATGTACTCCGCCTCGGAGGGTTTGTACCAAGTGTCCATGGGTACGACGACGGAGCCTATCTTGGCCACGGCGAACCATGCGACGACCCACTCGTAGAGGTTGTGCATCCATATGGCCACCTTGTCGTCCCGGGCGACTCCCATCTTGAGCAGACCCGCGGCCAGGCGGTTGGCCTCCTCGTTCAGGTCGAAGTACGAGTACCTGCGGTCACCCACCACAACGGCCTCCTTGGTGGGGAAGACCATGGCGTCGCGCTCCAGTAGGTCCGAGATGGTGAGATTGTAGTCCTTGTAGGCCACGGGCAAGCCTCCCATCCCCGCGCCACCGCGCCGGGGCAGAGCGGATTCCCGACGGGGGATATAAGTGATGCCCTAGGGAAAGCTGATGTCAAAGGCCTTTTGAAGAGCTCACTCCCAGTCCCTGACGAACAGGGCGATGATGATCGCAGATATCATGGCGATGACGATGACCAACAACCCGAGGTCCGTGCTGTCGCTCTCCTTCCTCCACCTTTCTGGGTCCTCTGGATACTGGTCAATCTCAAGACCGTACGTGCTGTCCCTGCTGGTCATCCCCTCGTTCCACCGGTCCGGATAACCGTCGCCGTCCGTGTCGATGCTCGCCGCCGGGTCGTTGATGAAATGGTCCGTCATATCACCGATGCCGTCTCCGTCTGTGTCTGACCACTCGGAGGCGTCGTTTGGGAAGGCATCAGAGTTGTCACCCACACCGTCACCGTCAAGGTCGGACCATTCCGAGCTGTCACGGGGGAAGGGATCCGCGATGTCCCCAATTCCGTCCAGGTCCGAGTCGGCCCACTCTGTCGGGTCGTTGGGGAAGACGTCCGAGTTGTCACCGACGCCGTCATCATCCGAGTCGGACCACTCTATGGAGTTCTCGGGGAACGCATCGCTGTTGTCACCGACGCCGTCACCGTCACGGTCGGACCACTCGTTAGGGTCGTCCGGGAACGCGTCCATCTTGTCACCGACACCGTCGCCGTCCGAGTCCTTGTGCCTCGAGGGATCGTCCGGGAACGCGTCGCTGTTGTCGCCCACGCCGTCACCGTCGCGGTCGGACCACTCCAGGTAGTTCAACGGGAAGACGTCGGAGTTGTCACCGACCCCGTCCTCGTCGGAATCGTACCACTCAGATGGGTCCTCGGGGAACGCGTCCATCTCGTCCTCCACCCCGTCATCGTCGGTGTCCTGCCATCGTGTCGGGTCGTCCGGGAACTTGTCAGCGTTGTTGCCAACCCCGTCCCCGTCGGTGTCTATCCACTCCGTTGGGTCGTGGGGGAACACGTCCGCCCCGTCCTCCCAGCCATCGCCATCTGAGTCCTTCCAACGGTTGGGGTCGTTCGGGAACATGTCCGTGTTGTCACCGACCCCGTCGCCATCCGAGTCCCTCCATTCATTCGGGTCTCCGGGGAACATGTCACAGTTGTCACCGTACCCGTCACCGTCCTGGTCGCTCCACTCCGTGGGGTCCTCCGGGAATCTGTCCAGTTGTAACCTAGGGTCGGAAGTGGATTCCGCCTGGCTCATGCCCGGGTTCCATTCGTCAGGGTATCCGTCCAGGTCCGTGTCCTTGGATGCGGCGGGGTCCGACGGGAACATGTCCAGATGTAGCGGGGGACACGACGTCGAGTCGGACTCGTCCATGTCGTCGTTCCACTTGTCGGGCGCCCTGTCGCCGTCAGTGTCCAGGGAGGCCGACCGGTCCATAGGGAAGTCGTCCAGCGTGAGGGCCGGGACCGAGGTCGAGTCCTCCGCGGTCTTCCCCTCGTTCCACTCGTCCGGGTGCCCGTCAAGGTCGCTGTCGACGGAGGCCGAAGGGTCGCCGGGGAAAGCGTCGTTCGAGTCCATCACACCGTCCTCATCGGTGTCCATCATCGCCGGTTCGAGGTAGATGAGGTAGATGTCCATGTACTTCTTCGATACCCTGTCGTCCTCCCAGACCACGATGTCCTTGAATATACGGGGACGCATCTCGTTGCAAGTGTTCGAGGTCAGCCTGAAGGTCTCGTCCTGCTCAATGTCGTGGACGAACAGGTCCCACGTGCCGTGCCTGTCGTCCTGCCATACGATGAAATCACCGTAGATGTCGGGGGAAGCCTGGATGTCAGGGTCTGTGGTGACCGACGTCTCCTCATCGGTCCCCAGGTCGTACATGAAGATGTCCCTGCTACCACTGCGATAGTCCTCCCATACGACCCTGTCACCATGAACCGAGGGAGATACCTGGTCGTCAGGGTCAGTGGTCAATCTCCTCTCCTCCCCCGACCCGATATCATAGGCGTATACGTCCCAGT
>CP070808.1:1460329-1463414 GCA_020343715.1 Thermoplasmata archaeon
TGGCGGTGAGGTTCAGGGGTGCCGAGGGTGGGCTCAGCACCGCCAGCTCCGTGATGAAGATGTCCCTGTCCCCTGCCAGCTCCTCCTGGTAGGCTCCCTCCGTCACGGGGAACTTCTTCGACTCCGTGTAGCCCGAGAGAAGCAGCGTTCCCTCGGGGGTCACATAGACGGACGTGATGTAGTCCCCGAACTGGTCCCCCAGGTAGGTGGACTGCACCGGGCTGCCGCCCTCCTTGTCCAACACCACCACGAAGCCCTCGTACGCCCCCTCGTTCTCGTCATCGTGGGCGTTCCCGGTGGTGTTGAGGTTCTCGGCCTTCCAGCTCCATCCAACGAAGATCGCGTTGCCATCGTCGGTGACATCCAGGTCCCCCGCGAAGTCGTAGTTGTCACCGCCTACGAGGGTGCAGTACTCCACACGGGAGCCGTTGGGGTCCATCTTCGCGAGGAACTCGTCCCTCGTGCCCTTGAACGTGCTGCACCAGGCCCCCTCGGTCAGGGGAAGGCCCTGGTTGAAGGAGTAGGCCAGGCCGGCCAGGTAGATGTTACCCTCGGCGTCGAGGGCCACCTCCGACGCGTAGACCCCCGTCGCACCGAAGTAGGTGCACAGGCTCGTCTCGTTCGTCCATGGGTCGCACTGTATTACGAAGCTCGCCATAGGCCAGATGGCCTCCTCGACGTAGGCCCCTGGGGTGGTGGGAAGGTCCGGTGAAGAGGTCCTGCCGGTGAGGGTGACCGTCCCATCCTCGCCCACGTGCATCGAGAAGGGCTCCACCATACGGGTGACGTTCCAGTACTGGAACGCCTCCAGCTTGGTCCCGTCCTCGGAGATGATCAGCACGAAGGGGGCGCTGCTGTACCTCCAACCGGAGATGTCTCCGATGGGGAAGTCCTTGGACTCCGTCGATGCCGCCACGTACGCCCTTCCGTCGTGGACCTCGATGTCACCTGGTATCTCAATGGACATGCCGCCCATGTAGGTGGCGTAGACGAGGGACGAGCCGTCGGAGGAGAGCTTGAGGATGAACAGGTCGCTCCTGTACGGGCCACCCCGTGCGTTCTGCAACGCCCCTGGGGTGACGGGGAAGTCATCTGACTCCGTCGTGCCCAGGGCATGCACGTTGCCCTCCTCGTCCAGGGCTATGCTCGTCATCAATTCCTTCGACGTGCCCCCGATGTACGTCGACCATATGATGGTGGATAGGTCACGGTCCATCTTGGTGATGACCAGGTCATCACCCTGGTTCGTCTCGTTGTGGACTCCAGGGGTCACCGGGTAATCGGTGGAGACGGAGGAGCCGGCCACGTAGACGTTGCCCTCGTCGTCCATCGTAAGGTCGGCCCCCAAGTCCTCGTAGGTCCCGCCCAGGAAGGTGGACCGGGTTATCACAAGAGGGTCGATGATGAGCGTCCTGCCGGGCGTCTTGTCCACCGAGAAGCCATATCCGTCCCCGGTGGGTCGGAACGAGGCCTCCACGGCCTCGCCACCTTCGTACCAGGCCACCAGGTCCCTGTCGAGGAGGGTCCCTTCCCCCACCGATATGGTCATCTGGTCGATCCCTACTTCGAGACCCGTGTGACCATCCACATCGAATCGGACGGACGACGGGTCGGCGTCCTGCCCGACGACGACGTCGTACTTGAACCCCAGGTCGGTGAAGTAGTAACGGACATCGATGCCCTCCCACACGTTCTGGTACTCCATGGCCTCGAACTCCCTGGCCCCCACGACCCATCCGTCGGGGTCGTCGCCGATGAGGTAGTTGTGCCTGGCGCCGGTATCGCCCACGCCCACGGGGATGACGTTGGTCGCCCCGTGGAACGATACCTTGACCGCCCTGTCCGCACCGTCCTCCTTGAGGATGTACATGGCCCCGTCGTCGTGGAACGCGACCTCGCCCATGGCCCCCGTGGCCACGAACCTCACGTGGTCACCCCACTGGCCCAGGTTCTCCACGAACCTCCCCTTGCCCCCATGCCCGTCAACGGGGGTCACCGCGGCGACCTCTCCATCTTGGGTCGCGCCGGGACCTCGGTGCGCCTCCTCGTGAGGGGGCACCAGTGCCAGGCCGGGGGAAATCGAAATTGCCAACATTAGTCCTGCTATGAGGACTGATACGAGGATCCTTCCCTTCATTCCATCACCACCGTCGTCCTCGCTGGCACCAGTCCCCTTGCCTTCGAAAGAACGGTTAGATTGCGTGTTGGGGTGCCAATCGTGGGTGCATTTAAAAGCAAGATTGGTGCACCTTGTCATGTCGACGCACGGTATGGCCACGTTCCCGACCATCGAACCGTTTATCTACCGCCTTCCCCGTTCTCAGAAGGCGTGCGGGGGTACCCGAGCAGGTCAAAGGGGCAGGGCTTAGGACCCTGTGGCGTAGGCCTTCGAGCGTTCGAATCGCTCCCCCCGCACCATCCTCGAACACCCTGGCCCTCGACGGATTATTATATCCCCATGACAGATATACGATGCAGGGACGTGGGGCAGGAATGAAGGTGTACAGGTACTGGGCCAAGGGGTTCATCCAGTTCGAGCATGACAACCGGACCTGGCCTGTGGTGTGCTTCGGGTCCTCGAACGAGAGCCTCGAGGAGGCCCGGGAGAACGCTCGGCTGAAGGCGATCACGGTCAAGGGCGCGATCATACGTGGTCAGAAGTTCGAGAGGTACGCGTACACCGACAGGCCACTTCGTGAGGAGCTCAAGCAGGAGATCCATCAGGACGGGGAGCTGGCGGCAGTCATCACGAGGAACGGCTACGGCGCCCTGGTGCTGTGCACGGCCAACGTGATGTTCATCGACATCGACGTGGTCGAAGAGGTATACAGGTGGCCGTGGCCCGGGTTCTGGAACTGGCTGTTCCGCAGGAAGCCGAAGCCCAAGCCGGATCCGGTGGCAGCCCAGCCCGAGCGGCTGCAGGAGATACGGGACAAGGTGAAGGAGTACGGCATCGGGATGCGGGTCTACAGGACTCCGATGGGCTACAGAGGCCTGGTGACGAGTCACAAGTACGAACCCGCCTCCGAGGACACCCTGGCCATGCTGAGGGACTTCGGCTCGGACGACCTTTACGTCAAGCTAT
>CP070808.1:1463514-1469313 GCA_020343715.1 Thermoplasmata archaeon
GTCGAGAGCGACAGGTACAAGCAGATCGCCAACACGCCCCGGCCGGGGCACGCGGACCTTACGTACCGCATGAAGTACGGCCACTGGGACTGGCGGGGAGGCTCCCGCGCCAGCGGTCGTACTTGGGCACCAATGATCCCGGCCGGTTCGATGGCCAAGCAGCTCCTCGACATGCTCGACGTCCAGGTCTCGTCCAGGATACTCGTCCTGGGCGGGGTGGAGGTCGAGACCAGCGGACCCAACAGCCTCCGGACATTGATACAGCGTCTCGCGAAGGAGGCCGAGAAGACGGGCGACGCCACCGGCGGGCTCGTCGAGCTATCGATAACCGGTCTCCCCGGAGGCGTTGGGTCCCCCTGGTTCTGGCGCTTCCAGGCCGACATCGGTCACGCCATCCTCAACATACCGGGCATCAAGTCCTACGAGGTCGGCGCGGGCCTGGCAGCGGCTGACCTGATGGCATCCGAGTTCAACGACGAGCTGACGTGGGACCCCAACGGCGGGGTCAAGGGACGGACCAACAACGCCGGGGGCGTCCTCGGCGGCATCACCACCGGCGCACCCTTCATCTGCCGGTTCGCCGTCAAGCCGACGCCCTCGATCCTGGTGCCACAGGGCACCGTGAACCTGAAGACCGGGAAGGAGCTGGAGATGATAACCGAGGGGCGCTTCGACGCCAACTTCACCCCCCGCGTCCAGGTCATTGCCGAGGCCATGGCGGCCTTGGTCTCCGCGGACCACCTAATGATGTCCGGCTTCCTTCCCCACGACAGCGTCATCCCGTACGAGGACAGGCTCAACTACGTGCGGGTGGACTAGCGAGGGTGTAACATTGAGCTGGCGAGCGTGGGTAATCCGGAACTTCCCTGGCGTCGTGTCGTACGTGGACCGGCCCAGGAAGCAGCTCAAGGAGTTGAAGACAGCCGTGAGGCGCGCCCAGAACACCACGTTCTATGGGCGCCGCCTGAAGGAGGCTGGGGTGACCTCCTCCTCCATCAGGTCACTCCAGGACTTCACGTCAAAGGTCCCGGTCACCACCCGGGAGGAGCTGCTGGAGCAGGACCCCTACGACCTGCTGGCCATCGAACCGGGTACGGAGACCATCCTATACGGACAGACCTCCGGCTCCACGGGGAACCCCGTCCCCGTGTGGGCGTCCCTCAGGGAGATGCAGGACGGCATCGAGCTGGCCCTGGCCCTCCCAGTGTTCCGGAACAACCTCCACCCCAGCGACAGGGTGGCCCTGTGCTACCCCTACACCCGCACGCTGGCGGGCAGGTCCGCCGACCTGCTCAACCTGATGGCGGGCTGCACCGTCATCCCCATAGGGACCCGGAACAACATGTACCCGCCCGAGATGGCCGCGGCGACGATCGCGAGGCTCAGGCCCACCATCTTGGGGGCTGCCGCCACCGACGCCTTCGCGTACGCCAACATCTTGAAGGACCAGGGCATAGACCCGACCTCCCTGGGCATCCGCCTGGTGGTCTCGGGGGCCGAGCCCTGCGCCCCCGCCCGGGCCGAGGCCCTGGGCCGGGTCTACGGGGCCAAGGTCCTGTCCCTCCTGGGACAGAACGAGATAGGCTTCCCGGGCATCCCATGCGAGCTCAATCACATGCACGTCCCCCAGTTCATGATGTACACCGAGCTGGTTCACCCCGACGGCTCCCCGGCCCAGCCAGGTGAGCGGGCGAACACCATCGTGACGCCAACGTTCAAACGGGCGCAACCCCTTCTCCGGTATGTGACCGGCGACACCGTCATCTGGCACACCGAGCCGTGCGAGTGCGGCCTGCCCCTCCCCCGGATGGAGATCCTGGGCCGCGCCCACACCATGATAGAGACCAACGGTCACGGTATATTCCCCATCGAGCTGGAGGACGCCCTGTACAGGGCCGCCAGCCTGGACGGGGTGTGGTACCAGATCCGGGTCCGGGCCGACGACGTGCTGGTCAGGGCCGAGCACCGGGACACCTCCCAGTACGAGGAGATGTCCGCCAGCATCGAGAAGGAGCTGGGCCGGCTCACCGGACGACCGGTGAGGGTGGAGCTGATCGCCCCCGGTAGCCTCTACGACTACCGGGAGATACGACCGGGAAAGCCCCTGTCCCGTGTGGTGGACGAGGTGGCCGGCACCGAAGAGGTCGTAGAGGGGATGTGACGGAGGACCAAGGATGACGACCGAGGATGTACCGGCGGCCACCCGCGACGATGCCAGCTTCGACTGGCACCTGGTGGACCCCCGGCGAGCCAGCCTGGCGGGCAAGGTAATGGGCCACATCAGGTTGGCTCGACCAGCCCAGCTGATATGGCTGGACATCTGCCTCTCCCTGTGCATCTTCGTCGGCATCGTGGGCGAGATGCCACCGGCATTCTACCTGTGGTTCGTGCTCACCGCCGTCCTCATCGACGCGGGCGCGTGCACCCTCAACGACATAGGGGACCTGGACTCCGACAGGGCCTCCACCGAGGGCAACAGGTCCGAGCGGCCCCTGGTAATGGGCTCCGTCTCCCCGCGGGCGGCCTGGGTGCAGGGCATCGCACTTTTCACCGCGGGCGCCGTCCTGGCGGCGTGGCTTTCCCCGTGGGTGCTGCTGTTCGCCACCCTGCTGGTGATCCTGTCGTACCAGTACTCGTTCCCACCCATGCGCATGGACGCGCGGCCCTACGTGCAGCAGCTGTTCTGGTTCACCTTCGGCATCCTCTACTTCCTGGCGGTCTACTCCTTCGTCATCGCCTACAGCCAGCCCATGGAGGGCTTCTGGATGGCCGCCCTGGGCATGATCATCGGCGTGCAGGTTTTCGCAGCCCTGGGAGAGACGCTGGCCAAGGACCTCCGGGACCTGGACAACGACCGGGCCGGCGGCAAGTACACCACCTCGGTGCACCTGGGCCCCCAGAGGACGGCGCGGTACGCCTTCTGGCTGTCCTGCGCGGGCCTGGTCATCTGGATATCGTCCATCATATTCCTCTACGACAACTGGGGCCTCGCCGCCCTGGTCATGTCGATCATCGCGGTCCTTTGGACCATCATCTGCTTCAGACTCGTGCGCGAGCTGACGACCAACTACACAAAGGCCTCGGCCAGGAAGCTGCACCTGGGTTTCATCTCGGTGTTCGCGCTGCTGCTCATCCTGTCGATGCTCAGCTTCGTGTGAGGTGCCACCATGACGTCGCCTCCCGATACCTTCGATGACACGCCCGCTGGCCCCACGGGTCACGCGCTGACCCGGGGCGCCTTCACCATCATCAACGGCATAGCCAGTGGCATGGGCGGGGCCTGCGGCGTCGACCTGAGGTTCGCCGCCCGCGTGGAGCTCAACGGCAACGGGGGCAAGGTGGAGACGACCTTCCGGGGTCCCGGGGCGAACGCCCACATGGACGACCGGCTCGTCCAGGCCTGCATCCGCCGACTGGCCTCCGACGTGATGGGAATAGAGCCAGGCTCGGCTGGGGCTAGGGTGGAGACCGTCAGCGAAATCCCGGCGAGTCGGGGCCTGAAGAGCTCCTCAGCCGCCGCCAACGCAGTGCTCATGGCGGGCCTTGAGGCCCTGGGCCATGAGATGGAACCCCTGGACATCGTGCAGATGGGCGTCGATTGCGCCATCGAGGCCGGAGTAACCCTCACCGGGGCCTTCGACGACGCGGTGGCCACCATGTTCGGCGGCTCGGTTCTGACGGACAACGAGCGGAGGATCATCGTCTCCTGGCTCGAGGTGCCCCCCGACCTGGGGGTCGTCTTTCTGGTCCCCGACCGCAAGATACACAAGGATTCCCTTTCACGCGACGACTTCGTCCCCATCCACGACCAGGTCCAGGAGGCCTTCGACCTGGCACGGGAGGGGGACGTGGCCAGCGCCATCACTCTGAACGGCCGCGCCTATGCGCCAATCGTGGGGGTGGACAACACGCCCGCGGACGCGGCGCTCGCGGCGGGGGCTTGGGCAGCGGGCATGACCGGCACCGGTCCAGCCATAGCGGTGGTCCACACCGCCGAGGCTACGGAGGCCGTGCTCGCTGCCCTCGCCCCCTTCCAAGGCACCATCGTCAGGACGAGGACCAGCTCCTCTCCTGGCATGGTGCTTTCCGGGGAGGATTACCGCCTCCTACGGGACGAGATAGCGGGGGGTGGGCCGGAGCATGGTTGACCTCGATGGACCCATCGTCCACAAGTTCGGTGGCTCCTGCCTCGCCACTCCCGAGCTCACCATTCGTTGCTCCCGCATCGCCACCGATGCGTTCAGCGCGCCCCGGAAGGCCGTGATGGTGGTGTCCGCCCTCAGGGGGCAGACCAACCTCATCCGTGAGATGATGGACAGCCTCATGGCCGGTGGTGACGGCATCGACAACTTCATGGAGGAGGTCCGGGCCCGGCACCAGTACATGGCCCAGTCCACCATCATGGACAGGCACATCAGGTCTGGCGTGATGGAGAGGGTCGAGACCCTGGCGACCAGGCTGGAGCGGCTCCTCTACGGTGTCATCTACACCGAGGAGCTGACCGACAGGTCCCGGGACCAGGCCCTGACCCACGGGGAGAGGATGTCGGCCCACATATTCGCTGGTGTCCTCATGGACAAGGACGTCCCGGCGGCTCCCCTGGAGGCGGACGAGGCGGGGGTCATCACCGATGGCGTCTTCGGGTCGGCCACCGCGGACATCGACGCCACCTCCCTTCACCTGGGCAACACCATCTCAGACGTGCTGGGCAGGGGCGAGGTGCCCGTGCTGACGGGCTTCTTCGGCTCCGACATGGACGGCCACACCACTACCTTCGGCCGCAACGGCAGCGACTACTCGGCGGCGGTGGCCGCCCGAGCCCTGGGCTCCCCCGTCCTGACGCTATGGAAGGACGTGTCGGGGTTCATGTCCGCCGACCCCTCGGTGGTGGCCAAGGCGAAGCTGGTACCATTGATATCGTACGAGGAGGCGGCGGAGCTGGCCTACTTCGGCCTCGAGGTCCTACACCCCCGTACTGTGGAGCCCCTGCGCCCTGCCAGCATCCCCATCCAGATCCGCGACATACACAACCCCGAGAGTGCCGGTAGCATGATATCGCCCAGGGCGGAGACGAACGAGAGGGCCATCAAGTCGATAACATGCGCCAGCGAGATCGCCATCCTCAACGTGCACTCCGCCTCCATCGGCATCCGGCCGAGGCTCCTGTCCCGCATCATCGCCGCCCTGGCGAAGGCGGACGTCCAGATCCTGGGCCTCTCCACCTCCCAGGCGAGCCTGGGCGTGGTGCTCAGGGCCAAGGACCTGGGGGCGGCCGAGACCAGCATCAGGAGCTTCAAACTTCCCGAGCTGGAGCGCATCGAAAGCACTACCGGCTTCGCCCTGGTCGGAGCGGTGGGGGCGGGCGCCCTGGAGGACCCCTCGGTTGTGCCAAGGATGATGGCCACCCTGTCGGACCTGGGGCACGGCGTGGCCACCGTTGCCTCGGGCCCAAGCAGCGCCGCCGCCTACTTCGTCGTCGACGAGGGCGTGGCCCACAGGGCGGTGGAGATGGTCCACGCGGAGTTCTGCGAGGACGACTGACGCATCCCATTATTACCCGCGTCCACCATTACCGCATGAGCTTAGATGAGGGTCGTCCTTTACAATCTCCAGTACGGTGGCGGGTCCGACAAGGCCATCTCCTACCTGGTGCCATCCACGAAGAAGCGTAGGCTCCAGACCTTGAAATCCATCATCGAATCCCTCAAGGGTCTGGAACCAGACGTCCTGGGGATGATAGAGGCCGACGCGGGCTCCTGGAGGATGGCAGGGATCGACATGGCCCAGGAGATCGCGAAG
>CP070808.1:1469413-1471906 GCA_020343715.1 Thermoplasmata archaeon
GGGTGGCAGTCGTTGCAGAACTCGTTGTCGACGCCGCCCTCCACGTCCTCCCACGGGACGCGGGCGCCCTCGGGATGGGGCCTGTCATGACAGTCCAAGCATTCGCCTCCCGTCGTCTCGCCGTGCTTCTCCATGGAGTCGTCCCAGTCTTCGAGGGCGTGCCCGTGGCACAGCTCGCAGGTTTCCAGACTCACACCGAAGCCGGCGGAGTGAGCGGGGTGGCAGTTGAAGCAGGTCTCCTCGCCAGTGTGGGGATCGACGGGATCGCCAAGGACGTCGTAGACCACCCCAGGCTCGGTGGCGTGGCTCCCGTCATGGCACTTCCAGCACTGCTCCTCATGCATGATGCCGCCCAGGTCGTCCATGTCGTACAGGTTGAAGGCCTCTGAGATGAACTCCCATGGAACCGCTGTTAGCGCCTCAAGCTGTCCTATCCAACCAGGTCCCACATGGCAGCCGGTACAGGGCACGTGCTCGTCCTTGTGGGTGATCATCATCTTGTTGTTCTCGGGTTCCACGTAGCCCTCGTACTTCTCCCCCATGGAGTGGCAGAGCTCCCCGCAGAACTCGGGTGTTTCGTGCCACTCATAGAACGCGAAGAACCCCAGGAAGGCGACCGAGAGCATCACCGGAATGAAGAGGCTGTACGCGAAGGCCCTCCGGGAGATCTTGAACTCCCGTCTCCCCTGGGACCGGACGGCGTAGAATATCAGCCCGCCCATTCCCAGGGCAAGGAGAAAGAAGATGAGGATGCCGAGGATGAAAGGGGACATTGGACGACCACCACCAGGCGCTATGTTTCAGGGCCCTGGCCGGTTAATCGAAACACCGATATATACCTTTGCCGATGTGAACACCATCGTGCATCCATTTTTTAAAATTCGTAATGACACAATGATATGGGGAAGTATCCGACGGCCATCGGCCGAAACGACCGTGGTTTGTCCATTCGTCGGTAATTTTCGGGATTCATCCGATGACCGTTGTCTTTAGGTCACCCTCAATGAGACAAACAACCGTTCACCTTTACCCGAACGGTCACGAGGCAATGACGGGGATCCGGACGCTGAATCCGCCCGGACAAGGTAGAGAATGGGATCCGCGACCTACTGGCCCCAGTGGTTCTACCCCTCGAATCGTGATGCATGATTATCATGCGTTCATAATATCTGGAAAAAATCAGGAAATGCTTATATATAACCATGATTCATGGGGTTAAATTGGTGGGTTCGCCATGAGAAGGAGGGTTATTCTTAGGGACCGCGAGGAAGGCTCCGCTGCGTCCATCGCCACGGTTCTCCTAGTCGTCCTGGTCGCCGCGATGATGGCCATCGTGAGCGTCTTCGTCTTCGGGCTCGTAAAGCTGCCCGAGGACCCCCCCGAGGTCGAGGTCGTCTACTCCCAGCTCAACGACCGATGGAGCGCCCATGTCAGCGGTGTCTCCGACGAGAGGCCCATCAGCGAATTCCGGCTCGCCGTCCGGGGCCCGGACGGCAACTACATCCTGTACGACGACGACCGGGACGGCATCGCAGATGGACTGATGTCGATGAAATTGGACACCGTCACCTCCTCCTCCGGTGGAGGTCCCCAGATCAGCCCGGTGGTCTACGTAGATGTGGATGGGGACGGTAAGGTTAGCAGCGGTGACGCCCTGATCGCCACCTCCAACTTCCTGCCTTCCAACTCGCTCCTCATAGACGCTACTAGGGGCTACAAGCTGGTCGGATTGGACCCCCATGGCATCCCCCTGGACTCGGATCTTGTCGTGGTGGCCACCGACACCACCCTGGTCGCCTCGGGCCTCTCGCCCGGTGACGAGGTCCACCTGGAAATCAAGCACGGAAGCACCTTGGAGGCCACCAGGCACGGTCACGCCACTGCCGCTGGCGCATTCATCACCGACGTGTACATGGATCCAGCATGGCACACCGGTAACCACAAGGCGGAGTTCACCGTGAGGCCCGGCATGTTCGACGAGTTCACCGCAACGGTGATCTTCCACTCGAAGGTGCCCGAGCCCCTAACCGAGGCCGAGGAGGAGGCCTACGAGTTGCTCAAGCATCCCCTCGAGACGGGCGACGTGGTCTCCCTCATCCACGTGCCTACCAACTCTGTGGTCATCGATTACCGTCTGTGAACACGAACCAGGTAGTTATTTCAACATTCCCAGGCTGGGCCTTGATGGGCGACAGAGGGACATGACAAACCGCACCAATTTCGGTATATATGCTACGGGGGCTCCTTCGGCCAAGGAGGCATGTGCAAATGAGAGGTTCCGAATCTAGACAGGTCACCCACGGCCGAACCGGGCGAGTATTCTCCCCCCCTCGTAAGCGACGACCCTCCCTCAAAGGGGGTGGGCAGGGCGTGGGGACCCGGAACCTCGCCATCGCCTTGGCGATGGTCATTCTCATGCTCGGTGCGATGAACCCCGCCCTGCCCTCCACAACGCACAATCTCTCCCCGGAGGGCCCCACACATGCCTCCTTA
>CP070808.1:1472006-1475457 GCA_020343715.1 Thermoplasmata archaeon
CGGTCCACGGGTCGGCCCCGGATATCGCGGGGCAGGGTATAGCCAACCCTGTCGGTTGCATGCTCTCCGCCGCCATGATGCTGGAGGACCTGGGCCACGTGGTCGAGGCGGCGAGGCTGGTGGCCGCCGTGGTCAGCGCCCTCGACGCCGGTGTCCACACCCCGGACCTGGGTGGTGACGCCACCACACTGGGCTTCGCTGGGAAGGTGAGGGACAGGCTCTGAGGCTATGGCCGCCTCAGCCGCCGAACAAGGTACCGATGAGGTCCAGCAGCTCGTTGTAGGTCACAAGGACCAGGATGACGCTGATGGTCAGCGCGGTGGCCCCAATGCCCACGCCCAGCCACTTACCCTTGCGGGACTCCAGGGCGATGAGCTCCTTCTGGGCCTTGAACTTCTTGTTCTGCTGCCGCTGGATCATCTCGGTGTACTTGTCGATGTAATGGAGCCGCTTCTCGTAGTCCGCCAGCTTTCGCTCGAAGGTGTACAGCATCGACTTGATCTCATTGAGGTCACCCGGGCCCATCTCCGAGGCGTGCATGCTGGGCACGGAGGGTGACTCGGCACCTGCCATGGGTATCTGCAACTCGTACTCCCCCGAGGGCCCCGAGTCGTACTCGACGGGGGGCGGGGCGGCTGCCACGGGGGGAGGCGCCCCCGCCGCGGCTCCCACCACGGCGCCCGCGGCGACCGATGGCACGAAGCTCCCCTGGGGAGTGCTCACCTGGGCCGTCTCCACGTCCTCGTAGACGGGGGCGGCGGCGGTGGGCTCCCCCGAGGAGGGGTACACCGATATCGAGCTGTCGTACTGGTTGACGTAGCTGCGCAGCACGATGCCCGCGTTCCTGCGCTTGTCGATGCGGCCAAGGAGCTTGGTGACGGGCTTGGTGCACGTCTCCAGGGTGCGCAGGAGCTCCGAAAGGTTCTGCTCCAGCCACGGATTGGACTTCTTGATCTTGATTATCTGCTTCTCGATGTCGTCCAGCGAGGCCGGGATGGCCTCCAGGCCAAGGTGGATGTCGTGGCGCTCCAGGTCTATCTGCGCTTGGAGCTGGGCCTGGTGAACGGCGCTGGCCTTGTCGAAGGCGATGCAGTTGGGCAGGCCCAAGGCGTAGGTGAAGGACTTGTCCCTGACCTCGTTCTCGAACTCGTTGAACCCCAGCTGGCGGTCGGTGAACCGCATGCCCTCGGTGGCCTTGTTGAAGAACACCGCCACGTTCTTGTTGGGGAGCAGGTTCAGCTCCACGTTGTAAGGGTAGTCGGAGTAGAAGCGAGGGTACGCCTCCTTCGCCAGCGACTTGGCGTCGATGGTGGCCCGATACGACCGGATGAACTCGGTCATGAAGGTCCGGACCTTCTCCAGGTCGATGACCTCCAGCTGCTGGGGCGAGGAGGTCTCGTCATAGGACTCCAGGTAGGTCACCATCTCCTCGTAGCCCTCGAACCTCAGGCGGTCGTGGGACTCGGTGGCAGACTTGGACAGCTCCTCGGCACGCTTGCGGGTGTCCGAGAGCATGGTCGTTAGCTCCCCGAACTGCTTCGACAGCCACGGGTTGGTCTTGGATATCTCGGAGATCTGCCCCTCGATGTTGACGATGCCTAGCACCACGTCCTTGAGGTATTGGGAGAAGTCGATGAGCCTGAGCCGGTCCTCGATGTGGCACTTGATGGTGGCCTCGATCTCATCGTCGGATGTGGGATGGGATGGGTACACGGGCAGCATGTAGTCGAAGGTGCGGTTGCGCAGCTCGCCCTTGACGGCACCGTAGTCTCCCGAGAACACCTCCACCTTGTTCTCCGAGGAGTTGAACTTGATGAGACCCACCACGGCCCCGTTGGGCATGGTGTACGCGTCCACGGCGGCCGGTAGGCCCTGGTACAGCTCTATGAGGGCGGCGCTGGCGTGGTAGTCCGAGTCTACTATCTTCTGGACCTTTGCCAGCAGCGTCTCGTAGTACTTCTTCACGTCCACCTGGAGTATGCGCTCCCCTCCGTTGTTACATCACCCAGGGTGAGGAACTGGACACGTATCGGCCCTGGTATAATAAAGGGTTTCCCCTTGCGTTCCGCCGGTAAGAATCACCCCCGTCGTGAGAAGGAGGGGGCCGAACGTCAGCCATAAGGTTTATGACCACCCGGTAATATACTTGCTCACAGTCGATACTCTGGAGGCTTTCTGGACATGGTCAACATCGGCCTCGATAAGGTGTCAGGCGCTATCCGCTCGAAGAGAGGAGTTCAGCTCCTGGCAGTGCTCATGGTGGCGATACTGCTCATCACCGTCGTGGTGGTCTGGTCGCCCGCCGCCAGCACCGAGTACAACCCGCCGCCCGTGGAGAACGAGCTGCCCGAGCAGTACTTCGTGCTGGTCGAGGAGCCGGAGGACGAGATGGAGATGGCATTCGTGGCCGCCCTGAGCTCCATCCAGTTCACCAACGGGCACTACCACCCGATGTTCATCCTGGACGACGGTCAGCTGGACGACCACCAGCTGTACACCGTCCAGACCATGTCGTCGTACGACGCCCCCTTCCTCCTGTTCACGGACGATCCAGACGTCCAGGGCTACGTGGAGGACCAGCTGGGCGAGCAGAACGTGCACACCTACCCCGCCTCTTCCGACGTCCTGGCCACCTTCTACGGCTTCGACGGCTACATCTCCGTGGCCTCCTACGAGGAGGCCCTGTGGGTCGCACCCCTGGCCCAAGTGGAGAACAAGGTCATCATCCTGGGCGACCGCACCTTCGTTCAGCAGGACGACGTGTGGAACGAGCTGGTGAACAGGCACCAGTTGGACCCCGAGTACATCGTGGTGGCCAACCCCCACGACTACCTGACCGTCCCCTTCAACGAGTACCACATCCCGTCCCTCTCCGCCGTGGCCGCCAGCGTGGCAGCCAAGCACACGGGGGAGAACGACGGCGCACCCCAGAAGACCGCCCTGGTGGTCACCGACTGGGAGGCCATCGCCGACACCACCGTGGGCTACATGGATGCGGAGCTGAACGCCTTCGCCATCGGCCTGCTGCTCAAGCTGCGGGACATGTGGAACGTCTACGGTCCATGGGAGTACCTGTGCATCGTGGGCTCCGGCGCCGCCGTGCCCCAGTTCGACTTCCCTGACGAGACCGACCCCACCTTCGTCGAGGGCGACGGCCTGGTCTCCTCTGACGTGGCGTACGGTTTCCTGGACAACGAGCCCTACACCATGGACTGCGCCGTGGGGCGCATCGTCAACCTCAACGTCCAGGGCGTCAGCAACCAGATGGCCCGGACCTACGGCTACCACTACATCGACCGGGTGGTGACCATCGACACCTCCACCGGCACCGAGACGGTGGACTGGTCCAACAAGGTCAGCATCTGGAACGGCTTCGAGGTGGCCGACCAGAGGAAGCAGATGACCCCGGGCCGGTTCATGATCCGCGAGGCCGAGGACGAGGGCATGGAGT
>CP070808.1:1475557-1487517 GCA_020343715.1 Thermoplasmata archaeon
AGCAACCTGAAGGCGAGGAAGACCATGGGGTGGAACCCGTCATCGAGGCCCAGTTGGATGGTGACGAAGGAGGTGCCCCACAGCACTCCCGCCATCATCGTCATGGCCTGGGCGGTCCGCAACCCGTCCCCGGATGCCATCGCCTTGGGAAGGCCATCGTCGGTTAATAAGCTGGCGTAGGCAGAAGGTTTTATAACGACCACCGCGCTCACGCATCGCAAGTCTGGGGGATTCCCGTGTCCATCGGAGCATGGTTGCTGCTGCTCGCCACCGTCGCCGTCGCCCTCTCGGCGGCCTCGTCGCTACAGCGGGTCATGAAGATCAACCTCCGGCCCAGCATACCCCGCCTCCTGTCCATCATGGCCGGAGTGTTCGCCGTCTCCGCCCTTCTGTACCTTTTCCACATCTTCCTCACCACCGACCTCTCGTACGAGATCGTCCACCGTTACTCCTCGGAGGACATGCCGACCACGTACAAGCTCTCGGGCTCGTGGGCAGGCCAGGCGGGCTCCATGGTCCTCTGGGCCGCCATGGTCCTGGGCTTCTGGATCGCCGAGGAGGTTCGATGGTGGAGGAGGGAGCGGGCAGGCCTCGTCCCCGAGGAGGAGCCCGAGGAGGTCCAGACCAGGAAGGGCCGGAAGCGGAAGGGCCGCAAGACGCTGACGGCGAAGCAGATGCAGCGCAAGGCGGACCCGCCCAAGGGCTGGCTTACCTTCGACCTGGTGAGGGCCATCGTCATGCTGGTCTCCTTCGCGCTCCTGGTGGCCACCATGGCCCTGGAGCCCTTCGCCGAGAGGACGACGGTGTTCCCCGACGGGGGGAGGGGTCTCAACCCGGTGCTGCGCACGCCCCTCATGGCCATCCACCCGCCCATAGTGTTCATCGCCTATGCCCTGCTCACCTTCACCTTCGCCGCCGCGGTGGCCTACATGGTCCGCAAGGACGAGGGGTGGGTGGACATCGCCCGCCCCTGGGGTAGGATGGCCTGGTTCACGCTGACCCTGGGCATCGGCATCGGCGCCCTGTGGGCCTACGAGACCCTGGGATGGGGGGGCTATTGGGCCTGGGACCCGGTGGAAACGTCCTCGCTGATACCGTGGATCGCCCTGACAGGGCTCCTGCACGCCCTCCACTCCCACGGGAGGAGGGGCGACTACCAGTACCTGGCACCCCTCCTGGCGGGCATGGCGCTGTTCCTGGTGTTCTTCGCCACCTTCGTGACCCGGTCAGGCGTGTGGGCCTCGGTCCACTCTTACGCCGGGGCCGCCACGGGGGACGCCACCGAGCGGGTGTCGGCAGCCCTGGAGTCCTCGCAGTCCTTAAGGTGGCTCTACTACACCATGTGGAGCGTGCTGCTGGTATCGGTGGGGGGCAGCATCTACCGCTTCTGGAGGGCGAAGGAGGACTCCGAGCTCCTGCCCGAAATACCCGAGGGAGAATCCGTCTGGGTCTGGTTGGGGCGGCCCCGGGTCACCATGCTCGTCACGGTGTTCCTCCTTAGCACCTCCGTGGTCCTCGTCCTTTTCATGCTCCTGGTGGGGGTTGACAGCTCCGTCTCCCCCGGTCAGTACAACGCCCGCGTGGGGACCTTCGCCATCCCGCTGATGGCCTTCCTGGTAATATGCATGGGCGTGATGTTCCTGGACCGCAGGCGGGCCGTGATGATGGCCGGTGCCTCGGTCCTGGCAGGGATCGTCCTCGTCCTGTTGAACCCCGGGGAAATGGACCCGCCCATCGTGTGGTTCGGCGCCGCCCTCGGCGCCTTCGGCATGATCGCCGTCCTGGGCCAGTGGGCCTCGTACGCAAGGCCTCCAAGGGCGTCGATGCGTCGCATCGTGCGTAGGACGGGGTCCAACATGATCCACTTCGGTCTGGCCATGGTCTTCATGGCCTACTGCCTGTCCAACGTGCCCGCCCTTGCCGAGACCCAGGGCGACACCCCCACCGAGGACATCGCCGTGGACCATGGCAGCTACTCCGTCGTGCTCACCCAGCGGACGTGGGACACCGATGTGGGCGTCTCCGAGAGGGGCGAGGACTGGGACAGCTTCCGCACGGATCTGAGACTCTACAGGGAGGGCGACCTCATGTCCAGCTCCTCAATGGAGGTCATATCCAGCTTCAAGCACCGGGAGTACGGGACCCTCACGTACAAAGAGGACGGCCTGACGAAGCGGATGAACGGCGAGGTGGTGGCCTCCACGTTGGAGGACGGACACCTCCTCATCAGGTTCCAGAGCCTCAGGGACCCGAGCCGCTCGACGGTGGTGGACCTGTTCGACCCCGCCAACAGCCTGGACATATGGCCCGCCCTCTACGCCGACGCTGACATCCTGGAGGGCCAGGTGGTCCGCGTCCGCAACGACACCGGGACGTGGAACGGCTTCCTCCTCTCGGTGGACGGGGATCGGGGGAACGTGACCATCCAGACCCTCGCGGGCGACACCATCGTCATGCAGGGGGACCAGGTGACCAGGTTCTACCGGAAGGCCTACACGGGCCTGGTGATGACCGACGTCCACATAGACAGCAGCCTTATCAAGGACATCTACATAACCATCCTCTCGGTCAAGCCGACGCCGACGGGCGGGTTCGAGGCCACGGTGATGATCACCGAGGTGCCCGCCATGGCCATCCTCTGGACTGGGATGGCCCTGATGTCCGCCGGCGTGGTGCTCCGTCCCCTGGAGCACTACGGCGAAAGGCCTAAGGACGAGGGTGCCGAACCGGAGGTGTCCGGACCCAAGGACGAAGCAGGGGAAGACGACGGGGACGCCCCCGCCGAGGAGAGTGAGGAAGATGAGAGCTAGAACCGCCATCGCCCTAATGGCGACCTTCACCATGCTGGCGATGGTGGCATTCCCGGCCACCGCCCAGGATCCCTCCCACGGAGGGTCGATGACCAACACCCACAACGACCTGTACATAGTCCAGGAGGACGCCCAGAACCCCCAGGGCATCGAGGCCCGGTACGGCGAGCTCTTCGTGAAGGAGACCATCTCGTTCTCCAACGACGACCCGGAAACTGTCCCCGACTACGGCATCGTCTACGCGGACCCAACGTTCTCCCCCGACCCGTCCACCCCGATAGTCGTCAAGTACACCCACGACTACACCATCGTCAATTACACCCTCCAGCTGTTCAATCTGGCCGACGGGTGGATAGGAAACCTCACCGGCTACACCGGCACCTCGGCCACCCTCCAGCCCGGCATCGACCTCCACCCCAACGAGCCGGAGCAGCCGCACCCGAGGGTCAACACCTCCTACCTGTGGCAGGTGTGGGCCGTATCGGCCCAGGACCGGCAGATCGTCTACGAGTTCGGGGGCGAGACGACCACCGAGATCTACAACGACACCGTCTTCGACTGGTCCGACCTCCCCATCGCGGAGTTAGGCGACCACCACTACGAGGCCAACCAGTCCGCCCTGGCCCAGCTCACCATCAGCTCCATCATGGAGCCCCACCCTTCCCTCTCCCAGGGCTGGTACAGGTTCCGTATCGCGGACCAGGTCTTCGAGTACGGGGTCAACCTCACCATCGAGCTGCGATACAGAGGTCAGCTGATCGACAGGAAGGTGACGATGAACAAGCTCATCTTCACCCCCCGCATCATCCACGTGGACGTCTACTCGAAGTCGAAGATGGAGATCCTCATGTTCAACGCCGAGGACGGCAAAGGGGACCAGATCCCACCCACGGCGGCCTCCTCGGGACCCGGGGACCCCACCAGCTTCACCTACGAGTCCACCTTCAGCCTTGTCGTGCGCGAGGAGGGCTCGGAGAGCACCGACTTCGGCCAGCTTGGACGCTATGCCCTGCTCGGCGTCCTGATAGTGGTGCTCCTCTTCCTGGTTCTTTGGAGCGGTCGTGGCAAGCGGACCACCGAGGACGACGTGGAGGAGGAGGACGAGGAGACTGCGGAGCTCCGGGCCGAGCTGGAGGGGCGGAAGGCGGAGGTCCTCGCCCAGATGAAGGCCCTGGACCAGCGGCATGAGGATGGGGAGATCGGCGAGGGCGTCTATAACCGGAAGCGCAAGGCCCTCAAGGCCCGGGCCGTGGAGGTCATGCGGGAGCTGGAGGAGCTGGACGGCGCACCCCCGCCGCCCCCGAGCAGGCCCGCCCCCACCGGCAAGCTAGGCGAGCTGGAGGAGGACAAGGAGGAGATCTTGGAGAGGATCCGTGAACTGGACCGCCTCCACGAGGAGGGCGAGGTCTCCGACGACACCTGGAAGCGGAAGCGCAAGCACCTGAAGGCCGAGGCCGTCGAGATAATGCAGGAGATGGCCGAGCTGGAGGACGGGGGCGAGCCTGAAGCCGACGAGGGGGAAGCCGAGGAGGAGGAGTAGGACCCCTCACTCGCGCCAGTCCCAACCGATGGTACGGATGCCCAGCTTGGGCGCCAGCGGGATCCGCCGCTTGTGCTTGGTGGCGTGCACCACGCCCCTTACCCTGGCCACCTCGCCTGCGGCCAGGCCGGTGCGGTCGACGATGTCCTCGTCACCCATGCCCACCTCGATCCCCAGGAGGATGCGGTCCAGGTCATCGTAGGCGATGCCCAGGTCGTCCTCGTCCGTCTGCCCCGGCAGCAGGTTGGCCGAGGGGGGCTTCTCGATGAACTTCGCGGGCAGGTCGATGTCCGCGGCCAGTCCCCTCACCTGGGTCTTGTACAGGTCCCCCAGGGGCAGGTAATCGACCCCGCCGTCGCCGTACTTGGTGAAGTAGCCCATTAACAGCTCCGACTTGTTGCCCGTTCCCATGACCAGGTAGTTCCTGATCTGTCCATGGTAGTACAGGATGGTCATCCTGGCCCGGGCCTTCACGTTCCCGAAGGCGTGGTCCTCGACATCGCCGCCCAGCTGCTGCCTGAAGGCCTGCATCACCGGCTCCAGGTCCACCGTCAGGTGCTCCACGCCCAGGTCGTGGGCCAGCTCGTGGGCGTCGTCCATCTCCGCTGGTGGGCACGCGGCCTCGGGCATCATGAGGCACAGCACCCGCTCGGGCCCCAATGCCCTCGCGGACATGGCGGCCACCACCGCAGAGTCCAGCCCCCCTGAGAGGCCCAGCACCACCCCCTTGGCCCCCGCGTCCTGTACCTTGTCCCGGATGAAGGTCTCGATGACGACGACGGACTCGTCGCTGTACTTGGGGGAGAGGGCCATGGGTATCACAACGGTTATCTATGGTTTCCCATATCTAGCTTGCCATGCGCGTAGCATTGGGCCAGTACCAGGCCAGGCGGGGCAAGGTCGACGCCAACCTGGAGCGGATGGACCAGGTGATCACCTCATCGGGCGCTGACCTGGTGGTGTTCCCGGAGCTCTTCCTCACGGGCTACATGGCCCGGGACGACCACATGCGCCTTGGCCAGACCCTGGACGGTGAGGTGGTGGGCCAGGTGGCGGCGGCCGCCAAGGCGGCGGGGGCCACGGTGGTCTTCGGCATGCCCGAGGCGGACCCGGTCAAGCGGGGCATAACGTACAACTCCTCGGTGGTGGTCCGCCCGGACGGCACCGTCGACTCCTACCGCAAGTGGTCGTTGCCCAACTTCGGGCCCTTCGAGGAGAGGATGTTCTTCGGCCACGGCAACCGCCTGCCCGTGTTCGACACCCCCGTGGGCCGTTTGGGCCTGCTCATCTGCTACGACATCTTCTTCCCCGAGATCTGCAAGGCCTACGCCCTCCAGGGGGCCGACATACTGGTCTGCATATCCGCCAGCCCCACCACTTCCCGGGACTTCTTCGTCAAGCTGGCCATGGCCCGCGCCATCGAGAACGCGTGCGCCTTCATCTACTGCAACCAGGTGGGCTCCCAGATGCAGCTGACCTTCTGGGGCGGGAGCCACATCGTGGGGCCCCGGGGCCAGTACATCGTCCATGGCCCGCCCTACGAGGAGGCCACCGTGGAGGGCGAGATCGACATGAAGGAGATCGAGCTGTCCAGGCCCCTTCGTCCCACCGTCAGGGACACCAGGAAGGAGGCCTTCGCCCTCATGCACGACATGTTCTGAAGGGCCCGGGCCTAACATAAGCGACGCAATCTTCAAATGGTACGCCCTACCTTCGAGGCCAGGGGATACCCATGGCAGGATCGGAGGACTTGCCGTTATCGAGCTCAACCGGAGGATTCGAGGGTGCCCGCGAGCACCTGTCCCACGAGGTCGTTGTGATAGGCGGGGGCCTGGCCGGCCTGAGGGCCGCCCTGGCCGCTGCTGACGCCGGCGTGGACGTGGCCATCGTGACCAAGGTCCAACCCCTGAGGTCCCACAGCGTGGCGGCACAGGGGGGTATAAACGCGGCCCTGAGGGAGGACGACAGCGTGGAGAGCCACGCCTTCGACACGGTGAAGGGCTCGGACTACCTGGCCGACCAGGACGCCGCCATGGTACTGGCTGCGGAGGCCCCCGACCGGGTAAGGGAAATGGAGCACTGGGGAACGGTGTTCTCGCGGGCCGAGGACGGCCGCATCGCCCAGCGCCCCTTCGGGGGGGCCGGCTACCCCAGGACCGCCTACGCCCAGGACCGCACCGGCCACAACCTTCTGCACACGCTGTACGAGACCGCCCTGCGGGAGGGCATCCGGGTCTACGAGGAGTTCTTCGTGACCAAGCTGGTGGTCAGCGGTGGCCAGTGCTCCGGCCTCATCGCCCTGGACATGAAGGAGGGCCAGCTCCACTCCATCCAGGCCCGCTCGGTCGTCATCGCCACCGGCGGCTACGGGCGCGTCTTCGCCAGGTCCACCAACGCCGTCATCAACAACGGCGACGGCGCCGCCCTGGCGTTCAGGGCCGGCATCCCCCTGGAGGACATGGAGTTCATCCAGTTCCACCCGACGACGCTGTACGGCACCAACATCCTGATATCAGAGGGGGTGCGGGGCGAGGGCGGCTACCTGCTCAACTCCGAGGGCGAGCGATTCATGGAGAGGTACGCCGCCAAGGCGATGGAACTGGCGCCCAGGGACATCGTTGCCCGTTCCATACAGACGGAGATAAAGGAGGGCCGGGGCATCGACGGCCAGCCCTATGTCCACCTGGACATCACCCACCTTGGTGCCGACCGCATCAAGGAGAGGCTCCCGGGCATACGGGAGATCTGCATCCACTTCGCAGGTCTGGACCCCATCGACAAGCCCATCCCCGTGCAGCCCGGCCAGCACTACTCCATGGGCGGGGTGGCATGCGACAGCGACGGCATCACCGAGGTGACGGGCGTGTTCGCGGCCGGCGAGGCCGCCTGCGTGTCGGTGCACGGCGCCAACCGTCTGGGGGGCAACAGCCTGCTGGAGACCCTGGTCTTCGGCCGACGGGCCGGTATCACCGCCGCCGCCCACGCCGAGACCGCCCCCGAGCCCCGCGACGCGGAGGTGGAGGCCGCCCTCCGGGAGGAGGTTGCGCGGATAAACGAGATCCTGGGACGGGACTCCCCTATCAGGCCCGGGGTGCTAAAGGAGGAGCCCCGGGAGCTCATGTTCCATCACTACGGCGTCTACCGTGACGGGCCCACTATGGAGGCGGGCCTGGTCAAGCTCCGCGACCTCAAGGCCAGGATGGCCGAGGCGGGCGTGGACTACCGGGGCAACGCGTACAACCAGTCGCTCATCGGCTTCCTGGAGGTGGAGTACATGTTCGAGCTGGCCGAGGTCATCGCCCAGAGCGCGCTGGCCAGGGAGGAGAGCCGGGGTTCCCACTGGAGGTTCGACTTCCCCCAGCGCAACGACGACACGTGGCTGGTCCACACCATGGCCTACATGGACACCGAGGGACCGCGCCTGGAGTACAAACCTCCTACGCTGGGCACCTTCGAGGTAAAGGAGCGTGTGTACTGATGAGGCTTAGGATACAGAGGTTCGAGCCCGGCCGGGACCCGGCGCCCAGGTACCAGGTGTACGACGTCACCGACAGTCAGGGCCAGACGGTCCTGGGATCCCTGTTCGAGATCCAGGACACCCAGGACGGCTCCCTGGCCTTCAGGTACAGCTGCCGCGGCGCGGTGTGCGGCAGCTGCGCCATGCTCATCAACAAGGTGCCCCGCCTGGCGTGCAGGACCCAGCTCAAGGACGTGATGGGCACCACCCCCTCCAAGCTCAAGGCCTTCGGCCCCCTGGACGGCGAGACGGAGGGATGGGACCCCGAGACGGAGGTGCTGGTGGAACCCCTCCCCAACTTCCCCGTCACCCGCGACCTGGTGGTCGACATGACCCGGTTCTGGGACGCCCTAGAGGAGGTGGAGCCGTGGCTCGTCCCCGAGGGGGAGCCGGAGAAGGGCCGGGAGAGGCTCATGGAGCACGAGGAGGTCCTCAGGCTGGAGCGGCTCGTGGGCTGCCTCCTGTGCGGCCTGTGCAGCGGCTCGTGCCCCGTCGCCAACCGGGACCAGGAGTTCTTGGGACCCGCGGCCCTGGCCAAGGCCCGAAGGTTCTACGAGGACCCCAGGGACGTCAGGCGCGACGGCATAATAGAGATGCTGGACAACGAGGAGGGCCTGCGTGGCTGCGACCTGGTGTACAACTGCGTCAAGGTCTGCCCCCGCAACGTGGCCCCCGGAGGGGCCATCAGGAAGATGAAGGACGACGCGTCCAAGCTGATCGGCCTGAACGACACGGGGGTGTGAGGCTGACGGACCCCAGGCCGACCCGGGTCGAGCGCGATTCCCTAGGCGAGGTCGAGATTCCCGCCGACGCCCTCTACGGGCCCCAGACCGCCAGGGCGCTTATCAACTTCACGGTGACCGGGCTCCGGGCCCATCCCCGGTTCGTGGAGGCCTACGTGCTCATCAAGAAGGCCGCCGCGATGGCCAACAGCGATCTGGGAGAGCTGGACGCCGAGCGGGCCGGTCACATCATAGCCGCCGCCGACGAGGTGCTCTCAGGCGAGCACCGGGAGCACTTCGTAGTGGACCCCATCAACGCGGGGGCGGGCACCAGCTTCAACATGAACACCAACGAGGTCCTGGCCAACAGGGCGCTGCAGCTGATGGGAAGGGAGCCGGGGGACCTAGAGGCCCTTTCCCCCAACGACCACGTGAACATGGCCCAGTCAACCAACGATACCTTCCCCACCGCCATGCACCTCTCGGTGCTACTCCTCCATCCCGAGCTGGACGCCGCCGTGGCGGAGCTGGAAGCGGCCCTCAAGGCCAAGGGCCAGGAGTTCGCGGGCGTCGTCAAGTCGGGACGCACCCACCTCCAGGACGCCGTCCCCACCACCCTGGGCAACGAGTTCACCGCGTACGGCGTTGCCCTGGAGAAGGTGCGCCGGCGCCTAGCAGTGCTGCGGGACGACCTTCTTGAGCTGCCCCTGGGCGGGACCGCCGTCGGGACCGGAACCAACGCGCATCCCCAGTACAAGGAGAGGGCCATCGGTTACCTGGCCAGCATGACGGGCCTGGACCTGAGGCCGGCCCAGGACCTGCGGGAGATCATGCAGAGCCGTCAGGGCATCGCCGCATACTCGGGCGGCCTGAGGGCCCTGGCCATCGAGCTGACCCGCATCGCCAACGACCTGCGGCTCCTGGGCTCGGGCCCGACCTCGGGCCTGGCAGAGGTCAGGCTGCCCCCCGTGCAGCCGGGCTCCTCCATCATGCCGGGGAAGGTCAACCCCGTCATGTCCGAGGCACTGAACATGCTCTGCTTCCAGGTGATGGGCAACGACCACGCGGTGGCCATGGCGGCACAGGCGGGTCAGATGGAGCTCAACGTGATGATGCCTGGCATGATCCACGCGGTTCTCCAGTCGATGCAGTACCTGGTCAACTACCTGCCCACATTCACCGAGCGGGGCATCCGCGGCATAGAGGCGAACGTGGAGCGGGCCACCGAGACGGTCTCCCGCAATCCCGCCATCGCCACCCTCCTCGCCCCGACCATCGGCTACCTGGAGGCAGCGGCCCTGGCCAAGGAGGCGGTGGAGGCGAACGTGCCCGTCCTGGACCTGGCGCTGGAGAAGGGGATGATTGACGAGGCCGAACGACGCCGGGTCATGGACGAGCTGGGCATCGAGGACTGAGGCCGCAACCCTTTAATGCTACCATTCATCTCAGCTCGAGCGGAGCCCCGTGGTGTAGAGGCCAATCATACCGGCCTTTGGAGCCGGTGACGGCAGTTCGAATCTGCCCGGGGCTACCTTCCCAATCACGGCGACGGAGCCCAGGCTCCGACGGTCGATGTAAACAGGCTCCAGGTGCTCACTGCTGAGGCGGAGGCCTCTTCTCGGTGGGCTCCTCCTCGAACACCTCGAAGTCGCCCAGGTCCTCGGTGAACTCGCCGAAGTCGCCGTCGTCCTCCACGAAGGCGAAGTCGCCCTCGTCGTCGGGCGCCGGAGGCGCGGGGGCGGGAGGCTGAGGGGCCGGTGGCGCCGGTGCGGGGGGAGCTGGCGCCGCAGGTGCAGGCGGCTCAGGCGCAGGCGGTGCCGGTGGTGCGGGCTCCGGTGGCGCTGGTGCCGCAGGCGCGGGTGGCTCGGGCGCAGGCGGTGCCGGTGGAGCGGGCTCCGGTGGCGCTGGTGCCGCGGGCGCGGGTGGCTCGGGGGCCGGCGGTGCCGGTGGGGCTGGCTCCGGTGGTGCGGGTGCAGCTGGCTCAGGTACCGGTGGCGCGGGGGCAGGCACGGTCTCTGGGATCGGAGGAGCTGCCGGTGCCGGTGGCTCCGGGGCGGGTGGTGCCGGCGGAGCAGGTTCAGGGGGTGCAGGCGCAGCTGGTGCGGGCGGTTCGGGTTCCGGTGGCGCCGGTGGAGCGGGTTCAGGGAATGCAGGCGCCGCAGGTACTGGCGGCTCAGGCACGGGTGGTGCCGGTGGAGCGGGTTCCTCGGTCACGTCCTCGAAGGCGAATGCCTCGTCGACGGCGATCTCCTCCTCCTCGGTGAGTATGTCAGTGGCCACGGCCTCCTCGGCGGTGGCGGGCTCCGCCGCCTCGAAGGGTGCCACCTCCTCGCCCACTGGAGGCTCCTCGGTCAGGACCGATGCGGCCTCCACGGCGAAGGCGGCCTCGGCCTCTCCGATCTCCTCGGCCACGGGCGCGGCCTCGAACACGGGCTCCTCCTCCGTCTCCATGGGCGCGGCCTCGGTGTCCACCTCGAAGGCACCGTCCTCGGCGACCTCGAAGGCGGCCTCCTCCGCGACCTCGAAGGCCCCCTCGTCGGCGACCTCGAAGGCGGCCTCCTCCGCGACCTCGAAGGCCTCCTCGCCCTCTGCGACCTCGAATGCCTCCTCACCCTCTGCGACCTCGAATGCCTCCTCGCCCTCTGCGACCTCGAAGGCCGGCTCCTCGGTGATGGCCTCGACGCCGAACTCCTCCACGGCGGCCTCGGGGGCGGCCACGGCGGGACCCTCGTCGAAGAACTCATCGCCCTCGGGGATGGGCTCATCGGGCGCCAGGTAGGCCAGGATCTCCCGGGCCTTCTCGGAGTACTGGGCGTTGGGACCCAGCTGCAGCGACTTGCGGAAGCAGGGTATGGCCTCGGTGCTGCGGTCCATCCTGTCCAGGACGACGCCCTTGTTGTACCAGACCACGCCGTTGCGGTCGTTGATCTCGATGGCCTTATCGAAGCAGGATATGGCCTCGTCGGACTTCTCCATCTTGTAAAGGACGAAGCCCACGTTGACCCAGGCCTTGTCGTTGGAGATGTTGAGCTCGATGGACTTGTTGTAGCAGGTGATGGCGTCCTCCATCTGGCCCATGTGGCGTAACGCCAGGCCCTTGTTGTACCACGCCTTGTCGTTGTTGGCGTTGTACTCCAGGGCCTTGTCGTAACAGGCCACGGCGTTGTCGTGCCTGCCCAGCTGGAAGAGGGCATAGCCAGTGTTGACCCATGCCTTGTCGTTCTCTATGTTGATCTCGATGGCCTTATTGTAGCACATGACGGCCTCCTCGAGATTGCCCAGGCGGCGCAGCGCCAGGGCCTTGTTGTACCAAGCCTTGTCATCCTTGGGGCGGGCCTGGAGCACGTTGTCGTACGCGGCGACGGCCTCCT
>CP070808.1:1487617-1498242 GCA_020343715.1 Thermoplasmata archaeon
TCCTGTCCCCAGCCGGCCCAAAGGTTGTAGGCGGCCAGGTGGCTGGACCCCGCGTCGGTGGTGGACTGGGAGATGCCTCCCCCTGACCCGGAGTAGCCGTTGGTCGTCATCTGCATCTGGAACCGGGCCATCCAGTCCGTGCCCGTGGGGAACGAGGCCCCCTTGGATGCGATGAGCGGGTAGTCCCGGGCCTGGTTGACCATCTTCAGGTGGCCGTCAACCAATGAGATCCCGTCCGGGAAACGGTAGACGTCCCACTTGTTGGAGTCCAGGGCGATGCCGGAAAAGTCGTCGGAGAACAGCTCCCTGGGCCTCAGGGTGAGGTTCTCACCCTCCATGACGAACCCGAAACCGGTGCCGTTGGACAGCGCATCAGCGTCCAACACATGGTAGATAACTGGGGGAGTGGCGTTGCCCTTGACCATCAGGTCGGGGTCGTTGACCCATCCCCCGTCGTAGGGGGAGACCACCCCGATCCAAGGACCCTCCGCCGCCCCAGGGGCGAGGAGCATAATCGCTACGGCCATCGTCGTCAACGTAACGACCATCGTCCTTCTGAGGCCCGGGGGGATTGCCATCTCGATGGTCTCCGTCCAGGCTATCCAGGGGATGGTTAATATGGGTTCCGGTTTCCGTCCCCGCTAACCACCTGGTCCCGATTCCTTCGGTTCCCGAAAGGTTATTCCACCCGTAAGGCGTCAACGGGACCGTGGGAGCGGCGCAACCGGAGCACATCCTCGAGCCGGCCTCGTCTCGGGACGTCAGGGCCGTGCTCCGCCTCATCGAGGAGGCGGGATGGGCGTACACCAGGGACGAGCTGGAGAGGCTCATCGCCGTCCAGCCGGGCGGTCTCATACTGCTCAGGTCCACCGGTCTCCGACACGGTGTGCTAGGGTGCGTCTACGCCTCCGCCTGGGGTAACGTGGGCTTCATCGGTCTCATGCTGGTCAAGGGGGTCCATCGGGGCAAGGGCCTGGGGATGGAGCTGATGATGGCGGCCATGGACCACCTACGGGACCGAGGTTGCACCAGCATCTGTCTTGATGCGGTGCTGGAGGCCACAGGCTTCTACAGAAGGATGGACTTCCGGTCCACGTGGCAGTCCCTCCGGCTCGGCATCGACACCTCCAAGGGCAGCACGCGACCTCCTGAGGTGGAGGTGAGGAAGGCTGGCGATGCTGACATGGACCAGGTCATCGACCTGGACCGCAACCAATCGGGCATGGATAGGACGGACCTGCTGAGGCGCCTGCAGGCGGACAGCGACTCGACGATCCGTGTCGTGTCGACGCAGGACGAGCTGCTGGCGTACGGCGTCATCCGTAGGAGCAAGGGATGCATGCGGCTGGGCCCCGTGGTGGCCGCGCCCAGGGTCGAGGACTCGACGGCTGTGCGCGCCCTCGTTGTCTCGGCCAAGGTGGAGAGCTACCCCAGGATGCTCACCGTCAACGTGCCTGCGTACAACAAGGAGGCGGTGGAGATGGTGCTAGGGATGGGTGCTGTGGAGTACGCCCCCTGCACCAGGATGTGCCTGGGTGACCCGGGTCCCGCGGACACGCCCGAGGGGGTGTGGGCCTTGGGCGCCGCGGAGAAGGGCTAGTTCAGGGAGATGATGGCCTCCAGGGCCTCGGAACCGTCCGACGAGAAGACGAACATGAACCGCTTCGAGGCGTCACGGACCCAGTCGAACCTGGGCTTGTACTTCTTGATGTAGTCCAGGTACCGGTCGTTGGTGATGATCACCACCTCCTCACCCCGGGACCTGTGGGCCTCCGCCGTCTGGAGGATGAACTCGTCCGCGTCGGTCTGGGCAGGGGTCTGGAGCACCCGCCTGTCCTTTATCAGTTCCTCCAGGTCATCCTTTCGGTCTATGTGGTGGCGCAGGTTGGCGTCCACCAGGACCGTTATTGCGGCGCCTTTGGTCTGGGCCAGCTTCTCCATGACCAGCTCCAGCTGGTCCAGCCGACCCCCCTCCTTGAAGGACCGGGCCTCCATGGCCACGTTGGAGCCGTCGACGATGTAGTGGACCGAGGGCTGGATGGGGACGCTCTCCCCCTCCTTGGCGGCCTTCTTCATCTTCGAGCCCCGCTTGCGACGCTTCTTCTTGCCCTCCTCCTCCTTCTTGGCCGGCTTGGGCTCGGGTTTGGGTTTCTCCTCTGTCTTCTTCTTGCCCTTGCGCTTGGCCCGCTTCGGCTCGGGCTCGACCTTCTCCTTCTTGGCGGACTTCGCCTTCGCCCCGTCCGGTGGCCATACCTCGTCCAGGTACCGGGCCTTCCTCAGCGTCGCCAGGTCGGTGTACCTGGGTCCCGAGACGGGCGGGTTCCTGCCCTTCTTGACCCTCCGCTTCAGCTCCTTGAGGTCGTCGAGCCTGTACACCTTGAGGGCCTGGTCCTTCCGGGTCACCACCGACGAGCCGCCGGGGAATACCTCGGGGAAGGTGAGGTTCTTCTCGATCTTGGTGACCTTCGCGTAGTGGGTGATGGCAGAGGTCGGCGCGCCCCTGTAGAAGGCTATGTGGTGGACGTCGGAGGTGCTCCTCACGATGGGCACCGCATACACGTGGATCTTCTTTGCGGCGGCGAAGGTCTCCTCTTTGATGGGGACGACCATGACCTCCCGCGTGTCCCTCTTTTTCGACCTAGGCACGTCCATCTTACCGACAGGCCCCTTTAAAAGGGTTTGGGACCGACGCGAGGTCAATATCGCAGCTGGTGAAGTATGGGGGAGCGAAAACTATATCTCGGGGCCCGGTATGTGTCCCACCGCCCCACCCCCCCGGAGTCTAAGTCGACCCCAGGGCCGAGGAGGACAGCGCCATATGATGGTCTATAGACCCTTCGAGGCATCCGAGGAGGTTACCGCCGTCAGGCTTATCTCCGAGGTGTACAGGGAGGTCCTGGGTCGCGAGGTGAACAAGTTCGTGCGCGACGAGGTCCGTCGCATCCTCGAGGATTTCGATGACGAGCAGGACCTTTTCCTCGTCGCCGAGCACGACGGGGAGATAGTGGGCACCGTCATCATCGAGCACGGGAACCCGGAGCCGGGATGCTGCAACATGCAGTTCCTGGTGGTGAGGCCCGACCACCGGGGCCACGGTCATGGTCGCCAGATGGTGGTCAAGGGTCTGGACTTCGCAAGGGGGGCCGGGTACAAGACGGTGGAGCTGATAGCCACCGCCGATTTCGACTTCGCCCTGGCGATGTACGAGCGGATGGGCTTCGAGCACGTGGACACCTACCTATGGCAGGAGAACGAGGTGTACACCTTCGACAAGTTCCTCTAGGGCCCCCGGAGGCGGAGGAGGCGGTCGTGGGCCGCGCGTGTCGTTCAGGCGGTGTTGTCGATGCTCAGCAGTAGACCGTTGTGCAGCGATATCTGGTGCATCACGTAGGTGTCGATGGACCCGCGCCTGCGACGCACCGTCAGCACCTCGGCTCCCCTCCGGGTCAGTTGGAGGTTCAGTCCCCTCTCGTGGTCGATGAACTGGACCAGACCCTGCTCGCTGAGGTTAGCCAGTATGTCCATGAACCCGTCCAATCGGGTCTGCCTAGCGAACTCGCCCGTCAGGTCGAGTTTGTCTCCCATCCCTTCTATGTGCATTTTGCTCACCCTTGTTCTCCTTCTCGATGACGAGGCCCTCTGGCCCCTGTGACTGTATCCTGTTGATGACGCTGACGACCCTTGCTCGCAGGCGTCGGACCCACACGTCCTGGACCCACAGCTGTGGGTCCCATCCCCCCGACTCCGTGAGTCGCCTCCCCACCAGGTTGGTGATCCGGTCGTCCAGCAACCGGTCCTCGGCGGGCACCTCCGTCAACGCCCGGGCCCCGTGGGAGGTGATGGTGTAGAAGGTGCGCCTGCCCAATCGACGCTTGTGGACCAGACCGTCGGTGTGGAGTTCCACCAGCGTGTGGGACAATGTCGCCCGGGACGAGCCCACCGTGTCGAGGAGCTCCCCGAAGGTCAGCTCTCCCTCGCTCGCCAGCTCGTCAAGCAGCGAAACGGCGAAGGTCCTCCTCTCCAGTGTCTCCTCCCGCATCTGCCCCACCATAAGTATAGAATTAGTATGACCAGTATATAATTAGTATAATATAAAAAGGTTGCCCGGCTAAAACCAGCGGGAGGCCCCGGGCTCGGACCAACGATTCTATGCCATAGTCAGAAAGACTCAGCGACGCCTTCCACCGGTCAGCATGGCGGCAGCCAAAGCGGATACCAGGGCCAACGCGACGACGATCGTCCCGAAGCCCGGTGACTCCTCAGGCTCGTCCTTCTTGGGGACGATGAAGGCGATCTCGTCGGGACGCGACTCGGTCACGCCGTCGTACGACTTGGCGGTGAAGAAGTGCATCCCCGGGTCCAAATCCTTGACGGACACCTCGTACGACCAGGTCCTCGTGCCGCTGACCTCGACCCACTCCCCCTCGTCGATGCGCACCTTGACCCAGATGATGGTGTCCAGGTCGTCGGTGGCACGGCCGGAGACGCGGAGGATGGTCCCCACCTTCTGCTCGTCGGGGGGCGACACTATCGAGACCTCGGGGGGCGCATTGACATCGTTGACGATGACCTCGTAGTAGAGCCAATCGTCGACGCCGTCGGGATCGAGGACGGTCACGTTCACCCAGTACCATCCCACGTGGACGTCGCCGGGGGTCCCGGACACGGTTCCCTCCACGGGGTCGATCTCAAGCCAGGTGGCGTTGGTGGTCATCCGCCACTGGTGCTCGTAGTCCTCGTTGTCCGGGTCGTCGGCGTCGAAGTCCTGTACGTATTCCTGGTTCTCGTAGGCCTCCGTCTCGGGGACGGTGACGATGGAGGGACGCTGGCTGAGCATCAGCCTCTCCACGTCCTCGGTGATTAGCACGTTGCCCGAGGTGTCGGTGACCCTGAAGTGGTAGTGGATGCGCACCCCGACGCTCTTGACGGTGATGAGGGCGCTCCACTCGGTCCCGTCGAAGGTCAGGAGGGTTCCCTCGTAGGTGGTGTCGGGCGGGTAACGGACCTCCACGAAGGCCGTTTCGATTCCGATGTTGTCGTTGATGATGGCCCTTATCTCGGCCTTCTCGCCCTTATGCAGCCTGTTCGTGGTCATGTCTATGTTTACGATGGGCGCGTCGTTGTCGACCACGGTGACCTCCAGGGGGTCCGATACGTTCACGTTGCCCGCCAGGTCGACGGAGGTGAACACGACGAACATGGGCGAGGGTGCGTCCCGGGGCACGTCCAGCTCGGTGACCCATAGCATGCCCATCATCGTTAGGTTGACGGTGAGGTGCTCCCCGTCCTCACCGTACCAGTACTCCATGCTGGCCCAGTCCACCTGACGGTTGTCGGTGATGGTCATGTTGATCCAGTTGAGGTCCCCGGTCGTGACGTTGTCGCCGAAGGAGCGCTCCATCGTTGGCGGCGTTATGTCCACCACGGGAACCTCCTTTTGCGCCGATACAAATCTGTTCTTCTCGTTATCTAGAGCTGTGATGGTATAGTACATCTTCTGGGTTATGGTCACAGGGATGTAAGTTTCGTTCTCCCAGACGTCATTTCCTTTATGCTCAAGATCGAGCCGGTTGTGTTTGCCCACCAGTCCGAACCAGTAGGTGACCCACGCATCGACAACGCCGATGTTATCAGTGATATTAACCGAGAAGACGAAGGTTGTGCCCGCCCCTGCCTTTGCCGGGATGTTGAATGCGGTTATCCTCGGCTTTTCCCGGTCCCGGATGGTCAGCGTCATCGTGTCGGTGTCGGTGTTGCCGAGGGGGTCCGTGACCAGGAGCGTCACGGTGAACACACCTGCCACGTCAACGATGATACTATCGACCTTGTTCCCATAGAGCACGATGTCGTCGCCGTCAGGTACCTCGATTGTCCAGGTGTAGTTCGCTATCCAAGTGTCGTCTGTCGAATCACGACCATCCAACTCAAAAGGAATACCCTGGGACACGGTCTTGTCCCTGCCCGCCTCGGCCATCGGGTCGAGGAAGTCGACGGGCTTCATCAGGGGGAAGTTGTCCTTCTGGGTCCCGGTTATCGACCACTCCCTGTCGGCGATGCCGTCCCCGTTGTTGTCCGTGAAACCGTACTCGAAGACCGCCCTCCACCAGAAGTTGCCGAACCCGTCCTTGTCCCAGAGGACCTCGCTGTTGGTGGACTCGGCCTCGATGATGCTGGGCTTGAGGAAATTGTTCTTGTGGATGTAGGAGTTGTAGCCGGGAGTGTCCAGGACACGCACGTTCCTGATGTCCTCCCGGAAGGTGCACTCGGTCACCTCGACCCTGGCGGAGTTGTTGATGTAAAGGCCCAGGTTTCCATCCCACACCCTGCACCGCTGGATCTTGACGCCGTTGACCGGATAGACGGCGTCGAGCGATATACCCTTCTGGGAGAACGCCTCGATGGTGTTGTTGAACAGGTGGACGTCACCCATAGCCGTGGGTGCCATCAGGTCCATCATCAGGATGCCCGTAGGGGAGAGGGCGATGTGGCTGTTCCAAACCTTGTTGCCACCTCCCGAGGCCACTATCCCGATGCCGTGCTCCGACGACGCGTTGATGAAGCACCTGTCCACGAGACTGCTCCGGGTGGTGCCCAGGAAGTTGATGCCCTGGTCGCAGTTCTGGACCACGTTGCCCTCGATGACTGCGTTGTTCGCCCCGTCGAGCCCAATTCCCACCAACGTGCCGAAGATATAGGTATCCTTGACGGTGGCCCCCGTGGACTGGATGAGGAAACCCGTGGTGCATCCTCGGATGTCGCAACCCGACACCGTGCCGCCGTTGTTGACCTTGACCGCGATGCTTGCATGCATAATCAGGCAGTTCTCCAACTTGCCGGCGGACCCGGTGCCCAGGTGGGACCAGTCGTCGGTGGTGGGGGTGTCTGAGTCGGAGGTGAAGTTGATCCGGTCCTCCTCCGTGCCCAGGGCCAATATGCGACCGGTGGCCCCGCACTCCAGGTAGTACTTGCCGGTGAACTTAACCTCGACCCCGGGGTCAATGGTGAGGGTTACGCCGTCCTGGACGACCACGTTGGACTTGATGTAGTAGGGTGAGCCGCTGACGGTCCAGGTGGTGGATGAGGATATGTCACCGCTCACGTCGGTGCTCGCAGCGGTTGAGATGGCCACGAGGGATATCACTGCCATGAACACAAGCAGAAGCAGGGCCGGCAGGTGGGTCTTCCGGTCAAAAGATACCATGTTTACATCCCCCTGGACGTGTCCAGGTTCCTTTCGCCCGCCGCTACGTAATAGGAGCTATAAAAGGGCTTCTCAATCGGTCCACCTCATCAGCTGGTCCTGTCGTGAAGGCGGTGGAGCGAGGACCTGATGCCATACCGTTAATAACGTGCGGGACGATTGCAGTGGCGACCGCTGGTGGGAGTAGGGACCTTATGGACCTGGAGGAGTTCGAGGACCGGATGGGCTCATGGAGGAGGAACGAGATCGTCCTCATCCGCGTCTTCCTGGTGATGTTCACCGTCCTCGCCCTGGTCCAGATAGCTATAGATCTGGTTTGGAGGCACCTGCTCGACCTGTCGTTCTGGAGGGTGGTGCTGGGACTGGGCTCCAACCTCGTAGTGGCCTACGCCATCACCTCCTTCGTCCTAGGCATCCTGTTCGTCTACCATTTCAGGTCCGAGGGCATCGTCCCTATGAGGGAGATAATCAAGACGATGCTTGAGGTTGCCCTGGTCGTCGGCGCCTTCTTCACCCTACTGTACGCCCTGGACGTATGGGACGTGGCCGAGACGAACCTCTACGACGGAGGCGGTCCGGAGATGACCACCGCCCGGTTCCTCGTGGAGGCGCTGTGGTTCTGGGCCCTTACATTCGGTGGTACCCTGGCGGCGATGGCCGCGATAATGGTCGGTGGGTTCGGCATCATGGGGATGCTGTACATCTTCGAGGTAGGGGGCATCCCCAGGCTCCTGCATAAGCTGGAGGGCATAACCAGGAAGGAGGACACCGAGAGCAAGGCCATTATGTGGTTCATGGTGATACCCGGCGCCCTGGACACGGACGTCATGCTGGTGGATGAACCGATGAAGGAGACCTCCTTCCCGTGGGACCGCTTCAGGACCGCCGTCATCTGGCAAGCGGCCTTCGGGATAATCATCGGCGTCTACGTCAGCCTCAACCCCTTCCTGCTCAGGGCCTTCTCCGTCAACGAGCTGTTCCGCTTCGTTTCGACGGCCTTCGTGGTGGTCCCCCTGATAGTCATCCCCTGGTTCATCTTCAAGCGTTTGAACGCCAGGATAAAGGGCGTGAACAGGGATTTCCACCTGTACGCCACCATCAAGGACCGCATGACCAGGCTCATCATCGCCGGCGGGACGATCCTCATATTCCTCCGGCTGGCCATCGAGTCCAGCGAGCTGACCGACATGCTGCTCGCCTTCCTCAGCTACATCGTCATCATGGTGCTGTGCATCATTGCCTTCACGTTCTTCTACTTCAACTTCTTCGAGAACCGCCTGGCCGAGGAATGCCACTCCCGGTGGCTGGAGGGAAGGCCCGGCCCCGACGGCGACGAAGGTGGCGACGAGGGGGGGACAGGGGAGGAGGAGTCTCCCCAAGTTTCGGAGTAACTTGTATCTACTGGACCGTTCTGGTCAACGCGAGGAAGAGGTGATGAGATGGCGTACTTCGACAAGCGATTCCTAGGATTCTTCGAGGGCCTGGCAATGGACAACAGCAAGGCCTACTTCGACGCGAACAGGAAGGTTTACGAGCAGTCGGTGAGGAACCCCTTCAAGGAACTGGTCGCCGACATGATTCTCCGCCTAAGGGAGCACGAACCCGAGATCGACCTGGAGCCTAAGGACGCGATATTCCGTATCAACAGGGACATCCGGTTCTCCAAGGACAAGACCCCCTACAAGACCCACGTGGGGGCCCACATCTCCCGGGGCGGACGGAAGGACCACACCTATCCGGGGTTCTACTTCCAGCTGTCCCACACGGGGGCGATGGTCGCCGGTGGCGTTTGGGGACCCGACAAGGAGGGTATCCACCGCGTGAGGACCCACATAGCCAGGGACCCTTCGGCCTTCGATAGGGTCGTGTCCGACAAGGCCTTCAAGGAGACCTTCGGCGAGGTCCAGGGCGACCGGCTCAAGCGTGTCCCCCCGGAGTTCAAGGAGGTCTTCGAGGTCCAGCCCTACGTGGGCAACAAGCAGTGGTACTACCACGCCGACCTGGGCGCCGAGGTCGTCACGGTCGATGACCTGCCCGACCGGCTAATGGAGGTCCATCTGGCCGGGAGCAGCGTCCAGGCCTACCTGAGGGAGGCCCTGTCGGGCTGAGGGCTCAGCCCTATTCGGCCTCCGCCTTCGCTGCCCTAACATACTCCACCATGCCCTGGGGGTCGTTCACCGTAAGGACATACTCCTTGCCATCGCTGATGGCCAGCCTTACTCCTACGTTCCCGCTGGCGATGTAACCGATGGTCCCATCGGGACCCACGCGGATCCCCCATCCCATGAACTCCTTCGTGGCGTGGACCGCGACCGCACGGATCGAGTCAATCTCGCCCAGGGGGATGTCCCTACCTATGGGCCCGAAGTGGAAGGAGAGGGTCTGGCGGTCGACCTCGACCACCAGGCTGTTGAATATGAGGGCGAGGATCACCAATAACGCGACGACAGCGCCCTGTATGGCGATGGTCATGGGATCCCGGATGATGACCATGAGGGCCACCAATAAGACGATGACCGGCACCATGATGTACATGATCAGGTCGAACCTCTTGACGTCACGGTAGGTCTCGCCTGGACGGAGCTTGCGGACCACTTCGCTTTCGACGATGAGACCGTCCTTGACCATGGGTTTGTCCGGTCGCTTGATGTAGGGCTTGAAAAGGACGACGAAGATGACGATCATCCCGCCGAAGGTCACGCCTAGGATGAGGTATACGAATGACATCTCATCCCATTCCAGGAACAGGGGAAGGGAGGAGACCGTCAGCACCAGTGCCACGTAGATGATCACGATGGCCCATCTGATCCTGTTGTATCTTCGGAAGGCCTCTTCCGTGTCCCCCCAGGGGACATCCAGATCGGCATAGTCCATGTCTTCGGTCATTCCAGTTATCCTCCTGTTCGCTTCTGCTTTACTATCCGGTCGATTATATCCTTGAAGGTTGCACCGTGGTCCAATTCCAGACCGATTGCGAGGGAGAGGACCTCCCTGATGTCCTCCATGGTCCTCATGACCACGTCGACATCAGTGTTCTGGCTCTGGTCGAAGAACAGGCGGGGCCTGTAGGCCACGTCGATGACCAGAATGCAGGCCAGGTTCCCCAGCTGCGGGGTTATACCTATGAGTATCCCCAAACGGGCATCGTACCATTCAACCAGGACCCCCGACATCTGGGCGGTGTCGAGCAGTTGGAAGACCACCTCCCGCTCAGCGGTCTGGACGGCCTTGCTAACGGCCTGACGGGACACTCCGTGCTCCCGGGCTATGTCGGCCTGGTTCTTGCCTGTGCGTACCATGTGCCAATACCTGAACTGCTGGTCGGTCTTCGGTCCTCTTCGCGCCATGGTGTCAACCTTTATCAGTTGACAAATGTTGATTGTACCTAATAAACATGTCGATATCGGTCGTCGATTATCAACCG
>CP070808.1:1498342-1506809 GCA_020343715.1 Thermoplasmata archaeon
CCGACTACTCGGGCAGCACCCCGGCAGCCCGGGTCTACACCGGCAACGGGGCGGGCACCTGGACCTCCAGGGCCGGTTCGATGCCCCAGGACACTAGCCAGTCTTTCGGCGTAGACGTGGGTGACGTGGACAAGGACGGTGACATGGACATCGTGTACGCGCGCGGCTCCGGGCTCAGGTGCTACCTGGGCAACAGCGGCGGCGTGGGCGGCGGCAGCTTCACCTGGACCGCCGCGAACACCGGCCTGGCCACCTCGGGCAGGCACTCCCAGCTGAACTTGACCGACCTGGACAACGACGGCGACCTGGACATCGTGGTGGCCGTGGTCAACGGCGGCGTCGTGGCCTACCTGGGCAACGGCGGCGGTGGCACGGGCCAGTCCTGGTCCAAGCTCTCCAAGAAGCTGCCTACCTCGGGCCAGTACTACGGTGCGGCCGCCGGTGACTTCAACAAGGACGGCATCACCGACATCGCCGGCTGCATGTGGGAGGACGGCACCTCCGCCGGCGGTCTGTACGCCTGGAAGGGCGGCTTCGTGAACAACTACGACCCCACCGCAAAGGCGGTCTGGAAGGACACCACCGTCAACGAGACCAACTCGTGGCTCGCCGATTCGGTGGAGCTGGACGGCACCGGCAGCTCCGACCCACAGGACGCGCCCACGGGCGACGACGATGGAGACAAGCTGACCTACGACTGGAACTTCACCGCTGTGCCCTCTGGCTCGTCGATGACCGACGCGTCCCTCAGCCCGGGGGACAACAACGCCACCCCCAGCTTCACCCCCGACAAGACGGGCGATTACCGCCTGTCCCTCAGGGTCCAGGACAGCGCCGGCAACTGGTCCGGCGAGGTCTACGTCAAGCTGGAGGTGCGCAAGCCGAACCTGGCACCAGTGGCCGACGCCGGAGAGGACCAGACGGTCAACCCGGGTGCCCTGGTGGAGCTCAACTCCTCAGGGTCCACCGACGCCGACGGCGTCATCATGGCCTGGCAGTGGAACGAGTCCGTGGGCAATCCCGAGTCGATCGCCCTCAACGGCGCCACCCTACCAGTGGCCAGCTTCACCGCGCCCAGCACCCTGGGCACCTACGAGTTCATGCTCCGCGTCCGCGACGACAACCTGACCTGGTCGGCCACCGACTACATCAACATCACCGTGGAGCTCCCGCCCAACCAGCCACCCATCGCCGTGGCACCCAACGACTTCGTGACCCGCGTGGACGAGGTGACGTACCTGAACGCCTCCTCCTCGTACGACCAGGACGGCGGGACGATAGTCGCATGGGACTGGAACTGCACCAGCCACCCGTCGCTGACCATCGTCAACGACGATGCCGAGGAGGCCTCGTTCACCGCCGTGCTGCCCGGGTCCTACGTGTTCACCCTGGTCGTCCAGGACGACCGTGGCGACTGGTCCGCCGAGGACAGCGTGACGGTGACCGTCCAGGAGGCCGATGTAAACGTGCCCCCTGTGGCGGAGATCGCCGGTCCCGCCGTCATCGACAAGTACGTGGGCGACGACGTGGTCCTGGACGGCTCGAACTCCAGGGACGACGACGGCACCATAGAGCAGTACCTGTGGAACTGCACCAGCCATCCCGGGCTTAACTTCACCGGTCAGAACACCACCACCGTCACGTTCAGGCCCACCGAGACGGGTGACTTCGTGTTCACCCTGGCGGTGCTGGACGACAACGGCAGCTGGTCCGTCAACGAGGACACGGTGACGGTCCGCGTCACCACCCCGCCCGTGAACACCCCACCGGAGCCCGTCATCGCGGGTCCCTCCGTGAAGGTTAGGCCGGGCGACCAGGTGACCCTGGACGGTTCCCAGTCCAACGACAGGGACGGCACCATAGTTCAGTTCGAGTGGAGGTGCATAAGCCACCCCTCGCTGAACTTCACCGGTCAGAACACCACCTACATCCGGTTCACCGCCACCGAGGTGGGAGACTACACCTTCACCCTGGACGTCCTCGACAACATGGGCGCGTGGGCCGACGACCCCGCCTACTGGACCGTGTCGGTCAAGACCAACGTGGCACCGGTGGCGAACATCACCGGGCCCGACTACGGGCTGCCGGGCGTCAACATCACCTTCTCCGCCGCCGCCTCCACCGACGAGGACGGCGAGGTGGTGGCATGGAGCTGGGACTGCACCAGCCACGAGGAACTGGAGATCAACGGCTCGGAGAACGAGACCATGTTCATCATGGCCATGTACGCCGACGTGTACGTCATCGTTCTAACGGTGATGGACGACGAGGACGCGTGGTCCGCGGTGGCCGAGCACGAGATCAACATCACCCACATCGACCAGCACCCCGTGGCCGACGCCGGCGGGGACAAGCAGGTCCGCATGGGCGCCTCGGTGGAGCTGAACGGCGGTGGCTCTTACGACGTGGAGGGCGACATAGTCACCTGGCGCTGGAAGTGCACCAGCCATCCCACCGTACCCGGCCTTGTCAACACCGACCAGATGGTGGCATCCTTCACGCCGCCCGAGCCCGGCACCTTCGTGTTCACCCTGGAGGTGGAGGACGGGGCTGGCCAGTGGTCCGAGCCCGACGAGGTCTACGTGACTGTGCTGGAGACCAACTCCGCCCCCGAGGTGACCGTCATCTCCCCCGAGGAGGGCGACGTATTCGAGCTGGACGACCTAAATCCTTACCTCGTGGTACGTTGGGACACCTACGACGCCAACGGCGACACCCTAAGGTTCAAGGTGGAGATATACATGGAGGGCACCCTCTTCCTGGCAAGGAAGAGCAACCTGCCCCATGGCACCGACAACGTCACCTTCGACGACACCAGCTTCAACTTCCCCAGGGACAAGGACCTGGTGGCCAAGATCTTCGCTTGGGAGACCAACACCGAGGACCGGTACGAGACCATCGAGACGGCCGGTCCCTTCCGGATCAAGGACCCCATATCCAAGCCCAACGGTGGCGGAGACGACGACGACACCGGTGGCATCTCCCTCAACTGGATGATCATCGCCGTGGTCGTCATCCTGGGCATCGCCTTCGCAGCCTTCGCCCTATCCCGGGGCGGTGGCGAGGACGAGGAGGACGTGCCCTGGGAGGACGAGCCACCCGCGCGTGGCGGGGCCTCACCACCCACCAAGTCTGCGCTGGCGCCAAAGGCGCCCGTGACTGCCACCGCCGCGGTGCAGGCCGAGAAGGCCAGGGCGGCCAAGGAGGCCGCCAAGCAGGCAGGCAAGAAGACCGACCCCCACGGCAGGGTCCTGGACTGCCCCGACTGCGGAGCTCCCCTCGACCACGACACCGACTTCGGCGCCCCCTACTGCTGGGACTGCGACAAGTACTTCTAATATCATATGATTACCAGGGAGGATGCGCGAGGACGGAGGGTCTGACATCGATAAAGGTAGTGTCAACGACGCCAACGTCAAGAACAGGTACTCGTACAGCCTCGCCTACCGTCTTGCCGACAACTCCCCCTACATAGCCACCGGGCTAGTGGGGGCGCTGATATGCTACCAGGTCCACTGGCTGCTCGCCGTGCTGGAGCTGCTTGCCTCCTTCCTCGGCCCCCTCTGGATCATCGTGCGCACCTGTCCTACCTGCCTCCTCTACGGCAACCCGGCCTGCTCGTCGGGCTACGGCCTCATATCGGCCAAGCTGGTCAAGCAGGGCGACCCGGAGATGTTCGCCCACGTGTTCACCACCCAGATCACGGCGGTCATCCCCATGTGGTTCATGCCCGTGGGCGCCGGCGCGTACCTCTTCGCGACGGGGGAGGGCTCATTGGAGCTGGGCCTGCTGATGATCGTGTTCAGCATCGTAGCCTTCGTGGTGGTCCCCCTCAAGGCGAGGTACATAACATGCGCCAAGTGCCCCCGGAGGTCCACCTGCCCGTGGGGCTCACGCACCGCCATCAGGCTCAAGGGGTGGAACAACTTCAACAACAGGAAGGGGAACGCCGACTGAGGCCGTTTCGCCAGATGGTCCAGCAAAAGCGAACTTATATTACCACCCGTGAACGTTCCGACCCTATCCAGGTGGTCCTATGAAGTCCCTAGCACTCAAGATAGTGGTCGCCAGCGTCATAGCACTCATGACCCTTGGTACCATGACGCCCGCGGCGGCGGAGCCGGCCCCGCTGCAGGCCCCCACCGAGGTCGACATGGGGGACGCGATGACCGGGGGCGCCGATTGGATGCTCACCATCGTGGGGACCGACGGCCAGATGTCTCTGCCCTTCGACGCCCCCCTGTGGGAGGCGGAGAGCGCGGGCAGGCTCTGCATGAACGGCCTGGCCCTCCTCAGGGCGTACCAGACCACCGGTCAACAGACCTACCTGGACCGGGCGGTGGCCGCCGGGGACCTGGCCGCCTCCAGCGTCGACGCGGGCTCCAGGTACGTCATCGACCGGATGGGCCTGCTGCCCACCGACGCCTACGGCGGTTTCACCGACGTGCAGTCGGGCAAGGTGGACGACGCCTTCTCCGGCAGCTACACCGGCGTGGTTAACTTCAAGCTGTGGGAGACCATCAACGGCATATGGTTCCTCACCGAGCTCCACAAGGAGACGGGGGACAACAACTACATCAACATGGTGCTGCTCCTGGACAGGCTCATGGCCGAGCAGTTCTACATCGACGAGGACATGGGCGCGGGGGTCCACTCGACCCTGGGGCTCAGCAACTCTGGCACCTGGACCAAGGGCGGCAGGGCCTCCATGACCCAGATGGGCCTGCTCCTGAAGACCATCACCATCGGGGAGGAGGACCTGATCAACCTGTGGAGGGACCGTTACTCCCTGGTCTCCTTCATCCGACCCCAGCAGAACTCCGACGGCTCCTTCGACGACGGCGCCGACCTGCCGAGCCAGGACAGCCAGAAGGAGACGAAGCACGCCCTCATGATAGGCCCCCTCTACGACATCGGCGTCCCCAAGGAGGCGGACAAGCTGGTGCAATGGGTGCAGGGCCAGCTCCAGGGCGACGGGCACTACTCATGCCCCCACGACAAGGACGTGATGGGCGACACCTCCGCCGCCGCCATGGGCCTCCTTCCCATCGGCGAGGTCGCCGACGGGGGCGAGGCGGTATCGTGGCTGCTTACCCAGCAGAAGGGCGACGGCAGCTGGGACCCCACCTCGGGCCTGGACATCGAGACCACCAGGATGCAGGCCACCCAGTGGGCGATGTTGGCCGTGCACGCGGGGCTGTCCAACGTCAACCTGGCCATCGACGACGACAGCGTGACCACCTCGGCGGTGTGGGAGGGCGACCCCGCCAGGGTCATGGCCTTCACCGTCAACGTGACCGTGGAGAACGAGGGCCTGATCACCGCCGAGGGCGTGCTCGTCAAGGTGTTCGACGGGCCCAAGGGCGGGGGCAACACGCCCATGGCCGTGTCCAACATAACCGTGAACCCTCTGGACACCACGTTCACCTCCCTGGAGTTCCGTCCCGACACGCGGGGACCCCACCAGGTCCACGTCTGGGTGGACTTCCCACCGGGTGGCGAGTTCCGCACCCGGGACAACAACCTGTCCAAGGACGTCAACCTGAACCGGGAGCCCACGGGTCGCATCGAGGTGCCCACCGAGGGCCAGCTGTTCGGCTTCGGGGCGGTCATAGAGTTCAAGGCGGCGGACATCGTGGACCTGGACGGGGACGACGTGTCCCTCACCTGGACCGACAACATGGAGGGGGTCCTGTCCACGGAGGAGCACTTCCACCACGTGCTAATGCCCGGGGACCACCGGGTCACGCTGACCTTCGAGGACGGCAACGGGCCGTCCAACACCGCCAACGTATCGTTCTCGGTGAGGGAGAACATACCGCCCACCATACGCATCTCCACCCCCGCCGAGGGGGCCAGGTACTTCGACTACCAGCGCATCACCTTCGACGCCTCGGCATCGTCCGACGCCGAGGACCATTACCTGTACTACAGCTGGAACTCCGACAAGGCCGGGCACCTGGGCAACGGCGCCGAGATCCACAAGAAGCTGGCCCCCGGCCAGCACCGGGTGACGGTGTGGGTGGACGACACCTGGGACAACGTTTCCAAGTCGGTGACCATAACGGTGGTGGAGACCTTCCCCCCGGACATCCTCATCTCCAGTCCCATGGACGGGGAGACCTACGTGACCACCACCCGGGTTGAATTCGACGCCTCGGGGACCACCGACCCCGACTCGGAGATCCTCCAGTTCTTCTGGTACAGCAACATCGACGGGAAGCTGTCCGAGAGGGACTCGTTCCTGGCAAAGCTGTCCGTGGGCCAGCACATCCTAACACTGGCCGTGGACGACGGCAACTACAACGTTACCGAGTCCATCACCATCGACGTGCTGGAGAACAGGGCCCCCGTGGCCGTCATCTCCAACCCCGAGGACGAGTCCGAGTTCGACTCGGACCAGCTCATCGAGCTCAACGGCTCCCAGTCGTACGACCTGGAGGACCCAATCACCTACTTCTGGGTCTCCGCCAGGTCAGGGCCCCTGGGCAACAAGCCCGTGCTGGAGCTGTTCCTGCCCCGGGGCGAGCACATGATCACCCTTTGGGTGGACGACGACCACGGCCACAACGTGTCCACCATGATAACCGTCACCGTCCTCAACCTGGGGCCGACGGCGGGCATCTCCTCCCCCGAGGAGGGCACCGCGTACCTGACGGGCAACCCGGTGTTCTTCAACTCGGACACCAGCTTCGACCCCGAGGGGGACAAGCTGTTCTACGAGTGGTACGTCAGGTCCGACGCCGGGGACTGGACGGCTATAGGCACCCAGTCCACCGCCCAGCGCACCTTCGACACCCCGGGCACCTTCCACGTACGGCTGGTGGTGTCCGACGGCAAGATGACGGACCAGACCCAGCTGTCCTTCGAGATCGAGCAGGCCCCCGACGGCAACGGCGGCACCGAGGAGGGCTTCCTGGAGGGGCCCATGCTCATCGGCATCATCATCGTCGTCGTGGCGGTGGTGGGCGTGGTGGTCGTCCTGATGATGAGGTCCCGCGATTGACGGGACACGGTCACGATGCGCCCTTGGCCCGCTCCTCGGCCAGCCTCTCCTGGGCCAGCAGCGCCGCCCCCGTAGCGGTGACTATCTGGGGTATCGGCGGCACCGCCATCTTCACACCCAGCTCCTGCTCCAGGGCAGCTACCATACCGATGTTCCGGGCAGGCCCGCCGTCGAAGAACACGGCCTCGCGCACCCCCACCTTCTTGGCCATGCCAGCGAGCCGGCGGGCCACCGCCTTGTGGATGCCCGCGACGATGTCCTCCTTCCGGTAACCCTCGGTGATGAGGGTGGCCACCTCTGACTTGGCGAACACCAGGCACGTGGTGGTTATCGGCACGGGGTCCTCGGAGGTCAAGGACAGCGGGCCCAGCTCGTCCAGGGGTATCTCGAGGACCCGGGCCAGCACCTCCAGGAAGCGACCCGTCCCCGCGGCGCACTTGTCGTTCATCTGGAAGTTGGTGATCTGCAGGTCGTCGTCCAGGGCGATGACCTTGGTGTCCTGGCCGCCGATGTCGATGATGGTCCTCACCCCCATCTCGCGGCCCACCCACCGGGTGCCCGCCGCGTTGGCGGAGATCTCGGAGACGGTGCTGTCCGCCGTGGAGGCGACCCTGCGCCCGTAGCCGGTGGACACGGTGTACTCCACGTCTCCCTTGGCCACGCCGCCCTTCGCCAGGGCGCTGGCCAGGGCGCTCTCCGCCGTGGCGTCGTGGTCGGGGCCGGTGGGCAGCACCTCGTGGCCGATGACCTCGGTGCCCCTCATGACGACGCACTTGACGTAGGTGGAGCCCAGGTCCAGGCCCGCGGTTATCGTCACTTGCCCACCCCCTTCTCCCTGCGCTGGTGGGGCGCCAGGATGGCCGCGCCCAGGGCGCCCACCAGGTGGGGGTCCTCGGGCACCACGACACGGTGGTTGAAGCGCTCCCTCAGCAGCTCCACCACCTGCATGTTGCGGCCCACGCCGCCGGCGAAAACCACGTCGCCGCGGACGGCCAGGGTCTTGGCCAGCGATGCCATGCGCTTGGCCACCATCTGGTTGAGGCCGGACACGATGTCCGACTTGGACTCGCCCTTGGCCACCGCCGAGACCACCTCGGACTCGGCGAACACGGTGCAGGCGGAGTTGATGGAGGCGGCGCACAGGGAGGCGCGACCCACCTCGCCCATGTCTGCCTGCTCCACGTCCAGGGCGAAGGCCATGGTGTCCAGGAAGCAGCCGGTGCCGCTGCTGCACTTGTCGTTGGTGCGGAAGTTGGTCATCATGCCCCACTCGTCCATCTCGATCACCCTCACTCCCTGGCCGCCGGCGTCGATAACCATGCGCACGGGATCGTGGAGCAGCTTGGCCCCCCACGCGAAGGTGGTGAAGTCCGTCTTGGTCACGTCGGCGAAGGGCACCCTGCGACGGCCCTGGCCCGTGGACGCGACCCCCTGCACCTCCTCCAGGCGGATGCCAGCCTG
>CP070808.1:1506909-1520354 GCA_020343715.1 Thermoplasmata archaeon
CCGTCAGGCACGAAGTAGATGTCCATGGGGTTTCCCGTGGGCTCGTCGATGAACTTGATCTTCACCCTCATGTCGCACTCCACGTCCTCGGGCTCGATGCCCGTGAGCTGGGCGGCAATCATCGTGTTGGCGCCATCGACCCGGACGTAGGCCAGGATGAACGGCAGCTGGTCCAGGAAGGCCTCGCCTCCGAATCCCATGATGCCGAAGCTGTGTAGGGTGCCCTCCATGGGCATGTCGATCCACTCGGTCTCCTCCAGCTTGCAGTCGTAGCGCCAGCAGTGGGCCCTTGGAGGACAGAAGACGTCACCGCACTTGGGGCACTTGGTGCCCTTTAGCTGCTTCTCCATTAGGCCCATGAAGAAGGGCGAAACGCGGCCGTACGAGTGGTCGTACATCACATCCCAGGGCCGGTCAACGACCATGTAGGTCCTGGGCTCCCGCTGGTCGGTCCGGGGGCCCTCCTCGCGCTCGACGATGCGGTAGCCGGCGATCTGCCACTTACCGGTCCTGCCCCAGTCATCCCACTCGGGACCGGGCTTCTTCTGCTTGATTATCCTGTCTTTGCCCACGCTACCACCTCCTGTCCTTCATGACGTCCAATATCATCACCGCCAGCGCCGTGCCGGTGCCCGCGTGGCTGTGGTTCATGCCCACCTCGGCCCCGTCCACCTGGGTCTTGTCCGAGAAGTGCTTCTCCCCGATGCGACCCGTCAGCTGCCAGTAGCACTCGACGGTCTGGCCGATGGCGGTGGAGCCCACCGGATGGCCGAAGCCCTGTAGACCACCGGACACGTTGCATGGCACGTCACCGTCCACGTAGGTCTGTCCCTCGCGGATCAGGTCGGGCCCGTGACCGCGCTTGCACAGCTCCAGGTCCTCGTAGGTCTGTATCTCCGCCGAGTCGTAGGCGTCGTGGATCTCGAAGAAGTCGATCTGCTTGTAGGGGTCATCGATGCCTGCCATCTTGTACGATTCGCGGGCTGCGATCCGGCAAGCTCCGAAGTTGGCGATGTCCGGGTAGGGCTCACGGGGCTTGATGGCATGGGACGGATAGGCGTCGTACTCGTCGGGGAAGAGGCCCGCGAAGCCGGGGTTGTCGGGCCGGTCGCCTGGCCTCATCATGTCGGACCCCAGGCCCACCCCGGTTATCCATACAGGCTCGTCGGTGTACTTGTGCACCTCGTCCTCGGGGGCGAGCCAAACGCACGAGGCGCCCTCTGACAGCAGGCAGCAGTCCAGGATCTTGAGGGGCCACGCCACCATGCGACTGTCCAGCACGTCCTGCTCGGTGATGGGCTTGTAGTCGTTCTCCACGGGCCACTGGGCGTAGGGGTTGTCCAGGGCGTAGTTTCGGTTCTTGACGGCCACCTTGGCCATGTCCTCCTCGGTGGTGCCATAGAGGTACATGTGCCTCTGGATCATGGCGGCGTAGTAGCCGGTGTAGTAGCCCCCCACGGGGAAGTCGAAGTCGGTGTCCGAGGCCAGGGCGATGAACTCGTTGGCCTTGGCCGAGTGCACCTCCCCCTGCTTCTCGAAGCCTGTCACCAGGGTCAGGTCGGTTATCCCGGAGGCCACCATGGACCACGCTGCACGCAGGGTGGTACCGGGGCCCGCCCCACCGTTCTCGACCCGGGTCACGCCCTTCGGGGTGAGGCCCAGGTAATCGTTCGGGATCCAGGACGCGGCCAGCTGGCCCATGAAGTGGTCCGAGAAGTACGAGACCACGTGATTGTCCACATCCCTCAGGTCCAGGTTCGGGTTGTCCTCGAGGGATTCCTTCACAGCCTCGGCGACCATCTCCTCGAAGGTCTCCCTCCGGGGCTTCTCGTACCGGGAGATGCCGCCTCCTACGATTGCTACCTTATGCACCATGCCAATCAACCGCCAACCCGGCGAGGGGCCGGGATGGGTGTAAGGGGATGAGGGCCAAAATAGGTTTCGTTGCGCGCCGGAGGTCATGCGTCCAGGAGGCCGGGATTATGCGGCGGACGCCGTATAGGCGGTCCGACAGGTCGAGGTCCTCGTTTTTCGCATTTGTTGATAAAAATATAAGGCTTTTACTGATTCTTGATAAATGAGACAAACACTAGATAAACGGACCCACCGTCCTAGGTTCCGGGTGAATACTTGAGGCTAATGGTGGATAGGAGAGTCCATGTCCTGCTTATAGGCGCGTTCCTGGCCCTAGGCCTGCTCGTGCCGATGACCGCGCTCGGTGCCGGCGACGACTGCCCTCCCCCCAGCGAGACCCCGCTGGAGGATCCGGGCTACGTGCCCCCCGAGGACCCACCGACGGGCGGGGAGTCCGGTGGCAACGGTGGCGGCGGCGGTGAGGAGACGACCAGCGAGGACGGGGGCACCTTCGGGTCCCTGAGCAGCATGTCCTCGGGTCAGCTGACCATCGGCATCCTGGCAGTGGTCGGGGTCATCGTGGGTGCGGTGTACTTCTTCATGGTAAGCCGCATGGACGAAGACGACATCCTGGAGCCGTAGAATCAATCTTCCGGCCCGGCCCGGGGACTACCGAGACCTGGCAATCTCCTCGATGGCGTCCGGGTTCTCTATAGAGCTCAGGTCACCAAGCTCTGTCTCCCCCAAAAAGCGCTTTTTGATCACCCTCCGGACGATCTTCGCGCTGCGGGTCTTTGGGAGGTCGCTTACGAACCTCACGTCCTCGGGCCGGTCCACCTTCCCCAGCACATTTCCAACCTGGTTGCGCAGCGCCAGCCTCAGCTCCTCCGACTCCTCGTGCCCAGGCGACAGTACCACGAAGGCCAGAATGCCCTCGCCCTTTATGTCGTGGGGCACGCCGATTGCGGCCGCCTCGCGCACCGCCTCGTGATCCATGAGGGCCGACTCGATCTCCGAGGGCCCGATCCTCCTGCCCGCCACCTTGATGGTGTCGTCGGCCCTACCCTTGAGGTACCAAAAGCCGTCCTCGTCCACGTGGGCCCAGTCCCCGTGATTCCACACATCGGGCCACCGGTTCCAGTACGCCTCCATGTAGCGTTCCGGGTCACCCCACAGGCCACGGGTCATCGAAGGGGTGGGCTTCGTCGCCACCAGGTAGCCCACCTCCCCCGAGGCTATGAGGGAGTTACCGTCCTCGTCCCAGACGTCCAGGGACATCCCGATGCCGGGCCCCCGGAGCGTGGTGGGCTTGAGGACGTTGATGGGCAACGGGGCCAGGAAGCAACCGATGATGTCCGTTCCCCCGGAGATGTTGATTATGGGGCACCTGCCGCCCCCCACCTTCTCGAAGAACCAGGTCCAGCTGTCCGGGTCCCAGGGCTCCCCTGTTGAGCCCAGGATCCGCAGCGAGGACAGGTCATGCTTCGTCACCTCCTCCACGGGGAATCCCATGAGCATCCGGATGGCGGTGGGGGAGATGCCGAAGATGGTCACGCCGTGTCGCTCGATCATGTCCCACAGCCTGTCGGGTCCCGGGTAGTTGGGGGCGCCCTCGTAGATGAAGATGGGACAGCCGTGGTGGAGGGAGCCGATGATCATCCATGGGCCCATCATCCATCCGATGTCCGACAGCCAGAAGAACAGGTCCGTCTTCTTAACGTCGAAGAAGTAGCCCACCTCCTTTGCGACCTGGACCAGAGTGCCCGCGTGGGTGTGCACGGTCCCCTTGGGCATGCCCGTGGTGCCCGATGTATAGATGATGAGGGCCACGTCCTCGGAGTCCATTTGTTCGGTGTGGACCTTGGCCCCCATCTTGAGAAGGTCGTCCCACCACACGTCCCTCTCCAAGTCGAAGGGGACGTCGTTTCCCGCCCTCCTGACCACCACGGTGTACTGGACGGAGGGCGACGCGGCCACTGCCTCATCGGCGTTGGGCTTGATGGCGATGGGCTTTCCCCGCCTCGAGGAGCCGTCGGCGGTGAAGAGCAGCTTGGCCTCGGCGTTCTGGAGCCGCTGGGCCACGGCGGGCGGTGCGTAGCCCGAGAAGATGGGGATGCATATTGCCCCGATCTTCATGCAGGCCAGGAGCTGGACCACCGTCTCGGGCACCATGGGCATGTAGATGCCCACGGTGTCGCCCTTGCCGATGCCCAGCTGCACCATGCCGCTGGCGCACCTGGTGACCTGCTCGTGGAGCTCCATGTAGGTGAGCATCCTGGTGTCGCCGTCCTCCCCCTCCCAGACCACCGCCAGGTTACCTGAGTCCTCCCCGAGGGCGTGACGGTCCAGCACGTTGTGGACGATGTTCAGCTTCCCGCCCACATACCACTGGGTCCACGGGATGCCCCGGGATGTGTCCTTCACGGTGTGGTATGGTTCGAACCACTCGATGCCCAGGTGCTTGGTCACCTCGTCCCAGAACCACTCGTCGTCCCGAGACGCCCGATCAATAAGCACTTCGTACGATGGGATGTCGTGCTCCCTCATGAAGGCAGAGATCCTCGAGTTGTCCATCATCTCCTTGCTTGGCCTGAAAACCACGTCCTTCACGACATAACCTCCTTCCCCATCTCGACACCCCCAACGGGGGGGCTGGCTAGATTGACCGGAGGCAAGTTAAAGGTTTTGAACCATCGACGCTTTCGCAATGTGGTTATTAACTTTCACCTCCTCTATTGATAAATGTTTATTAACCATGAGCCTGTATCATGGACCGTGACCAAGAAGGGCAAGGACACCGAGATAATCTCCGTCAGCCTACCTGAGTCCACCGCCAGGGAGGTGGACCGACTGGTGGAGGAGAAGGGCTATCCCAGCAGGTCCGAGCTGGTCCGGGAGGCCGTCCGGGGCCTCATCAAGTCCGACCAGCAGCTGGCCGACCTGGAGGGTGAGGTGGACGGGGTGATGATCCTCGTCTACGACCACAAGGCCTCCCGCGAGGTGGGGGACGTGCGCCACGCCAACATGAGCATCATCAAGTCCTTCATGCACACCGATTTCGCCGACCACACCTGCTCCGTCCACGAGGACGCGTGCAAGTGCTGCGAGGTCCTGCTCTTCTCGGGGGACGTGGAGCAGGTCCGGAGGGTCCACAACGCCTTCCGGACTACAAAGCACGTGGACGAGGCAATGGTCTTCCTGGCATGAGCCAGACAATAAGCTTCAAATCCCCGTTCGACCCATATTTCAATCGAGGGGTTGAATGGAGGTCCCGTTCCTGATCCACCGGCACTCCAGGTTCTACGAGGAGGGCCTGTTAACGTCGGCGTTAGGCATAGGCATGGTCTTCACGACCTTTGCTCTAGAGTACCTGATAATCGGTGAGCTGGGCGTCATATCGGTCGGAGGTCTCTTCATAGCCGTGTTCTGCGCCTTGGTGGCCTTAGACAGCTTCAGGCTCTACTTCAGGACCCGACAATGCCCCTACTGCAAGACGCCGGTCCGCGTGGACCTGTTCGAGTGTCCCGACTGCGGCACCAGGTACGTGGGCGACCCGTGAGCCCTGCCCCCAGGCAAACCCTTATCTGGACCCATTCCGTTCCCGTCGCCGTTCCAGCCTGTGGTCCCTCGGGACACAAGCTGGATACACATCGGGAGGCCGAGAACGTGCAGTTCGCGCTCACCAAGGAGCAGCTCATGGTCAGGCAGCTGGCCAACGAATTCGCCCAGACGGAGGTCAAGCCCGTGGCCTCGGAGTACGACGAGGCCGAGGAGTTCATATGGCCCATCGCCGAGAAGATGGGCAAGCTGGGCTTCATGGGCATGTGCGTTCCCGAGGAGTACGGGGGCGCAGGGGCGGACACCGTCTCGTACGCCATCGTGGTGGAGGAGCTGTCCCGCGTCTGCGGGGGCACCGGCATCACCGTGGCGGCCCACAACTCCCTGGGGACCGGCCACATCCTTAAGCACGGGACCGAGGAGCAGAAGGCCAAGTACCTGCCCAAGTGCGCCTCGGGCGAGTGGCTGTCCGCCTGGGGCCTAACCGAGCCCAACGCCGGGTCCGACGCGGGGGCCACCGCCGCCACCGCGTACCTGGACGGCGACGAGTGGGTCATCAACGGCAACAAGGTCTTCATCACCAACGGCTCCATCGCCGGAGTCACCGTGGTCATGGCCCGCACCGACCCCGGGAGGGGCGCCCACGGCATCTCCGCTTTCATAGTGGAGAACGGCACCCCGGGCTACACCTACGGGAAGGACGAGATCAAGCTGGGCCTCCGTAGCTCGGTCACCTCGGAGCTGTTCTTCGAGGACTGCCGCGTGCCCGAGGAGAACCTGCTGGGCACCCGGGGCGAGGGCTTCATCGGGGCCCTGGAGATCCTGGACGAGGGCCGCATCTCCATTGGCGCCATGGCCCTGGGCCTGGCCCAGGGATGCTACGACCTGGCCCTCCAGTACTCCAAGGAGCGAGAGCAGTTCGGCAGGCCCATCAGCAAGTTCCAGGGCGTCCAGTGGTTCCTGGCGGACATGGCCACCGAGATCGCCGCCGCCCGATGGCTCGTCTACCACGCAGCGGCCCTCAAGGACGCCAAGATGAATCACTCCCTGGAGTCGGCCCAGGCGAAGCTGTTCGCCTCCGAGGTCAGCTCCCGCTGCGCCAACAAGGCGATGCAGATCCACGGGGGCTACGGCTACACCCGGGACTACGACATCGAGCGACTCCTCCGGGACGCCAAGCTCACCGAGATCGGCGAGGGCACGTCGGAGATACAGCGTCTGGTCATCGCCCGAGAGCTGCTCAAGTAGACCCCCGCTGGTTTACCATGCAGGGTACACTCAAATGATTTTATACTAGGGTTTCCTAATTGAAATATACATACAAAATCATTTTATCAGCGAGTGACGGTACCCCCGGCGCCGAGCGCTACCTCGCCCGACAGGGGGTGTCCCCGTGGCGGAAGAGAAGAAGTTCACCGAAGAGGAACTGCTGGCGAAGGCCTACGAGCCCCAACGCCTGGCCGAGAAGTACCACCCGTTCTACCGTGGGAAGGTCGAGATCATCCCGAAGTGCGTCATCCGCGACTTCGACGATTTTTCCATCTGGTACACCCCCGGGGTGGCCCAGTCGTGCAAGATGATCCACGAGGACCCCGTCCAGTCGTTCTGGCACACCAACCGCTGGAACACCATCGCGGTGGTGTCCGACGGCACCCGGGTCCTGGGCCTGGGGGACATAGGCCCCGAGGCCGCCATGCCGGTGATGGAGGGCAAGGCCCTCCTGTTCAAGTACCTGGGGGGCGTCGACGCCTTCCCCCTGTGCCTTGACACCACGGACGAGGAGGAGATCATCAACATCTGCAAGGCCATCCAGCCGTCCATCGGCGGCATCAACCTGGAGGATATCCAGAAGCCCAAGTGCTTCTCCATCCTCGACCGGCTCCGGGACGACCCGGAGTTGCAGATACCCGTCTGGCACGACGACCAGCAGGGTACGGCCACCATCGTGGCCGCGGGCCTCATCAACGCCGCCAAACTGGTGGGCAAGCGGCTTCAGGATATGAAGCTGGCCATGGTCGGCGCGGGCGCCGCCAACATCGCCATCGCCCGCGTCCTGGTCTCCGCCGGGGTCACCAAGGGCAATATTGTGATGGTGGACCGGAAGGGGACCCTGCACCCGGGCCGGTCCGACATCGACCCCGACGTGGACCCCACGAAGTGGGACATGTGCGAGTACTCCAACGAGGAGTGCGTCGAGGGCCACATCAGCGAGGCCTTCAAGGGCGCCGACGCATGCATAGCCGCATCCAAGCCGGGTCCGGGGACAATCCTGCCAGAGTGGGTCTCTACTATGGCGGACAAGAGCATCGTCTTCGCCACCGCCAACCCCATCCCCGAGATATGGCCCTGGGAGGCCAAGGAGGCGGGGGCATACATCGTAGCCACCGGCAGGTCTGACTTCCCCAACCAGGTGAACAACTCCCTGGGCTTCCCCGGCATCTTCCGGGGCACCCTGGACGTGCGGGCGAAGACCATCACCGACGAGATGGTGCTGGCGGCGGCGTACGAGCTGGCCCAGACCGCCGAGGACAACGGCCTGCGCACCGACTACATCGTCCCCACCATGGACGAGTGGGAGGTGTTCCCCAGGGAGGCCGTGGCCGTCGCCCTCAAGGCCATCGAGCAGGGCCTGGCGCGCATCACCCGGTCCCGGGACGAGCTGTTCGAGAGGGCGGAGGCCCGCATCGGCAGGTCCCGCAACATCACCCAGAACCTGATGGAGGAGGGCTTCATCGAGCAGCCCCCCGAGTAGGGCGTCCCAAAGGGTGAATAGGTCTCGACGCGATAGCGACATCGCCGATGCTGCCCCAGAACCACTTCGCCGTGGCGGCCGTGGTCACCCTGGTCGCTGTCGTCCTGTTCTACCCAGACCTGGACCTGGTCGACACCCTCGTATGGATAGTAGTTGCGGGTGTAGTTGCTGCCATCATCGACCTTGACGTAATCATCCTAGTCAGGCTCAAGGCGAAGGAGGACCCGGAGCTGGAGCAGTGGGCGAACCCCATGGAGGCGACGAAGGACTTCCCCGAGTTCCTGGCGACCCTCTACAGGAAGGGCCTGTTCCGAATCATCCAATGGACCCACCTGGGCATCGCAATAGTTGCCACGATGATAGGGTACCTATGGCTCCCCGACTACTTCATCCCCATATTCATAGGCGCCTGGTCGCACATCGTCAGCGACGTGCCCTACGTGTCGCGGATCAGCCGGATGGCCTACGCCGGAGCCTAGCTCCTCCTTCGCATCGCGGCGACGAGGGCGCCCATCAAGGAGATGATGGTCACGATGGTCCCGAAGCCGGGGCTCTCGTCCTCCTCCACCTCGACGGTGAAGGTGACCGAGACCACGTCGGAGAACTGGGTGCCATCGTAGGCCCGGGCCTCCACGGTGTGCTCGCCCTTCTTCAGGTCCTTGACCTTGACGGGGTAGTTCCAGGCCGTCGTTCCGTCGGCGACGGTCCAATCCCCTCCGTCGAGGCGGAATTCCACCCTCATTACCTCGGCGTCGTCCTCAGCTGTGCCGTTGAACTCGAAGTCCTTCTTGTACTTGGCGTCCGCCTCGGGAGCGAGAATGGTCAGGGTGGGCATCTGGTCCACCGAGAACTCCACCGAGGTGGGCTCCGACCACTGGACCCCGTCGGACACCCGTACCTCCAGGGTGTGGTCGCCGTGGGATAGGCCCGTGGTGTCCATATCGTGGGACCAGTTCCCGTCTTCGTCCACCTCGACGTCGACCCATTCACCTCCGTCCACCCGGATCTGGACCCCCTCCACCGAGGTGTCGTCGGAGGACTCGCCGGTGATGGTCACCGTGCCCCCAAGGGTGTCGCCCGTCACGATGGACATGTCGCCCACTACAGGCGGTTCGTCCACCACGAAGGTGACGGTCCACATGTCCGAGTAGTGCTTGCCGTCGTACGCACGGAAGTGGATGATGTGCGAGCCCGGGTCCATAGAGGTGGTGTCGATATCGTAGGACCAGTCGCCGTTCTCCTCCACGGGCACCTCCTCCCACTCGCTTGCACCACCGATCTGGACCTGGATGTCGTTGTCATCGCTGTGACCATCGTCCTTGGACTCGCCGTCCACCCTGTGGATGCCAGATATCACCTGGCCGTCCTGGAGGCTCACCGACGTGATCTCGGGCGGGTTGTCCACGGTGAAGGCGACGTACGCCGTGTCAGACCACTCGTACCCGTCCCAGGCCTTCGCCTCAATGTAGTGCTCCCCGTACTCCAGCGTGGTGGTGTCCAGCTCGTAGGACCACAGGGCGTCCTCGTCGGCGGGGAACCAATCGCCACCGTCGATGGAGAGGTGTATCTCCAGGAGCGAAAGGTCGTCCCCGGCCTCGCCCTTCACGTGGACGGTCCCTGACAGGTCCGCGTCGGCGGGCGGGTCGGTTATCTTGATCTCCGGCGGCCTGTCGACCCAGAAGGTCAGGCGCTGGTGGTCCGACTCCTTGGTGCCTGCCATCGCCCTGACGGACAGGGTATGCTCCCCAGAATCCATGGCGGTCATGTCCAAGAGGTACTCCCACTGGATTGTGCCGTACGCGTCCGTCCAAGCCCCCGCGTCCACCTGAACCTGGACGGTGTCCACGGTCAGGTCGTCCCATGCGGTGCCGTTCATGGTGAGGTTCCCGTAATAGTGGCCCCCGTCCTCGGGGTTCTCCACCAAGACCCAGGGTTTCTGGTCGGTGAAGAAGTTCCTCCCCACCATCTTCGAGTAGTGGTCGCCGTTCCACGATCGGGCCTCCACCAGGTGATCGCCGTAGGCCAGGGTGGCGGTGTCAAGCTCGTAGAACCAATCCTCCAGGCCGTGGCACTGGATCCATTCACCTCCGTCGATGCGGATCTCCACCGACTCGAGACCGTCGGCGTCGCTGGCGGTGCCCGACACGTTGAGCACGCCCTCGAAGATGCTCATGATGGGCGGTGTGGTGATGGCCACGTCGGGCCAGCCCCTACCGTCCTCGGGGCGCAGGTCCCTGACGGTGGTCGACCTGACCACGTTGTCGTCGGTCCACAGTATCTCCCCATGGACCCATACGTCCCAGATGTCGGGGATGAAGCCCGGGACGAAGAAGTCGGCATGCCAGGCCCCTTCCTTGTAGTACGCGGGTACGAAGTTGATGTGCTGGTGGTTGGAGGGCCAGTAGTAGATGTCCTCCCTCACGGGTGCCCAGAGGAGGTCGTAAAGCCAGATCTGGTTCCACCAGTAGTCCCACGGGTCGCCCATCCCCCACATGACCAGGGCCGTCTCGTCCCTGCCGTCGGACTCGGGATGGTCGAAGGTCACGTGGGCCACCTGGTAGTCCTTGAGGTTGCTGACCTTCATCGTCACGTTCTCGTCGTGGGTCAGGTTGAACTCGCCGTACAGGTTCGCCTCGCCGAAGTAGAGCCATTCGGAGTCGCTGTACCAGTTCCCGGAGACCTGGACCTGGTACTCGCACTTGTCGACGACCAGCCACCTCTCGCCCTCGGGCAGGGGCGGGGTCTTGAGCTGCACGTTGAACTGGCCGTTGGGGGCCGTCAGCACGGAGCCCGAGTAGTAGACCCAGTCGTCCTCGGCGATGTAGACGTAGATCTCGGCCCCGCCCAGAGGGCTCCCGTCGAACCGTGCGGTATGCCCCAGGGTGGTTATCTGCTGCCATTCGGGCAGGTAGTAGTTGTGGAGCTTAACGTTGAAGCCTGTCATGTCCCTCACGTCGGGATAGTCCCTCACCGGCAGGTAGAAGTCGAAGTGCTGGGTGTGGCCCGAGATGCCCTGGCCCACCCTCACGAAGCCGTCCACCATCACGCTGGTGTGGGTGGTCAGCATATCCGAGTGGTCCAGCGTGAAGGAGACAGAGCCGTCCGTTCCCGTCCCGCCCTGGACGGTCTTCTCCTGGAGCGTGACCGTGGCATCGTAGTACGAGTAGTCCACCTGTACGTAGGCGCCCGCCAAGGGGTAGCCCTCGACGGAATCGGGCATGGGCCACCCGTCCTTCTCCCACACGTGGAACTCCAGCGTGGTCTCCGTGGTGGATATTTCGGCCCGCTTGATCCACACGGGGAACATGTCCACCTCCACCACAGCCTTGTTGAACCCGTAGACGATGCCGTCACGGGTGGTGTACTCGGCCTCGCACCCGATGTGCCATATGGAAGTGCGGTTGAAGGGGGGTGTCTCAAGCGTGCCCGCGAACACGCCAGTGGACAGGCGGGTCATGTCTATGGTGCCCCTGTAGGTGTTGTCCTGGAGCTGCCGATACACCCACAGGGTGCCCCCGTCGGGGTCCACGGCACGCCCCTCGAAGGAGGTCCTGACCTGGAACTCGCACTCGTCCCCGGGGGACATGAAGCGGTCGTGGCTGTCCATGACCACTATGTCCATGTCCAGGTACTTGACGGGGATGTAGATGGTGTCAGCCGTCCATGGGGCGGGGTAGGTACCCTCGTTGACGAAGGCGGTGAAGGCGACCATCTTACCCTCGTCCACATCGGACTGCTGGATGACGAAGTCCACCTCGTACCTCCCCTCGGCCCTCCGGACCTCGGTCACGGGCCTGCTGTTGACCACCGGGTTCACGTTCACTGGATCGTGGAAGTCACCCTCCCAGTACACCAGGATGTTCACCTCGACGGCGGAACCGATGGTGTAGACCTGGTCCAGGTCGACGATGCAGTACACTGCCAGGGGGCTGTCGTTGTCCACATGGGCCGGTGCTGATGGGAGCATGAGCCCGACCACCAGGAGGGACGATAGAATCAGGACTAACCTACGCATGATACCACCCGGGAATGAATTAAATCTTGAGTATAAATAATTCACCTGGGCTACCGTGGGACCGACCGTTCCGGACCCCAAATTGGGTCCTCCGGGATTGATTCCCAACGAGTAAGAACCCGATAATTCCATCAAAGACACACGGTCCCGGTACCTGGATGGTCGGACGAACCAGCGATCTCATCGAGTAGGTAAATCGCCTTCTCAGACAATCAGAAGTATGAACCACAAGCCAGGGTATATAAAGCCACATCTAGTAGCCGGGTGCGATGAGAGGAACTGCCAGGATAATGTTCCTGGTCCTCATCGCGGTGATGGTAGGGGCAAACATTCCCATCACTACCCCATCCAGTCAACCCGCTTGGGACCTTGGCACCGAGGAGGGGCCGGAACCCTTCGTCGTCGGGGAGGACGGCGAGGGCCTCAGCTACACCAGCCACCCGGCCACAGCCAGCGACGTCATCGGTATGATGGACGCCTGCGGCATCTACGACCCCTCCGTGGACTACAACGTGATGTTCGACGGCCTCGGCACGGGACTGGCCCCCCCGACAGCGGCCGAGTACGCCGACATGGTGGGCACGGCCGACATGGTCACCGACGTGGCCCTGGCCCCCGGCGGAGAGCTGCCATCGGCGGTGGACCACTCCACGGAACCCTACATGCCCGTTCCGGACAGCCAGGGCGGCCAGGGCTCCTGCGGGGCGTGGGCCGTCTCGTACTACGCCAACGGCTACCTGCAGGCCAAGGACAACGACTTCACCGACGCCCACAACGGCTCCAACAAGTCCCACCTGATGAGCCCGGCGTGGGTGTACAACAAGATCAACTACGGCGTGGACTCGGGCTCCAACTGGTACCGCAACCACGCCCTCATCTCCTCCGTCGGCAACGCTGATTGGGACACGATGCCGTACAACTGGCGAGACCTATATGGCTGGGGCGACGAGGACGCCTGGCGCATCGCCCCCAAGTATCGGGTGAGGGCGAAGTACGACCTGGCGTCCACCGACAGCACCATGGTGATCAAGGCATGGCTTGCCGAGGGCTACCTCCTGCCCATGGCCTTCGATGCGGGCCAGTACACCCACCTCAGCGATGACGACATCATCTCGGCGGTGGAGTACAGCAGCAGCGCCTCGAACCACGCCAACACCATCGTGGGCTACAACGACTCCATCACCGCCGACGGGGAGGCGGGCGCCTTCAAGATCGTGAACTCCTGGGGCGCCACCTGGTCCACCGACGGCTACTGGTGGATGACCT
>CP070808.1:1520454-1521893 GCA_020343715.1 Thermoplasmata archaeon
ACGACGACGAGATCGAGGAGTTCATGTCGGGCCACAAGTCCGTCATCGTGTTCTAGGAGGCAATGGATATGAACCTACTGTATCAGGTGAAGAGGTCCCCGTTCATGAGCCATGACCTGGACCAAGTGCTCATCGTCGCCAAGGGGGGCTCCCACATAGTCCTCTACCAGGACGGTGTCATGGCCGCCGCCGAGTCCCCGGTGACCCGCGAGTGGCTGGACAAGGCCAACGAGTGCGGCCTGACCGTGCACGCCCTCGGGGAGGACCTGTCCGCCCGCGGCATAAAGGAGCCGATGGAGGGCATCCACGTCATAGACTACTCGGGCTGGGTCGACCTGGTCGAGCAGTTCCAGACCGTGTCCTGGTGATGCCACCTCCCACGGAAAGGGTATAATACCGTCCCCGCACAATCAGCGCTGGCGCCCTCGGGCGCCCGGGGTGGCACCACGGACAGGCCCAGGGACCTTCGGATCCGCGTCGACGACGACACCGAGCTGAGGCTCCAGCGGGAGGAGGACGCCCGGGAGTACCTGGACCTCATCGACGGCGACCGAGACCGGCTCAGGGCGTTCATGGAGTGGGTCGACCACGTGACCCGGATCGAGGACGAGCTGGCGTTCCTGGCTGACCGGGTGGAGGAGTACGACCAGGGCAGGGGCGTCCCCTTCGCCGTCTGGCACCGGGGGCGCATCATCGGCGCCACCGGGACGGTGACCATGGACCGTGCCAACGACGCAGCGGAGATCGGCTACTTCGTGGCGGGCGAGTTCGAGGGCCGGGGCATCATGGCCAAGGCCGTGAGGACTTTCGTCGACCACATGTTCGGGGCGGAGGACATGAACCGCCTTTCGGCCCGCATCCTCACCGACAACCACCGGAGCCTCGCCCTCATCGAGCGGCTGGGTTTCACACGCGAGGGGGTCCACAGGCAGGAGTACAAGCTCCGGGGTGTCCACCGGGACCTGGTGGTCTACTCCCTTCTCAGGTCCGAGTGGGAGTCGGGCATGGGATAGCCCGCCCGATACCTGGCCCCTCACCACGGTCGATTTGTATCGAGGGCCCCGTAAACTATTTCTATCGCGACGCATCAGTACTTATGGGGGTCCAGTACTGAAGAATCCAGGGACAGAGGGGGCCGGGGCCAGAGGTCTTACCGCCCTCATCGTGATTATAATGCTCGTGACGATGGCGTGGTCCGTCACCGCCGGCGAGTCAAGGGTGCATACTCTCAACGACAACCATCAACAGTTCAGGTATCAATCGAGGGCCGGTGACCTGGATTACGACACGATCACGCCGTCGGAGGTATGGAACAGCGGCAAGGAGAACGTGTCCACCGCGGTGCTCAGCTTTGATATGAACGACGACGACGTGGCGGAGCTGGTGTTCGGCACCGACGCGGGCCGTCTCGTGGCGGTGGAGCTGGGGACGTGGTTCGA
>CP070808.1:1521993-1524654 GCA_020343715.1 Thermoplasmata archaeon
AAAGCCGCACATGCCTAAAAGGCTTGCGGTGGAAAGGTATGGGACGGCACCGCTCCCACGGATGCTGGACTACCTGTCAGGATTCGCTCAGGCGTCGTCGGGGGCGTACCTCGTCTCAAGCTCGTAAAGGTACTCGAGGGCCGCTCGGATGTCGTCGGGCGTTCCCCTGTCGAACCTGCGCCGGGCCATCTCGAGATAGTCCGCCGCCGAGGAGATGGACATTGAGGGTCTGGCAGGATCGACATCCCGCTGCCTCATGTAGATGACCTGCCTCTGGCCCGCGGCGAGAATGTCCGCGATGTGGTCCTGTAGCAACGGGATCATCTCCCCCTGGAGCATGAGGTCGATGTCCCTGGCCCTGTCCAGGTTCCCACTCACCGCGGCCTTCATCGAGGCCTCCCTCGCATCGACAATGTGCTCGGGCACGAAGTCGAAGAAGGACAGCTTCTCGATGAGCCACCCCGAGAAGGACAGTTGTTCGGTGGTGTAATCCATGGCGTCCCAAGCGGATGCGATGGTCTCGTTCGCCTTTCGATCGTACTCGATAGCGTCCGACGCGTTCCCGACCGCCAGGGCGTTATTGGCGTGAACCAGCAGCTCCGATGCGCCCCCGGTCTCCACGCCGGCCTTGTTGGCCCGCAGGATCCGTGACCGGGTCGTCTCCAGGCGGACCCTCAGGCATTCATCGACGGCCCTCATGGCCTTCTCCCTGGCTGAATCCATGAGGTCCCTGGTCGCCCTGTCGTTCCCCTCTGAGTACTCGAAGAGCGCCTCCCTGAAGATGGAGGACGCCTTGGTCATGTCGGCATCGATGGTCCTGCCCAGCTTGAGCAGGGCTTTCATCTCCTCCACCCTTTCGTGGTAGGTCTCCGCGTCCATCTACGATTAACCCCTTCCCCGTCCTCGAATCATTACTATTGTCCGACCGCTCTAATAAAACCCAGTGTCCCAGCATATACTGGACCTGTTCACCACTTGCCCCTGGCGCCCCCGCCGCCGGACCGGCCACCGCCCCAACGCCGCCCGCCGGAACCGTAGAAGATACTACCCAACCAAAGTCCCCTGCCGCCTGTGAACAGGGCGATAACCAGGAAGATGACCACCACAAGGATGAGCTGTCCCCAGGTGAGCGGGAGCCACGAGATCGGGTACGGGTCGCCGTCGTCCTCGGCGGGCTCACCCTCCTCGTAGTTGTCCAGGATCTCGCGCCCAAGGAAGGCGACCGTGTACAGGAGGCCGCTGTAGTAGTCCCCCCTCTCCAGGTCGGGAACCAGGTACGTGTTAGCTATGTCGGCGACGAGGATGTCGGGCAGTACCCCCTCAAGGCCGTATCCCACCTCGATGCGCCACGTCCGGTCGTCGGTGGCAACCATGACCAGGACACCGTCGTCCTTCCCCTCCTGACCCAATTCGTTCTTCTCGAAGGTGCGCACCGCGTACATGCTGATGTCGTCGGGCGCCGTGGTGTTCACCGTCAGCACCGCTATCTCCACACCCTTGGCCTCGAAGGCCTCCACACACAGGGCCTCGATGTCCAGCTCCTCCTGGTAGAGCAGAACGTTCGCGTCGTCGGTGACCCAGTACTTGAGGGTCGGGTAGTCGTCATCGGCGGCCAAAGCGAGGCTCGCCGCTGCTGCGAACAGTATCGAGGCCAGCACGACGGCGACCGGCCCCCTAGGTAGGCGCCGGGAACTCATGGGTCCTCTAATCTAGGGTTGGTCGGGGCCCGCGCCGCTCTCGTAGTACGACCTCCTCTCGAAGTCGAACCACCCGGCGATCAGGGACCTGGGGAAGGAACGAACGTCAGAGTTGTAGTCCCTCACGTCCTCGTTGTAGCGCATCCTCTCCACCGTGATGCGGTTCTCCGTCCCCTCCAATGCGACCATCAGGTCCCGGACGGCCTCTATGGACTGGAGGTACGGGTACGCCTCGTAGGTCAGCACTATGTCGATGAGGGCCCGGTCCAGCTCCGAGGTGATGTTCACCTGGTCCTCGGTGGTCTTGGCCTCCATCCACTGGGACCTCAGTGCTGTTATGTTCTCCAGTGTGCTCTGCTCGAACTCCTGGTAGTCGTCCACGGTGGCCACCAGCTCGGGTATCAGGTCTATCTTCCGCTGGTACTCGTTGGTGACCTGGGCCCACTGGCTGTCGATCGTCTCCTCCTGGGCAACAAGGTCGTTGTACGCCAATATCGCCCATATGCCGAATATGGCGACGGCGATGATGGCAACGACAATGATGATGCCCAGGACCCTCCCAATCTTGAGCTCCATGGTCCATGAGAACTGATTACACGAGATAAATAGATTGGCTGAATACGGCCGATAACTGTAAACCACCCTATCTATCGGTACAGGTTCGCCTGAACCCGCACCTTCTCGATGCCCTCGTCCGTGATGAACTTCCGGGGGAAGAAGGCGTAGTCCTCCACCTCGTCTCCGTCCTCGTCGGTGCGATAGAGGACATGTACATTGTCCTTCCGAAGCTCTATCCTGTAGACGTCATAGTACCAAACCCTCTCGTCCAGGACCGAGACCAGACCCCTCTCGTATAGGCCGGGAATGGAACCTGAACGGCTCAAGGACAATCCATGATAGCCGTAGACCCCGCCTAATATCAGAGCGAGCTGGACCAAGATGAGGGCGTACTCCGGCCACCAGA
>CP070808.1:1524754-1529434 GCA_020343715.1 Thermoplasmata archaeon
GCCTCCACGTTCCTACCCCATCTCTCCCTGTCCTCCCCCAGGACCGAGGGGGCATAGCAGTAGGCACACTGATGGGCGCAACCATGGTACGGGTTGAGGGCCCAGTCGAAACCCTCCAGGGCCGAGGGGACCAGGGCCGACCTGGCGCGGGCACGGCGGACCTTGCACCTGTCCCTGTCCACGGGAACGGCCTCCTGCTCGGAGGTTGGCTCGAGCCACAGGTCCAAGGGATCCTCGGGGTGGTCGGCGGAGCTCAAGCGTAGTCCTCCAGTCGCCGCTGGTAGAGACGGTCCTTCAATATGCCCGAGACGGAGATCCACCTCTTGAGGGGGATGTCCATCATCCCCTCGACATGGCCAAGGGCTCCCTGGAGGCTGTCGTACGTCGTTGGTTCCCTGCCAAGGGCCTCACGCACGTGCTCCCTGACGTTCCATACCCCCACCGGGAGGATGTATCCTGGATGCGACTCCCTGAGTATGACAACACCAGCCTGCCTGCCCTCCTTCATCAGGAGCTCGTTGGAGGCGAGGCGCGCGGCGTAGTAGCACCCGCCGATACGGGCATAATCCTTCCTGCCCTCGTAGAACTCGTAGTCGTTGATGATGGAGATGGCCCGCTGGTCCGGGTTCCATAGGGTGTTGGGGTACCATGCCTCCACCAGCTCGTAGCACCACTCGGTGGGCATCATGAGGATGGCCCACCTGTTGTCCAGCTGCACGGTCTCGTACACCCTGAACTCGTCGATGGTTGGGGCGATCCGGGTGTCCTTCATCATCGACTCCCCGATGGTGGAGTCGACTGCGGTGATGCTCCACCTGGTTGGGACCAGCCTCCTACGGTTCCCCTGACCCATGAGCCCCGCAGACAAGGCCCTCTGGATACGGGACAGGTACACTCCTCCCCGGTACAGGTCCAGGATCCCTTCCCTCGCCAGGAGGTCCGTGTCGTCGTAGGCCCGCTCGATCCTCCGGTCGGCCTTTGCCCCCTCGACCTGGAACGTCTCGATGGGCGCTGAGGGGCCCATGGGCTGACTTCCCGAGTGGAGCTCTATCCGCCCAGAGGGCTTCCGCTTGAACACGGCGTCTACTCGGGTGGGTTCCCTCATCAGCGCCATCTCCCTGGTTGCCTGAAGGAGGCGGTCCGGGGCCTCGGGCTCGTCTATTCGGACCCGGTGCCTACCCCTGACCAGCCTTTGGCGCATCGAGATGATGGAGTCGATGGGCTTGCCCACCCACTCCTCGGGAGTGTCCAGGATGCTGGTGTCGCCGAACTGGGGAGGCACCATGGGCCCGATGTCCACCTTGGGGTAGCCGAACCGACCCACGAAGACGGAGGGTGGAGAGGATCCAGCCAGCGATCGCGTCTCCAGGAGGGGCGCGGTCTTGACGTTGGCGTACACCTTCGCCATGATGGGGCACCGGGTCTTCCCGCACATCATGCGGGTGCCGCGGCACAGGACGCACTTTTCCGACCGCATCTTCTTGGACGACCTGCGGACAATGGTCGGGTCGTCGAAGGGGTGGGGGGCGGTCGCTGCCATGGGCGCTCTCCAAATCGGGATTCGACCGTGGACCTTATGAAGGCGGACGGGGGAGGTGGGTGAATGTGCATGGACGTCACGGCATGTGAATCTCATCTTGACGAGGATAACACCAGGAGTCGAGAAAGGGTGGATATTTCCATCTGTTCGGGAAGAACGGTTGCACGAGGCCCCTCCGGGGCCTCGCCATATTTACGGGAAAGCTATGGGCAAAGGTATAAATGACCACCAGTGGCAATACCGGAGATACCTATCCATCGTCCGGAATAATAATGGGAGGATTAAGATAGGGACTCAATCCCGCTCCGGCGGGACATCGCCTCCGGGGGAATCGAGGTGAAGGAACCGCAGACAGAGCTTTCTCTAGTTTCGCTTAGAGCATTCGCCGTACTCACGGCCGTGCTCATGCTGACGACCGCCGTCGCACCCACCCTGAACAAGGCCATCGAGGATGGCGTGTGGCCAGCGGTCCCCGAAGTGTTCGAAAATGGATCTTCCGACGACTGGAGCTCGTCGACACCGCCCGACGGGGCGCCCATCATACCGGGTCACGAGTACGACGCTGCCCTGGCAGTCTCCAGATCCCCGTCCACATGGATATTGGACGATAACATCACGATAAACGTCTCGGTCGACATCCTGGTCGTCAACACGTACGGCGGGCCGGTGGACGGTCTCATCCTCGAGCAGTTCCTCACCACCAACGTCACGTTGCTGTCCGCTTCGATTCCCCCCAGCAACAACGGCGATTACCTGCTCTGGCCAGTGGGACGCCTCGACGTGAACGAGTCCTTCGCCGTCACCATCGACCTCCGGGTCTCCACCGCCTCGGCCAACTTCACGAACGCCGACGACGGGATGGTGATCTACGGTCACCGGGGCGAGAAGGCCATCTACTCTTACTCCCCCCCCATGAGGTTCGTCAACAAGAACCTGTCAGAGTACCTCAAGGCCACCGTCGACGCGAACTACAACGACCTTTGGGTGAAGAACACCGGCGCCGGCATCGGGTCGGACGTAGAGTCCATCTTCGGCTACGTCCAGAACTTCGTGGCCTACGAGTCTTACAACGGCTCGCTCCGAGGCGCCAGAGGGACCATCTGGGGCATGGCCGGCAACTCCCTGGATCAGTCCAACCTGTTGGTGGCCCTCCTCCGGAACGCGGGCATCCCGTGCCGTTACGTAACGGGGACGCTGCCCGATGACGACGCCCGCACGCTGGTCAAGTCCATGTTCGTCTCGGGCGAGCTGCTGTACGGCATCGCCCCCGTGTCCGGTCCTGTGGCGAACCCATCTACCAACGCCACGCTGCTGGGAGAGGCCAAGAACCATACCTGGGTCGAGTACTACAAGGGCCAGGACGAGTGGGTGTCCCTGGACCCCAGCTTCGTCTCGGCGGGCATCAACGACACCTTCACCGCTCCCGTGGACAGGTTCTCGGAGACCCCCGAGCACTGGCGGCACCACGTGCGCATCAAGGTGAGGGTGGAAGAGTGGGAGCTGTTCGGAGCCTCCCTGGGCAGGCTCAACATGAGGACCGTCTTCAACAAGGAGTACGCCACCGCGAAGCTGGCCGGGCAGAACAGCTATATGACCCACGAGGTGGACAAGAAGCCCCACGGGCGCGAGTCCCTGCCCTTCGGCGGCGTCAATCCCTACTACTATGAGACCATCACATACCAGGACGTCCTGGTCATCGCCAACGAGACGATGTACGGGAACACCTACGTCGAGACATTCTACCCCCTGGCCGCGTACGAGCTGCTCTCCGAGGAGTTCACTGCCGAGTGGTTGGACATCATCATCACCTCCCCCGACGGCACCACGACCACAGTCACGCGCACCATCTTCGACAAGGTGGGATACGAGTACCGGAACAAGGATGGTTCCGTATGGATCGGCGAGCCCATGATGGAGCGGGACCCGCCCATCACCGGCGTTGAGATCTACTCCATCCTGGTGGCCCCGAACCGCGTCCCCTTCACCGCCGTGGAGGACCAACTGGACCAGTTCCAGGAGACCTACGCCAAGTACAAGGCCGAGGCGCTCAAGAACACCACCAAGGCGGAGAAGGAGGCCTTCAAGGACGCCGTCAACAGGAAGCACATCGACCTCCTCCACCTGGCGGCTCTGGAGCTGGCGTACGTCTCAGACATGAGGGACGACACCGCCCAGGGCGTCCTCCAGATGAAGTCGTACTTCATCGAGCCCCGCATCATAATCGCGTCCTTCGAGGCGAAGGACCCGGAGTTCTACTTCATCCTGGACTGGCGCTACAACGACATCCGGGGCCTTGCCTATCCGGGCGTCCCCTCGAACATGCCCTTCAAGTACCAAGAGCAGAAGGGCGTGACGGACACGGACGTGGAGTCCGAGCTGATGCAGGCGTACGCCCCCAACCAGACGGTCATCAGCCTCAACACCATCTTCGTCCAAGCCGCCGAGGAGGACGTCCCCCTAATCTACATCCGCAAGGAGTGGGACTTCATCGTGGACCGCCTAAACATATCCAGGGAGGCGGCCAAGCGAATCCAGCGGGCCCTGGACGCGGGCAAGATCGTGGTGGTGCCCGAGCGCAGCGTCATCATGGCCGACAAGCCCCGCATCGCCTGGTGGGAGCAGGACCCCGTGACAGGCAAGATCTACTCGGTGGGGGAGCAGGGGCTCCACTTCTCCCTGTGCGGGATGATGTGCTGCGTAGCCATCATCGGGATACTCCAGTCGATAGCGTCGACGGCCATCGGCGTCGGAGGGAGCGTCGAGGTGATGGGCTCCGCCATGGACAAGTACGGAGACGCCGTGATAGCCGTCATCGACTGGGTGGCCGGGACCAGCTGGGGCTCTCGGGCCGAGTTCAAGGAGGCTTACAACAGGACAAGGGCGGCCACCGCCGCGTGGACCGCGGGCGCGTACAAGACCCTCATGTACTCCCTGGAGCTGGTGCTTTCAGGCCTGTCGGACCTGGGCGGGGCCGCCTTGAGCGGGATGGCCGGTACGATACAGAACATCGCCAAGGCCTTCGGCAAGGACATCATCCAGACGGGCGTACACAACTGGGCCCGGACCGAGTTCAAGGTCCTGTTCGAGAACGCCGGTGGTAGCGGCACCGTCATGGCCACCAATCCCATCGTGGACCTGAC
>CP070808.1:1529534-1535131 GCA_020343715.1 Thermoplasmata archaeon
CGTCGAAGGTCTTGAGCAGCAGGTCCCGCTCGGCCTCGGAGGCCTTGATGGTCTCGTGGGGGAGGGGGACGTCCCGGTGGAGCTCGTACAAAAGGACGGCCACGGCGTGGGAGAGGTTCATGACGGGGTAGTCCGGCGAGGTTGGGATGGTGACGACCACGTCGCAGGCCGACAGCTCCTCGGTGTACAGGCCGTAGTCCTCCCTGCCGAAGACCAGGCCCACGGTGCCCTCCATGGGTGCCAGTCGCTCCGCCAGCTGGGCGGGCGTGAGGGCGTTGCGTACGTGGCGCTTGTCGTTGATGTTGACGATGCCCGAGGTGGCAACCGTGAAGTCCAGACCCTCCAGCGCTGACCCGAAGTCGTCGAAGGTCTTGGCAGCCTCGAGGATGGGGGCGGCGTGGAGCGCCCGCTTGTAGGCGTCCTCATCAAGAGGGACCCCTGCCACAATGCGCAGGCGGAAGAGGCCGAAGTTGGCCATGGCCCTGGCGACAGCGCCCACGTTGCCCGGGGTCTTCGGCTCTGCCAGGACGACGACCAGGTCGGGTCCCCTCTGCTCCTCGGATGCGTCCATCGGCGGTCCCCATGGCGGAGGTCTCGGAAAAGCCTTTTCATGCAAGGGCGGAAAGGCTTATGACCCCCTGGCCCCCTTCATGGCGGGCAGATGCGAGGGTAGCCAAGCCTGGTCAACGGCGCGGGACTCAAGATCCCGTCCTTTAGTGGTTCGGGCGTTCGAATCGCCTCCCTCGCACCACACCCCTTCTCTAAGCCGTGGCTGGAGGGTCGATGAAAAAGAAGGAGGAATGACCCGGGGAAATTGGGTGGTGGGAAACCCGGGCCATCCTGACCTACATGAGAGTGAGACTAGCACTCCCCCCTCCTTAAAAACAGATTTCCCTGAGATGTTCAGATTCGGCCACCTGCCCCGGAAGGGAATAGCTATATCAACGTGCCGGTACGTCTTCGGTCAAGAGCAGAAAGGGGACGATGAGAATGGCAGATTCCGATGACGACATCAAGGGGAAGGCCCTGGGCCTCTCGGATATGGTGGCCTACCAGGACGGCTCCGTTGTATCACGAACGCTGATCGACAAGCCCACGGGCACCGTGACCCTGTTCGCCTTCGACGCTGGCCAGGGACTGTCCGAGCACACGGCGCCCTTCGACGCCATGGTCAGCATCGTCGACGGCGAGGCCGAGGTCATGGTGGGAGGAGAGCCCCACAAGGTCGGCCACGGTGAGATGATAATCATGCCCGCCAACGTCCCCCACGCGCTGCGGGCCCATCAGCGGTTCAAGATGATGCTGGTCATGGTCCGGCAGTGAGCCGTCAAGGCACCTGGAGGACCTGCAGGTCCCCCGTGCCGATGTCCACGGCGATGAGCATGATCAGCTCGGCGGTGTCGAAGGCCGCGTTCTTGTAGTTGCCCTGAATCTCGGTGAAACCGGGGGCTATAACCGTGCCCACCCCCTGGACCACGGAGATCTGGACCCCCATGTCGGAGGGGACGATGAGCTTCACGTTCCCCGTGCCCGTCCCCGCCCGGGCCACCAGGTGGTCGAACCACCTCCCCGACAGGTCCATGTCCACGTCCCCCGCGCCAGTGGACACCGAAAGGGACACCAGGTCTAGACCGGTAGCCCTGACGTTCACGTTGCCCGCGCCCACCTGGGCGCTCATTGCCATGGGCACCATGTTCCCGAACACCAGGTCCCACTCGTTCTGGGTCTCGCCCTCCACCTCGATGCCCTGCTTGGGCTGGGTGACGGTGAGGTTCCATAGGTCAGCCTGCTCCACGTAGGTGAAGCGGGGCTTCCACTGGTCCACATTGTACCTGAAAGTGGCCTCCATCAGCTTGACGGACCCTGGCCGGACCTGGAGCTGCCCCCTGCCCATGTCCAGGTTGACCTCAACCGCCTCGGCGGGTCCCACCTCGACGAAGGTGTCGTAGGTCTCCAGGTCACCGGTCCGGACCACCTCCTCGGACCCGAGACAGCCCGACAGCACCAGGGCTACCGTCAAGATCGTCATCAGCAGGGTCCTGGTGGGTACGGAGACGCGCAAGGGTCGACCTCTGTGGCGGATGGCTCCCCGCGGGAGATAAAGGTTCCCTTCCCGTTGGCCGGCTCCCGACCAGTGGTCCCTCAATGCTGTCCCAGGTAGGCCCTCAGGGGCTCCCAGTAGTGGCGGTGCCACCCCTCGGCGATCTCCCTCTCCATGGTGGCGGGGACGCCGGAGTGGACCATGCGGAGGAGCGTGCCGTGCTCCGTGGGCTCCATGTTGAGCTCCAGGCGTGAGTCGTGGCCCTCGGGGAAGTCCGAGGCGTGCCAGGTCTGGACGATCCTCGCCTCGGGGACCAGCTCCTCGATGGTCCCGGTGATGTAGTCCCCGCCGGCACTCATCTTGCCTCCCTCGAAGCGTTCAATGTCGGCGGAGTAGCATGTGAACTCGGCGTGCTTGATCGAGTCGATGTAGGCCTCGTAGACCTCCTTGGGCGTTCCTGGCAGCTCGACCTCCTGCTCGATGGTGACGGTGTCCATGGGCCTCCCCCTGGCAGTTCGTGCTCCGGAACCATGCCCCAAGCTGGTGATAACTGTTGTGCCACAGGTCTCACGATATCAGATTTCCGTGACGACGATGTTCCCCACGCCAGCGTTGGCCTCGATGGTGATGGTGATTGGTGCGGTCCCGTAGACTCCGTTGGTGTAGACGTTCCCGCTCTTGGTGAAGCCGTTGGCCGTCACATCACCGACACCCAAGATGGCCGTGAGCTTCACTCCCACGCCCGCGGGCACTCGGATCTGAACATCGCCAGTCCCCGCCAGCAGCTTCGCCGTCAGGTCCTCCTCCCAGATCCCGGTTAGGTCCAGGTCGAGCTGGCCAGCCCCAACGTTGATGTGCAGCTTGGTGATGTTGAGACCGCTGGCGGCCACGTCCGCATCGCCGGCGCCCAGGAGAACCGTCAGCTCCTTGGGCACGTCGGTGCCGAGCATGATGTCCCACTCGTTCCTGACGTTCCCTTCGACCCTGAGGTCCTGCTCGGGTTGGATTACGGAGAGGTTCCAGACCTGGCCCTCCTCCTTGTACGTGACCGTGGGCCGCCACCGCTCGATGTTGAAGACGAACTCCGCCTCCATTAGTTTCGTGGCACCCGGCGCAAGCTGGAAGTCGCCCGAGCCCTGCTCCAGGTAGACCTCGACGACCGATGCGGAGCCCAGCTCGATGTCCTTGGTCTCAGTTAGGGTATCGCCAGGCTTTACCGGCTCGTCATCGTCGTCATCATCGGAGCTCAAGCATCCCGTGACCATCATCGTGACCACGACGAGGCACAGCAACCACGTTACCTTCGACTCTCCCACCATGGTATCCCTGTGGGTGGAAGGCCCTCTGGATTACATACAGTTTGTCGTGCGGGAGACGGTCGCTCCATGACCCTTGTCCTGGATGATGGACCCCATCGCGACTTTTAATAACCAGAGCGTACGTTCACCAGCGTTCCCATGGACGTCGCAGTGGTAGTGGACTTCGACGGCACCGTGACCGAGCGGGCGGTGTCGTACATGCTCCTCGAGAGGTACGGCCGTCCAGGATGGCGGGACCTGGACACCCGGTACGCCGCTGGGGAGCTGTCCGCCAGGGAGGTCATCGCCGCCCAGTTCTCGATGATAGACGCCACCGACGAGCAGATATCGGACTTCGCCCGGTCCCATGTCAGGATCCGGGAGGGCTTCCCCGAGTTCGTAAGCCACCTTAGGGGCCTGGGATACCCCGTGGCCATCGCCTCCGAGGGTCTGGACATCTACATCGACCCCGTCCTGGACGAGAACCTGGTGGACTACGTGAACCTCTTCTACAACGAGGCCACCCGTGACTCAGAGGGACGCCTGGTACCTCACTATCCCCACGCTGACATGGAATGCGATGACTGCGGCAACTGCAAGTCGGGCCTGGTCAAGGCCCTCCAGGCCGACGGCAACTACGTGGTGTTCATCGGCAATGGCAGAACGGACGTCTGCCCGGCCCAGATCGCCAACATAGTGTTCGCCCGGGACATGCTGGCCCGGAAGCTGGAGGAGGAGGGCAGGCCCTTCATCCTATTCGAGGACTTCCACGACATCCTCGAGGCCTGGGACAGCGTCGTCGCCCATGGGTGAAGTTGGGTATAATGGCCCGACCCTTCCGTCTCCTCCTTCACCTTCACTTTGACCTATTCCTCATGGTACCCAGAGGGCTCCACCGATGCCGAAAAGTCGGGGTAGAGGTCGGTAAAATCCGGGATGGTCTCGTAGGTCAGGCGGGTCATCCAGGCCAGGAGGGCGACCGCCAGGACGATGAGGCCGAACACGGCCCACGTGGAGACTGACTCCAGTGGGTTCACGACGGAGGAGGTGGTGATCTCCCAGTCGTAGTTGATACGTGAACCGTTTAGACCAGGGCCCCTCATCCCGTACCAGTTGTGCTCCTCTACCAGCAGGAGCCTTCCCTCGAACTCGTCGGCGGAGACCGTCCACTCGATGACACCCGCCCCCGCGACGCCGTGACGAAGCCAAGGACCCGGTGAGAAGGGGATGGCGTCCATGATGTCCCACTCCTCGTCATCGACCAGCCAGACGTCGAACTCCTGTTCGGTGAAGTACTCGATGGATATCGTCACGACCTCCGCCCTATCGTCGTACCTGAGAGCACCGGAGGAGACCATGCCCGGCTCCAACCAGTCGGTATTCATGTTCCGGTAGCTCTCTGGCGCCTGGGTGAGGCCCCACGATAGAAGGGTGAGGAGCGATGCCACGACGCAGACTACCACGATGGCCTTGGCAACCTGGTGACGGTAGATCCTAACCATACCCACATGACCCCGTCGATAATATTGTGGACGGGGATTGAAAAACCTTTGCCAGGAGCTAGCCCAGGTACGCGACGGCCTCGATCTCCACGAAGGCGTCCTTTGGGAGCCTGGCCGCCTGGACCGCGGAGCGGGCGGGAGGGGTACCGGTGAAGAACTCGCCGTACACCTGGTTCACCGGGACGAAGTCGTCCATGTCGGCCAGGAACACGGTGGTCTTGACCACGTGATCGAAGGTGGCCCCAGATGCGGCCAGCACCTGGCCCATGTTCTCCAGGGCCTTCCTGGCCTGGGCCGCGGCGTCCCCGGGGACGAACTCCCCCGTCGAGGGGTCGATCCCCAGGGAGCCCGAGAGAAACAGCCACTCACCGACCCTGACCGCCTGGCTGTATGGTCCAATAGGGGCCGGGGCCCCCTCCGATAGCACCGCCTGTTTCATCCTATCACCGTCCTGGGAATGGTGGATGGGGGTCAAAAGGGTTGCGCGCTTCAGGCTGGCCGAAACAGCTCTGGCCACCGGATTATTGCCGTTTGCTGCTTCTCAAACGGGTAGCTCATGTGCCAACGTTTATAAAACCGGCCCTGAATGGTGCAGCATACGAGTCCTGGCACCGTTGCCAATCGGAGGGTCCTTTATGAGCGGCAAGCAAGCAGGCAAGCTGATAGCGATATTCATGGTCGCGTTCCTGGTGACCAGCTCCCTATTCATCGTCTTGGATGACACTGGGGGGCCAGGGTCATGGAGCGGCGACCCCG
>CP070808.1:1535231-1563311 GCA_020343715.1 Thermoplasmata archaeon
AACACCGAGAGGATCGAGTAGGCCGCGCTACTTCTCCCCCCGCCTCTGTGCCTGCCGGAACATCACGAACGCGATGGGGATGATGACCAGGGGAACGGCGACGACCACAGCCATCGCCACCAGGCCGGCTCCGGTCACGCCTCCGCCCGACACCGTCGCCCCCGTGGGACCGTCGGGCAGCTCGTCGGTCTCGTTGTAATAGCCAGGGGTTACGCGGACGCTGTAGAGCCACACGTCCTCCACCGGGTGCTGGCTCAGGACGGGCCGGGTGTTACCGTACACCTCCACCGAGGCGATGGACCTGACCACGTCCATGCCCTCCACTACGTAGCCGAACACCGCGTAGTTCCCGTCCAGGCCGTTCTGGGCACCGTCGCATATGTAGAACTGGGAGCTGGCGCTGTCGGGTTCGCTGCTCCTGGCCATCCCGATGGCCCCGTCCTCGTGGGTCAGGTTCTCGTGGATCTCCAGGGGGATGGTCTGGGTGGAGCCCCCCGTGCCGTCGTTGTAAGGGTTCTGGTCCCGGGAGTTGGGGTCCCCCGTCTGGATGACGAAGTCGTCCACCACCCGGTGCCACCTCATGTTGTTGTAGAACGCCAGGTCTGCGAGGGTGATGAAGTTGCCCACGGTGATGGGGGCGTCCTCGTCCGCCAGCTCCACGATGATCGTCCCGTGGTCGGTGTTGATGTGCGCCGTGGAGTTTATCCACTCCGATTCAGGGGCCTGGACGTCGGCCTGGGAGGCCACCTGGTCGGTGGCGGGTGCCCAAGGCACGGCGACCAGGACGACGAAGAGGGTGGCCATCACCGACAGCTTGCGGACGCGCCGGTCCATGGTCACCCAATGCTCACCCAGGGTTTATAGGTTATCGCAATCGTTGGCCTTCCTGCGCCCACGAGGCTGGATGGGTCTGCCCGACCGAGGAGTTAGTGAATCATGCTACCGCCGCATGGATAAATAGTGGAGGATATTTGGACCCTGGACCCAAATATCGGTGCCTGATTATCCCTGCGCAATGTTTAAATATGACCTGACCTTTGCGCCCTTCCCCCCCACGACGCGAAACCCGACCAAAGGGCGACCCGCGCGGGCCGGGGGAAGAGGTGAGCGAAGTGAACCGAACGATGAGATGCAGGCACTGTGGCGCCGACTACGAGGGCGGTCGCTGTGGATATTGCGGCTCGGACGAGTTCGTCGACGTGGTGGACCACTACCACGACGAGAATTTGAACATGTACAGGTCCGGCGGCAAGATATTCACCGAGACCAACACCCGCCCTATGATCGGCGCCAGGGTGTTCTAGTCAACGAACTACGAACGACCGGCCCGAGAGCCGGTGGTCCCGAAGGGGACCTACCTTTTTTCCTTTCGACCCTCGAGCCCGGGCCATGTCCATGCCCCGGGTTCGGGGGCCCTTCTCGGGCCCCCGCGGCCCCGGGGGGCCGCATCGGGGACGTCGACGGTCACGGCCCGGTCGCCCGCCGGCCGGAAGGGCCCAGAAGCCCCCGGACGGGCCCTTGGCCTTGGACCGGCGTCACAGGGCCACGCCGTCATCGACGTACTCGATAGTCACTCCCGCGGGCTCGGGCTCAGCCCGGGGCTCGTCGCCGCCCTTCGGTATGAAGCCGCGTTCCTGGCCGAAGCGCAGGAAGTAGTAGACGAGGTTGAGGGAGGCAAGGGCGGCGACGATGATGAAGAGGCCGCTTATGTCGATCGTGAACTCGTAGCCGTTCCAGCTCTGCTCCAGGGCGGTGCCCCCGCCCAGGACGCCAAGGAGCCACGCGATGGTGAGGCCGACGAAGGCGATGTCCAGGCCGAGGCGTCGCATGGTGCCGTACCTGGCGTCGGCCCGAAGGGCGTTGACCCCTACAAGGGCGACACCGATGATCATGACCCACCGGAGCATCTCCATGAAGTGGGTCCGGTCCAGCTCAGGATACCTCCACATGATGACCGTCATCAGGGCCGTGGGCACCACCACGTAGTACAGGAGGGTCCAAGTGGCTCGGGACCAGGTGCTCTCGTCCCCGCTGTCCCTAGGCCACATCGGATATCACCTCCCTCTCCAGGTACACCTGTCCGTCTATGACCCGGAGGGGTACCGTACCATTCAGGTTCCAATGGATCCCCCCCAGGTCCGCCGTGAGGTTCACGTCGAAGGTGCCGTTCCCGGTCCCCTCGTCGATGTCCAGGCGGTAGGCCAGGTCTGCCCATCCGCCCAGGTTGTCGTGCCGCCACTCGCCCTCCGCCAGGGACGCATCCAAGACGATGCCGCTGATCCAGCCCCGAAGGGCGGGCCCGGCCAGGCCTAGGGCCTCCTCGACGGCGGCGCTCAGATTGCCCTCGGTGAGCAAGTCCCGGAGTTGTTTGAGGGGTGCCTCCCAAGGGTACAGTATGGTCTCGTCCGACCGGAACTCGGTGAGGCCCAGGGTGTAATCGGCCCTCACCTTCACGTGCAGCTCGAACATCCCGTCCTCCACAAGGAACCTGAGGACCTCTGGGTCCGCCAGCGTCCTGAGGTCCAGGTCCACCGAGACCGGGAAGGTCCGGACCTCACCTGGGCTCACCTTGAGCCCCTCTTGGCTGTACTCCACGAGTGTGTAACCCGTGTGGGTGACGAGGACGCTGTCGATGTTCAGGTGGTTGACCGAGTAGATGCCCTTGTTCTTGACGGTGAAGGAGGTGTCCACCAGGAGGCTCTGGTTGGTAGCGTCGTACTCGTAGACCAGGTCATCCGCCTCCGGGACCTCCACATGGATGGCCCCCGCCGCCACGAGGAACAGGTTGGTCAGCGACAGGAAGGCGATGATGGCGTTCGCTGCCACGAGGATCGTCCTGTAACTCCTGATGGCATCGCGTTTCATCGCTCACACCTCCTACGCAGGTCGTGGAGACGGAGCATCCGCTAGGAGGCGCTTACATCTCCACGACGAAGTTCAGACTACCCGGAGATAGTCTGATTCCGGGGGATGGGGGGCATGTTATACTCTGTCAACTACCCTATATAAACATGTCGCCATTGGTGGTCTTGAAAAGAACATAATGACCGTAAAATCGTATATATTCTTTGTGGTTAGAAACTCATGGGGCTCCCAGGGGGGCCGGAACTGTTTTCCCGCCGCATGTCGTGACGGCCCCGATGGGAGGTTCCTACCGCCGTGTCCTGCAGCTGCAGGTGGCTAACCTGTTCGCCGAGACCTTCGCCTTCAACTTCATCTACCTGCATGCCCACAACGCGGGGCACTCGGAGGTCGCCATCGCCACGTTCTTCACCCTGATGTTCGGTTGGGCGGCTGTGGCGGTGGTCGTGGTGATGAGGCCCACCAAGGTGGGACCCTCCATGGCCCTGGGCATGGTCCTTCGGGCCCTCTCGCTCCTGGCGGCCCTGCGGCTTGCCTGGTTCGGGAACCTGGTGCTCGCCGCCGTCCTCCATGGAACCTTCATCGTGGTGTTCTGGATCCCGTACAACGTGGTCTTCATGCGCATGACCACGGACTCGGACAGGGCGGGCAGGTCCACCCAGCTGTTCGCACTCTTCGCCGTGGCGGGTGCCGTCTTCCCCTTCATAGCCGGCTACCTGATGGACTGGCGGGGGTTCCCCGCGGCGGTGGCGTGCGCCTGGGTCGTCCTCGCCATCGGTGCCGTCCTCGCCTACAGGACCACATGGGGTGAGCCCATGAGGTTCGACCTCCGACGCGCGCTGGCGAAGGGCCGGAGGATGGTCCCCCTGGTGTACCTGGAGGGTTTCTGGCAGGGGGTGTTCTGGGTGGCCGTATGGATCGGCACCGTCAGAATGGTCGAGCAGAGCAGCGAGTACGGTACCTTCCTGGCCTTCCTGGGTATAATGGCTGGCGTGGCCTCGGTGGTCGCCGGCCGTTGGTCCGACAGGGCCCGGGACCGATGGCCGCCCCTCATGATCTCCGGGGTTGGGGTCGCCGTGTTCATCATAGCGGTGCCCTTCGCCGAGGGGGACCTGACCCTGTGGAGCCTCCTTTCGGGCATGGCGTACTTCTTCTCGTACATGCTCATGGCCTTCACCTTCACGTGCGTCGCCGAGATGGGGCTTCGGGTGGAGGACGCCATGGGGCTGCGTGAGGTCATGTTCAACCTGGGGCGCACCAGCGGCGGGGGCCTCTTCATCGCCACCCTGCTCCTCTCGGTGCCCATGGTGTGGCCCATGGCGCTGGCCTCGGTGGCGGTGCTGCTGAAGGTCCTGGGCTTCAGAAGGGTCCTCATGGACGCAGGTGAGGACTGAGGTGTCGAGACTCAGGGACCGCGGCGGCAGACGTAGACCGCAATGCTGTCCTTGCTCCCCGCGCTCCTGCCCCCCTTGAGGTCCGAGTACCGGTCCACGTCCTGGAAACCGCCCAGCTGCAGGACCTCGGCGATCTCCGTGGGTTCGAACATGTGGAGCATCTCCCGCTCGGCCACCCGCTCCACCGACCTGCCCCGGGAGTCGAAGCGCTCGTACGTCGAGTGGGACTCCACGTCTCCTCGCTTGTGTCCCTTGCGCCATGCCAGGTGGCGTACCACCTCGCCACCGTCCTCGGTGGGGGCCACCCCGTCCAGGCGGGGCATGCCGTCCATGAGCCTCTCGTCCACGTTGGCCAGGTCGAAGGAGAAGAAGCCTCCGACCCTTATGTGGTCCCGGACGCAGGCCACCGCGTGGGCCATCTCGGCACGGGTGCGGCAGCGGTTGTAGACACCCGCTCCCGCGTAGGCCAGGTCGAACTTTCCCTCCCGGGGGATGGAGAAGTCCCGGATGTCACCGTACAGGAGGCGCATCCGACCGGTGACGCCACCGGGGGCGGACGTGACCTTCCCGTGCGCGATATTGAGCAGCTCCATGCTGCTGTCGATGCCCACAACCCGGGAGCCCGCCCTCGCGATGGGGATGGCGAGGCGTGCCGTCCCCACGCCGATGTCGAGGGCCGAGGGCCCCGCCCTCTTGGCGATGGTCGAGTAGAACCTGACGTCGTCCTCCCCTGCGAACATGTCATGGTACTCTGCGGCCCATCGGCGACCCATCTGTTTGATCCTCCGGCAACGGGTGGGGGCTGCGACCGGGTGAAGGGAGTAAGCCCTCTTCTGTTCCCCCGCCGACCGAGGCCGACGGGCTTGCGACATTCGACTTAGCACCCTACCTTCCGGTCCTGTCCTGTCATCCCGGACATTTGGGCTTGCTCCGGTGGGCGGGGCCGTTTCATCAGATCCCCCGGGGACCTCTCCCGCAGGCCGGGTTCATCGCACCCGGGGGCTGTGTCGTTTCTGCTCCTCCGCCCGGGACTCTCGCCCCGGCGCCTTGACCTCCTGGTCCCCTACGGGTGGCCAGGGGGTTACAGCAACTCACCTTGACATGGAGGAGGGACTTTCCTCAGCCGCCCAAGGGGTGAGGACCGTGATCCTTCCCAAGGGCTACCGTCGGTCGCGCTCCTTCTCCCGGTCGTCCGAGGGCATTCGGCAAGGGGCTATATCACACTTTCGCACCCAAGACCGGAACCACCACGATGGCCCATGACTGTTCCTCGATACCTTTAATACCTGAACAGCACTCATGGCGCACGACGGAGGACGTGGATGAAGGAGATCATCTGCCTGGAGGATGAGCCTGCTTGCGTGGAGAGCTTCACCGAGGGGGGCATCTTAGAAGAGATCGTGGCCCACATCAAGCGGGACGCGCTGGTTGTCTATCCCACCGAGACCCTCTACGGCCTGGGAGGGGACCCCTTCTCAGGGAGGGTCATCGACCGCATCTACAGAATCAAGCGGCGACCCCGGGAGATGGGCCTCGCCGTCGCCACGGCCAGCATCGACGACTTCGAGATCGTGGCCGAGGTGCCCGACTACGTGTGGGACATCCTGGAGAACATCGAGGCGGTCTCGGTGGCCTTCCTCCTGCCTCGGCTGCCCGAGGTGCCCAAGGCCCTCACCGGGGGTCGTAACACCATCGTCGTCAGGGTCGTGCACCACCCCCTGGCCATCGCGCTTTGCGAGGGGGCGGGACCTCTCATATCCACCTCGGCGAACCTCCACGGGAGAGAACCCCCCAGGACGATGGAGGAGGCCAGGGACCAACTGGGCTCCGACGTGGACTACTACATCGATTACGGGGAGGCGCCCATCCAGTCACCCTCCACCATCATAGAGCCGCTGCCGGGGGGGGACTTCCGGATCCTCCGCGAGGGAGTGGTGACCACCGGATGGCTGGACGACATGCTCTCCCAGAACAACGGATGAGGGAGGGGCGCGACCCATGGACGAGGAGGTCATCGACAAGTTCCGAACGGCCGGGAAGGCGGCCGCCGCCGGCCTGAAGTTCGGGGCGGGGCTCATCCGCGAGGGGGCCTCCCTGCTCGAGGTCGCAGACAGGACAGAGCAGTACATCCTCGATCAGGGGGAGGACGTCGGTCTCGCGTTCCCCTGCAACATCGCCATCGACGACGTGGCCGCCCACTTCACGCCGCTGTCCACCGACCGGGGGCTCCAGTTCGATAAGGGGATGCTGGTCAAGCTGGACTGCGGGGCCCACGTGGACGGCTACATCGGCGACACCGCCGTGACCATCGAGGTGGGGACCAACAACTACAAGGACCTGATCCGGGCGAGCCGCGAGGCCCTGGAGACGGCCATCGACATGATCGCCCCCAGGGTGAGGCTGACAAACGTGGGCGAGGCGGTGTCCAATGTCATCAAGGGCTACGGCTTCGCGCCCATCGAGAACCTCACGGGACACTCGCTGGAGCGGTACAACCTGCATGCGGGCCTCTCCATCCCAAACGTCCCCGACCCCAGATCCGGGGTGATCCAGGCGGGCACCGCCGTGGCTATAGAGCCCTTCGCCACCGACGGCCTGGGCCGGGTGGGGGGCAAGCGTCCCTCCCACATCTTCCGGTTCGCTCGGGGAGGAAGGGGGAAGGGCGAGGCGGCAAGGCTGCTACAGGATATCGACGACAGGTTCGCAGGGCTGCCCTTCGCCGAGCGCTGGTGCGCCCCACTGACCAAGCGGTCCCAGCCCTACCTGCGCCAGCTGGTGAGGGCCGGAGGCGTCACCGAGTACGCCATCCTGGCCGAGGAGGGCAACGGCATCGTGAGCCAGGCCGAGCACACGGTGCTGGTGCTGGACGGTGGCAACGAGATAACCACGCTGTGACGGCGACGGCACCCTAGTGCCTGACCACCGTGCCGTGGGTAGAGTCCTTATCCTTCGAGTCCTGGGGCTCCTCGACGGACCTGCGCTTCCGGGGGTTCCAGAGCAGCAGCATCGCCATGACCCCCAGCATCGCGACGATGACGATGGCCCACTGGAGGTACTTCATCACGAACTCCGCGCTGGAAAGCAAGACCACCAGGTCGAACTCGTTCTCGGTGGGCGTGGTGTCCGCCCTCGTCTCGGTGGATATGGTGGTCCTTATGACCTGGTTGGGCGACGCCGAGTCCCTGGCCTTGAAGCTGATCTTGACCTGCTCGGTGGCGCCTGGTTGTATGGCCAGGTTCAGAACGGAGGAGGTTATCGCGTCGTTCATCCGCACCTCGGCATCCCCGCTGTCGAGGACCACGGTGACGTTGGCGTACTCGACCTGGTTGCCCCGGTTCTCCAGCATCAGGTAGACGATGGACTCCTCCCTGGTGTCTATCTCGACCTTCGAGACGGGCGGGTCCAGGCGGATGGACAGCTCCCTGCGGAGGTTGATGGTGATGCTTATGTCGAAGGTGGCGAACACCTCGGGGTTCCCGTCAACGGTGCCCTTGACGGTGAACTCGTACCTGTCCGCCTCGGCGCTGATCGGCACCTCCACCTCCAGTCCCATGTTCACGGTGGAGCCGGCCTGGATGTTGACCAGGTTCGACGGGGTGAACTGGAAGGCCGTCGCAGGCCAGTTGGAGTTGCCCTGGTCGACGGTGAAGCGGGACTCGTGGGAGTCGCTGGGGTCGTTGTTGCGGGCGTCGAAGAAGAAGGTGACGCTGTCGCCCGGGTCCAACGTCGAGTCGGTGGGCGAGGTGGGGGTCAGCAGGAGGCCGATTACCAGGTTGAACGTGAAGGTCCTCTCCTCCATCTGGTCCGGGTACTCCCTAGACTGGACCTTGACCTTGATGTCCGCCTTCTTCACGGTGGACGTGGTGGGGGTCTCCACCCGGAGTATGACGTCCACTATCTCCATGGGACTCAGGTCCTCGATGGTGTTGTCGATCACCTCGGACCCCACGAACTCGGCGCTCCAACCGGTGGGCACGCCCGTCCGGCTCAGGTCCACGTTGGTGGAGAACTCGCCCCGGTTCCTGATGGTGAAGGTGCTGTCCTTGGAGGCGTCCACCGCGATGTCCACGGGGGTGGGTGCCTCGGGGAGCACCTCCAGCTCCACGTCGTTGGTGACGAAGGTGCGGGTGATTATGGAGTCGGAGGCCTTCGGGACCGTGGGGTCGTTGTTCACCGTCACCGTGACGATGAACTCGGACTCGTTGCCCCCGCCCAGAGTGGAGGAGGGCTTCACGTCGAAGGTGACGTCCTCGTCCGCCCCGGCGTCGAGGCTGAAGGTCTTGCGGGAGAAGGAGGTGGCCCACAGCGGAATGGGATCACCCTCGTCGAGGGACACATCGGCCCGCTTGCCCCCGATGTTGAGGATGGTGAGGGTGTACTTGGCGGGGGCCCCGGGGGTCGTGGTGTCCGTCACCACGCCGTCCTCCTCCCCCTCGGCGAACATCCGTATGCCGTACTCGGCCATGATGAACGAGCCGACGGTGGAGAACTCGTTGCCCTGCAGGTCCCTGCCCGTCACGTTCAGGGTGTACGAGCCGGAGGGCAGGTTGGTCTCGTAGTCCCAGTCGAAGGAGTAGTTGAGATCGTTGCCCACGGTGGCGGCCTCGTCCTCTATGACGTACTGGCCGTTGGGACGCCTTATGGAGATGTTCACGCCGGCGACGTCCGTCGACCCGAAGGGGTTGGTGATGTCCCCCTCGATGAGCACGTGGCGGAACTCCACCAGGTCGTTCGGGTAGAAGCTGGAGGCGCGCCGGCCGTCGGAGTCCCGGGTCTCGGTGGTGATCTCCAGGTGGTTCTCGCAGAACAGCTCCAGGAAGCTCGCGTCGGTGGTCCTTATAGCAACGGCCCTGTCGGCGGTAATCCTGAGAGTTATAGGATTGTTCCTGGAGAAGGTGAAATGGTCAGCGTCGTCGACGAGTGGTATCCGCCAGTCGGTCCTGCTACCGGTTGCCGGAATGTCTCGTTCAAGTTCCGCGATGATTTCCGAGCCGTCCAGAATCTGCACCGTCACAGTGGTGGACGTCGGCCCGGCACCCACGGTGAAAAACGCCTCGAAGCCTCTGTTCTCCCCCACTCCAGTGTCCACCGTACGGACCACCAAGTTCTCCTCCAGGTCCGCAGAGGGGAAGTCTATGGTTGCCGTGGACCATATACTGACGCTGCTCTGCTCTGTGCTCAGCGAGCTATCAGTAGGTGAAAGGTGCAGGTAGAGCCTGACGGCCACGAGGCCGGAGGAGCGGGTCTCCTCCTCCTCGGCAGGGGCCGTCGATGCGACCGCCACGGTCGAGAGGAGAATCAGCAGAACCAGTAGAAGCGTACGAACCTTCATGGTTACCACTTACCCAGACACTTGAGCTAAAGCATTGTCGGGATATATAGGTTCCCATACTGTCTGGTGGACCCTGGTACGGTGACGATTCCACTCCCTCTCCCAGTTGTCGGATATCGATAACAAGGGAGGTGCGGCCACCGGGATTCGAACCCGGGCTTGAAGCTTGGGGGGCTTCAGTCCTAACCCCTGGACCATGGCCGCACGAGGCTAGGGGCAGGCTCCCACGTAGGCCCTAGGCTCTATATAAACATAGGGCGGGGGCGGGTGCCCGTGTCAGCGACGTCGCGAGGCGGTGATGGCCGCCGCCGCGGCGGTCACGGCCACGAGGGCTATCAGGAGGCCGAAGCCGGGCTCCTCCTCCTTGGGGGGGTCCTTGACCAGCACGTAGAAGTCCTTGGTGTCCATGTTGCCGGCGGCGTCCTCCACCGTGAGGGTGATGGTGTAGTTGCCCTTCGCGTCGAACTCCTGGGTGATGTTGGGGCCGAAGCGGTCGAAGGGCGCCCCGGCCATCTCGTAGTGCCAATGGTACTTGACGATGCCCACGTTGTCGGTGGACTGCCTGCCGTCCAGCTCGACCACCTGCCCCTTCTTGATCTCCAGGGACTCGGGGGGAACGACGACGGGCGGGGTCACGTCCAGGACGGTGACCTGCACCGAGTCGCTGTCGAACTTGCCCTCCCTGTCGTAGACGGTCAGGGTGACGGTGTACACCTCCGGTTCGCTGAAGACGTACTCGAACTCCTCGCCTGTCCTGCGGACGGGTGGCATGCCCTCGGCGGTGATCATCCACTCCCACTCGACTATGCCCACGTTGTCCTCCGAGCCCGAGCCCGAGAAGGTGTGGGGGACGTCCTCGTCGATCTGGAGGTTGTCCCCGGCATCGGCGGTGGGGGGCGTCACGTCGACCACGCTGTACTGGACGGTGTCACTGGCCACAAGGCCCACTCCGTCCGTCACTGTGAGGGTGATCTCGTACAGGCCCGGCTCGGTGAACATGTAGGTCTCCTTGACCGAGTCCCCCTCGAAGACTGTGCCGCCGTCGTAGGTGACGACCCACTCGTACGATACGATGCCCACGTCGTCGAAGGACAGGGAAGCGTCCATGGTAACCTCCACGTCCTCGTTGAACTCCCTGACCTCGCCGGCATCGGCGATGGGCGGCGTCACGTCCAGGACGGTGACGGTCATGGAGTCGGTGTCCATCTGGCCGTCGGCGTCGTAGACGGTTAGGGTGACGTTGTACACCCCCGGGGCGGGGAAGGTGTACTTGGGTGCCCTCCCCGTCAGGTTGACCGGGTCGTCGCCCAGGTAGAACTCCCACACCATCCTCACGATCTCGAAGTTGTCCGAGGAGTTGGTGCCGTCGAAGTTCACCAGCTGCTTGTCGTCCACCACTATGTCCGGGCCCGCGTCGGCCACGGGCGGCTCCACGTCCCGCACCGTCACCGTCATCGTGTCGTCGTCGGTGTTGTCCGCCAGGTCGGTTACGGTGAGGCGAACGGTGTAGATGCCCGGGGAGTTGAAGGTGTGCTCAACGGTGATGCCGTTCAACCGCACGACCTTCTGGTCGATGAAGAACCACTCGAAGGTGAAGCCATCGGGGAAGTCGGGGTGGTTGTCCGAGGACATGGTCCCGTCGAGGAGGACGGGAACACCCTGGTCCACCGTTATGTCCGGCCCCGCATCGGCCACCGGGTCCTCGGTGTCCCGGACGCCGATGGCCACGGTATCGGTGTCCCAGACCCCAGAGGGGTCGCTGACGTTCAGCCTCACCAGGTAGTCACCGGGCTCGTTGAAGGTGAACGAGGGGGTGGGACCGGTGAGGGTGACCTCCTCGCCACTGTACATGAAGGTCCAGGTGAAGTTGCCCGCCAGGTCAAAGTCGGGGTGGTTGGACCATGACCCAGTTCCATCGAAGGTGTGGGTGTCGGTCTGGTTGATGACCTTGTTGAAGCCGGCGTCGGCCGTGACGGCGGTGGTGAAGTACAGGTTCCCCCAGAGGGTCTCGTTCTTCCACACCTCGTAACCATCCAGGCCCTGCCACCGGATGACCCCCTCCTTGGTGGTGTTGCCGTCGTCGTCATCATTCTGCCCGGTGTTGAAGCCGATGATGCTGGCGGGGGTCGGGTTCGAGATGCTGTTGAGGCGGATGGCCATCTCCACCACATAGTAAGACTGGTTGTTCACGCTGCCCTGGGTCACGGCGGAGAACCAGTCCTTGTTGGGACCCCATATCCTGGCGTACTGGTTGCCCTCGTGGATGCTGTAGGCGATGCCCTCCCTGCCGTCGGCGGGCACCGCGAAGGTGTCTCCGTCCTCGAAGCCCTCGTCGGTCCTTTGGTCCTCGTCCATGTCCAGGGCCCCGTCGATGGACACCTCGATGCCGTCGTCCCGCCAGAACGCGGTGGGGTAGTTGTCCACCCATATTGCGTCGTCCGAGCAGTTGAAGCCCAGGTAGAGGTAGTCCTCGTCGTACATGGTCCAGAACCTGTGGGAGGCGTCGGAGTCGTTCTGGATCCCAGGACCGGTGATGTGGGTCCCCGTCTCCTCCCACGCGGGTGGGATCTGGCTGTGCAGGGCCTCCGAGCCCTCGGCCACCCTCCACTCGTTGTCCTCCATGACACCGTCGATGATCGGGATCCGGTCGGTGTAGGTGGAGTTGATGAGGCGGGGGTCGAGGATGTCGAGCGCGGGAAATGGGTCACCGTCCAAACCGTCGCCGCCTCCGGCACTCGCTAGGGCGGTGGGGGTCAGGAGAATCATGGACAGGAGCAGGCAGAAGGTTCTCGTTCGGTTCGTTCTCACGATACCACGACCGTAACGCCGCTTTGATGGCGTCCCCATTAAAAAAGGTTATGATACTGGCCACTGTCCGCCCGTGGGCCTCGGGCCGGAAATGTTTTTACCCAGCATCCCGGTCCCCACGCCTGCCCGAACCCAAGGGGACAACCTGATGCTCAAGGTCATAGCCAGCGCCGTCGTACTCGCCGTCCTGGGCGTGCTGTTCATCGTATACAACCAGCACGACGATGCGATGGTGAACTTCGGCTGGTTCCTGGTGGCCGTGGGTGCTCTGGTGGCCGGGGTGTTCACCTACCTCTGGGTGAGGGGCCAGATGGGAGAGCCGGAACCGGCCCCCGTGTCCAAGGGGCGCAAGCGCGGGCGGAAGTGACTCCATCGGCCACTCAAGTGATTATTCCTCATTCGTCCCGAGGGATGGCGCCTAGCTCAGCTCCAACCCTCGGACTGAGCCAGAAACCTTTTTCAGTGGGTCGGCTCATGGACGTCGCGTGAGACCCAGGGCCCTTGTAACAGGAGCCTCCCGTGGAATAGGTGCGGCCTGCGCCGTCAGGCTGGCCCGGGAGGGATGGGACGTGGCCGTCCACTACCACTCAGGGGAGGATGAGGCCGAGGAGGTCGCCGCCCAGGTCCGTCGGGAGGGCGCCATCGCCGTGCCCCTCCAGGCCGACGTGGGGGACCCCGTCGCCTGCGAGGACCTGGTAGTTCTGACCGTGGATGCCCTGGGTGGACTGGATTCCGTGGTGGCCAACGCCGGTGTCTACGACAGGGCCCACATAGAGGACCTTCCCCCCGAGCGGTGGTCCCGGACGATATCCGTCAATCTGTCGGGCAGCTTCCACGTGGTGAGGGCAGCGGTGCCCCACCTGCGGTCCAGTGATGCGGGGTCGGCCGTGCTGGTTTCCTCCCAGCTGGCCCGACTGGGATCGGCGCATGGGGCCCACTACGCCGCCTCCAAGACGGCCATCGAGGGGCTCACCAAGGCCCTGGCCCTGGAGCTGGCGCCCCACGGCGTCAGGGTGAACTGCGTCGCCCCGGGGATGACGCGCACGGCCATCCTGGACCCCTACAGCGACGAGGAGCTGGCAAGGAGGGCCCAGGGAGTGCCCGTGCGCAGGATCGGTGAGGTGGAGGACGTGGCGTCGGCCGTGGCGCTGCTGGTCTCCGACGACTCGTCCTACATGACCGGTGCCGTCCTTCACGTGAACGGCGGGGTCATGATGGCGTAGCGATTGCGGCTAGAATAGGAGGTTGTGATTATGTGGCAGGAGGTGGCGGTGGCTGCGATGGTCGGTCTGGCCCTCAGCGACGCCTGGCTCTGCCTCTTCATGGGCGCCTCCTTCGCCACCGCGGACAGGCGCATGAGCTGGGGCTTCCTGGCTGGACGCACCATCGGGGTGACGGCATTGCTGATGGCCATCGGACTGCTGGGCGCCACGCTGCTGCCGTCCAAGGAGTGGCTGGTCATAATCTTCGCGGTGTGCACCCTGGGAGTTGCCGTGGTCCTCGCCCTGTCCCTCTACAGGCCTGGCCTGCTGGGGGGAGGTTGCTCCCAGGAGGTCAACGTGTCGTGCGACGGGGGTGAGCCCGACGGCACCGGCTGCGACCAGGGATGTGACGGCTGCGGTGCCTCGGAAGAGATCCACGGGGTTGGCACCTGCGGGCACATGCCCCAGGGCCTGGTCAGGAGGCTGTCGGACCAGAGCCCCTGGGTGGCGGGTCTGTCACTAGGTGCAGTGAGGGGCGCGATGCCCTGCTTGAAGGTCCTAATCATCACTCCACTCCTCGTCGTAAGCCCTCCCACCACCGTCGTGCTCATGGCCCTGGCATTCGCCCTCACCTCCTCGGTCTACCCCCTCATCGGCCTGGTGTCCGGTCGAACGGTCGCCAACCTATCGGACAACGGCCGGCGCCTTCGGCTCATCGGAGCCCTCGGGGTGGCCGCCGTGGGCGTCGTGCTCCTTGTTAGGTTCTACCAGCAGGCCTGCGAGCTGGGCGGCCTGTGAGGGTGGAGAGAAAGGTACTTACGCCCGTAGCCCCCTGACTCCAGCGATGGCAACCCTTCCCGAGCTGACCGCCGCCCTCTGCATCATCATCTTCATCGTGGTCCTCATCGCCTTCTTCCTCCTGTGGTTTGTCTTCAAGTTCATCATCTACTTCCTGCCCTCGATAATCGTGGCCCTGATAGTATGGTTCATCGCTGGGACGGGAGCGGCGATAGTCGCATTCATCCTGTCGGCCATTATATTCGCCGTGTGGGGGTACAATCGGAGACGTCGCAGGTAGCGACGCGCCCGGGGGGGCATCCTTGACCGACGCCGGCAACCTCTACTTCTCGTACGGGTCCAACATGGACGTGGACCAGATGGCGTTCCGCCAGCTGGGCGTGGAGATGTCCAGGGGTGCGGTGCTCGAAGGGTACAAGCTCGCCTTCGACTTCCCGGCGAGGGCGAGGTGGCTGGGAGGCGCGGCCGACATAATCGAGGAACCGGGCTCCACCGTGGAGGGGGTGCTCCACACCCTTACGGACGACGTGTCCATCATGGATCCCTGGGAAGGGGGTTACGAGAGGGTGGCCGTTGAGGTCTCCGTGCTTCCAACCCTGGAACAAGAGAGGGCATGGACATACGTGGTCATCGACAGGGGCGAACCCATGACGCCATCCCACATCTACGTGGACCAGATGCTCAAGGGTGCCAGGGAGGCGGGCCTCTCCTCAGCGTACATCGACCAGCTGGAGCGGCACTGGAAAGATGGTCGCAAGGAGCTGGGAGACCACGTGGAGATGGTGCGTGTGTTGGCCCACACCAACAGGCCCCTATCGTTGGAGGATCTGGCAGATTCCTTGGAGCTGTCCATCGATGGGACCGTATCCGTGCTTAGCGATCTGGGCCGGTGGGGATGGGTCCATTCGTTCAATGAACCCCCCGTCTTCCGTCTCGTCGAGGGCAAGGAGCGCGCGTCGCCCTGGATCCTCAGGTGACGGTGGCCACGTTCTGGGAGGAGCGGGAGCCCACGCCCCACGAGGCCATGAGGATTCCCACCAGGATGATGGCACCACCGATTATGGTGTACTCGGGGGGGACCTCGGAAAGGAGCAGCGCGGCCAGCAGCGACGATCCGACGGGCTCTCCCAGCAGGGAGACGGACACCACAGACGCGGGCACGTACCGCAGCGTCCAATTGTACATCGTGTGGCCCAGGATGGACGGCCCTAGGGCCATCAGGACGAACAGCCACCACTCCTCCGCGGGGAGGGTGAACAGCTCCGTCCCGGTGATGACGACGGCCAGGAGCAGGAACAACGCGCACGATGCGTAGACCAAGAACGCGTAGACGGGCAGGGAGATCCGCTGCCGAGTCCTTCGGCCCGCCAGGATGTAAACCCCCGCGGCAACGCCTCCCAGGAAGGCCAGCAGGTCCCCGAAGAGGGTGTCGCTCCCGGCGTCCATGTCACCACGGGTGAGTATGATGACCCCCAGCAGTCCGATGGCGATGCCCACGGCATTCAACCGGGATAGCCGCTCGTCCATGAAGAAGTGCCCCACGACGCCCACCAGGATGGGATGGGCCGTCACCAGCACGACGGATGAGGCGACCGAGGTCAGCTCCAGGGAGGCTATCCAAAGGCTGAAGTGGGTGGCCAGCACGGCGCCGATGCCCACCATGATGGCCACGTCCCTCCGGGCCAGGGAGAACATCTCGGCCCTGTACATGAGCAGGGCGAAGGGCGCCAGGATGAGGGCGGAGAGGAGCATCCTACCGGCCGCGATGGCCAGGAAGTCTGCCTCCGACCACCTGATGAGGATCGCCGAGAAGGATACGGCCACCACGGCCACGCCCACACCGGCATAGGCCAATCTCCGGGTCCTCTCGGCCTCCTCCATGGCCATCGAACCGGCCCATCGCCTTATAACCTTTGGCTGGCCCAGGTGTTCCACAGGGCCCAAAAAGGGACTTGCCAGGGCGGTTGGCATGTACGATAACAATGCCATAAGTATTATCTAGTCCGGTCCGCATGCCTGGCCAGCCAGTGCCATAGGTGGTGATTTAATCAGACAGTCAAGACGTTTACTGAGGGCCATTTCCATAGGGCTCCTCGCCATCATGCTATCGATCCCGGCGGCGGCCATGCTCATCGGGCCATCCACGCCCCTGGCGGACACCGTCCCCGCGTCGACGGACGAGGGTCCGGCCCCCAGCGGCTTTTGGGCCGTGGGCGGGGTCCATGATGTGATCGTCACCTTCACCGAGCCCTGCGTCGTCGAGAAGAGGCTGGCCTGGGAGGCCAGCGGCATCGACGACCCCACCGACCTGGGCGACAGGTCACGGGGCTACAAGGTCACCCTCGAGGGGATGCACGGGTCCTTCTTGAGGTCCGTGCAGGAGCGTTATCCCGAGGTCACCGTCAACCAGGAGTACACCACCGTCCTGAACGGCATGGCCCTCACCGCTTCCAGCGAGGCACTGGACGACATCGCCTCCCACCCCTCCGTCGAGAGGATCGAGCCCGACACCGAGGTGAGCATGGCCCTCTCCCAGAGCGTCCCCCTCATCAACGCCGACGACCTTTGGGCCGAGATCAACGGCACTGGCTCCAACATCACCGGCAAGGGCATTGTTGTGTCCGTGATGGACACCGGCATCGACTACTCCCACCCGGACCTGGGAGGGACCGGGGACAGGACCAACGACCTGGCCAACGTCACCGGCGGCACCCACCCGCGCATCATAGGCGGCTGGGACGTAATCAACAACGACGCCGACTTCTGGGACGGCCACTTCCACGGGACCCACTGCGCCGGCATCGTCGGCGCCAACGGCACCGTCGTGGGCGTGGCCCCCGAGGTGGACTTCCTCATCTACAAGGTGCTGTCCGACGGGGGCTCGGGACCCTCCTCGGTCATCATCAAGGGCGTGGAGCTGACCGCGGACCCCGATGACGACGGGGACACCTCCGACCACGCCGACGTGGGCTCCATGAGCCTGGGCGGCTTCGGCCACCCCGACGACTCCAAGTGCATCGCCGTGGACAACGCCATGGCCGCCGGCGTGGTGATGGCCGTGGCCGCCGTGAACGACGGACCCAACTACGAGACCATCGGCAGCCCAGGGTGCGCCAGGGACATCATATCCTGCGGGGCCACCTCCAAGACCGACCTCCTGGCCAGCTTCTCCTCCACCGGGCCCACCGCCGTCTACCAGATCAAGCCGGACCTGACGGGTCCCGGCTTGTCCATCTACTCCACCTCCCGCAACAACGGCTACCGCTACGCCGGCGGGACCTCGATGGCGACCCCCCACGTGGCGGGCGCCGCCGCGCTGCTGCTGCAGTCCCACACGGGATGGACTGCCCAGCAGGTCAAGCAGGCCCTCATGGGCACCGCCAAGGACATCGGGTACAACGAGTACCGGGTCGGCGCGGGCCGCATCGACGTTGTCGATGCGAACGACACCTTGATGCTAGCGGACCCCCCGTCGTTGAGCCTGGGACGCCTGTCGGCCAAGACCAACACCACCACCTTCGATGTGACCTTCGAGAACCTGGCCTCCTCTTGGACCAACGCCACCCTGACCTGGTCCATCAAGTACGAGCTGACCCCGCTGTTCACCGCTTCCGGTGATGCCACGGAGCTCAAGTCGATGCTGACGGCCAACACCACGGCCATCAACATGTCCGGAAGCAGCAAGTTCACCGTCAAGTTCACCCTCAAGTACGACTCCACCTCCTCGGTGGGCCACCACCTGGGGAATTTGTTCCTCACCGCGGGGTCGGATTCCATCCACGTGCCCATCGCCTTCTACATCAGGGCACCGGTGCTGCTGGTGGACGACGACAACACCGACCACCTGTACACCAAGGCACCGTACAACAACCACAACCCGTACGAGCGCTACACGTACCCCTTCTACGCGAGGCTGGACAGCTCCAAGCTGATCGGCGACGCCATGTCGTCCCTGGGCGTCAGCTACGACGTGGTATCAGTCCGCACCTGGTACGACGGGCCGGACCTGGCCAACCTGTCCCATTACCGGGTCGTCATCTGGAACGCCGCCTTCGACTACTCCCCCTACGGCAACTCGCTGACCTCCAACGACCTGAAGGCCATCAAGGACTACGCCGACGCAGGCGGGAACATATGGCTCCTGGGCTCTGTCACGCTCTTCGACCTGTACGGCGCCACCAACAAGACGAACCTGCCGATGACGGACACCCTCCGGGCAGTGTTCGGCATGTCAGGGTACGCCCGTTACGCGGGCACGGGCAACCCCCTGGCCGGCACCGCCGGGACCTTCCTGGCGGGGGAGTCGTACGCCGTGGACACCCTCTCCTTCGGCAACGTGGACTACGGCAACAACCTGACCCCCGCCGACGGCGCCTTCCAGGTCCTGTCGGGCAGCGACACGGACTACTGGGGCGCCTCGTGGACGAACATCACCAGCATGATCGCCCGGGCGGGTACCAAGAACAAGACGGTCTTTTCCGCCTTCGAGTTCGGGCACCTGTCATCGGTCAACGACAGGAAGGACCTGGTGGACGAGGTCCTCACCTGGATAGACCTCAGCCCCCACGGCGCCATGAGCTACTCCGGCGCCCTCAAGGAGGGCGAGACCCTTACCTTCTCCGGCTCGGTCCTCGACCCCAGGGCAGCCGAGAGCTACATCTTCGAGTGGGACTTCGACTACACCGCGCCCACATTCGTCAAGGACGACACGGGCCAGCAGGCGACCCACGCCTACGCCGACGACGGGACGTACACCGTCGCGATGCGGATCTTCGAGGAGCGCACCAGCACCTACTCCCAGGTGGTATCCATGCCCCTGGACGTGATCAACCAGGCCCCCGAGGCACACATCAACACCAGCTCCCCCGGTGACGAGGGCTCCCCCGTGGGCCTTTGGGGGAACGCCACCGACCCGGGCGTCTCGGATACCTTCACGTACGAGTGGGACGCCGACTACGACGGGAGCACCTTCAACGTGGACTACACCACCCAGACTGTCAACCACACCTACCTGGACGATGGGACGTACACCGTCGCCCTGCGGGTGACGGACGACGAGGGGCTGACCTCCCCCATCAACACCACCGACGTCGTGGTGAGGAACCTGCCACCCTCGGGCAACGTGTTCACCCCGGGCACCTCGGTGGAGGGCGACGACGTCCCCTTCACCGCCCAGGTGGAGGACCCCAGCCCCTTGGACACCGTCAGTGTCTTCTGGGACTTCGAGTACAACGGCCAGGTGTTCAACGAGATGGCCAACGGCACCGTCGTGAGCCACGTGTACCGGGACGACGGGGCGTACACCGTCCTGATGCGCATGATCGACGACGACGGTGGCACCAACAACGTCACCCTCCAGGTGACGGTGAGGAACGCCGACCCCACCGCGTCCTTCGTGTCGACCAGTCCGGTCCAGGAGGGCGGGGTCATAGACTTCAACTCCACCGTCGAGGACCCAGGGGTGCTGGACATCCACACCTTCGAGTGGGACTTCGACTACGACGGCTCAACATTCGACGTCGAGGCCACCCGCCAGAACGTCAGCTCGCAGTACGCCCAGGACGGCAACTACACCGTTGCCCTGCGGGTCACCGACGACGACGGGGGCTCCGTGTTGGTGACGGACACTGTCGTGATCACCAACGCCGCGCCGCTCCCGGGCATCGAGGCGCCCAGGACCGCCGACGAGGGCGAGGTGATCTACTTGAACGGAAGCCAGAACGACCCGGGGATCCTGGACACCTGGACGTACCTTTGGGACTTCGGGGATGGTCAGACCTCCACCGAGAAGAACCCCGCCCACACCTACCTGGACGATGGGAACTTCAACATCACCCTGAACGTCACCGACGACGCGGGCGACTGGGGTGTCACCACCGTGCGGATATTCATAGTCAACGTGGCCCCCACCGCGACCCTGGAGGCACGCCCCGACCAGATCGACGAGAACGGCACCATCGAGTTCCAGGCCGATGGGGAGGACCCGTCACCCCTGGACCAGGAGGCCCTGACGTTCACCTGGAACTTCGGCGACGGAGAGTCGTCCAACCTGAAGCTGGTGAGGCACCGCTACGTGGACGACGGTTGCTTCACCGTCACCCTGACGGTGCAGGACGACGACGGCGGCTTCGCGGTGTACAAGATCGACGTGCTGGTCAACAACGTGGCCCCGTCGGTTATGGCGGCGGCGGACCGGGAGTACATCAACGAGGGCGAGGTGGTGAACTTCACCGCAGTCATCGATGACCCCGGTCCCCTGGACACCCACACCGCCCTGTGGGACTTCGACGACGGGTCCACCTCGACGGACCTGGAGGTGACCCACAGGTTCGCGGACGACGGCAACTACATCGTGGTGCTGACGGTCACCGACAACAGCGGGGGCACCAACACCACCACCTTCCGGGTGGCCGTGTCCAATGTGAGGCCCACCCTCACCGCCGAGGCCAACACCACCATGATAAAGGAGGGTGGCTCCGTCTCCTTCACCGCGGATTGGACGGACCCGGGCACCGAGGACACCCACACCCTCGTCTGGGACTTCGGCGACGGCACCAACACCACCGACCAGAACCCCACCCACGAGTTCCCCCAGGACGGTACCTACACCGTCCTGGTGACCGTCACCGACGACGACGGGGGTCATGCGTCCATGCCCTTCATCATCGACGTGGAGAACGTGGCGCCCGTGCCAACCATCAACGTGGCGGTGAGGACCATCGACGAGAACAACACCGTGCTCTTCAGGGCCTCGGCCGTGGACCCGGGTCCCCTGGACGTGGTCTCGTTCCACTGGGACTTCGGTGACGATTCCAACCCCGACTACGCCGACGACCAGGAGGTCGTCCACCTGTACGCCGACAACGGGATCTTCCGCGTCACCCTGAGGGCGATGGACGAGGACGGGGGCATCTCGCCGCCCACCTCGGTCACCATCACCGTCAACAACGTCCCGCCCAAGAACCTGAAGGCCACCGCCGACCTGCAGGAGACCACCGTAGGGAAGGGCGTGACCTTCTCTGCCTACGCCGAGGACGATTCCCCCAACGACCAGGTGTTCTATGCCTGGAACTTCGGGGACGGCCTGACCTCCACCGACAGGACGGTGACCCACGTGTACAGCCTGACGGGCGACTACAAGGTGGTCCTCATCGTCTCGGACGACGACGGCGGGCAGACGCCGTGGGAGACCACCATAGTCGTCAAGCCGGACATGGACGGGGACGGGATCCCCGACGAGGACGACGACGACCTGGACGGCGACGGCTACAAGAACTCCGAGGACGACTACCCCGAAGACCCCGACAGGTACAGGAACTGGACCTCCATCTACCTGCTCCTCCTGGTCATCGTCGTCGTGGTCATCGCCGTCGTGGCCTACATGATGACCAAGCGATGAGGCGTCCGGGTTCTCAGGTGTGGAACTCATGTCGCAGGGGTTAATACCGGAAAGGCCACTCAGCGCTGGCGTGGAGGCACCCAGCTTCACCCTGTACCTGGTCCCCATGGGCGAGGAGGACGAGGAGGTAATGGACCACCTGGAGCGGGAGCTGGGACACATAGGCGCCCGCATCGTGAGGGAGGAGCGGATCCCCGCCCCCGCCGACGCCTACGACCGGCGTAGGGACCAGTACCAGGCCCGGCCGTTCTTGCGCCTCCTGGGCGCCTACGACGGGGACCGGATGCTGGGGGTGACGGACAGGGACCTGTACATGACCGGCCTCAGGTTCGTGTTCGGCCAGGCGGAGGCGCCGGGCAAGACCGCCGTCATATCCATGAACCGCCTCAAGTGGGGGGTGGACGTGGACGGTTTCATGGAGCGATGCGTCAAGGAGGCCACCCACGAGCTGGGCCACACCTTCGGCCTGGGACATTGCAAGGACCCCGCTTGCGTCATGCACTTCTCCGTCTCCCTGGCGGACACCGACGTCAAGTCGCGGGCCTTCTGCAAGCGGTGCACGTCGGAGCTGGACGGCCTGCGGACCACCGGGTCCTCCGACGGTCGGTGAATGGCTGGCCTCAGCCAATGATGGCGTCGATGGCATCCTGGAGGACCCAGTACGCCTCCTTCTCCTCACCGTTCCTGGCCACCAGGCCCAGGTTCGACGGAAGGACGGTGTCGTCCATCAGCGCCCAGACGCAGATGCCGTCGGCGTCGAGGCCGTCCGATGCGCGCACCAGCACGTCGGAGAGGGCCCGGGCCTGGCCCTTGTGACCGGATAGGACCGTCTCGACCCCGAACTCGCCCAGCCAGAACTCCAGCTCCTCGTTTGTGGCCGCCTCCCTGTAGGGCCCCAGCTTGTCCAGGTCGCCCGCGGACAGGGGGTAGAGGTCCACCCCGATGGCGTCGATGGCCAGGCCGGGCTCCGAGAGCGCCTCCACCAGGGCGATGCCCTGCTCCGGCTCTATGGCCACCTCGATGAGGACCAGGGTGTGGTCGCTCAGCTCCCTCACCCGGGTACCCGTCTGGTTGATGACCTCCACCCAGTCCTCCACGGGGGCGAAACCGCCCAGGTTGACCCTCACCTGGCCGTTGGGCTCGAAGAAGGGGAACACCCAGGCGGGCTCGAAGGTCTCAACGAGCAGGTAGGTCTCCCGCTTGATCTCCGCCACCAGCTCCTCGAAGGAAGGGGGATCGCCCTCCCAGCGGACACTGCCGAAGGGCGAGAGGATTACGTCCATGCCGGCCCGTCTGATGTCGATGATGGACTCGTTCAGCTTGGCCATCTCGAAGCCGTCGTCGATGAACTCCTTGTGCAGGTCGTACCGGATGTAGTCCAGGCCCAGTTCATTGGCGTGCTCGATCTCCGCGGCCACCACCTCCCTCCAGCCGTCGACGGAGAACCTCCTGTCGGTGAAGGCCCGGCCCATGGCGGCGAACTCGAAGTCCGGGTCGGAACCGTAGACCGCATCCGACGGGTCGTCCAGGTCGTTCCACGAGACCAGGTTGATGGTTCCCACGGCGCTGAAAACCACCAGGAACACCACGAGGCCACCCAGCAGGGAGTCGAACGCGAAGGATGTGACCCTGCGCACAGGACCGCGCCGGGCCGTGATGACCACGGGGGCGGGAGGACCGTCGGGGGCCCCGCCATCCCCAATGGCGGCCGCCAGGCTGTCCTCGCTGGCGATGTGGACAACACCGGTGTCCGGGTCCACCGAAACCTGGGGGTCCTCCTCCTCGTCCTGGTAGATGGCGACCTCATAGACCAGGAGGGGCGGCAGGAAGAAGATGGGTGCGAAGTACGCCCCCCACATGTACAGAAGGGCCTGGGTTATCCCCCAGCTCTGGGCGGCGACGGTGAGGGGCCACACGCCGGGGGAGCCCACGTCGGCCATCGCCCACGCCGCCACAGCAAGGGTGCCCACCACGTTGTACACGGCGAACAGGTGGTTGCGGAGGCGGCGGGTGGACGGGGCCCTCCAAAGCTGATAGATGGTCATCGTCGCCGCCACCGCGTATGCCAGGGCCCACAGGGCCCGGTCGCTGCCCCACATGTATATGACACCGGGCCCCCAGACCAGGAAGACCATGACGTAGCCCGAGGCGAAGGCCAGGTTGACCGGCGCCAGGAGGCCTCCGAAGGTGGCCCTGCGGTTGTTGATGGCCCGCCAGGCGGCGAAAAAGTTCCATAGCACCAGGAGGAAGAAGACCACCAGGTAGCCTCCCAGGCCTATGACGCCCAGGCCCCCGGCCGCCAAGAAGGCCAACATGATTGGTGTGACCACCAGGGCCGAGATGACCAGGCCCCTCCTCCTGATGATGTCCAGTATCATCGCCTTCGGATTGCTGGCGCTGGATAAAAGGCTTGCCTCGGACACCGTCCGCTCACTGGGCCCCGCCATTGTCCTTGGGTAGCTTCCAGTAGAGGTACAGGAACACGCCCGCCAGGGCCCCGAACACGACTATCATGACGACCACGAAGAGCACGGGCCCCTCCTCCACCTTCGTCTCTGGCGGCGTCTCGCCGGTGTCCGGCACCAGCACGTCGTAATGGGTGGTGGTCACCCCGCCGTTGCCGTCGTCCACCGTGAGGACCAGGCCGAAGTTGCCGGGCCTGGGGTAGTCGTGGGTCACGTCGGTCAGACCGATGCCCGATTCCTTGGGGCTGTTGTCACCGAAGTCCCAGGTGTAGTTGAGCTCGTCGCCGTCGGGGTCCGTCACCAAGGTCGCCCGGAGGGGGATGGTGAGGCTGTCGAAGGCCAGCTGGGAGATCTCCGGGGTCCCGGGCGGGTCGTTGGTGCCCATCACTGTGAGGATGATGACGATGACGTCGATCTCACCGTCCCCGTCGTCCACCTCCAGGATGGTGGTGATCTCCCCCACATCGGCCTGGGTGGGGGTGAAGTTGGCGAAGGCGGACCTGGTGTCCGCCGCGACGGCGAAGGTGAAGACGCCACCGCTGTCGGAGTAGGTCAGGGTCTCCGAGTCCATGTCGTAGGCCTTGATGGGGGCGGTGAAGAGGACGTCCTCGAAGAGCACGTACTCGACCTGGTCCATGTCGGTAACGTCCTGGGACTCGAAGGTCAACAGTATGGGGGCGTCGTTGACGTTGCGCACCGAGATGTTGAGCAGCAGCTCGTCGAAGGTGTTGAACACGTCCCAGACGCTGATGGTCACCATCAGGTTCCCCACGTCGTCGTTGGTGGGGGTGAAGGTCACGGTGGCGCCGTAGCCGGCACCGGGCTGCGAGAGGGTGAAGCGCGAGTCGTCCACGTAGAAGAACAGGGGGTCCAGGTCGTCGTCCTGGGCCAGGAAGGTCACCGATAGCTCCTGGTCCTCGGTGGCAGTGAGCGGGAACTCCGTCATGCCCGAGGTGCTCACGCCGTCCACCTCGATGAGGTTCGGGGCGTCGTTGGTGTTGACCACCGTGATGGTCATGGACTTGATGTCCTGCCACTCGCCCACGGTGCCGAACCCGTCGCTGACGCGGAACTCCACCCATATCACGCCCACGTCCTCGTTGGTCGGGAGGAACGACACCTTGATGCGGGTGGTGTCCTCGTCGTCCACCAAGAAGCTCAGGTTGGGCAGGTCGTCGTCCCCCACCCCGTCGGTGCGGTTGGTGGAGAAGGTCAGGTACGTCTCGATGCCGATGTCCATGTCGTCGTCCTTGGCCGAGACGGTGAAGTTCAACCACCGGTCCTCGTTGACCGTCCTGTCCCGGATCCCCATTAGCCTGGGTGGGTTGTTCACGTTGCTCACGTGGAACACGATGTCGGCGTAGGCGTACGACCCGTAGCCGTCGGTGACGGACAGGTTCACATAGATCGAGCCCACGTCCTTGTTCCGGGGCTGGAATGTGAGCATCATCTCGTCGGCGTCCACCTTGAGGGTGGGCAGGCTGCGGTTGAAGGCGAAGCGGGGTGGCTGTATCTCGTACTCGTAGTTGTCCACGTCCTCGGTGACGATGGACAGGTTCAACCAGTTCCCCTCGGCCACGAACCACACCAGGTCGTCGTTGCCCACGGTCTTGGACCCCAGGGAGAGTATCAGCACGGGGTCGTTGACCTGCCTGATGGTCACGTTGAACATATTGGTCCGGTTGAACTGGTCGTCGGCGGTCCCCACTCTGTCGTCGCTTCCCCCGTCCCACACCTTGATGCGGAAGGTCATCCTGCCGTTCCAGTGCTCCACCATCTGGGTGAAGTCCAGGAACATGCCGTCCACCTCGCCGTCGATGAGTGTCGGGTCCTGCTCCAGGTCGAACTCGAAGCGGAGCTTGTCGAAGGCCCTGTCGTCCCGGATGTACGCCGACAGGTCGATGAGGTTGTCGCCCCCGTCCTTCTCGTCCTCGTTGAACTCGAAGTCGGGGATGTCCCTGTCGAGCCACGGCTTCACGTTGGGCTTCCGCTTCAGCTTGAACACCCCCTCGGGGGTGCCTACGATGAAGTAAAAGCCCTGGGAATTGTAGTCGAAGTCGTTGACCCCCGACGAGCCGGTGGTGTACCAGTCAGGAACGGGGGCGATGCTCCCGCCCTGGAGGTACTGGAGGTTGTTGGTCTGGCCCAGCAGGATGAAGGTGCCCTCGGCCTCGAAGTCCATGAAGTTGATGCGTCCCGACGCCCTGGCAACCTTGATCCACTTGTCGTTGACGTACCGGAACATCGCGTACTCGTTCCAGTCGTACCAGTTGGCCAGGACGGAGTTGCCATCCAGGCTGTACTCGATGGAGTAGATGTAGTAGTACTCCCGCGAGTCGTCGTTGAGGGGCCTTGGCAGGGTGTTCATGTCGTTCCTGGAGAGGTTGTACAGCTGGGCCATGTTGTATGCGGCTATGGCCAGCTCCCCGCCGTCGGGCCTGATGGCCAGGTCCTGAACCGAGCTGTAGGTCCCTACCAGGTACGACACGGTGCCCGACCGGTACTGGTAGATGCGACTGGTGGTGGTCCCCAGGTAGGCCACCTCGTCCTCGGGGTGCCACACGATCCGGTGGATGTCGTAAGAGAAGCTCGTAGTCACCCGAGTGATGCTGCTCCCGTCCCACTTGTAGAGGGTGCCCCGCGACCCGCCCATGAGGGCATGGTTGCTGACGGGGTCGTAAGCGGCGGCACGCCAGTACCACGACTGGTTCACGAAGGTCTGGCGCTGGGACAGCGATGTGCCCGTGGTGGTGAACACGATGTTGGTATAGAGGCCCGTGGACTGGTTCCTCTCGGAGGTCAGGACCAGCCCCTCGCCTCCGTCCGCCCGGACGGCCACGGCGTTGGCCCCGTAGGTGGTGGAGATCTCCTCGAACTCGTAGATGTCGATGCTCTCCGCCGATGCGGGGGTCAGGAAGAGGACGAGGGCAGCGAGGGCCAGGACGGCCATCGCTATGATGGGGACCGTTCCGCGGGGGATGGGGGTCATGGTGAACATACCTCCGAGTAGACAGCATCTCCGATGCCGATGGCGCATGTATAAAACGGGCCCTTCTTATAATTTGTTGAAAGGGTTGTTACCTGGACACCCCAGAAACGCTTATCAGCGCGCTCGCCTTTCCCGGGTACCATGGCGGAGGAGGAGCACCAGCTGGTCATTGGCGACATCTTCGAGACCCTGGGGCCCTGGAAGGGCAGGTTCGACCTCATCATCGCCGACCCGCCCTTCAACATCGGCTTCGACAAGTCGTCCCACGAGTACGGGTCCTCCCAGTACAAGCTGTACTCCGACGACATGACCGACGAGGGCTACTACGACTTCTCCCGCCGGTGGATCGAACGCTGCCACGAGGCCCTGGCCCCTCACGGGTCCATGTACGTGGTCTCTGGGTGGACCAACCTCCACCAGATACTGTCAGCCGTCCATAGCTCCCCCTTCCACCTGCTCAACCACATCGTATGGAGGTACACCTGGGGGGTGTACACCAAGCGCCGCTTCGTCACCTCCCACTACCACGTGCTGCTGCTGGTGAAGGACCCCAAGGACTACAGGTTCAACAGGCTGGAGAAGTACCAGGAGGACGTGTGGGACGAGGAGCCGGACCCGGAGGACCCCATGGACCCAACGTGTCTCGAGGGGGAGGAGAGGTGGGAGGACGGGGACGTCTGGTTCTTCCCCGAGTACAACCGCGGCAACGACCCGGACCGGATCAAGGGCCATCCCTGCCAGCTCCCGGTCAAGCTCCTCCGGAAGATGGTCCTCACCTCCTCCGACGAAGGGGACCTGGTGGGCGACGTGTTCTACGGCTCGGGCGGGACC
>CP070808.1:1563411-1565078 GCA_020343715.1 Thermoplasmata archaeon
GGCACCGTGGGCGGCATCGTGCTGGTGGGCATCCTCAGCATGGTGGTCCGGGCCTCGGGCACCGACGACCTGACGGACTTCCTCATGCCCAACTGGGACACGGGCCTGTCTTGGATCTGGGTCGGCTTCTGGATGGCCTTCGGCTCCCTGTTCGGTGACTTCGTCAAGTCCTTCTTCAAGCGGCGGTCGGGCGCCGAGCGGGGCGCCAAGTCGCCCATCATGGACATGTACGACTTCATCCTGGGGTCCTGGCTGCTGGCGGGGATCTTCGCCTTCCCCTGGTTCTCGGAGACCTTCTGGCCCTCCGAGTACGGGTTCCCATGGCACATCCTCGTCATCCTTATCATCTCACCCGCCCTGCACAGGGGGGTGAACATCATCGGCTACAAGATGGGAAAGAAGGAGGTCCCCTGGTGAGGAGGAGACACGCATGAGGCTGGAGGAGGACGTCAACCCGGTGGTCCTGAAGGACCGGATCGCAAGGAGGCTCATGGAGGTCAAGGCCGTGGAGTTCGGAGACTTCACCCTGGCCTCGGGCCGCAAGTCGGACGTGTACGTGAACATGAAGCGGGCACTCACCTACCCGGACATCCTGATCCTGTGCGCCAAGGCGATGGCCCACGCGGCGCCGGAGTCGGATAGGGTAGCGGGTGTCGCCCTGGGGGCCGTCCCCCTGGCGGTGGCAATAAGCCTGGAGGCGGACATCCCGTACCTGATGATTCGCAAGAAGGCCAAGGGGCACGGCATGCGCAACCTCATCGAGGGGGCCATCTCCGAAGGTGACCGGGTCTTCATGGTGGAGGACGTGACCACCACCGCGGGCTCCGCCGTCCCCGGGGTCGAGGCCCTGAGGGAGGTGGGGGCCGAGATGGACACCCTGGTGGTCGTGGTCGACCGGTGCGAGGGCGCCACCGCGACGATGGACGATGTAGGGGTAAACTTGATACCCATCCTCACATTGGACGAGCTTAGGGCCATGTAGGCGGGAGATCGGAGCATGGAGATAGACCAGGCAGTGCTGTTCGCCTTCATCCTGACCCTCATCGCGGGTCTCTCCACGGGGATAGGCAGCGCCATCGCCTTCTTCTTCAAGCGGCCGAAGATGTCCTACCTGGCCTTCGCCCTGGGCCTGTCGGCGGGCGTAATGATCTACGTGTCCTTCATGGAGATGCTGCCCGTCGCCATCGAGGAACTGGAGGTCGAGACCGGAGCCGGGGACCTGTGGGCCACCATCGCCTTCTTCCTGGGCATCCTGGTCATCGCCGTCATCGACCTGGTCATCCCCCACGACGCCAACCCCCACGAGTTCGCCGAGGAGATGGAGCTGGACGCCATCTCCACCCAAGAGCCCATCCCCGAGGGGATGTGCACCCACGAGGACAAGGACCATCCCGAGGGCACCGACGCCGAGGCCCTGGACGCCCTGAAGACCAAGGCCGAGCGCAAGTCCACCCTCATGCGGGCTGGTGTATTCACCGCCCTGGCCATCGCCATCCACAACTTCCCCGAGGGGCTGGCCACCTTCATCACCGCCCTCTCGGACCCAGGTCTCGGTATCGCCATAGCCATCGCCATAGCCATCCACAACATCCCCGAGGGCATCTCGGTGTCCGTGCCCATCTTCTATGCCACCGGTAACCGGAAGAAGGCGTTCTGGATATCCTTCC
>CP070808.1:1565178-1567255 GCA_020343715.1 Thermoplasmata archaeon
CAGGTACACCGTTACCCTCACCGTCACAGACGGTGGGAGCAACTCGGACACCGACGTCATCACCGTGACGGTGCGGGACATAACGGCGCCCGTGCCGGTGGCCGACGACATAAACGTTGACGAGGACGTGCCCGTCTCCTTCGACGGCACCGGGACGACGGACAACAGCCCGTCGTTCCCCCTGGGTGCCCAGTACCTGTGGTCCTTCGAGGAGGGAGGCCGCACCGTCAACCTCTTCGGCGTGACGCCGCTTTACATCTTCCGCGATCCCGGCGTGTACAACGTGAGCCTAACCGTGCGCGACCAGGCGGGCAACTCTGCCACGATCTACATCGCCGTCACCGTCAACGACCTCACTGCGCCCGTCGCCGAGGCGGGCGACGACATCATCGTCGACCAGGGCGCCGACGCGGTGTTCAACGGCAGCGCGTCCACCGACAACCACATGGACTTCCCCGAGGGCGCTACGTTCCGCTGGGTCGTGGAGGACTACGACGGTACCTTCACCCACCTGGGCATGGAGACGTCCCACCCCTTCGGCACCGTGGGTTCGTACAAGGTCACCCTACGGCTCACCGACGCCGCGGGCAACGAGGCCACCGACACCCTGACGGTGTACGTCAGGGACACCGTGGCCCCCGATGCCCGTGAGATAATACTCTCGGCGGTGGACGAGGACGTTATGGTCGAGATCAACCTCAAGCCCTTCATCACCGACAACGACCCGTCCTTCTACGAGACGGCGGTGGTGGAGCTAACGTTCGTCGACCCGTGGGGAGAGCAGACCAGGGCCGAGGGCCTCACACCCAACCTAGAGTTTTCGACACCGGGCCTTTGGAACGCCACCGCCGTCGTCAGCGACGCCAACGGCAACACCATAACCGTCCATTTCGACATATTCGTCAACGACCTCACGGACCCCGTGGTTGAAGTGGACGGTCCCGGACCCATCGTCGACGAGGACACGGAGGTCACCTACGACGCCTCGGGCAGCACGGACAACGACCCGACCTGGCCTGAGGGAGCCACCTTCACCTGGTCCTGGGAGCCCTACGTGGGCGAGACGGGCGACGTGGGATCCGATGAGGGCGCCGTCCTGGACGTCACCTTCGAGACGCCAGGGACCTACCTGGTGTCCCTCACGGTGTCCGACGCCGCCGGCAACTCGGTGGATTGGGAGAGCATCCTGGAGGTCCACGACACAACCTCGCCATCCGTCGACATCGGCGATGACAGGACGGTGGACGAGGACACCCTCGTCTCCTTCGAGGCCACCCCCGAGGACAACCACCCAGATTTCGACCCCGACACCGCCGTCTACGTGTGGACCATCGAGGACGACCTGGGCATAGAGTGGGAGGTCTACGGGAAGCGTCCCAGCTTCACCTTCGCCGAGCCCGGCACCTACACGGTGGGCTGCGCCGTCACCGACGCTTGGGGCAACACCGGTTCAGATTCCATCTCGGTCAACGTCACCGACACCACGCCGCCCGGCGGAGTTGGCGACCTGACCGTCGACGACAAGGGCCTGGGCAAGGTTGTCCTGGAGTGGTCCCCGTCCACAGACCCCGATGTGGCGGGCTATCGCATATACCGTCGCCAGGGTGCCGAGGGCACCTGGGAGATGGTTGCCGAGCTGGGACCCACCGCCACCACATACACCGATGACAAGGTGGAGCCCGGCAAGACGTACCGCTACCGGGTGGAGGCCTTCGACGCCGACGGCAACGAGGCGCCGCCCACCGAGCAGGCCCACCAGGCGGAGGAGCCCGAGACCGAGGGTGTGTTCCCCTGGTGGATGATCGTGGTCGCCTTCATCGTCGGCCTCGCCGTGGCCCTGGTCATCGGAGAGGCCCGACTGCGGAAGCAGAAGGGCAAGGAGGAGGACGAGGCGACGCTACCCTCAGACGAGGACACCCTCGAGGCCATCGACATGGATGAGGAGATGGACGAGGAGCTGGAGGAGGTCGACATCGACGAACCGGATGTGGATGCGGAGGACGATGGTCTAGCCGCTATCACCCTGGAGGGACTGGCCGAGATGGACCAGCCCCCCTCGGGCGGTGCCAGCGAGTGG
>CP070808.1:1567355-1574354 GCA_020343715.1 Thermoplasmata archaeon
CGGCGGCAAGGACGACGTCATCGCCCACTTCCGCCACAGGCGTGACGTGGGTGGTGCCCGGAAGGGTCCCCTGTACCCGAGGACCCCCCACATGATGCTCAAGCGGACCGTCCGGGGGATGCTCCCCTTCAAGAAGCCCCGGGGCCGGAACGCGTACAAGCGCCTCAAGGTCCACATCTCCGTCCCGCAGGAGCTGACGAAGAAGAAGTTCGAGACCATCGAGGGCGCGTCCCAGTTATCCACCCAGCGCTACATGTCCCTGGGTGAGGTGTCCAAGGTGCTCGGCTACGAGGTGAGGGAATGAAGGTCATAAACAGCAGCGGAAAGCGCAAGACCGCCATCGCCCGAGCCACCATAAAGGACGGCAAGGGCAGGATCAAGATCAACAGCGTCCCCCTGGAGATCCTGGAACCGGAGCTGGCCAGGCTCAAGATGATGGAGCCCCTGGAGCTGGCCGGTGACATGGTCGTGAAGGTGGACATCGACGTGAACGTCAACGGCGGCGGCGTTATGGGCCAGGCCACGGCCACCCGCACCGCCATCGCCCGCGGTCTCGTCGACTACTTCGAGGACGAGGAGCTCCGGGCCAAGTTCCGGGCCTTCGACCGCAGCCTGCTGGTCAACGACCCCAGGCGTAGCGAGCCCAAGCATCCCCTCGGCCGGGGCGCGCGCAAGAAGAGGCAGAAGTCGTACAGGTGAGTTCATGATCATACCGGTTCGTTGCTTCTCGTGCGGAAAGGTCATCGGGGGTCTCTACGAGACCTACGTGCACATGGTGGAGGACGGCAAGAGCCCCAGGGAATCCCTGGACGAGCTTGGCGTCGACAGGTACTGCTGCCGGCGCATATTCCTTGCCCACGTCCCCCTCATCGACGAGGTAATGCCGTACTAGACCGCGGGCAAAGGCCCGCGAGCGCATCACCACAGCGAGGCTACCGTTTAGTAGCCACGGTAACGCTGGTAGTGGGAGGTCCCCTCACCGTAGGTCTGCTCATTGGGCACCTCGATGCCCTGCCTGGCCTGCTCCCACCTGGCCCTCTCCTCCGACTCCATCTGGTGCTTCAGCTCGTCGGCCGAGGCCTCCATCCCCCTCCGCCGGCGACGCCGGATGAAAACGCCCGCCACGGAGGCGGCGACGACGACGCCTATGACGATGAGGACGTAGTTCCCGTAACCCATGGTGAGGTCGTCCCACCATCCGGCTCCGGGGCCACCTCCGTTGTCCCCTCCGTCTCCGTCCCCGCCACCCGGGGCCCCCGCGTCCTTCCAGGGGTACTCCACCCGCTCTATGTCATGGGTGCTGGCGTTATGGGAGCTGACCTCGGCCATCAGCGAATCGCCCTCGGGGAGCCACCGAAGGACGAAGACGTCCCGGCTCAGGTCGGTGAAGAACCGGACCTGTGAGCCGTCGGGGTTCATGACGCAGACCCGGTCGCCCCTCCCGTTCCGCTCCTCCAGGGTGAAGGCCACCCGGGCGCCGTTGGGGCTGACGGAGACGGACCGCTCCTCCACGTCGTTGAAGGTCAGCTGCCTATGGGCGGACCCGTCGGAGGTCATGGACCAGACCTCGGGCCTGTCCCCTGCGGCCTCGTAGGAAAGGTAGAATATCCGGCCACCGTCCGTAGAGTAAACGGCGCCCCACTGCTCCACGGGCTCCCCCGCCAGCCTTCGGGTGGAGTTATAGCGCAGGTCCAGCTCGTATATGACCCCCGAGGCGTCGAATAGGATCCTGTCGCCCGAGGCGGACCAGTCCGTGAGGTTGACCCACCCGAACTCCGTGCCGAACTCCATGAGCTCGGTGCCGTTGTGGTTGACGATGATGATACGGTCGGGCTCCCTGGCGAAGGCGACCATCTGGCCGTTGGGCGATATCACCGGATGGTGGTCCAACCAGCCGTGGGTCAGGGGCCGGGACCCCGATCCGGAGACCTGGCCCAGGAAGATCTGTCGCTCGTTGCCGTTGAACTGGTCGTACACCACGTACGTGCCCGACGGGTCCACGTCGGGGTTGTTCCGGGGGGCGGAAGCACCGAAGACGGAGTTCCATCCGGCCAGGGGACTGGGCGGGTCCCCCGCCGACCAGGCCTCGTAGGGGTCGTCGGGGGGCGAGAGCCCCGTCACATGCACCTTCGCCCTGACCACCCGGGGGTCCTCGGTGGCTCCATGGCCGCCCCGCGGGAGGGACGCCGCGTCGACCAGCAGGTCGAAGACGTACAGCCGCGGGATGGTGTCCGTGGCGGCGAAGACGGAGAACTCCAGGTCCATCTCCTCCTTCACGTTGATCCTAACCGGCACGGGCGACTCCACGGTGAGTCCCAGGGGCCTCAGTCCGTACCAGTAGGGGACCGAGGATGCGAAGGTGTCCGGCACGTTGCCCACGTTCCGGAGCGGGAGCTTCAGCGTCCCAGAGGTCCCCTGGGCCACAACCAGCTCCACCGCGTCAGTCACGTTCACCCGGTATCCGACCCAAGGCCGCACCGTGATGGTGGCCAGGTCCGAGGTCAGAGATGGATCGCCGAACCTGGTTGAGTACTCGGCTATGACCTCTATCCGTGCCATCTGGCCGCCCCTGGTCGATGTGGGCACCTCGACGTTCACGGTGAAGGACTGGGTCCCGACTCCCCGGTTGGTCACCGTGGACGGGGACGCGGACGCCGACCAGTTGGTGTCGATCTCCAGGATGATGGTCGCGCTGGCGTACTGCCATATGGGCTGGTCGAAGGTGAGGTTGCCATGGAGGGTCACGGTGTCGGGGCCCTCCTCGGGCCTGGCCTCCACGTTCTGCTCCTCCAGCTCCAGCTCCACCGACAGGTCACCGGGCAGGGCGGACGCTGCGGATGCGAGGAGGCAGAGGGCCCCGACCGACAGCAGGGCGAGGAGGGCCAATCTCAGGGAGAAGCTGAATGGGCCAGACATGCTCGGTCTGCGAATACCGGTGGCCCGATATCAACGTTTGCATAAGGTTGAGAGAAGGGTGTGGTGGGCCCGCCGAGATTCGAACTCGAGTTACCAGCACCCCAAGCTGGAAGGATGCCAAGCTACCCCACGGGCCCGTCGGGTGGCTCCAAAAGGCCGAATTCCTAGATAACCCTTTCGAGCGGCCCTTCAGGCCACGCCCTCCTCGTCGGAGGGGAGGAAGAACCACCGACGTATCTCGTCGGTCTGCAGACCGAACAGGGCGAGGAAGGGGATTACCATCAGTAGGAGCAGCACAACGGGACCTCCCTTCCCCTCGAAGGCGACGATGCCCCACAGCATGGTCCCCTCGAACACCACGATCCCCAGGAGGAAGAGGGCCAGCGAGTCATCGGACCGCTTCAACAGGAAGGCGAAGCCCAGGGCGAGCAGGGCCGATGACATGACAAGGAGGGCTCCCAGGACGTCGGTGTCGCCCCAGAAGTCCCAGGCCTTCACGGCGTTCACGTCCCCGGCCAGCAACATCACGCCCAGGGCGAGGCAGAAGATAAGGACCCCTCCCATGGCGAGCACGGAGATCGCCAGCAGGGGCTTGGCCCAGCCGGGCGGTGTGAAGGCCACCTCGTCCGACAGGCCCACAGGGGGTTCCTCGTCGTTCACGTCCGGACATGGGACGACCTGTGTGATTAACGTTGCCTTCGTCGAAGTTAATCACCGAAGGGTTTATGAGCGCCACAGCCGCTCAACGGACCTGGATGTGGCTTCGTAGTGACACGAGGGGGGAGATAGGCGTCTTCGAGGACCTGCAGACGCTCCTCGTCGTCGTGGTGGGGATAGGCATCCTCCTGGGCTCCACCCTCTACAACTGGGAGGCCATCAGCACCACCGAGGCCGATCAGGACCTGTACGACGAGGCCGAGCACATCGTAAAGCAGATCGAGTCGTGGGAACGACTCCAGGCCATCAATTCGTACGGCTCCAGGTACACCGACTTCCTCCTGAGGCAGCCCGAGCTGGCCACTCTGACGTCCGGGAACCAGTTCGAGGACCACATCCGCTCCGATATGAACTACCGGGTCACCTTCGACGACTTGGTGGTCCCCGACGGTGCACATGACCCTGACGCCAATGTGTTTTCGTTCTACCAGTTCGGGGACGAGCCCCCGAAGGAAGCTGACTCCGTCGTCCTCCAGGTCCAGTACGCCCTCGTCATGGAGGTCAACCTTGGACCCCAGGACTACGACGTCAGCGAGAGGCACGCCTGCCTGGTGACCGTGGAGGTGTGGAGATGAGGCGGCTGCTCGTCCTGCGGGACAGGCGAGAAGGGCTGGTCGCCATATACGACGCCCTCCTGTTCCTGATGGTCGCCATCCTGATCGCCGAGGGCATGTTCCTGTACTCCGCCACCACGGTGAGCGACGGAGGTAACTTCTCCGACGATGCGTACCAGCGAATGTGCGACAACCAGAGGGTCATGGTGGAGGCCCTCTCGACCAACGGGACCCGTCCTACCCCCGTCATCGAGTGGACCGACGGCACCGAGGTCGACAGTCAACCTCTCCACAACATCTCGGACCCTGGTGAGGCGGAGACGGTGAGATGGCTCCTTGAGTCGTTCTGCAACCTGACCTGGAGGAACGGGCCGGGACAGGGTATCTACGATGGCCAGTGGGACACGGAGCCGATCCTCGCCCTCGTGGACGGGTTCTTCTCCGACAACCGACTCAACGGGACCGAGCACGCATGGATGTTCCTCTACGAGGGCGAGGTGGCCCTGTTCGGGTCCAGCTCCGTCGACACCGTGGAGGACCTGCCTGATGACCGGTGGGCCTCCTCCAGCGATTACACCATCGTGACCGGTACTGGGGCAGAGCAGACGGTGAAGTACGAGGCCGAGCTGCGTTACTTCCTTTGGATCCCGTGAGGCACCTCAGAGGGACCTGGGCTTCTTTTCATCGCGCCGACGCCACTCTTCCCCCTCGTCGGGGGGGCTCGGCTGGATCTCCGGCTCTGGACGTGGGGTCCGATGGCCCGTCTCGAAGTCCATGTCGTCCCCGCCACGCATCTCCAGGGGGGTGTCCGGTTCATGGGTCTCGGGCATCATCGTCCTCACCGCGCTGGGCTCCGGTTCCGGGTCCTGCTCCTCGTCAGGAGGTGGCGGTGCCATTGCCGGCTCGGGGGTCGATTCGGCGTACTGGGACGGGTCTATCCTCTCGTAGTTCTTGGTGGTCGCCGGTTCGGGGGTGGGCTCGGGCGGCGGTGCCGGCTGGTAATAGGAGACACCGGAGGTGGGTGCCGGTTCGGGCGTGGGCTCGGGGGCGGGTTCCGGCTCCGGTGGTGGTGCGGCCGCGACGGCCGCCGCTGCGGCCACGGGAGCTGCGGGAGCTGCGGCGGGTGGTGCCTTGGCCGGCTGCTCCCTGGCCCTCTTTTGCTCCTCCAGGAGGTCCACCATCTGCTTGTCCCACTGGTCCCTCTCCAGTATTATCTGGATGAGCTGCTTCTTGACCTCGTTGGGGTGGCGGACCCCGTAAATCGCCTCCTTGGGTCCGTGGAAGTCGATGTTCTTGTCCGCCTTGGCGTCCTCTGTCCCGGTGTACGGGCGTATGGTGCCAAGGCCGACGATGCGCCAGGAGAACGGGCGGATGACCTCGAAGTCCTCTATCTTCTCGAAGCGCATGTTCGTCTCCTCGACGGAGAAGAGCTTGTAGCGGATGGCGACGCGCTGGTTGGTGACCATGTAGTGGAACGCCCTGCGGTAGAACTCGGCGAAACCTATGCCCATGACGCCCAGGGCGATGCCGTACAGGAAGGCGAAGTAGAAGGCCGTGGCCGAATCGTCCCAGTACCAGATGAAGAGGCCGGTGACGACGAGCAGGACAATGAGAGCGAACCAGTAGAGGTAGCGAAAGCCCTTGCTGTAGCCGCTGACAAGCCACCTTCCCACGATGAGGGCGCCCAGCGCCAGGAACAGCGCCGGCATCATGGTCTGCAGGTCATCAGGTAGCCAGTCCTGCTCGAACCACCCCTGGTCGTAGATCCAGAAGGTAAGCACTATCCACAGGAGGAGGACTATCCCGACTGAGTAGTACCTTATGAAGGAGAAGGGATGCGGCCTGAGCATCATCAGGAGGGTCTCGTTGCCCCCCATCGGGAACTCGGCCCGCTCCTTTTCGGTCAGCTGCCTCATGGGCCTCACCTGAGGTCCTGGTTAGGAATAGGGCGCTCACATCGGGGGATGGAAGTGGTCGGCACACAGGACGGAGCAGAACTGGTACTCCTTGCCCTGGATGATCCGGGTGTACTCCCCACCGGGCTTCATCAGCTTGCCACACTTGTCGCAGGTCACGTCCATCCTGCCGGCGGCCTTGACGGCGCCGGCCTTGGTCTTGTGCCCGATGGACTTGATGCCCTCCTTGGTCTTGTGACCCGCGGACTTGGCCCCATCCTCAACCTTGTGCTCGGCCTTGACGGCGCCTTCCTTGGTCTTGTGACCGGCCGCCTTGGCCCCGTCCTCAACCTTGTGACCGGCCTTCTTCAACTTGTCCTCGGTCTTCTTGAGCAATCCGCCCATAGGTTCACCTCACCGTTGATACGGTCCGGTGATGCTATAAGCCTTTCTCCCGAAGGGGCCAGCATCGGCGCTGCTCAGGGAAGGCGGCTAGTCCTCCTTCCCTGACGAGGACTTCCCCTTGCCCTTGCCCCTAGCCTTCTTGGTGGCCGATGCTGTGGCGTCCAGGGCCTTGTCCGCAGCAGTAGTGCCCAGGTCCTTGCCCTTGTCGATGCCCTTCTTGCTCACCTCGACACCCTTCTTGGCACCCTTCTTGCCCACGTCGACGGCCTTCTTGCTGGTGGACTTGACGATCTCGGTCGAGCTCTCGAGAACACCCTTGATGCCCTTGCCCTTGCCCGCGCCTTCGCCCTCATCATCATCGCCCTTCATCTTGTGGACGGCGGACTTGGAGGCCTCGGCCCCCTTCTTGGCGGTCTTACCTCCGACCTCGACTCCCTTCTTGGCCGCCTTGCCACCGACCTCGACTCCCTTCTTGGCAGCCTTCCCGCCGACCTCGACTCCCTTCTTCGTCG
>CP070808.1:1574454-1577145 GCA_020343715.1 Thermoplasmata archaeon
CTGTTCCTCCTGGGTCTCCTCTATCGCCTGGCCGACATGAGGGAGGAGTCCGACCAGCTCCTGGAGCGGGTCCGTGACCTGGACACCCAGTTCTACGAGCACATGTTCGCCGAGTACGCTGAGATCCTGGCCAGAGGCTCTGATGACCCCGTCATCAAACAGGGGCTCATCGACGCGGCCCGCGCGCTGCGGCGCGACCGCTGACCCGCCCCATTACTCGGTCCGCTTGAACATCCTCTCCAGCTCGCCCTTGGTCACCCGGATGGCCGTAGGCCGGCCGTGGACGCACGCAAGGGGATCGTGGGAGCCGGCCATTCCCCGGAGGAGCGCGACGACCTGCTTGGGGGTCAGCCGCTGGCCCGCCCTGATGGAGAGGTGGCACGACATGGACCGGATGGCCTCCTCCTTGGTGGTCACCGTCCCGGACGTCTCCCCCGAGAGCAGGTCCTGGAGCAGCACGTCTACCTCCTCCTGGGTGAGCTTCTGGCCCAGCATCGAGGGCAGGGCCGTCACGTGCAGGCTCCCGTCCTCTGCGTTGAAGAACGCGAACCCCAGGGACTCCAGGGCGTCCCTGCGGGCCTCCAGGACCCCCAGCTGCCCCTCGGTGGGTTGAAGCACGATGGGCTCCAGCATCGTCTGCTGCTTGAGCCGACCGTGGGCCGCTGACGCCTTGATGGACTCGTAGGTCAACCGCTCGGCCAGGGCGTGCTGGTCGATGAGGTACATCGCGTCCTCCCCCTCGCACACGATGTACGTGTCCATGATCTGGCCCACCGGACGCAACGAGACCAGCCAAGAGGGGATGTGGCCGATGTCCTCCGACCGCGGCTCCTCCCCCACGATGGGCGTGAAGTCCAAGGCAGACCGGAGGCGGTCCTCCTCCAGCACGCCGCCCGCCAAGTCCGTCTGGGCGCTGGCGGCTCCCGCCTCGGCCACATCGGGCACCACCAGGCTGACGTCCACCTCGGGCTCGGTGGGGACGCCTACGTCCAGGGGTGCCTCCCTCCTCCTGGGCGCCGCCTCGGTGACCAGGTCCGCGTCCGCAAGGGTCGCCCGGACCCCGTCCTCGACGGCCCCGGCCACCATCTGGGCGTCCCGGAACAGCACTTCCCGCTTGGCGGGGTGAACGTTCACGTCGACCCTGCTTGGTTCCACGCCCACCTCTACGATGGCAACGGGCCACCGGCCCCTGAAGAGTATCTCACCGTATGCAGCCCTCACGGCCTCGGCGACAGTGGGTGCATCCACGGGTCTCCCGTTGACCGATACGTACAGCTGGGCCCTGTTGGGCCTCGCCAGCTGGGGCTTGCCCACGATGCCCGAAACGTCCACCTTGTCATCCGGGTCGGTGTCGATGATGGGGAACATGTAACGGGCCGTGTCGCGGCCCAGGACCGCCACGGCCCTGTCCTGGAGAGAGCTGGCCGGCGGAGCGTTCAGCACCTCCCGTCCGGCGACCACGTGGACGAAGTGCACATCGAGCCGGGTCAGAGCCAGCCGCTGGACGGCGTCGGTCACACGAGCCCCCTCGGGACCGGGTCCCTTCATGAACCGCCTCCTGGCGGGCACGTTGTAGAACAGGTCGCGGACCTCGATGGCGGTGCCCGTGGTGGAGCCCACGTCGTCCACCGAGATGACCTCGCCACCCTGTATGGAGATCCTTGTGCCCGTGGTGGCGTCGGCGGTCTTGGTCACCAGCTCCATCTTGGACACTGCGGCGATGCTGGCCAGGGCCTCGCCCCGGAACCCCAGGGTCCCAAGGGTGTCCAGGTCGTCCAGGGAGGCCAGCTTGGACGTGGTGTACCTCTGTATCGCCAGGAGGGCGTCCTCCCGGTCCATCCCGGCGCCGTCGTCCCTGACCCGAATGAGCTCAACGCCTCCACCGCGAACCTCGGTGGAGACCTTCATGGCCCCCGCGTCCAGGGCGTTCTCGACCAGCTCCTTGACCACGTTGGCGGGCCTCTCGATGACCTCCCCAGCTGCGATGCGCTCGTACACCCTCCTGTCCAGAGCCTGCACCCTAGCCGTCGTCGCCACCCCCCTCGTCCTCACCCAGCTTGGCCTTCAGCTCGCTGAGCATCACCAGGGCCTGGAGGGGCGTTATGTTCATCACGTCCACGTTCCGGATCTCCTCCTCGATGGGCGAAGGCTCCGACGCCGATGCGTCGGCCATCGTCCGTCCCTCAGGATCGAACAGGACGGTCTGCACCGACGGGGGCCCCCCCTCGGCCCTATGGGCCTTAACCGAGATGGCGTTCTTGCTCTCGATGGACTCCAGGATGTCGTGGGCCCGGACCAGCACTTCGGGCGGCAAGCCCGCCAGGGCGGCCACCTGGATGCCGTAGCTGCGATCGGTCGACCCGTCCACCACCTTGCGAAGGAACACCACCTCGCCGTCCTTCTCCTCGGCGGTGAAGTGGTAGTTCTTGAGCCGGGGCAGCACCCGGTCCAGGTCCGTAAGCTGGTGGTAGTGGGTCGCGAACATCGTCTTGGCCCTCGAGTGGGCGTGGATGTGCTCGACTACCGCCCAGGCGATGGAGAGACCGTCGAAGGTGGACGTGCCCCTGCCGATCTCATCCAGGATGAGCAGTGACCTGTCGGTGGAGCAGTTGAGGATTGTGGCCGTCTCTATCATCTCCACCATGAAGGTGGACTGGCCCCGGGCCAGGTCGTCGGATGCCCCAACCCGGG
>CP070808.1:1577245-1579801 GCA_020343715.1 Thermoplasmata archaeon
TGAAGGAGGTGTCGGGCTCGATCTGCTCGCCCACCACGCGCATCTTCAGCCTGATGGCGTCCAGGGCGAGGAAGTTGTTGCGGAACGACACGCCACTGCCCGCGCCGCCCATGCCGGGGAAGTCGCCGTACTTCAGGCCCATGCAGAGCCTGCTGGGGTCACCGTCGCAGACCTTGTACACGCCGCAGTATCCCTTCAGCTTGCCCTTGGCCTCTCTCCTGACCTCATTAAGGTCCATGCCTTCGCCTCCGCCCTCCCATGATGGGACGAGGGGGATAAAAACAGTTGCCCGGCGGCGTTCCCGGCTCACTCCCCTGCGATGGCGTCGTCCAGCAGGTTCGCCAGCTCGGTGTCCTCCACCTGGCCGTACAGGGCACCCACCGGCTCGGAGCCCCGGAAGGCCATGAAGGTGGGAGTGGACAGGACCTCGTACGCCCACACCAGGTCCTCCTCCTGGGTGGTGTCCACGCGGAAGAAGGAGACCCTGTCGGAGTACATACCGACCACCCGCTGCAGCCTGGGCTCCATGCTCCTGCAGGTGTTGCACGTAGGGGACCAGAACTCCACAAACACGGGCCCCTCCGCCCCCAGGACCCGGTCCTCCCACTCGGCGTCGCCGACGAATTCCAGCTCCACGAATCTCACCTCAGAAGTAGCCCGACATCTCAAAGGGCACCTTGGTGGCCTTGGCGGCGCACTGGCCCCCGAACTCGCCCGCCTCGGTGACCATGCGCTCGAGCAGGGTGGGGTAGACCTCACCGACCTGGGACGAGACCTGGTTGCCCTGACAGAAGACCATGAAGGTGGGGACGCCCTGGACGCCGTATCTCATCGCCAGGACCTGCTCCCGCTCAACGTTGACCCTGTATACGGCACCCCTCTCGCCCAGATTGGCCGCGATCCTCTCCACCGCCGGCGCCATGGTGGCGCAGGTGGGGCAAGTCGACGTGACGAACTCTACGAGCACGGGCACGTCCGAGCCCTCCACGAGCCTCTCCCAATCGTCCATCGTTATCTCCTTGACCATGACGACACCTCCTTGCGGTCCAACCTCGGGTATTCCACCGCGTACCATTATACAATAAGCTTCCGTCAACCCTCCCCCGGAAGGTTCAGGGGGTCCACCCCAAGGCTTATCTTGCCGCTGGCCCCTCAAGCCGGCGTGCGCATCGCCCTCCTCTCCATGGACTACCCGCCACGCATGGCCGGGGGCACCACAATTCACACCAGGGCCCTTGCCCTGGCCCTCCTGGCGGAGGGGCACGAGGTCCACGTGGTGGCCGCCCGCACCCCCGATGCCCCCAACGAGGAGGAGAGGGAGGGCGTACTGGTGCACCGGGTGCGTAATCCCTACACCGCCTGGTCCGCCACGTACACGGGCAGGCTCGTACCGGACCTGGACGTCGTCCATGGCCACGGCGACAACGCCTACGGGCACCTGCGTATGAGGGACTTCCCCACCGTGGTAAAAATGCACTCCACCTGGTACGCGGAACTTGGTCGCTACCGGGAGCTGGGCTCCGGGGTCGGCACCCTCATGGCCATGAGGGCCCACGTGAGGATGGACAAGTACTGCGCGCGCAACGCCGACCACCTGATCTGCATAACCGAGGTCATCGCCGGGGAGACAAACAAGGCCTACGGGGTCCCCCGGGACCGCATGACGGTGGTCCACAACGGTGTTGACCTTTCCGCATTCCGCGAGGCGGCTGCGGAGAGGGACGCCACCCGAGACGCCCTGGGCCTGGACGGTCTGACCGTCATGTACGCCGGCCGCCTGGTGCCCCACAAGGGCGTGAGCGACCTCATCTCCGCCATGGAGGGGCTGGACGCACGGCTCCTGGTTGTGGGGGACGGACCCTCCCGGGGGGAGCTGGAGGCCCAGGCGGAGAGGCTAGGTGTAAGGGCCAAGTTCACGGGCTTCATCGACCACGGGCAGGTCCCCGCCCACTACGCCGCCGCCGACATCGTGTGCTACCCGTCCCTCTACGAGCCCCTGGGGAACGTGGTCCTTGAGGCAATGGCCGCCGGAAGGCCCATCGTGTGCACCGACGCCGGGGGCATGGGCGAGGTGTACGAGCCCGGCTCTGGAGCCCTGGTGTCCCCCGGCGACGTGGCCGGCATCCGGGATGCCCTCACCCTCCTGGTCGAGGACGAGGCGGCCCGGAGGGCCGCGGGGGCGAAGGGCCTCGAGACGGCCCCCGCTTTCGGGTGGGACCGGGTCGCCCGCACCACCGTGGAGGTGTGCGAGCGGGTGCTGGCCTCCAGGGCCTGACCTTCCCAATCTTTATTAGCCCACTAGGCACTTTCCCGACCCAGGAGGCTCCCTGGTCTTGGTTGCTGAGATCCTTCAGATAGTGTTCGGGCTGCTCCTGATATTCGTGCTGCCGGGCGTGACGCTGATAAAGCTCATGTTCCCCCGTCCCGGCGAGCTGGACCAGGAGTACAACGGCATCTACGTGCTTGCCCTGGGGATGACCACCTCGGTCTGTATCACCATCCTCATCGGCTTCATCCTCGGCTCGCTACCGACCGATGATGGTGACACCGGGTACT
>CP070808.1:1579901-1584334 GCA_020343715.1 Thermoplasmata archaeon
GAGACGGTGTCCACCGACTTCGACATCTGCGACCGCCTCTACTTCGAGGAACTGAGCTTCGAGCGGGTCCAGGACATAGCGGACATGGAGAACCCCGAGGGGGTGGTCATCTCCTTCGGAGGCCAGATACCCAACAACCTGGCGGCCCGCATCCACTCGGCGGGCCTAAGGGTGCTGGGCACCCACCCCGACGACGTGGACCGGGCCGAGGACCGGCACCGGTTCTCGGCGCTGCTGGACCGCCTGGGCGTGGACCAGCCCCCGTGGATCGAGGCCAGCTCCGTGGAGGGCGCCTTCGCCTTCGCCAACCAGGTGGGCTACCCCGTCCTGGTCCGGCCCTCGTACGTGCTGTCGGGGGCCGCCATGTCGGTGGCCTTCAACGAGGACGACCTGGACTACTGCCTGCGCCGGGCCGCCAAGGTGGCCGAGGACCACCCCGTGGTCGTCTCCAAGTACTTCGAGAACTCGAAGGAGGTGGAGATCGACGCCGTCGCCAGGGACGGGCGCCTGCTCGCCTGGGCCGTGGTGGAGCACGTGGAGAACGCGGGGGTCCACTCGGGGGACGCCACCATGGTCCTGCCGCCCCAGCGGACGTACCTGGAGACGGTGCGCAGGGTGAAGACCATCGGCCGCGAGGTGGCCCGGGCCCTAAGGGTGTCGGGACCCATGAACCTGCAGTTCCTCGCCCGGGACAACCGGGTGATGGTCATCGAGTGCAACCTCCGGGCATCCCGGTCGGTGCCCTTCGTCAGCAAGACGCTGAAGGTGGACTTCGTGGACCTGGCGACCAGGGTGATGCTGGGGGAGGAGGTCCCCGCGGTGCAGCCCTCGGCCCTGGAGCTGGACTACGTGGGCGTCAAGGCCCCCCAGTTCTCGTACTCCCGCCTGGTGGGCACAGACCCCCTGCCATCGGTGGAGATGGCCTCCACGGGCGAGGTGGGGTGCTTCGGCGAGGACCTGGACGCGGCCCTCCTCAAGTCGCTGCTGGCGGTGGACTTCCTGCTTCCCCGCAAGGGGGTCCTCATCACCATCGCGGGGGACGACAACAAGTACAAGCTCCTGGACGTGGTAAAGGCCCTGGCCAAGAAGGACCTGCCCCTCTATGCCACCCAGCACACCTACGAGTTCTACAAGCTCCACGGACTGGAGCTGGAGAAGGTGTACAAGATCCACGAGGACGGCGAGCCCAACGTGGGAACGCTAATGGCCCACGGCGCCTTCGACCTGGTGGTCTCCATCCCCGAGGGCTACTCCCGCACCACCAACGACGCATCGGCGGCGGTGCGCCGGGAGGCGGCCCGCTTCTCGGTGCCCATGATAGCCAACATCCAGCTGGCGAGGGCATTCATATCGGCCTCGCTCGCCTGGACGGAGACGGACCTCTACGTGAAGGCGTGGGACGAGTACAAGTGACCCGTTTTCGAGTAATTACTCAGATTCTCGCGTAATCTATATCTCAAATCACTTGGTCCGGACCAACGGTGAGGAGGATGCATGCTGCATCGATATCGCTACGTTGGACCCTGTTTCTGTTTGTGATCGTCCTGGGAGGAGCCCTTCTGGTTCTATCGTCCAGTTCGGACGCCGCACCCGACGGGGTGCAGCTTTGGAACGAGGACTTCACCCGGAAGGCCTCGGCCGCCAGGGACGGCGGCAGGATCGGGATAACGGCGGCCGACCTGGTCACCGTGGGTGGGACGAACCACGCCAACGTCTCGGACCCCGCAAACCCCAGCGACTTCATCCGCGTGACGCTGTTCGACGACGGGACCAACGGCGACGCCTCGATGAACGACGGCATATTCACCGGTCTGTTCACAGTGGTCAACGGGTCCTCGGGGGACCGGACGGACGAGTCCAACGGGACCATCGACATAACCGAGGGTGACAAGGTCTCCGTCCTGGTGGACCTGGACGGTGACGGGAGCTACAGCCAGGTGACCATCGGCACCGACTACCACGGGCCCGGCATGATGATACCCTTCGAGGGCGGCTTCGTCTCGGGGCGCATCATCATCACCGTGACCATCATCGTGGAGGGGGATGCGGAGATCGACCCCACGTCGATAACGTACTCCATCGACTTCGGCCCCGCCATCCCGTTCGACCAGATAGCGCCCCTCACCTGGAGGGCCATCATCGACACCTACAACCTCACCGACGGTCCCCACACCATCACCACCAACGCCGGGGACGTGGCGGGGAACCTGGAGTCCTCCACCATCGAGTTCATCGCCGACAACACCGTCCCCGACATATTCCACGTGGGGACCGTCATCGACAAGAACGGGGACATACTCATCGACACCCTTGTCCGCGACCAGTACCTGGACACCGATTCCCTCCGGTGGCGATGGGACGAGGGCGCGTGGAACGACCCTCATGACATAACCAATGACGACAACATCTCCGAGTTCCGCATGCAGATCGGCTACGACGACCTGACACCTGGCCTGCACTCCATCGAGGTGAACGCCAGGGACAAGGCGAACAACTCCATGACCCGCATCACCCGGTTCACTCTGCCCGAGCAGACCATCGAGGTGCTCAAGGTCGACATCAACGATTCCATACCCTTCGAGCCCGTCTCCTGCGCTACGTTGGTCGTCCCCCTCGACCTTCGCAACGAAGGACCCGTGCCCTTGGACCTGGACATCGACCTGATCATGGACGGGACAATTCACGATTCGGCGAACCTGCGGCTCAATGCAATATCGTGCGAGACGGTCCCCTTCCTTCTGGAGGATCTCCCCTTCGGTGAACACGACGTGAGGTTCGAGCTCACCGCCCCCAGGACAGCCGCGGGAGATGAACCGTTCCGGGTCCTGCCCGTCTACACAGATGACAACGACACATTCTACGTGGACCCACCGCACATCTTCTTCAACCACGACGATAATGCGAGCTACTTCCCGGTGGACGTATCCCTGATCCGTCCAGGCCAGGACTTCATCATCGATGGGACGATCCACCACTCGGAGCTCCTCGACGACCAGAACGCTACGGTGGAGGTCGTCATCGACGACGAGACAGCGGCGGCCTTCAGGAGGTCTATAAGCCTGACAGGCAACGAGTCGTTCTTCCAGGTGGATGTCACCGACATCAACGCGGGGGCCCACGACGTGGAGCTGAACCTGTACCTCCCAGGCATCGTCAGCCCCCACGAACCTGCAAAGTCGCTACCCGTGCTCGACCTGGGCGGGGGCCCGTTCCACGTGGGTCCGGTGCGGTTGTTCTTCGACACGAACACGAGCCCGCTGAGGACGAGCATTAATGACCTCCGTCCGGGGGACACATTCACCATCAATCCCTGGGTCGGGACCCACGAATGGGAGGGGGTCTACGATGTCTGGGTGGACCTGATCGTCGACGGGGAGGTGGTCGACAGGGTCCGCGACACCATCCGGGGCAACAGGTCTGGAAAGGAGTTCGCGCTCCGGTGGGAAAACATCACCCATGGGGCGCACAAGATCGAGGTGAAGCTCTATTCCGACGACCACGAGGACGGTTTCATCCCCATCGAGACGAGGGAGGTGAGGGACCTGGACGGGAGAGCCTTCATCTTCTCCCCAATCAGGCTGGAGATGGACGAGCTGTCGGAGAACCTTCCCGAGCCATCATCATTCTACACACCGGGGGAGGACCTTCATGTCCACACGTCAGTATTCTCGTACGACCGACCAGGGGAGTACAACTTCACTGTCCAGCTGGTGGTGGACGGTGAGGTGGTGGATTCCTTCGACGGCACCCACAGGGGGAACTTCACCGACGTCCCCGTCAACCTCACCTGGGAGAACATGACCGTCGGGGAGCACAACATCAGCCTGCGGCTCATAGCGCCAGAGCTATACGGGACCGATGACCCGTGGCAGGAGATCTTCGTCAAGGACTACCAGGGTGCTGACCTCAAAATCGAGCCTTTCGACATGGACCTCTGGGACGGGGAGAACCAGTTCAGGGTGGACACGGAGCGGATCCGTCCAGGCGACGACGTCGTCGTCACCGGTGGGGTCATCAACTGGGAGAAGCCGGGGGAGTACCCCTACACCATCCAGCTGGTGGTCGACGGGGAGGTGGTCGACTCCTCGACCGGGGTCCACCTGGGGAACGCCACGGCCGACAGGCAGAACCTGACATGGAGGAACGCCACGGCCGGGGACCACGACGTCAGGCTCATCCTCCTCGCCCCCGACGGGTCGGGCGTCCTCCAACCCATCGACACCCGTGAGATCACCGACCTCGGGGGAGGACCCGTGATAATAGAGCCCCCCCGGATAACCCTGGGAGATGAGGATGGACCGTTCCGTGTCGACACCTCTCGGGTCGGGCCCGGGGACACCCTCAGGGTCGACGTGCCGCTGACCATCGACGAGGACGAGCCCAACTCTGGCTATCGCATCAGTCTGATCGTCGACGACGAGACCGTCTACGAG
>CP070808.1:1584434-1592376 GCA_020343715.1 Thermoplasmata archaeon
CCGCTGTTGGAGTAGTGGTAGGGTTCAGCGGAGGCGAATGCAATGTCCTCGTCGGTGTCACCACCGGCCCTGATGGTTGCCACGTCCACCACGCCCGCTATGTCGTGCTGCACCTGGGAGGCGAAGGTGCCCGAGGACTGGTAGGCGACCCGTACCTTGTCGTCCGTGAGGTACACGACGTCCCGCTGGCCGTCGCCGTTCCAGTCGGCGAAGGTGGCCGCGAAGGAGGGTGGGGTGTCGAAGCTGTAGTCCTCCGATCCGGGGAGCCCGTCGGACTTGCCGAAGAAGACGTAGTTGTTGGGCTCCAGCGACCCCGAGGGGTCGGAGCCTGCGAAGACGTCGTCGTACATATCCCCGTTCAGGTCGCCAACGTGGACGGCGTAGACCGAGGTGTCGGAAAGCCTCCTCTGGCCCACGGTGGTCCAACCGTCATCGCCGAACAGGATCCCCAAAGAGCCCCTGCTGTCGTGGCCCACGACTATATCGCCCATCCCGTCGGCGTCGATGTCCCCGACATCGATGGAGGAGATGGGACGGTCCCCCGTGGATATGACCTCGTCGGGGGTGGAGTTGAAGGACGAGCCCTCGTTGAAGTAGATGTAGATGTGGTCGGGCCTGCTGGTGGGGACCGTGGTGTTGTGGGCGACCAGGACCACATCAACGTCTCCATCGTCGTCCAGGTCGGCCATCTCGCAGTGGGTGAAGTATGAGAAATGGCCCATGGATGGCGAGATTGGGAAGGTCCAGGTAGGGGCGTCGTCCACACCGCCGGCCGTGACCCTGTGACCGGTGGCGTTGAGACCGATGCCACCGTGGGTGTAAAGGACGTCTTCGTAACCGTCACCGTCCATGTCGCCCATGGCCACATCCGTGGCGTTCACCGTGGGCACCGTCGTCGACCAGAAATCCCCCTTGGTCACAGTGCTGTCGACCAGGGTCGAAGTACCGTCGAAGGACTCGGCGAAGGCGAACATCGAGGTGGAGCCGGCCCTGCCTTGCCGGACCATGTAACCCGTCTCCCTGGTAAGGGCGACTGTCCCCACCATCCGCAGGTCCGACGTGAACTCGTCCCGCCACGTCCTCTCGGGCATGGACTTGACGCCCCACATGAGCAGGTCGGGGGCCACGGCGGGGTCGCCGTCGCCCCACTGGGCCCTAAGCATCAGGCGCGGGTAGACGCTGGCGGATATCTTCGAGATGTCAAGCACGGGTACGGTCAGACACTGGTACCCGGGGATCACCACGTCGTTGTGGGCGTCATAGAGGTCGTACCAGATGGGTCCCGAGCCTGTACCGGTCTCGAAGAACAGCAGGTCCCACACCTGGTCAATCGGGACCTGGACGTGCTCCGAGACCAGGACGTTGGTCGTCTCTCGGCCCCAGAGCGCGGTGTGGGGGACCAGCTCCTTGGCGATGGACGTCGAGGACCACCTTAGCTGGCACTCTGCTCCGCCCCGGTTCTCGTAGTGCTCCACCCGGATGTCGTGAAGGCCCGCCGTCAGGTACTTGGAGCCGGAGTGCTCCGTTGGCGACTGGTCGTACCACTCGTCCACCAGTTGCTCGCCTCCGACCCACAGGCGACCCCCATCGTCCACCGTCAGGTGGAAGTTGTAGGTGTCGTCGTAGGGTATCATGACCTTCCCCTCCCAACGTATGGAGAAGGTGTTCGTGCCCACGCCCCCGCCCGGGCCCCCGTTGCCCCAGTCGAAGTCGATCATCTGATCCAGCCTGGTGAAATCGTAGTTCCTGAAGTCGGTGCTGTCGTGGTAGTCGCCCAAGAGGCCCCCGGGCTTGTAGTTACCGAGGGGCTCGCACACACCCATTCCCAGCAACAGGTCGGCCCGGCTATCGTCCCTACCGATGTCGTAGAATGGGTCGTGCCAGAAGTCCGGGTCGGACTCGCCCACAACCCAACCCTCCAAGGTCGGCGGGTCGCCGGTCCTGCCCCTGTGGTCCAGGATGAAGGTCACCTGCAGCTGGACGTGCTCCTCCGAGTCGATGCTCCTGAGGTCCGCATAGACAGAGTCGGACCGGACGGCGGCAACGGCCTTCATCAGCACCGGGTCGTCAGGGTACGCGGCGTCCTCGGGGTCACGGACCTCGATGGTCACCTGACCCTCTGGAACTGTGATGATGCCCACGGCGTAGTCCCACCGCTTGCCATCGTGGAGTGTGTAGTTGGTGGATACCACGTGGCCCATCCCGCCCACGGCGGGCCCGAATCCAGTCCCCAGCGCGTACAGGCCCGCCTGGGCCGAGTAGGTGGAGGGGTCGTCGGGACCGCCCTCGATGATGTAGGTCATATCCTCGATGGCAGGGAGGGGGGTCGCTTCCGTCGCCGTGGGTGTCCCACGGGGTCCCTCGTCCGGTCCGGACAGGGCGACGAGCGGCGCGACGACCATGAGCGCCGTCACCAGGGCGACGAGCAGGGGATTGGATTTACTCAATGGGGCGGCCTCCCCACGATGGGCGAGAGGCAATGGTTGGTCCGGATATTTATCAGTTGGCTTTATATCCACCCCCCCGCTGGAGGGACCGTTCCGATGGTCGATGATTACCATCGGGACGACCTTAAGAGGTCGGTGGCCGGTTGTCGACCCATGGTGGAAAGGCACTTGGTCGTGCTGTTGTGCGCATGCATCGCCATCGTCGGGACCCTCGCCTTGGCGGCATGGCTAGAGAGGGAGACGTCCGTGACCGCGGACCTGGGGGACCTGGAGGACATACCACTTGGGACGCTGGTGACCGTGGAGGGCACCATCGATGAGGTCCCATTGGCCGGGCCCAACGTCTCGGTCCTCGTCCTTCGGGATGCCGTCGGGAACATGATATCGGTGTTCATGGGGTTCGACGTCGGGGAGCTGTCCCCCGGATCCCGGCTAAGGGCCACGGGGAGGCTGGCCGTCTATCAGGGAAACCTGGAGGTGGTGGTGGAGGTCCGCGAAGACCTGGAGGTCCTCAGCAGGCCCAGGAGCCCGGAGGTTGAACTGAATGACCTGATGAGGGCACCATGGGGCTTCGAGGGGATGGAACCCATTGTGAGGGTCAGGGTCCTCGCCTCCCCAATGGCTGACAGCAACGGAGAGGACTGGTGGTGCCTGGTGGGCGACCCGTCCACGAAAGACGGTGACGCTGTGCTGCTCCTGATCAGCTCCGATACCGTGATGGACGCTGTCCAGACCGAGGACCAGCTGGACCTTAGGGTGGCAGTCCGCTACGACCCGTCGTCCGGGTTCGTGTTCCTGGAGGTCGCCGACCTTGCCTAGTCGTTCTTGGCCTGCATCATGTACACCAGGAGGGCCACGATGATGAGGGCGATCACCACGATGGCTATGAGCATCGATGAGGAGATGCCACCGTCCTCCGGGGGAGCCCTCAGGACTACCTCCAGCTGGGTTGCGGCGTTGAACTCGGGGTCAGAGGACACCACGGTTATGTCCAAGAAGGCCTGCTTGCCCTTCACGTCCTTGCCGGGGGAGAGGGTGAGGGTGACGGTGCCGCTGGCACCCTCCTCTAGGGTGATGACGGACATGTCCGCCTCGGTCCAGTTGGACGCCTCGCCCAGCATCAGGATGCTGAAGGTGTCGCTCCCCTGACCGGTGTTGGTGACGGTTAGCGTGACCTCCTTCTCCTTGCCCTTCGTTATTATGATGCTCTCCTGGGACAGGGCGATCTCCACCCCGTTGACGGTCACCTTCACCTCCAGCTCGACCGTCTCGGTGGTCACGGTGTCCTGGGAGGTGGCAGTCACGGAAAGGGTGTAGGTCCCCTCGTCGATGTCGTCGGGCAGTATGACGGTGACGCCCAGGGTGCCCACCTCGTCGGGGTCCAGGGCCACTGGGGTCGAGGAGAAGATGACGGACTCCGCCCAGTCGGCGTCGGCGAAGGTCAGCGCGAACACGTCACGCTCCTGGCCCGTGTTCTCCATCTCGATGTCGAACACCAGCTGGTCCTCCCGGTAGCCCACCTTGGAGTCCTCGTCGGGGGTCAACGCAACGCCGGTGACCCACACGTGAACGGTGGAGCTGGCAGAGTCGTTGGTGACGCCGTTGGCCGAGGTGGCCATCAGCGTGAACTCGTAGAAGCCCGCTGCGGCGTCCGCGGCAGGGGTCACCTCCAGGAGCACCGTCTCCGAGGCTCCCTCGGCCACCTCGATAGAGGTATCGGAGAGAACGGCCCAGTCCTCGACGCCATCCTCCAGGGTGATGGTGAACGTGTCATCGCCCTGGCCCGTGTTGGTCACCACGAAGACCAGTGGCAGGATGACCTCCCGCCAGGTCTCGGCAAGGTCGGTGTCGGCCTCTATGGTCACACCGTCCACCAGGACGTTCACGGACATGCCTACCGAGTCGGAGGTCACGCCGTCCTCGGAGGTTGCCGTAAGGGTGAGGTCGTAGGCCTCCTCGTTCGCCACGTCGGGAACCATTACGGAGACGATTACCTCGGCGGTACCGCCCTCTTGGAGCGTGACAGAGGTGTGGCTCGGGGTGGCCCAGCCCGCGGCGTCGCCGTCCAGGGCGATGGTGAAGGTGTCGTTGCCCTGGCCGGTGTTCTCGATGGAAACGACGAACTCCACCGTCTCCTCGGGGAAGGCGGTCATCTCGTCGTCCTCGATGGACACCTCGACGCCGTTGACGAGCACGTCGACCCAAAGCTCCATGTCACGGGACAGGTTGTCGTCCGTCTCGGACCTCACGGTCACGTTGAAGTAGTACCGGTTCTCGTCGATGCCCTCTGGCACGACCACGGTGGCCATGAAGGTGCCCGTCTCCGAGGGCTCCACGGTCAGAGTTTCGTTGTCCCAAACGAGCCAGTCCGCGCCCGTCATCTGCTCGATAGTGTAGTGGTCAGTACCCGCACCGGTGTTGTCCACGTTGAACTCCAAGGTCCCGTTGGTGCCGACGTGGATGGGCTCTGGCTCGACGGGCTGGCTGACGTCCATCCCCTTGGTGGTGGACTCGCCGTAGCCCATCATTATGTAATTCATCTGGATCTTGAAGGCCATCAGGTCCACCGAGAGGACCATGAAGGCAATGCCCTGGTCCTCAGGGAAGAACTCGGGCAGCTGCTTGTCCATGCCGAACAGGTCGGGACCCATCTTCGGCAAGGGCATGATGTTGAAGTCGTCGGACATGGGACCCAGGGCCTGGGGCTGCCCCCAGTTGGTAAGACCGGTCTCCTCGTCGTAGACAGCGAAGAACTGTCCGATGTAATAGCTCTCGGGCAGAGGGACGGTCGCCCTCAGCTCCACGGGATTGTCCTTGTGGACCCGGTCGACGGTTATCTTGATGTTCTCGTCCCGGGCGAAGAAGCCGGCATCGATGAGGGGCTCAGAGGTCTCCATCCTCTCCTCCCTCATGTCGTCGGAGTTCCACATCACGGCTTCGAACATCAGCCACCCGTTGACGTCGTTGGGGGGGACCTGGAAGGTCAGGTCGAAGTCACCGTTCGCGTCGGTGACCTTGAAACCGCTGTCCAGCACGGTCCAGTTGGTGTCGAAGAATCCGTCACGGTCGACCAGGTACCAGTTGATGCGCTTGTCGGGTACCGCTCCCGTGTCGTTGAAGACCCGGTACTTGACGTCGATGGGGTCGCCGGGCTCCTTGATCATATCGAAGATGGGACCGCTATCGGAGGTCTCCCAGGGAATGACGTCGAAGTTGTCCTCAGCGTCATCGGGGGAGGGTTCCTGAGGTGGCCTGGTGTCTATCATGCCCTCCATGTAGAAGCGCTGGAAGAGGGTGCCGTCGTCGACCATGCCCTTCATGTCGACCCTCTCGGCGGCGGCGTGGGAGATGGAGAACTCCGCCTTGCCGTCCGCTTCAGTGGTCCCGGAGAGGCTCTGCATGTCGGTGCCTCCGCCCTTCAGGTATATCTCCAGGTCCAAGCTCACATCGATACCCTCCAGGGCGGTTCCGTCAAGGCCTGCGACCCACACGGCCAGCTCGGTCTGGTCGTCGGTGGCGCTCACGTTCTGGAACCACACGTCGTAGAAGCTGACCATGAAGCCGGTTCCGAACAGTGGCTGGAGATATGCCGAAGCGTTGTAGTCGGCGAAGCTTGCCCCGGCGTTGACGGTGTACAGGGTCGCGTAGCGGAGGTCGACGGGGACGGTGTAGGAGGCCTTGTACACGCCGGTGCTCTCCCGGGTGACGGTCAGGTCGGCCAGGTCCTGGGCTATCTCGCCGTCGTAGGACGAGAGGCCGACTATGACGTCGGCGGCGTCCACCACGGTGCCGTTGGTGGTGGTCACCGTCACCGTGACGGTGTCACCGGGTGAGGGGTAGTGGTCGCTGACCATCACGTTGATCACGGGGCCGTCCTCGATCATGATGAGGCCCATGGCGTTGGCCCCCACCTGCTTGTACTGGCACAATGCCATCATGAAGATGGCCTTGCCCATCAGTGGAAGGCCCTCGGACTGGGGCTCCAGTGCCACCAGGTGATGGGGCTCGGAGAGGAAGCTACCGGTGAAGATACCCCTCTCACCTGGTACCGAGTTCATCCCGATCCACTGGATGTCACCGGGCCCACCCTGGCCGAAGGTGAAGTTCATGAGTATGGCCAGGGCGACACCGCCCAGGTCGGGGTTCACGTAGCGACCGTTGGCGGTCACCTCGGCCGTGATGTTCACTTGCTCGCCTATGGTGTACGTCTCCTTCTCGAAGAAGAGCCTCAACATGGGGATCTCCTCGTCCTCCGGCGCCGCCTGGGAGGCGGGGGCCAGGGCGGACATCACGAAAAGCACACCAAGTAGTACGGCAACATAGCGGGGCTTCATGGTATCGCGAAAACGGTGGCCTGGCCGATATATCAAGGTTCCGCCGTCAGTTCATGCATTTGATAATCGGACGAACGTCCTGGCTAGGCCCACGAACATCAGGATATCTCGAACTATCCCGAACGAACGCGCCTCGACGGGTCTCACTTGCCCTTGAAGTCTGGCTTGCGCTTCTCCACGAATGCGCCCATGCCCTCGTGCCGGTCCTCGGTGGAAAAGGCGGTGGACTCCAGCTCCGCCTCGAAGTACAGGGCCCGCTTGAGGTCCATGCCCATGCCGTTGTTGACAGCGGCCTTGCCTAGGGCGACCGCCAGGGGACCGTTGCGCATGAAGGACTTGGCCATCTTCTTGGCAGCGTCCATCAGCTCCTCGGGGGGATGTACCGAGTTGACCAGGCCCCACGCCTCGGCCTTGGAGGCGCCGTACATGCCACCGGACATCACCATCTCCTTGGCACGACCGGGGCCTATGAGGCGGGGGAGTCGCTGGGTCCCACCGAAGCCGGGGATGATGCCCAGGCTGACCTCGGGGAGGCCCATCTTGGCGTTCTCCGAGGCGATGCGCACGTCGCACGCCAGGGCGAGCTCGAGCCCCCCGCCGAGGGCGAACCCGTTGATGGCGCAGATGACGGGCTTGCCCAGCTCCTCCAGGGTGGCCAGGGAGGCCTGGCCTCGCAGGCAGAACTCCTTCATGTCCATGGGGGTGAACTCGATCATCTCCTTGATGTCGGCTCCCGCCACGAAGGCCTTCTCGCCGGAGCCGGTGAGGATGACGGCGCCGACCTCGGGGTCCTCGCCCGCCTGCCATCCGGCGGAGCACAGCTCGTCCAGCGTCTTGCTGTTGAGGGCGTTGAGGGCCTCGGGCCTGTTAACGGTTATGATCGCGATGCCGTCCTCGACCTGGTAGGTGATGTTCTCGAAGTCCATGGTCTCACCCGCGAGGCGGGGAACGTCGAAGTGGCATTAGAAGCTTGCGACGCTCACCATCCCCTACGCATGCCCTCCAGGTGCTCCCTCATCTGCTCGACAATCCAGTCGTTGAGGGAAGCGCCCTTCTCCGGGGTCGCCTGGTCGGGGTAGCCCCAGTAGCCCTTCGTCCAGACCTCCTCGGGGTTGGGAAGGTGCGCGAACCGGGGCATCTTGGGGGTGTGTGGCTCGCCCG
>CP070808.1:1592476-1605745 GCA_020343715.1 Thermoplasmata archaeon
CTGGCCTGCCCCTGGGTCTGGGGTTGCTCCTGCCGGAGGTCAGCCAGCCAGGCCCGGCGGGTGGGGTAGCCATTGATGCGAAGCTCTTCATCACTCGGCTCACCGTCGTACTGCCTGAAGATCTCCAGGGCATGGAGGCGGCTGGGATCCTGGGATGGAATGGGCGTCCTGCCAGAGGCCCCAGTCTGGGACCTCCGCGCACCAGCCAACTCCATGGCCCGTGTATGCTCCAGTTCCGCCAACTCCTCTTCCCTGGCCCTCGACCTGCGGGTGCCAGCCTCACCGATCATCTCAGCTTCGACTGCCTCCCTCGCCCGTTGCGCGAAGGTCTTCTCGGGGAAGAGCCGGTCCTCGGGCATGGAGTGGATGAAGCTCGGATCGTGGGCGTACATCTCGGCAGCCTCAGGCGTCAGCCCAAGGGCCAGGGCCCGTTCCCGCGCCTCGTCCATGCCCATCTCGGGATCGTAGAACTGGTCCCGGTAGAGGTTCGGAGCCACCTCCTGGTACTGCCCGGTGTCCACGGTGCGGTACACGTTCCTGGAGGCGAAGCCACCACCACCAGGTAGGAGTTCGCCAGCGAGGGCCACGGGCTTCCCTGCCTCCGCCCGTTGTGCCTCCATGAGGTCACCACCGAGGGTCTCCTCCGGGATTCGGAGACCCGCTCCGGGTGCGTACTTCAGTGCGTGGGAATCCACTCGCGCTGGAGGCTGGGGGTCTCCAAGCACGGGGTCCGCATAGGTCCTCTGGCCGGGAGCGCCAGAGGGGGAGTAGGTGAGGTTCGGGTAGGTCTCGCCCAGGATCATCATTTCGATCTGGCGGTCCTGCTCCCGTTCCGCTGCCCTGGCCGCCTCCTGCTCCCGAGCGAACTCGTAGTATTCCTGGCGGCTCAGTCGGTCGAGCATGTCTGCCAGGGAAGGCCCGTAGCCGCCTGGCCCCTGTGTCGGACTATACCTGGACATGTCACTAACCCCCGTAGAGGCTCAAGAAGGCGAGGTCGTTCCCCATGCCTCCCCAGAAGTTCGAGGTCCTCTCCTCCTCCCGTGCCCCCATGTCGTAGAGCCCGGTGTACACGTCCCCGGCGCTCTCCAGGGCCCCGAGCTTCATACCGGCTCCCTGCATCGACCTGGAGGCCACCTGGTCCATGAAGTTCTGGTACACGTCCCGGACCATGCGGTCCTCGCCCTGGAACCGGAACCCGGTCTTCAGTCGGCCCTGCCCCACCTGCCCGGCCCGGTAGTCCGAGATCGCCTCGGCCAGGGGGTTCTGGAGCATGTTCCACTGAGCCTGAGAGGCGTCCTTGGCGTAGCTCATGGGATCGAACGCCCGAAGCTCCCCCCCGAGGCTCTTCAGATCCCTTCGGGCCCTCCTCTGCCTCCGCCGGGCCCCGCCTCCGGCCAGCCACCCACCGACCTTGCCTGCGACAGAGGCCCCTATGGCCAACCCTGTGATCGGTTCCATCTCTACTCTCCCGGTCTCAACCCACGCGAATAGGTCACTTGCGTCTGAGTGGTGCCGTTGTACTCACCACTCTCGTCTTTCTCACCCTTCAGCCGATGCCTGTCGGCATCCCCAGCGCCGAGGGTGAACTCTGGTGCCACAATATAGCCATCGAAGAGGACCCGGATCCCGGATCCAATGCTGGCGTCAAAGCTCACCGACAGGCTCCTCCCGATCTCCGAGATGACGGCATCGAAGAGGATGTGACGCCCACGGTTGATCTGAGCGTCGAAGCTGATGTTGTCGGTGTAGTTCCGCTGCACTGCAGCGTCCAGGTCCACCACCTTCGTCCGGTCTGCGACCACCGCCGCATCCAGGTCCACCGGCTTCGCCTTCACCTTCAAGACGGCGGCGTCGAAGTTGATCGTCTTCGTGTACTGGTTGGTGATGTAGGCGTCCAGGCTGGCTGCCTTCGTCTGGACCTTCAGCACCGCCGCATCGAAGTCGATGAACTTGTAGTTCCCACCAGCGGTACTCTGGATGGCTGCATCGAAGTTGATGGTCTTCGTGAGGACCGCCAGGATCGGAGCATCCAGGTCGATGTACTTCCTGGTCGCCTGGAACACCGCAGCATCGAAGCTGATGGTCTTCTGGGTGGCCAGTCGGGTGATGGCCGCATCCAGGAAGACGACCTTCCGGTACACCTTCAGGAGGGCCGCATCCATGTCCAGCGTCTTGGCCAGTTCCTGGACGACCACGGCGTCCAGGTCCACGACCTTCGAGAGGGTGGCCTGGACCAGCGCGTCCATGTCCACGTACAGGTACTGAGGAACTCCCCCTGCCGTGATCGAAGCGTCGAAGTTCACGTTCTTCGTGATGGTGGCCAGCACCGCCGCATCGAAGTCCAAGAGCTTCGTCAGCGTGGCCAGGACCGCAGCATCGAACTGCACCAGCTTCGTGTTCCCCGGCTTCTGGATGGCGGCGTCGAAGTCCACCGTCTTCAGCCTGCCCAGTTCCTGGATGGCTGCATCCACGCTCACGGCCTTCGTGAGAACCGCCAGGACCGCCGCACTCAGGGAGATGGTCTTCGAGCCTTCGAGCATGATGGCCGCGCTCAGTGCCACCTGCTTCGTGATCCCCTGCTGCTGGATGGCAGCGTCGAGGTCGATGTACTTCTGGTTGGCTCCCAGGGAGATCTGGGCGTCGAAGTCGATGTTCTTGGTCAGGGTCGCCAGGATGGCGGCGTCCATGTCCGCAGTCTTGGTCTGGCTCTTCTGGACGGCACCATCGAAGTCCACGTTCTTCGTCTGGCCCTGCCTCTCGACGGCACCGTCCAGGTTCACCGCCTTCGTGAGCGCTGCCTGAACAGCGGCATCGAAGTCGGCGGTCTTCGTGATCCCCAACTGCTGGACCGCAGCATCGAAGTCGATGTTCTTCAGCCCCTGGAGGGAGACGACGGCATCGAAGTCCACCAGCTTGGTCAGAGCCTGCTTCAGGATGGCTGCATCCAGGTCCACGTTCTTCGTGCCGATCAACTGCACGACGGCATCGAAGTCCACCAGCTTCTGGAGGGTGGTGACGACGGCAGCGTCCAGTTGGACCTGGAGGGTCTGTCGCTTCTGGATGGCGGCGTTCAACTGGACCAGTTTGGTCCGGCCCTCCTCCAGGATCGCTGCATCCAGGTCTGCGGTTAGCTGGTTCTCGGTTGCGATGGCGGCATCCAGGTCGGCGTTCAGCGACTGTGTCTTCTGGATGGCCCCGTCGAGTTCCACCAGCTTCGTGAGCGCTGCCTGCACCGCCGCATCCAGGTCGGCGTTCTTCGTCTGCTGCTTCTGGACCGCGCCACTGAAGTTGATGTTCTTCGTGAACGTGTCCTGGATCGCTCGGCTGAAGTTGAACGTCTTCGTGTTGCCCGTCTTCTGGATCGCCGCACTGAGGTTGACCGTCTTCTGGTAGGTGGTGGCTCCGGCACCCGCCTTGATGACGAACGTGTAGCCGAGCCAGTCCCGGCTGTTGCTGGCGTTGCCGAAGGTGTGGGACGAGTCGTCAACGTAGTCCTCGTATGCCCAGATCCCGGTCACGTCCCCGAGGCCAGGCGTGTCCTGGGATGCGGTGGCTCCGCCCATGGTCATGCCGGTGGGGGCGGTGATGCTGCCGTGGCCTGCCCCGTTCCGGCAGCAGGCGTGGGCGATGGTCAGGTCGCCCGAGGAGCCACCGGAGTTGGGTGCCGTACAGACCGGCGAGTTCGAGTTCTGTGTGTCGGTCGGGGTGCCTGCCGTGCCGGAGAGGAAGGTGGTCTCGTCTGCCCCCCTCACCCACAGGCTGAAGCTGACGCTGTACTCGTTCGAGTCACCGCCGGTCAACTGGACGCCCGTGGTGGGTGCCGTGGCGTAGTACCGATAGCACCCGATGATGCGCCGGTCGTCCCCGGTGGTGTCCCCGTAGTTGACGATGGTGGAGAAGCCGGAGGGGATGGTGGCGGCGGGGTCGTCGTCCTTGTTGAAGAGGATCAGCCAGTAGTCACCGTCCTGGATGGACGTGGGCACAGGAACGTCATAGGGCGTACTCGTCCCAGGACCGTCCTGCGTGATGACCTGCCCTCCCCATGTGATCGCCATTAGCCAACCTTCTTTTCAGCCTCTTCCGCTCGTTCCCTCAGTTCCTCCAGGAGGGCCTTGTCCTTCTTGGTCAGGCTCTCGTCGTTCACCATCTGGGCGACCCTGACCTTGTCGGTGGTGACCAGGACCAGATCCCCCATGATGTGGATGTAGTAGTCCGCATTGTTGCCCACCTCATCACCACCGATGGCGATGCGGAGGGCCCTGCGGTATGCCCCGTCCTCCCCCATGAGGAACTCGGGGACCAGGGGCTTCCGTTGCCTGGCCATAGAGACACGGAACTCAGGGCCCATACAGACGACTCTGAGCCCCGCGCTCTTGGCGTTCACCCAGGTGTGCTGCTCCTCCCCATAGACAACCGGAATCTCACCAGCATGGTACTGGATCTCGAAGTCCGCCCCCTTTTCGGGGAGGAGGGTCTCATACGCTGCCTCTGCAACGTCCTTCGCTGTCACGATGGTCTCTTCGGATTCCTCATATCTCATCGTACTCGAACGTTGCTTGCTCTGCAGTCAGAAGCTCGGGGGTGCTTCCGGTTTCCACCTCCATGACCAAGATCAAATAGTTGCCCATGTCGGCGGACGTGGACGAGTACGGACCCGATCCCAGAGAGAGGGGCGTACCGCTCGTATAGCCGAAGGCGTCCGATGCAGAAGCCGGAGTCCCATTGACCGGAACCTGGGGAGGATCATTGGTCTCCGTGGGCACACCAGGGGTGGAGTAGGTGGTCTCCGTGCCGTCAGCCCAGAGCTTCACACCCGCCTGCCAACCCTTGGACCCGTCCATGTAGAACTCCAGATTCGTGATCTGGCTGGAGGGCCCGGTGGCACCGATATAGAACCGGAGCCACTTCTCGTAACTGTACTCCCTGTTGGAAGTTGGGACGATGAGGGGGTTGTTCAAATCGACCGTCGCGTTGTCGGCATTTTTGAATCGAACCGTGCCCCCATCCTTGTTGGTGGGGGTCTCCCCCGTCCCGTTCTTCTCTCGCACGTTGACTGTGGCAGCCACGTCACTTCCTCCTCTACTCTGAGTAGATGATGTAGAGGGCCACTTTGCCCTCCGTGATGAACTCGAACCTCAGATCCTTCACCGTGTAGTGTTCACGGGCGTCAGCCTCCTTCCAGGCGTCCCACTTCGTGATGGCGTTCGCCGCTGCAGCCTCGGAGTCGCTCCCGGCACCAGGGTCTATTCCAACGATGATGTGAACGCCCATGTGCCGGGCATACGGCATCTCCTGGTGGACAGGCGTGGGTCTCCCCCGGTTCAGCGCCTCCCCCAACTGGGAGGTGGCGGTCTGCCCCCTGGGGACGGACCCCTGGTCCATGGCGTATCCCTCGGGAGTCACTGGCATCAGATAGCCTCAATCTCCACCTTCAGGTCCCTGCCGACGTGGAACTCCTCCGCCTGGCAGTCCTCGAAGCTCTTCTTGCACTTCAGGTGGCCGTCGATCACGCCAGTCCCGTTCGGGCCACTGGTGAGTTCCACCTCCAGGATGAGGTCTCCATCCTTGAGGAGAGACGATACGATCTTTCCACTGAGTTCCATGTCTTCCTCCTATAGGGCTCCGTCTGCCTGGATCGTGTTGTGTTCGGAACGGTCCTGAACCCCGAAGGTGGTCACTATGTGTCGGATTGCGATCCAGGGCTGCAGCCCCGTGGACCCGTTGATCTGCCCGGACACCCAGGGCGGATCTGCGCTCACCGTGTCCCGGTAGGTGTCGAGGGCGTCCGCCTCCAACTCGCTGGGTAGGGAGTCGTAGATCTCCACCGGCTCATCAAGCCCGGCGGCCCAATCCAGGGTGTAGCTCTTCGAGCCAGCAACGCAGGAAAGGGGCGTCGGGCCAGGAGGACCTCCCCAGATCGACTCGCCGCTGGTGTAGCTCCCATTCACATAGGGCGACACGATCCGCATGTCGTAGGTCTGGTAGGCCTCGCCAGTGAACCCGTCGTCGTCCCAGACGAACTGCCCGGTCACCCCGCTCTCGGTATGGACCAGGACCCCAGCCCTGCGAACCTCAATGTCGTAGTCCGCCCCGGTGTGCGGCGGGTCGATGGTGAAGCGGATCTGCTCGGTCGTAGCGGAGGTCCTGGACCACACCCAGCTAACGAAGTCGGGATCATCCGCCAGCGTGGTGGTGAAGGTCGTCCTGGACGTGGCAGGCCAGTCCATGGGATCCGAACTCTCGTACCCGAAGGTGTAGTGGGGCCCCCGCCGGTAACGGACGGCAATGTCGTAGTCCCAGCCAGCCTGCAGCGGGATGCTGCCTCCCCCGAGGTCGAGGTCTTGAGTGGCCAGGGTCTGAACCCCATCACTCCCGGCCAAGTACCAGGCACCGCCGTCTGGCCGGAGCCACACCTCCGCAGTCTCGTCCCCGTCCTGGTTGTTGTTCGTCCAGGTCACCCTGGCCGTGGTGTCGGTGATGAGGGACATGACGGGGTTAGACGGATAGCCCGTGGGAGCCACCGTGGTGCCCCACCCAGACTGCGGGAGCCGGAAGCCACACAGGGGCTCGAAGCCCAGTTCCTGGTAGCCCCACTTCCACTCGCTCTCCTGGCGGACATAGAGGCTGTAGACCCGCCGCCCGAAGCAGAACCAGATGCTCCGGTACACCGGCATGTAGACGGCGAAGGCGTACTTGTCCGCCAACTGGTCCGGGAGGTCGTAGGGCTCCGGCAGGGTGATCTCCAGGGGGATCTCCAGGCCGATGCTGGTCCCGTTGGGGGCGAACATCCGGGGGCCCTCATTCGTCCAGGCGAAGACACTGCCTTCGATGTTCAGGGCCAGCCGGGGTTGCTCCATGCCGTACTTCGCATCCAGCCGCCGCTGGCCGAAGTTGAGGTACGAGCGCCCATAGAGGTCGTAGGTCTCCGTCTCCTTGAAGCAGAGGAGACTCTCGGCTGCAGGGAGGCACCGGATCACCGGGTCTCCTTCGTCTCCCACGATCCAGTAGTGGAGAGTGTCGAACCCGTCCCCGGCATCCAGGACCTCGGGGCCCACGCCAGGGACACTGATCCGCACCAACTCGGGCCGGTCCTCGGTCTCGTCTCCCCACCCCCAGCCCACGATGTAGTCCAGGTGGTCCGTCACGCCCCGGAAGCGGACGTTCTGCACACCATCCCAGTCCACGGTGAGGGCCCGGAGCCGGTAGGCGTTGTCGGCATCGCTCCAGTACACATAGTAGGTCTGCGCCCTCTGGGAGATCTCGTTGTAGGTGTGCGCCATCATCACCGTGTTGTTGTACTCACAGAGGAGGATGATGGGCGGGTCCGGGTTGATCTCCCCGAGGATGTCCACGGCGGCGTCGGTCTGGAAGGGCCACTCCCCGAGGAAGGTCGTCCAGGCCCCGGTGTGGTCACCCATGAAGACGTTCACCTTGTAGTTCACGGAGTCGTAGGTCACATAGACCACGGCCCTCCGCCCCTGCATGGCGATGCCGCCCAGAATGTCGGTCTGGGGATTCCCGGAGGCGTCCTCGAACTCCAGCACCCGCTCGAACCCACGGCGGACCTGGTACTTCCCCTTCAGCAGGTGGACGTTCCTCAGGTCCTCCATGCCTCCTGGCTGCATGGCCATCACGCCGGTCTCTCTGTCGAGACCGCCGCCGAATACGATGGGGGTCCTCCGCCTCTCAGCCATTAGCGCACGTCCTTCGTTAGACTCTCACGGACCACGTCATATTCCAGTTCCCCACCCTCCAGCGTGAGCCACTCCTGCAGCCCGGACCCGGTCTCCACCTTCACATGGAACCAGGCCCCTCTCGGCCTGAACCGGAACCGTTCGATGGCATCCGCCCCGAGCCTCCGGTAGTAGTCCGCCAGGTCCACCTCGGTGATCTCCGTGACCGGGGCCGTGGTGGGCTGGTAGGTGATCGTGATCGGGGCCCCAGGGCTCCCGTCCACATAGGGCGTGACGTTGATGTCCATCTCGTTGGCGTTCCACCTGGTCACCACCAGGCTGAACCTTCGGAACTCGCACTCGCCCATGGCCCCCTCCGGGGCGATGGGGTTGGCGAAGGCCCTGGCCTCCACCTGGACGCCGTCGTCGGTGGTCCCGGACTCCGCCTTCAGGAGCCGGTTGTATCCCTTCGTGCCCATGAACGTCTGGCCCGTGGGAGTGAAGACGGGGGAGACCAGGAGATCCTCCGTGTACACGATCCCGGTGTTCTGACTCTCCCTGACGGGCTCCCATTCCACCCACACACCAGGTAGCTGGAGGCCGATCCCGCAGAGATCCACGATGGTCATCTCGAACGTGAAGAAGGCCCCCCGGAGCCCGTACTTGAATCGGTCGTCGTCGGTGCCCTCCACCACCAGGTCCTCGTAGGCTCGGTAGAGCGGCACCTCGTACCGGCGGAGTGCCGCCCGGTCCCCAGGGCCGATGAAGACCTCCTCCTGGGCGTACTGGTCCAGGCGCTCCCCGTTCAGGATGGGCACCACCGAGAGGGAGATGTCGGAGATGTGTTCGACCACCACCACCAGGCGGTGGAACATCGCTTCGCCACCGTAGCCCATGGGGGCGATGGGGTTGGGGCGGATCCGGGCGATGAGTTGGTTCCCCTCCGCCACCTCGTAGCCACCGAACTGGTAGATCCCAGCCTGGGCAAAACTGCTCACCCCGAGGGAGAGGGTGTCCCCGAGGAAGAGTTCGTCCTCCGCCCCCACGTTCTCCCGCTCCGGGCACGGAGTCAGGGGTGGGATGGGGTCGTCCGTGGAGGGAGGGTCCGGGAGTTCCGGCGGATCCTCCGGCGTGATCAGATTGGCAGAACACGGAGTCGCCGTGAACTGGGTGTCCAGGGGAACCACCACCAGGTCCTTAAAGGAGGTGAACCCGCCCGTCCTGCTCGGGATGGCTCCGGTCCACCTGTCGGACCCGTAGCCGGACCATCCAGACTTCAGGCCACCGTCCCCAGCACCGACGCTGGTCTCGTTGACGCCACCCACCCAGGTCTCGTCAATCAGCCAGGACTCGGCGGGGAGGTCTGCCTCTCCCTGCCCGGCGCTCCGGTAGCCCACCTGGATCCGGTGGGTCCTGCCCGTGGAGTCCGCATCGTAGTCGTGCCAGAACTTCAGCCGGACGCTGATCCAGGGGTGCCAGACGCACCGCCACTCGGCTATCGGGAGGCACTCGGCACAACGGTCCCGAGAGGAGGCTGGCCAGAGTCTGCTGACCTCATCCGCCGGGATCACATAGTCGTAGGCCTTGGCGAACTCCCCCTGGTCGTAGATCACGACCTTCAGCCGGGCGTTCGAGACATAGCCAGCGTGCCAGCAGTAGTTGGTCGTTGAGTCGCAGTTCGGGCAGGTGCCCTCGCAGCAGCAGTCGTAGTATGGCCAGACGGTCTCCGGTTCGATGAACGCGAAGACGCCCTGGAAGTCGGAGGAGACGTTCCACTGGGAGGTCCTCCAGCCAGCGTAGAGGTTCCACCCATACTGGGGGTCCACCGGGGTAGCCGTGCCGCAGGCACAGGCCACCACGCCAGCCCTGGCCCCCTCCACGTCATAGAAGCGCTGCCAGGCCCACCCGCTCTCGTCCGAAAGCCACTGGAACTTGGCGCTCACGTCAGCCCCGTTGTTCGCTCCGGCAGTCTTGTTGACCAGGGCGCTCGGGGGCCCCATGAGCCTTCCGATGGAGGCGGCGTTGCCCTTCACCTTCGGGTCCGGGGAGTAGCCAGCGCTCCCCCCGAGGTTGCTGCAGCCGAGGCTCGGCCCACGGAAGTCAGCGATCTTGTGCCACCCACCCTCACCGATGTAGGTGCCGTTGTAATAGGCCAGGCCGATGTTCCAGAGTTGGGCCCAGTCGGCCCAATCGAAGTTCCCCTCGGCCCCGGTGCCGTCGCTGGCGGGGACCTGGAACTGGAAGGGCAGGCTCCACTCGCTCCAGTCGCCGTCAGAGTCCTGGTAGCGGACGATGACCTGGTAGAGAGTGTCCTCGGTGGGGCTGGTCCATACCACGCTCTCTACGGCACCCAGGTAGGCAGCCCAGACGTTCGAGCCACCGCCCGGCGTTTGGACGATGTACTCGGTGGCAGCGTGGGCGGAGGTCTCGGGGGAGTAGTAGGTCGAGGAGGTGATCGTGACCTGGCCCTGCACCGACACGTCCGCCGATTCGATGCGGGGCCTCTCCGGCAGGGCCTGCTTCCAGATGATCTGGCGACCAGCCTGGGTGACCCGGAGACCCGGTGCGCCCTGCCCGATGGTCTGGCGACCAGCCTGGGTGACGCGAAGAGGCATGGGCTACGCCGTCTTCTCGTAGGAGACTTCGCAGTTCTCGTACTCAGACACGGACCAGCCGGACCCACCAGGCACGTCATTGAACAGCGAGAAGAAGTTCTGGTAGGTGGTGGCAGGCCCAATGTCGCTGCCCTGCCCGTGGTTCGAGCCAGACTTCAGACCGAGCTTGAACGTGTCCCCAGATGCGGACTCCTTCCGAGCCCGAACGAATGGGGCCACGGCGATGATGGAGCCCCCGGAGAGGAGAATGGTGCCGGAACACTTCAACTGGTCCAGGTCTCCCACGGTGAAGCTCTTGGTGAAGGTGGTGTCCCCGTCCGGGCCGATCTCATCGACGCAGTCTTCGTTGTTGGTGTCCCCGGTTGCCACCCAGTCATCCGAGGAGCCGGAGAGGTTGCAGGGCTCATAGTTGACGTACACGTCCCCGTGGTTCACGGAGTCGTCCACCCACACGTCCGAGATGGCCCAGTTGCCGGAGGTCCCGGTCTCGCCGCCACCGAAGTCGATCTGGTCGCAGGCGGTGCCTGCATAGATCGTGTCCACCCCAGTGACGGAGGCGTCCAGCACCCCGTTCTTGTAGAAGTAGACCTCACCGGCAGTTGCATGGAAGACGACCTTGATCACCCAGTAGTCGTCGTTCCCGCTCCCGGTGGAGCCGGTGCTGGTGAGCTTCAGGTTCCCGTCCGTGGTGTCGGCGTGATACTCCAACTGACCGGCGGAGTTGAACTCCACCAGCCCGAGGACGCCTGCACCGTTGTCGATGAACTCCAGGAGGTGCTGGCTGGCCGAGACGTTGGAGTGGATTCTCATCCCCACCAGGATGGTGGTGTAGTCGCCCCCGAGAGCCATCTTCGTGGATCTCGGGATTCCGGTAGGCGTCCACTTCTTCCGCCCGTCGCTCAGTCCGAGGTCCGTGACGGTGCCCCCGTTCGAGGAGAGCCAGATGTTGCTCACCAGGTCCGAGGCGGTGATCGCCCCGTCCGGGAGGTAGCCGAAGGATTCGATGGCCAGGAGGGTCACGGTGCCACCCCCATCAGTTCAGCGAGAGGCACCAGCGTCTCGGATTGGATCCGCCGGGCCTGGCCCCGCCGCCTGCGCTCGTTCGCCGTCTCATGCTCCAGGAACATGACGAACATCCGCATCCACTCCTGGCGGTCAGCCTCGAAGAGCGCTACCTCGTCTCCCCTGCCATCCTTCTTCGCCAGGTAGAGCGCTACCTCCAGGATGAGGAGTTCGTTGAACTGCTCCTCCCAGGTAGAGTCGATGGTGGACGTGGTCAGGGCCGCATCCGTGGGCCGTTTCGAGGTCCAGAAGTTCAGGGCGTCCGTGGAGGGGTCCGGGTCACTGGCATTGCCAGCGGCGTAGTAGTTCTTCCCGATCCGGTACACGGCGGGGGTGTTCTCCTCCGCCACCCGGTCGTCGTAGGGCACCACCACTACTTCAGCGCCACCAACGGTCTCAATCCTGAAGACCGACTCGGCCCCTTCGGGCCGGGCCCACGGCAGCCCCGTCCCTGGCGCTGACACCTGGGTGATGACGCCGAAGTACCCTGGGTTCACCCTCGCTGCCACCACATACATCTTGCGGATGATGCGGTTCACCAGATTCAGAAGCTCAGTGGCATCCGTGGCGATGGCACCAGGGTTGTTCTTGGTACTCTTCGCATAGGCCGACTCGAAGATGTCCTGAGGCGTAGTCGTCACTGCCATAGCTCACCTACCAAACGTCGAGGGTGGCGGAAGAGCGGCGAGAGGAGTACCCGGCGACCTGGTCCATGAACAGGCGCTCTTCGTCCACCCAGTTCTGGCGCAGGGCAGCCACGTTCGGGCCGCCAGGCGAGTTGTGGGAGCGATGGGCCAGGAAGTGGGCCAGGCCAGCCACCATGGCGGACTCTGCCGTGTCCGGGATGGTGATGTTGCCAGCCAGGGTGAGGTCCGGGCTCATGGGAACGTAGTAGATGTCCACGCTGGCGAACCTGTCCCAGTCCACCTGGTCACCGTGGAAGTAGATGTTGCCTCCCACGACGGAATAGGCTGGCCAGAAGGAGTCGTTCACCTGGCGGAACTCCCTGGGCCGCGCTCCCCATGCAGCCAGGCTGAGAATGTCCCAGCTATCGGAGTCCAGGAGGTTGGCCCTGCCATCCATGTAGATGTGGTGATCCAGGGCCGCCACTCCGGTGTCTCCCTTGTCCCACCCAGCCACCCAGGTCGCCTTGGTGATGCTCTGGACGGCAGCCAGGCGGAAGGGATCCAGGGCCACGATACGCAGGACCAGGGTCCGGTGGTATCGGCTCAGATAGGCCAGGCACACGGAGTTCGGATGGATCTCCGGGGTGAAGGACTCATGTGTGTCCCTCGCCCCGTTGATGATCTCCTGCACGGAAACAGCCATAGGTCACTCCTACTGGCCGAGGGCCTCCGCAAGGCGCTCCACCAGGACACCCCTCGGGTTCTCCTTCTCACCCTCCAGGTCCAGGAAGAGCTTCAGTGCAGACTTCCGGGGTCCACCATCCCGATCCCACTCGGCGGACAGGTAGTAGTCCAGCTTCGCTGGATCCGCTCTCAGGACGCTCTCCAGCGCTCTGACGGACAGGGCAGAGGGGGGTGGGTCTTCCGGCTCGGCCTCTGGCTCCTCGTAGCCCGTGACGGCGGGTCCGTAGATGTCCTTCCCGCCCTCGGATTCCTTCTGGAGCTTGTCGAACAGTTCCTGGCCCAGCACGGCGGGGCCGTAGGTCTTCATGATGCTCATGTCTGTTCCCATTGGTTGGTGACGGTGGTTCTCCCGAGGAAGTGCCTGTAGGCGTCATAGCCTTCTGCGATAGCGTCCTCGGTGAGCATCTTCCCGGCCTCCCGCTCTGGGGTCAGGTAGCCCTCCTCCAGGGCCACGATGGCCCGGTTGTGGAGGTTGAAGATGCGCCTACGAAAGTCTTCCCGAATGAGACCCCAGTTCTCATCTCGCTCGAACACGTACTCCGCAGTCCT
>CP070808.1:1605845-1608537 GCA_020343715.1 Thermoplasmata archaeon
TCAGGTCCTTGCACAGGTTGGTGAAGGCCACGCGGAACAGGTCCTCCATCAGGTCGCCCGCCAGCTTGAGGCGCTTGTTGGCGTAGTGGTCCTTGTCGTCGGGCTCCCTCTTGCCCAGGGAGAGCTCCAGCACGGTGCGGGCGATGCGCCCCAGGAAGATGGCCTTCTTGTAACGGGCCTCGGGGGTGTCCCCCAGGTGGGGGAGCAGGGAACGGTCCAGGATGGACTCCACCTTCTTGGTCCTGTACTCCTTGGCCTGGCCGGTGGCGAACTTCTTCTCCAGGTAGTTGATGGCGTCGTCGGTGGTCTGGATGCCCTCGGGGGGGAACAGCTTGGGGTCCAGGGCCTCCTCGATGTTGGCGTATAGGATGTTGGCCATCTCGTCCTCGGACACGATGGCCCTGTAGATGTCGGCGTCGTCCTCCATGCCCAGGGCCTTCATGAGCACGATGAGGGGTATCTGGCCGGCGGCGGCTGGGACGGACACCACCAGGATGCCGTCCTTCTTCTTCTCCACCAGGGTCAGGGCGCGGTAGCCCTCCCGCTGGGAGAACACCTTGGCCACCTCGACGGCCTTGCCGTAGCGCTCCTGGCGCTCCACCATGACCCGGTTGGGGGCCAGGTCCTCGAGGGATATGAGGACGCGCTCGGTGCCGTTGATGATGAAGTACCCGCCGGGGTCCAGGGGGTCCTCCTGCATCTCCACGAGGCGCCAGTTGTACTCGTCCTCGTCCAGCTCCATCTCCGTCTTGATGTTGGTCTGGTGCAGCGTGCACCGCTTGGACTTGGTCATGATGGGCAGCTCGCCGATCATCACCCGCTCGGGCTCGCGGTCGATGCCGTTCTCGACCACGGTGAAGTCCAGGTAGATGGGGGCCTTGTAGGAGAGGGACCGGAGCCGGGCCTCCATCGGGGTGATCTCGTGGGTCGAGCCGTTCGCCTCCTTGATGATGGGAAGCTCCACGTGGATGGTGGGCCGGGCGTTGGGGTCGATGTCCAGGGTGACGGGGTCGCGCCGGCGCCCCACGTGGATCTCCACCTGGTGCTCGCCGGACTTGTCCAGGTCCAGCTTGATGATGCCCAGGAGGGACGCGTCGTCGTCGATGCGCAGGTTGTCAACGATGCGCTGCATCCTGCTGTCGGGGTTGTCGTGGGTCGGCAGGAAGTCGTTGAAGGACGCGATGTGATGGTTTACTATGGACCGCTCCTTCAAGAAGGCCTCTACTAGTTCCTCCATATCCTCACACCTCCTAGTCGATGACCAGCCGGTACGCGTACGATATGCCGGCGGTGTCTGACCTCCTGATAATCTTCACGATGCTCCCACGCGGTATCTCGCCCACCCTGAGCTCCAGGCTCCGGATGCAAGCGTCGGACCGCTTGATCTTGGGCAGCTCCTCGATGCTAATGGAGTACTTCTCCACCACGTCCTTGGCCTCCTTCTCGGTGAGCAGCTTGTGCTCGGGGACCATGGCGTGGTTCATCACTTCAAATCTGGACATGTCGTTCCTCTCCTCGGTGCACCTTCGTGACCCCTTGTGATCGTATGTCGACGTCCGCCGAGCATAGCCTCATAAAACCAGTCCACGAGACTCCACCCGTCGGGCTTCTCCTCATCTCCGTCTCCTCGCGCGATGCCTTGGGCCGATGGGCCTGTGGGGATTCGAACCCCAGACCATCTGGTCTCTTCGGCGGAGTAAGCCTTAAAAGCCAGACGCTCTTTCTAGGGGACGTCGCCCCGACTGAACGAATCGTCCCTACCTAGCTGAGCTACAGGCCCCCGTCGACCTAAGACCGCGCGCGGGCTACATACAGCAATCTGTATTTATAACTATCGCTGCCTGGACGAAATCACCTACCTGATTCTCGGTAAACGTCACTGGGTCGGCGCACGCCGAACCCTCGGCAGCGGGACGTTTATTATGGATGACGCAATGTAGGCCGCTCGTGTCCGACGCGTTCTCTGTGGCCGGTCATGTGCTCACGGGGGGTCGGTTCTTCTCGGGCCACGTGGTGGTCGAGGGTGGCAAGGTCAAGGAGATAGGCGAGGGCGAGCCTCCCATGGCGCCCGTCGCCACCGGCATCGTCCTGCCTGGCCTCGTCAACGCCCACACCCACGTGGGCGACGCCGCGGTGCCCCCGCCCCCGCCCGAGCTGGGGCCCTCGGAGATCTTCCCACCACCGGACGGTTACAAGCACCGGATGCTCCAGAGCCTCCCGCCAGAGCAGCTGGAGGTGGGCATCTCCGTGTTCATGGACGCCATGACGGCGGCGGGCACGGTGCAGCACACCGACTTCCGCGAGGGCGGCATCGAGGGCGTGCTGATGCTCAACAGGGCCCACGTGCGAGCCGAGAACCCGCCCAGGGGCCGCGTCTTCGGCAGGCCTGCCAAGCAGGTCTTCGACCCCAAGGAGATCGGCATCCTCCTGGCCTCCGTGGACGGCATCGGCCTCTCAGCCGTCATGGACTATCCACGGGAACCCCTTGTGGACACGGTGACCGCAGCTAGGGACTTCGGCAAGCCCGTGGCCCTCCACTGCTCGGAGGCGAAGAGGGAGGAGCTTTCCCTCGTCCTGGAGCTGGGGCCCGAGTTCCTGGTCCACATGGTGTTCGGAACGCCCCAGGACTTCAGCGACCTGGCGGCCGCCCGGGTGCCGGTGATGGTGTGCCCCCGTTCGACGGGCAGGTTCA
>CP070808.1:1608637-1612871 GCA_020343715.1 Thermoplasmata archaeon
ATGATTATCTCCTCACCGTCCAGCAACCGCTTGGCCACGTGGGACGCGAGGCGACCCAGGATGAGCCCGTCGGCATCGATGTACGACATGGCCATCTCATCACCCCATGATCCTCACACCAGAGCCCTTGGGCACGTCGGAGACCATCTCGGGGATGGTCTGTGCCTTACCGCCCGCGGCCTCGATCTTCTCCCTGGCCTGGTTCGAGAACCTCCAGGCGGCCACGTGCACGGGCTTGGTCAGGTCGCCCGAGCCCAGCACCTTGCCTGGGATGACGACCTTGTCGTTCTTGCTAGCGAAGCGGTCTATCTTGCCCACGTTCACCTCCGAGTGGAGGCGGTTGGACCGTTCCAGCCGCCGCGCAACGTCTCGCCAGATGGGAGCATCCTCCTTGTGGGACGCCTCGTACAGGTCCTGTATGAGGGCCAGGAGGTGCTCGTTGGTCTTGCTGACCTTTAGTGACATCTCTGACTCCTCCGACTTGCGGCGCGTAGGCAACGGTAATCGCGGACCCCTTTATAAGCTTTAGTACGCCTGGGACAGGTCCAGGAGGGGGTTGGAGCGACATGTCAAATCGGACCAATGTACTTTTTATATCCCCTCCCGTCAAAGGCGTCGGAGGCATGAAATGCGTTATGTCATCATCATCATCGCCCTTTGCGCCCTCGTCATCGGGGCGCTGTTCCTCATGGGGCCGGCCGAGGCCGATACCATCATCGTCGACGACGACTGGTCGGGCGCTGACTACAGCACCATATCCGAAGCGTTGATGAACGCCGAGAAGGGAGACACCATCCGGGTGTACGCCGGCACCTACAACGAGGCCAACGACGTCCAGGTCCCCATCAACCTCATCGGGAACGGGACCGACACCATCATCGACGGCTACAAGAAGGACCACGTGTTCGGCTTCAACCTGCTGGCGGGCGACACTAACGTGAGCGGCTTCTACTTCTACAGGTGGTGGCCGACCCACCACTTCGCCGGGGTGGGCGTCTACTCCAACGGGAACCGCATCACCGACAACACCTTCTACCGCAACGGCCGGGGCATCTTCCTAGGCGGTTGCAATGACAACGTCATCTTCAACAACACCTTCGACAAGGGCTACTACGACGTCCTCGTCTACGAGGGTGCCCACGAGACCAGGATCTCCTTCAACACCTTCAGCAGCGTGTACGCCTATTCCATAAGCATCGGCCGCTCCAACGACGTGGAGATCTTCAGCAACACCTTCTATTACGACTACCGGGGAGGGGGTGTCTCCGTCCACCGAGGGGAGAACGTCACGTTGGCCTACAACATGTTCAACGGCGCCCTCGGGGACCCCGTCGCCAAGTACGGGGGGAGGTTTTACGATATGAAGACCGGCCATGTCCACAACAACACCTTCCTTGACGTCAATCAGTCCATCTGGATCATGGGCACGGAGGACTTCACGATCGCCGACAACACCTTCGTCAACGGGAGCATCGGTATGATGGCGGGAAGGATATGGTCGGGCCGTCAACAGCTGGGGGACTGGTGCAACGGTACCCTGGTCCGCAACAACAACATCGTCAACCAAGGGGTCTACGGGTTCGACGCGACCTACGGTCAGGTGACCTCCATCGACGCACGTCTCAACTGGTGGGGCGACTCCACCGGCCCCTATCATCCCGTGAACAACAGCATGGGCACGGGAACGAACGCATCGGACCTGGTCACCTTCGACAAATGGTTGGGTTCTATGAACGATGGGCTCCCGCCGATCTCGTACATATTCAACGTAAGGCCGGCCCTGGTAAACGAGGGCGAGGCCGTGTCCTTCGAGGGACGTGGCCTTGCCAGGAACACCACCGTCGAGTACCTCTGGTCATCGTCGATCGATGGGGAGCTGTACAGCGGGAACGCGTCCTCCTTCTCCACGACCGAGCTCTCGCCGGGCGTCCATACCATCTCGTTCAAGGTCAAGGACGACTTCGGGAAGTGGAGCAGTGAGGCCACCACGAAGGTGACCGTCAACGGCATCCCTAAGGCCTCGATCGTGAGCATCTCTCCTCCCCTGGTGAACGACGGCGAGACCGTCTCCTTCGTGGGCGCCGCCTTCGACCACGAGTACGACGTCAGGTACGTAATCTGGGAGTCAGACATCGACGGGGTCCTGAGCAACGAGCTGGAGTTCGAGACCTCCTCCCTGTCCAACGGCACCCACGTCATTACTCTCACTGTCATAGACGGCCATGACGTTTGGTCCGCTCCCGCCGTTGGCGAGGTCATCGTCAACGGCAGACCCATTGCCTTCGTCGACTCGGTCGAGCATCCCGAGGCCAACGAGGGGGATGCCATCATCTTCCGGGGCGCCTACATCGATCACGAGGATGGCATCATCGGTCATCTCTGGACCTCCGACGTCGACGGGGAGCTGAGCGACCAGCAGTTCTTCCACACCTCCTCCCTGTCCAACGGCACCCACGTGATCACCTATCGGGTTCTGGATGACTTCCTGGTGTGGTCCGAGGAGGTCACGACCTCCGTGACCATCAACGGACTTCCGAGGGCACGGATTGTCTCCATCACGCCCGAGCTGCCCTCTACCGGGGAGACCGTTGTATTCGAGGGGGACAGCGAGGACCACGAGGACGACGTAGTGGCCTTCGAGTGGTACTCCGACGTCGACGGGCTCCTGAGCACCCACGAGGACTTCGAGACCGATCGCCTCTCGATGGGGGTCCACACCATCACCTTCAGGGCCATGGACGGTCATCGAATCTGGTCCGAGTGGGAGTGGACCACGATAACGGTGAACGCCAGGCCAGAGGCCTGGATCGAGCACAGCGACGTCAAGGTCGTTAACCAGGGGGAGGTCTACCACCTTGCGGGAGGGTTCTCCGACGCCGAGGACGACATCCGGGGCTATGAGTGGACGTCGGACCTGGACGGGGTCATCGGGACCTTCTACAACCTGACCACCCGCGACCTCTCGAACGGCAGCCACCTCATCTCCTTCCGGGTCATGGACGCCCACGGGGCATGGTCCGACGAGGCGACGGCCCAGGTGGTCGTCAACGGCCTTCCCGAGGCCATCATCGTCGGCATCTCACCGGCCAAGGCCCTCGAGGGCGAGCCAGTAGGATTCACTGGGGCCTACCTGGACCACGAGGCTGACACCTACAAGTTCGAGTGGGTCTCCGACAGGGACGGCCTGCTCTCCGACGAGATGGGCTTCACCACCTCCTACCTATCCAACGGCACCCACGTCATATCCCTCCGGGTCATGGACGGCCATGGCGCATGGTCCGAGCCCGTCACCGGCAGGGTCCATGTGAACGGCAAGCCCACTTGCTGGATCGAGTCCGTCGACCCGGTCCACATCGTCGTGGGCGACCGGGTCCTCTTCGCTGGTGCAGGCGACGATGACCTGGCGGTGACGGCATACCGCTGGACCTCCTCGATCGACGGCGACCTGTCCGACATAGCGGTGTTCTCCACCAGGAGCCTATCACCCGGGACCCACGACATCTCCTTCGCTGTCCAGGACAACGAGGGCGTGTGGTCGATACCCGCCTCGGTCATCGTGGAGGTCGGGACCCTTACCGCCAGCGCCCGTGTCGCTGGCATCAATCTGCCCGAGTACGCCATCGAGGGCTACCAGGTGACCGTCGGATGCGTCATCGAGAACGATGGCGACCTGCCTCTGATGGACCTTGTCATCCGGTTCTCCCTCGGAGAGCATCTGGTCGCCGTGCACACCCTGACCGAGCCCCTCCATCCTGGCTCGCGTACCACCGTCGAGCTCCCGTGGCTCGCGGAGACTGGCACCCACTTGGCGACCGTCGAGGTGATGGACGGTGACGTGGTGATTGCCTCAGCCGGGTCCACGGACACCCTCCTGGTCGACCCGCTCCCCGACGATGACGACGACCCGGGTCCGGGACCCTCCGACGACGACTCAGTGGTCGACGGAAACGACGTGTCGGGAATGACCTTCTTCCTGGTGCTCCTCGCCACCCTAGTCGCCGTCAGCTACATGGGCCTCATGAGGCCCCGTCGGTCAATTTGAGACGACCCACGCTCAGTGCTGGAGGACCATTGGTCGCACCGGGAGGTACTTTACGCAAGGTAGTTATAGACCGACCGCTGATATTCGATTCGCTGACAACAGCATGAGACGGGGGATTCGATTGAGCACCGAATGGGTTGAGATGCCAGACCATCCATCGATAGTCCTGGTTGGTATAGGTGGAGGAGGTTC
>CP070808.1:1612971-1614829 GCA_020343715.1 Thermoplasmata archaeon
GCGAAGTCCCCGAGGGCGCCAGCGGCGTCAAGGTAGTAGGCAAGCTCGGCGAGCGCCGCGGCCTCACCGGCCACGTTGGCCAGATCGACCTTCTCGGCCGCGATGACGAGCACCCTCACGCTAACGTTCTGGGTCCGGTTGGCGTCGCCCGTGGACGTCAGGGTCAGGTTGATCCAGTAGTATTCGCCTACGGTCCCGCCGGAGGCGGTGACGTTCACGGTCTGGAACACGGTGATGCCCTTGGTCGAGACCATGGGCGTGGTGTAGTTGACGGTCCACCCGGAAGGGGAAGCATCGGTGATCGCCAGAGTGTCGTTCACGTTCGCCAGCGATTCCACCAGTAGGTTGAACGAGGCGTTGCCGTTGGGCGAGAGGTAGATGTCATCCCGGTCCGACGTCGCGTTGAAGCCATACAGGTCGGGCATGGTGAAGTTCACCAACACCTCGGTCCTCGCCGTGGGGTCGTTCTCCGAGAGGACCACAAGGGTGAAGTTCAAGGGGCCAGGTAGGTAGGTGGGTGAGTCAGGGTGCACGTACACCGTGATGTTCCCTTTCCCGTCCTTCCCGAGGCTCAGCTCGCTGACGTTGAAGGAGAACCAGCTCGAGGGCAGCCCGTAGGCCTCGAGGGTGAAGTTGTCCATGAGGATGCCCCCGTTGGAGACGCTCACGTCGTACATGGAGCCCGGGTAGTCGGCGGTCTCGGCGCCCACTGTGACGTTCGTGGCGCCCGCATAGGGCCTGGACAGGAGGATCGTGGCGTTGGCGGAGATGGCGTTGTGGGCCTTGACTACGGGAACCGCTCCAACGGGGAAGGTGTGGGTCCCGGGTCCCCAGGCACCGCTGGACTGGGTCACGGTGAGGGTGACCTCCCTGGCCTCTCCGACTGGGATGCTCACATAGTCCGATGAGAATCTGGCCCAGCCAGCTGGCACCAAGGCCGTGAAGGCCACGAGGGCCGACTCGTTGCCCGAGTTCGTCACGTTGACCGTGTAGGTGGCAACCGTCCCCTGGCCCGAGTAGGAGGGACCCGTTATGGTAAGGTTCGAGACGACAGGATTGGGGTAGGTGAAGTTCACCTCGAGGGTCTCGACGACGGTGCTGGTGTCCATGTCGGTCACGTTGACGTACACGGTCTGGGTCCCGTCGGGCCAAGCGGCGTTGAGTGGAGGCCTCACGTAGAGACCGGTCTCGTAGGTTCTGCCGGGGAGGGTCGTGATATTGTTCCTGTTGATGATGACCCAGCTCTCGTGGGAGTAGTCGAAGTCCAGCCTGAGGTTCCGATCGACGTTGCCCATGTTCTCCACGGTGATCGTGTGGTTCTCCCACCCGTCTGACGAGACAGTGTAGCCCAGGGAGTCATACCTCGGGACGACGACCTCGACGAGGGCCTCGTCCACAAGGCCTGACACGGTCTTGGACCAGGTGCTGATGGTCACGTAGTACGTTCCGGGGGCCGTGCCAGGCATCGGAACGACCAGGATGGTACCGTTGGACGCCACGTCCACTCCCCAGCTCTCGTTAGCGATCACGTCTGCAAGGCTCCCGCTGCTCAGTATCGAGGTGGGGATCCGGGTGTCGTTCAGCGTGCCCCAGGGCACACTCGCCTTGAGGACGTAGTTGTCGTTGGAGTTGCTGTGGATGCTGGCCTTCAGCGAGAAGTTCTGGTGGGGACCTATCAGGGTGACCGACGTGCGGTTGAGGCCAAGGTACATTATCCGGTCGACGACCCCGGCCACCACGACCTTGTCGTGGGTGTTGTTGTGGGTCGAGACCGTCAGCTTGCCCTTGAACTGGTTGAAGGACATCGAACCACCGTCCCCGACGGTGGTCCCAGCCAGCTGGAGGTTTCCAGTGTACT
>CP070808.1:1614929-1623244 GCA_020343715.1 Thermoplasmata archaeon
ACGATACAGCTATGAGGCCGTACTCGTCGGGACCCAGGTAGCGGGCCAGGGTGACCGACACGACGAATAGGGAGAGGGCGTTTACTATCCGGGAGACGAAGATGAAGCTGGCCCCGCGGAGCACCCGGGCCGTCACCGCGGCTCCGGGCTCTTGGGCCTCCCCCCTCTCCTCATCCCCGGTCACCTGTAGGCTACCCCCCTTCCATGGCCTCGTTCAAGGCCCGTTCGTACTCGTCAACCCGCTTCTCCCAGGTGTTCTCCTGGGCGAAGGCACGGCCCTTCATCCCCATGCCCATCCGTTGCTCGCCGTCCAGCAACAGGTCCGCGATGGCCCTGGCCAGTGCCAACGGTTCGCCCGGCGGGACCAGGGTGCCCCGGTCCTCCCCCACGATCTCCCGGATGTTCGGGATGTCCGTGGACACCACCGCCCTCCCCGCGGCCATGTACTCCCACAACTTGAGGGGCGAGTAGAAGAAGCCGTATCGTACCAGGTCCCGCTCCCCCTCGGGGTTGAAGGGGGCCACGCAGACCTCACCCGCCGCCAGGATGGCCGGGATGTCCCCATGGGGAACCCTCCCAAGGAGGATGACAGCGCCCGGGTCCCCGGCCCCCTCCGCTGCAGATTTCAGGGAGGACAGGACCTCCCTCTGCTCGTCGGACTTGGCCTCCCCGGCTATCACCAGGGCAGCGTCGGGCACCTTGTCCAGTAGGTGGGGGAGGGCGTCGGCCAGGTCCGGTAACCCGTGCCATGCCAGCATGCTTCCGGTGTAGCAGATTCCCCTCCTGCCCTTTAGGCCCTCTATGGCCATGGGCGTGCTGTCATCGAACAAAGCCATGTCCACCGCGTTGTGGAGGAACCGGGTCTTGTGATGGTGCTCCTCGGGGATCGTTCTCCTTGAACCGCCTGTCACCGAAAGGATGCGGCTGGCACGCTCCAAGGACATGGGGTGGTACCAATGGTCGTTGACCTCGACCACAAGGGGAAGGCCCGTCAGCTTTGCCGCCAGGGCACCCGAGCCCATGGAGGACTCCCTCTCGTATATGAGGTCCGCCTGGTACTTCTTGGCCAGCTGGGCAACCCGGATGCCGTGGGTCCACCGGTGGGCCACCTGGGACACGTTCACGTCCCTGTACCTCCAGGTGAAGCGGTAAGTCCGCATGCCCTCCACCTCACCCTCGGGGAGACCGTCGCCCACGTTGGCGCAGAGCACGATCTCGTGGCCCCGGCGCATGAGCTCCCGGACGACGCTCCTTATGTGGGTGGTCCCGCCGGACTCTTGGGGGAAGGGTATGCGAGTCGCTACGTAGAGAATCCTCACCTGGCGCCCACCGTGCCTCCCGAGGGGGAAGAGGATATATCACCTTTTGGTCGAACCGCCAGGCACCTTCACCGACCCGCGGCGTCCTCCCACACCGCCATCGTCCTCCTGGCCATTTCCTCGACGGTGTACTGTTCCTCGACTCGCTGCCTTCCCCTCCTGCCCATCTCGGCGGCGCCCATAGGGTCCTCCAACACCCTGGCAAGACGGTCTCCCAGGATCTCCGGGTCGGCATGGTATCCCGTAACCCCGTCCTCCACCACCTCGGGGACACCTCCCGTCTTGAAGGCCACTACGGGCAGGGAGGACGCCATCGCCTCCAGCATCACCATCCCGAAGCCCTCGTACACCGAGGGCATGCAGAAGACCGAGCCCCTGGCGTAGAGGTCGGGCAGGTCCTCGTCGGGTATGTATCCCAGGAACTCGACGGACCCGTCCAGCCCCAGCTTCGACGTGAGCCGTCGCAGCTCCCCCTCCCGCTCGCCCGAGCCCCCGATCAGGAGGTGGGCGTCGGGCACCCTCTCCAGCACCTCGGGCATGGCGGAGATGAGGTACTTGATGCCCTTGCGCTGGCTCAACCTGCCCATGTAGACGATGGTGGGGCCCTCGGGCGCTGCGGGCTTGAAGCGCCCGATGGGGATCACGGGGTGCACGATGGTGATGACCTCCGGGTCAACGCCGTACTGCTCGACCACGTCCTGCTTGTTCTCCTGGCAGTCAACGATGACCCGGTCGGCCCTGCGGGCGGCGTAGCGCTCCATCCTGTAGGTTATCGAGTCGGTGATGCGGTGGTTCGGGTCCCTCGTCTCGGCCACGGTGGCACGGTACTCGTTCAGCTGAGTCCCGTGGCACGTTATCACGTGGGGATGGATGTCGTTCCACGCGATGCCCCATCCGTACATGGCCTGACCGTGGTAGACGTCGTAGTCGGTGCCCCTCAGTCGGCGGCCGGCCTCGGCCGCCAGCGACATGTACAGCCCCGCCGTGAGCCGGGGGAGGGACATGGTCCTCACCTGCTCTATCCGGAACGGGAGGTCCGCCGGGTAGTCCCCCCTGTGGAGGTAGAGGGTCACGTCGGCCCCCTGGGCAGAGGCCTCCTCGGCCAGGTACTGGACGTGGTACTGGATCCCTCCCCGGTCCACGGGTGGAATGGTCCTCGCAACTATCGCCACACGCACGTTCCGGCGATGGCCTGGCAGGGTTAAGTAGGTTGCCGGCCCGACAACGGGCAAAGGGTTAACTGGGTGGATGTGCAAATACCCCCCCTCCGGAGGACCAGACCTGTCCGAGCACCTACCCGATGACGAGCCCCTGGACGTGGAGCCCACCGAGCCCCCTGCGCCCGACCACTGGGGCGGCCTGCCCCCCGTGGGCAAGAGGCCCATCGAGGACAGGTGGCGCTACGCCGGCGAGGTGGTTGGCGTCTTCTTCGTGTGGCTGGCCATATGGGCGGTCTACAGGTACTGGCGCACCGTCTCGGGCGTGGACGACACCGTCCTGGGCCCCATACTGTCCATCGTCGCCCCCGTGTTCCTCACCCTCTCACTACCCATCATCTGGTGGAGGTACAGGAGACGCGAGCGGGGTCTGCCCTTCCTGCTGACGCGCAGGAACATGTTCAGCTCCATCCTGGTGGCCTGTCTCGCGGTGGTCGCCTTCTTCATCTTCTACTTCATCTCGTACCCGATAATGATCGGCCTCATGGGAGCCGAGGTCCCCGGCGACCTGACGTTCTGGGCCGACTGGCGGGCATACGGGCTGGGATGGCTCATAGCCACCACCCTGTTCTACATGGTCATCATCGGCCCCGTGGAGGAGCTGTTCCATCGCGGCTTCGTCCAGGACCAGATCAACCGGGCCTTCTCCGCCTGGTTCGGCATCCTGGTGGCCTCGGTGGTGTTCGTGCTGGGCCACGTGCCCATCGACTTCATGGTCTACCAGCTGGACCTGGCGGGCTGGGGTCTCCGCTGGCTCTCATCGTTCCCCTTCGCCATCGGGGCTGGGGTGTTCTACCACTGGTCCCGCAACATCTGGGGCGTGGCGGTGTACCACGGCCTTTATGACCTGTTCCTCTCGCTCTCCCGCATCGAGTTCGGCGCGACGGGACCCGAGCTCCCGTACTCCGCATGGTACGCCATCTTCGCTGTTTGGTTCATCGCCGAGCTGGTCATCCTGGTCGCCTTCTCCTACGCCGCCTACCGGCTGCTTTGGAAGGGTGACCGCCCCGGGGGCTCCTTGGGCTTCTATGTGAGGGGCATCTCGGACGCCGCCCCCGGCAGGGGCCTCATCCAGTCGGCGCACCGCTTCCTGGCCTCCAGGCGCATCGTCGGCCTCGCCAGGAGGGTGGACCGGTCAGGGGGCCACACCCGGGAGGTGCTGTCTCTGGCCCTCATCGGTATCGTCATATTCGGCAACCTCTTCATCTCCGGGGCCTTCGGCCAGGTTCCCGACTTCACAACGGGCGGTGGCAACGGCCCCGGCAGCGGTGTTAGCGGCCAGCTGGAGACGCTGCCCATGGAACGGGAGCACAGGTACGTCTACGACGGTACCACTGAGGACTTCGCCTACCTGATGGGTGAGGAGCGGTACTACGCGCACATCAACCTGACCCTCACATGGGTCGACGAGTCACCACCACTGCGGTTCACCAACGAGCCCGACACGCTCCGAGTGGAGCTGTTCCTGGACGACGGCGATGAGTACGTGATGCTGGCGTCCGACAGCGGTTCGGGCAACGACGTCTCCGGGGGCGCCCTGTGACCATCCTCTGGTCGGCAGAAGAGCCCATTAAGGGCTACGGAGTGATGGTAAGCGTGACGGCGGTGGACTGTGGGCCCATGGAGCCAACCATCAACTTGGGAGGCCTGCGGGAGCGGGCGGATAACGGCAACAACTTCGACATGGCCACCGAGATGGTGGTCGTGGTGCCTCACCAGCCCGGGACGAACCTGGCGTAGGCGTGGTCCAGCTCCTGGACCTGCGTGTCGGACATGCTGCAGGCGGCAGCGGCCGCGTTCTCCTCGGCCTGCCTGGGGTTCTTCGCCCCGGGGATCACCACCACGTTCGGGTCCTTGAGAAGCCATGCGAGGGAGGCCTGGGCCATGGTGCCGCACTCGGGGCTGGCCATCTCCCGGAGCTTCGCCAAGAAGGGCGCCACCTGGCGCAGGCCCCTCCTGGAGAACTTCCGGTTGAACCTGCGGATCCCCCCTGGCCGGTTGCCTAAGTTGTACTTGCCCGTCAGCAGGCCCATGGCGATGGGGCTGTAGGCGATTATCGTGACACCCTCCCTCCTGGCGTGCTCGATCATGCCGTTCCGCTCGGGCAGGCGGTTGACCACGTTGTAGTGGATCTGGTTTGAGACAACGTCCTCGCGGGACAGGTACGACCTGGCGGCCTCCAGCTGCTTGACGTTGAAGTTGGACACGCCGATGTGGCGGACCTTCCCCTCCCGGACGAGCCTCTCCATCTCCCTCATGGTCCCCTTGAGGGACATGAAGAAGGGTGGGAAGTGGACCTGGTAGAGGTCCACCTCCTTGAGGTCGAGCCTGCGCAGGCTCCTCTCGGCCGCGCCCCTGACGGAGCGGGTCATCATATGGAGGGGGAAGTACTTGGTGGCGATGATGATATCCTCCTCCGTCCGCTTCAGCAGGTCACCGATGATGCGCTCCGACTCGCCGTTGCCGTAGACGGAGGCGGTGTCCACGAAGTTGACGCCCATCTCGATGGACTTCCACCAGGCGTCCTCCACCTCCTGCCGGCCGTAGCGCTTGCCGTAGCCCCAGACGCGGGTCGCACCCCACGACCATGCACCTAGGCCGACGGACGTTACCTCCAGGTCGCTACGCCCCAGCCTGCGCCTCTCCAGCTTGAAGTCTCCGTCGGTCATGTCGGTTCCCACATCTCGTCCTTGTCGGTCAGTACCGCTTGGCGTACTCCGAGTACGCCTCCTCTATCCGTGCTAGCTCCGCATCGGAGAGGAACCAGTCGGCGCCGCCTACGTTCTCCTCCAGCTGTGCCAGGGTCTTGGCGCCGGGGATTACCGTCACGTTGGGGTCCTTGAGGAGCCACGCCAATGCCGCCTGGGCCATCGTCCTGCCGTGGTTCATGGCCGCCGCGTCCAGCTCCTCCAGCACGGGCTGGACGGCCCTGAGCCCCTCGGGGGTGAACCGGGGCTTCCTGGCCCGGAAGCCACCAGGGGGGTTCTCCGGCGTGAACTTGCCCGTGAGGATACCCTGCTCGATGGGACTGTAGGCGATGATGTCGATATCGTTCTTCGCGTGGTGGTCCACCAGGCCCGAGGTCTCCGGGTCCCGGTGGAGCAGGCTGTAGTGGACCTGGTTGGAGACGATCTCGGTGTGCTCCAGGTGCGACTGGGCCTCCTCCACCTGCTCTATGGAGAAGTTGGAGACGCCCACCCACCGGACCAGTCCGTCCCGGACCAGGAGGTCGATCTCGCTCATCATGGCGCCGATGTCCATCCGGGGGGGCCACCAGTGCACCTGGTAGAGGTCGATGACGTCGATGCCCAGGCGCCGGATGGAGCCCTCGGCGGCCTTCCTGACCTCCTCGGGCGAATCCTTCTCGGGGTAGATCTTAGTCGCTATCACCAGGGGGACATCGGTGTCGTCCAGCAGGTCGCCCACGATGGTCTCCGAGGCGCCGTGGCCATAGATCTCGGCGGTGTCGATGAAGTTGACCCCAGCCTCAAGGTTCTTCCACCAGACGGCGTCCAGGTCCTCCCGGTCGTAGCCCTTGCCGTAGCCCCAGAAGTTGGTGTCGCCCCACTGCCACACTCCGAGGCCAACGGAGGTGACCTCCAGGTCAGACCTCCCAATTCGTCTGCGGTCCTTTATCGTACCAGTCTCTGACATCATCGGTCCTCCCGGTGAAGGCTCTGACCACCGAGAGAGGTAGCGTGCTAATCAAGCTTGTCCCTCGGAGGTGCGGGATGGCAAACGTATTATGCCGCCCCGGCATTAGAGCCCGAGGAAGGTGAAGCCCGTGGGGCCTGGGACCCGGAAGGACGGAGGCATGAGCATGAGGACCAGGGGGGTCTTCCTCTCCCGCCTCGCCTCCAGCGGTCTTCGGTCCCTGCCCGCCTTCGTCATCATCGGTGGCATGAAGTGCGGCACCACCTCGATTTACAAGTACCTGGTCCAGCATCCAAGTGTGGAGAAGGGTTTCATGGAGGAGGTCCACTACTTCGACCTCAACTACCACAGGGGCCTGTCCTGGTACAGGGCCCACTTCCCCAAGAAGGGCAAGGACTCCCCGATCGCGGGGGACGACAGTCCCTACTACCTCTTCCACCCCCTGGTACCCGAGAGGGTCGCCCGGGACCTGCCCGAGGCCAAGCTCATCGTGCTCCTGCGGAACCCCGTCGACCGGGCATTCTCCCACTACAACCACGAGCTGAAAAGGGGTAGGGAGACCCTCTCGTTCCCCGAGGCCCTGGAAAGGGAGGACGAGCGTCTCGAGGGGGAGGTGGACAGGATGGAGGCCGATGGTGAGTACAACAGCCACAACCACCAGCGGTTCTCCTACACGGCCCGGGGCAGGTACGCCGAGCAGCTGGAGAGGTGGTTCTCCGTGATACCACGGGAGAGGTTCCTCATCATGCAGAGCGAGGAGATGTTCCGGGACCCCGCGTCAGCCCTTGCGATCACCCTCGACTTCCTCGACCTGCCGCCCTTGGAGTCACCGTCCTTCCCAGTCCACAACCCGGGCGGCTACTCGTCCTCGATAGATCCCGGGACCAGGTCGCGTCTCGAGGAGCACTTCCGGCCCCTCAACCAGGAACTCTACCGGCTCCTGGGCCGGTCCTTCGACTGGTGATGCAATGGGACCCCAGGGTCTGGGGTCATATTCTTATATCCAGAACGCGGGTTAGGGTCCGGAGGGCACCACGCCCCTGGAGGGAGTGCTATGTCTGGAGAGGTCGAGCCCGAGGAGGAGGAGGTCTACGAGGGCGAGGAGATCAGGCTGAGCATAATGATAGGTGGAGAGGCGGGCACGGGCATCGTCTCGGCCGGGGAGATCCTGGCCCGGGCCTTCGCCAAGTGCACGCTCCACGTTTCTGCGTACTCGGAGGTGCCCTCCCTCATCAGGGGTGGCCACAACACCTTCCAGATCTGCGTCTCCACCCACAAGGTCCACTCCCTTTGGAGGGCCCTGGACTTCCTCATAGCCCTGGACAGGCTGTCCATCGACCTCAACGCCCTCAACGTATCGGAGAACGGGGCCATCGTGTACGACTCGGACACGGTGGAGGTGGACCCCAAGGAGCTGGGCCACACCATTCTGGGTCGCGAGGACCTGACGCTTCTCCCTGTGCCCCTCAAGACCATCGCAGGGGAGCACGGTCGGGCAGACCTGATGCGCAACACCGTGGCCCTGGGCGTCGCCATCGCCTTGGCCGACTACAAGTGCGAGGCGCTGGAGGAGGTGCTGGCGGAGCACTTCAAGGCCAAGGGCGAGAAGATAGTGAACATGAACATCGCCTCCGCCCGCGCGGGCTACGACCACGTGAAGGTGCACTACCCGGACGTGCACATCCTGGGACTGGACGGGACCAAGTGCGGCATGCCCCATATGGTCATGTCCGGCAATCAGGCCATCGCCCTGGGTGCCCTCAAGGCGGGCATGACCTTCTACTCAGGCTACCCCATGACCCCCGCGTCGCCCCTGCTCCACTGGTTCGTCACCCTGGAGGAGGACTGGGGCATCGTGGCCAAGCAGACGGAGGACGAGATCTCCGCCGTGATGATGGCCATCGGCGCCAGCTCAGCGGGGGCCCGGGCCATGACGGGGACGTCGGGGGGAGGTTTCTGCCTGATGACCGAGGGCCTGGGCCTGGCGGGGGAGGCGGAGATACCCCTGGTGGTCATGCTGGGGCAACGCCCCGGTCCCGCCACCGGCCTCGCCACCCGCACCGAGCAGGCTGACCTGCTCTTCGCCATCAACGCGTCCCAGGGGGAGTTCCCCAGGGCCGTGCTC
>CP070808.1:1623344-1627229 GCA_020343715.1 Thermoplasmata archaeon
TACTCGCCCTCGGCATACTCGCCCTCGGCGGCCTCGCCCTCGGCATACTCGTACTCACCGTCCTCGTACTCGTACTCGCCGTCCTCGTACTCGTACTCGCCGTTCTCGTAGTCGTAGTCGTAATCGTAGTCGTAGTCGCCCTCGGCGGCCTCGCCCTCGGCCACGTAGTCGTCACCATATAGGGCCTCCTGCTCTGGGGAGAGCGCGGTGTCCGCCGTCTCGGCATCTACCATCACGTCCGCACCCATGGCGTCGTCCTCGAAGTCGGCCCCGTAGATGGAGCTGTACAGGTCAGCGTCGACCTGGGGCTTCCGGCGCAGTGCGAACACGTAGCCGACCACGATGACCGCCGCCACGGCGATGGCGATGATGATGCCCGTCAGCGCGGTGTCGATGGGACCGGAGTCGTCGACCGCCTCGGCCTTGACGGTCACGTTGATGGTGGAAAGGTCGTTGCCCTTCTCGGACTGGTCGTTGAAGAACGCCTTGAACTCTATGATGTGGACGCCTGTCTTGTTGGCCCACCAGTAGAGGGGTGGGTTGGTCGGGGTGAAGGGCCGCTCGCCCACGACGAACCTGTCGCCCACGGCGATGGGCGGGGTGGTGTAGTTGAAGAAGTTCCACCGCACCTGCTGGCCGTTATCGTCCACGTAGTTGTCGAAGACGCGGATTAGGACGGAGGACAGGGGGCGGGTCCCGTTGTTCTCGACCCTCAGCTTGAAGCTGAGGTTGGAGGTCTGGTCCACGTTGATCTCGGCACGCACCACGTCCCCGGTCTTGGGGTCGATGTAGGTGGGGATGGGCGGGACCTCGGCGTCGTAGTTCTCGATCTCGAAGTCCAGGGGCACCACCCGGGTGATGAACTCCGTGTCCTCGGACGAGCCGTTGACGAAGAGGTTGTACACGCCCGGGGGCAGGTCATCGGGCACCTCGATGGACACCTTGATGAACTTGACCTGGTCCCTTAGTAGGAAGGTGTAGGCGGGTGTCACGGCCACCTTGATCCTGGAGTCGGGGGAGTAGCCGTCCATGCTGATGTTGTCGCCGCCGTTGCCGTAGTTCTTCATCTCCAGCGTGATGTCGATGGTGTTCTTCTCGTACGGGTTGAAGGACCTCCTGGGCCGCACGCTGCCTGTCTGGGCCACGGGCCGGTCGGGGTTCGTTATGTCCTCGCCCTGGTACAACCACTCGATACGGAAGAACTGTGTGATCTCGATCTCCAGGTAGAACTCCGCCGCCGCATCGCTGCGCGAGCTGGTGGCGGGGACGGTCAGGTTGTAGAAGCCGATGGGGGCCTCCTCGAAGTGGGACGGGACGATGACGATGATCTTCACCATCGCCTCCTGGTCCTGGAGCAGCGTCACCTCGGGCGGCTGGGTGTACGTCAGCCATCCCGACGGGGCGCCGATGATGTCGTTGATGACGATGGAGTCCAGGCCGTTACCGGTGTTGTGGACCGTCACCTCGAACTCCAGGTTGCCGCCCGGGATCGTCTGGCGCCTGGCGGGCTCGTCGGAGAACATCCGGATGGCGTAGTACTGCCCCACCTCCACGGCGAAGGACTTCGTGACGGGGGCCAGCTCGGGGCTGGACGACTTGATCTCCGCGGTGAAGAAGTAGGTCTTCTTCGGGGCGCTCTCGGGCACCTTGACGATGTACTGCACCGTCTCTGTCGTCATCGTGTCGATGTCCAGGTCCCTGGGGTTGGCCGACGCGATGAAGTCGGGATTGAGCTCCAGGTCCCATATCGGCTTGATGGTGAATGTGTCCCATCCGTTGCCGCTGTTGTTGATCTTCAGCTGGAACTCCACCTCGTTGCCCGGGATGCCCTCCTTCTTGTCGGGCCCGTTGATGTAGACCTGGAAGTTGAAGTACTGCAGCGATGTGATCGACGCGAACGCCGGCGGCATCTGCTTTGTGACGTTGTACATCGATGTGGCGTTGATTGTGACCTGGGCCGTTATGCCCGCCCGCTCGCCAGCTGGTATCGGCACCTTGACGTCGATGAAATGGGGATTGCGCTTGTTGGGGTCGGGGGTGAGGTTGGGGGAGAAGCCCCACTCGTCCACGCCCGACACGAACTCCAGTGTCCAACCCGCGTCGGAGCGTGTCGACTCTCCCCTGATGAGGAACCGGTCTACGCCGTTGCCGGTGTTCCAAAGGGCGAAGCGGATGGTCACGGTGCTCGGGGGGATGGCCTTGAACTCGCCTCCCGGAGGCGGGTTGTGGAGGGCCACCTCGAAGGCGGCAACCTGGGGTATGATGATGCCGAAGGTGTGGCTCTCGTTCTGGCCCGCGTCCTTCCTGGGCCACACGTTCATTGTGAACCAGTAGGTCTTGTTCAGCTGGTTGAAGGGCGGGGTGACGGTGACGATGAGGCTGGCGGTCTCGCCCTTCTGCATGAGGATCTCCATGTCCGTGTCGCTGCCACCGTTGAAGGTGTCGGTGTACACGTCGTGCTCCGTGGTGGCCGCGTAGACGATGTTCGCCCACGCGGGGTCCAGGTCTATCATCTTGATGTAGACCTCCTGCGACAGCACGTCGCCCGTGTGGGTTATCGAGTAGTTGAACTGGATAGGGTTGCGGCCCTTGGACATCTGTACGGGGTCATCGTCCTTGAACCTGAGCCGCAGGTCGTACTGGATAGCCTCGGCGTCGTCGGCCGACACCAGGGCCACTCCAACAACCACCAGGGCGAATACAAGGACCAGAACCATGAGGCTATGCGTCGTTTTCATATCGGTCACCCAGAGCTTACTTGAAGACCATCCCACTTAATATGCTTACGTTATATAACCATTATGGTATCAGCTCGTCGAATGGTGTCCCTTTCATATATATGCTGGCCACCTGTCCAGGGGGTGTTTCGCGACGGTGCGGTGCACAATGCTCTTATCCCCGGAGGACGTTCCCGTTCGCACCCCTAGCTCGAGGGTTGTCCATGACCGGCGATGAGAACATTGAGCTGCTGAGGAAGATGAAGGAGGAGGCCCTCCAGGGTGGGGGTCCTGAGCGCATCGCCAGGCAGCGGGCGAAGGGCAAGAAGACGGCCCGGGAGAGGGTGGTGGAGCTCCTGGACCCGGACACCTTCGTCGAACTGGACATGTTCGTCACCCACCTGTGCACCGACTTCGGCATGGAGAAAAAGAAGGTGCTGGGCGACGGTGTCGTCACCGGCTACGGCAAGATAGAGGGCCGGGACGTTTACATCTTCTCCCAGGACTTCACGGTGTTCGGGGGCTCCCTGGGCGAGATGTACGCCAACAAGATCACCAAGGTCATGGACCTGGCCATGAAGAACGGCAAGCCCGTCATCGGCCTCAACGACTCCGGTGGGGCCCGCATCCAGGAGGGAGTGGTCTCCCTGGGCGGCTACGCCGAGATCTTCTTCCGCAACGTGATGGCGTCGGGGGTGGTCCCCCAGATCTCGGCCATCATGGGGCCCTGCGCCGGGGGCGCCGTGTACTCCCCGGCCATGACCGACTTCATCATCATGGTCAAGGAGTCGTCCCACATGTTCATCACCGGGCCCGAGGTCATCAAGACCGTCACGGGGGAGGAGGTGACCTTCGAGGAGCTGGGCGGCGCCATGACCCACAACACCAGGTCGGGCGTTGCCCACCTGGCGGCGGAGGACGAGGACGACTGCCTGGAGATGATCAGGCGCATGCTCTCCTTCATGCCCAGCAACAACATGGAAGAGCCGCCCCGGGTGGAGTGCACCGACCCCGTGGACCGCATGGACGAGGCGCTGGACACCATCGTCCCCGACGACCCCAACAAGCCCTACGACATGAAGGAGGTGGTCACCCACATCGTGGACGACGGTGACTTCTTCGAGATAATGCCCCACTGGGGCCAGAACCTCATCATCGGGTTCGCCCG
>CP070808.1:1627329-1632241 GCA_020343715.1 Thermoplasmata archaeon
CCACACCACCGCCTTCGACGAGGACCTTCAGAACTTCTCCGTTCAAGGGGGAGAACCTGATGAGTTCCTCGTTCCCATAGGGGATTACACCAACTTGTACCACAATTACACCTTCTCCCAGGGTGGTGATCAATCATCGTTGACCATCAAGGTCCTTGACGGTTCGGAGACCCACGCCCAGACCATCCTGGGGATCCCCGACCACCCCTTGGGCCCCGGAGGTTGGCTCAACACCGACTACCCCAGCGTGGACACCTTCGTTCGAGGGGGTCAGTACACCAACGGGGCCGAGCGAACTATCCTCGTCCACTCCAACGGGGCGGCGGCCTACCAGTACCGGGTCGACGGTGGTTCCTGGAGCGACTGGATGGACATGAGCGATGGCCACGCCGAGCTGGCGTTCTCGCCCGAGGGCGGTGCCGGTGACCGCGAGGTCGAGGTGCAGGTCCGCAACGAGACGGATGTGGTCGGATCCTCGTCCACGGCGACGGTCACCGTGGTCACCGAGCCGCCGCAGCTGGAACCCGTCTCCACCCGTGGCCCGGCCGTGACCAACGAGGCCACCTTCGACCCGAGCAGTGTCGACGCCGTCTTCATCAGGCACAGGACGGTGTTCGGCAACGATAGTGGTGACTGGTCCGTATGGCAGGTGTACATGGACGAGGTCCTCGTGCCCGTGGACGACTCGGGGGAAGCCGAGCAGGCGACGGTCACGTTCCAGGCCATGGACCAGGCGGGCAACGTCCGCACGGCGGACGGGGTGGTCACCATCAAGCGGCAGGAGCTGCAGGTGACCGACGACCACGCGGGCTTCTACAACAACCTGATGATCTGCCTGCCCATCCAGGCCATCGGCATCATCCTCGCCGTGTTCGGTGCCATGATGGCGTACAAGCGCAAGAGGCCCACCATGGTCATGCTGGGGGCCATGGGCGCCCTGCTGGCGGGCTACGGCATAGTGGGCGCGATAATCGCCGCCGCGGCCCTGGTGTTCGTGATGATGTCCCGCGAGGAGTTCGAGATGCCAGGACCCGCACCTGAGAGGAGATGAACATGGCCGGGGGGCCGAGCGAGGGGGACGGACGCGTCCGACGCGCCTTCATGGGGACCAGCCAGGTCCCCGTCTGCAGGCGCCTCCACCTGGTGGCGGTGCTCCTGGGCATCGTCGGGATCCTGGGGCTGGTCACTGCGGCCATGGTGGCCACGGCCCCCGCAGGTGACGGACTCGATGACCTACTGCCCATCGACGAGGCGGACGTGTCTGGTCAGGTCAGGGACTCGGACGGTTACCTCATCGAGGGGGCCCGGGTGTCCTACACCGAGGGAGGCCTGTCCGACACCACCGGGACCACGGGATGGTACTTCCTGGAGGGCGTGTCCACCGGGAAGGTGGTGCTCACCATGGAGGCCATCGGCTACAAGACGGTGAAGAAGACCGTCCACCTGGAGCGGGGACACTACACCGTCGACTTCCTGGCAGAGCCCGGCAACGGTGTCGTGGAGGTGCCGGACATCCCCACGCCCAAGCCAGGCGACCCCGGAGGGCAGACCTGGCTGATGGCCTTGGCCATAGCCGTGGCCAGCGTCTTCGCGCTGGTCGGAGCCTACGCCTCCTATTCGCACAAGTGGTACCCCCTGGTCATCATCGGATGCCTTCTGGGCGTCCTCACCTGGGGCTGGTTCATCGGGTCCCTCATCTCGCTGCTGAGCCTCATCATCGTGCTGCCCCTCAAGGGCCAGTTCGGCCCAAAGGCTATAGAGTGCGAGCTTCCTTGGCATGAAGAGCCACCACCCGACCTGGAGATGCCAGAGGAGGACGGGGGCGAGGCCACCGAGGCCGAGGCCCTCGATGTGACCTCCCTTCCCGACGGACCACAGGGCGGGGATGGTGCCGGAGGTATGCCGCCTGGATGAGAAACCCCCCGTGGCCGAGGCGCCACCCGAGGCCCAGCCACAGCCACCGCCCGCCGCCTTCATGACGGAGAAGTGGCAGTGGGACCTGGCACCCCGTCCCAAGGTACTGTACATCAACCTCACCGCCCTCATCATCCTCTCCATCTGGGCGGGACTCATGTGGGTAACCCCGTTCCTCAACGAGCCTGGCACCCTGGTGGGCCTGGACGGGTTCGTAGGCGTCGATGACAGCCCCTTCGACTTCGAGCAGCTGGGGGCGGTATCGAAGTTCATCTACAGCGCTGGCGACTCACAGTGCCACCAGAAGGAGAACCGTACCGTCATCCTCAACGGGAACCAGATGCCCTTCTGCGCCAGGGACGTGGCGATATACACAGCGATGGCCGTGGGCGTGGGTCTCTCGGTCTTCCCCAGGATGCCGTACTACGACCGCATCAACAACCTCAAGTGGTACTGGCTGGTCATCGCCCTCATCCCGATAGGCATCGACGGCACCGGTCAGCTACTGGGGTACTGGGAGTCGACCAACCTGATGCGGTTCATCACCGGTGGCCTTTGCGGCCTCGTTGTGGGCATCGCCCTGGGCTTCATGCTCAGGGAGGTGGAGGGGATGATCCTCGAGGGCAAGAGGGAAAAAAGGGTCCGAGAGGAATGGGAGAGGATGCAGTCCCAGATGAAGGAGTGAGGGCTCACTCCTTCTCCTCGCGAGATATCGCGCCGTGACGACCTCCCAGGGCACCGAACATGAAGGCGGTGACGTACGACGCCGCGAGGATGCCAAGGCCGATGGGCTCGAAGAAATCGAATCCCTCGCCCAGACCCGCCAGGCCCGCGAGGATGGACAGGAGGATTGTCGCCAGCACCGTCACCATGACCACGGCCGCCAGGCCCCCCATCCAGAGGCCGTTGTGCCGGTCGGTGTACCGGCCGCCGATGGCACCCGCTATGTACGGGGCGATGGCGAGGATGAAGATCGGCCAGAAGAAGATGATGACCAGGACGAGGGGGAGGCACAGGAGGTTGATGCCGAGGGCCACCCCGAAGGCCTTCCACTTACCCGTGCCCTCATCATCGGGCCCAGGCTCCTCAACACCGGCCATGGGTGCGCCAAGGGCCTGGTAGATAAAAAGGGTTCCTATACTGGCCGTGGGAAGGTTTCTTACGGCACCGGGTCGATGGGGAGGTCGATGGACCTCAGGTGGTGGAGGTTCGGGGTCTGGTCGGGGCTATTGGCCCCCGTCGTCTTCATGGTCCTCTACTCCATCGCAGCCATCGGCGATCCCGATTACATCTTCTTCCGTAACTATCTCAGCGACCTGGGGGTGGGCCCGATGGCCCCCTTCTTCAACGCCGCTGTCATCATCGCCGGCGGCTTGACGATCCCCTTCGCCCTCCTCGCCCTACGCCCGACGGTAGGGGGAGGGGACATGGCCACGCTGGGGGTGGTGCTCACGATGGCGGCCGGTGTGTTCCTCATGCTGGTTGGCATCTTCCCCGATGATACGGGGAACGTCCACTTCGGCGTGACCATTGCCTTCTTCGTCTCGATGATGCTGGCGCTGATCGCATTCTCCCTGGTCCTGCACGTGACCCATGCCCTGGGAAGGGGGATGACGAAGCTGACGCAGGTCCTCGCGGTGGTCATGATCGCCTTGTTCATCGCTGGGTTCAACCCCCAGACGGAGACTGTCTCCGTCCTGGTCATCTTGGCCTGGGGACTGGCCGCGGCTGTCACCCTCCTCCGCCTTGGAGCTGACGCCGATACCTATTAAATAAGGGGCCATCCATCCCTGGGTCGGACCCTGCGGTTGGAGGCTGGCCCTTGAAGAGGTACTCCCGTAGCCTGTTCGTCATCTTCCTCGTCGTATCGGTAGCGGTCATGCCCGTGATGTTCTGGTTGCGCGATGCAGGTTTCTTCATGGTGCCCGGAGAGGCGCCGGACGCCTACCTGGTGGCCATCTCCCTTTACAACGGTTTCGCGGTGGCCGGCCTTGTGGTTATGGCACGCTTCATCAAGCGGGACATGGAGTTCCTAAAGCGGCTTGACCTCCTGCTGCTCGCCCTCCTCGTCGCCACCGTGGTCCGCATCTACATCGCCGACACCGAGCCGGACCTGATCTTCGTGGTCGGCTCCGCCGTGTGGGAGCCAATGAGGGCGCTCTGCGTGGCCTTCGCAGTGGCGTACGTGGCACACGCGATGATGGTCCGATACCTACCCAGCACGCTGCTGCGGGTGAGGGACATCACCCCTCTCCTGACCGAGGGGAGGGCGGAGGGGCAGAACCCCCACCGCGTCCGCCACGCCAAGCGTGCCCGTTGGGTCTTCGAGATGGGGTCCCGGGAATATCTGGACACCACTAGGCTCCAGCTGCGGACCGAGGAGAACAGGGGCTTCTCCTGGCACGACTGGGCCCAGGTCTCCCTGTGGGCCTCCATCGGCCTTGTAGCCCTGTCCATCTACGCCGAGGCCTATCCCAGGGTCGAGGAGAGGTTCGACGTGTTGTTCACCGCCGTCATCTCCGCCCACATCCTGAGCGTCATCCCCATCCTGGTGCTGCCGATGCTGCCCATCAAGACGTTGGGGCCCCGGATACCCATGGAGGGCAACCATCGCTACTTCTGCCTCTCAACGGGCTTCGCCGTCCAGCTGAAGCGGTGGCTCAAGATCGCGTTCTTCCCCATCATCGCCGTGGGCCTTTTGTTCCGGGTCATGCCGTGGGAGAACATCGTCGAGCTGATGCAGGCCCTGATGATCACGATACCCACAGCCCTCATCACCTGCATGGTCTACATCGTGTGCTTCCGCGAGCGGACCACCGGGGAGATCCACAGGGGCATCGAGGCCAGGGAGGTCGTGGACTCCGAGTCGTACGGCAGCGAGCCCTGGAGGGAGACCTCTCTACTCGACGGGGTCGACATCGTCGAGAGCGACATCGTCCTCGATTGAGACCTCGCCCGCGTCATCTACGGGCCCTTCGGGAACCTCTTGCTCAGGTCC
>CP070808.1:1632341-1639828 GCA_020343715.1 Thermoplasmata archaeon
GGAAGGTCCACCCGCTTGGCGGAGCTGTCCACCAGGTCCACCAGCAGATGCATGTCGTCCCAGTCCATCTCCGACGAGGCCAGGAACTCCTGCATGGTGGCCCATATGGGCTCTTCGACCATGCCACGGCCCCGGTCGCCGAAGATGCCGAGGACGGTGAGCAGGTCCATGTCGCGGCCCATCAGCTCCCGCAGCACCCAGCTGCACGCCGGGTAGTCCGTCTCGGGGAGGCCATCGGCCACAGGGTTGTGGTACTCCAGCCTCGGGTGCTCCGGCACCTCGGCCCTGTGGTGGTCCACCATCAGGGCGGGCACGCCCGGGAGCCCGTCGAGGATTGCGTCCAGGTCGTCGTCGCGTATCGCCAGGTCGACTATCACCAGCAGGTCGGGGTTCCAGGTCCTGATGCTGGCGACCTCCCCCTCGTCCAGGGCCCAACGGCCTATCGTGGGGGAGCAGTTGTGGACCCGGGCCCCGGGGGAGACCCGGCGGACCTCCTCCATTACCAGGGCCGCCGAGGTTATCCCGTCGGCGTCCCAGTGGTGGACCACGGCCACCCGGCCCTTTCCGAGGGCCGCCCTTGCGACGACGTTGCTGTCCTCCATTCCTAATCATCACTCCACGAAGGGGGTCTCGGCGTCGAGGATTATCTGGCTGACCTCGGGCCTCATCATGTCCTCGCCTGGGGGAAGTCCCTCCACCAGCCTGCCCCGGATCTTGGAGCCTGAGAAGTTGACTATGTCCTCGCCCTCGTGGGGGCAGATCTTCTCGTTGGCGATGGAGCCGCACTTCTTGCAGTAGAAGAAGGACTTGAAGAACAGGGGGGTGATGCCCAGGTCCGGGAAGTCGAAGAATATCTCCTGGGCGTCGAAGGGCCCGTAGAAGCTGCCCACGCCCGCGTGGTCACGGCCCACGATGAAGTGGGTGCACCCGAAGTTCTTGCGCATGATGGCGTGGAGGATGGCCTCCTTGGGGCCACCGTAGCGCATCTCCGACTGGAGGATGCCCATGACCGCCCTGTCCCGCAGGTAGTAGTTGTCGATGAGCTCCTGGTAGGTCCGGATGATGACATCGTCGGTGAAGTCGCCCTTCTTCTTCCTGCCGATGATGGGGTTGACGAACAACCCGTCGGTGAAGGTGAGGGCCGACTTCTGGACGTACTCGTGGCCCAGGTGGGGCGGGTTCCGGGTCTGGAAGGCCACAACGGTCTGCCAGTCCTTCTCCTTGAACAGCACCCGGGTCTCGATGGGCCACAGGGTGTACTGGGGGAAGGGGGACGCCATGTCCTCGGCCAGCCGGATGGGGCCGCCCACCAGCCGGTCGCCCATGCCGTGGACCTTGGCCACGCCGGGATGGGTGGTGTCGTCGGTCCCGAAGACGGTGGTGACGAACCCGTCGGCGTCGTACCCGAACAGGTCCCTCACCTCGAGGGCCGCCATCGCCCGACCGCCGTGGGTGAGGGCGACGGTGTCCCCGGGGCCCACGTCGGGGAGCTGGCCCTCGGAAAGGTCCAGGACTATCGGGATGGTCCATGCCACGTCACGGGCCGTCCTGTTGTGACCCAGCACCGAGTCGAAGTCGTCCCGGGTCATGAAGCCCTCCAGGGGGCTGTAGACCCCGTGGGCGATGTTGCACAGGTCCTGGGCTATGGTGTTGTCCACCTCGAGGGTGGGCAGCTCCGGCGCCTCGGCGGCGAAGCGCTCCCGCTCGGTCCTGTCCATGGTCTGGTCGATGAGCCGACCGCCGTGCGCACGTTGCCTGTACACCATGGCTACACACCTTCCGGTCCCAATGGCCTCAATCTATGTAGCCGAGGGCACGGAGCCGGTCCTTCACCCGCTCCTCGTCCTCCTTGGAGAAGGGCTGGTTGTCGTCGTCCTCCTGCCTCTCCTCCTCGGCGATTATCTCGCGCAGCACGTAGGTCACGTAGCTGGACACGCTGGTGAATCCGGTGCCCTGGATCCGCTCCTCCACCTTCTTGAACAGGGGGACGGGGATGGACACGCTGGTGAACTTCTTCTCTTCTCCCATATGGGTCACCTACCCTCCGCAGGCAACTCTAATTATATATAATTAGTGGTGGAATCCACCCTGATGGAAATCACGGGGCCCGCCCAGGGGCGGTGGTACCCCGTCACGCTTATCCCCTTGATATTAGGTTTGCCAAAAATATCCGATGCCCCGTACTAGGGATGACATGGGATATCTCATTATAATTACCAACAGAGGACAGCGTGGCCTCTGATTTCCATCTCGATTACATGAATAAAGAACCTTTTTGTACCAGGAGTGGCATCTTGGTGCAACTCTCTTCGGGGTTAGGTGGAAAAGACATGTCAAGAAAAATCGAGCTAGCGGTAGTTTTAGTGGCCGTGGTCATGGTGACCATGGCCTTCGCGGGTTGCGTGGGCGACGGCGACGACGCCGAATGGAATAAGCCGACGCAGGTGGCACTGGACTCGATCGACGTCAACGAGGCCAACGAGACGGTGACGATAGTAATGACCTTGGGCGACAAGGACGACCTGATGACCCGGGCGTCCGGTACCATCCGGATAGCCATCTGGGACTCCAAGGGCTTCGAGATGCTGAACAACAGCTTCGACGTGAAGGCCAAGGACTTCGACAGCCTGACCATCCTGGGCATCAAGATCAGCCAGTACTCCTTCGAGATACCCTTCTCCGACTTCCACAAGTCCCACGACAGGGGATACGACATCCTGGAGGGCGACAACGCCATGCACGGGATGATATGGTTCACGCACAAGGAGGAGACCTTCGAGGACACGTACGACCTGGGATGGCTGAACCCGACCATACCCGAGGCGCTGCTACTCCCCAACGAGGACCCCCAGGCGGACCTGTTGGTCCACAACCCGGGCTACGTGGGCATGGCCGTGGTGGGCAACGCATCGGCCAGCTTCGACCCGGAGGAGGGCATGCTCAGCTACGAGTGGGACTGGGGCGACGGGGACGTGACCTCCAGCATGGTGGCCGAGGCCGAGGAGAGCCACATCTACGACCTCCCCGGCACCTACACCATCACCTTGACGGTGACCGACCCCGAGGACGCCAACCACAGCAGGTCGATGGACGTGACCATCGAGTGGTCCCTGGACATCACCGTCAGCGACTGGGGCATCGTGGCCGACGGCATGTACGTCAACCAGACCTACGTGGAGCTGCTCATCGAGAACATGGCCCCGGCAGAGACGGCCACGCCCTCGGCGGGCGTGAGCGGGATCATGCTCAAGAACGACGCCGACGAGATGACCGACCCCAACGGCACCGACGTGACCATCCCCGGGACCCTGGCGGAGGACGGGTCGGTGACGGTGGTCGTGTACTTCGACCCGGTGGACGGGTTCGCACCCACCAAGGTCGACGTGTGGGGCAGGGAGCTCGCCCTACCGTAGGCGGTCCCACGATGAGGGAAGGGGGGGCCTCGAGGTCCCCCCGACCCCAGGGCCAGCTCATCCCACAAACCTATTTCTATCTCCAAGCGATATCCTCACCGGAGGGACCACCGTGCGAATCCAGAAGTATCCCGTCCCACGGGAGATCGGCATCTGCCCGCTTCGCCTGATAGCCCACTGCTTCGACAAGGACATCAAGACCATCTGCATCGGCCCGGACTGCGAGTTCTGGCGCCTGGACATCGACGAGAAGGAGAAGGTCGACAACGGTCAGTGCGGCCTCATCAACTTCTGAGGTAAAACCCGCCCAGGGGCGGGTCACCAATAAGAAAAGATACATATACTGAACAGCCCGTCAGATGGTACTCACCCGGTGGGAAGGCCCTTAAGCCTGAGAGGTGGCACTATGCCCGAGGTCCGGAAGGAGAACAGCAACTCATTGGAGTACGTCTGCCCCGAGTGCGGGGCGACCTTCGACGAGGGCGCGGAGGACTGCGCCAGCTGTGGCATAGAGTTCGACTGGTCCGAGGAGATGGAGTACCTGTGCCCCGAGTGCGGCACCGTGGTGGACCCGGACCAGGCCCAGTGCCCGGGGTGCGCCGCCAAGTTCAGCATGCACGACGACGGGGAGCTGCTCATAGAGTACGAGCCAGAGGCCCCCAAGGCCTCGGACGAGGACCTCCTGGACGCCGCCATCGATGAGTCCATAATCCGCCCCAACGGCACCGTCGTCCTCTCGGAGGACATGGAGGACGACGTCATGGACAGGGGTCCCACCCCCCAGGCCGACGAGGAGATCGAGCCGGAGCCGGGAGAGGAGGAGCTGGAGTCCACTCCCGCCGACGAAGTGGAGGTGGAGGTCCACATGGACCACCCCCGCCTATACCCCGGAGGATTCACGCTCCTGGGACTCGTGTTCGCCGTCCTTGCCCTGATGGCGTTGGCGGCCTCCATCGTGGTGGCCCGTTACGACACCTGGATACAGGGGGCGGCCGAGGAGAGCATGGGCGAGAACCAGATGATGATCTTCTACGCCTGCCTGACCGCCTTCGCGGTGTTCATCATCATCGCCGTCCTGGACCTGCTCAGGACCCCCAGGTCCAAGCCCACCAGCAGGGCCTAGGCTCCCAGAAGGCGAGAATGATTGTGTGAGCAGTGTCGGATACCTCAGTGGACGGTGACCCTAAGCCCTGGAGCACCGCGGGAGGCCAGCACCTTGTGGGCGGCGGTCCGGAGGTGGTTCGCCACCTCCTCCAGGTGCTCACACCGGGCCATCCAGAGCTTCCGCTTCCGGGAGAGGGAGAGATCGTCGTAGTAGGCCTTCGAGGAGGCGATGGGCCTCAGGCCCGGAAGGTCCATCCGGTACCTGGGCACCAGGTCGAAGTGCAGGTGGGAACCGTGCTCCATCCCCGAGAACACGGCCACGTCCACGATGCGCGGGTCCAGCGACATCATCACCTCTATCGATAGCATCAGGTCCCGTGCCAGGGAGTCCCGGACCTGGGCCATCCTCTGGTCGCGGTGGGACCACTCTGCCAGCTCGAGCATGTCATGGACGTGCTCCTTGCACACCAGCTTGCAGTGGCCCTCGGCGATGGGGTCCCGGTCAACGACCAGGAACCAGACCCCGTCCTCCAGCACCCCCCTGTTGCAGGGGATCGTCTCACCCTTGCCGTCGGGCGTGGGGGACTCCAGGTGGGTCTGCATGGCCTCGATCCATCCGGGCGCCGGGGTCCCCATGGCGGTGGACTGGCAGAACCCGCAGACCTCACCGGGACCCACCTGCCTCCGGGGCCGCGGGGGAGCGGCTACTGTCCCAGGCACCTCCATGCCCAGGCTCACTCCTCCTCCGGACCAGGAGTCAGACTCGGCGCTCAGGAAGGCGGACGCTCCCACAGGCTCGTCCCGCTTCCTCATTGCCATCGCCGCGATGACCTCGGTGGCCTGGACCCCCAGGGGGGTCAGGGTGTAGCCCTGCCTGGGGATCGACTCCACCAGGCCCTTGTCCTTGAGGGTGCCCAACCGTCCGTGCAGCGTGGTGGTGCTCTCGTCCAGGATTTCGGACAGTTCCGATGCAGAGATGTAATCGTCGTGGGGGATGGATACGACCAGGTCCTTGCGGTATGGTTGCCGGTCGAGCCATTCCATGAGCGAGGCGGGGAGCGGTTCTGGGGCCGGTCGGCCCTCCTCCGTGCTGAACGTGGCCTCGATATCGGCGGAGGGCGTCTCGGAAAGGGGCTCTCTTATGGAGATGGTCGTACCGATGGCACCAGGCGTCGTCCTGACCGGTTCCATCCCGACGGCCTCGAAGCCCACGTCGGTGAGACGGTAGCCCCTGCGCCGATGGGACTCCACGAGCCCCCTGTCCCGCAGGGCCGCGACGCGGCGCTGCACCGACACGACGGACAGGTCCATCGCCTCCCCTATCTCCGAGGCGTTGTGCCACCTGCCGTCCTTAAGGACCTCTATGATGTCGCCCCTTCCCTTCTTGGCTGCGAGCCAGTCGGCGGCGGAGGTGCCCGCCGCCCCCTCGGTCTCGTCCACCATGCGGGCGATGGCACCCTGCCCCTCGGGCGTGATCCGATAACCGTGGTGGCGGTGCGAGGTGACCAGGCCCCGCTTGCGCAGGTCGCCCATCCGCCGTCGGGTGGTCGCGCTGTCGATGCCAATCTCGGCAGACATGTCGTCGGCGTTCCTCCAGATCCCCGAGGCGAGCAGGTTGAGGTGCTCACCGCGCCATTCCTTCTTGTCGACCCATTTCATCAGGTCCGGGGGGATGGCTTTGGGATGGACCGCCGATGTCTGTTCGGCGGCCTTGTCCGCCTCGGCAGGGGCTCCCTCGCCCTCGGCGGCCTCCTCCCCGGCGGCCTCCGCCTCGGATCCCAGGTACCTGAACCTCACGCGGTATCCCATGTCGGAGGTCGGGTCGGCGTTGGGGTTGTCGGTCTTCAGCCACCCCCGTAGCTCGGTCACGTCCCTGGCCCCGGCGGCCTCCGCCTCCCATGGCGTCAGCCGGGCCAGGTTGATCTTCTCCACCGCGGTGACGCGGATGATGCCCAGCCCCTTTACCACATACACGCGGCCCGCTACAACCCGAGGTCGCTTCCAGAGCCCGAACTGCATCGTAATGCTCCCATCACGCACACCGGCTACCTGCTCTGGAGGGAATCGGAGACCCATGTGACCAACTGTCACATCAAACCCCATTTGTGTATATAACAGTTATCACAGTTAGGGGCACAGTGCTTCCAGAAAAGGAGCACAACCCACACTATATTTAGGAAAACCTAAAAATTCGCCCGCGAAACCACATGATGACAAATATACGTACCATGCCGCCAACGCAATGAAAACCCTCATTAGGTACCCTGGTCCATGGGTGGCGAAGGTGGTCGACCATGCGCATATGGAGCGATGACTTCCAGCACGAGGGCAAGATACCCAAGCTGTTCACCTGCGATGACAGGGACGTGAGCCCCCACCTGGCCTGGGACGGCGTCCCCGACGGGGCCCAGAGCCTGGCCCTCATCGTCGACGATCCGGACGCACCCGTGGGCACCTGGGTCCACTGGCTGGTGTGCGACATCCCGCCCCACGTGGGCCAGATCCCCCGGGGTACCGTCCCCACGGGGGCTCGGCAGGTGCGGAACGACTTCGGCAAGGTGGAGTACGGCGGTCCCTGCCCCCCCGGGGGCACCCACAGGTACTTCCACAAGCTGTACGCCCTCTCGGTGCCCAGCATCGACGCCGGGGAGAAGGGGACCTTCTACACCCAGGTGGAGCAGTACAAGGTGGCCGAGGCCTTGCTCATGGGCACCTACAAGAGGAGTAGATGGTAGTTGAGACGCATTCCCGTCGGACCCATGGTCCTGGTCATCGTAGCGGCCCTGCTGATGGTCGCGTCCCTCCCAGCCACGGCAGAGGGGGACCGTCAGGGTCTCCCTGACCCAATCCTGTTCAGCACCTTCCTCGGCGGAGGCGACAACGACTGGCCCCATGCCACGGTCGTGGCCCCCAACGGCACCATCTACATCACGGGCTACACCGTCTCCTTCGACTTCCCCACCACCGACG
>CP070808.1:1639928-1646611 GCA_020343715.1 Thermoplasmata archaeon
CCCGACCATGATGGCGCCGTCCAGGTCTGACACGACGGTGTACTGGAAGCCAGTGCTCTCCTCGTCCACGACTTCGATCTTCAGCTCCGTCGTGTTGCCCTCCGTCATCGTCCACGAGACCTCGCCGTCAACCGGGACCATCTCACCGACGGACACGACCGTGGGCTCGTCGTTAACCGCGCGAACCGAGACCTCCAGGACCTGGCTCACGGTGCTGTTCTCGTCGGACACCAGGATGGTGTACTCGAACTCTCCCCCCGTGTCGTCGTAGAACAGGGTTATGACGAAGCCGTCGAGGGAGATGTACCTGTCACCACCCTCCAGGTCGATGAGCAGCTCCTCCATCGGGGTGTCCTCGTCGTAGATGAGGTCGCTGATGTCCAGCGTGCGCTCCTGGTCCTCGAACACCGCCACCTTCTCGATGGGGTCGAAGATGGGCGCGTCGTCCACGTTCTTGATGGACACGTCCATGTAGAAGGTGACGTCGTTGGTGTAGTCGGAGACCAGCAGCTCGACCCTGTCGGTGCCCCCGAAGTCGTAAAGGAGGGTGATGACGTGACCGTTCACGGTGGCGTAGTCGGACAGCGCCCGCACCTTCAGGACCTCCACCGGGGTGTCGACGTCCTCCAGGTAGGGACCGATGTCGAAGTCGTAGGGCTCGTCCTCGTAGACGTCGCTCACCCTGCCGAAGGGTCGGACCAGGGGCGGGTCGTCCACGGGCATCACCGACACGGTGGCCTGGACGGAGTCCACGTGGAGGATGCCGTCGGAGCACCTGACGGTGTAGTACTCGGTGCCGTACCAGTCCTTGGTGTCCAGCTCGAAGCCCAGCATATGGCCGTCCACCACGGGGCGAACGTGCTGGGACTCGGACATCCATGGGATGGAGAACGTCAGGTTGTCGTCGTGGGTGAACTCGTCGTCAAAGTGCTGTCGCAGGTCGATGACACCGTACTTGTCCTCATCCTCGTTGAGGGTCACGGGCGGGATGGGCTTGTTGAATATGGGCGCGTCACCCTTCCACGTGACCTTCCACACCGAGACCTTTGGGGAGTTGGTGCCCGAGGCCGTCATGCGGACCTTCAGGGATATGGCCGAGACCTGCAACGGGTCGAGCCTGTCCTCCAGGTTCAGGTAGCTGCTGGTGATGTCGGAGAGCCCCTGGAAGGGCAGTTGCGTGGCGGGGTCCACCAGTGATATCTGGATCTCCACCGAAGGGTCCTTGATGATGGTTATGCTGAAGCTGGCCCAGTACGTGTCCGGTGGGAGGTTCACCGGGTCCGTGATGGCGGTTCCCGTCCCTCCCAGCTTGCTGACGGTCACGTTGTCCCAGGCGGCGCTGTCGCCCGGGCCCACCCCCAGGGTCAGGCTCGTGAAGTTCCCGGTGATGGCCCGGTTAGCCACCACGAACGAGGGGCCCAGCTCCATGGTTATGTCGTCCCCCTCCACGACGATGGCCGCGGAGTACCACTCGTCGGAGGTGAGCAGGGCGTTGGTCTTGCCGAGGCTGAAGTTGCCCGAGGCGTTCCAGAGCCACATCTGGACCTCGTTCAGGCCCCTGTTGTAGGTGCCCCAGATGGCGGTTCCAGCCCCGTTGTCGATGTACACCCTAGGCGCGCCCATGGTCATGAAGCCGGGGGAGAAGTCGAAGCGTATCTCCAGGTCGTGCAGGTCCATGGCCACCTTCGCTTTTGCGCCCTCCATCTCGGTGCCGTTGGTCAGCATCTTGCCTGCGGAGATCCGCGGGGTTCCCTCGACGGCCTCCCAGGGTGCCAGCTGGAACCTGTCGAACTCGTCCCTCATGAGCGTCCTATCCACCAGCAGGTCCCCGTTCAGGACGCCCGCGTCGCCCTTCAGCGTCAGGTTGGTGGCGTCGTCGAACGTGTCCTTGAACTCGCCGTCGATGGAGGTTTGCCGGGATTCCCGGGTCTCGCCGTCGGATGCGCCCGCGGGGCCCACGGCGGCGAGGCCGGCGAGGACCATGAGGGCGGTGAGGAGGATGGCTAAGGTCACGGCCTTGGGATTCATCTAATCTGGCCTCCAGTGTCGGGTTCGAACATGCCTTTGGGGAGATAAACCTTTGCAAGATGGCCACCCCCCGACCCAGGGTGGGGAAAACGGTAAGTACGCACACATGCTCCTCGTCCGCCGGACAGACCGAGGTGTTCCTTTGACCACGGCCAGCGATAGTAGAATCGACGAGGGCGCCCCCGCCATAGTGGTCGAGGGCCTGGTGCGGAAGTTCGACGAGATAAGGGCCGTCGATGACGTGACGTTCCAGGTGCGCCGGGGCGAGATGTTCGGGTTCCTGGGGCCCAACGGGGCCGGGAAGACCACCACCATCTCGATGATGTGCACGCTGCTCCATCCCACCGCTGGCAATGTGACGGTCTGGGGGCACGACGCCCGCAAGGAGCCCGACGAGGTGAGGTCATCCATCGGCATCGTGTTCCAGGACCAGTCGGTGGACGAGGAACTGACGGGCTACGAGAACATGTGGTTCCACGCCCGCCTGTACAAGGTGGACAAGGACGTCATCGATGACCGGATAAGGGACCTCCTGGCCATGGTGGAGCTCACCGACCGGGCGGAGGACCAGGTCAAGACCTACTCGGGGGGTATGAAGCGGCGCCTGGAGATCGCCCGGGGTCTCCTGCACCACCCCCACGTACTGTTCCTGGACGAGCCGACCCTGGGCCTGGACCCCCAGACCCGGAGGCACATCTGGGACTACATCAGGAAGCTGAACGAGGAGGAGGGGGTGACCATCTTCCTGACCACCCACTACATGGACGAGGCCGACGAGCTGTGCGACCGGATCGCCATCATCGACAAGGGCAAGATCGTGGCGATAGACACCCCCGAGGGGCTGAAGGCCTCCCTCGGCGGTGACGTGGTCCGCCTCCGCATGCCCGCCTGCGACGAGGGGTGCCAGGAGGCCCTTCGACAGGTGCCTGGCGTGTCAACCGTCAGGCCCGAGGAAGAAGGTCTCATCCTGGGAGTGGACGAGGGGGCCAGCACCATACCTCGCATCATAGAGACCATCGGGAGCAGGGACCTGGAGGTGGAGTCGGTCACCCTCAAGATGCCCACCCTTGAGGACGTGTTCATCCGCAAGACGGGCCACACCCTGCGTGACGAGCGGGTCGAGGGCAAGGACCAGCTCCGTGCCATGGGACGCCGTCACATACGGCGCCGTCGAGGGGGTGGTCGCCGATGAGGTTCGACCTGGGGGACGTCTATACCATATGGCTGCGGGAGTTCAAGCGCTGGACCCGCTCCAAGTCCCGGATCATAGCCTCCATGGCCCAGCCCATCCTTTGGCTGGTCCTGTTCGGCACCGCCTTCGACGCCATGTTCGCCGGCGCCGCCTCGGGAGGATCCGGGGGCGTGCCGGGGGGCGGTGAGGACCTGGACTTCAAGTCCTTCTTCACCCCCGGAATAGTGGCCATGACGGTGCTGTTCGGCTCCATCTTCGCGGGCATCGGCCTGATATTCGACCGGGAGTTCGGGTTCCTCAAGGAGATCATGGTGGCCCCCGTCTCCCGCACCTCCATCATGGCCGGCAAGGGGCTGGGCGGGGCCACGGGAGCCGTCATCAGCGGGCTGGTCATCCTGGTCCTGGCCGTGGCCATCGGGGCCCAGTTCACCCCCGACATCCCCGTGCCCGTCGCGGCCGTCACGGCGGTGGTCACAGTGGTCCTCATCTCCCTGGCCTTCGTCAACATGGGCATCGCCTTCGCCACGAAGATCCAGAACTTCGAGGGCTTCCAGATGGTCATGAACTTCCTGGTGATGCCCATGTTCTTCCTCAGCGGGGCGTTCTACCCCGTGGAGGTCATGCCCACCTGGCTCCAGACGGCCACATACGTCAACCCACTGTTCTACGGCGTCGATGCCCTCCGCCACTGCTTCAACGGCTCGGCGGCGGCCGCCCTGCCCTTGGGACTGGACCTGCTTGTCCTCATCGCCTTCTTCGTCGCCACCACCGCCATCGGCGTTGTGCTGTTCAGGAGGATGGAGTGAGGTCCTCCCCCTTCTCGCCCCGGATCCTCCAGCCCCTCCACCGGAGCACCAGCACCGCCACCAGCGCGATGCCGACAGCGGACCATGCGACCAGGCACTCGGTCATGTTCCCAGCCTCCGTGATGCCCCCCTCGTGGTCGCTGATGGCCACAAGCCGGGACCCCGCGGGGAAGTAGACCGTCCCGTCACCAGCTACGGCGGGGGATCGGAGCACCGCCTCGTCGAAGGACACGTTCCATCGCTCCGTCCCGTCGGTCCGGAGGTCCATGACGTTCCCGGCGGCGTCGCCCACGTACACGTGGCCGTCATGGGTCACCAGGGCGGCCGTCGTGCCCACCCGAACGTTTCCGCTGCCGTCGTCCCAGACCATCTCCACCGAGACGTTCCAACGCTCGGTCCCGTCGGGTCGGAGGGCAACGAAGACGCTCTGTCCGGTCCCGAAGTAGATGGTGCCGTCCTTGCCCACGGCGGGGGTCGCCGACGTGGCGGCGAAGGTGTAGTGGGCCCAGCGCTGGGTACCGTTGGGGTGAAGGCCGTAGACGTAACCGTCCCACGAGCCCACCAGGACGGTCCCGTCGGGAGCCCAGGTGGCGGCGTATCTGATGAGGCCGTTGGTCGTGAATGACCACCGCAAGGTCCCGTCGGCCTCAAGGCAGTACAAGGTGCCGTCGTGGGAGCCCACGAGGACGGACCCGTCTGGCCCCTCGGTGGGCGACGCCGTGATGGGGCCCCCGGTGTCGTGGTGCCACAGCTCTCCGCCCTCGGGCGTCAGGGCGTACAGCCGGCGGTCCGAGGAGCCCACATAGATGGTGCCGTCGGCGGACATCATCGGCGAGGACGTCACCGGCCCGCCGGTGGTGAAGGTCCACACCTCCCGGCCCTTATCCGTCACCATGTACACCTTCCCGTCCACGGACCCGAAGACCACACGCCGGTCGTCCGTCACCAGGGGCGTCGTCCTCACAGCCCCGTCCGTCTTGTGGCTCCACAGCCTGCGCCCGTCGGGGCCGATGGCGTGGAGGGAGCCGTCGCCCGTCCCCACGAACACGGTCCCCCCCTTCCCGACGGAGGGGGCCGAGGTGATGGTGGAGGGCAGGTCAACGGTCCAAGTCACGTTGCCGCTGACGCCCGGCACACCCTCGGGGGCGAGCCCCATGTGACGGGCTCCGCCGTGGGCCATGGGCCATGACGTTCCGGCCAGGGCGGGGTCCTTCCCCCCGATGACGGTGGTCGGGACCAGCCCAATGAGGAGCATGGCGCCGATCAAGACGACCACCAATGGACCTACGCCCTTCGACCTTGCGACAAACACCGTATCCATCTCCTTCCAGCTCCTCCAGCGTCGCGGTGCTCGATGGCAATGGATGGAATATAACCGTTCCGTCTCCTCCATCACACGCTGCCTGTGGTCTAATGGCGCCCCTTTTGGCCAAAAGTATTAAACCACCGAACCGTTCCGCCGGGAATGGAGGAGATGGTGGATGAAATGTCCCAAATGTGATTACATCGTCGCCGACGGTGCGGCCTTCTGCACCAACTGCGGTCAACCCCTGGGTGGATCGCCCTCGACCCCGGGGGCCACCGCGCCCATGACGCCCGGTCAGCCGGGTCCCGCCTCGCCGCCCGCTCCCATGCCGCCCCCGGGCCCCTCGGGCCCTCAGCCGGGATTCGCGGGTCAGACGCAACCGGCCACGGCCTCGGGACCAGGACAACCGACGCCCCCGCCCACCCCGACGCCACCTCCAGGCCCGGGACCCGGACCGTCCCCGGGGATGCCCATGGCCTCCCTGACCTCCCAGACCCCACAACCAGGCCAGGCCCCTCCGCCCTACGGTGCGCCCCCAGGTGCTACCTCGGAGGGAGGGCAGACCCCTGTGTCCACCTACCTTCTCGGTGCCACCATCGTCATGCTGCTCGGGGCCTTCTCCGTCCTCTTCGCCGATTTCGGCGGCGTGTACTGGTACGACTACTACAACGGCATCGAGGGCCGGTACTGGATCAACGTCTTCGGGGCGGCGGCCCTGATCATCCTACCCGTCTTCCTGGTCTTCATGTACATGGTCTACTGGTCCGCCACCGCGATGCGGGACACGGCCAAGATCACCGTCAACAAGCTGGACAGGTGGTTCAAGGTCAGCCTGGCCATCGGGGTCCTGTACATACTGCTGGGGATCATATTCGCGGCGGTGGCCATCTGGGACGACTACAACGACTGGTGGCTCGACGTAGGGTTCTACGGGGGCCTAATCGGTGGGTTCGTCGCGGCCTTCTTCTTCTACATGGCCCGGAACCAGGCCACGGCCCAGGGGTACCCCGACGGCGAGGAGGAGCCCATGGTCCCGTACCCTCTGGCCAGCCAGCCTCCCGCGGGACAGCAACCACCCCAGTACCCTCCACAGCAGCCGCCACCGCAGCAGCAGCCTCAGCAACCGTCCCAGTATCCACCTCAGCAGCAGCCTCCGCAGCAGCAGCCACCCCAGCAGCAGCCACCCCAGCAACCACCGTCCCAGTGAGAGCCGCTCAACGGCCCCTTCGGGCCAATCCCAGAGCGATGGCGAACACGGCCACTATCACTAGGACCAGGATAAGGATTACGAAACCCGAGTCTCCTGGCAGTACTGTGTCCCAATCGTCCCCCTCGGCCTCGGGGGTGCTGA
>CP070808.1:1646711-1651565 GCA_020343715.1 Thermoplasmata archaeon
GATTTCTGCCATCTAGGACCCACCCCCGGCGCCGTGGCGTTCGATGGCCTCCTGGAGCAGACCCTCCATCTGGACACCGGTCCTCTCCCAGTTGAAGGCCTCCACGACGTGGGCCCGGCCCTCCTCACCCATCGATTGACGGCGTGGGTCGTCCCTAAGGAGCTGGTCGACGGCGCCGGCGAACTCGCGCTCGTCCCTTCCCGTCAGGATACCAGTGTCCTCCCTTACGGTCTCCATGAGGCCCGCCTCCCCCACGGCGACCACGGGCGTGCCGCATGCCTGGGACTCTATGGACACCAGGCCGAAGGGCTCCCTGATGTGGGCCACCAACGTCAGCTTCGCCCTCCTGTAGAGGGCCGCTAGCCGCGGTGTGTCGATCTCGGAGACCACCTCCATGTCGACGCCGGAGGACCTGGCCATGGCCTCCAGCTCGGCCCGCTGGTAACCGTGGCCCACCAACATGAGCCGGGGCCTTATCGACTCGTCCACCTGTGCCAGGGACCGGATGATGAAGTCGTGGGCCTTGAGGGGGTACAGGGCGCCAACGGAGACGACCATGTCCTCCTTCTCAGTGGCCGGGTCCGGCGCGAAGACCTGGTGGTCCACGCCCAGGTACACCGTGGTGGACCGGACCCCGTAGACCCGGTCGATGTACTCCCTGGAGTAGTCCGAGTTGGCGCAGATTAGGTCTGCGTGGGCCACCGCCGACCTGTCGGCGGCCTTGTCCATCGACCTGCTGATGGAGCCCAGGGCCTTTCCGACCTTCTTGCGGGCGGTCACGTTCACCAGGTCGGGCTCGTAGTGGTGCCTGGGGGGCTCGTTGCAGTAGTAGACGGTGGGCATGTCCAGGATGGGCAGGAAGTGGGGCGTCCACTGGTTGTCCTGGAGGTACGCCACGTCCGCCGACTCGAACTCCCCCTTGAGGCGACGGAAGACCCTCCTGGCCCTCCTGTTGTTCGTAAGTATCAGATGGACCCCCATGGGAGCGACCTGGTGATGGTCCAGCGAGGTCGATGGGATTCCCGCCTCGCGGAACCTCTCCTCGAACCATCCGTCCACCTGGAAGCTGTAGGCCCTCACGTCGTGGCCCCGCCCCTTGAGGGAGATGAGGACGTTCATGAACGCCAGGCTGGCACCCCTCTTGATGTTCAGCCCGCTGTGGAACGCAGCGATGTCCATATCGGTCCACGGCTCCTTGCCAGAAGCTGGCGCCTCACATGTACCCGAGGGAGCGGAGCCGGTCCTCCAGGGCCTTCTCCTCCTCAGGTGTGTACGTATGGGACTCCTGCGTTTTGATACCACCGGTCTTCGTCCCCAGGTCCCTGAACCTATCGGGGTCCCGCATGGCCTCCGCCAGGACCCTCCCGTCCATGTCGTCGGGGATGGGTAGGCCCAGAAGGGCCAGGATCGTGGGTGCCACGTCGTATATCGCGGCGTCGTCCAGGGTCGCTCCCTCCCTCACGTCGGGCCCGTTCATGACCAGGATGCCCTCCATCCTGTGGATACCCGTCCATTGGTTGTGATAGGCGCCTCCGGGGACCCACACGGTGCCCTCGTCTGAGACCTGGCTCGATATCTCGTAACCCAGTCTGGGCAGCGCTACCAGGTCGGGGGCCATGTCGACGAAGGGCCCTTGGTAGATCTCCTCCCGGCGGTAGACCCTCTCGAAGACAGGCTCGTCCGTCCCGGGAACCTTGTAGGCCTCCAGGTCGGCCACGAGCCCCTCCCGGAGGGTCTTGTACTCCCCCTCGTCGGCAACCAGCTCCCGGTTGATGTACACGGGGCCCTCGGCGCTGCCGAACACCCGGGTGGTCTCCCAGTCGAAGAAGCTGGCGCTTTCGAGGTGCTCCTCCTGCATCCTGTCTTGGAACCTCTTCCTCCTCTCCTCGGACATGAGCCGGCGGACTATGCCCTGCACCCTGGTGCGCTGGGCCAGATTGTAAAGCCTCTTGCCGAAGCTGGGCCCCGACATCTCCTCGGACCTCTTGACGGTCAGGTACTTCGGCTTGAGCCACTCGTTGATGTAGAAGCTCCCCTTGAAGTCGGTGAACCCGTGGTCCGAGCTGATGATGAAGTGGTGGTCCTCCCCGATCCTCTGGCGAAGCTGGCCGATGCGTCGGTCCACCTGGGACCAGAGGTCCTCGATGGCGTCCTTGTGCTTGCCCCTCCCCTCCTTCATCTGACGCCAGGTGAAGTGCTGGATATCGTCGATGTAGAAGACCGTCAGGTGCACCAGCGCCGCCCTCGACAGGTTGTCCTCCACGAAGTCGAACCGGGTGTCGATGAGCTGGCCCACCGAGTCGAGGAACCCGTCTGGGTTCACCTCGAAGGAGTCGAACCTGGGTGTTATGCGGTAGCCGTACCGCCTCTCCATATCCTTCTTGAGCTCGGGGGGACAGGTGTAGGCGTCGTTCTCCAGGCCAGGGACGCCCGAGACGAAGAGGCCGTTGAACTCCTTCGGGGGAGGGAAGGACATGGGCATGTTGACGACGATGCTGAACAGGCCCGCCTCGGCGGCGTAGTCCCAGTAGTCCTTGCTCTGAAAGTCGGTGGAGTTGGTGAACGAGATCCGCCTACCCGCGAAGTCCACGTTGGTCCACCAGTAGGCGCCAAGCTTGCCCGGGTTCTTGCCCGTCGAGTAGCACTTCCATGCTGGCGCCGTGACGGGGGGGATGCTGCTGATGAGGTTGGCCGAGACGCCCCCGTCGATGAGCCCGGCTATGTTGGGTATCGACCCCGTCTCGCGGAACCTGTCGATGAGCTCCCAAGGGGCTCCGTCAATGCCTAGCGCTACCAGTTTCGTCATGCCGAGAAGAACCTAGCCTGGGGACCGTTTCGATAAACCAGGAGATATTATATCAAGGTTTCTGCAACACGCACCTGACCGAGGGCCAGGCCCTCTCGGGCGAGCTGGCAGACGAGAACGAATATATACGGTGGTCATGATTTACCAACCACCCGGTCCACCAGGGGCCCTAACCTTGATTGTCTCCCACAAGCACAGGTTCATCTTCATAAAGACCCGGAAGACGGCGGGCACCAGCATAGAGCTTTACCTATCCCGGTTCTGTGGGGAGGACGACATCATCACCCCCATCATACCCGTCGTTCCCGACGCGGACTACCACGTGCCCCGGAACTGGAGGGGCCTTTACAATCCTTTCCCGGACGTCCGGGACGCCTTCCGCATGCTCGACGGGAACACCAGACCCTACGGCCTGTGGAAGATGTCCCGCCGGTTCCTCAAGGGCATGAGGTTCTACAACCACATCCCCGCGTACAGGACGATGGACAGGTTGCCGAAGGAGGTCTGGAAGGACTACTACACCTTCTGCTTCGAGCGCAATCCCTGGGATATGATGATCTCCCAGTACTACTGGATAACTCGGGGCACCGAGGTCGGTTTCGAGGAGTTCATGGGCTCGGCCATGTATCAGCTAAACCACCGGCTGTACATGGATAGGGCGAAGGAGGGGGTGGTGGTCGACCGCGTCGCCCGGTTCGAGGACCTGAACGAGGAGCTGGCCGACATCCTTGGCCAGCTGGACATCCCCTTCGAGGGGGAGCTGGGTATCAAGGCCAAGGGGAAGACACGGAAGCACAAGGACCCCTACACCGAGTTCTTCAAGGGCGACATGGCCAGGTACGTCGACGAGATAGCGGACATTTGCGCGCGGGAGATCGACCTCCTGGGCTACTCGTACGAGTAGGACTGATGGCGACGCCGGTCGTGTGAAACCTTTATTTGCCCCACCCTTATTCACCACCAGTGACGGACCCGGGACCGGACACCGCGGGCGAGGCCCCCTCCACCAAGCTCCTCATCATCGGAGTGGACAGCGTCACGTTCAGGTTGCTGAGGCCCATGGTAGAGGCGGGTGAGCTGCCCACCTTCCGCAAGCTCATGGACGAGGGGTCCCACGGGGTGCTCCTCAGCTCGGTGCCCTCGGTGACGCCCCCAGGGTGGACCACGTCGTACACAGGCGTCAACCCGGGCAAGCACAACGTCTTCGACTTCAAGGACCACGTCAAGTACCTGGAGGGAGACCTGGTGTACGAGATGGCGTCACCCACCTCCCGGTCCATCAAGGCCGATCCCGTGTGGCGCCTCCTCAACCGGGAGGGCATGTCCATCGGCATGGTGAACGCACCCATGGCGTACCCGGTGGAGGACATGGACGGTTACATGATAGCCGGGTTCCCGTGCCCCACCGAGGGGGAGGGACTGATACACCCCCCCGACCTGGAGGACGAGATATCCAAGGCGATGCCGGGATACCGGTTCTACGGTGACCCCCAGTACCTGGACAAGGAGAGGCCGGACAAGTACCTGGAGGGCATAAACCGCATCACCTCCAACCGGGCGAAGGTGGCCATCAACCTGGCCAGGTCGAGGCCCACCGACGTGGTGTTCATGATCTTCACCGAGGTGGACAGGGTACAGCACTACTTCTGGAACACCTGGGACGAGACCCATTCCACCCACAATGCCGAGAAGGCCAGGTTCAAGGGCGCCCTGCCCGAGCACTACAAGGTGGTCGACCGTGGCATCAAAGAGCTGATGGACACCGTGGGCCAAGACGTGCCCGTCATCGTGTACTCCGACCACGGGGCGGCCCCCATCGAGCGGCACTTCTTCCCCAACACCTACCTGATCCAGGAGGGCGTCATCGTCATGAAGGGCGACAAGGGCCCAGACGAAGGCGGGGAGAAGGGCGGCAAACAGGTCAAGACCAGCCGCCTCGACCGGCGCAAGCTGGAGGCTATGATGAAGCGCATGGGCATGGAGGGCATCATCCACAAGATACCCAAGCGCCTGCGGACCATCTTCCCGGTGTACAACTTCGAGACCGT
>CP070808.1:1651665-1666658 GCA_020343715.1 Thermoplasmata archaeon
TCAAAGACCTGGAGGAGGACCAGGAAGAGGTTGTAGACGAGGGAGAGGAGAAGGAGGAGGACTGACAGACCCCCTCGCTATTCAGCCCCAATCTATATAGTTGACCGCCCTCTCGGGAACCCATTCCGGGAGGGAACACTTTGCCGCACTACGACGTCCTCATAATAGGTTCCGGTGTAGGCTACAAGCTGGCCACCAAGACGGCCAAGAAGGGCCTGAGGACCGCCCTCGTCGACCGCGACCCGCCGGGGGGGACCTGCCCCAACCGCGGCTGCATACCGTCCAAGATCTGGATAACTGTGGCCGACAAGGTGAGGGAGGCCGAGGCCCTGACGCCCCTGGGCGTTGAGATGTACGCGGAATCCGTGGACTTCTGCACCATCAGGGAGCGTACCCTGGACTGGATCAAGGAGGGCCAGGCCTACAAGCGGAGCATGCTGGCAGGAAACCCGCACATCGACTTCTACGAGGGCGAGGTGGCCCACTTCACGGGAACCAGGACCCTCCAGGTCGGTGACGTGGAGCTCACCGCCGACAAGGTGGTCATCGCCTCTGGGTCGCGGCCCTCCATCCCACCCGTCGAGGGATTGGAGGAGGCGGGATACCTCACCAACCGCAACGTGTTCGAGATAGAGCGGCTTCCGGGCAGCATAGTGATCATCGGGGGCGGGTTCATCGCGGCGGAGTTCGCCCACTTCTTTTCCGCCCTGGGGTCCCAAGTGACCCTACTGGGCCGCAACCCGCGCCTGGTGCCCAAGGCGGACGAGGACGTGTCCGAGGCAATCCTGAAGGGACTGTCCCGGTACGTCGACATCAGGACGGACCACGAGGTCCTGTCGGTGGCAACCGAGGGTGGCCTCAAGATAGTGACGGCCCGGGACCGGGTCTCAGGCAACGAGGTCAAGTTCCCCGCCCAGGAGATAATGGTGGCGGCCGGGCGGCGGTCCAACGCCGACCTCCTCAGGCCCGAGGCCACCGGTGTCGAGCTGGACGACAGGGGATGGGTCGTCACCGACCACCACCTGGCCACCAACGTGGAGGGCATCTGGGCGATGGGTGACGCCGTCAACCGGGGCCAGTACAGGCATACAGCTGACATGCACCAGCGGATAGTGTACATCAACGCCTTCACCGACGACCACAGGCACCTGGACGAGCACGCCATCCCCAACGCAGTGTTCACCTGGCCCCAGGTGGGGGCCGTGGGCATGACCGAGTGGGAGGCCAAGGAGGCGGGGATCCACTACCACCACGCCAGGATGATGTACAGCGACGTGTCCAAGGGCTACGCCCTGGGTGACGAGGACGGTTTCATCAAGGTCCTGGTCGAGGAGGGGACCGAACGCATCCTGGGAGCCCACATGGTGGGACCCGAGTCCGCCACGTTGATACAGCAGATCGTGACCATTATGAACGCCGGCGAGGGGACCTTCGAGCCCTTCAAGTGGACCCAGGTCATCCACCCGACCCTCTCTGAGGTGGTCAACTGGGTGTTCCTCAACCTCGACCATCCGGAGGATGACCCCTTCAACGAGATGGGCGAGCACGTGGTAGCTAGCCGTTGAGCCGGTCCAGGTCCAGCTCCACCGCGATGGTGGGCTGGGCGATGCCGAACCGCTCCAGCACCTGGGGGTGGACCTCACCGAAGTGGCCCACCTCCTGGCCGTCCATCATCACCCTGGCGCATCTGCCTGGGATGTACGAGGGTGCCTCGATTGCCTCCACCCTCACGGCCTCACCGCTGTGGCCCAGGTCCCGCAGGACCCCCTCGGCAAGGGACTTGGCCGCGGTGAAGCCCGCCTTGGCGTGGCAGGAGACCGCCGCCGCCCGCAGGTGGTTGGTGCCCTCCAGGATGACGGGGCCCACCTCGTACGCCTCCTGGGGGTAGTCGTGGTGGGTGTTGCGCCCCAGGTAGGCCAGGAGGTCGGGCACCATGTGGGTCCGGACGATGGTGTAGTGCTCGGTGATGGGGTTGATTATCCGGGTCACGCCCGGGGGCGCCTCGATGCCCATATGCCCGTACTGCTCGTCCTCCGAGGTGAGCACGAAGTTCATCACCTCGGTGTAACCTCTGCCGAGGAAGGCGGCGTGGGCCTTGCGCTTGATGTCCTCGTCGGGCAGGTCGTGACCTATGGTGTGAACCTTGGGGAGCACTCCGGATATGCGCTCGTAACCGAAGCCTATGGACACGTCCTCGGCGATGTCCACGTCGTGGAGGATGTCCATCCGCCACGGGGGCACCGACAGGTCGAGGGACCCGCCATCCTCGGTCACCCGGGCGTCGAAGCCCATGATCTGGAGGGCCCTTGCCGCCTCCTCGCCCGTGAGGTCGAGGCCCGTCCAAGGCATGATGTCGACCAGCCTCACCTGGCGGGGGATGGGCTCCAGGTCCGGCATGACCACCTCCCCGTCGGGGTACACCACCTTGACCGCCTCTATCTTCCCGCCCCGCTCCGCCAGCATGGTGGCGAGGATGCGGAGCGTGAACCGGCAGGCCGCCTCGTCCATGCCCGTGATGTCCAGGAAGAGGTCGGAGGTGTCCTCCCTCACCTGGGTGATGGTCCCGTTGATGATGGGCGGGAAGGAGAGCACCTGGTCCTCGGCGTCCACGATGAGGGGGTATCGGTCCTTCCCCTCCAGGATCCACGCGTAGTCCACGCCCTTGGGGTGCTCGGCCAGGATCTCGGCCATGTCCATCTCCCTCTCCCCCGCCAGGGGCTCGAAGCGGGTGGAGGGCTCCGCCCCCTTGTAGGTGTAGGGGGAGACCAGGTACCTCATGTCATGGACTCCGATGGAGACCTTCTTGCGCTTGCGGCCCACCGTCAGGTGCAGCTTCTCCTGGAAGTCCATGAGGGACGCGATGGAATCGTCGTCGAAGATAATGTTCCGGATAACGGCGCAGGCGATCACGGGCCGCACGTCGAGGACGCTGGGGTCAACGCGGAGCTCCACCTGGGGAGGGGCCACGTCGTACCGCTTCAGGCCCGTCTCCAGGCCCATGAAGGCCCTCATGGCCCTGGCGATGCCCTCCACGGAGAACAGGTCGGGCCTGTCGGGGAAGACCTCCAGGTCGAAGCTGTCCAGCTCCCTGCGCTCCACCACGGCGCCTATCTGCTCTATCCGGTCGAGGATCTCGGCCGAGTCGGCGCCGTGGCCGACCAGCTCCTCCAGGTCCCGGTAGCCCATGTTGATTACTGGCATGTCCCTCGACCCGGAGAATGCCCCGCCCCGTATAAGTCCTTTGCTGACCCCGAGGGCCAGTCGGCGAACCTTAAAATACACCGTACCCTTTCTTGGAACGCCCCCGTGGGCGGGTGAATCTGGTGGACTTCGCGCCGACCAAGGAGCAGGAGATGGTGAGGAACGCCGTCCGTTCCTTCGCCGAGGACGTGCTGGGCCCTGGTGCCCAGGAGAGGGACGAGCTGGAGCAGTACCCCACCGAGCAGGTGGAGGCGATGGCGGAGCTGAACCTCTTCGGTCTCACTTGTCCCCCTGAGTTCGGGGGTGCCGGGTCCGACACCGTCTCCTATGCCATCTCCATCGAGGAGCTGTCCCGGGTGGACCCCTCGGTGGGTGTGAGCCTGGCGGTCCACAACAGCGTGGCCACCTACCCCATCCTCTACCACGGCACCGACGAGCAGAAGCAGCGGTGGCTCCCCGAGCTGTCCACCGGCAAGCGCATCGGCGCCTTCTGCCTGTCCGAGGCCCAGGCCGGCTCCGACGCCGCCGGCGTCGAGACCACCGCGGTCAAGGACGGGGACGAGTGGGTTGTCAACGGCTCCAAGCTTTGGGCAACCAACGGTGGCGTCGCGGGACTGTACATCGTGATTGCCGTCACCGACAAGGAGGTCAAGAAGGGCAAGGGCCTTTCCGCCTTCATCATCGAGCGGGAGCGGGACGGTGTCTCCCTGGGCGTGAAGGAGCACAAGCTGGGCATCCGCAGCTCCGACACTTACGAGATAGTCTTCGACGAGGTCCGTGTCCCCGAGGACCACTTCCTGGGAGCCCCGGGGAAGGGTCTGGCCATCTCCCTCGGGACCCTGGACGGCGGTCGCATCGGCATAGGCGCCCAGGCGGTGGGCATAGCCCAGGCGGCCCTGGAGGAATCCGTAACCTACGCCAACGAGAGGGAGCAGTTCGGCGCGCCGATCGCCCGCCTGCAGGCCATCCAGTGGAAGCTGGCGGACATGGCCACCGACGTGGCGGCCTCCCGGCTCCTGGTGTACCAGGCCGCGTCCATGAAGGACAGAGGAGTGCCCTTCACCAAGGAGGCGGCCATCGCCAAGCTGTACGCCTCCGAGGCCGCCATCAGGGTGGTCCATCACGGACTACAGGTGCACGGTGGCTACGGCTACACCAAGGACTACCCGATAGAGCGCCTGTACAGGGATGCCCGCATCACTACGATCTACGAGGGGACCTCCGAGGTGCAGCGTCTCGTCATAGCCAGGCAGCTGGGTCTTTGATGTAGACGGGAGTCTCCAAACGAAGGAATCCGACGGGTTCGAATCAAATCCCTCTCTAACCAAGCGTTTTCGGTTCAAAATCTCCTTCACCCAAACCCTCCTGGCTAAGGGGTGAAAAAACGTATGTGGCCGGATGTAGTAATCGACAATGCTTAAATAGAAGAAGTATCATGTAGCGGGCTGGGATACCTATGATGGCTACCAGAAAGATACTCAGTGTTCTGACCGTTCTGTTGCTGGTGACTTCCGGCCTGGCCCTTACGGCCTTCGCCGGTGGACCGTTACCGGCGGCCGAGACCGAGGGAGCCGAGATTGTGGATGGTTTCACGATAACCTTCCCCGAGAACGCTCCCTCCGAGGACGAGAACATCCTCATCAACCAGATGACCGGCGAGCCCGTCAATCCGGACAACGTGATCCAGGCCCCCGCGGACGTGCGCGAGGCATACAAGATGGACATGTTCGAGGTCAACTTCGACGAGCTCCTGAACATGCCCATGGGCAGGGAGGGTGGTGGCACCCTTATCCGCGGCGACTCCAACCACAGGGCGCCCGGCGACATCCTGCTCATCGACGACGACGCCTCGTCCCACGTGAACACTACCCAGGCCTTCAACAACTCCGGTCCTTACGACATGGACACGGGAAAGATCCTGTCCGACGCCCTGACCAACCTGGGCTACGACTTCGACACCTTCATTGTCGACGCCGGCTTCAACGGCCCCGACTTCGCCACGATGGACGACTACAAGACCATCATCTGGTCCTTCGGGTACGAGTGGGGCTTCTACCCCACGTTGACCCAGTGGGACTTCTGGCGCATCATCAACTTCATGGAGATGGGTGGCTCGGTCTGGTTCTCAGGACCCGGCTTCCTGTCGTCCATCTATGGCAACGCCAACTATACCGTGGGAGGCCAGAACGAGTTCGACTCCGACGGCTTCGCCATGAAGCACCTGGGCATCGAGGAGTTCTTCTGGTTCACGGGCCAGCCCGATGTGGTCAACGGCTCCGCCGGTCCCGTCATGACCGGCAGCGAGCAGTACAACACCCGCAACTGGTTCAACCAGTTCGGCGACCAGACGGACATCCTGGGTGCCATCACCCGCCCGGTGTCCTCGGGCTTCGAGATCCTCATCGCCGACGGGGTGGACGCATGGGACAAGTCCTACAACGACGAGCCGGTAGCCGTCGGGTACAACAGTGGGACCTGGAAGGTCGTCACCGCCCACCTGGACTTCTCCGTCATATCCTCCGCCACCGACCGGGAGGACTACATCGGCAAGGTCATGTCCTGGCTGGGCACCCCCACCCTGAACACCAACCGGGTCAACCTGATGAACATGAACGTGACCGTCGAAGACCAGTCCCCGACCTGGTCCGCAGACCACAACTTCGTGTACTGGGGCGCGCTGCTGTTCGACCAGACCACCGGCCAGTTCATCCGTATCTTCCCCCAGGTCAGGGCGACGGTGCACACCCACGAGCTCTTCTCCTTCACCTCCAACTTCGAGAACCACGGCCCTGCCGCGAACAACGCCGAGATCCGGTTCATCGTGAGTGACGCCATGGGCAAGGAGGTTGACAACTTCACGAAGACGGCCTCCGTCGGTAGAGGTGCGATAGGCTCCGTAAGCGGAGACTTCACACCGACGCGTTCCGGCTTCTACTCCGTCTGGACGAACATCTCCTATGCCCCCGACGTGTACGCTCCCGACAACGCTCTACGCTCCGTATCCTGGATCAAGGTGGCGGAGTGGCTGGACGACCTGGAGAACGGCACCAGCGAGTGGTCCTCCGAGGGCGCCTGGTCGCTGTCCTCGAACGCACAGCACTACAACACCCCCTCCCAAGGGTGGTACTGGTCCAAGACGGGCACCACCGACGCCGACGGCGACGACCTGGTGACCCCCACGGTGGACATGAGGTTCTACAACACCTCCTTCGACCACGACCTGTTCCAGCCCGACCCCAACTTCATCTTCTTCCACTTCCTGTTCAAGGGGAGGATGCGGGGAACCGGTCAGGACTACGTGGACCTGCTGTTCAAGGCCTCCAACATGACCACCTGGTCATCGCTCATCAAGATCGACGGCAACACGCCCGGCGCCAACAACGTGCCCGGCGACTTCGAGTCCGACTGGTGGAGGTTCACCCAGGGCATCTACATGGGCCCCTACGCCGGCCAGACCGTGGAGTTCAAGTGGAACGCCGTCAAACGCAACCCCACCTCAGACTCCTGGTGGGCCGTGGACGACTTCATCGTATGGATGGCCCACGAGCGCAACGTTGCGCCCTGGTTCATCGAGCGGCACCCCGACGCCGTCGACTTCGAGGTGGACGTGGGCGACAGCTTCGACCTGCGCGTCCTGGCCGAGGACCCGACCTTCGACGAGCCCATCACCTACGAGTGGCTCGAGGACTACGTCACCATCCCCGGCGAGGACACCAACATGACCTCCTTCGACATCCCCAGGACCGTCGCCTCCGGCCACAAGTACGAGCGCGGCAACGTCCTGGAGATCGTCTGCAACGTGCGGGACGACGAGCTGTCCAATGGGACGCTGTGGAAGATACATCTCCTGGACCCCAGGCCCGTCGCGACCCTCGAGAAGCCAGACTTCATCGAGATCAACGAGGACGAGGCCACCGATGTGGACATGGGCACGGCCTCGAACGTCAAGTGGTTCGAGGACGTGGAGGGCCAGGACTTCACGGTCACCTCCGCCGGCTCCCAGTTCATCGACGTGACGAACGGCGCGAACAACGTGCTCACGTTCGTCAACAAGCTCCCGAACTGGAACGGCGTGGACAACGTGACCCTGAAGGTCCAGGACTCCGCGGGCTCCATGCGGAACTTCACCCTGGAGGTCCGCGTGATCCCGGTCAACGACGCGCCCAAGTGGAAGGACGTGCTGCTGCCCGACGGCGAGCAGGACACGTTCTACTCGTACAACCTCACGGCCACCGACGCGGACAACGACCTGGCGGACCTGGTCTACTCCACCGACGCCACGTTCTTCACCATGTCCGGCGCCTCCTCCGAGATCGCGTTCAAGCCCACCAACGACAACGTTGGCTACAACTACTTCAACGTGACCGTCGAGGACCCGGACGGCCTCACCGACACGATGGAGCTGGTGCTCTTCGTCCAGAACGTGAACGACCCGCCGGAGATCAGGTACATCGACCCGCAGGTCATCACCGAGGACGAACCCTGGTCCTTCGACGTCTCGACCTACGTGGACGACCCCGACCTGCTCCTCCCCGAGGAGTTCAGGGACCGCATCACCTACCGGGACGACACGACCAAGCTGGACACCAACGTGGAGACGGGCGTGATCACCTGGACCCCGACCAACGACGATGTCGGCGACCACTTCTTCACGATAACGGTCACCGACACCAAGGGCAGGTCGGACCAGCAGGAGATCAAGATCACCGTGGAGAACGCCCCCGACGCACCGGTCCCCGGCCTCATCGGGAAGCAGAACCTGGTGCAGGGTCGCGACTACGAGTTCACGGTTCCCGTGACCGACGAGGACATGGATGCTCCGGGCGTCAACGAGGTCCTGACCTTCCAGTCCAACCAGCCGGACCTGTTCACCATCGACGCGGCCACCGGCCGAATCGACTTCACGCCGGACAACGAGCACGTTGGCGCCTGGACGGTGACGATAACCATCACCGACTCCTTCGGCCTGTCCGCCTCCGTCGAAGTCATCTTCGACATCGAGAACGAGAACGACAAGCCGACCATCGAGTACATCCCGGCCCAGCAGCTGACCGAGGACGTGCCCTTCTCCCTCCAGATCGTCGCCGACGATCCGGACATGGACGAGCGCCTCCTGGACGGCGAGCAGGTGGACCCCGACGAGCAGCTGACGTACCGGACCAACAACACCCGGGTCCTCATCGACAACGACGGTCTGCTGACCTTCACCCCCACCAACGACGACGCCAAGCACAGGACGATGGTGGTCCGTATCACCGTAGTGGACGCCTCCTCTGAGACGGCCACCGTGGACGTGACCTTCGCCATCACCGGTGTCAACGATCCCCCGGAGAAGCTCCAGATCATCGGCATCGTCGAGGGGCAGAAGATCGACGCGGGCAAGAAGATAACCCTGCGCGGCAGCGCCCTGGACATCGATGACGACGCCGACAAGCTGGTCTACCGGTGGTACGCCGGCACCACCCTCATCGGACAGACCCAGGACATAACCTGGAAGGTGAAGGGCAAGGGTAACACCCCGATCAAGCTGGTCGTCGCCGACGCCGAGCAGGCCGAGACCGAGCTGGCGATGAACATCACCATCCGAGAGGTGGACGAGGGTCCAGGCTTCGAGATGGTGTTCGTCGTCGCCGCCATCGGCATCATCGCCATCCTGGCGATCGTCGACCGGCGCCGCCGGATGTAGGTCCAACGAACGCAATGGTAGGGCGCGGCCCCGGCCGCGCCCACCACCACCTTTTTTTTCCTTTCCACCCTATAGCCCAGCGTGCGCGCCGAGATCATCCTGGTGGGCGACGAGCTCCTGGAGGACATGCACGGGGTACAGCCCGACTACATGGGCGAGCTGCTTGAGGGGATGGGCTCGGACCTGGAGGGGCTGGGCTATTCGATGGCCCGGCTCTCGGTGGTCGGCGACACCCCTGGCGAGCTATCACACCTCCTCGCAGACGCTGCCTCCAGGGGCGTGGACCTGGTGGTCTCCGTGGGCGGCCTTGGACCCACCCACGACGACAGGGTGCGCGACGACGTCGCCCATGTGGTGGGCCTGGGCCCGCCCCGCCCCCATCCCGATGCCATGAGGTGGCTGGTCGAGAGGTACGGGACCCTGGGGATACCCGTGCCCGAGCCCGGTGGCCCCTGGGAGAGGATGGGCCACTGCCCCCCGGGCGTCGACCCGGTCCGCAACCCGGCGGGAATGGCCGCGGGAATGGCCTTCCAGCTGGGGGAGGGGACCGAGGTCAGGTGCCTGCCAGGCGTGACCTTCGAGGCCCTGCCCATGTGGCGCGAGGAGGTCCTGCCCGACCTGCACCGCTGGGGCGCCGCGCCTCCTGATACGGCCCGGGCCATCCTCCGCGTCACGGGGGCCAGGGAGGGCATCGTGGGCCCGGTGGTGGAGGATTTCGCCATGGACCGGCCCGCCATCAGGGCGCGCATCAACCTCATGGAGGCGGAGGGCAACCGCTTCGGCTCCATCAGGGTCACCCTCACCGGGGGACCGGAGGACGTGGAGGGCGCAGCCGAGGAGCTGACGGCGCTCCTCACCCGCGTGGCGGGCATAGAGGTGGGACGGGAGGGGGAGGGTCCATGACCCGCCTCAGCCCCCAGGGGGTCGACCTGGACTGCCAACGATGCCCCCTCTCACGCAACCGGACCCAGGTGGTGCCCGGGTCGGGCGACCCGCGGGCGCGGCTCATGCTGGTGGGCGAGGCACCGGGGGCCAACGAGGACGAGGGGGGAGAGCCCTTCATCGGCAGGGCCGGACGCATACTCGACAAGGCACTGGAGGAGGCGGGGCTCTCCCGGGAGAGGGTGTGGATCGCCAACACGGTCCGCTGCAGGCCCCCGGACAACAGGGCGCCCCGGGATGTGGAGATAGCCACCTGCTCGTTCCAGCTGGAGGCTGAGCTCGATGCCGTGGGGCCCCGGGTCCTTGTTGCCCTGGGCGCGACGGCGGCGGGAGCCCTGGTGGGCCGACCTGTGGCTCTCAAGGACGAGGCGGGCTCCGTCCACTCCATCCGGCGAGGGGGCATCGACCTCCGGTGCGTGATCACGTACCATCCCGCGGGGCTCATCTACAGGCCCACCGCGATGCCCCAGCTGGTGGACGACCTTACGCTGGCATGGGAGCTGTCCCGGGGCTGATACCTTCGCCCACCTCCCCGCAAGCTATATCAGGGCCCAGCCCTTGGTAATCGCGTGGCCGAGAGGGTTCCCTTCTACCATGCCTCCGAGACGGTGAACGAGGACCTGATAGTCAGGAGGCTGGACCGCCATGGAAGCCTGGTCTGCTGGGCCACAGAGGTACCCTTGGAGCCCGTGTACCTGACCACGGACCGGCCCAAGACCTACAGGGGCGACGTGCTGGCCCTCTTCGAGGGACCGCGGGGGCACGCCCTGGTGGGCATCGAGGTGAAGGACTGGGACGCCCGGGTGAGCATACCCATGGCCAGGGACTACCTGGAGGCGTACGGCAAGGCCTGTCAGTTCTTCTACCTGGCCGCCAACGGGTTCGCCGAGGGCCTCTTCTCCATCAAGGACCTGGGGCTGTTCCACCTGGACCGCCGGGAGGTGGTCAAGGCGCCCGGTCCCCTGGTCCCCGACCCCATCCTGTGGAGGTCCGCGGCGGACCGACTCTGCGAGCTTTGCGAGGTGGATGTGGACCTCCCCCGGGACCCGGGCCAGAGCACCCTTCCGAGGAGCGAGTGATTCTCACTCGCCACACTAAGGCCCGAACCTTTATCTCCCCTATCCACGAATTGGGACCCGGGTGGGTGAACATGGCCCCGGATGAGAGAGAGATAAGGCTCAACCAGCACGAGCTGGTGGAGATAAAGGAGATCTACCAATCTGTCATGAACCTGGCAGCCAACGGACTGTTCTTCCGGGCTGGCCAGGTGGTGGGCAGGAACCTGGCGAAGAGGGCCGAGGCCCGCGGGGGTACCTACCTTACCGCCGCCGCCGCGGTCCTCGTCGAGGAGGGCTGGGTCAAGGCGGCGGAGCTGGACAGGGAGCAGGCCAAGGTAGAGGGCTGCATCGAGGTCGTCAAGGGCGGTGACAGGAGCTGCAACATGCTCCGCGGCATCCTGGCCGAGGTCTACGCCCGCCACTACGACACCAAGCTGTTCTGCCACGAGGTGGAGTGCTCCGCCTCGGGGTCGCCCAAGTGCACCTTCCAGATCAGAAAGGGGGTCCTCTAGTTGCCCTTCGAGCGGGCGTCCACGGGCATCCCCGGTCTGGACGAGCTCATCCAGGGCGGGTTCCCCATACCGTCCACCGTCCTCATCGCCGGAGAGCCCGGCACGGGGAAGACCACCATGTCGGTCCAGAGCCTGTTCCACACCGCCCGGCAGGGCGGCACGGGCATCTACCTGGCGGCCATATCAGAACCTCCCTGGGTCGTCCAGTCCTTCCTTTCGAACTTCGGCTTCTACGACCAGGAGCTGGTGGACACCAGCAAGGTGGTCTTCGCCGACATCGGCTCCTCCCTCGTGTACGAGCCGGAGAACCTGATGGAGCGGCTCCAGCACACCGTGGAGACCTACAACCCGACCAGGCTTGTTATAGACCCCATCACCCCCATTCGGGAGATCCTTGAGCGCAAGGGGATCAACGACAGGGAGTTCATGCACAACCTGTTCGCCTACCTCAAGACCCTGAGCTGCACCACGCTCATAACCGCGGAGCAGAACTACGCCACCATCCCGTCCTCCCTGGAGGGCTACATGGTGGACGGCGTCATAGTGATGTCGTATCCCGAGGAGGAGGGCATCCGCCGCAAGTACATCGAGGTGCTCAAGTTCAGGGGCACGGACCACGTGACGGGCCGGCAGCTGCTGGATATCACCGCCGACGGCCTATCCGTCCAGGCTGGGCTGCGCTGAACCATCGTCGTTGAGAGGAAGAGGGGATGGGATGAACGGGGCGGAGACCGCCCCGCCGTGCACCCCATCCCGTTCTGTACAAGCCAGCCACTCACGCCTCACGGCTTCAGGTACTGCTTCTCCACCTCCTCGAGCTCGGCCTCCTTGAGGTCCAGCTCGAGCAGGCGCTTCTGTTTCTCGAGGACCAGGTCGACGCGCGCGTACAGCAGGTCCCGCACGGCTGTGCGGATGGCCTCTGACCTAGACGGGAAATCGTCCACCCGAACGAGGAAGTCCAGCCTGCGAAGGTACTGCTTCGGCAGACGTATGGTCACCTTTTCCATATCGTCCTTCATAGCCTCCCCACCGTAGGTCTGTACGACACCCATTGTCAGACGGACGTCCGACGTATGGTACGGGGCCCTATATTAACCTTGCTGCACGTTTCGCATCTTTTCGGAAGAAGTGTCCGACGCGCGTCCGACGTGCAAAGATTGAATATGTACACGTTCCTTAGGAGGCCCCGAGGTAGACCAGTGCCCATCTGGCGCAAGCAGCCGAAGGCCCCGTCCAAGACCGAGGTGGAGTACGAGCCCCGGTCCGTCAAGGAGATACTCGTTGAGATGAAGGACTCCTCCGAGCTCATCGTCGACCTGGCGTACTCCGCCGTCATATTCGACAGCGAGGAGTTCCTGGACGAGGTGCTCCAGCTGGAGGAGCGGCTGGACCAGCTGCTGTACCAGGTGCGCATACAGATAATGATGGCGACGCGGACCCGCGACGACGCCGAGGAGCTCATCGGCATCCTGCAGGTCGCCACCGCCGCCGAGCAGATAGGCAACGCCGCCGAGGAGATCGCACGACTCGTGGAGGAGGACGTGGAGTACCGACCCTTCCTGCCCTTCGTCATGCGGGAGGCGGACGAGACCCTGGGCACCGCCAGGGTCGCAGAGACCTCCGAGATCGCCGACAAGACCCCGCTCCAGCTAGGCCTCCAGTCGGCCTGGGGTGTACGCATCATCGCCTTCAAGCGCCGCCGTAGGTGGTGGTACGAGGTGGCCGAGGAACGCACGCTGAAGGCGGGCGACCTCCTGGTGTTCCGGGGCACGGGCGAGGGGGTCGACCTGTTCCGCAAGGTCGCTACCGGCAAGGCCACCATCCAGGAGGTGATGGAGGGTGGTTGAGATAGACGACCTGGAGAAGCTCCTGCTCCAGGTGAAGGACACCTCGGAGATAATGATAGACCTGGCCTACTCCTCCCTCATCTTCCACGACCGGGAGCTGGCCGACGAGGTCCTGCTCCTGAACGAGTACGTGAAGGACCTCAACAGCCGGCTGGAGGAGAAGGTGGTCGAGAGGGTCAGCCAGGACAAGGACCTGGACAGGGCCATCACCTTCATCCGGCTCTCACGGGCCATGGAGGACATCGGGGATTCCGCCGAGAAGATCGCCGACGTGGTGCTCCGCGACATCCGTGTCCATCCGGTCCTGGCCGAGTCCATCCTCGAGTCGGGTACCTCCATAGCCCGAGAGGTGATAGCCGACGAGTCGGTCCTGGCGGGCAAGCCCCTCCGGGAGACGTCGCTGGCCACCGACACGGGATGGTTCGCCATCGTGGTCAAGCGGGGGCCCAAGTGGATCATCGGGCCCGACGGGGAGACGGTGCTCCAGGCCGGGGACATCATATTCGCCCGGGGTCCCCTGGAGTCGCGGGGTCACCTGTGCCGCCTGGCCAGGGGTAAGACCCAGCAGGTCCAGTTCGTACCGGACCCCTCGGGCGATCCCGACATCACTTGCTAGAGCCATGGCAGGCTTTCGAGCACCAGCAACGCGAACAGTGCGACAACAAGGGCGGTCCCCAGGGCGTCCATGGTGGACGTTATGATGGGGATGACCACGTTGTCGGGGTCGTCGCCCTTGATGAAGGTGTAGGCGGTGACGTAGTACGCGGCAAGACTGGTGGCCACCGTCACCACGAGGCCTCCCACCAGCGTGATCGTCAGCAGGGTCCAGAGGCCCGGTGTATCGACCCCGATGACCAGGGCCGTCACGTGGGTGAGCACCCCCAGGCTCCCGAAGGTGAGCACCGAGAGCAGGAGGATGACCCCCAGGTTCTGGTAGACCAGCCTGTCGGGTCGCCCCCGCATGGTGATGAGGCCCAGGTGGGCCGCGGAGCTGAGCCTGGATGCGAGTATCGCCCCCAGGTTGCCCGCCACGGCCACGAAGGGCGGTATCAGGATGAGGATCGTCGGGTTCGCCACCAGCTCCTCAACCATCCGCTCGAGCATGATGGCGGGCAGCAAGACAATGATGAGGACCACAAGGAGCACCGGGACGCTGGCGGACAGCACGGTGGTGGCCCGCTCGTGGTCGCCCCTCACTATGATCGCGACCAGAGCGAATAGCACAAGGACCAGCACTACGAAGATCAGGTAGATGGCCCATGAGGGCATCCAAACAACCAGCATTGCGGCGCCCAGCAGGCTGGGGATCGAGACCAGGTCCGCCACGGCCGATATCACGGGGGCGGTGACGTTGTCCGGGTCCCACCCCCGCTGGTGGGCCCAGAGGGCGACCCTGATGGTCACCATCAGCTCCACCGCCCCCGCCAGGAGGGCCCCCACCATGGCGGTCACCGCCAGCTCGACCAGGGAGACGGTGGGGATGTCCAGGACGATGGCGGTGACCCTTCCGACCAGGGCCAGGAACAGGGTGCCCAGGAGGGTCTGGACCAGCACCACCAGGACCTCCTCCCTGAGGATGCTCGAGCCCCTTCCGTCGGAGGAGAGCTGCCCCGTGTGGAGGGCGGAGCCCAGCCGCGCCCCCAGGGAGGCGTAGATGTTTCCCCTCATCGCCAGGGCGCCGGGGACCAGGAGGGTCAGGCCGGGGAGGAGCAGGAGCGCCTCGCGCATCGAGCTGAATAGGACTCCC
>CP070808.1:1666758-1670451 GCA_020343715.1 Thermoplasmata archaeon
GAGCATGGCCATCGCCAACGCCCCGCCGGTGGCCACCATCACAAATGCATCGACGGGTCACTCCGACATCATAGTCGGCGACAACGTGACCTTCGCGGGCACCGGGACCGACAAGGGCACATCGGACACGCTGACCTACAAGTGGGACCTCGGCGACGGGAACACGTCCACGTCCGCCTCCACGGTCCACGCCTACGAGAAGGCGGGCAATTACACCGTCAAGTTCACGGTGACCGACAACGACGGGGCCGCAACCACGGTCTCGAAGGTCCTGTGGGTGAAGTCCATGGCCACCGTCACCAGCGGAGGTCAGGACCTAATCGACGACGCCCCAGCCTCGTCCTTCGACAAGAAGCAGGACCAGGACCACATATCGGGCCTGTTCTCGGACCTCCTGGACGCCCTGGCCACGGAGTCGGCAAACCAGATCGAATCCCGCATCCACGTCCTCAAGGTCCAGGTGGACAACAAGGTGACGGACGAGGACCTGAAGCAGGAGATCCTGGACCTGCTCGACAACCTGGAGTCGAACACGTGAGGGTGATGGCTGCGAAGGTTCTATAACCCCGCCAGAGCATTCTTCTGATACCTGGAGATGGATGTCTCTTGACCCCCCGATGGCCCCGTGGTATCCTATTGTTCGTCGTCGCGACGCTCCTCGTGGCGATGGCACCCGCCGTGGGGACCGCAGGCGAGGACGGGTGGGAGCCCGCGGAGACCATCGTTTGGGCGGCCGGGTCGAGCCCCATCGTGCTGTCCGAGTCCATGGGCATCGACGAGGACACGCGTCTGGTGATCGAACCGGGCGTGGAGGTCAGGTTCGACCCCGACGTGGGAATGGAGATCAGGGGCCACCTGCTGGCCCAGGGCACCCCCGACGACCCCATCCTGTTCACCTCCAACACCACGGGGGAGGTCCTGCCGAACACCTGGGCCGACGTGAGGCTGCGTTCCGAGTCCAAGGGCCGGCTCCACCAGGTGGAGCACGCCGTCTTCCAGGGCGGGGACAGCGCGCTGCTGGTCAGCTCGGCCGACGCCCTGGTCCAGGACTGCGTCTTCACCCTCAACCGATACGGCATCATCGCCAGGGGAGGGACGGAGCTGGAGGTGCGGAACTGCCAGTTCATCAACAACTCCGTCCTGGGCCTGGAGTTCGAGAAGGGGGCCGGGGGAATGGCGGTGGACTGCCTGTTCGAGGACAACGTGGTCGGGGTGTTCTGCTTCGAGGGCTCCGCCCCGCTGGTGGCGGACTCCGTCTTCATCGGCAACTACCACCACGCCAGCTTCGCCGGCGGCAGCAACGGCACCTTACGGTCGTGCATCTTCGAGGACGCCATCGCCGAGGCCTACGAGTGCTACGACATGTCCTCGCCCCTCTTCGTGGACGTCACCATCGAGGGCCAGGACGAGGACGGCATCCACATCCGCAACGCCTCCCACCCCAGGATGGTGGGGGGGACGCCGGTGTCCAACCTGGAGGTCGACTCCAAGGACAACGCCTCGTACGTGGTCGCCCTGGCCTGGATAACGGTGGAGGTCCGGTCAGAGGAGGGCAAGCGACTGGCAGGTGCGAACGTAACCATCGAGGGGGCGTCGGGGCTCAACCTGAGCTATGGGAGCACCGACGACATGGGGCTGCTCGAGGACGTACTGATGTCCATGTACACAGTGGACTCCTCGGGAGGCAAGGACCGGGAGAACCCCCACACGGTGACTGTGGTGTGGAGAGGTCACGTGGAGACCTTCGTCGTCGACCCAAGGGACCTGGACAACGAACGGGTGCTTACGCTCCGGCTTGACACCAGCGGTCCTGAGCCAGCGGACTGGGGCTTCATCCCGAACGTCCTGATACTCATGGCCATTGCCGTGGTCGCCATCGTGTTGGCATGGTGGTATCAGTCCAGACGTTGATGTCTGGACCAGTGTCCAGGTGACCGCGTCAGATTAATATATGCTGCTGGACTATAGCTGGCATGCGCCCGGGAGGCCCCTGGTGGGTGACGGGCGGGACGAATTATCGGAATGGGATGATAGATGCCAGACATTAGAGAGCAGGTCGAGGACGACCGTGGTCTCCTGAAGAAGATCCAGCTGGTGATACCGGGCTTCCGGGGCTATCGCAAGCGGGAGGACATACGGGCGGCCGACAGCATCCTCCGACTTCAGATGGCCGACGGCCTGGTCCAGGTCCGCGAGGGCCTGGAGGAGTCGAGACGGGTCATGACAGACGATTACCAGACGAAGAACATCGAGAGGATAGGCAGCGCCATCAGCAAGCTCAGGACGCTGGAGGGCAAGGTCCGCCACGCGGAGCAGGGCTACTCGGGCTTCTCCCCGGCCATCAGGATCGAGGAGGGGGAGCTCAACAGGCTCTACGAGTTCGATGCCAGCATGATCGACTCGATCCAGCGGCTCAACAGCTCCCAGGCGGCACTCCTGGCCTCGGTGCAGGCCGGTGACCAGGACGACGCCCGACGGAGGCTGGACGACATCCGGGACGAGCTTACCGGCTTCGAGCGCACCTTCGACGACCGCATCCCCGTGGTGGCGGGCATCTACAACCTGTGAGGAGGTGAAGGAGAATGAGCCTCATCGGAGCGGAGACCTTCAAGTGGGAGGACGCCCAGAAGCGCGGCGTCATCATGTGGAGGGTCCCCAGGAACATCAAGCTGAACGACAACATAGTGGTGCGCGAGGACGAGTACGCCGTATTCTACCGTGACGGGAAGGTCCTCATGTACATAGACCGTCCCGACAGGTACGCCCTGACCTCGCTGAACGCGCCCATAGTGGGCAGGCTGGTCGAGTACCTGTCCGGCGTGAGACAGCAGGCGGAGGTCATCTGGATCCAGCGGAAGGCCTTCGACGGGAAGTACGGGTCCAAGCAGCCCTTCCCCTTCAAGGACGTCGACTTCGGCATCGTGAACCTCCGCATCTTCGGGGAGTTCCGGTACCGGGTGATCGGTCCGGAGAACTTCATCCACCAGTTCGTGGGCACCATGAACCTGAGCACCGCCGCCGAGGTGGAGTCGAGGATAAAGGAGCAGATGGTGGTCCTCATCTACGACGTGCTGGGTGAGATGAAGGAGCGGGGCCTGTCCGTGGTGGACATCGCCTCCCAGCTCACTGAGATCGAGCAGTTCGTGCTGACCAGGGCCACCGACCACTTCGAGCAGTACGGGCTGGAGATCGACAAGCTGTCGGGCCTCTACGTGAGCATGCCCGAGAAGGTGCAGGAGGCCGTCGACACCCGGTCGTCCATGCAGGTGCTGGGCACCGACTACATGGGATACCAGACCGGTCAGGCCCTCGAGGCCGCAGCCAACCAGGAGGGCGGTGGCGGCGGAGGGCTCACCGGCGCGGGCATGGGCCTAGGCGCCGGGGCCGGCATGGGATACATGATGATGGACTCCATGGCTAGGCAGGCAGGAGGGCCCGGGGCGCCTCAGCAGGCACCCGCGGCAGCACCCCAGGTGGCGTGCGTGAAGTGCCAGGCCATGATACCCGCGGGCACGAAGTTCTGCCCCCAGTGCGGGGCCGGACAATCCGAGGCCTGCCCCAAGTGCAACGCCCAGATCCCGCCGGGCACCAAGTTCTGCCCCGAGTGCGGTGAGAAGCTGGGTGGAGCGCCAGCCAAGTGCGACAAGTGCGGGGCCGAGGTGAAGCCCGGGGCCAAGTTCTGCCCCGAGTGCG
>CP070808.1:1670551-1674313 GCA_020343715.1 Thermoplasmata archaeon
CCATGGAGGCCTCCTCCATCGCCAGCAGCGCCGCGCGGGAGCTGTCGGAGATGGCGCGCTTCGAGGAGGGTCCTGACATGGACCCCGAGGAGGACGATGCGCCCCCGGACGCGCGGCGGGACAGGTCCCTCCAGGTGGGCGAGGTGGACATGGAACAGGCCGGTGAGCTGGCCGAGGCCCTGGAGGACATCGAGGCGGAGCCCGAGCCCGAACCTCCCAAACCCAAGGCCAGATCGAAGTCCAAGCCCAAGTCCAAGCCCAAGGCCAAGAGCACCGCCCGGAAGGTCAAGCACCCCACAGGCTCCCTCAAGAGCAGGGGCAAGAAGGGGCGCCCCGAGGCCGTCTACGAGGAGGAGGAGGCCCTGGTGGGCGTCGTGGAGTGGGACGGCCACAAGGACGACCAGATCGAGGAGGAGGACCTGTTCAACCCCCGTCGCCTCACCGACGAGGTCGAGGAGGAAGCGGACCCGGAGGGGGGCGAGATGGACGGGCCCGAGGAGGGCTCGGAGGCGTGGGCCGAGGAGGAGCGAATAGCCGCCATCGTCCGTGAGCGGGAGGAATGGGACAGGCTCTGAGGGGCCCGGGGGTGGTCGGCGCATGGTCCGGCTGGTGGACACCGACCTGGAGAGGCCGCAGCTGACCGCCGCCATCGACGAGGCACTGCTCAGGTCACGTATGGAGGGCCACTCCGGCGACACCGTTCATCTGTACCGTCGCAGGCCCGCCTCGGTCTCCATCGGTTACTTCCAGGAGGCCGCCTCCGTCGCCGACCTGGAGGCGTGCCGCAGGGACGGCGTGCCCGTGGTCCGTCGCATCTCCGGAGGTGGTGCCATCTACACCGACGAGCGCCAGCTGGTCTACGCCCTCACCTTCCACCCCGTCGCCCCTATAAGGGCCCGGGAGGGCTTCGCACTGGTGTGCGGCGCCATATCCAGTGCGTTGGGCAGGCTGGGCATCGAGGGCGCCGAGAGGCAGGGGATCAACGACGTGGTGGTGAGGGGCCAGAAGGTCTCCGGCAGTGCCCAGGTGATCAGGAAGGGCACCCATCTGGTCCACGGGACGCTTCTGGGTGACGTGGACAAGGCAGCCCTCGCCCGGTACCTCCTCCCGGTGGGCGAGAAGGAAAGGTCCCGGGGCCACTCGTCGCCTGCCGACCGGGTGACGACCCTCACCGACCTGATGGGGGAGCCCCCACCCATGGACGTCATCAAGACGGTCCTGGCCGAGGAGCTGTCCCTGGTCGTGGGCGGGGTCATCGAGCCCGGTCGCCTGAACACATGGGAGATCGACGAGGCGGACCGGCTCGAGGGCGCAAGGTACTCCCAGGACGAGTGGAACCTGATGCGGTAATGGCCAGCTGGGTGGGGTGTGATACCTTTTTATCCATCCAGCGCCTTTCGGCCGCCGGAGGCCCGAGACGTTGAAGCGAGAGTTCACCTGCGTCAGCCCCTTCAACCCCGACTTCGAGGGGTCCAGGGTACACGTCTACGACTCGACCCTGAGGGACGGGGAGCAGATGCCCGGCGTCGCCTTCTCCATGGACGAGAAGATCGCCATCGCCAGGGCCCTGGACGACGCCCGGATCCCCGAGATCGAGGCGGGCTTCCCCTCCGTCTCCCAGACGGAGTTCGAGTCCATAAAGGCCATACTGGACCTGGACCTGGACGCCGAGATATCTGTGCTGTGCCGTTGCTGCGAGCCGGACCTGGACAGGGTCCGCCAGCTGGACCTGGACCTGGTGATGCTGTTCATCGCCACATCGGACATCCACATGCGCGACAAGCTGCGTATGGAACGCCAGCAGGTGATGGACAAGACCTCCAAGGCCCTGGACTACTGCAAGGACCATGGCATCCCCTTCTCCTTCTCTTCAGAGGACACCACCCGGTCGGACCTGGGGTTCGTAAGGGACGTCAACTGGATGGCCGCGGAGAGGGGAGCCCAGCGCATCGGCGTCACCGACACCGTCGGGTGCGCCACCCCCGAGGCGATGGCCCACATCGTGGAGTTCCTCAGGGAGGACCTTCCTTGCTACCTCTCGGTCCATTGTCACAACGACTTCGGCCTGGCGAACGCCAACGCCATCGCCGGCGTCATGGCGGGTGCCACCCACGTGGCCACCACCATCAATGGCATCGGCGAGCGGGCGGGCAACGTGCCCCTCCAGGAGTTCGTGATGACCATGGAGGCGATGTACAACGTCTCCACGGGCATGGACCTGACCAAGCTCACAGGCGTCTCCCGCCTCGTGGCGGAGATCGCCAAGGTGCCCCTGCATCCCAACCAGCCTGTGACGGGTGACAACGTGTTCGCCCACGAGAGCGGCATCCACGTGGCCGCCGTGCACGCCAACCCATTCACGTACGAGCCCGTCTCCCCCGAGTCGGTGGGCAACGAGCGGCGCATCCTGATGGGCAAGCACACGGGCCACCGGGCCATCCGTCATGTCCTCAACGAGCACGGGAGGGAGTTCACCCCCGAGCAGCTGGAGGAGATCTACGTGGAGGTCAAGCGGCAGGGCGAGGAGCATGACCACGTGCCCTGGGACCGGTTCTGGGTCATCGTCGACCGGGTCCTCGGCAGCTGACCTCATCGCTGGCCTTGCCGTGTTATTGAGTGTCTTGCGTAAACCCTAATAGCCCCTGCGTCGTTCCCGGCAATTGGGATGAACCATGTCCGTGAAGGTCGCCATCAACGGGTACGGAACCATCGGAAAGCGAGTGGCTGACGCAGTGGAGCTCCAGGACGACATGGAGATCGTCGGCGTCTGCAAGCGCAACCCCACCTTCGAGGTCCCCATGGCCGCAGCCAGGGGTCTTCCATTCTACACCACCGACGCCGAGCACGTCGCCGCCTTCGAGGAGAAGGGCTGGGACGTGGTGGGAACATTGCCGGAGCTACTGGGCATGGCGGACATAGTCGTGGACTGCACCCCCGGGAAGGTGGGCGCCACGTACATCCCACTCTACCAGGAGCACGGGGTGAAGGTCATCTTCCAGGGTGGTGAGAAGGCCCACACCGCCCCCATATCCTTCAACTCCTCGGCCAACTACATGGACTCATGGGGCGCGGACATGGTCCGGGTGGTCTCGTGCAACACCACGGGCCTGGCGCGCACGCTCTTCCCCGTCTTCAGGGACATCGGCATCGAGGAGGTGCTGGCGGTCCTCATACGCAGGGCGGCCGACCCATGGGACAGCAAGAAGGGCCCCATCAACGCCATAAAGCCCGTCCTCAAGCTACCCACCCACCACGGGCCGGACCTCAACACCGTTCTTCCTGACATCCCGATACAGTCGATGGCGGTGGCCGTGCCCACCACCATCATGCACCTCCATGCCAACCAGGTCGTCCTCAAGCGGGAGTCGACCACCGAGGAGATAATCGACCTTTGGGAGAGGTCCCCGAGGCTGCGGTTGATCTCAGGAGGCGACGGCATCGTCAGCACCGCCCAGGCGATGGAATTGGCCAAGGACCTGGACCGGAGCCGCGCGGACCTGTTCGAGATCGCCGTCTGGGAGGACGGTGTGAACGTGGACGGGCGGAAGCTCTGGTACTACCAGGCGGTGCACCAGGAGTCCGACGTGGTCCCCGAGAACGTGGACTGCATCCGGTCGATGATGCAGATGGAACCCGATGCTGCCACCAGCATGGCCAAGACCGACGCCACCCTTGGCATCCCCCCGCCGAAGGACTAGGCGGAGGTGACACTGGGTATCGATAAGTTTGTACCAGCCCTAGGCCTCTTCGGCTCAGCCCGTC
>CP070808.1:1674413-1678786 GCA_020343715.1 Thermoplasmata archaeon
AGGAGGAGGCGATGCTGGAGCTGCTCAGGAAGGACCTGGGCATCACCGACAAGGGGCATGAGATGATGGTGGAGGACATCATGTCCTCACGCGAACAGGATTGAGCCTTACTCGTCCCCGAACCTAATGCCCTGTGCAAGGGGCAGCTCCTTGCCCCAGTTGATCGTGCAGGTCTGCCTGCGCATGTACTGCTTCCAGGAATCGGAGCCAGACTCCCGGCCACCACCGGTGTCCTTCTCGCCACCGAATGCGCCCCCGATCTCGGCACCCGAGGTGCCGATGTTCACGTTGGCGATACCGCAGTCGGAGCCGGCGTGGGATAGCCACGCCTCGGCGTTCTGGAGGTTCGTGGTGAACATGGCGCTGCTCAGGCCCTGGGGGACCATGTTGTTGACGGCGATGGCCTCCTCTACGGAGTCCACGTCGACGATGTACAGGATGGGCGCGAAGGTCTCCTCATGGACTATGGATGCGTCGCCCCGGATGCGCACGATGCACGGGTTGACGTACCAGCCCGCCCCCTCGATGGGCTCGCCTCCGTAGACGACCTCGCCACCCTGCTCCCTCACCTTCTCCAGGGCGTTCGCCATGTCCTGGATGGCCCCGTGGTGCACCAGGGGCCCCATGAGGTTGGCCTCGTCCAGGGGGTCCCCGATGGGCACGCTCTTGTAGGCCTTGACCAGCCTGTCGGTGAACTCGTCCGAGACCTGCCGGTTGATGATGACCCTCCGGGTGGTCGTGCACCGCTGCCCGGCCGTCCCGACTGCCCCGAAGAGGACGGCCCTGACGGCCATCTCCAGGTCGGCCGTCTCGTCGATGAGGACGGCGTTGTTACCGCCCAGCTCCAGGATGGTCCGCCCGAGCCTGGTGGAGACCACCTCGGCCACCCGCTGACCCATGGGGGTAGAGCCCGTGGCCGATAGCAGCTTGACGCGCGGGTCCGCCAGCATGTTCTCGCCCACCTCGCGGCCGGGACCGACCACGTAGCAGAATATGCCCTCCAGGTCGAACTTGGCCATCACGTCGTTGCAGATGTGTTGCACGGCGACGGCGCAAAGGGGCACATCGGATGAGGGCTTCCATACTGTGGTGTCACCACACACGGCGGCGATGGCGGCGTTCCAGGACCACACGGCGACGGGGAAGTTGAAGGCGGAGATGACCCCCACGATGCCCAGGGGGTGCCACTGCTCGTACATCCTATGGTTTGGTCGCTCCGAGTGCATCGACTTTCCGTAGAGCTGTCGCGAGAGGCCCACGGCGAAGTCGCAGATGTCCACCATCTCCTGGACCTCACCCCAGCCCTCCTGGACGATCTTGCCCATCTCCAGGGTGACCAGCTTGCCCAGGGGGTCCTTCTTCTTGCGGAGCTCCTCCCCCAGGACGCGCACCACCTCGCCCCGCTTGGGGGCGGGCATCATCCTCCAGATCTCGAATGCCTCCTCCGAGCGGGTCAGGACTGTGTCCAGGTCCTGGGCGCTGCATAGCCGAACGCGGGCGATGGTCTCCCCGTCGATGGGGGAGATGGACTTGATGGTCCGGGAGTCCGGGTCGTCTATCCAGCCGTCGGGACCCCAGCACGCTCCGGGGTTCGTCTCCTTGATTCCAAGCTCGTCGAGGAAATCGTACTTCATCCGCACTCCACCAGGGAGCGAGGGAATGGGGAGGCGGGCTTATAGGGGTTGTGGACGTGCCCCGGGCTAGAGGTCTGTCGGGGTGAAAATGAGGGACGGTCGCCAGGCTGTCCCGGCGACGTCGAGAACGAGCTCCTGACCGGGGTCAGTTCATCTCCCCGAAGGCCTGCTCTATGGCCTCGAGGATGTACTCCTTGGGCAGCGCGCCCACGGTCTTGCCCACCACCTCGCCATCCTTGTAGAAGAGGATGGTCGGGATGCTCATGATGCCGTACTTGCGGGGGAGGTTCCGGTTGAAGTCGGTGTTGAGCTTCCCGAACACCACCTTGCCTTGGAGCTCACCGGCCAGCTCCTCGATGGTGGGGCCTAGCATCCTGCATGGTCCACACCACTCCGCCCAGCAGTCCACCACCAGGTGAGGGTACTTACCGCTCATCTCCTCGATGTTGTCGTCGGTGATCTCGACCGGCATCGAGGGCCAGTCGGAGGTATCGGTACCGTTGTCAGACATGGAAGTCATCATCTCCTGAAGCTTACGCCGACGGAGCTCGAGCAGTTCGGGGTCCTCATCCACTCGCTCACCTTCGGTTGTGTATGCCATCGACACAACCGAATGCCAGGGTCGTATAATATCTTTTCCCCCCTGGAGTGCGGGTGTGGCCTAGCTCCATAGGACGCCAACAGGAGCGCAGGCATAAAATACGTCCTCCCCGTTGCCAGGACCGATGACCCTGGAGGACGTGAGGGCGATCATCTTCGACCTGGACGACACGATAACCAACTTCATGGCGGCGGCGGACGCCGCGTTCATGTCGGCCTTCTCCGACATCGCAGAGGAGAACGGCGTGGACGTAGAAGACCTACACGCCCGCTACATGGAGCTGTTCGAGGAGTTCTACACCCTGCACCTGGAGGGCCACGTGACGTTGGAGGAGTTCCGGGCTTACCGCTTCTCCCGGGCCTTCGAGCTGGTGGGCCTGCCCGTCGACGACTCGTTTTTGGACCTCACGGTGGACTTCCAGTACTACTACGACCACGAGTTGGAGACCTTCCCCGGTGCCTGCGACGTCCTGAGGGAGCTGGACGAGAGGTACCCCCTGGGTCTCATCACCAACGGGCCCACGGACCCCCAGTGGCGGAAGATCAACAAGTTCAACCTATCGGAGATCTTCGAGGTCATCCTGGTATCGGGTCAGCTGGGCATATCCAAGCCGGACCCACGGATTTTCGACGTGGCCCTGGAGGGCCTCCGTGTCGCTCCCGAGGAGACGGTGATGGTGGGAAACTCCCTGGAGCACGACCACCAGGGGGCCATGAACGCGGGGATACGCTTCATATGGGCGAACCACACGGGTCGTGCCCTTCCCGACGGCTGGCCCGAGCCAGATCACACGGTGGGAAGCTTCGCCGAGCTACGGGACCTCCTCCTGTGAGGCCCCTCAATATCTCTCCCAATGGACCAGGTCCTCCAGGCTGCGCCTACCCCGGGGCGACGGGTCGTCCCCTGGGTAACCCAGGGTCATACCGATGACGGCGACCTTCTCATCGGGTATCCCCAGGAACTGCCTCATGCGAGCCTCGTCGAAGGCACCGATCCAGCACGTTCCCAGTCCCATCTCCCGCGCCCTCAGTGTGAGGTGGTCCATGGCGATGGCCGGGTCCACGTGGATCCACTTCGCCGAGGGGTCGGTGACGATGAAGACGAAGGCGCCCGCCTCTCCCACGTGACGCTGGTTGTTGCATATGGGTACAAGGGCCTCCAGCCGGTCCCGGTCGGTCACCACGACGAGCTCCCACTGCTGGCCGTTGTGGCCCGATGGGGCTAGCCTGACCGATTCCATCAGCTCGACAACGGTCTCTCGTGCCAGCGGTCGGTCGGACCACTTGCGGATGCTCCTCCTGGTGCGGATCGCCTCCTCCACGTCCATTCCATCACCTGCGGAGGTAGACAACGTCGCCGGGCTTCCTAAACTTTCCTCCCCAATAGGTCATCGCGTCGTCGGGGGAATAGCCCTCCTCCACGTTGTGGGCCACGATCTCTCCGACGAACCATGTGTGGTCCCCCGTGTCGAACTCGTGGACCACCTTGCACTCCAGGTTCACGGGGCACTCCTTGATGGAGGGGGGTCGCACCTCCTGGGACGGTACGGGGGTCAAGCCCACCTTGGGCCACTTGTAACCGTCACGCCCCGAGTGGGTTCCAGCTCCCAGGGTCTCCTGTGCCATGGAGTGCGTTGGGAAAGCCACCACGAACTCGGGCAAGGCCTTGATCAGACCGTGGGAGTGCCTCCCGTCGTTGATGCCGATGCCCACCATGGGCGGCTCGAAGGAGAACACGTGAGCCATGGCCAGGGTGATGGGGTTGGCCTCGTCCCCCTCTCCCGCCACCGCAATGACGACCGGGAATGTAGGGAACAGTCTCACCAGTTTACGTCCCGGAACCTCACCCATCCGGCCGTCGCCTCCTTTCTCCCTGATGGCCCCGAAGGGCCACCGTCGCCCCCATTGAGGGCTCCAGGGTATCTACTTTGCGGTTGGGGTGACCCGTTGGTGGCCCCCTAGCCAGAGCTGGGACGCGGTGTCCGACGGGAAAAGCCATATATCCCCCTCACGCGATTGACACAGCCGTGAAGACAGTCGAACGTCTACGGAGCTGGAGGCCGGGAGCGGTCTACAGGTGGTCCAGACAGAGCACCAGGAACCTGGCCGTCGTGCTTGTGGTGATATTCCTTGTTGTCA
>CP070808.1:1678886-1690833 GCA_020343715.1 Thermoplasmata archaeon
CGTGGACCGCGGCCCCCTGGCCAACGAGAAGGTCATGGGCCTCAAGGTCAAGCTGGTGGACGCCAAGCTCCACGAGGACAACATCCACCGCGGCCCCGCCCAGGTCATCCCCGCCGTCCGGAACGCCATCTACGGCGCCATGGTCAACGCGGGCCGTCTTCTCTTAGAGCCCAAGCAGATGCTCTTCATACAGGTGCCCGACTCCGTCATGGGCGACGCCGTCCGCGAGATACAGCAGAGGCGCGGCGACGTGGAGAACATGGAGCAGGAGGACGAGAACACCAACATCACCGCGAAGGTCCCCGTCGCCGAGATGTTCGGCTTCTCCTCCGACATCCGTGGCGCCACCGCAGGCCGCGCCCTTTGGTCGACGGAGAACTCGGGCTTCGAGAGGGTCCCCCGGGAGCTAGAGGGCGAGGTCGTTCGCGGCATCCGCCTGCGCAAGGGTCTCAAGGAGGAGCCCTACGACGCCAACTACTACGCGGCCTGAGAGGGTAGCCATACAGCCTGACTTTCACACTACTGGCACAAAAGTAGATATAGAAGAGGACTATTAAGGGACGCAAATCCGCACAGGAGGATATGGGAATGGCAGACAAACCGCACATGAACCTTGTGTTTATCGGGCATGTGGATCATGGTAAGTCCACCACCGTGGGGCGCCTGCTCCTCGATACCGGACACATCGATCCTCACATCATCGAGAAGTACCGCAAGGAGGCCGACTCCATCGGCAAGGGCTCTTTCGAGTTCGCCTGGGTCATGGATGGTCTCGCCGAGGAGCGAAAGCGTGGTCTCACCATAGACGTAGCCCACAAGCGCTTCAACACGGACAAGTACTACTTCACGATCATAGACGCCCCTGGACACCGGGACTTCGTCAAGAACATGATCACCGGGACCTCCCAGGCCGACGCCGCCGTGATAGTGGTGTCATGCCCGGACGGACCCCAGGAGCAGACCAAGGAGCACGTGTTCCTGGCCCGGACCCTCGGTGTGCCTCAGATCATCGTGGCCATCAACAAGATGGACATGGTGAACTACGACGAGGCCAAGTTCGAGGAGGCCAAGGACAAGATGTCCAAGCTGCTGGCGACGGTGGGCTTCAAGGCATCCGACATCCCCTTCGTTCCCATCTCGTCCTTCAAGGGCGACAACGCCACGAAGGACAAGGGCGAGCTGAAGTGGTGGAAGGGTCCGACCCTGCTGGCCGCGCTGGACGACCTGACGGCTCCCGACAAGCCGACGGACAAGGCGCTGCGCCTCCCCGTCCAGGACGTCTACTCCATCACCGGCATCGGCACCGTCCCCGTCGGGCGCGTCGAGACCGGCGTGATGAAGCCCGGGATGAACGTGCACTTCATGCCGTCCAACAAGGGCGGAGAGGTCAAGTCCATCGAGATGCACCACGAGATGATACCCCTGGCCGAGCCCGGCGACAACGTGGGCTTCAACGTCCGGGGACTGGGCAAGAAGGACATCCGCCGCGGCGATGTCGCCGGACCCCCGGAGAGCATGCCCACCGTGGCCCGCACCTTCAAGGCGCGCATCATGGTGCTCAACCACCCCAGCGTCATCACGCCTGGATACACCCCCGTGTTCCACGCCCACACCGCGCAGGTGGCCTGCACCTTCCTCAGCCTGGACCAGAAGCTGGACCCCGCCACGGGCTCCGTGCTCGAGGAGAACCCCCAGTTCCTGAAGACCGGCGACGCCGCCGTGGTAACGGTGCAGCCCACCAAGCCCATGGTCATCGAGAAGGCGCAGGACTTCCCGCAGCTGGGCAGGTTCGCCATCCGCGACATGGGCCAGACCGTGGCCGCTGGTATGTGCATCGACGTCGAGCAGCGCTAGGCGCCTCTCGACGGACCGATGTGTGAGCCCAAGGAGAGTGACCGAGACCATGTCACAGAAGGCCAAGATAACCCTCACCGCCACCGACCCGCAGAAGGTCGACGCGATCTGCAACCAGATCAAGGCCATCTCGGAGAGGACCGGTGTGGACATCTCGGGACCCATTCCCCTGCCGACCAAGCGGTTGGTGGTCCCAGTGCGCAAGTCCCCGGATGGAGAGGGCTCTGAGACGTGGGACCGGTGGGAGATGCGGGTGCACAAGCGCCTCATCTACCTGGACTCCGACGAGCGCGCCCTCCGGCACCTGATACACATCACGGTGCCCGACGGCGTGAACATCGAGATAGTCCTGCGCTCCTGAGGGGCATCATCGGCGACGGGGGGCGCTATCCCCCCATCACCTTCTTTTTTCCCTCATCCCCAGTAACCTTCATATCGGTGGGCCCGCCATTATCCCCCATGGACTGGGCCCTCATCCTCGCCGTCGTTGCCATCATCGTCTCCGTCCTACTGACCTACTGGAGGACCGTGAGCGGCAGGAAGCAGAAGGAGATCCTGGAAAAGCAACTGACGAACCAGAAGGAGGAGCTCATGCTCCTGCGACAGCTGGTCCAGTCGTTCAACCGCCTCACCGAGAGCTACGACAAGGAGCTGGAGTCCATGCGCAGCCAGCTCCTCCTCACATCGGGCGAGTCACCCGAGGGTGCCGAGCCCGTGGACGAGGCCACCCGCGCCGCAGAGGTCGAGATGGAGCGGGAGAAGCAGAAGGCGGAGAAGAAGCGCCAGAAGGAGGAGGCCAAGGCCATCAAGAAGATGATGAAGGCCCTGGAGAAGGAGCAGAAGGACTCCGGTGGCTGACGACCCCCTCTAACCTTCACGTCCTTCCGTCATGCTCATTGAAGAGAGACAGGGCCCTTCGGCTGCTGTGCCATGAGTTGCCCACCCTGAGGGCCGGCAACCTTCCCTCCTCGGCCATGTGCTCCTTGTACGCGAGGAACCCCTCACCCCGGGATTCCATCTCCGCCATGGGCCTGAGCCTGTCCTCGCCCTGGCTCACCAGGTCCAGAACGGTGAGTAACGACCTGCCCATCGCCTCCCTCAAGAATTCCTGGAGAGGTCCAATGTCCCCTGAGTGCGCCGACTCGAGCGAGCTGAAGTACCGGGCTCGGTCCGCGAGGCCAATGTTGACAGGGGGCCAATCGTGCTTGAGGAAGTGCAGGTTCAGCAGCAACCTCCCCACGCGACCGTTCCCGCCGTTGAAGGGATGCACCGCCTCGAAGCCGTGGTGCATGGAGGACGCCAGCTCGAATACGGGCAAGGTGTCCTTGCACCCCTCGCGGTAGTCCTTCTCCCAAACCTCCATAGAGCGGACCACCTCGTCGGCGGGAGGCGGGACGTGGAGTGAGCCCTTGATGTGCAGGTCCACGGTCCTCCACCTACCGGCACCCTTGATCACACCTCTCATGACCTGGTCGTGCAGCTCCCGGCATGTCCTGCGAGTGATGGGTTTCCCGACCCGGTCGAAGAGCTCCATGAAAGCCCGAGCGTGCTGCACGGTCTCCAGCACCTCCCATACCGGGTGGCCCCCGATCGAGGTGTCCTGGAGGATGAGAGTATCGACGTCGGCACGGCTGATATCGTTACCCTCGATGGCGTTGCTGCCCCAGGTGTTGGCGGCGCATACGTGTTGCCAGACATCCTCATTATGGAACGCCAGGGGACCCAACGACAACAGTTCCGCCCTCAGCTCCTCGAGGATCTCAAGGTTCATCGCCAGGTTATTCAAGGACCGGCGTATTTAAACATGATTGGTCACGGAAGGCAAGGACGACGATTTCCTTCGTCGGCCTGCCGATATCCGGTCGACCGCCTCACCAGGGCAGCTGCTGTCCCTGCCAGTCGAGGAAGGTCCCGTTCTGCTCCTCCGTCAGGTTGTCGATCACCCTCAGCATGCCCTCCACAGAGTCCTTGCAGGACACCTCTGCGTCTGGACCCCCCATCGAAGTCTTGACCCATCCAGGATGCAGCAGCACCGACTTGATGCCCATGCCCGCCAGGTCAAAGGAGAACAGGCGGCCCAGCATGTTGAGGGCAGCCTTGCTGGCGTTGTAGCTGTAGTGGCCCGAGGCGGTGCGCCTGCTTATCGAGCCCAGCTGGGAAGTGATGTAGGCCACCTTGGGCTCCTCCGCCCACTCCATGAGCTCGACGAACTTCTGGGTGATGATGATGGGAGCCACCGCGTTCACGTGGTAGATCTCCAGCAGCGACTCGGCCTTCAGGTGTCCGAACTCCTTGTGGGAGTAGGGGTCCTTCATGTCTATGCTGTTATCGCCCATGCCCGCGTTGTTGATGAGGACGTCCAGCTGACCCACCCGCTCGGCCACCGTGTCGAAGGCGCCCTCGATGGACGCCAGGTCCTTGCATTCCATCTGGACGGGGATGATGTCGTCGTAACCACGGGTCTCAAGGGCGATGATCTCCTGGGCCCTCCTCTCGTCCCGGTAGGTGGCGATGACGGTGTCCTTCCGCTCAAGGTACCTCCTGACGAACTCGAAGCCGATGCCCCGGTTACCCCCGGTTACCATCACATTGACCATTGACCCTCACCTGCGGGGGGCATACGCAGTGGAGCGATATGAGGTTACCCGTCCTGTCCATCAGGGATCACTGTGATGACGACCTTGCCCCTCACGTGACCGTCCCCGATGTGGGCGATGGCTTCGCCCACCTGCTCCAGGGGAAAGGTCCTGTCGACGATGGGCCTCACCTTACCTCCCACGATCATCTCGGTCAGGAGGTCCAGGTCCCTGTTCGCCCTCAGGATGAGCAGCCCGAACCTCTTGCCGCTGGTCAACCCGACCAGGGGTCCGAGGAAGAGGATGCTCATGATCTTCCTCCCCTTCCCCCCCACGGTCACGTAGGCCCCTCCCCGGTTGAGGGCCCGCTTGTAGTCGGACATGGACCGGTCCGTCTTAGGGTCGAGGATGAAGTCGTAACGGGAGCCACTCTTCGTGAAGTCCTCCTCACGGTAGTCGATGACGTGGGCCGCGCCGAGGGAGCGCATCAGGTCGAACTTGTCCTCCCTGTCCACACCGGTCACCTCTGCCCCCCAGGCCCTGCATATCTGGATGGCGAAGGTGCCGACGCCCCCGCCCGCACCGTTGATGAGGACCCTGTCACCGGCCTGGACTCCCCCCTTCTTCCTGAGAGCCTGGAAGGCCAGGAGCCCTGCCTGGGGTGTGGCGGCGGCGTCCACGAAGGTCATACCCTCGGGCTTGAGCATCAGGTTCCTGTCCCGGGCGCACACGAACTCGGCGTAACCCCCCCACCCCGAGTTCGAGAGGTCGCCGAACACGGCGTCTCCCGGCCTGAACCTGGTCACCTTGCTACCGACGGACTCCACCGTGCCCGCCACGTCGGCCCCCAGGATCCTGTACCGCTTGTCGGCTCGCTTGCCCAAAGACACCCGGGAAGGCTCTTTGGGCATGAGCTCCGCGTCCCACGAGTTGACGCCCGTCGCGTGGACCTTCACCAGGACCTCGTCGTCCCTGGGGGTGGGGACCTCGATGTCGATGAGCTCGAAGACCGGTGGTGGTCCCCTTGCCGAGTACGTGACCGCCCTCATGGACCTCCCCCGGTCTCGGTACCGTCCCAGACGTTTATGACGACGTTCCCCTGCTTCTGACCCGTTTCCACGTACCGGTGGGCGTCGGGCACCTGCTCCAGGGGATACCGACGGTCGATGACGGACCTTATCTTGTCCTCCTCTATGAGCCCCTTGAGGTGCACCAGGTCCTCGGTCCTCTGGACCGTGTAAGCGGACACTACCCTCTTGCCGGTCCTCCGCGCAAGCCTCCTCCCGCTCCCTTTGTGCGCCCTCTTGGGATTCGCTATGAGGAACGTCCCGCCTTGGCTGAGGGAATCCAAGAGCTTGGGGAACGGTGCCTCTCCGACCACGTCGAAGATCGTGTCGTACTTAACGCCGTTCTCGGTGAAGTCCTCCTCCTGGTAGTCGATGACGTGGTCCGCACCTATGGAGCGCATCATGTCCAGCTTGGTACCCGCGTCGACCGCGGTCACCTCGGCGCCCATGGACTTGGCTATCTGGATGCCGTAGGTCCCGATGCTCCCACCCGAGCCGTTGATGAGGACCATGCTCCCTTCCCGGATGTTGCCCTCACCGAGGAAGTGGAGGGACTCCAGCCCGCCCAGGGGGACGGTGGCAGCCTCCTCGAAGGTCATGTTGGAGGGCAGGGTCGTCATCACCGCCTTCTCGGGTAGGCACGCGTACTCGGCCCAGGCACCGAAGCTGGCCCCGGTGGAGCCGAAGACCTGGTCACCGACCTTGTACGAGGTCACCTCCTTACCGACCTGGACGATTTCGCCGGATATCTCCTGTCCCAGCACCTTCCTACGAGGTCTTCGAAGCCCGAAGAACAACCGTATCATCAAGCGCAGTGAAAGGGGCAGGTCGAGGGCCCGGAACTCGCAATCCCCCTTCGTGACCGTGGCGGCAGCGGTCCTGATGAGCACCTGACCGGCCTTCGGAACGGGTCTCGGGAGCTCCCGAAACTCAAGGACGTCGGGGGGTCCGTACCTGGTGGTCACGACAGCCTTCACGGTCCTGCCTCCTGGTCCGAGCCTATCAACCCGCGGGCGAAGTCCTGGGCGTTCTTGAGGTCCTTCTCGTTGGGCCTGCCCTTGTTCATGCCCCCGAAGTGACGCAGGAAGCTATTGGTGTTGAAGCCCTTGCAGGCGAACTCGTCGACGATGGTGTAGCCTTTGGCCACCAGCCTCTCCCTGAGCCTTCTGTGGTCGCCGGCCACCTTGTCCTTGCCCATGATGGCGCTGGTGGAGAATATGAACGCCTTCCCCCCATCGACCTCGGGCAACCTCTCGGCCAGGTCGAGAAGCGACTTGTGGTGCCTCTCGCCGTAGATCCCTGAGCCGAAACCGACCAGGTCGAACTGGGCGAGGTCAGATGGCTCGACCTCGTCCGGGATCCTCACCGACGCATCTAGGACACTCGCCATGGCATGGGCCACCTTCTCGGTGTTCATATGATGGTACGAGTACACGACCAGCAGGGCCTTCATGATAGCACTCCATGATACGGGATAGGATGTTCCGGAAATGTAGTCCCTATTCGTCGTGAGCTACGGTGATGACGACGTTCCCCACCTTGTGACCCGACTCGACGTATCTGTGGGCCTCCACCATCTCCTCCAGTGGGAATGTCCTCCCGATCACCGGCTTGTACGAGCCGGACTCGGCCATTTCCCTCAACAGGATAAGGTCATCACGGCTGACCTTTGCCAACTCCTCATCTATCGAGACGTACTTGCCACCGGGGACCAGGACACTGCTCCCTTTCGTCCTCAGGCTCTCCCTGTCCGCTACCTGTTGCGGGACGGCATCCAATACCAGGTCGTAGCGCTCGCTCCTCGCCTCATAATCCTCCTTAGTGTAATCGATCACCTCGTCGGCGCCCAGGGACCTTACCATGTCAACGTTCGAGGTGCTGCAGACCCCGGTGACGTTCGACCCATGATGCTTGAGTATCTGCACGGCCGTGGTGCCGATGGTGCCAGATGCTCCGATGATGAGCACGTTATTCCTTGACTGGTAGTCCCCCTTCTTCAGGAAGTACATCGCCAGCTCGCCGCCGTACGGTATGGCGGCGGCCTCCCCATAGGAGAGGTTGGAGGGCTTCTCCATGACCAACCAGTCCTCGGGGATGGTCATGTACTGGGCATACGTCCCCAGCCGGATCTTGGTGGGTGACATGACGGGATAGGCGAACACCTGGTCCCCCACCTTGAACTTGGTCACCTTCCCACCGATTGTATCGACCTCTCCGGCCGCCTCCATCCCCAGGATGGACCTCCTCGGCTTACCGAAGCCCATGAAGATCCCCATCATCAGTCCAATGGGCTTCCAGACTGGAATGTTGAAGCCCCGCAGTATGCAGTCGCTGGACGTGACGGTGGTCGCATGGACCTTTATCCGGACCTCGTTCTTCTTGGGAGTGGGCGTCGGTACCTCCCTGACCTCGAGGACCTCCGGGGGCCCGTACTTCGTGCATACGACGGCTCTCATCTGGTCTCCCCCACCGGACCTGATATGCTCATCGCATCTAGTTAATATTTGGATGGTAGCATCAGGATGGGGATGCCATTGATAACCATATCTAAAGATATTGATGGCTCTGGTTAATAATCGTGAATGTGTCAGATGTGGATTTGATACATGCACGATCCGTTATTGTTCCTAGAGATAGGACCAATCTGAGAGCATGCCAGATATTGCCACGGTATAATATATACATTATAATATATATTTTGGAGCAATGAATATAATTATCGTAATGATATTATAATAAGTCAATAGGTCGGGAGAGAAAAATATATATAATTGCGGATTACAATCCATCACGTCGGTCAAAGTGACCGGCGAAGGTTCGTGTCAACGGGGGATTGACACACCTAAGAAAAGGAGGGGGAAAGAAATGAAAAAGCTAAGCGCTACTCTTTTAGCGCTCGCGCTAGTGTGTGCAGGAATGTTTGTGACCGCCCCAGCCGCGGCTGGGGACTTCGAGCCCATGAGTACAATGAACCCCAGGGTCGTACTTGCTGAGCTGTTCACCGACGCGACGGACGATGATTGCCCCGAGGCTGACCAGGCCATGATGGCCATAGCTACAGACTACGCCCCGAACGAGGTTATCATACTGTCTTGGCATGCGAACGACAACCTGGCCATGAGCGAGGGAAACACCAGGATATCATGGTTAGGTGTGTCCGAGTACCCGACGGCTATGTTCGATGGGCTGACCGGGGACATCGGGGGTGGCGAATCCACCGATGACGTCAAGGACCGATACTGCTCCCACATCGAGCAGCGGATGGAGATCCCGTCACCGTTGCTCATGACCGTCGAGTCGGACTACGACACCCAGACGGGCAGGGGAACGGTGTGGGTCAACATGACCGCCGTCGAGGACATTAGCCTACCAGACCTTATGCTACATACCGTGGTGTTCGAGGACGACGTGGGGCCCTACGACGGTGGGAACGGCCAGAAGGTGCACAACTTCGTCGCCCGAGAGTTCCTTGAGACCCAGGGCGCTGCAGGCGCACCTGTGTCGATAAGCAACGGAGAGACCAAGGAGTTCACCTACAGCGTCGATGCGACCTACGCCGAGGACAAGGACGAGATCGGCGTCATGGCCTTTGTCCAGTCCCATGGACAGGTCAAGGAGGTCCTGCAGTCGGCCTACGTGGGTGTTCCGGTCAAGGCCAACGTGGCACCGGTGCTCAGCGAAGCCCAGCTGGACACTTCGATGGGCAACACCGAGGACGACGAGGTGACCTTCAAGGTCAAGTACACCGACACCGACGACACTCGGAACCATGGCCCGGAGACCGCGTACGTATCGTACAAGAAGGGCACCGCTTCGGCCGTCGATGCCGAGCTGGTCCCGGAGGTCGATACCGGGAACTGGTACGAGGGCAAGTACCTGATATACAGGACCAAGCTGGCAGCTGGTGCCTATACGTTCAAGTTCAGCGCGTACGACGGGAGAGACCCGGCGACGGGCGATGTGGACTGGAGCACCACACCGGTGAACATCCTTACCAGGAACAACCTTCCGGAGCTCAAGGATGCCATCCACTCGCCGAGCACCGGCGACACGACGACCATGTTCCGGTTCGAGGTCAAGTACCGTGACATGGACGACGTGATGCCCACGACCAAGAACATCGTCATCGACGGCACCTCGCATGCCATGAAGACCGACTCTTCGGGTCCATGGAACAACTGGGTGTACTTCTACTACGAGACCTCCCTGAACGCTGGGAGCGACCACAAGTACCACTTCGAGTTCGCTGACGACAGGGACACGACCAGGTACCCATCGGAGGACGCTGTGCCGAACTGGATCACGGGACCCAGCGTCGGTATACCCAACGACGTGCCGTCCCTCAGCCAACCGAGCCACAGTCCCAACGAGGGATACAGGTCGACGGAGTACGTGTTCAAGGTCACGTACACCGATGGTGAGAACGACGCGCCCCTGTTGCCCAGGATAATCCTGGACGACCGTCAGAACCTGATGGCAGCCGATTTGTACAACTACGATGAGGGTGTCGAGTTCACCTACACGACCAAGCTGGGACTCGGGGACCACAAGTACTACTTCTGGTTCAATGACGGGACGAACGACGTCAGGTACCCGGCCACCGGATATCTGGATGGTCCGACGGTGTTGAACCAGGATCCCGTGGCGGCCGTCGTCTACCCGACCGCCGATTACGTGTTCGAACCCGGGGACTCCATCACCTTCAGTGCGATCTACAGCTGGGACGCGGACATGGACACCCTGAGGTACGAGTGGACTTCGGACATCGATGGGCTCCTCAGCAACGACGTCATATTCGAGACCGTCCTCTCGGCAGGAAAGCACCTGATCACCCTGGAGGTATCGGATGACTTCGGGGGCATGGACGAGATCAAGTTCTACGTCGAGGTGAAGGAACCCTACAGCCACGCCTACTTCGAGAGCTACACCGTGGACCCCGATGAACCGGTCGAGGGCAACGAGGTGAGGATAGTAGTGAACATGGTAAACGACGGGTTGGTCGATGTGGAGGAAGAGCTCCTGGAGTTCTTCGTCGACGACGTGGTCACGGGCACCCGCTTCGTGTCCATAGTGACCGGGGAAGCCCACTCGGAGGAGTTCACCTTCAAGGTGACGGGAAGCCACGAGATCAAGTTCCACATCGGGATGGAGGAGCTGTCGTTCTTCCTCAAGGTGGTCAAGAACAACGACCCCTACTCGAACCCCGGCATCGGGGACAATAAGGGCGACCCCATCGAGAAACCGAGGGCGGACGAGAAGTTCAAGTTCTACGCTGGCGGGGGCGACACCGACGGTGACCCAGTCACGTACTATTGGGACTTCGGCGATGGCGTGACCTCCTACGAGGAGAACCCCGAACATACCTATGCGGAGAAGGGCGACTACACCGTGACGCTGGTGGTCACCGACACCCATGGTGCCACCACCACGAAGTCCTTCGCCGTGGAGGTGACCAAACCGAAACCCGCCGAGAGCCCGGGCTATGGGGCCATCGTAGCATCCAGCGCTCTACTGATCGCCATGCTGGCCGCCATGACCATGAGGAGGCGAAGATAGTCCAACGACCGAATACCACAGCTGCGCGAGCATGAGGACCAAGTCCCGGAGGGCCCGTCAAGGGCCCTCCGGAGCACAACGGGATCCCATGGAGGAAGCGATTGGAGGCTCATGAAGCCAACGTAGGCAACGGGGATGGACGGCCACTCATCATAGGCCATGCGTCCATCCTCGATGGGTTATGCCCGAGAGGGTGTGACCCATGAATCTGGCCAAGTCGGAGACCAGGAGGTGGTCTGAGACCCCACAATAACCCAACGAGCCCGAGGTCTGACAGTAACACGGCACAACCGGTCGTCGAGGGGTAAACCCCCCTCGGTTGATCCCGGGGACCAGGACGGTCCACGAGAAGGCTCGAACCCCAGCCTCAGATCGAGCCGATTGTGCCACACGAGGTACAGTCTACAGGCACCGACGGCAATCCGCCAACCCCCTCCCAGGGAGCGGGTCCCCACCTGGACCTGCTCCACCTGGACAATTGGTAGCTGTCGGTGCAATCCTCTCCATATGCCTTCCGGTACCGTCGAGCACTTCGGAGAGGGCGATGACCTCGGGCTCGGAACCCCCTCAGTCCATGAGGGGGGAACGATCGGCCCAATGAGACCTGGATAGCTCAACTCACCGGACGGTCACCTGGAGCTGGTCAGTGTCCTGCTTGCCCGCCTGGTCAGACACCGTCAGCGTCACGTTGTACGTCCCGGGGGCACTGAATATGAATGAGATGCTCTCGCCCCTGAGGAACACCGTCTCGGCCCCGTTCTCCACCTTCCATTCGAACGAGCTGATCCCCTTGTCGTCCGAGGACCCGGAACCATCCATGACCGCTGCCTCACCCAAGGACACGGTTATATCCGGACCCGCGTCGGCCACGGGGTCCTCGGTGTCGACGACGCG
>CP070808.1:1690933-1692258 GCA_020343715.1 Thermoplasmata archaeon
CGCGACTGTCCTGCCATACCACGTGGTCACCGTCGATGGCGGGTGCCTCCTGGTCCGAATCCAGGTCCGTCAGGTCGTTCCGTACTTGCTTGACCACATCGTAAGAGGCTATGTCCCAGTCCCCGTCCGTCTTATCCTGCCACACCACGATGTCGCCCGATATTGCTGGCCTCATGTCGTCGGGGCCCGATGAGGGGATGTCTATTACGTTCCCTGTCCACCTGTTGTGGTACCGTATCCCGGCAGCGGTGTTGCTGTACTTATACCACTGCCACACGATGCCCCCACCTTGGATGTCGGGAAATGATTCCGTAGTGCAGCAGGCCACGGAGACCCTGATGGGGTCCGATGGCGTCTCTGAGCCGGTAGTAAGTCCCATCCCGGCAATAATCAAGGCTAGAACGATAATCCAGACAGTGCAATTCGAACCCCGGGTCATCAGGGTACCCCCTACTAACATGTGAGGGCCCTTTAGATAAACCTTTCCTTTTAAACATGATAATTGTATCAATCCAGGTTCAATATTGCCGGAATAAAAATATTTGATGAGGTAGATAATAAACGAAGATGGGTCTGCATGGTTTATCTTGGACCAATCCCATTGGGCCAATCGACATGTCCTCGGAGATATCATATCGGGAACTCGCGCCCAACGAGCTGGAGCGGGTCGAGGAGATAGACAGGACCGAGCTCATCACACATATCTACTACATGAGGGATGGCGAGCTCGTGCTCGAGGAGGAGCGGTATGATATGAAGGATTGGCCACCTGGAAGACTCCCGGAGATCAAGGAGCACCTCCATTCCTGCTTGGCCGAGGGCGGTTCTGCGTGGGGGGCGTTCGACGGTGAGCGCCTTGTCGGCATCGGCGCCTTGGACGGGAGGTGGTACGGGGGGCGGGGGAGAACGTTGGACATGTACTTCCTCCACGTGAGCGACGGGTACCGTCACCGAGGGATCGGAAGGAAGATGGTAGAGCTCGCCAAGGGCAGGGCACGGGAGATGGGAGCGGAAAGGCTGTTCGTTTCCGGACTCCCCTCCTTGAACACCATCAGGTTCTACATGTCTGTCGGTTTCGACATCGCCGAGGATGTGGACCCAAGGCTCTACGCGAGGGAGCCCGAGGACATCCACATGGACTTGGAGCTCTGAGCCGTCTCAGAGCAGCTCGTTATCGGGATTGCACTCCTTTCCGCACTCAAGCCACGTGTCCACCACGTGGTTCACGGTGGTGGAGGCGTGGATGTGGCCGACCTTCTCCTCAGAGTAGGTGGCACGGAGGATGTCCCGGACCTCCCCGGTGGCGTTGGCCAGCCGGAAGGTGA
>CP070808.1:1692358-1694918 GCA_020343715.1 Thermoplasmata archaeon
ATCCAGGAGTTCGTGCAGCAGTCGATGCGCTCCGCCCAGCTCAAGTCCATGCAGGCGGGGGAGAACAGCATCCTCATCGAGCGGGACCCGTCGAAGCTGTTCTACATAGCGGTCATCCATACGGGCACCGTTTCTGAGGAGCTGCGCAAGGCCATCAACTATGCCACCCGCTCCATCAAGGAGGACTTCGGGGACGTGTTGGACAAGTGGGACGGGAACATAGCCAAGTTCGAGGGCGTGGAGACCTACCTTGACCAGATCCTGTCCATCTCCCACGCCGCCATCCCCGAGGGCGTCCGCTTCGAGATGGAGGGCATAACCTCCATCGAGCCGGGCAAGACCTACATGTTCCAGGGCAAGGACGTGACCCGGACCCACAACATCTTCCGGGGCCTGGTGGAGGACCACGGCTCGGGACTGCTGGTGTCCAGGGTTCACCCCCAGCGGCTCCACCCAAGCATACCCGAGGCGGGGGCGGAGTGCATCTGGCTGTCCAAGACGCCCACCAAGCGGGGCGTCAGCCCTTCGAACACCACCATGATACTACACGAGATAACCACCTTCGTCAAGGAGAACCCCAGGTCGGTGGCGTGCCTGGACGGGTTGGAGTACCTGCTGGTCCACAACCCGTTGGACGAGGTGGTGGCCTTCGTCTCCGAGCTGACGGACATGGCCCAGGTGGACGATTTCACCATGATGATCCACGTGGACCCCTACGCCCTGGACGACGCCACCCTCGCGAAGCTCTCCCGCAACATGGTCCCCGTGGCGGACCGCACCCCCACCGTCGGAAGGTGAGCCGGGTCCCGGGGTAGCTGGCGCACGCCACAAGCTTTATAACCAACATCGGTTATGCCCAGGCTTGCGTCCCTACGCGCCGAGGATGCCTTATGGCTCCTGGGCGGAACCGTTATATACATGACGGGACCAAAGATAAGGGCGCACGCGGCCCCGGCGAGGGTCCCGAGGAAGGTGGGAACGCCTGAACCCGTGAGGGAGCCCGTTTCACGGCCGCGGACAAGACCCCATGGGGATCCGAGATATCTGGCGCAAGGCGGCGTCAGGACCTCTCGGATCCGACGTTCGATGTGCAGGTGTAACCTGGTGCAATGCCACCGGTTGCTAAGTGTGCACGCTAATTTAGAAAACCAACTCCAAATTCTAATAGCAAACAAAAATAACTCTGGTTGATCCTGCCAGAGGCCACCGCTATTGGACTTCGCTTAAACCATGCGAGTCGAGAGGGTTCGGCCCTCGGCAGACCGCTCAGTAACACGCGGATAACCTGCCCTTGGGTGGGGGATAAGCTCGGGAAACTGAGTACAATACCCCATAGGTCATCTATGCTGGAATGCTTGATGGCCAAAAGCTCCGGCGCCCAAGGATGGGTCTGCGGCCTATCAGGTCGTAGTTGGTGTAACGGACCAACTAGCCTTCGACGGGTACGGGCCTTGAGAGAGGTAGCCCGGAGATGGACTCTGAGACATGAGTCCAGGCCCTACGGGGCGCAGCAGGTGCGAAAACTTCGCAATGTGGGAAACCACGACGAGGGGAGTCCAAGTGCTTGCACAATGTGTAGGCTGTTTCCGTGCCTAAAAAGCACGGAGAGTAAGGGCTGGGTAAGACGGGTGCCAGCCGCCGCGGTAATACCCGCAGCCCGAGTGGTGGTCGCTATTATTGGGCCTAAAACGTCCGTAGCCTGCCCGGTAAATTCTTGGGGAAATCGGCCAGCTCAACTGGCCGAAGTCCGAGGAGACTGCCGGGCTTGGGACTGGGTGAGGTCAGAGGTACTTCAGGGGTAGGGGTAAAATCCTGTAATCCTTGAAGGACCACCAGTGGCGAAGGCGTCTGACTAGAACGGATCCGACGGTAAGGGACGAAGCCCTGGGGCACAAACGGGATTAGATACCCCGGTAGTCCAGGGTGTAAACGCTGTGGGCTTGGTGTTGGGAGTCCCACGAGGGCGCCCAGTGCCGGAGAGAAGTTGTTAAGCCTACTGCCTGGGGAGTACGCTCGCAAGAGTGAAACTTAAAGGAATTGGCGGGGGAGCACCGCAACGGGTGGAGCGTGCGGTTTAATTGGATTCAACGCCGGAAAACTCACCGGGAGCGACGGTTACATGAAGACCAGGTTGAAGGCCTTGTCTGATTTTCCGAGAGGTGGTGCATGGCCGTCGTCAGTTCGTACCGTAAGGCGTTCTCTCAAGTGAGATAACGAACAAGACCCCTGCCTCTAATTGCTAACCTTCCCTCCGGGGGAGGTGCACATTAGAGGGACCGCTGGTGCTAAATCAGAGGAAGGTGGGGGCAACGATAGGTCCGTATGCCCCGAATCTCCCGGGCGACACGCGCGCTACAAAGGACGGGACAATGGGTTCCGACACCGAGAGGTGGAGGTAATCCCGAAACCCGTTCATAGTCCGGATTGAGGGCTGCAACCCGCCCTCATGAAGCTGGAATCCGTAGTAATCGCGGATCAACATTCCGCGGTGAATATGCCCCTGCTCCTTGCACACACCGCCCGTCAAACCATCTGAGTTGGGTTTCGGTGAGGATGCCGA
>CP070808.1:1695018-1713047 GCA_020343715.1 Thermoplasmata archaeon
CACCGCCATGGTGTCTGTCGCCAGCTCGTCGCCCTGCTTGGCGGTGACGACCACCTGCTCGGTGTCCGCCGGGGCGAGGGCCCCCTCGGGGTAGAGGAAGTTGAGGCGGGTGCCGTCGACGGTGCAGTAGACCGAGGATACGGTGATGGTCAGCTTGTTGTAGTCCTCCACGTTGTAGAGGTAGGGCTTGATGTCCACCGTCAACGGGACCGTCTCCACGACCATCTGGTCGGGGATGCCCGTGACGACCAGCTTCTCGACCCTTATTATGTCTATGATGACCACTCCCGTCGCCACCGCGCCCTCGGGGTCGACCACGGTCACCACCAGCTTGTCCTGCTCGATGCCCGACTCCTTGGGGTACTCGATGGTGACCACCTTGGAGTCCTCGTCGAAGGTGGCGAACGGGTTGTCCACCGTCATCACCAGCTCCGACTTGGGGTTGTCCACGTCCGAGTAGGACCCGGACAGGTCCATGGAGTAGGGCTCGCCCTCGGTGACGGTGATCGAGGCGGGCAGGGTCAGGGTGGGCGGGTCGTTCACGTTAACCACCTCCAGGGTCCACCTGTAGGTGGCGGACATCCCGCCGGGGTCGGTGACGATGAGGTCGATCTGGTACACGCCCACGTCGTCGTTGGTGGGGGTCCACGATATGACCCCCTCGGTGGATATCGTCATGCCATCGGGGACGCTGGCCGCGGAGAAGCTCAGGGGGTCCCCGTCCACGTCCTTGGCGGTCAGCCGGAACTCGAAGGGCTCGTCCTCGTATATCTGGGTGGGAGGGGTCTCCCCGAAGACCGGTGGGTCGTTGACGGGACGGACCTGGATGGTGAATACCTCGGACTCGGCAGCCTGGCCCAGGCCGTCTGAGGCCTTCACCTTGACCTTGACCGAACCGTGCCAGTTGTCGTTGGCCTCCCCGGTCTCTGCGTCGACGCCGATGTAGCGCCCGTCCTCCAACGTCACTGCCACTATGCCCACCTGGTCGACCTGGGTGACCGTGATCTTCATGTCCTCGAAGGCGGTCACGTCGTCGGAGATGTAGTCCGTGAGGTCGATGAGGTGCAGGTTCTTCGTGTCCTCGTCGATGGCGTAGGTGGAGGGGATGGGAGAGATGACGGGGGACCTGTCCACAACGATCCTCAAGCCCGACAGCTTGACCTTGCCGTTGGTGCCCGAGACCACGATGAGGGGCACCTTCAGGTAGCCCTCGTCGTTAGCCTTGTCCTTGTTGGCGGCTATGTAGTTGTTGAGCATCGCGGTGAAGTCCACCGTCTTGGCGGTGTACTCGAAGACTATGCGAATCTGGTCCACCCTCAGCACACCGGGGGAGGTGCTGGTGAAGTTGATGGCCACGTCGTGGAACTTGTTGCCCCAATTGTCCTGGTGGGAGTAGGCGCCCTTCAGGTGGGACTCCAGCTCGGTGGCCAGGTTCTTTACGACCACGGTGGTCTCCAGCTCACCACTGTAGGTCCACTCGTCGTCCCCGTCGTCGCCGATGTCGATGGCCGGGTCCACGGGCGCGGAGATAATCTTCTCGTAGAAGTAGTAGGCACCGTCCGAGGCGCCCACGATGAGGTCCAGGTCACCGTCGTCGTCCAGGTCGCCCAGGGTCGGCCGGGCCCACTGGCCCACGTCGATGTCGCCACCGCCGTCGGGGTCGAAGGTCCACTTGGGGTTCGACTTGGTGCCCGTGTTCTCGTAGTAGGCCACGGTCCCGTTGTAGTTCCCCACGAATATGTCCAGGTCCCCGTCCTCGTCGAAATCGACGATCCACGGGGCGGCTGCATTGTCGGTGTTGATGTTGGCGAAGAAGTTGGCCGTCGACCAGCTCCACGTGCCCGATGAGTACTTGTTCTCGTAGGAGGAGACGCCCACGTTGGACTCACCGGTGGAGGCGTACCGGCCGTACGCCAGGTCCATGTCGTCGTCGTCGTCCATATCCCCGAAGTGGGGGGTGGCGTAGTAGCCCTCGTCGATGCCGTAGAAGACCGAAGATTCGCCGGTGCCGTTGTTCTCCCACGTGGGGCTGGCATTGCTGCCCGTGTTCCAGAACACACGGAGCTGCCCGTTGTATTGGCCGATGACCAGGTCGTTGTCCCCGTCGTCGTCCAGGTCCACGAGGCGTGGCACGGAGTAGAGGTACGCGTAGTTGTACGAGATGGGGATGTAGGAGGTGTCCAATTGCCACTTCGGGACGGACTTGTTGCCAACGTTCTCGAACATGTAGATCCAGTTGATGCGACCGCCCTGCCACTGGTAGCCGCCCGTGAGCAGGTCCAGGTCGCCGTCCGAGTCGTAGTCGATGAGCTGGGGACCGGGCCGCCCGCCGGTGTTGATGGGCACCACGTTGTTGCCCACCTTGTGGGACAGCTTGACCGGGTAGTCCCATCCGGCGTCGTACTCGATGCCGGTGACCCTCATCTCGGCCGAGGTGATCTTCGCTCCCGCCGGTAGCCTCAGCCTATACGAGTTGTCGAACCCGATGTCCTCGTAGGTCAGGTCTACGGAGGTGGACCGGTCGGTGAACCTGTCCAAGAACCCCATCGGGGTGTACGCCCTCTCTGCCCACATGTAGACGGGAGAGCCGATGGCACCCATGTGGACCTGGAGCCGGTTGGGGTAGTTGTACGTGCCAGCGTCCATGCCGGTCACATAGAAGTACGCCTCGGTGGCGGTGCCGTCCACGGGGACCATGAAGGACGCGTCAGTGTTCTGGGTCCCGGAGGACAGCGTCAGCGTCACGTCCGAGGACCCACCGGTGAAGGTGGTGATGGTCTCGGCCATGGTCCCCTGGTTCACCGTGGAGGAGGCGAGCATAAGAAGGACGACGGCAACTACGAAGAGGGATCTTGCGGCTATGCGGGCGGGTTTCATGTGACGACCCCGGAGAGCCAACGCCGTGGCTCGGCTCTTCATGAACGGGTCGATATAAATAATGAGCGGATTCGTTGCCCCTCCACCGGCGGCCGCCAGGCCAACGTATTTCTGCCCCTGGCGCCCATGGCGGTGTGGGGTAGAAATGGAGACGTTGTCGGTGAGGACGGGCCGGTCCGCCGAGGTGGTGGACGTGACGGGCATGGTGGAGGGCGTCGTCCGCTCGTCTGGCGTGACCGAGGGCATCGCCGTCGTGCATACGCCCCACACCACCACCGCCGTCGTGGTCAACGAGCGCGAGGGCGGCCTCACAGGGGACCTGCTGGAGTGGTCGGCGAAGGTCGCCCCCAAGGGGGCGGGCTACCGTCACGACGGGATGGACGGGAACGCCCACGCCCACCTGCGGGCGATGATGCTTGGGGCGTCGGCCACTATACCGATCGCGGGAGGACGGCTTGCGCTGGGCACCTGGCAGTCGGTCCTCTTCGTTGAGCTGGACGGTCCGCGGGACCGAAGGCTGAACGTGCAGGTGATCGGAGACCGCTAAGGGTCCTGCCTACTGGATGGAGACCGAGAGCAGCTTCGGGGGGTCAACGGGCCGGTCGCCTGCACCCGTGGGGACGCTGGCGATGGCGTGGACCACCTCCATCCCCTCGGTCACCTTGCCGAAGACGCAGTAGTTGCCGTCGAGGCCGTGGACAGCCGAGTCGCAGATGTAGAACTGGGACGAGGCGCTGTCCCGGTCGGGACCACGGGCCATTCCCAGGGCGCCCTCCACATGCTTGAGGTCGGGGAGGGTCTCCAGCTTGATCTTGCGGTCGGAGCCCCCGCGCCCCGTGCCGGTCGGGTCTCCCGTCTGGATGACGAAGCCCTTGATGATCCTGTGGAAGATCATGTTCTTGTAGAAGCCGGAGTTGGCCAGGTTCACGAAGTTGTCCACCGTGCCGGGGACCCGGTCCCCGAAAAGTTCGGCCGTTATCATGCCCATGTTGGTCTCGATTATCGCCCTTGGTGACATGTTAGAGTCTCACCGTCCCGATGGGCCCATCCTCCGTGGAGAGGATGACCGTCCCTGACGCCTCCTCGGCGTCCAGGGCGTACAGCGTCAGCAGGTCCCCCTCGGAGACCCGTCCGTTGCCGTCCTGGTCCTCGATCCTGAGCCTGGGCGGGGCCATCACCTCGCTGCCTGACGGGGTCTCGAGGGTCACCTCGACGCCGGTCCAGCGGGGCTTGGGTTCGCCGTTGGCCACGGCGACCCACACCACCACGTCGGTCAGGTTGCCATCGGTGGCGTTCGCCTCCGAGCCCGACACCATCAGGGTCATCCTGAACTCGTCGGGACCCGGCTCGTCCACCTGCAGGTAGGCCAGGATGTAGACCGTCGCCCAGAAGGCGGCGACCAGGACGATCGCCACGATCCACACCCTGGACGGTCCTCGGGCCATCGGCGGGCCAACGGGGTGGCTGGTAATAAACGTGCCGGGGCCTGTCCCTAATCGCCCTGCAGGACGTGGTCCAGCCACCGGACGGTCGTCATTATCTGCACATGGTCCTTGCGCTTCCGGGCGTTGGAGAGGTTGTGGACGCAGCTGGGGCAGTCGGTGAGGCAGTAGTCTGCCTCCATCTCGCGGATCTCCTCCATCCTCTGCTTGGCCATGGCCACCGACAGTGCCGGGTAGGTGGCTCGAAGGCCCCCGCCCCCGCCACAGCACTTGCTCTCCTCGCGGCTCCTGGGCATCTCCTTGAGGGTGGCGCCGGTGGTGGTGATGGCCTTCCGCGGCGCGTCGAAGCCCAGCAGGCCCCTGCCCGACTTCCGGCCCAGGTCACAGGGGTCGTGGTAGGTCACGATGCCCTCGAACTCCACGGGGAGGTCGGCCTTGGCCACCACCTCGATGAAGGGCATGACCTCTATGCCGGTGCCGTCCAGGTCATCGGCCAGCACGTGGGCGCAGGTGGGGCACAGGGTGACGACCCGCTTGGCGCCGGCGGCCATGATGGCCTCCCTGTTGTGGTTGATGGGTCCGTCGTCCCGCTCGCCTCCCAGGAGGTCCACGAGCGCCTGACAGCACCTTTCGTCCACGAAGGCGTACTCCAAGCCGATGCGGTCCAGGATCCTGCGGGCCGCCGGAATGTCCGAGTCCTCGGTCCTCCGCTCGGCACAACCCACATAGAGGACGGTCTCCGCCTTCCCCGGGGGCTCGGGTAGGTCCTGCAGCTCCTCCCCGTAGGGGGTCCCGTACTCCTCGACGACGTCCAGGACGACCTTGGCGGGCTCTATCAGCTTGCCCTCCTCGTAGGCTCTCTTCCGGAGGGAGCTGATTACCGCCGGTGCGTCCACCGACGCGGGGCACGCAGACTCGCACAGCTCGCACTGGGTGCAGAAGTACAGACCGTGGTCCACGGCCTCCTCAAGACCCTCGGTGGCCGCCAACATCCCAACACCACGACCGCCCAGGGCGGGGGACTCCCCGTAGTTTAGGGCGATGGTGTCGTACACCGGGCAGTGGAGCAGGCAGTTGCCGCAGCCGATGCACTTGAACACCTCCAGCATCTCTCCCGTCGCCTCGGACCTGCCGTTGTCCAGCATGATGACCACGACCTCCTCCGGGCCGTGGATGCCCTCGAACAGCTTCTTCTCGATGTCCGCGGTCTTGGAAGGGCCGCCGATGATGTTGATGTACGAGGTCAGCACCGCCCCCGTGGCGTAGAAGGTCTGTAGACGTGCCGCGTTGAGGGCCTCGTCAAGGTTCGGATAGACCTTGTCCATGGCGGTCAGGATGATGTGCTTCCAGGGCCTCATGGAGACCTTGGTGATGTCCCCCTCGTTCTGGATGAGGAGGATCGCCCCCTCCTCGGCGCCTATCGAGTTAGCGCCCGTGAGGCCCACCTTCGCCTTCTCTATGGCGCTCGACAGGTCCTCGAGGACGAAGTCCGTCAGCTTGCGAGGGTCCGGTTCCAGCTCCCGACCCGCGTACTCCGACAGGATCTTGGCGATGTCGTACCTGTCCAGGTGGGCGGCGGGTCCCGTCGGATGGGCCCCCGGAAGGTCCGCGATCTGGATGATGCGGTCCCCCAGGTCCGTCTCCACCACCTCGTAGCCCATCTCGGTCATCTCGTGGGTCAGGTGGATCTCCTTGGACACGTTGGTCTTGCTCTTGACCAGCAATCGCTCGTCGCCCATCTCCTCGACCACCATGTCGAGGGCCTCCTTCGCGTCCACCGCCATCCTGACGCGGAACCCGGCCTTCTCCATGTTGGTGACGGCCTCCATGATGAGCTTGGGCTTGAGGAGTGTCTCCTCCCTCACCTTTCGGAGACGTTCCTTACGTGCCTCTATGTCCTTCATCCGATCGTAGTTGGCGGCCTGCTTGGACATGCTGGTGGCGAAGGCCTTCCTGAGGGCATCCCACTTCTTGCGTTCCCTGGTGGCCCGCTTGACGCGCTCCTCCAGGGCCATCGCCGTCTCATCAACATCCGCACGGACGACCATACCATCACCCAGGCGCCCCCCGGATGGCGGTACGGGTTCTTCTCGGTTTCCCTATGGGTCACACTGGGCCTTCGGGCGAGGACCGCGGGAAAGAGGGACCCTGATGCGACCGCGGACCTCTAAACAGACACCCCTCGAACCCCCGGAGAGGATGAGGTCGGTCCGGACAGGGTCTATTGCCACAAGCAGCCTGGGGGACTGCGGTAGGAGGTAGGACCGTTCAACTGGCAAGCGCTCCCATGTAGAGAGCCACATGCCCCCTCCGGACGCTTTTTTTCTGTCGCCCAGGGATATTAAAGGGGTTCTGTATTTCGGTATGTTTTTCGGATTCGCAATGAAGTGTTATCAAATCTATGGATATGTTATCCTCCCCACCAACGGCGTCCCGCTGGGTTGGGTCAAAAGCCGCACTATTGTAATTTTTTACCATTTCGGGAGAGCTAACACCCATGTGAGGGACCTGCGTGGTCCCCTCACAGCTCAACGAAGATGTCGGAACCGGCGTCCATGCCCTTGAGGATCGCCCTGCCGGCGCGGGACCGCTTGGCGAACCTGATGGCCCCCCGCTTGGTCACCCGGGAGCTGCCAACGACCTGACCGTCCACCACCACGTCGGCCAGCCTGCCCTGGTAACGACCCGGGACGTAGAGGGTGACGTTGTTCTTGGTCTCCCTGGTGGAGATGTCCGTGACCCGTTGGGGACCTCCACCGGAGGCGCGGCCCCCACCTCCGCCTTCGGTCCGGTCCGACACCACATCGATGCGCACGCCCAACTCCCGTTCCAGCTCCTTGATGGTCCTGCCGCCCCTGCCGATGATGGCCGACGCGTCCGACGACTCCACGTACACGCGGGCCCTGCCCGGGTACGGCATCTCCACCTCCAGGGGTCCGGCGACCAGGGCCCTCAGGGTGTCCTCCACCTCGGCCTCGGTCACCACCTTCCTGGCGGTCACACCCCGGGAAGAGGATCCGCCTCTCCCGGCCCCGCCGGTAACGATGGGCATGACCACCAGCTGGTCGCCGTATGTGTACATCTCGAACCTGGGTTCGCCGGTGTGCAGGTCCTCGACCACGACCACAGGACGGGCCAGGTCCTGCTCGAACATCCCCTCGGGCACCTTGACGGTGGGCACCAGCCGGAGGGCGTCCTCGATGGCGCCCTTGCGCAGGTGGAGCACGGTGTCGACGATCTGGGGCAGGAGGCCCAGCTCGACGCGGCCGATGAGCCGCTGGACTGCGTTGATGGCGGAGTTGGCGTGGACCACACCGATCAGGCCCACTCCTGCCAGGCGCATGTCGGCGTACACCTGGAAGTCCTCGGTCTTGCGCACCTCGTCGAACACAACGAAGTCGGGCCGTACCATGAGGAGCAGCTCCGCAGTAAGCTCCCAGCTCCCCTCCAGGGGTGCGTACTGGGTCACGTCGTCGGGGAGCACCATGTCCCGGGGGCTCTCCATGGTCTTGACCACGGCTCCCAGGCCACGCAGGTGCATCGCCACGGCCCTGGCGAAGGTCGTCTTGCCGTCACCGGGCCTCCCGGAGACCAGGACACCCCTGTGGTAGTCCTCCAGGTGCGAGACCAGCTCCTGGTCCAGGCCGTACTCGTCCAGCTCCAGCTGGCGGACCTGCTTGACGGCGGTGACCTCCATGCCGTCGGAGAACGGGGGTGACGCGGCCGCGATGCGGTAGGGTCCCATCTGGACCACCATGGACCCCTCGTGCTCTATCTCCACAGAGGAGCCCCTGTGCCTCATGACCAGGTCTATGACCTGGTCCATCAGGGTGTGCAGCTCAGAGCGCTCCAAGGGGACTTCGCCTATGGTCACCAGCTCCACACTCTCGACCGAGCCCCGCTTGGCCATAGGTGGGCAGCCCTCCTTGAGGTGCACCGACAGGACGTCCTCCTCGAAGTAGCGGGCCAGGGTGGACTTCTCGATGTCCTCGTCGGTGACCTCGATCTTGCCGGAGCTGTTCTTCCTCATGCTCGCACCGTTCCGGGCCAAGGGCCCTGGCCGATAAAAGGCTTTGGTTGGCCGCTACTCCGACCCACGGCCGTCGATCGGGCAGGTGATGTTGATGAAGCCTTGGACGGCCTCCTGGATCTCGTCCCTTCCCCTGTGGAAGAAGTGGTCCGAGCCCTCCACCACCACGTGAAGGCCCCCCGTCATCAGGCTCCTGGAGAGCCCGTCGTCCAGGGGGGCCACGTCGTCGAACTCACCGGTGATGTAAAGCGAGGGGATGTCCTTGTAGTCGGGGTAGTCGGTGGTGGACGGCACCGCGACCCCCACGAAGGCGTTCGCCCTCCCCCCGTCGTTGAGCCAGGTGGTGGCGACCTTGGCACCGAAGGAGTAGCCCATCAGGATGACGCAGCCGTCCTTGGCCAGCTTCTTCGCGTGCGACATGGCCGCGTCCACGTCGTCCACCTCCTTGACGCCCCCCGACTGGGTCCCCTCGGACCTACCAGTTCCCCGGAAGTTGAAGAGCAAGGGAACGAACCCCTCCTCCCACGCCGCGCTGGCCAAGGAACGGACCACCGCGTTGTGCATGTCGCCTCCGAAACCTGGATGGGGGTGGCAGACCACGGCCACCCCCGAGAACTTCTCCCCGTCCTTGGGGTCTAGACCCAGCTCCATCTCCAACTGCAGACCGTCGGCGGTCTTGAGCCATCCTACCTTCGACACGTCAGGTCCTCCTCCTCGTCCTCTCGTTCCACCGCTCCGGGGAGCTTATGGGCGCCACCACAATGGCGGCACCGGCAAATAATAGCAGCGCGGCCCATCCCAAGGAGCCCCGGGCGAGCATCTCGATGCCCACGGCGAATGTCAGAACCCCCACCAGCTTGGACCCGAATACCCAGGCCTTGTAGCCGGTGGAGATCTCGTTGGCGGGGCCGTCCGTCACACCCCCCACCCCCTGGCCCACGGACCGTCCCGCTCGCGCACCACGCCCGTCTCCTCGCGCTCGTACCTGCGCTCCTCCACCGCGGAGATCACGCGGGTGGCGAGCACGTCCTTGTCCGTGGGTCCCAACGTGAGGACGAAGATCCGCTCCAGGTCCCCGCTGCTGGACAGGCTGGCCTCCATGTTCCTCATGTGGTCCTCCACCAGCGCCCTCCTGTCTCTGAAGTGGCATCCCCGCTCCGAGCAACCAGCCATGATCACCGGGTCCGCCCCTGCCCCCAGGGCCACCTGCACCAGGTGGGGCGAGAGCCTGGCCAGGCAGGGAAGCCTCAAGGGGGCAAGGCCCTTGGGCAGCAGGTCGTCCTGGTAGGCCTGGTCCATGGCTCTGTAGGCGGACCAGTTGCACGTGATCAGGAGGTTTGGCGTCCTGGACGCGCCCACGCCGATGGCCGCCTCCAGCTCCCTCGTCGTGTAGCCCGCCTGCTCCACGGCCCAGTTCATACACGCGCTGGGGCAAGCGCCGCAACCGGCGCACAGCTGGGGGTCCACGGAAACCACGCCCTGCCCGTCCACCAGGTCTATGGCGCCGTAGGGGCAGACCCTGACGCACTTGAGGCAGCCGATGCAGGCTTCCGGCTCGACCCTGGCCAGGGCGGCCGTGCCCCTGGCCCTCCGACCCAAGTAGGCGGCGGCGGTCCCGGCCGCAGACCTGCCGTCCTCGCCCACGAGGAACACGCCCTGGACCTTGCGGGGCGGTCTGTCCATCGACCTGTGGGGCAGGCCCCATCCCACCCCAGCCTCCCTCTCCTGTTCAGCGAGGCCGGGGGCCACCAGCACCGTCCCCACCCTGAGCTCCACCTCGTCCCCCAGTCGGGCCAGGACGACGGTGAAGTCGCCCCCTCCTCCCCGAAGGGAGATGACCCTCGCGGGCATGTGCAGGGTTATGTTTTCAGGGGCGGTCGAACCTACGCCCACGGGGGCCGAGCCGTCCACCAGGTGGGTGGGCACGCCCCGCTCCCCCAGCTCCACGGCGGTGGCCCTACCCAATCTCCCGGCCCCCACCACCAGGGCCGCGCGCACAGGGTCGCTGGTGGCCCGTGGAGGGACGTCGTCGGGGGCCTGGCCCATGGCCGCGATCGCCATCGCCACCATGGTCACCGAGTCCCGGGTGCTCTTGCCATGGTCCTTGACGTTGACGAAGGCGTGGTGGGCCCAAGGGATACGTGAGGCGTCCTTTACGGCCTCGCGGAGGCCCGCCCGCTCGTCGTTGCAGGCGGCACACCTCTGCGCCTGGGAACAGCACGCGCATGCCGCCACCACCAGCCTGTCCAGGGTGTGGCGCTTGACCAGGTCCCCCGCCAGCACCATGTTGCCCGCCCCGCACAGGTCGTCGGTGGCCTCGGCGTGCACCACCCCGGGCATAGTCACCGTCTCGGCGACGATGGTGTCCGCGTCGATGCCCGTCTCGGACCGTGACCAGCAAGAACATGCCAACACACCGATCCGGGGTAGACCGTCCGTCATCCTTGCCCACCCCCGTCATCGTCAGTGGCCGGAGGTGGGAGCCGGGCGGCCAGGAACTGGGTCAGGTCCAGGATGGCCATCTCGCCGTGGCGACCCTCGTCGGAGGCGCACTGCAGGTGGGCGATGCACTTGGGGCAGGTGGTGACCAAGGCGTCCGCGCCTGCGTCGACGGCCTGGTCCAGCCTCCGGACCAGCAGCTCCCTGGAGGCCTGGTCGCAGTTCATCATGGCGGCCACCCCGCAGCACTGGGCCTTGTCCCGGTTCTCGGCCATCTCCACCAGCTGGACGCCGGGAACCGAGGCCACCAGCTCCCGGGGGTCCTCGTAGACCTCCATGTGGCGACCCAGGCGGCAAGGGTCGTGGTAGGCGACCTTGAGGTCCTCCCCTCCACCGGTCGGTCCCTCGAGGGTAGGCATCCGCCGGGCCCTCAGGAACTGGGACACATGCTGGACGGTGACGTCCCCCAGGTCGTAGTCCCTCACCAGCGTCCTGTAGCACTCGGCGCACTCGGTAACGATGGTGCGGACCCCCGACGCCCGGATGATGATGGAGTTCATCCCCCGGAGGAGATGGAAGGTCTCGGTGTCGCCCTGCCATAGGGCGTCGTGGCCGCAGCACAGGTGGGGGATCTCGTACGGGTCCTCCCCCACGGCCCGGAGCAGGGCCAGGGTCGCCTCCCGGTGGTCACGGAAGTCGTGGGCGACCCGGGTCAGCGGGAGCAGGTCCGAGCACCCGGCGAAGTACCCGACACGGTCCCCCGCCTCACCGTGCTCGGGCATGTGCACCTTCGTCTGCCGGGATGTGCGCCGGGTGTGCCAAGCCATCAGGTCCCTGCAATGCTGGGGCCTCCGCTGGGGTTCAACCACCACCCCCTGGGCCCGCATGGCCTGGGTGTGGTCCGAGAAGACGACCCCCTGGGGGCACGAGGCCGAGCAGCGGTCGCATGCCAGGCAAGTCCATACGTGGTCGTCCACCTGGGCGTGCTGGTAGTGGATGAGGTTGAGCCGGGGCTCGTCCCTGACGGGCCTCACGGGACAGACCCGGTCGCAGTTCCCGCAGCCGTGGCACTGGTTGAGCTGCCACTCGTAGTCCCCTGTGCTCCGGGCGGAGCGGAGCGAGCCGTAGGCCAGCAGCCCGACGGCCAGGGGCAGCAGCCAAAGGGACGCCCTGAGGCTGGCGTCGGATATCCATTCGAAGCGCTCCTCCACCACCTCGTGGATGGAGTACACGGAGGCCATGAGCACGTAGGTGACCGCGGCGGCGCCCACCGCCGCCATGGCAGGGTCCGCCATCGGCCGCTTCGCCCTCCTTCCCTCGGAGAAGGTTATAGGGGCCTTCCGGAAGGACCTGCCCGCGTACGCGATGATCCGGTCGATCCACGGCACCGCAATGACGGCGACCACGGTGAGGATGATCAGCAGGACCCCCAGGGTCTTGCCCGATATCCAGTCCACGCCGAAGGCCGATACGTTGGGGGCGGCCTTGAGCAGCCCGAACGCCCACAGGAGGTACCAGTCAGGCAGGAGCCGGTCGGGGGTGACGTCCGGGTTCGCGGGGTCACCCAGGGCCGGGGGCACCAACGCCGCCAGGACGGACATGGTGGCCATCAGGTAGAAGAACAGGGCCAGGTCCCTCATGGCCTCCTGGGGGTAGAGGGGCGAGCCTATCCTGGGGCGGGGCTCCCCCCGCCTCCTCCTACGAGGGGCGAGCTCGTCGTCCAGCAGCCTCCGGACCCGCAGGTACCTGAGCACCATGTCCCTGAGCCTGGGGTCCTCGGCCCCCCCACCGTCCATCCTGTCGGTCGCCGTCCCGTCACCTCCTCAGTGGGGCTCCGCCAGGCCCTGGATGTACACGGCGATCAGGTGGACCACCATCAGCGTGATGGTGGCCAGGGGCAGGAACAGGACGTGGAAGAAGTACATTCGTGTCAGGGTGGCCGCCCCCAGCTCCACCCCACCGAATATGAGCTCCGCGAACCAGTCGCCCGCCACCGGCACTGTGCGGGCCATCTCCAGCCCGATGGTCCCGGCCCAGTACGAGAGCTGGTTCCAAGGGAGCAGGTAGCCCGAGAACCCGTAGAAGATGGTGAGGACCAGGAGGATGGACCCCACGACCCAGTTGAGCTCCCTGGGGTTCCTGTAGGCCCCGGTGAAGAAGACCCGGAGCATGTGCAGGAACACCGCGGCGATCATGATGTTGGCGGCCCAGTGGTGGATGGCGCGGAACATGAAGCCGAAGCTCACGTCCTCCATGATGGTCTCCACCGACCTGTAGGCGGCCGAGGGGTCGCCCTCCGAGGAGGGAACGTAGTAGAGCGACAGGACCAGGCCGGTGACGCCCAGGACCACGAAGCAGAGGATCGCGATGCCCCCCAGGCAGTAGAAGGGATACCAGTACCACACGGTCTTGGCCCCGTAGCGCTCGGCGTGGGTGTGGGGCATCTGGCGGTCGATGGAGTAGTAGAGGCGGCGGGCCTCGGTAAGGTATCGGGCGGACCGCACCCGCTCCTCCACCCATGCGAAGGCGGTGAGGGCCACCCGACCCCAGCCCCACCGGACCTGCACCACGGCCAGCACCGCCACCAGCGCGATGGCGGACACCAGGAGGGCCAGGTCCCACCAGGTCTCCAGCCAGTCCTCGATGTAGAATACGGGCCGGTCGGCCTCCGGGTCGGGTGCCGCCACGTAGCGGAGGGCATAGGGCTCCAGGGCGGTGTTGCCCGCCAGATCCTCCAAGGTGGCGTCCACGTTGACGGTGTACACCCTCCCCAGCTCGGTGCCCTCCAATGTCACCGTCAGTACGTTGCCGGACCACGAGAAGGAGGCGGTGGCCATTGGGGAGACCCATATGGCCTCCTCCACGGAGGTCCGGTCCATCGCCTCGGACCAGGTCAGGCGGACCTGCCCCCCCGGGGCCAGGTTGGAGCCCGCCGGCGGGGCGGCGGAAACCAGGTAAGGAGGGGTCCTGTCCGAGGAGCCTGCCGTGCTGAACACGAGCAGGTACGGCTCCTCCATTGGGTTGCCACGCACGTCCATGAGTGACGTTCCCACCGTCAGGTTGTACGTGACCCCCTCCTCGAGGGGATGCCCGGGCGTCAGCGTGGCCGTCGATCCCTCCCATGATATGTCGGCCAGGACCGGTGGTTGCCAAGAGAGGGCACCCGGGAGCGTGTCTCGGTCCACGTCGTCGGACAGGGTCAACGACACCGTGGTCACCAGCGGGACGTCGGTGGAGCGGTTCTTGGGGGACGTGGAGTGGACCTCGGGCGGCACCGTGTCCGCGATGGTGAGGAAGGTGGAGAAGACATCCGTTCCCATAGGGTTGCCAGCCAGGTCCCTGGCCGAAGCGTCCACCCTCACGGTGTACAGAGTGTCGTAGTCCAACAGCCCGTGGGGGGTGAACACCAGGGTGTCCTCCTCCCACGAGAGGTTCCCGGCCACGTCAGGGTCGATGGAGGTGGCATTGATTACAGATGCCCTATCCATCGGCTCTGAGAACGTGATGCGGACCACGGCGTCCCTGGGTGCTCGAGAGGACAGGATGCTGAGTATCACAGGGGGATAGAAGTCCTGGTCCGACCCAGTGGTGAACGCCACCTCAAGGGGCTCCAGCAATTGGATACCGTCCATGTCAAAAGCCGTTGTGTCAAGCCGGTAGGTATAGGTGGTGGCTTCATCGAGCAGGTCGTCGGGATTGAAGCGGGCCACTGGGCCCTCCCACGTGAAGGTACCGTCTACGGGCGGGTCGATGCTGAAAGCGCCCTCTACCGAGGGGCGATCCATCTCCTTGTTGAAAGCAATCACCACTGGGCTGTTGATGAAGACATCCTCTGTTCCGTTCCTGGGCGTGGCGTCCAACACCTCGGGGGGTGGGACGACCCGGAACGGGAGCGCGTCGAACACGTCCCTGGAGATGGGATTGGTGTCGAACTCCCCATTGAGGTGGTCGACACCCGTCTGCATCCTTATCATGATGGTGTGGTTACCGGGGACCGGTGGGGCCTGGAGAAGCCAAGTGAAGGATGCCGAGGTGTTGCCTGTTACCCCCAGGGCGGGCATCTTCGAGTAGTCGAAGCCTGGGGACCTGCCTCGCGGGTCCTGCTGGATCACCCAACCCCATCGCTGCACCGGGGACAGGAGGGGGTTCTCAAGGTTGGACAGGATGCTGACCCCGATCGGGTCCCCCTCGTACTGCTCGGCCCCGGTGACGTTCACCAGGACGGTGATGTTCGGCTGTCCCGCGTAGACCGTCAGGTCAGGTGTCCATGCGGTGACATTCGCCAGCGATGTGTTGGAACCGGGAAGGCCGTGACATGCCTCGGTGTTGTTGCACAGTCCCCAGTTCTTCTCCTCGGCACCGTTGGGATTCGCGAACACAGGATATAGGGCCGCCCCCACGGCCAGGAGGGCGATGAGCAAGGCCAGGGTCACGCGGACCCTGCCCCTCTCCATCAGACCGCCTCCAACCTGCCATCGATGACGTGCAGCGGTATCTTGGGCAGCGGGAGGGGCGGTGGTCCGTACACCACCTTGGCGTTGCGGAAGGGGTCGAAGGCCCCCTGGTGGCAGGGACAGTAGATGACGCCATCGGGAAAGTCCCCCGCGGGGGTCTGGCCCACGGCGAAGTAGACCTGGCAACCCAGGTGGGTGCAGGTGCTGGAGTAGGCGACGAAGCCCATGTCGGTGCCCGACCGGTCCACCAGCTGCCTCTCTTCGAACCTCATCAGGATGGCCTTCTGGCCTCCCACGTAGACCTTGGCCGACTCGCCTACGGGGAACTCCGTGGCCAGCACCTCCCGGCCGTCCAGGTCCGAGTACCAGGGGTTCTCGCCCTGGGGGACATGGTAGACGAAGGCCTTCGACGAGGGACCGGTCGAGGAGTCCCCACCAGTGGTAAGCGAGCGGACCACCGAGCCCCCGAAGGCACCGACCCAAGCGGCTCCCGCCACGGCGGCCCCGGCCTTCACGAAGGTGCGACGGGACATGGTCGATGGGGGATCGCCCTCCACGACGTACCGCTCATCGGTGCCGTCTCGGCCTCCATCCTCCCCATCCTCGGTCATCGTGCGTCCACCCCGTCAGTCCTGCCTTGGGACCACCTTGTCCTTCCTTCGCTTGACCACCAGCTTGTCCGGCATGAAGCCGGTCCGGTAGACATCGGTCATCACGCCCAGGGTCAGGAACATGGCGGCCAGCACAAGGGCCAGCGGTCGCTGGTCCCATCCGTCTATGAGCCCCCAGAGGAACATGGACGCGAAGAGCACCTCCAGGACCACCAGGGACCAGAATATGATGGTGAGGCCCTGGCCCGGTCGGGCGGCCTCGCGGCGCACGGTGGTGCCCATGGCGGGCTTGGATGGGATGGCCTCCCTGTCATCGATGGCCGCCTCGGCCTCCTCGAGGGTTATCTCCCCCCGCTGGAGCCTCCGGAGGATGTCCCGCAATCTACCACCGTGCCCCGGCGCTCAGGAACAGGACATAGCATCCTGTCTAGGCCACTCTAGGGGACGGCCAGGCTATGGGCCCCGGACCTTAAATGGCTTTCGCGATGGGGTCGCGGACGGGCCCGCCGGCGGGGCCCCTGGCCACCCCTCCTGAAGGGGTGCCAGATACTTCTCGCGTGTGTGAATATGGACGTAGCCCTTTTATACCGGCCCAATCATGGTCAGACCGATGGGCAAGCCTGGACGTTCACACGCTAGGGGCTTGATATGCACTCTGGTCCTCTTCATGCTGCTCGGCAGCGCCTTCATCGCGACCACGCCAGCCGCCGCTGCCCCGGGTGACCTGGTGGCACCGGTCTACATGGACGGCGACTGGTGGAACCACACCTGGGACGGCACCCACCACGTGCCGGCCGAGGTGGGGGAGTACAGCGTGGAGTTCGACACCGTGGATGGATGGCTCAAGCACACCGTCGACGGCACCACCAGCTACCTGGGCAAGGTGGCGTGGGTTATGGAGGTGAGCGGCAAGGTCCGGCTCGAGGGTGACTGGTCCAGCGGCTCGGAGACCGGGACGACGTCCTTCGATGCCTGGGTCAGCGGGAAGGAGTACCGCTCCACCGACGACCTGGCCATACTGGGTTCCGCCCTGAGCTACTCCGGAGGCCTGGAGATCGCCACCAAGACCGGGCCCGAGGACTTCGATGTCGTGATTTACGAGAACCGGACCTTGGACAGGCCCCTCCGGATGCTTCTGTTCCCGGTCCCCATAGCAACCTTCCCGTCGGAGAGCCACACCGTGACCCAGCGGTGCACCTTCGAGGTGGGCTCCTACTCCTCGACCCGGGTGGAGAAGTGGCAGTACACCTCCACCTACAAGGGCCTTGGACAGGTCCAGGGCAAGGACATCACCTTCACCAACCAGCACACCTTCGCCATAGAGGGAAACGTGACTGTGGGCGAGCAGACGGACACCCTTGACCTCAGCGTCTACTACGAGAACACCCCGAGGAAGGCTGTCACCGTGGACCAGGCCAGGTCCCTGGAGGTGAGCACCTACGAGGTCTCCGCGGCGACCGGGTTCCCCGACCTGGTGGTGGCCGACGGTGAGTTCAACGTTACCGACGAGGCCCCCGTGGAGGGCACCGAGGTCAACTTCACCGCCACCGTCCACAACATCGGCGCCATGGAGGTCCTCTCCGTGGTGGTGGAGCTGTGGTCGAGCCAGGACGAAGGCAGGCCCAGCCGCGAGAACTCCACGACCATACCCAAGATAGAGCCGAACGGCGCCGCCGTGGTGCACTTCAACTGGACGGGAGTCGAAGTGGGACTTTGGGAGTTCTTCCTCCGTGTCGACCCCACCAACATCGTCACCGAGAACCGTGAGGACAACAACGAGGCGACCCTCCTGATGATCGTCACCCACGACGTCCCGAAGCCCAACCTCTACGTGGTGGAGGACGGGATCGAACTCGACCCGCCGTCCCCTGTGAACAACAGGACCGCCCTCAAGATCACTATAACCGTGGGCAACGACGGCCCCGGTGGGGCCGAGAATGTCAGCATAGACCTCTACCTGGGAGAACCGGGCCAGGACGGGGTCAAGATAGGATGGCGCGAGAGCATCGACAACATTCCCTCCGGCGAGACCCGGTCGGCCTGGATTAACTGGGGCGCCAACATCCCGGGGAACCACAACCTATGGGTCCATCTGGACGGTAACAACACGGTGAACGAGACGGTGGAGACGGACAACCTGGCATCGGTACCCATCATCATCGTGGCCACCGCCCAG
>CP070808.1:1713147-1715420 GCA_020343715.1 Thermoplasmata archaeon
CAACTGACTCCATGGTACGGACAAGCGGGTTGTGGGGTAAGGCGGTTGCCCCGAACAGGGGTACTCGGTCCGAGATTCTGGTGAGAATAGGGCGTCAATCTGAAAAATCCGTTTAATAACCCACCCCGGTCCAAGCCGCAGGTGAAACCCATGAAAAGGTCACTACTGGTCGCGGTGGCCGTCGTCGTTGCATTAACGCTAACGGTGCCGGTCATCGCTGGAGGAGCAGAAGCAGCGAAGGCACAGAAGACCAACCTGTACTACGACGGGGACATCGTCACCGCCCTGATACCCCAGAAGGGCAAGGACGGCGGCGCGGTGGGTTTCCAGGCCCTCCCCGACAACGCGAAGGCCTACCCCTTCGACCCCATCTACGTCTTCGTGGACGCGGACACCAACATGCCCCACGCCCAGATGCCGCTGATCGGCAGCGTGCCCGGAGACTCGGACTACACCGGTGGCCGCTGGCACGTGCACCTGGTGTTCGGGACCGTCGCCGCTGATGACGACATCACCTCGGTGGCGGACCTGATGTCCTCGGGCTTGACCATCGAAGAGACGGACATGTACTTCGCCTGCCCGGTGATTAGCAGTTGAACGCAAAGCGGGGGGCGGGCCCCCGTCCCCCGTTGACTCTCATACAATCCTTCCCCCAGGCCCCCATACCGGGCGCGCTCGCGCGCGCGCCCGGTACTCCGGGCCATCCCTCAGTCCTCGGGCTCGTCCCTTCCAGGGTCCCATCCCGTGGCGTCGTCATCGTCCATCGGGGCCCCCATCGATTCCCTCACCACCCACTCGGGGTAGGGCTCGGGGGGCTGGGGCCGGCCGTTCCCCGCATCCGGAGGGGTCACCGTGTGGACCTCCTCATCTTCTATGGAATCCTTCGCCTCGGCCGCTAGGGCCTGGGTCCTCTTCACGGTGACCAGGGCTATCAGCATGACGATCACCACTATGATCACGATTATCATGATGAGGATGCCCACCACTAGCATGCCCTCGAACTCGGATGCCTCCCAGGACACCGAGTACTGGACGGTCACGTTCTGTCCCTCGGCCTGGTTGTGGTCGTTGTCGATGATAAGGTAGAACAGGCCCTCGTCGTCGAAGTAGAAGGACTCCTCGGCGTAGTGCGTCTCCTCATGGGAGAAGCCCGCGTAGTAGGTGAACGAGGGGGAATCGTCGTCGAAGAACTCGGTGTAGCCCTGGGCGTCGGTGAAGAACACGTTCAATGGAGGTCCCCACAGCACCTCCACCTCGTACTCGATCCACAGGCCCTCGCCCGGTCCATTGTCGATCGTCACGACATGGACCTCACCTTCGGCCAGGACCACAGCGTCCTCCTCCGAGCCGGCAAGGGCCACGCTGGAGACAAGCACGAGGACGGCTAAGACCCCCAGCAGGACCCACCGGACCCGGCAGGTCGACGAAACTCCCATTGTATAATACTATGTAGGGTCCCTGTATTTGAGCTTGTGCCATCTCAGGACACCAGGACAAGGAGGTACCGCTGACCCATAACGAGGACCGTGAGGAGGCCGAAGGAGGTCAGCGTCCCCCAGGCGACGGGTCTGGGTACGAAGGAGTGGGCCCACCGGAAGGCGTCCATGGGGGACTCTCCCGTTGCCTTCCAGCGCTCCCAGACGGAATAGAGGGGGACCACCAGCAGGAAGACGTGGGCCGTCGCGTGCCCTGCCATGCTCTCGATGGGGACGAGGGCGTACGCGGTGGTGGAGAGGGGCCAGAACCACATGACGCCCGAGCCGATGGAGTCCAGCACCAGGTGGGAGCCCAGACCGACCGTGGGGACCAAGAAGAGGAGCCGGTCCCTGCCCGCCCCCCACAAGGTGACGGAGACGAACAGGACGAAGACCGGTGTGTGGAGCCATCCGTGGTGGGCTGCCAGGGGCAGGAGCGCCCCCACGTCCAGAAGCACCCCGCCCAGCATCCCCAGGAGCAGGTAGCCTGGCCTCGCGGTGAGGGTTCGGGTGAGGACGTATCCCCAAAGAAGGTGGGTCACCGGGTCTGTCATGACACGTCGACGGAGGGGCCGGGGGGGAGATAATGGTTTTCCCAGGCACGGGCCCCGGTCCCCGGGTCGACCCACCATGTCGATATCTTGATTAGGCGGTCCCGACCATGGTAGTCACCGTTGGGGCGTGTGGACATACCGGGCAAGTGGACAATCCTGATGGTCGTCATCATGCTTGTGGGCCTAGCCATCTGTGTCCAGAGGGTGCTGTATTGGAACAACGAGGCGGAGGAGGCCGTCCAGG
>CP070808.1:1715520-1717817 GCA_020343715.1 Thermoplasmata archaeon
GGGGAAGAAGAAGTAGATGTAGGGGGCCGTGACCACGGTGGCGTAGCGCAGCAGCTCCTTGGCCACCTCGTGGGCGCAGATGCGCCGCTCCCGGCAGTAGTCCAGGAGCTCCCCCGCCGTGGGCAGCGTCTTGTGGGCCCACTCCACCGTCCGCTCCATCTCCCACTCCAGGAGAGCCCCGAAGTAGGGGCAGCCCATGGGGTCGTCCTTCCCCCCGTCCCGGGTCCGGGCCTTCCTGTCGGCGCAGAAGCGGGACAGCTCCTCGGAGTTGGCCGAGGCCACCTCCGGGTCGTCGTGGGCCATGAAGCACATGTTGGCCCGGCCCTGGATCGCCGTGCCGAAGACGGGGTAGCGGTCGTTCATCCTCCGAAGCTCAAGCAGGACCTGCTTCTGCTGGGCGTTGGTCCGCGTCAGGTACAGGATGCGCAGGTCCCTCTCGCTGGCTGCCGCCAGGGCACCGGAGAGGGCGCACACCGTCTTGCCCGTACCGGTCGGCGACTCGACCACCAGGTGGCCCCCGTCCCGGACGGTGGTCTCCACCGCCTCCACCAGCTCCTTCTGGTGAGGGCGCGGGCTGTAGGGGAACAGCTGCGAAGCGCCTGGCGTGGCCTCACTCACGGGTCGACGGAGGGTGGCCTATACGTTTAAAGGAGATGGGGAGGGCGGTGAAAGTGTGGCGCCCTAACGGGTGGACCAGATGTCCTCGGGGATCTCGTCGTAGATCGAGGACATCTCGTCCTCGTCGGCGTCGAATCCCTCTGCGTCGCCCACCAGCTCGTCGATCTTGTCCTTGCGGAAGAGCCAGTAGTGGATGCGCCACTCCCGGCCGTCGTAGAGGGTGGTCTCCTCCCGCTCGGTCATCAGGAGGCCCAGGTCCTCGAGCATGTAGAACGCGTCCCGGTCCTCGGGCTCGAGGATGTTGTCGATGATCGCGTCGTTGTACCCGAAGAAGTTCATCACGTGGGTGGCAAGCTGGTTAGCTGCCTCGGGTTGGATGTCCTGCCGGTCGATGCTCTTCATGATGGCGTTGGAGAGCTGATTGACCGTGAGGACGTTCTTGTCGTCGGTCTTGACGGCGATACCTACCATGGCTCACACCTTCTAAGAGGGAAAACTCATCGTCCTCCCCCCGGTATTTGGAATAGAGGAATCAGGTTGTATTTAACACTTTGTGTGAACTATGCAGGTGGGTCAACGTTCGCGAGCTACGTCGCGCGCGTACGGGCCAGAGCGAAATCGTGTCACAGCGTGTCACGATTGGCCAGCGTACAGAACACCTTCACACCGTGTCATGGTCGGAAGGTCTTCGGCGTACGCCGACGGCCGCGCACATTCCCGTCCCGCTAGCAGGCGGCGAAACTAGAAATACCCTCCGTCCGCTGGACCCCCCGGGGCCCCCGAAGTGCTGCTCGGAGTGGACGACACCGACTCCCTCGAGGGAGGCTGCACGACCCATGTCGCGGTGCAGCTCGCCCTCCGTCTCCAGGAGGAGCTAGGCCTCGTCCTGATGGGCAATCCCCGGCTCGTCCGCCTGAACCCGAGCAACCCTTGGAAGACCCGGGGCAACGCGGCCCTCGCCCTCTCCTTGGGCCTTCCCGGAGGTCCTCAGGTCCCCGTGGGGGAGTGGCGTGGCGAGCCGCTCCTCAGCTTTCCCGGGGGGGAGGACATCCCTCCCACCGAGGAGGTCCTGGAGTCCGCATGGGCCGTGGTCCAAGACCTTACCTGGCACGAGGATGGAAGGACCAATCCCGGCCTGGTGCTGGTGGACGGGCCCGCCCCCGAGCACCTCTACGACAGGGCGCTGCACACCCTCATGGACATCAGGTTGCTCGAGACTCGCCTGACGGAGGAGGGCGTCCTGTTCAGGGCAGAGGGCTCCCACCGTGGCCTGGTGGGCGCAGCAGCGGCCTTGGCATGGCCCAGGCAGCGGAGGACCTGGGAGCTGCTCGCGTACCGTCCAAGGGAGAGGTGGGGCACCGTCCGCGAGGTCGACCCCCGATCGGTGGATGAGATGGACGGGAGGAACCCCACCACCTTCGACAGCCTCGACAGGGAGACGGGCGGCCTCACCATGGTGCCGTCGAGCCCCTGCCCCGTCCTCCTCGGTATCAGGGGCACTGACCCTGAGGCACTCCCCGCGGCCCTTGCTGATGTGCGCTCCGAGCCATACGAGGGGTGGGCCGTCTTCGAGACCAACCAAGCAACGGACGACCACCTGACGGTGAAGGCCCTGGCAGAGGTGAGCCCCTTCGAGAGCGTGGCCGTCCGGGGCACCGTCATAAAAGCCCCCGGCACGA
>CP070808.1:1717917-1723204 GCA_020343715.1 Thermoplasmata archaeon
AGCTCCATCTCGACCAGGGCGTTGTACATGTCGAACACCCGGTTGCCGGCCCACGTCACCTGCGCCTCCTCGACGGGGATCAGGTTGTAGCTGAACGAGATGGGAGCCTCCTTGTATACGTCGTTGATGTAAAGGCGCACCATGTCGTCCTCGAACTCCACGTTGTCCACGATATCGTTCTCGGCCAGCTCTTCGAGCAGGAAGTGGTCGAACTCCATGCCCACGGGGGCGGTCAGCTCGACCAGGGCCATCTGGATGGACCGGTCCTGGTTGTTCCTCACGGTGGCGGTCACGGTGTAGACCTGTCCGACGATGGGGTCCCAGGTGGGGTAGTCAAGCTCCAGCGTCAGGGGCAGGTCGAACACGGGTATCGAATCGTGGGGCACCCACTGCTCCAGGTAGACCTGGAACATGATGAAGCCCTCGCCAGAGGCCCTGAGGCGCACCGGTGTCTCGGGGTCCTCCAGCAAGGGGCGCAAGTCGAACAGGTACGTGATGTCCCGGTTGGTCTCGTCCATCGCCAGCGTCCAGACGACCTGGTCGCCCACCAGGACCTCCACGTCGATGTCCACGGGGGCCTGCTTGGTGGAGACCTCGTAGATGGTCTGGAAGGCCACCACGGTGTCCTGGGTGGAGAAGTAACCCCCCAGGGAGGACCTGTGGTCCAGCAGGTACTTGAGCCCGCCGTCCACGTCGCCGGGGTACCGCCCCACCAGGTGCAGGGCCTGGGTGGCGTAACCGGTGGCCTCGATGTTGAAGCCCGGGTTGTAGCTCCACATGTCCATGAAGCCGACCTCGGGACCGAAGAAGTCGTTGGAGATCATGTTCGTGGTGGTGCCCCAGTAGACGGTGCCGTTGTCCTCCTGGGCCAGCTCGTGGAGCTGGTCGGCCATGTCCTCGGCCAGCTGCGAGCGCTGCTCGCCGGCGTCGGCCAGCACCTTGAGGGTGAGGGCGAGGACGTAGGGGTCATCCCAGTTGTCCGCGTCCCTGATGTTGTCCTTGAGGTAGGCCACCGCGTCCTGGATTGCCTCGTGGGAGGTGGGTATGCCCGAGTAGATGAGGGAGTGGGCCACGTACGCAGTGGTCGCCACTTTCTTCTGCTGGAGCTTGGGATTGTTGAACTCGTAAAGGCCCCAGCTGGGGAACTCCCAGCTGCCGTCGCCCTTCTGCTGGCTCAGCAGCCAGGACTGCATGTCGTCGATTATGTCCTGGTCGACGGTGAAGCCGGCCAGCTGGGCGTCCTTGAAGGTGATGACGCCCCAGGACGTCAGCCAGATGTGCACGTCCTGGTCGCTGGGGAACCACACTATACCGCGGCCCTGGCCGTTGTTGGCCTCCTTCAGGTACTGCAGCTCGTGGATGATGCCCTGGTTGACGATCATCTCCAGCTCCAGAAGCCGGGCCTCGTCCAGCTCGCCCTCTCGGACGGTCCGGAAGGCCAGCACGTCGATGGAAAGGGTGGACATGGACTGCTCGCCGCAGCCCGACACGTAGTGGATGTACGACTCCGCGCCCTCGAGGACGGCGGCCTCGACGCCGCCCTGGAGCTTGACCCAGGCGTTCTCCGAGTTCTCGATGAGCTCGGGGACCAGGGTGAGGTTGTAGTCCACCACGTCGCCCGGAGAGAGCCGGCCCTGGTAGAGGTCCTCCAGCTTCTCGCCCACGGGCTTGACCCGCAGGGGTCGGATGACGGTGTCGATGAAGGTGTCGCTCTCGCCGTGGACGGTGATCTCGTGGATGCCCACCTTGGTCAGCGTGATGGTGAACTCCACCGAGGAGACCTCGCCGGTGGTCATCGCCACCGTCGCCTGGCGGTCGCCCACCACCTGGAACCATTCTGCGTTGTCCAGAGTGACCGTCACATCCGTTGGTTCGCCGTAGTTGTACACCTGGACCTTCAGGGGGAACGTGTCCTCTAGGTAGGCCTTGGCGGGCAGGTCGGGCTCCACGAAGAACTCCTGGAATACCGTGACGTTCTGGTGCCCCACGCCAACCCGGGCGTCCTTGGTGGAAGCGATCACGCCCACGTCCCATGAGGTGATGCTGTCGGGGGCCACCAGGTCCAGGGTGGCTCGTCCTTCTGCGTCGGTGGGCATGACGGGGATCCACGCCCACGTCTCGGGGAAGAACTGGCGGGTTATCGAGGTTTTGGGCAGCAGGTACCTGCCACCGTCCGAATCCCCTATACCAGTCGTCTTGGGGGCGTTGAAGTCGATCTCGTCATCGACCTGCCAAATTGGGGGAAGCTCGGGGCCGCCGTCGTCCTCCATGGCCATGTCGCCACCGCCCATGCGCTCCGCGCCGAAGCCCATGGGCTGGGCGAAGTTGCCGAAGTCATCGTCGGGCTCCTGCACCATGAGCATGCCTATGGCGCCGGCGGAGACCAGAACCAGCATGGCCACCACGGCCAGGGCCCGGGCCTGCCGGGTCTTGGGACCGCGGATTGCCAGGAATATCAGGGCGGCGATGCCCAGGGCGGCCAGGACGGTCCAGTAGGCCACTACGGCTTGGTCCTCCAGGGCAGCGGCGTTCTCGCCCTGCTCGGTACCCGTGGTCTCCACGGGGGCGGCCTCGATCTTGTCCCACTGGTTCACCGTCACAGACGGCAGCGGGGTGTCGCCCACGAACAGGTAGCCCATGAACTGGTAGATGGGGTCGGAGTACTGGGGGAGCAGGCCCGCGAGGACCTCCTCGAACCCCGTGAACCGGGAGCCCAGCTCGAACACCGCGTTGTCCACGATGCTCACGCCCAGCACTGCGGCGACGCCGTCGCCGTCGCGGGTGACCCGGATGTCGATGGACACGTCCTCCTGGGGGAGGTACGACTGGGCGCTGGGGGTGATGTCGATGTCCAGGTCGCCCTCCTTCTGGACGCCGATGATTGCCACGTCCCGGGCTATGTTGAAGTTGCTCTCCACCTTGTACACCCTAACGGAGGTGAGGCGGCCGAAGTCCGAGGTCACTGGGAGGTCCAGCTTGGTCCTGGTGCCGTCCATGGAGAGGTGACCGGTTATGATGGTGAAGCCGTCGGCCACCACGTCGTAGTAGACCAGGTCGCTGGCGGCGGGGCCGTCGTAGAAGATGGACAGGCGGGCCACGTCGCCCACCTGGTACGTGGTCCTGTCGGGCACCACCTTGAGCCCGGTGGAGGACTCCATCTCCAGGTCCGTCTGGCTCTCGTACTCGTCCTTGGTGACCACTATGTGCATGTACGAGTCGTCCTCGTCGTAGGTGAACTTGAGGGCGGCGATGCCCCGGTGATCGGTGGTGGCGGTCTTGGAGCCCGCCTTGTCGTCGTCGAACCAGAACTCCACATCGGCTCCCGCCACGGGGGCGCCGTTGGGGAACCTGGCTACGGCGTAGTAGGTGGACCTCTCGCCGTCCACGTTGGCGTCGGTGAGCACGGAGGTGACTATGGGTGAGGCGGCGTAGGTGATTATGTAGCTCTCGTGCTCGGAGTGGTCACCGGTGTCAATGACGGTGAAGTTGAACTCCACCAGGACGGTATCGACAACGTTGTATCCAATATGTTCGTTTATGGCGCTGTCCAGGACCCACGTCTCGACCTCGAACTCGAAGCCACCGTCGTCCAAGGTGGTCGAGGGTATGCCGTGGATGTAGGTCCAGTTGCTGCCGTCGTACAGGTTCACGGCCAGGCTGGCCTGGCCTACGACCCGCTGGCCGAAGAAGTACTTGGCGAGGATGAAGCCGTCGATGGTCTCGGAGGGAGTGTACCAGGGCTTCATGTCGCCCACGGTGATCTCGAAGCGGGGCAGGACGTACTCGTCCACCTTGACGGTGCGCACTGCCTCCTGGCCGTCGACGATGACCTTCAGCTCGTAGTCGCCCAGGGGGAGCTGGTCCGAGAGGACATAGTCGAAGGAGGTCACGCCGAACTCGTTGAGCTTGGAATCCTTCCTGAGGACCAGGTCGCCCTCGGGGGTCTTCACCTCGAAGACCGCCTTTGAGCCCTCGGCCACGTGGTCGCCCCTCAGTACCAGCACGCGCGAGTGTACGGTCTGACCGGGTTGGTAGATGGGCTTGTCGGTGGTCAGGAAGATGTGGGAGGTGGCCACCGGCTCGACGGGGTTTACCAGCACGTGCTCGCCCGAGATGACCCGGAGCTCGGCCTCTCCCTCGAAGTAGGGGACCTCGAACATGGGGGCCGCGAAACCGGAGCCGTCGGTCCTTCCCCGGTGCTCCACCAGGGTGTCGTTCCCCTGGACGACCTCCACGGTGTACACCTGGTCGCCAACGGGATCGCCGTTCCCGTCAGTGGTCAGGAGCATGAGGGAGTTGGTCGCGTTGGGGGTAAGGGAGCTGGGCAGCTGGGAGGTGAGCGTCTGCTCGCCTGCCAGGTAGAGGGTGTCGGCATTGTAGACCGCGATGGCGGAGCCCACCAGGAGCATCACCATGACCAGGGCCACCTTGCGGTTGCGGCCCTCAGCTAGCGGTCCGAGCCTAGAACTTGAACGCCTCGTCACACTATCACCGCGTCTCTGACCGTCGGCTGCTTATAAATGGGTTGGGCCTACATGTAGACATCCAGGCTATTTGCAGCCCCCTCCTCGAGGGTAGGGGGCAAGCCTTAAACGGGTGATAGTCGGTCACCAGGCCGTCCCACCTTTGGTGGGACGGAGACCGAGGACACCATGTCGCCCCTGGAGCGCTTCGAGATGTCGGAGATCACCTCCGAGGTGGACTGCCACCGTGAGGAGGTCCTGGACCTGGACGCCGTCTTCAGGGCCCACGCCGGCCTGCCCGAGGGGACCTCCCGCGGCGGATGGGCCTGCACCGTCTCCCTGTTCCAGCTGGAGGACGACTTCGTCCAGGGCCAGGAGGTGGAGGTGGAGATAGCCTTCGCCTCGTACAACATCGGGGACGACGACGTATGCGAGCTGGTCGACATGGAGGTGGCCACAGACTACAGGGAGCACGGTCTGGGCCGCAGGTTGGTCGAGGAGATGCTCGCCGATATAAGGCTGAAGGGGGGTGCCAGGGTCTACCTGTTCGCCTACGAGCCCGAGGAGGGTGACCGCCTGGACTTCTTCGGGCGCTTCGGCTTCAAGGCCATGGAGGTGCCCCCCGAGGGCCTTCCTTCCAAGACCCTGCCCAACCCGATGTGGCTGGAGCTGGACGGTGAGGTTTGAAGCTGTCTGGGGAAGGGGCTCACTTGTCCTCTTCCACGATCTCCACGATCTCCTCGTGGACGTGCCGCACCCTACGCTTCAGCTCGGCCCGGGTGACCAGGATGTAGTACGTCAGGGGCATGAGGACCGCCAGCACC
>CP070808.1:1723304-1730113 GCA_020343715.1 Thermoplasmata archaeon
TCATAGAGGTGGATCCACGAGCAGTGCTCGCGGATGTTGGCCATCTCGAAGAGGTACTTGTTCAGGCCTGCCCGCTCCACCGTGGCCCGGAAGGTGGGCTCGTGGAGCCGGGGCGAGCACGAGGCGACCACGACGCGGTTGAGGTCATGCTCCGCTATCGCGTCCTCGATGGTGAGCTGTCCCGGGTCGGAGCAGGTGTACTTCTGGCGACCGGCCCACACCACGTCGGGCAGCGTGGCCGCGTAGTCGGCCACCGCCTGGGTGTCCACCGAGCCGGCGATGTTGAGGCCACAGTCGCAGACGAACACGCCGACCCTCGGACTCTCGTCCTTGGCGCTCCCGCCCTCTTCATCGGTCGTTCCGTTCTCCTCCTCGGTCATGGTCTCACGCTCATAGCTTGACTATCCTGTCGGCGACGTAGGTCGCCAGGTCGATTATCTCGATGTCGTTCGTGTCGGGGTCGGGGTCGACCCCGTCGTGGCACTGCTGGCACTTGAAGTGCACCGTGCACCTGGAGCAGGGTGTCACCAGGCGGTCCGCCCCGGCGTCCAGCGTCTCTTTGAGCCGGGCCAGGCGCAGCGCCCGACTGGTGGGGTCGCAGCGCTGCCAAGCACCCACGCCGCAGCAGTCGGCGTAGCCCCGGTTGTGCTCCAGCTCCACCATGTGGTCCCCCGTCTCCTCGATGGCGATGCGGGGCTCCACGTAGAGGTCCAGCATGCGGCCCATGCGGCAGCTGTCGTGGTACGCTATGGCCCCGTCGCCCATGTCGCCGGGCAGCATCCGGAGGGCCACCCGCTCCTCGGCGATGGCCTCGGTGACCAGCTCGATGACATGGACGCACTCCACGCCCAGGGGCTCACCGGTGACCTTGGGGTACAGGTCCCGGTAGGTGTGCATCGTCTCGGGGCACACGAATATCGCCCGCTTGGCCCCCGTGGCGCGCAACGCCTCGGAGTTCATGCAGGCCAGCCGGAAGAAGGCCTCGTTGTCCCCGGTGTAGTAGAGGTCGTGGCCTGAGGGCCTCTCCGCCTTGAAGAGCTGGGGCCTCACGCCCAGGGAGTTGAGGATGCGCACCGCGTCCCGGGGCGACGCACCCGTGTCGTACTCAACGTCGGGGATGATCTGCTCCAGCGAGCCGGCGTAACCGGACACGAACACCGCGTCCGAGTCGGACCGGAACCGGAGGCGGGCGCCCTTGGTCCACGCCGTCAGGTCAGGGGATAGGAAGTCATGGGAGCACAGGCGGTCGAAGGTGTGGACCAGCCCGTGGTGGGTGCCCGTCTCCACCCGTCCCTCGCTGCGGGCCAGCGTCCGCATGCGGCGGATGAACTCGGGCAGGTCCACGTCCACCCGGCAGGCCTCTCGGCACAGGCCGCACTCCAGGCACGCCCAGATGGTGTGGTCGTACGCCAGTTCCCCGTCCAGGCCGTAAAGGCCCTTGATGACCAGGCGACGGGGGTGGAAGGCGGGCAGCCGGGCGGTCACTGGGCATATGCCGGTGCACTTGCCGCACTCGATGCAGCGGTAGGCACGGGTGGAGTCGAAGGCCTGCCTGAGGATGCCCATGCCCTCGTCGGTGGTCTCGGGGGCGTCCCCGGGCACCGCGGGGACCGTCATGTCCTCCAGGGGGGAGCAGACCATGTCCACCACAGCCTGCTCCAGGGGCTCCCTCTGCAGGGGGTTTGGCCCCAGCTCGGTGATCTGCTTTGTGAACTCCTCCACCGAGCGGGCGAACAGGGCCCCTTCGGAGGCGGAGACCCACTGAAGGTGGATGCGCTCGCCGCACAGGCCCACCATCTCCGCCATCTCGATGGCGGTCTCCACGGCCTCCTGGCCGGACCTGTTGCCGAAGGTGTAGTGGCAGTCGCCCGGGTGGCAGCCCGAGACGAACACGCCGTCGGCGCCCATCTCCAGGGCGCCCAGGATGAAGGACGGGTTCATGCGGCCCGAGCACATTAGCCGGACCACCCGGATGGTGGCGGGGTACTGCATCCGCGAGATGCCCGCGAAGTCGGCCCCCGCGTAGGAGCACCAGTTGCACGTGAAGGCGACGATGAGGGGCTGCCAGCCCTCGGGGATCTCGCACTCCGCGTCCCCCTTCTTCCGGGTCCTGCCCCCGCCGCTCATGGCGTGTCACCCCCCGAGAGGAGCGCGGCCAGGACCGCGCCCACCTGGTCGTCGCGGAAGTGGCGCATGGAGATGGCCGAGACGGGGCACCTTGCCACGCAGGTGCCGCAACCCTTGCACAGCGCCTCGTTGATGACGGAGGTGGGCTGACCGTCGAGGCCCCCTCCCTCCTCTATCGAGGGGGCGTTGAACTCGCACACCTCGACGCAGCGGCCGCAGGCCCAGCACAACGTGGGGTCCACCTCGGCCACCATGGGGTCCACGGCCTTCCTCGGCCCCGCCAGGGCGCCCATCGCCTTGACGGCGGCGGCACCGCCGGAGGTGGCCGCCTCCATGGCGTCGCAGGGGTACCTGGCCGTCCCGGCAAGGTATATACCATCGGTGTTGGTCTCCGCGGGTCCCAGCTTGGGGTGGTGCTCCAGGAAGTAGCCGTTCTGGTCCAGGGGGACCTTCATCAGGTCCCGGAACAGGGGGTTCGACCCTTGGGGCTCCAGGGCCACGTTCAACACAATCAGGTCCGATCTCAGCTTCACGGACTTCCCGATATGGTCCTCGGTGAAGGTAACTGTGCTCCCTGATTTGGATATCCTGGGGTACCTCTTGAAGTAACGGAGGAAGATCACGCCCGCGGCCTGGGCCTCCCGGTAGGCCTCCTCCCCCAGCAGCTGGTAGGTCCGAACGTCCCGAGTGATGCAGAACACGCGGGCGCCCAGCTCGGCCAGCGTCCGGGCCCTCGTGACCGAGGAGGTGCAGCAGTAGCGGCTGCACCCGGGGAAACCGTACTTGTCGCTGCGCATGGAGCCCACGCAGTGGACCATGACCACCCGCTTGCCCTCGATGGACCGTCTCCACTTGGCGTCCCTGAGGTTGGCCTCCAGCTCCACGTTGGTGATGACCTTGTCCGACTTGCCGTACTGTATGAACCCAGGGGGCTCGTGGACTTTCGTGCCCGTGGCCACCACCACCGCCCCCGCCATCAACGACGAGGGCTTGCCGGGGGCTCCCTCCACCGGGGCGGTGTCCACCGTGAAGTTGCCCACGAAGCCAGACACGGCGGTGACCTCTGTACGAGTGAGCACGTCCACGCCCTCGGCCTTCAGCCGGGCCGTCAGGTCCTTGGCCAGCCGCCGGGCGTCCACCTCGCCTATCGCGAGGCGGTGAAGGTCCTGCAGCCTCCCTCCCAGCGTGCGCTCCCGCTCCACCAGGGTGACGGTGTGTCCTCCCCGCGCGGCGGTGAGGGCCGCCTGGGCCCCCGCGATGCCCCCGCCGACGACAACGATCCGGTCGTCCACGGGCACGGTGCGCTCCTGCAGCGGGCTCAGCTGGGCGGCCCGGCCCACCGCCATGCGGACCAGGTCCTCGGCCTTGGCCGAGGCCACGTCGTGGTCCGCCTGGTGGACCCATGAGCAGTGCTCCCGGATGTTGGCCATCTCGAACAGGTAGGGGTTGAGACCCGCCTCCTGGCACGTGGCACGGAACAGGGGCTCGTGGGTCCGCGGGGTGCACGCGGCCACAACCACGCGGGTGAGCCGGTGCTCGGCGATGCGCTCTCGGATGATCGTCTGGGTGTCCTCGGAGCAGGTGAAGAGGTTGTCCTCGGCATGGACCACGTTGGGCATGGTCCTGGCCACCTCAGCCACCGAGGGCACGTCGACGACGGAGCCTATGTTGATGCCGCAGTGGCAGACGAAGACACCGATGCGCACCAGCCCCTCATCGCCCCGCTTGGGCTGGGGGAGGGGAGCTGGGTCGGGGGGTGCCTCCCGGGTGGCATGGGCGGCAGCGGCCCCAGCGGCAGCGCCCGCCTGGAGCACGCAGTCGGTGATGTCCTTGGGCCCCGAGGCCATGCCCGCCACCACGATGCCTGGCCGGGTGGTCTCCGCGGGTCGGCCATAGGGGTCCGCCTCCATGATGAAGCCGTGGGCGTCGGTGTCCACGTCCAGCACCGAGGCCAGCTCCCGGGCGCCCTCGCTGGCCACCAGTGGCGTTGCCAGCACCACCAGGTCGTAATCGTCCTCCACGATATGGCCCCGCTCGGTGTCCTCGTACGTGAGCCACAGCTCGCCGTTGACGCCGGCGTCCACCTGGGCGACGCGGCCCCGCACCAGGTTGATGCGGTCGTTCTCATCGGCCCGTTTGACGTACTCGTGGAAGCCCTTGCCGTAGGCACGCTTGTCGATGTAGAAGAGGTCCAACCGCTCCAGGTCCGGGTCGTGCTCGGCGGCGATCACCGCCTCCTTGACCGAGTACATGCAGCAGATGCGCGAGCAGTAGGGGACGTGGTTCACGTCCCTCGAGCCGGCGCAGTGGACCCAGGCGATGCGCCTGGGCGACCTGCCGTCCGATGGCCTCCTGACCTCGCCCCCGGTGGGGCCGGATGCGGACAGGAGCCGCTCCAGCTGGAGCGAGGTGATCACGTCGGGGTGCCGGTCGTAGCCGTACTCCGCCAGGGGCGTGGGGTCCCAGTCCCGGGCCCCCGTGGCCACCACCACGGCGCCCACGGGCAGGTCCAGGAACTCGGGGCGCATGGTGTAGTCCACGGCCCCAGCGGGGCACACCTTGGAGCACACCCCGCACTTGCCCTCGGTCAGGTACCGGCACTCCTCAGGCTCAATGGCGTAGGTGGACGGAACGGCCTGGGGGAAAGGGGTGTAGATGGCGGACCTCTCCCCCAGGCCCTCCTCGAACTCGCTGGGGACCGACACGGGGCACTTCTCCGAGCATATGCCGCAGGATGTGCACTTGGCCGGGTCCACGTACCTGGGTCTGACCTCCACCTTGGCCATGAAGGCGCCCGCCTTCCCCTCCAGGTCCGTGAGCCGGGCCCTGGTGTGGATGGTGATGTTGGGGTGGCGAGACGCCTCGACAAGAAGGGGTGATAGTATGCACATGGAGCAGTCGTTGGTGGGGAAGGTCTTGTCCAGCTGGGCCATGTGGCCACCCAGGGACGGCGACGCCTCCACCAGGTGGACGGCGACACCGGCCTCGGCCAGGTCCAGGGCTGCCTGGACGCCGGCGAGACCACCGCCCACCACGAGAACGGGCCAATCACCCGGTGAGCCCTTGGCCACTTACATAACCTCCTCAATCCTTGGCCTGCTTCAAGTGGTGCTCGAGGGACTTGACGCCCTCGTCGTAACCGGTGTTGTACGCCTTCAGGTTCAGCTCCTCCGTCCCCGGGGGGACTGTGTCCAGGATGGCGGACTTCATGGCGTCGTAGTCCACCACCTCCGTGACGGCTGTGACGAATCCGAGCATCACGATGTTGGCCACGATCTTGCGGCCCAGCTGCTCCGCCAGGCGCGTGGCCGGGATGCCGAACCTGTGGATGTCGTCACGCCTGAACTTCAGCTCCACCAGGTCCTCGTCGTACAGCAGCTTGCCGTCGGACCGGAGCCTGTCCACGTACTTCTCGTAGGCGCCTTGGGACATGATCATCATGTGGTGGGGCCGCGTGACGTAGGGGTAGTCGATCTCGTCCTCGGAGATCATGACGTTGGCGCTGCACGCGCCGCCGCGGGCCTCGGGGCCGTACGCCTGGGTGAAGGTGGCCTTCTTGTCCGAGAACAGGGACGCCGCCTTGCCGAGGATGAGGCCCGACAGGATGATGCCCTGGCCTCCGAAGCCGCCCATGAGGACCTCCACGTCCTCGCCGTTCACGGCCTGGGTGGCGGCCCTCGGCTTCCTGCTCTTCTTCGCCGCCATCATACCACCCTCTTTGCTCGGGACACGCCCTCCTCCATCGTCTGGATGTAGGTCGGCTTGTCGATGTCGATGAACTTGCCGACGACGATGCGGTTGTGGATGTCTATCTCCGCCTCCACCGGGTCTATGTTGTGGCGGATGACGGAGTTCTCCCGATAGAACCGCATCTCGTCGAGGCCCGTCCCGATCTTGTTGGGCCGTCCGTAGCCCGTGGGGCAGGGTGCCAGGATCTCCACGAAGGAGAAGCCCAGCTTGTTGACGGCCTCGCCGATGGTCTCGATGAGCTGGTTGGCGTGGAGCACCGTCCACCGGGCCACGTAGGTGGCGCCCGAGGCGTAGGCCATGTGGGACAGGTTGAAGGGGTGTTCGTAGTTGCCGTAGGGCGAGGTGGACGACCGGGCGTGCATGGGCGTGGTGGGGCCCAGCTGGCCCCCCGTCATGCCGTAGTTGAAGTTGTTCACGCACAGGACCGTCATGCTCATGTTCCGGCGGGCGGCGTGGATGAGGTGATTCCCGCCGATGGCGAACAGGTCGCCGTCGCCGGAGAACACGATGACCTTCATGTCCGGCCGGGTAAGCTGCAGGCCGGTGGCGAAGGGGATGGCTCGACCGTGGGTGGTGTGGAAGGAGTCCACGTTCAGGTAACCCGCGATGCGGCCGGTGCAGCCGATACCGGACACCACGGCGATCTTCTCCTTTGGTATCTCCAACTTCTCCATCGCCTCGATGAAGTACGAGGTGGCGGAGCCCAGGCCACAGCCGGGGCACCAGATGTGGGGCATCCGCCCCTTGCGCAGCCACTCCCACCGGGGGTACGTCTTGATGCGGTCCGGTTCGTGGACCATCTCCGTGGTCACTTCTCCACCTCCTCTATCGCGGTGAGGATCTCGTCAGGGTGATGGATGCGCCCCCCGCACCCCACGTGTCGGACCTCCGCCTGGCCGTGGACGACCCTCTCCACCTCCAGGGCCACCTGG
>CP070808.1:1730213-1732767 GCA_020343715.1 Thermoplasmata archaeon
GACATAAGCGTGCCCACCCTGGTGCAACACCTACGGAAGGCGGAGGGTCGCATCATGTCGGAGATATTGGCAGGCTACTCGTGAGATGCCTCAATCTCCTCCCGTTGTCAAGTGCTCGATAACCTCAATAGTCCAGAGCGAGTCTGAGAAGGTCTCTTGGCCCTGGAATGAGGATGTCCTCGCTCTTGCCAAAGTAAATTAATGACCGCTGCCAATATAATTCAGCCCCTTGGGGGGGTTACAACTCTGGGAGGATGTTGTCAATGTCCATAGTGAACGTATCATCACCGAGTAGGAGTATATGTGCGATCTTCCTCATCGCCGTGCTGTTCCTCGTCCTCGCCCTCGGCCTCACCGCCGAGGAGGCCGAGGCCTGGGAGGATGTGTCCACCAAATCCATGACCGGTGAGAGTGGTTATGCCTACAAGTACGTCCGTTCATCCACGTCATATTATAACTACAAAACCTCGGCACCGATGGTTGGATACTACGGGTACAGGGGTTCGACCTATGTCTACGTCTACTACTATGAGGCTTGGCATAAGTTACCTCTCAACATCGTCGATAACAAGACGTACATCGATTCGGCCACCATAACCATCCAAACATCAGGATACAACATCAATCAGAACGTTCAGGCCAAGTTCCTCTCGGTCGACCCGACCTCCGCCGCCGCGGCCACGGTCTACAACGACATAAGGTCCAGCTCCGGTGCGGTCATAGGGACCGTCTATATCAGCCGCCCCGGGACGTACACCTACACCTTCTCCCAGACCGGCTTGACACACCTCAAGGACTCCATCGAGGCTGGGGACATGCACGCCTACATAGGGTTCGCCATGACCTCCGAGCCCTCGCCACCCTCCAACACGGGCTCGTTCTACCATAGGCAGTACCTGTACCCCGACAGGGTCTCGCTGAACTTGAAGGTGGACAGGGACGCCCCCGAGGTCCCTACCCCCACCGCCCTGCCCACCTGGACCATCGGCACGTCGGTCACGATGGATTGGTCCACCGTCGCGGACCTCCCTCTCGGAGGGAACCGTAGCGGCGTTGAGTACTCGGCCAGGGTTCAGCTCTATGAGAATGGGATGTGGGTCACTCACCGCCAGTCACCATGGATCTCCACCACCACAGTGACCTTCGACCGCCTCCTCGACGGTGGGGCCTACAGGGCCCAGGTCCAGTCCAGGGACGCGTCCGACTACCAGAGCGCCTGGTCGACGGCCGTCAACACCACGATGGATTCGAGCCCGCCCACGACACCGGTCATCGAACCCCTCGACGATTACACAGCTGGCTCTACGCTATCTGTCAATTGGTCGGCCTCCACAGACGCTGGCATCGGCCTGGCCTCGGGGCCCCCCGACGAGTTCCCATACGAGCTCCAGTGGTCGACCTCGCCCACCTTCGACACCAACTGGTCTGCTGACATCCTGGGGACCTCGGTCATCGTCTCCGACCTGGAGGATTACACACGGTACTTCTACCGCGTCAGAGCCCAGGACAAGGGGGGCCAGATATCCGAATGGAGCCCCGTCGAGTCGACGACCCTGGACGACGACCCTCCGTCCATCCCGACGATCATCGAGGAGGCGGAGTACACCCAGGGAACCACCAACACCTTCGAATGGCTCGCCTCCACGGACGCCGGGGTCGGGGTCAAGGACTACCACGTCCAGGTCGCCCACCACTCCGGCTTCGGCGCGGCGAGCATCATAGTGGACACCTTCGCCGAGACCGCGTCATGCGATGCCTCGGGGCTGGCCGACGGCGTCACGTACTACTGCCGCGTTGCGGCCCGCGACCATTTCGACCACGAATCCCTGTGGTCCCAGGTCACGTCATCCACGCAGGACGCCTCGCCGCCCTCGGCAGCGGATGTATATCCATTGCCCGTCTACTCACCGGCCGGGACCATCTTCCTTACGTGGAAGCGTTCCTCAGATGAGGGGGCGGGCATGGGTTGGTACAAGGTATTGGTCTCGAAGGACCCCGATTTCGGCCAGATCGAAAGGACCTACGACAACGTTGTGGACGCCTCGTTGGAACACATCGAGATGGGCTCGCACGACCAGACCCTCTACCTGCGGGTGGTGCCCGTCGACCTCGTGGGGAACGAGGGGCCACCAGGGGACGCATCCACCACTATGGACATCGTCGCCCCCGAGGCCCCCACCATCGAACCCCTTCCACCCTATTCTCCCGGCAACGAGATCACCCTGAGCTGGTCCCCCTCGGAGGACGACGGCTCGGGCGTGTACTATTACACGGTGGATGTCTTCCTCTCCGAACCGAGCAAAGGACCCATCATCACCCATACGACCAACGGGACATCAACGATGATATCCGGTCTTGCCGACGGCGTAACCTACTGGTACCAGGTGACGGCCGTCGACAGGGCTGGCAACGGGAACGCCAGTGCGTTGGCGAGCAGCACTCAGGACGCATCGCCTCCAGGTGTGCCCACCATGGACCCGTTGCCCGAGTTCGTTCCAGGGCCCGACATCAGTGTGTCATGGACACCCGTTACCGATGCCAGCGGTCACCTGGT
>CP070808.1:1732867-1752010 GCA_020343715.1 Thermoplasmata archaeon
GCTCCCACCATCTGGCCGGCCATCTCCACGGCCTCCCCCGCTTCCATTGACACAACTGCGGGGTCGTCGAGCCCCGCCACGTCGATGTAGCCGTCAGGTCCCGGGGGCAGCTTGTATCCTGCCTGGGGCGCTAGGCGGGAAAGGTCCAGGGCCTTCCTGCCGGTGGCCTCGATGCCCTCCGGGTCCGAAGTGTAGGCGAAGCCGAGGCGGCCGTCCTTCACGACCCTGAGGCCAGTGCCGCCCTCGGAGTCCCCGGTGGTGTATGTGACCACGTCCTTCTCCACCTGAACGCTGACCACCGTTCCCGCCGCCACGTAGGCCTCGGCGCAGTCGGCCCCCAGGGCCTTGAGCCTCCTAACGGCCTCCTCCGCCCGGGCCAGCAGCTCCTCGTGGTCGTAGGGGTCCGTCAACTCAGCCACCCCCCACCACGGCGTCCCGGAAGCGCACGTGGGGACCACCGTCGCATACAGGGACCGTCTGGCCCTTGCCGCAGAACCCGGGGCTCGCCAGCTTGAAGTCCTTGCCGATGCCGTCCACGTTGAGCAGCGTCTCGAGGATGGAGCCCATGAGCGCCACGTCCCTGAGGGGGCGCGTCACCTCGCCGTCCTCCACCAGGAACGCCTCCTGGGCTCCGAACTGGAAGGTGCCCTTGGCCGGGTCCACCTCGCCGCCCCGGGTGCCCTTCACGTAGATGCCCTCCTTCACCCCCTCGAAGATCTCCTCGTGGGACATGTCACCGGCGGCCATGCAGGTGTTGCTCATGCGCACCAGGGGTCGGCTGCTGTGGTCCTGGGCCCGGGCAGCACCGTTGGGCTCGTCGCCCATCCGGCCCGCCGTCTCGCGGCTGTGGATGAAGCTGGTGAGGACGCCGTCCTCCATCAGCACCTTGCGCGAGCCCATGACCCCCTCGTCGTCGTACGGGAACGAGCCGAAGCCCCCGGCCATGGTCGGGTCGTCGAATATGGTGACGCCGTCGGCCCCCAGCTTCTCGCCCATGCGCCCGTCCAGGATGGACTCGCCCGCTAGGACGAGGTCCGCCTCGCTGGCATGGCCGAAGGCCTCGTGCACCAGGACCCCGGTCATGTCGGGGTCCACTATGGCCGTCATGCGGCCCCCCGGTGCCCTTCCCGCCTCGAGGAGGGTCTCCAGGGACCTCACCCCCTCGGCCGTCACGGCCACGGGGTCGCCCTCGGTGAGCACCTCGTAGCCACCGACGCCCCCCACGCGGGTCCGGAACGAGGATATCACGCCCTCCTTGCGCCCGGTGAGGTTGGAGGTGGCGATGATGCGGGTGAGGCCGTGCTCCAGGCGGGTGCCCTCGGACGTGAGGAACTCGACCCTCCTCATCCCCTCCATGTATGCCGTCGTGACGGTGGCCAGGTGCTCCGATTCCCTGGCGGCGACCTCCATGTCCCGGAGCAGCTCCAGCTTGTCCTCGATGGCCACGTCGAGGGGGTCGACCTCCGGGTCCCACACCACGCGGTCGGTCACGACGGGTGCGGGGGCGAGCACCACAGGCTCGCCCGCCCGGGTCGCCGTCGCCCTCGCCAACGATAGGGCCCGCTCCACCGCGGCCTCGCCCTCCCTGGGGTCCAGGGAGTTGGCTGAGGCGAAGCCCCAGCTCCCGTCGACCAGGACGCGCAGGCCGAAGCCCGCCTCGCCGCCCTCGACGGCCTCCTTGAGCTCTCCGTCCTTCAGCTCCAGCCGGGTGTTCTCCACCCTGAGGACCCGCAGGTCTGCGTAGCTGGCGCCTCCGCGGGTCGCGCTGTCGATCCATCCATCGAACAAGGCCTCACCTGGGGGCCTAACGGGATGGGTCGAGAAAAAGGTTGGCTCAAAGCACCCGGTCGAAGTCCTTCTCCAGGATGCGCATCTCCCGGGGCGCCACCGTCTGCTCGTCCATGGTTACCATGAGGAGGCAGTCGGACACGGTGATCTTGTCGTTGAGGGCGTGAAGGAGGCGTAAGATGGGGTCGAAGCCGTTGTTGGAGATGAGGTACTCCACCCCCTCGAGGGTGATCAGGCCCCGCCTGGTGCCCTTGAGGAAGTCCATGATGGCCATGTGGAGCATGCTGATGTTGGTGGGGTTGACGCAGCGGTCGTGACCCACGGTGTTGGTGGTCATCCAGATGAACTCGCCCTTGGTGACGTCGTACTTCTCCCTGGTCTTCTGGGGGAAGGACCGGGAGATGCAAAGCCCGTCCTCCATGCCCTCGACGAGGGAGTTGTACATGCTGTAAAGGCGGCCCGGGTCCTCGGACTTTATTAGGTACGAGGAGCCCATGTGGAAGTCGACGCCATCGAGTACGCCGACCACCTCGCCGTTGGGTCCGTTACCGTTCATGATCCTCCCACCTCTGTGACCGACGGGTCGGTACTTGAGCTTATCGGTTCAACTGTCATCGACCGTCACTAATGGTCTAGCCCTTCCAGCACCTGGCCTGCGAACTCATCGGCCATCCGGGGGTATTCCTCCCTGAGGCTGGTGGAGCCCACCAATCTTCCCATAACCCTCAGTCCCTTTTCCTCGGCCATCTCCGCAAGCCGGTCCACGAGCCCCCTCCCCATCTTGGCCTTGCTGTAGCAGCAGATGAAGACCCCCCCTGGTTTGCCCTCCAGCCCTCTGGCCCGCTGGATGTACGTTCGGGTATAGGGGTTGACATTGCTGGCGAAGATGGGCCCTCCGATGACGACCACGTCCGCCTCCGTGAGGTCGTAGTCGCTGTCCTCGTTCACCAGCTCCATATCCCTCTTGGTGACGGAGGCGCGACCTGTCTGGATGAACCCGAGCCTCTTCGAGTGACGGATGGGCACCATTTCGACCAGGTGCCCCCTCTTCCGGAACCCCTCGGCAACCATCCCCGCGAGGCCCTCCGTGGTGCCCTTCCGGGAATAGTAAACGACAACGACCCTCATCTTCCACCCGAAGGTGTTGTACAGCTAAGGACGGATTTCAATCCTTGCCTCCCTTCCACCGCTGGAACCAATCCCAAAAGGGTTATTACACTGGACCTCCCTTTTCCCCATGCCAGACACTCTGAGGTCTAGCAATTACCCGTGCCAGCCAAAGGGATGGGAACGCCAGGGGAAGCCCATGGGAACGCCCTTCGAAGTCGTCGACGAGACCACCGCTGCCGAGCTAGAGGCAGCCTTCGACGAGGTCGACGAGACGGGTGACGCCGGCGTCTTCGCCATCATCGACGAGACGGGCATCTACGCCCCCTTCCCGCTGCTCGACTACAACCTGGTGGTCGAGATGAAGATCGTCGAGGAGGAGGGCGGTCGTGTCCAGTACTCCATCTCCATCGAGAACGAGGGAGACGTTGAGATCCCTCCCATGTCCGTCAAGCCCGAGCTGCCCGAGGGCCTGGAGCTGATGGACGCCTCCAGCAAGCCCCTGGGCCCCGTCGGTCCCGGCCGCAAGGTCGGTGTCGCCTTCGCTGTGAAGGCCAGCTTCGAGGCGCTGACCCAGGGGGTGGACGGTCAGGCCATCTCGGGCCTGGACGTGCGAGTCGAGGCGGAGCTGCGCATCCGCAACCGGGTGCCCACGTACAAGGTCAAGGTCACCAACATCCGCCGGTGGACGCTCCGGCACATAGCCATCCTCCCCTCGCTGCCCTACGGCGTTGTGCCGCTGGACGAGGAGGGCGAGATCCCGGTGCTCGCGGGCGGAGAGGAGGAGGAGGTGGAGTTCCGCCTCATCACCAAGGACCAGGTGGACATGCAGATCCGCCACACCAAGCGTCTCACGGTCCAGTCCCTCTACACCCCGTCGCCGCCCAGGAGGCGGGCGAAGGGCTTCCCCAGGTCCCACTCCGACGAGGAGCTGGCGGAGATGGTCCGCCGGCTGGAGGAGCTGGAGACCGCCATCCTGGTGCCCGAGGCGGAGCGCCTCGAGGACATCCTCGAGATGGACGGTCACGAGTACGGCCTCGAGGTAATGGAGGTCTACGAGTGCCTGGAGCACGACGCCCTGGAGGAGGGCTTCCTCCTCATCGAGATCGAGGAGGAGGCTCCCAGGCCCATGGGCGACCCCATCGAGTTCGCCGAGGCGTACGAGGAGGACTTCATCATCATCGACCTGGAGGAGTTCGCCTCCATCCGCCCGCTGGGCCTGGAGCCCACCATCACCGACGAGATAGACATCGAGCCCATGGAGATAGACTTCTGAGGCGGCCCCCGGCCGTCCGTTCTTGAGGGATGCCAGTGGCGAAGAGTCCCGAGGACCAAGAGGAGCTGGACCTGCTGGAGACCCGGTCAGTGCCCCTGGGCATCGACGGGCTGACGGTGGAGGCCGTCACCCCGCTGTACCCGACCGAGGACTCCACGGCCGTGGGAAGGGCCATCCTCAACATGTTCCCGACCATGGACCTGGAGGTCGCCGACGGCACCATGACGGGCAGGGCAGGGGGCCCTACTGCCCTGGCCCGCTTCCGGCGGAGGGTCCGGGAGATGCGCATAAGGGACACCGCCAGGTCCCAACTGGGTCGGGGGATTGACGGGGACGCCTTCGGATTCACCCTCAACAAGCAGTCCGCCTTCGCCAGCGTGCCCAACTTCTCCACGGGTGGGGCACCCTTGGGGGACATCGACGTGAGGGTGTCCGCGGACGACCCTGACACCGTCGTCGAGTGGTTGTGCGAGTTGGACGAGGACTAACGCCCTCCCGGGTCAATCTATTAATACCCACCAGCCCAATCGATGAACGGGATGCACATGTCACAAGAGAACCCGACGCGGTTGGAGCGGAAGCTCTCTAAGGAGTTGGAGAAGGAAGCCCATCGGGAGCAGAAGGCCCTACATCACCACCTCAAGAACCTGGAGAAGGCGGAGCGGCATCGCCGTGAGGCGGAGCACCTTCGGCAGCAGCTGGCAAAGCTCCAGATCAAGGAGATCCGCATCCAGGAGAGGATCCAGGAGCACGAGATCAAGGCCCGAGAGCTGGAGGCCATCCCCAGCGACCTGCGCGGTCATCGATGAAGGTCCCACCCCGTCTCGCGTAAAGCTTAAGACCAGCCCCAGCCCTACGCCGGCCTGGATACCATGAGGCTGCTGTTCATACACTCGGACCATCTGGAGTACGAGGCCCGCGAGCCTGTGGGCGACGTGGCCGAGCCCATCGAGGGCGATCGGGCCCACGAGTTCGACGAGTGCCTCGTGGTCTTCATCACCGTGGAGACGGAGGACGAGGACCACGGCGAGGGCCTGGTCGAAAGGGTGGCCGACGAGATCACAGGCGTCATGGGGCAGGTGGACGCGCCCCGCGTCGTGCTGTACCCCTGGGCCCACCTGAGCAGCGAGCTGGCCCCAGCCCACGTTTCGGTACCGCTACTCAAGGACATCGAGCTGGAACTGCTCTCCCGAGACGTGGTCACCGACAGGGCCGCCTTCGGCTGGTACAAGTCCTTCACCCTCAACTGCAAGGGCCACCCCCTAGCGGAGCTGGCCCGCCACATCACCTTCGAGGAGAAGGGGGAGATGGGCGTTAGCAAGGCCGTCTACGACGAGGAGAAGGTCAGGCCCACTTGGCACGTCCTCACCCCCGAGGGGGAGCTGTTCGAGGCCGACTCCTTCAACTACTCGGGCCACGACGACCTGAAGGCCTTCGTGGCGTACGAGACCAAGAAGGACAGGACCTCGAAGGGGGAGCCCGCCCACATCGAGCTGATGCAGCGCCACGAGCTGGTGGACTACGAGCCCGGCTCCGACTCGGGGAACCTCAGGTGGTACCCCAAGGGCAAGGTCATGAAGATACTGCTGGAGCACCTCATCCGGGACCTGTGCCACCGGGCGGGCGCCATGGAGATGGAGACGCCCCAGATGTACGACTACGAGCACCCCTCGCTCAAGAAGTACATGGAGCGCTTCCCCGCCCGGCAGTACATCGTGCTCTCGGACAAGAAGAGGTACTTCCTCCGGTTTGCCGCCTGCTTCGGACAGTTCCTGACTGCCACCGGGATGAACATCAGCTACCGCAACCTGCCCCTCCGCCTCTTCGAGATCACCCGGCAGAGCTTCCGCCGGGAGAAGTCGGGGGAGGTGATGGGCCTTAGGAGGCTCAGGTCCTTCACGATGCCTGACCTGCACACGTTCTGCGCCGACGTCCCCCAGGCCAAGGAGGAGTTCTACAACCAGTTCGAGCTCTCCCGTGAGTGGATGAGGTCCCTGGACGTGCCCTACGAGACGGCGTTCCGGGCCCTGACCGGGTTCTTCCACGAGCACCGGGACTGGTACGAGCGCATGGTGCGCACCCTAGGCAGGCCCGTGCTGCTGGAGCTCTTCGACGAGCGGTACGCCTACTTCATCACCAAGTTCGAGTTCAACGTCGTGGACACCCAGGGAAAGGCGGCGGCCATCTCAACCGTGCAGATCGACGTGGAGAACGGGGAACTTTATGGCATCGAGTACACCGCCGCAGACGGGTCTCGCCACAACCCCATCATCCTGCATACCTCGGTATCGGGCGCCACAGAGCGCTGTATGTACGCCATCCTGGAGCACCAGGCCCGGCGCATGGCCCGGGGCGAGAAGGGGGAGTACCCCTTCTGGCTTGCTCCAACCCAGGTGCGCTTCGTGTCCGTCAGCGAGCAGTACGTGGAGCCCTGCCTGGAGATGGCCGCCGAGCTGGGAGACGTGGCCCGCGTGGACGTGGACGACCGGGACGAGAAGGTGGGCAAGAAGATCCGGGGCGCCGAGACCGAGTGGGTCCCCATCACCGTGGTGTACGGCGAGAAGGAGGCCTCCTCGGGCGGTCTGCTCCCGGTCCGATTCCGTTCGGGTGAGACCAGGACCATGACGGTCCAGGAGCTGCGCCTGTTCCTCAAGGAGGAGATGGAGAACTATCCCTTCGAACCCATCCCCCTGCCCATCCAGGTCTCGCTGCGACCGGGCTTCAGGAGCTGAGGATGCGGCCGTCGACGTCGCACTCGCCCGCCAGGACACGGGTCGATGAGATGGGTTTGCCGTCGTCGGCTAGGACCTGACCTATCTTGACAAGCTGCAATGACCGGAGGCCCTTTGCCTCCCGGTGCTCGTTGAGCCGCACCCCCGTGGGATACGTGAACTCGGAGACCACCAACACCTCCAGGTCCTCCAGGTGGGCCGCTGGGCCGAACTCGTCCCCGATCATGGCGATCTCGTAGTCGCACCCGGGGTACTTCCTTTCCAGGTAGGCACGGAGGCCTATCTCCCGGTCTCGGTAGGGAAGCACCATCCTGCTCCTCGTGCTGTTGGCCAAGTGGTCCGACGTCAGGCCGATGAGCACCTGGTCGCCCAGAGCGAGGGCGAAGGCCTTGGCCAGCAGCGCCCTGTGCCCCTTGTGGACCACCTCGAAGGTCCCGCCCATGGCAACCCGCACCATCGACCGCAACCCCCTCAGAAGGCGCTCATTATCTGAAGGGCCAGCACGACGGCGAGGATGGCTATGGAGAAGTAGAACATGTTCCGGGTGCGCTTCTTCTCCTGGATCTGGGCCTGCCGGGTCACTGCGCACTCGTCGGAGCAGGTCTCCTTGTCGGCGGACATGGCCTTGCCGCAGACGGGACAGTGCTTGTGTTGTACTAGCCTCTCAGCCATGGGCGCACCCGCCATTGGGATGCGGCACCCCGTATATCAGGGTTTGGGCGCCGGCAGGGGCGCGCTACTTGTGCACCCTGAGGTTCCCGGGCGGCTCGGGGGCGCCGTAGACAGGTGGTTGGCTGTGCATCGAAGGCTGCACGTACCCGGCCATGGAGGGGTGGAAGCCTGCCTGCTTGGCCTCGTACCTGGCGGTCGAGTCCTTCCACCCCAGGAGGAAGAGGATGAGGCTGATGGCAGCCATAGAGCTGCCGACCATGGCAACGAAAATCGCATCGAACTCGACGGTCATCAGCGCCACCGCGGCCAGGATGAGCAGGATGGGGCCGGCCATTATCAACCTGGGGTTGAAGGATGCCAACGCGATGAAAGCGCTAATGAAGCCCATGATGGCGGCTGCGAACATGAAAGCCCCCGAGAAGTACATCATGAGCCCGAAGATCATTATGAGGCTCAGCATTGAGGCCATTCCGGCATCGATTATCAGGATGATGGCACCGGCCACCACCATGATCCGCTGACCCGAGAGGGGAGGTCGGTAGACCATCGGGTATGGAGAGGGTGCCATCGGGAGCCCGACGGGGCCTTGTGGGGCCGGTGTTGGATATGGCGACCTAGCACCCGCGTACCCCGGTCCTCCCTCGTCGAACATCCTGAGGTCGACACCGCAGGAAGGACAGAACGCCATGTCCTCGCGGACCTGTCTACCGCAGTTATGGCAGAAAGCGGCCACGACACAACCCGGGTTCGATAAGGCCGACCGGATTGAATAAGTGTTTCCATTCCAGCTGCCGCATGGTCCAGAGCCTCTAAATACCCCCAGTCCCCTCCCTGGGGCCATGAGGTTGGGCGTCCTCTTCTCGGGCGGCAAGGACTCGTGCCTGGCCCTCCACCGGGCCGCTGTGACGGACCAGGTGGTCTGCCTGGTGACCGTTGTCCCGGAGAACAAGGAGAGCTTCTTCTTCCACACCCCCAACCTGCACCTGACGGGGCTGCAGGCCGAGGCCATGGGAATTCCCCTGGTGACCCGTTCGACCCCCGGGGTGGAGGAGGAGGAGATCGCCGACCTGGCCGCCGCCATCGAGGAGGCGAGGGAGGTCCACGGTATCGAGGGCATCGTCACGGGCGCCGTGGGCTCCGTCTACCAGGCGACCCGCGTGCAAAGGGTCTGCGACGACCTGGGCCTCTGGTGCTTCAACCCCCTGTGGCAGCTGGACCAGGTACAGCTCCTGTGGGAGCTGGTCCGTGGGGACCATTACGCGATCATCTCCGGCGTGTTCGCACCGCCCCTGGACGAGGAGTGGCTGGGCAGGCTGATCGATGCGGGGACCGTCCACAGGCTGGCGGCGCTCTGGGAGTCCCACGGCATCCACCCCGCAGGAGAGGGCGGCGAGATCGAGACCACCGTCCTGGACGCTCCCCTCTTCAGGTCGCGCATCGACATCACGTCGGCCCGCAGGGACTTCCACAGGGACTCGGGGGTGCTGGTCATCGAGGGCACGGAGGTGGTGCCCAAGTGACGCTGGTCATCGATCTCTGCGAGAAGGACCTCTCCAGGTCGGAGTTCGTCGAGCCCATCAGCAGGATCGTGGGCCAGGGCGCCAGGGTCAAGCACTTCACCGACGTGGGTCACGAGGAGGTGGAGGCGGCCAACTCGGTGGTAATATGCGGAACGGCCCTCGCGGACGACGCCTACCTGGACCACATGGACTCCTTCGGTTGGCTGTCCAACACGGCCACGCCGGTCCTGGGCATATGCGCCGGCATGCAGGTCCTCGCCCTGCACAACGGGGCGCGACTGGTGGAGGGCAAGGAGATAGGCATGACCCGGGTGGAGCCCGTGGTCGAGAACGTGCTCGTGACGGAGCCCCTGGAGGTCTACGGCCTCCACAAGTACGACCTGGCCGACCTGGACCAGTTCCGGGTGCTGGCCAGGTCCGAAGGGTGCGTCCAGGCCATCGCCCACAGGGAGAGGCCGCTCTACGGGGTGATATTCCATCCCGAGGTGCGGAGGGGGAACGTGGTCTCCAGGTTCCTGGAGGTCCACGGGGGCGAACGATGGCGCTAGACCATGCCCTGCCGGACGGCCAGGGAGGCTATGTACACCGCGTACACGGTGAGCATGAACACCCCCTCCCTGCGGGTGAGGGTGTGGCCCGTCCACAGGGTGGGGACCAGGAACAGGCAGATCACCGACATGAGGGCGATGTCCCAAAGGAGGGCGGGGTCCACCGGTATCGACCCCGCGAAGAGGAAGGCCGCCAGGCCCAGGACCAGGAGGGTGTTGAACACGTTGCTGCCCAGCACGTTCCCGATGGAGATGTCCGACTCCCCCTTCTTGGACGCTACGGCGGAGGTGGCCATCTCCGGCAAGGAGGTCCCCACGGCGATCATCGTCAGGCCGATGATGGCGGGGGATATGCCGAAGGACTCGGCGATGAACACGGCGGAGTCCACCAGGATGTCGCTGCCCACCAGGATGCAGATGATGCCTCCTACCAGCATGACGATCGAGACACCGGGGTGGAAGTCCTCCATGTCGGGCATGTCCGATTGCTTGTGCCTCAGGGCGTCTCGCACGTAGTAGCCCAGGTAACCCACGAAGGCCGCCAGCATTATCAGGCCGTGGACCCGGGTGAGGCTGCCCGTCATCGCCAGGACGAGGAGCAGGAAGCCGGACCCCAGCACGAGCATGGAGTCGCGGGTCACCACGTGACGGTCCACCTTGAGGGGGGCGATGACAGCCGCCACCCCCAGGACGAGCAGGATGTTGGCGATGTTCGAGCCTATGACGTTGCCCAGCGTTATCTCGGGCTCGCCCTTGACCGATGCTGCAAGGCTCACGGCCATCTCGGGGAGGGACGTGCCGAAGGCCACCACCGTGATGCCGACGACGATGGTCGACACCTTCGCCGCCAAGGCGATGCTCGCCGCTCCCTCGACGAGCCAGTCGGCGCCCTTCCATAGGAAGAAGAACCCCGCTATCGAAAGGAGGAAGGCGATGACCAGGTTCACGTGGGGCGATGCCAGTGTCTGGATAATAGACTTTCTGTGTCGGTTCCATCAATCGAGGGGCTCGGGCACCACCACGCAACCCGATTCCACCACCCGGAACGCGCCCCGGCGCTTGGGCATGCCGGGCTGTGTGACCTCGACGATGCCCTCCTCGGCCTTCAGCTCGATGACCACGTCGGCCAGCTGGAACAGTGTCTTGACCTGCCTGTCCTCGTGGAGCTCGGGCTCGATCATGAACACCGACGAGGCCCGGAAGCCCTTGATCTTGGCCCTCAGGTACGACAGGAACCTGTACACGCCCTGGGCAGAGACGTACATCAGCACGGTGTCGATGGAGTCGAACACGACCCGCTGGTTGTGAACGCCCTGGGCCAGGTTCTCCGACATCGTGGACACGATGGCATTTGTGAGGCGGGCGAAGTCGGCCACCGAGGCCACGTACTTGACGTCCACCGAGTCCTTGAGGGAGGGGTCGGACTGGGGGGAGTAGGCGTCGATGAACACGTAGTGGCCCGTGTGCTTGTCCAGGGACCACTGCTTCTCTTCCATCAGGGTCACGATGTCCTCGGTGAAGTTCTTCGTGGTCACGTAGATGGAGTGGTCGTCCTCCTTCAGGCCCTGGTAGAAGTACTGGCGAGCGAGGGTGCCACGGCCTGACATGGACGGACCTAGGAGGACGCACAGGGCCCCGGGCTTGAGACCTCCGGCCAGAAGGTCGTCTAGACCCTCTATGCCTGTGCGGTGGCGATGCGCCATCGCCGGTTTGTCCTCCGGTTCGAAGTCAATCTTCTTCATCCGTTCCTCCCTCCTCATCCTCGCTGTGCATGAGCCCCTCCTCGCTCATCAGGAGCTCGAACATGGTCTCCAGCAGCTCCTCCGACCCCGCTCCCCGGACGGCGACCGTGGGCACCACCGGTGTGTCGGGTTGGAGCTCGAGCCGCTCCCTGACCTGGTCGGGGGTCAGCGCCTCCTCCAGGTCCGTGAAGTTGGCGGCCACTACCAAGGGCAGGGCGTAACCGCTGGTGAGAGTGAGCATTTGGCGGGCCCGGTCGAAGGTCTCGGGCTTGGTGGCGTCAACGACGAGGATGACCCCCACCGCCTCCTCGGCCAGGAACTCCAGGATGGGGTCGAACTTCTCCTGCCCCGGGGTCCCGTAGACGTCGGCGGCGAAGCCCTTGTAGTCCAGGTACCCATGGTCCATGGCGATGGTCGTCCCCATCCTGTCCACCGACACTGACGACGTGGATATGGCCTGGACGATGCTGGACTTGCCCGAGTGGTAGGGGCCCGTGACCAGGATCTTGGGGAAGAACACCCTCACGCCACCGGGCCGCATCACCTTGATGGGCACCACGAAGTCGGGCACCACGTGGCCGTCGATCTTCTCCGCCCTGAGGAACTGCCGTACGATTGTCAGCTTCTCAACGGGCTGGAGCGCCAGGATCGTGTCGAAGTAGTCCCGGATGGTCTCGATGTGTTCGGGCTGGTAGCCCCAGGTGGAGAAGAGGCCCACGAAGTGGTGGGTCGAGCAGAGCCTCTCTACGATGCGCATGAGTCGGGCCATGCCCTCCTCCTCGCCCCCCTCGCACATGTCGATGTACGACGACATGCTGTCGAACACCACCACGTGGTCGTCCGGTGTCATCTCGCATATCGCGTCGATCATGGAGCCGGTGTCCTGCGGGGTGTCCAGGCGGTGGTCCTCCTCGGAGGGGATGTTCATGTAGCCCGAGAAGCTGTCCAGGATCCTGAGCGTGCCCTCGGACTCCCACTCCTCCAGGTCGAACCCCATTATGTCGGCGACAGCCCTGATGGAGTCGGCTGGCTTGTTGTTGACCAGGTAGGTGACCGACAGGCCCTCCTTCAGGGCGGCGATCGCGGCATTGACCCCGTAGGGCGCGGGGTCGATGCCCGGGCTGGAGATGAAGAGCAGACGGGTGGTGCCCTCCGCGAGACGCAGCCGCTCGTCCACCAAGCGGATGCCCACGCGGAAGACGCTCACGGTCGGTATCCCTCCGATGGGTCCATCGCAGGGTCTACCTGAGGCCAGGCTGCACGATGAACCCGGACTTGTCGATGTCAACGGACTGCTCGCCCGTCAGGTGCTTGGTCCCCCTCATCTTGAGGACCTCCATGTACTTTCGGCGGGTATTCTCCTCCCTGGGGTACGACAGGAGCAGGATGCAATCCACCATGTAACCCTCCATGGCCGTTGTGATGGAGGTGAAATCGAACTCGGCCGTCAGGTAGGTCACGCAGTTGAAGGCCTTCATGTAGGTGATCAGGTCGTGGAGGAACTCCCGGTACTTCCGGTCGTCGTCGATGGCAATGCGCATCACCGAGACGGGATCGATGACCAGGCGGTTGGGCGAGTACCTGTCCACCTCGTTCTGGATGGCATCCAGGACCTGCTTCGGGTCGTCCCTGAGGGCGGCCCCCACGTCCACGAAGACCACGCGGCCCAGGTCGATGAGGTTCTGGTCGAAGAACTGGAACGATGACAGGAACTTCTGGACGACCCAGTTGGGCTCTGAGATGGCGGTGATGAACATGCCGGTCTCGCCCTTCTTGGCGCCGTAGAACAGGCTCTGCACCGCCATGGTGGTCTTTCCAGTACCGGGTGCCCCCGCAATCAGGACGGCCGATGGGAGCACGAAACCCCCCTCAATCATCTCGTCCAGTCCTGGTATCCCCGACTCGATACGGTCCATCATCGGAACGCTCCCTCCACTAGGTGGAGCTCGGATGGAGCTAGGTGATTAATATAGGTTGGTGCACGATTCGCGCCAGGATATAACGAACCGTACGCTGGCCTCTAGTGTCAGGAGCATTGTTTATCTACCCCACGGGCTTTCCTCCGCTTCATGAGCGCCGAGGAAGGTAAGCGGACCCAGGACACCCTGACCTGGAGGCGCATGGTGTGGCCCTACGTGCTGACCACGTACGAGGACGGCCGTAAGGAGGTGGAGGTCCGGGACGCCATATGTCCCCGTTGCCGGGCCAGGGCCAGCTACAAGCAGGTGGGGGAGAAGGTGCTCCTGTCATGCCACAGGTGCAACATATCCGAGAACTACCACCCCTACGGTTCCTACGACGAGCTGAAGGAGGCCGTAAGGCAGAGGATACTGGAGTCGCTGGACTAGGATGACGAGCGCTCCTCCCGGAGCTCCCTGACCCGGAGCGAGACCAGGCCCTTCAGCTCGTCCAGGGTCCCCAGGGCATTGATCTCCTCCGCCGGGATGAGGACGCTCACGTCGGAACCCTCCTTCATCAGCACCGCCGGGAGGTCGACGCCTTCAACGCCGTGCCTCTGGTGCAGCTCGTCCCTGTGCAGGAACTCGACGGGCACACCCAGGCCGTCGATGAACTCGGCCCATGTCCCCTTCATGCCCAGGCTGCCGAATGTCAGTGCGCAGAGGTTGCACTGGTACGTTGCCGGGGACACCGTCTTGTGGACGTAGTCCTTCAACGAGTTCATGACGCCGCTGTCCGCGTTGTACACGAACAACAGTGTGACGCCTGCCAGGGCATCGGCTGTCGTCTCGTGGGCCACCATCGGTCCTTCATCTGGGGTAAACGTCATTGAGAACACCTCCGGGACGGGGGACCTGGTCTCCCGCCTTAAGGTGTAACTATCTAGCGCGGCCGCTCTTAATATGGTTACCCCTAACGACTGGGGGGCCCCGGTGGGAGGATGTGGACTTCCCAATCAGAACGTCTTCTCCTCCAGCTCCACCGAGACCTCCTCGGCCACGTCATCGGAGGTGGGCATGGGCTCCAGCAGGTCGTCGAGGCTCTCGGTGATGTCCTCCAGCTCGCTGTCGGCCTCCTCCTCCTCCAGCTCCTTGTTCCGCTGGTTCATGAAGTAGATGCCCAGCAGGACGAGGACCGCGAGGATGATCGCGAGGGCTATCCACGCCATGCCCATGGGGTTCTTCACGTCGATGGTGGTGACGGTGTCCTCGGAGTTGCCCAGGGTGTCGGTGACCCGGACGGTGTACTCCAGGCCCTCCTGGTCGTCCTCGGTGGTGGTCTCCCACTTGTACAGGTAGTTGCCGTCGTCCTGGAGGGTCATCGTGATCCAGGGCCCATGACCGATGCGGAGCAGCACCGACTCGATGCCGGTGTCGTCGGTGGCCATGACCTCGAAGTGCACGATCTCCATGACCTCGGCCCCCTTCTTGGGCGACTGCTCAACGATGACCGGTGCGGAGTTGTCCACGAACACGTCCCACTCGAGGGTGGAGGTGTGCCCGGCAGCGTCCATGGAGGTGAAGGTCATGTAGAGCACGCCGTCGGGGTACATCGGGGTATTGAGGGTCCACTCGTACATCCCCGTGGCGGGGTTGACGTAGATGGGGGTCTCCTCGTCACCGATGGTCACCGTCACCGACACCACGCCCACGGCATCCTCGGAGTAGACCGCGAACAGGCGATCGCCCGCCAGGTGCTCGGTCATCTCCGGGAAGTCTGCCACGGAGATGATCGGGGCGTTGTTGTCGATGGTCACCACGGATTCGGCGGAGACGGCCTTGCCCGACCCGTCGATGGCCCGCACGGTGATGGTGTGCTCGCCGTCGGCGAAGGCGGTGGAGTCGAAGGTGCCCTCGCCGTCCACCATGTCCACCCAACCGACGCCGTCCACGGAGAACTGGAGGGTGTCGATGAAGGTGTCGGTGGCGGTGGCGGTCACGGTCACCTCGCCGTCCAGGATCGCACCGGACAAGGGCCCCTGGAACTCCAGCTGGGGCTCGGTGTTGTCCACGTGGAACTCCACGGTGGCCTCGGTGATGAGGCCCGAGCCGTCGGTGGAGATCGCCGTCAGGGTGTAGGTGCCGTCGTCCAGGGTGGTGGTGTCCAGGCTGTACTCGTAGTAGTTGGTGGCGGTGTTCACGGTGGCGAACACCGAGGTGTCGTCGGCCCAGGAGAGCAGGACGTTCCTGACGCCCCGGGCGTCGGAGGAGGCCACCTGGAAGATGATGGAGCCCGTTACGAACTGCCCGTCTGTGGGCGAGACTATCGCCAAGGCGGGCATGGTGTTGTCGACGATGACGTTGATGGATGCCATTGCCACATGTCCCGCCTTGTCCTCAGCCATCACCATCAGGTTGTGCTCCCCGTCGGAGAGGCCCGAGGTGTTCCAGTCGTAGGTGAAGTCGCCCATCGCCTCGTCCATCACCATCCAGCTGCCGCCGTCCACGGACAGCATCACCATGCCGTAGTCCACGGTGAAGAAAGAGTCCACGGCAGACACGGTCACCATGTGCTGTCCCTCGGTCAGGATGTCGCCCTCCGAGGGGCTGAGGAAGCTGACGATGGGGGCGTTGTTGTCGATGGTGAAGTCCACGGGACCCGCCATCTCGGACACCCTGCCGGACACGTCGGTGGCCATGGCGGACACCGTGGCCTCGGCATCGTCCAGGGTGGTGGTGTCGATGAGGAACTCCCACATCCCGGAGGCCGGGTTGTAGGTGGCCATCGCGCTGGTAAGCGACGGGATGCCGGTGAAGGTCAGTTCCACCTGCCCGATGCCCAGGGAGTCGACGGCCGCCACGCGGAACACGTAGACGTCCATGGCGAACTCGCCGGAGGCGGGGGACACTATGGACGCCGTCGGGTCGGTCAGGTCCACGGTGAACGAGACCGAGCCCAGGGTGACGTGCCCTGCGGCGTCGGTGACCTTGAAGGCCAGGCTGTGCTCGCCATCGGCCAGGGTCGTGGTGTCGATGTCCAATCCCCACAGGGTGGCTTCGCCGGAGAGGTTCTCCATGGCGATCCATCCGGTGCCGTCCAGGTTGTACTCCACGTCGCCTACGGCGAGATCGAAGCCCTCGTCGGTGGCATTCACCAGGACACTGAGGGTCTCGTCGAGCACGATCTCGCCGGGCGAGGGGCTCATGAGCAGCAGCATGGGGGCGTTGTTGTCCACGGCGAACTCGTAGGTCATGGTCACCGACTGCCTGCCGGAGGTGTCGGTGGCCGTCAGCACCACCGAGGCCGGCCCGTCGGGCAGCGTCGCGGTGTCGACGGTCAACTCCCAGTAGCCGGTGGATGGGTTGTAGGTGGCGTCGGCCGAGGATATCGGCGCCGGCGCGGAGAACCCGAAGGCCATGACCACGGAGGCCACACCTAGGCTGTCCGTCGCGCGCGCGGAGAAGGTATACACACCATCTACGAACTCGCCCATCGACGGTGTGTTCAGCGACACGGCGGGGTCGGTGTTGTCCACCGTCACCCGCACCGAGTGGGTCACCACGTGGCCTGCGGCGTCGGTGGCTCTGAACGACAGGGTGTGCTCCCCGTCGGCGTAGTCGGTGGTGAACCAGGAGGCGACCCAGTTGGTGGCGCCTGCCTCCATGTCCTCCCACGGGTTGGCATCGACGCGCCACTGCACGTCGCCGGGGTTGAGACCCCAGACCAGGTCGCCGGCCTCGACGGTCACGTCGTAGGTGTCGGTGAGGATCACCTCGCCGTCCATGGGGGCCAGGACCACCAAGGATGGCGCGTTGTTGTCCAGGTAGAAGGTCACGGTAGCGGCGGTCATGTAGTCCCTGCCCGTCAGCTCGGTGGCGTAGGGCTTGATGGTGTAGCTGCCGTCCTCCCACGCGGTGGTGTCCACGGTCCACTCGTAGTAGCCGGAAGCGGCGTTGTAGCCGAAGGTCACGTCGGTGGAGGTGGAGGGACCGGTGATCGTTGCCCAGACGGTGGCGAGGCCCAGGTTGTCCACGGCGGAGATGGCGAAGGTGTACGTGCCCTCCACGTAATCCATGGACTCGGGGGAGACCACGGCCACCGAGGGCTCGGTGTTGTCCACCACGATGCTCAGGGCACGGGCGACCCAGTTGCCAGCACCATCCACAGCGGCCACGGTGATGGTGTGGGAGCCGTCGGTCAGACCGGTGGTGTCCAGGGCGTACTCGTACAGTCCGCCGTTGAGGGTCATCACGATCCAGGCACCGCCGTCGATGGATATCGCGACTCCACCGTTGTCCATGCCGGAACCGGTGTCTGCGGCGTTGGCCTGCACAACGATATCGCCAAAGACGTAGGCGCCGTTGGTGGGCGACACGATGGCCAGGGTGGGCTCGGTGTTGTCAACCACGAAGGTGAAGGGCGTGGTGATGGTGTACCGGCCCGCCTCGTCCCAGGCCACGGCGGCCATGGACCAGGTGCCGTCGGCCAGGGCCGTTGTGTCCACGTTGATCTCGTAGTAGCCCGTAGCAGGGTTGTAGTACGCGTCGAGCAGGTACGATGTGGAGCCGGACTGGAGGGCGACCTTCACCATGGCAAGCCTCTCTGTGTCGTCGGCGTCCACCTGTATCGTTATCGTCCCCGACACCTCGTCGTCCTGGGCGTGGGACACGATGCTCGCCGTCGGGTCGTTGCCGTCACCCAGGGCCACCACGGAGGCCGTCGGGCCCATGTTGCCCTCGGTGTCGTACGCCCGGACCTCGATGGTCAGGGTGCCGGTGCCGGGGGCGCCCAGGTTGCCCTCCCAGGTGCGGTTGATGGCGTTGTAGGTCATGGCGGTCCAGGTGCCTCCGTTGAGGCGGGCCTCCATGCTGGCGATGGGTGAGAAGTCCGTGGCGACGGCGACGACCATAAGGTCGTTGGCCGAGTGCATGTACTGCCCCGCCGAGGGCCAGAGGATGGTGGTCACCGGGCCGGTGTTGTCGGTCCAGATGTTCACGAAGGAGGAGCCCACGTTGGAGACCTCGTCCTGCACCTGCACGACGATGCGGTACTGGCCGTCGGCCAGCAGCGTGGTGTCCAGGTTGTAGGTGAAGTGGGTCCCGTCCCAGGGCATGGACCGCCAGGACCAGCCATTGTCCCAGCTGACCATGCAGGAGGTGTACCTCACCCCTGCCTGGGCATCGGTGGCGGTGGCCTGGATGGTCACGGTGCCCGAGAGGGTGTCCAGGTTGGTGGGGTTGACGATGGTCACTGCGGGGGCCGTCACGTCCCTGCCGTAGGGGAAGTCCCAGCTGTCGGAGTTGCCCGCGTTGTCGTACATTGTGGCCGTCACGGGGGTGCTGGCGTCGGTGTCCCACGAGTCGAACCGGTAGGTGTACTCGTAGGGGTTGCTGTAGTCGTAGGAACCACCGCTGCCCAGGCTGGGCTCGTAGGAGAAGTAGGTCCGGTAGACACCGGTCCAGCTGTCGGAGCCCCATAGTCGGAGGGTGGCGGTCTGGGTCCAGGTGACCGCTGGGTTGAACCACATGGTCCCGCCTGAGTAGTGCAGGAACGAGGACCACTCTATCCATTCCCACGAGGTCCTCCTCGGAGCTTGGGCGTCGATCTGGATGAACTCCATGTCGGCGCGCGAAGAATAGACCGGCGTGTCGACCTGCCTGTCCCAGGAGTCATCCAACGTCCCGTTGATGAACACACTCTGTGTGTCCCCCTCGATGTAGAACCAGTTGAAGTGGCCGGCCGTGGAGGATGTCCTGACCACTATCCAGTACTCGTAGGAGCCCAGCTGCCTGTCCGGCACCTCTTCCGATGCGGGGTACAGCCATACCCTTGGCCAGTTGCTGGTGTCCACCGAGGACA
>CP070808.1:1752110-1755548 GCA_020343715.1 Thermoplasmata archaeon
GTCAGGAACGCCCTGGTGGTGGGGTCCGAGCCGGAGAGGGACGCCTTCGGCCTGTGGTCCGTGACAGCAGCTCTGGCCCTGGCCACCGTATACTGGCTGGTGGTCGCCGAGACCTTCAGGGAGGAGGTCATGATCGACCTGGCGGGGGTGTCGGGATACGCGATGATGGCCCTGGCATGGATCGCCCTCTTGGTCATGTTCCTGGTGGCGAGGTTGCTCCACCGCCGACGGACAGTCCCCATCGTCCCACCGTTCTGGGGGGCTCGCCTGCTCGGTCTCTCACTGGTGGTATACTTCGCGGTGGCAGTGACGGTCGTCATGGTGGTGGGCGTGTTCGGGTTCCCCGGGACGGACATCGAGCCCGGGGGGGATATGGTGCTGTACACCTTGCCCACGGTGGCCGCCTTCGGCCTGATCGTGGGCGCCTCGGACGTGGTCCTCCGCCGGCAAGGAGGTCACGTGCCCATGGCTTGGGTCATTGCCATCACGGGCAGCTTCTTAATCGTGGTCCTGCTGCAGAACCGGATATTGGTACCCTACCGTCACATCCCGTACATGGTCGAGGCCGCGTCGGTGCTCATTGGGTTCGGGGCCGTACACCTCTTCGCGATGCTACGGCCACATCTCGACCCAGGACGACCACCGGTCCGACACAGGGCCATGGCGGCGACCATTGCCGTCGTGATGGTGGCGGGCCTCGCCCTCACGGCATACCCTCCCAAGGCGGTCATGGGAGGCTTCCAGGAGGGCACCACGGAGTCGGAGCTGGACGCCACCCTGTGGCTGGGCGGCGGGCTTCCTTTCCCGGGCGCCGACATCGAGGACCTATCGTCGGGGACGGTGGCCACGGACCACAGGCTCTCCTCCATGGCCTTCGGCCTGGGCGACAGCATGGCCACCTGGGACACAGCGGGACCCGTCCTGCACGGCGAACCTGACGACCCGGACCTGTGGGACGCCCTGGAGGACATCGACACCCCTCACGGGGACAGACCAGTGACCGCGGTGGTGCTGTCGGAGGACTTCAGGACGGGGGCGGCCCTCTCCCAGTTCGAGTCGGCCCGTCCCGTGGAGGGAGCTGCCTGGGACAAGTTCTCCGAGCCCCCCTTCCTACGGGTCTACGACGGGGGGGACGTCCAGGTCCTCTACGTGATGAGACCCCTGGACACCACTGGGGAACTTTGAAATATCTTCATCCCATTTCTGCCGCCCAGAGGCTCGAATTTGACGCCGGTCATCACCCCGGAGAGGTACGAGGAGCTGGTCGAGGGGCTCCAACGTTACTCGGACATCGCACGCCTGGCCGGAGAGACGGGCATCGAGGAGGAGGCGTTGCTGGTCATATACACCCAGAAGGTGACCCGCGACGCGACCCGGCGGTACTACCGGATAAAGAGCCGGGCGGGGAAGTACTACCACCAGTGGCGGTCGGGCAAGCCCCTCATGAAGTTCGCCCGGGAGAACAGGTTCCCTCCCATCCTCACGGCGCTCATAATCCTCCTCGAGGGGGACGTGACCCGGAAGGGCTTCTGGAGGATGGTGGAGAACCCCGGGAGGGTCCCCGACGCCAGGCTCCGCAGGGAGATCAAGGAGATCGTCAAGGGCGATCCCATCTACTCCCCCCGGGGAGCGGAGGTCCAGGCGGAGCGGGGCCGTCATGGCGAGGAGCGGCTCCAAGCGTGGCTGGACGACCACGAGGTGGGCTACCGGGACGAGGAGGAGCTGCGTGGCACCTACCCCAAGACCCCCGACATCCTGCTGGACGAGCCCCTGAACTACAACGGCACCAAGCTGTACTGGATCGAGTCGAAGGGCAACTTCGGTGACCGCACCGAGGTCTCCCGCAACTTCAAGCGGCAGCTGCTGCCGTACTCGGAGCTCTTCGGTCCCGGGATGGTCATCTACTGGTTCGGCGTGGTCGACGGTCTCCAGGGTCGGAGGAACGACGTCTTCGTCGGGACCCCCGAGACCCTGGACGAGCTGGAGAGGTCCCTGGCCCGTTCCTGAAGGTGGTACTCGGACCACAAGTTTGAAAAAGGCGGCACCCAATCGAAGGACCGTGACTATTGAGAGGAAGGTCCTCGACCAGGTGCGCCCCCCCGACGAGCAGATAAAGAAGCTTGAGCAGGTCACACGGGACCTCTGTGCTCGCGTGCGGGACATCGGACAGTACTTCGACATCAACGTGGAGCCCTTCGTCGCAGGGTCCGTTGCCAAGGACACCCACCTGCGCGACCCCGACGTGGACATCTTCATCCTCTTCCCCCCTGACGTCCCCTTGGAGGAGCTGACGGCGAAGGGCATGGACATCGCCAGGTCCATCATCGATGGGGAGGAGAAGTACGCCCAGCACCCGTACCTTCAGGGTACCTTCGAGGGCTTCTCCGTGGACATGGTCCCCGCCTACCGGCTCAAGGACACCAAGAGCCTGATGACGGCGGTGGACAGGACGCCCTTCCACGTGAAGTACGTGAACAACACGCTCCTCAAGGAGCAGCACGACGAGGTCCGGTTGTTCAAGGCGTTCCTGAAGGGCATCGGCAAGTACGGTGCCGAGGAGACCGTCCAGGGCTTCTCCGGGTACCTGGTGGAGCTGATGGTCATCCACTTCGGGACGTTCCACGCCGCCCTCAAGGGACTGTCCGCGTACGTGCCCGGGACCCAATTGGACACCTTCCACCTCCTCCGGGACGATGACGTCCCGGACCCCGAGGACGTGGGCCGCTTCGACGACGCGATGGTGTTCATAGACCCGGTGGACCACAAGCGGAACGTGGCGTCCCCCGTCTCCTTGGAGACCCTGGGCTTCGTGATCATGGCGGTGCGGGAGTACCTCAAGCGGCCTCGGATGACATTCTTCTTCCCAAACCCCCCCGACGTCCTGTCCCGGCAGAGGCTCGAGGGCCTCATGACGGACCGGGAGACCACGCTGGTGGGCATCGAGATCCCCAAGTTCCACGAGAACGCCGACGTCATCCACGGGCAGCTGCGGAAGGCGGTGAGGGCAATAACCAGGATGTGCAACCGCTCCGGCTTCCCCGTGCTCCACTCCAGCTACAACGTGCTGGGGAAGAAGTGCATCATGCTCTTCGAGTTCGAGGTCTCGCACCTGCCGGTGGTGTACGTACACCACGGCCCTCGCGTGGGAGAGGGAAACGAGGCCGAGTTCATGGAGAAGTGGGGCTCGTCGGAGAGGACCCTGGTCGGTCCGTACATCGAGGAGGGCTTCTGGAAGGTTGACGTCATCAGGAGCCAGACCACGGTGGAGGACCTGCTCTACGCGGAGATCCCCACCCTCAGCCTGGGCAAGCACATCAATGCCGAGGTGTCCAAGGACCTGATTGTCATGTCCGCAAACGACCTCATGCACAAGATGTTCAGGCCCACCCTCACCACGTTCTTCCTGAGGACGCCTCCCTGGCTTTGGGGCGTGGAGCC
>CP070808.1:1755648-1757875 GCA_020343715.1 Thermoplasmata archaeon
AGCATATGCCTCAAGTCCGTCGAGGAGATCGGTGGACTGAGCATAAACTACAGGGAGACCCTTCTGGACCTGGTCAAGGCCAAGTACAACTTCACCCTTCTGGAGTCGATGGGACTGGACATGTCGCCCGCCCGGGTCCACATGGACATGGCATTCAGCGAGCTCAAGAACAAAAGGTACAGGAGGGCCACCGAGTCGGCCAAGGAGGCCAAGGCGGAGGTTAAGGTCATCCATAGAGAGTATAAGGAGACGATGGACCTCTACGTCAACGCCAAGTTCGCCATTCGGGATGCTCGGGAGTCGGGAGCGTACGTGGCTGAGGCCCAAGAGTTGATGGATAGGGCCATCGAGGCGTTGGAGAAGAGCAATTTCATAAAATCCCGAACTCTCCTGGACGACGTCATCAACGTGGCGGAGAGAGCGTCCGAGGGCGCTGGGGACCATATAGGGAGAGCGGACGACCTCGAGGAGAGATGTAGGGTCCTTTTCAAAACCCTCTCTTCGTCACAGGTGAATGGGGTGGACAGCAATAGGGCCCTCGAGATCCGGAGGGACATCGAAAGGGCCATGGAAAGCGGCAACTACCAGCTGGCCGAGTCACTGATGGATGAGCTGTGGGCCGCACTGGCCCGCTTGGACCAGGCCGAGGACCGAGAAGGAGCAGAGGACCTGGAGGATCTGGTCACTCGGAAGCGGGAGACCGCCAAGGAGGCGATCCATCGGGGGAGGGCAATGGGGGCTGACGTCTCCGACGCCGACATGCATTACGCCATAGGATGGCAGCGGGAGAAGAGCTACGATTTGGAAGGCGCAAGGGAGTGCTATTCCAAGGCACTGGACGCTGCCATCAGGGCAGGCAGGGCCATGGCCTGGAAGGGTAGGTACTAGGAACCTCGCCATTCATTGTAGTTCGAGATCGAGTGGGCGACCCGCACCGCCTGCACCGTCTCGGCCACGTCGTGGACCCTGACGATTTCGGCGCCGCCCAGGACGGCGACCACCACGGCCGCTATCGAGCCCCCGAGCCTCTCGCCAACCTCGCCCCCGCCGACCAGGCCTATGAACCACTTGCGGGACGCGCCCACCATGATGGGCTGTCCCAGCTCCTGGAACTCCACCAGCCTGTCGAGGATGGTCAGGTTGTGTGGCACCGTCTTGCCGAACCCGATGCCGGGGTCGAGGATGACCTGGTCCATCCTCACGCCGGAGCCCGCTACGGCCTCAAGCCGCTCCTGGAAGAAGGCCGTGATCTCCTGTACCACTCCCCGAGGGTACGTTGGGTCCTCCTGCATCGTCTTGGGCATGCCTAGCATGTGCATGAGCACCAGGGGGCAACCACGGCCCGCCACAAGGGGTGCCATCTCGTCGTCGAACCGGCACGCCGACACGTCGTTGACGATGACCGCTCCATTGTCCAGGGCCCACTCGGCCACCGACGCCTTGGTGGTGTCGATGGACACGGGAACACCCAGGTCGACCACCGCCGGGAGCACCTCCTCAATGCGGGCCATCTCCTCCTCGAAGGGGACCGGGTCAGACCCCGGCCTGGTGGACTCCCCCCCGATGTCTATGATGTCCGCTCCCTCCGCCACCATCCGTCGGGCGTGCTCTATGGCTCCCTCGCCTGAGAACTGTCCCCCGTCGGAGAAGGAGTCGGGTGTAACGTTGAGGATGCCCATGACGAAGGGGCGGTCGCCCAGCTGTGAACCGTCGGGTGCCTTGATGTCAACCATCGCACGCGGATGGCACTTCCCGCATTTGGGCTTTGCGCAGGCTCAGTACTGCCTTCTCCCCAGCACGAAGTAGATCACCGTGGGTATGGCTATGGCCGTCAGCATCAGGAGGCCGGTGAAACCGGGAGTCCTGGGCTCGTCGGGGACTGTCTCCACGTAGTCCACGTCGGCGTAGCCGGTGTACGTGGGGTCGTGCTCGATGCGGTATCCCTGCCATCCGGGGAAGGAGGTGGCGTACCACAGGGGCGGGGCCACGAAGAAGGTGAACCGGGCGGCGTTCCACAGGGCCTGGGGTCCCACGTAGGTGTTCTGGAGGTTGTCGGACACGGCCCAAGCGGCGGTGCAGAACACGTCCAGGCTGAAGCCCGCCTGCCAAGCCACCAATAGAGCGTCGGCCAACCTTGCCTGGAGTGACAGGGCCACGGCGTCCTGGTTCTCCCTTATCTTGGTGCCCGTGGCCTCGTCGATGAGGTCGTACACGCCCCGGTGGCCGA
>CP070808.1:1757975-1766202 GCA_020343715.1 Thermoplasmata archaeon
GGTCCTTATACAGGCGCCGGGAGATCTGGAGGGCGGTGTAGGCCCCCAGGAAGAGGCCGAAGGCCAGCGCCATGACGCCCAGGGTGTAGAAGGTCTCGGGGGGTATGAAGGGCTGGGCGGTGACGGGGCCAGGTCCCGCGGGGAAGTTGGAGAGCGTTCCCCAGAAGATGTCCCAGGCGGCCCAGCCCCACATGGCCACGATGGGCAGGTTCCGGGCGATGAGCACCCCCACGAACACGGGGATGAAGACCAGGGCGTACCGGTTCAGCAATCTCCCGGCGGGCTCGCCCAGGCTGTTGCCCGTGAGCCGCACCACCAGGTGCTCGCCTGCCAGAACGATGATGAAGGGCACGGTGAAGCTGGCCAGCACGATGAGGGACCGGAGGGCCACCAGTCGGCCCACACCGCCGCCGAAGGCCGCTGCCACGTATAGGGCGAGGAGCAGCGCCTGGAGCAGCACGATGAGGGCTCGGCGGGGGGCGGTGAACCAGCCCGACCAGCGGGCGAACGCCCATCGGTCGAAGAGCCAAGTTCCGACGGCCAGGCCTACGCCGACTGCGGCCAGACCCAGGGCGCCCATGGAGGGCTCCATGGCGAAGGCCACGTCGGTCAGGTCCACCCACCATGCGCGGGTGAGCACCAGCATGTAGGGGATGGAGATGCCCATCAGGAGCAGCGCCGCCCACGCCTCGTCCCGGTGCACCTTCTTGGGCTCGTACACGTCCTTGCCGTAGTCCCGGAGCATGGGGACCACCGACGCCTCCTGGACGTCGGGGTTGTTCTGGACGCAGGAGAAGCACATGGAGCAGTAGCCGGGGCGCTTCTCCCCCTCCTTCCAGATGCAGGCCCCGCCCCGCTTGGTGGTGTCCGCCCGGGTCTGGACGCCGATCTTGAACAGGGAGAAGCGGGCGATGAGCTCCTCGATGACGCCGTCGCGGCACACGAACCGGCAGTAGGTGCGCTTGCCGAAGGTGACCGAGACGAAGAAGTTGAGCAGCAGGATGGCCAGCATGAAGGTGGCCACCGCCCATGGGTAGAGGTCGATGGAGAACACGATCTCCACCCAGAAGCCCGCCAAAAGAAGGACGAAGGCGACCCACAGCCCGGTCAGCCAGTAGGGCCACTGCTTCCACTCACGACGGGGAGCCAGCTTCTTGGCCCAGGTGTCCATGAAGCCGCAGGCCTCGAAGTAGCACCACAGTCGGCCGAAGAAGGCGTAGAGGATGAGCATGCCCGGGAGGTAGTACACCCACCCGATCATGGTGGTGAAGTTCTGGGTCGGGTCCTGGGTGCCGAAGAACCCGATGTAGATGGACACCACGAAGAAGAGGAACATGGGCATCTGGAGCCAGCCCTGCAGCTTGGCGCTCCTGACGACCTTGGTCAGGACCCGGGAGACCATCCGGAAGGACCACATGGGCTTGATGAACCCCTGCTCGCCGCCCGCCCCTGCCGTGGCGTCCACCACGCCCCGGCGGCGGATGAAGGCGGTCCCGGTGACGGTGAGGGCCATCACGAAGCCCGCCAGCAGGCCCAGGGTCAGACCCAGGTTGCCCATCTGCCCCTCGGGGGGCGGGCTGACCCGCAGGGCCATGGTGCCCAGGACCCGGCCCTCCACCACCACCTCGAGGCCGTACTCCCCGTGGGCCTCCATCACGTGGTCGAAGGAGGTCTCGCCTCCTTGGCCAGTCGTGCCCTGGAGCACCGCCTCCACGCGACCTTTGGGGTCGTACACCGTCACGGTCAGCGGGACGTCGCCCCGGGGGACGCCCCTCTCGGTGACCGAGAACACTATCCTGTCGTCGGGTCCCCAGGCCTTGGTCTCGCGGACCCACCTGGGGGTGACCACCAGGGCGTCGGCAGGGTCCCTGCCCACGACGATGGGGCCGACAACCACGTCCCACACCTCGGTGGTGCCCCCGATGACCGGCACGTCGTAGGTCACGTTGGCCATCCACGCGGCCCAGACACCGCCGTCGTGCTCCACGGTCGCCATGTTGAGCAGGTCCCGGGTGTCGTCGGCCACGAAGGGCTCGAGGGGGGACCAGTGTCCGCCCCCCTGGCTGACCCTGTGGACCAGGTCGTAGGTGGAGCCCACGGTCACGCCGTCGTCGTCGGTGTGCCAGTACACCGACACGTTGCCCTCGACCATGGCCAGGCGGGGCTTTCCGTTGTTGGCGTTGCCCTGGCGGACCGCCAGGTCCTGGACGGGGCCGAACCCCTCCAGGTCCCAATCCCGGAACATTATCGTGGTGGCGTCGTAGCCCAGGTCAGCACCGCCCCGCTGCCACACCATGCACAACCTGTGACCGTCCCACATGAGGTCGATCCATACGTCCTCTCCGCTGGTCCCTCCGGTGTAGTCCTCGATGTCGTGCCACACGCCGGACCACGTCCACCTGCCGCTGACGGCCATGCCCGTCTCAAGACCCCTGTGGCCTGGGACCTCCCGGACCACACGGGTGTGCCACACGACGTGGGACCCCAGAGGGGTGCCGATGGCCCGGGGGAGGAAGTCGTTGTCGGAATCGCCAGCGGGCGTGACCTCCACGACTGCCCCGTCGGAACCGGGCCCCAGGTGGGTGACCACTATGTCCTGGTCGGGGCCGTCGGATATCACCGCGCTGTTGGTGGTCCAGGCCACCATTAGCCCGTATCGGGTGGATGCGATGGAGGGCAGGACGTCCTCGGCGCCATCGTCGGGGGATGGCACCTCCAGGATGGGACCCCATGTGGTCCCGTCGAAGGTGCGGTACACCAGGTCGTTGTCGGAGCCCTCGGTCACATCGGGGTCCGGGGTGGACCAAACGGCATAGAGGAGGCCGTCGTGGACCGCCACGTCGAAGCCCGCCACGCGGATGAGCTCGCCCTCCCGGGTCAGGTTCGTCGGGTCGGGGCTGTTTATCGCCATCAGCGGCCCCCACTGGGTGCCGTTCATTGCCCTGGACATCAGGCTCTCGGTGACCACGGTGGTGCCCGTGGACTTTATCCAGAAGGCAAGGAGGTCACCGTTGTACGAGACCAGCTCGGGGAACATGTCGTCCACGCTGGAGGCGGACACGTCCACGGGGGGGACGTCCCCTCCGGTGCCCGGCGCCACCAGGGGCGTGGGCTCGAAGTCCTCGAACCCGTAGGGGGAGATGCAGGCCGCCACCCCGGGCGCCAAGAGGAGCACCACCAATAATACGGTGAACGGTACCGCTCTCCACGACATAACCTGCACCACCCGCGCGACGCGTCATAAGGAGGTTGGTACGGTCTTTGAACGAGCTTATAAGGCGGGCACCTGAAGGTGGTCCCGTCCCTCACCTGTCGCCCTGGCCCGCATCGGGCCTACCGTTACGGGTCCCCGTGAGGACACGGGGGAGCGCCCTCAGCCTGGCGCCCGCCGCCTCCAGCAGGTCGGGGCGCTTGTAGGCGATGACCACCAGGGGTAGGAATATCGCCAGGTAGGCCACGTGCACGAAGACGCGTGCCCACTCCATCTTGACGGAGTACCCGAACATGACGGCGAAGACCGAGCCCACGGTGCCCTTGTGGTACCAGGGGCTGTCCGAGGGGACGTCCAGCTGGTAGGCGTACTCGCCCACCCAGCCAACCTGGGCCCCCACGGCCTCGCCGTACTCCAGCAGTTCGTGGACGCCGTAGCCCGCCAGGCCCGCGGCCAGCAGCACCAGCAGGATTGACGACAGGTAAAAGAACCGCTTGAGGTCGATCCTCACGCCGAGCCTGAAGATGGCGTATGCGAGGGCCAGGGCCGTCACCAGGCCCAGGACCAGGCCCAGGACGGTCCCCGAGGGGTCCGATGAAGCGAAGGGGGTGAGGAACAGCACCGTCTCGAAGCCCTCACGGAAGACCATGATGAAGGCGAAGGCGACCAGGCCCATAACGGTCCCGGTCTCCACCACGTCGCGGGTCCTGTCCTTGATATCCTGCTCCACCCGGCTTCCCCGGAGGGCCATCCACAGGATCATCGTCGTCAGCACCGCCACGGCGATGAGGGCTGCCAGTCCCTCGAAGAGCTTCTCCGTGGCCTCCGTCAGGCTTCCGTACATCACGGCCACCGCCGCGCCGGCGGCGATGCTGGCGGCCGCCGCCAGGGCCACGCCCCACCAGATGTACTTGGTAAGGTGGAGCCTGTCCGTCTTTATCATGTAAGCCAGAACGATGCTCACGACCAGCGCGGCCTCGAGCACCTCCCGGAACGTTATGAGGTACTGTCCCAACATTGCCTTCATTCTCCCTGTAATTCGGGTGGCCGAACCGAATTCGGTTAACCGAATTTATATAGTGTTTGGTATGCTGTTTTACTATCGGGTCAACGGGTCATGGGGACCTCAAATGGCGCCCCGCCGTCTCCTTATGAACAGGTAGCCCACGATGGCGAAGGCCGCCACCCACAGGAAGGTCGAGATTGCGAAGTCGTGGTCCACCACCACGTGGTCGGGGACGGACCCCACCTCAACGGGCAGGGTTGCGATGGCATCGTCGTCCATGGCCACCAGGATGGTGTACCCTCCCCTCTGGTGGTACCCGTGGTCGAACTCCACCTGACCCGCCTCGTCGGTGGTGCCCTGGAGGACCGCCTCCTTGGCCCCGTCGGGGTCGAGCACGACCACCTCCAGGTGGACGCCCGCCATGGGTCCCCCGGGACCCTCCACGGTCAGGACCGTCCTCTCGCCCGCGTCCTCGCAGAGCTTCCAGTCGACAAGGACCCTTTTGTCGGCATGGGGGTCGTCACCCAGGTGGGCCGGGGCCACGAACACGTCCCAAGCCTGGTGGGGCTCGAAGTCCGGGGGCTCGACGAAGGTCACGTTGGCCATCCACGCAGCCCACAGCTGGCCCCTGTGCTCCGCCAGTTGCACCCTCACCATGTCCTGTCCCATGTCGCCCTGGAAGACCTCCACAGCACCCCATAGGCCACGACCGTCCCGGGCCCTGAAGACCAGGTCCTCGCTGGTGCCCAGGGACACCCCGTCGTCGTCGGTGTGCCAGTAGACGCGGGGGCCCTCTCCGGTCAGGCCGATGGCGGGGCGTCCGTTGAAGCCCCCGTGGGCCCCACCGGTGATGTCCCGCTCGGGCCCCAGGCCCTCGGGGGTCCACTCCCGGAGGACTATCCTGCTGCGTTCGAAGCCCAGGGGCAGACCCGCCCGCTGCCAGACCATCATCAGCGCGTCCTCGTGCCAGATCATGTCCACCCACAGGTCCTCGTAGCCCCCGACCCCCGACACATGGACGAGGGGACCGAGGGCATCGCCCTCGAGCACCCTGGCCTGGACGGTCACCTGGGTGGGACCCTCGGGGATCGTCTCCCTGTGATGCCACGCTATGAAGGACCCGCCGGGCACCGCCTCGATACGCGGGTTGAAGTCGTCCCCCCCGTCGATGGGAGAGGTTACGGCCACGGGGTCGGCCCAGCCATCGTCGTCGAGCCACGTGGCGGAGATGCGGCGGCCCGTCTCGGTCCCGGTGGACCAGGCCACCACCAGGCGGTCGCCTGAGGAGGCAACGGCGGGGGTCAGGTCGATGGCGGTGTCGCCGGCCGGGGTGATCTCGGTGATGGGACCCCACGCGGTCCCGTCGAATGTCCGGAAGACGATGTCCCCGTCGGGGCCGTCGGCCTGCTCCACCGATGGGGTGCTCCACACGAACCACAGGAGGCCGTCGTGCTCCGCCACGTCGTAGCCGGCCAGCCGGATGTGCGTCCCCTCGAACTCCCCGTCCTCCGGGACGGGGTTGTTCACCACGACCCTCTCGCCCCATCCATCGGGGCCCAGGGTCCTCATGAACAGGTACTCGGTGACCTCAGGGTCCTCCTCCTCAGTGAGCCACGTCACGTGGAGGTGGCCACCGTACGAGAACAGCCGCTGCTGGAAGTCGGGCTCGTCATGGTCCGTCACGTCCACGGGCTCCGTGTCCACGGGGGCCCTGGAGAACCTGGTGGGTCCGAAGGTACCGTCGACGCACAGGCCGTGCCTGGCGTCCGCCGAGGGGACGGCTAGGAGCATTAGGACGGTGGCGACCACGACGACGAGGAGAAGGAGGCCACAACCGCCCCTCCCGCAAGTCCGGCCGCGGGGCTGGCGCATGATGGGATGTACTGGCCGGTGTTACAAGAATGATGCGCCGGAGCTGTACGTCGGTCCGACGAGGTGTGCCCCGGTTATCTGGCATTGCTGCCGGACCTCAGCGACAAGCTCGAGTGGGGTCCATCGGTGATATCGGCACCCGTCGCGTCCGCGATCCACCTGACCGTCCTGTCGAACACTATGAGATGCAGGGGGAGGGTGGAGTACCAGTAGGCGATGCCCGCAAGGCCCTTCGGTCGGAACGATACCCTCTGAGAGACAGTGGTAAGGTCCTCGAGGCGCCCGTCCAGGACGTATCGTATGGAGCCCGAGCCGAAGGGACCCAGGTCGATGCCCACCGTCAACGACCTGCCCTCCTCCTCGGAGATCACGTCCCAGAGCGCGCATGCTGCCCTACCACCCTCTGGTCCGAGGTCCAATCGACCCGCCACATCGCAGGCCCAACGGTCCCCAGTCCTCCAGAGCTTCCAAAGGGTGTCCGGGAAACAGCAGCTGAGCTCCCTTCCGATCCTCTCAACGGGGCGCCAGACCGAATCACTGTCCTTGTCCAGTTCCATCCGTCTCGTGTCCGTAAACTCCGTCCCCCCGGCCCACGGAGGGTCTCCGGGATGGGGCCATTCGGGATGTCGCACCATCGTATCCGTGTCCCATTCGTCGAAGGCCACCAGACGCCTTCCGGGGTCCAACGAGGCCCGGATGGCGGTCACGCTGTCCGTCAGTTCCATGGGGATGAGGTCCCTGATGGACATGTCCTTGCAGACAGACCTGCTGCTAAGGCCCTCCGTGAGCCTGCGAGCCATCGCCGCAGGGACGGGGGTCACGAGCCCTATCCAGTACGAGCTGAGCTTCGGTGATAGGAACGGGAGCTGGATGATCATCCTTCGCCTCATCCCCGCCTCCTCCGTGTAGATGTCCATGAGGGCAAGGTAGTTGAGGACCTCCGGACCGCCCACGTCGAAGCTCTTGCCGAGGGTCTCAGGCACGTCGAGGACGCCGGTCAGGTATGCCAGGACGTCGCGTATCGCGATGGGTTGGGTCTGGCTCTGGACCCACTTGGGGGTGGTCATTACCGGAAGCCTGTCGACCAGGTACCTCATGATCTCGAAGGAGGCCGAGCCCGAGCCCATCACCATGGCCGCCCTGAGGGTCGTCACCGGGACGTTCCCCTCACCGAGGATGTCCGCCACCTCGTCCCTGGACCTGAGGTGTTCGCTTCCGAAACCTGAACCCTCGCTCAGACCTCCCAGGTAGATTATCCTCTCGACACCAGCCTCGGCCGCCGCCTTCGAGGTCCTCCTGGCCCCCTCACGGTCCACCTCAGCGAAGCGGCGGGGATGGGAGACCATCGAGTGGACCAGGTAGTATACGACCTCCACACCCTCGAATGCCCGTTCAAGGGAAGGACCATCGAGAACGTCTGCCAGGACCGGCTCAACGGATCCGTGCCCGGACCAGGGCATGTTCTCCAGACCGTCGGGCGAGCGCGATGCGGCACTGACCCTGTGCCCATCCTGCAGAAGGCGCGCCACGAGCCTGGAGCCGATATAACCGGAGGACCCCATGACGAGAACTTCCATACGCGCACCCTCCGAAACCTCGGGTTCAGATATCCGTGTGTCTCCCGAACGTCTCGAGGGGCCTGATGAGACCCGGGTGGTCGTTCCTAGGGGAGTTGACCTCGTCGGAGACGGGGAACACCTCCATCCTCTCCGACTCGTAGGGGCGCAGCATGGGCAGCAGCACCTCCGGGTCGTCGATGGCAGGGTCCAGCCACGTGGCCCGGTCCTCCTCGTGGACGATGGCGGGCATCCTATGGTGCACCTTCGACATCACCTCGTTGGCCTCGGTGGTGATGATTGCGCAGGTGGTGACCGGGTCGCCCTCGGGGGGCGTCCACGTCTCGTAGATGCCCGCGAAGCCCCAGGGTCGTCCCGAGGTGTCCCATATGTACATGGGGACCTTCACCTTGCCCGATTTCTTCCACTCGTAGAAGCCGTCGGCCACCACCAGGCAGCGGCGGCGCTTGAAGGCGGACCGGAAGGTGGGCTTCTCCGCCACCGTCTCGGACCTGGCGTTGATCATGTAGCGGGGCTTGTCGCCCTTCGCCCAGTGGGGAACGAAGCCCCACTTGAAGGTCT
>CP070808.1:1766302-1768808 GCA_020343715.1 Thermoplasmata archaeon
GAGACCTTCGACCGGTTCGGGGAGGAGGGCGCCGTGGGCAGCCACGTGGAGCTCACCGAGCGGATCCACGGGTTCAAGGGCTTCAACCAGGATTCGGTCAACAGGATCATCAACGCCACCGACCCGAGGTTGTGAGGCGTAACCATCCCATGCCCGCCTGGAAACGTTTAACCATCCTCATGACAATTAACGGGCGTGGAGGTCCCGGGGAGCGACAGTACGCACCGCCAGCTGAGGCGCCAGGCGGAGTGGTTGGCAGAATCTTGGATCTGGTTGCTGGACACCAGGGTCCTTCGGGACCGACATGACGCTGAACCCCCATCGGCCCTGGACGCGGGATGCGGGCCCGGTTATGTGATGGAGCTCCTCTCCCGCAGGATGGATGTGGTCGGCATCGACCTGGACCCGGACATGGTGGCCACCTGCCGCGCCCGGGACCTGGACGTGAGGCTGGCTGACGTCTATGAACTGCCCTTCGACGACGGGACCTTCGACGTGGTCTACTGCACGTTCCTCATGATGTGGCTGGACGACCCTGGCGGCGCCCTACGCGAGATGGCCCGCGTTTCGCGTCAATGGGTGCTGTGCCTGGCCGAGCCGGACTTCGGCGCACGCATCGACCACCCCGAGGGCCTGTCCGAGGTCAGGGACCTGGTGGTGGAGGGCTTCCGTGCCCGGGGTGCCGACCCCTTCATGGGCCGAAAGCTCAGGGAGCTGTACAGGAGGGAGGGGCTGGATGTCGAGGTGGGGTTCCACCCCGGCGTGTGGGACACCGACCGGCTCCGGGAGGAGTTCCGAGACGAGTGGGGCTACCTGGTGAAGGCGGCTCCCCATCTGAGGCCCGAGCACCTGGAGCGCATCAAGGTCGTCTGGGAGGATGCGCTGGAGAAGGGCACCGCCTTCTCCTTCAATCCCATCTTCTGGGCAATAGGCGGGAAGTGACCGTCACATGTTGCTCATGCGGTCGAGGCACGTGTAGTCGCCGTGCTCCAAGGAAAGGGGGCAACCTCCCCCGCAGACCTGGGCCAGGTCGCACTCGGCGCATTTCTCGGCCATGTAGTCCCGCTCCCGGATCCCCTTGCACAGTGCGTGGTCCCAGATGGAGTTCCAGGGGTCCTTCCGGAAGTTCCCCAGGGGCTCGTAGTAACTCTGGCACGGGAGGACCGAGCCGTCGGGCTCCATGGCCATGTTCAACGAGCAGGCGGTGCATTGCTTGATGCCCAGTCCGTAGCTTAGGGGATTGAGCTCGCAGTAGGGGGTGGGGGTGAACCACACCAGGTTCACGTCCGCCTCCTCAGCGATGGCCACCACCCGTTGGAGGAGCCCGTCCAGCTCCTCGTAGGTCACCGACCGGGCGTCCTTGCCCTTCCCCGACCTTATGATGCCGTTGAGGGATATGTTCTGCACCCCTAGGTCGATGAGGAACCTGACGGTGTCCTCCACGTCGTCCAGGTTCTCCGACATGATGGTGGTGTTCGTGGAAAGGTACACGTCCAGCGCCAGCGCCTTCTTGATGCCCTCCACCGTCTCCTTCCACGCCCCCTCGGAGCAAACCAGTCCGTCGTGGACGGACTCCCTGTGGGAAAGGACCGTCACCTGCACGTGGTCCAGGCCGGTCTCTATAAGCGCGAGGAGGTACCCTGGCTCCGCCAGCCTCCGGCCGTTGGTGACCAGGCCGGTTATCTGTCCGTGGAACTCGGAACGCCTGATCAGGTGGAGCAGGTGGGGAACCAACGTGGGCTCCCCTCCCGTGAACACGATGTGGGGTATCCCCACCTCCCACAGGCCGTCTATGACGTCGAGCCACTGGTCCTTGGTCATCTCCTCGGTCCCCCTGCCCTCCTCGTTGTAGCAGTGACCGCACTCGTTCTGGCAGCGGTACGTGAGGGCCAGGTCCATCCGGTAGGGTGAGGGCAGGTCGTCGGCGCCGATGGCGGGGGACTCGCTCACAGAGTGGTCTATCATGTCCATCTCCCCGTCGGCCAGGGCCCTTAGGGTGGCCCTGATGCGAAGGTTGTCCTCCCTGGCCTTCTCGACATCCAGCTTGCGGTACCGGTTCTTCAGGTACCTGATGGTGGAGTGCTCGTCCATGCCCTTGAGGACGCATCGCGCGTGGTCTATGGCGCTGCCGTTGAGGAAGATCATGCGGGACGCGTCCACGATCAGCACCCCCTTCCTGTTGGGGTCCACCCGCAGGTGGAACCTGTGGCCCTTGAGGTCCCCCGTGCCGTCGTAGGTGTGGGTGCCTGGGGACAGGGGCTCCCCCGCGCTGACCTTGAACCTGTCCATGAACGACATCATCGACCACCTCCCGCGCAGGCGCAGGCACACGCGCAAGCACATGCACAGCCGCCACCGCCGCCGCCTCCCCAAGAACCGCCTCCTCCGCTGCTGTAGTCGGGGACAGGGGGCGGGTTGGTCACCTCGGTCACCGAGCGGGTCAGGTCCCGCATGCTGGACGCCATGTTCTTGCTGCTGTTGCGAATGCTCGTCGTGTACCCCTGGG
>CP070808.1:1768908-1779258 GCA_020343715.1 Thermoplasmata archaeon
GGACCCGCCCGACGGTCAGGACCCCATCGACCTGGACATCGACCTGACCATGGAGGTGCCTGGGGACGTGACCAGCATGACGATCCCGGGCGACCTCCTGGAGGAGGGGGCCGAGTACCAGGTCGAGGTGTACGTCAAGGAGGACAGCGGCAACCAGGCCTACGCCGTGTTGACCTTCAGGACAGCCGGGTGAACCGAGCGGACCCTACTCGTCTTCCACGGGCAGGATCTTGGGGTTCGGCTCCACTTCGATCCCGGTGGAGTTCACGGCCACGTCACCATCGTCCTTGCCGCCAGAGTCGTCCTCTGGACCCTCCTCGTCATCGTCGAGCCTCAGGGACCGCCTCCAGAGCATGACTATGTACATCATGACGCAGAAGATGAACAGCACGGTGAACATCGTCCAGAACTGCACGGTCCCTAGGATGCCAGGTGGGTACTGGTCGAACTCCAGGGTGTAATCCCCGGAGGCGTTGACGTCCAGCTGGACCGCCTCCTCCATGTCTATCGCAGTCCACCTGTAGGTGGTCTGGAGCAGGCCGATGGCCCTGTAGGAGCCCTCTCCCAACTGGAACACCACCAGGCCCTCGTCGTCGGAGATCTCGGTGGAGACCACCGCACCGGTATCGTCCTCCAGCACCACGGGGACCCGGGGGAGGGCCTCCCCGTGCCGGTCCACCACCTCTACGGTGGCTCGGAAGACGCGGCATGCCAGGGTGTCCTCCAGGTCGCCGCCGTCCAGGACAAGGTCGTCCATCCGGAGCACCATGGTGTTGCGCCAGTAGACCTCCACCCGGTACGACGTGTCCGGAAGGCGCATCGATATGGTACCGTTGCCGTCGGTGGTGCCGAAGCCCACCACGCCCAGGGTCCCCATGTCCATGGCGACCAGCTGGACGCTGGGCAATGGCCCGTCGTCGGCATCGGTCACGTGGAAGGTCGCCCAGTGGACCGCGCACGGGACGTCTATGGTCCCGTCCGCCTCGGGGGAGAAGGTGGTGTCGGCCACCCCGAAGCCCTTCCATAGGACCACGACCGCGTGGTCGGCCCCGGGGACCAGCCCCAGGGTGACCATCCCGTCGCCATCGGTGAGGGCCAGCAGGGGGGTGCCGTAACCCGCCGGTGGCGTGACCTGCACCGTCGCCTCCGCCAGGGGGTCACCGCGACCGTCGACGGTCCTGAGGCTCACCTCGTATATGGCGCACTCGATCACGGCGGGGTCGGACTCGGGCACGTCGGCATCCACATCGATTGTCAGCTGTCCCACGGCCACGTCGTGCCAGACGGCGGTGAGCACCACGGTGCCTCCGAAGACCACCAGGACTGTCCGGCCGTCCTCGCCGGTGACGGCGGGCTCCTCCCGGGGTCCCGAGGAGACCGCGGCGCCCTCCACGGGCCTGTCGCCCCCGTCCAGGCAGAGCACGTGGACGGTGTAGACCTCCCCGATGGTGAACTGGGTCGACACGATTATCGGATAATCCCCGTATGTCCCGTGGCCGAAGTGGTCCCTGTGATTGGTCCCCGTGAGCTCCACGGCCCACACGGTCAGAGTGTAGCGGCCCGTCTCGGCGCCTTCGTAGTCCCAGCCCAGGGAGAACTCGGCGGGGGACGAGCCGGGGGGGAGGGAGGGCCGGTCCATCGATGCGTTGTCCACGATGACCGTTCCGTCGGGACCCTCCAGCGTGGCCTTGACCATGGCCACGTCGTACACGCCCAGGGGGTCGGTGGTCACCGCGAACAGCGTGACGTCCTTGTCCTCGGCCATGGGGTCGAGACCGGTGGTGGGCTCACCCTGGGAGTCCTTGACGCCCACCTGGGGCAGGTCCAGGCGGTCCTCCGTCGTGATCGTCAGACGGCTGTCGGCGGTGGCCGTGTCCCATATGATGGTGACGAAGGTGGAGGTTCCAGGGGTCATCGAGATGAGGACCCTGATCGAGTGGCCCGCGGAGAATGTGTAGGGGGAGAACTCCAGGGGGAAGGTCATGAAGTGGGGGGTGGCGAACAACGGGGTGTTGCCGTAGTTGGCCTCGGCCACCACCTGACCGTAGGGGTCGCTGGACGCGTCCGCCACGTCCAGTATCGAGACGGAGATCTGCGCGCGCTTCTGGCCGCCCGAGGCGTTCATCCACAGGCCCAGCGTGACGTTGTCGGTGGTCAGGTCCTCGGCCAGGAGCGGGTGGAGGTACCAGTCCTCCTCCCAGTTCGAGCCCGAGGTGACGGACCGGTTGGTGTCCTCCCACCCGGTGGTGGTGTCCATGAAGTTGCGCACGCTGTGGCCGCCCAGGTCACGGGAGGGCTCACCGTCGTTGACCCAGTGCAGGAACAACACTGTGTCCAGCTCCCGGTCCTCAGCGGCTCCGGGGGTGGCCACCAGAGCGAGTGCGAGCAGTCCCAACAGCAATGACAAGCACAGTAAGTACGGATGGCGCATCCTCTCACCTTCCCACATATCCCCTGTGCTCATCACCGATTAGAGTTTCGGTGCCAGTATCAGGAGGGAGAAACATATCGAGGCGAGGATCACCCGTCCACGTATCGATGCTTGGCCACGCGCTGGGGGGGCCTCTCGCCCATGAGCTCCAGCTCGAATATGGCCATGCCCCCGTCGGTCAGCGGGGGACCCGGGTCGGGGCAGGCGACGCGGGCGACGCGGCCGGCCCTGGCGGTGCCCAACTCCACCGGGTCGGCGCCCTCCCGGAGGGCCAGGGCGTACTGGAGGATGGATGGCAGGGCGTGGATGCACACGGGGACCTTACCGTCCAGCTTGGCGCCCCTGATGTAGAACGTGTCCCCCACCTGGTGCACGTCGCACTTGCCGTCTATGGCTGCTACTCTGACACGGACGGTACGGGGCATGGGCGCCCCCATGGTGTCTGGGGGTTGAAAAAGCCTTCGGAGACCGGGTACAGGACACCATATCGGGGGCCCGTAAATATCACTCGTGGGGGGTGCGATTTTCCCGTTCTCTGGTTAACAAAACGGGAGCTGACGGCGGTCCCTATATGAGGGCGGACGGTGAAGACCTTGCGGTCCCGGGGTGACACTAGTGGAGTTCCATGAATGCGAGAGATGCGGGGGACACGCATTGGCCTTGCAGGGCATCTACGACCGGCACGTCTGCATCGACTGCATAGAGGAGGACGGGCCCGCCCACAGGTTCATCTGCTCGATCGTGGGCTGCCGGAACCAGCCCATCTTCCTAGCAGTGGTGGAGAGCGATAAGACAGCATCGGTGCTGGTGTGCGAGCGTCACTTCCGGGACGTGGAACGGAAGGTGACGTCCTACCTCCAGGTACCCTCTTGGCTCACCAACGGCAACGACTTCCACCTGGGCGACACCGGCGTGGTGTTCGAGTTCGAGGTGGGGCCTGACAACGGGTGAGGTAGCCCGCCTACTCGTCCTTGGGACCGCCCTTGAGGATGTAGACCAGGCCCAGCACGACGATGACCGCCACCACGGCGATGGCGATGAAGAGCATGTTGTCGCCCAGCGCACCGCCGTCATCGTCGGAGGCCTGAACCTCGACCTGCAGCTCGGTGGAGTCGAACTCTCCCCACGGGTCCTCCAGCTTGAGGGTGACGGTGCCCTTGCCGGTCCTGCCCTCCTTGATGGTGATGACCAGGTGGTTGCCGTTCATGTGGACGGTGAAGGCCTTGGCGTCGGTGGACGCGTTCCACTCCAGGGTGACCTTCTCGTCGTCGGGGTCGGACATGTACTCGCCCAGGTTCACCGAGGTGTCCCTGTCGGTGGTCACCTTGGGCGGGGAGCCGGTGATCACCGGCGGGTCGTTGGTCGGGTATGAGACCGCCACCGAGAACTCCTTGTCGGTGTCGTGGGAGAAGTCGCTGACCCGGACCACGAAGTCCTCGGTCACCGTGGTGTCACGCTTGTCCGCCTTCACGTTCCAAGTCAGCTCCCCCGTGTTCTCGTCGATCTCCGCACCCTCGGGCCCGGAGACCAGCCTGAAGACGATGGGGTCCCCGTCGGGGTCCTCGGCGTCGAAGTCGAACATGTAGAGGGTGCCGGCGGAGTGGGTCGATGGCGGGTCGTTGGTGAAGGCGGGCGGGTCGTCGGTGGGCCGCTCGGCGACCACCACGGTCCACTGCTGGTGGACCACGTTGTAGCCGTCGTCCAGGGCCAGGTCGACGTTGTGGTTGCCCTCCTGGTCCATGGTGGGCGTCCAGGTGATGCGGCCGTTGGCCGCCACCGTCATGCCCGCGGGCGCCTCGTCGAAGCTGAAGGTGTAGGTCTGCCCGATGTCCTCGTCGGTGAACAGCACTGGGTAGACGTACTCCACCGACACCTCCGCCGTCTTGACCGGCTCGCTGGTGAACACGGCCAGGTCGTTGACGTTGGTGATGGTGATGTCCACCGTGAAGTTGGTGGAGTCCTCGCCGTCGGTTACGGTGCAGTTGATGGTGAAGCCCTCCATCCACTCGTCGAAGCGGGCCATCAGTCGAAGGCCGTCCACGGTGAAGCCGTCGGCATCGGTGGTGACCTCCAGCGCGGTCACCACGTCGTTACCGTCGGACATGTAGGGCGCTAGGTCCAGGACCTCGTTCTCCTCCTCCGTTATCTCCCAAAGGTCGACCTCGGCCACCTCCGGCGCCAGGTTGTAGGGGACCACGGTGTAGACCATGGAGTGGTTCCAGTTGCCCTTGATGTCGGTGGCGTGGAAGCTGTACATCAGGTCACCGGCGGGGTTCCGGGGGATGTGGATGGTGAAGCTGTAGTTGCCCCCATCTGCCTCCATGCTGTCGTTCTTGACGGCGGCGGTGCCGAACCAGTACTCGATCCTGACGTCGGCCACGCCGAAGTTGTCGGTGGCGGTGACCCACACGTCGATGGAGTGACCCTTCACGGGCTCCCCGATGGTGCCGTTCTCACCCAAGGTGGGGATGATGTTGTCCACGTTCTGGTACTCGCCCTCGATGATGGTGGCGAAGCCGTTGACGTCGATGGCGCCGAGGAAGTATCGGAGATTGACCTGCTTGTCCAGGGGTATCCCGACCCCCACGTTGCCGTACGAGCCGTTGCCCCCGTCGTCGACCACCTGGGGGGTCATGGTGACGTTCACCGGTGGCTCTCCCACGAAGTTGTACAGGACCCATACCATCTCCACGCCGATGTTGTCGGTGACGTTCACCTCGAAGTCGAAGCGCTCGTCTCCCACGGCATGGGAGTTGTCGGGGTCCAGCACCGGTCCGTCGTTGTCGGACACGCTGATGTCCACCACCTCGCTGAAGTTCCACCTGTTGGAGGAGTCCGCCACCAGGAACTGGTACCACAGGTTGCCCACGAAGTCGGTGGGGAGGGTCACGTTGCGCTGGTACTTGCCGTCACCCGTGGGGCCCGTCTGGAGGGCGGTCATCGTCTGGTTGCGGGGAGCCGTGGTGCCGTAGGCCCAGAAGACCTTCACCTTGTCTATCTCCACGTTGTCGGTGACCTCGATCTCGAAGTGGAGCTCGTCCCCGGTGAAGCCCTCGGCGTCGGACCTGTCGTCCTCGATCCATGGTCGGTCGTTGTCGATGGTGTCCACCTGGCCGCGGGTCACCCTGACGTTGTTGGAGGTGTCACGGGCCCAGAGGGTGTACCTGAAGGACTCGGTGCTGTTGGTGAACACCGTCAGGTTGAACACCCAAAGGCCGTTGCCCTTGCCGTCCACGGACATGGGCTCCATGGTCACGTTCTTGTCGAGCCAGGTGGGCGAGCCCACCTCGTAGTGGACCTTGACCAGGTTCACGGCCACGTTGTCGCTGACGTTGGCGAAGAAGCTGTAGTCGTCGCCAGTGGTGGCCTTCCCGCTCTGCGCGGCGGTGAAGTCCTCAACCTTGGGACCCATGTTGTCCACTAGGTTGATGTCCTGGGGACCGGAGCTCCTGCTGTTGGCCAGGGTATCGAAGGCGTAGAAGAGGTAGCTAATGTGCTGCAGGGTGCCCGGCGCGACTATGGTGGTGGCCCAGGTGCCGTTGGTGGTGTTGCCCGAGGTCAGGGTGAGGGCCAAGCTGATGTGGGCCGTCGAACCTATCCAGTACTCCACCGAGGCGTTCTGGACGCCCGTCTCGTCGGTTATGGTGGTGTTGAACTCGATGGGGTCACCGACGAAGGCCGAACTGGGCGTGTCGTCGGCGATGAAAAGGGGGCCGTCGGTGTCGGCCATGGGCCCCACATCGGTCCCGCCTACCGGGAGAGTGAAGGCGATCATTGCTAAGGCGATGGCGAATGCATATCGTCGATACCCCATGGGATTCCCTCCGTTGGGTCGGCCAGCGATTCTCGGACTAGTAGTTATGCTTTGCGTGCCAGTATACCATCGGCAAACTGATTCTCAAGGCCCTCGAAGGGGGTCGAAACGTATTAGACAGGGACGGCCCTTCGTAGGATGGCCATGTTCAGACCCAGGTACACCATCACCGACGCCATGAACAGCTCCCTTCTGGAGATCGAGCGGGCCAGGGGCTTCCTGGACGCCGCCAACCTCAAGGAGGAGTGGCTCGAGGGCAGGCAGGTGGACGCCATGGTCCTGGAGGCGCACCACTCCACCCATATCGAGGGCACCCGCATCACCCTGCCCCAGGCGGAGGCCATCCTGGCGGGCGAGGACGTGGTCGGGGTGGACCGGGACGACCGGCAGGAGCTGCTCAACTACAGGGAGGCCATGGACTTCGTGTCCGATTACCTGGGGGAGCTCTCGGACATCACCGAGGACCTGATCAGGGACATCCATGGGATACTGGTCAAGGAAGTGAGGGGTGGTTCGCTGGAGCCTGGACGGTACCGCACGGTCCAGAACTACGTGGGCAACATGGAGACGGGGGAGGTCATCTACACGCCCCCTCCCCCCGAGGAGGTTCCCGAGCGCATGGGCCAGCTGGTCAAGTGGCTCAACAGGGACAAGGGCATGTCGCCGGTCCTGGTGGCAGGCGTGGTCCAGCACGCCTTCGTGGACATCCATCCCTTCCTGGACGGCAACGGCAGGACCGCCCGGGTGCTATGCACCCTTGTGCTGTACCAGAACGGCTACGACTTCCAGCGGCTGTTCTCCCTGTCCCAGTTCTACGACATCGCCCGGCAGGACTACTACGACGCCATCCAGAGGGTCAGGGAGGAGGACGGTGACCTTACCGGATGGCTGGAGTACTTCTGCGAGGGGCTGGCGGGCCAGTTGATGGGCGTCAAGACCATCGGCGGGGCGGTGGTCCGCCGTGACACCCTCATGGAGCGGGCCGAGGACCTACGTTTCAACGAGAGGCAGCGGAAGGTGCTGCTCCATGTCATAGACCGGGACGGCGCCTCGGTGGACGACGTCGTCAAGCGGTTCGACCTGGTCCGCCGCACCGTGCAGCGGGACCTGGCCATGATGGTGGACGAGGGGCTGCTGGTGGAGGTGGCCTCCTCGAAGACGGACCCCACCAAGCTCTACCGGCCACTGTGACAAAGGTGTGACACAGCTGTGACATTTCAGCGGCATACCATAGAGCCTGGGGCCCTTTTGTATAATCCTTTGCAGATACAGTGATATATGCCAGGCCTCCATTCCATGGTAACATTCCAAGGGGGAATGGTGGTATGAGGAAACATCTAGTTATCTTGCTTGCCTTGCTTGCGGTGGTCCTGCTCGCGACCCCCGCGTTCGCGGGCAAGGAGAAGGACACCAAGACCATAGGTTTCGGCGATTCCATCGTTGTCAAGGTGAAGATAGACGGCACGACTAACGTGATGTACGACGTCAAGGTCGATTCAGGCCCCAACGTGAACGTATGGTGGCTCGAGCAGGTCGACTACGACAAGTACAGCGCTAATCAACCCTTCGAGTACTTCATCCTGTACTCGAACGAGGACGTCGGGTCCGTTAAGGAGGACTTCAGCTGGTCCCAGGACGGCAACCACTACGTCGTCATCGACAGCATGGGCATCGCAGGGCTGGACGAGAACGCCACCGTCAGCTACACCGTGGAGTGGGAGAAGGCTTCCGCCGCCGACTGGATCATGAACATCGGCATCTGCCTAGCCATCGTCATCGTGATAGTGATCGTCGGGTTCTTCTTCAGGAGGTCCCGCTCGAAGCCCGCCGAGGCACCCCCGATGGCCATGCAGCAGCCCGGCCAGCCAGACGAGTACACCGCCGACATACCGCCCATGCCCACCGACGTCCCGCCTTCGGACCAGGGTCCTGGTTACGTCCCGCCCGAACCATCACACTATCCTCCCCAGGGCGAGCCCCCGGGGTACGATCCTGGCCCGCCCAGGCAGGACCCGCCCCAATACTAGGGGCCCTGTCCCATTTGGGAAGCGCCCCCTGGAAGAGGGGAACCTCAGAGGACGTAGTAGACCAGGTAGAAAAGCTCGCCAGTCAGGAAGGCCGCCCACCAGAGAACGAAGAGGATGCGGGACAGCTTCTTGTGCCACTCCCCCACGGGCTTCTCCTTCCAGTTGGCCCATCCTGTGAATAGGACGGCGAACTCCAGGGCGATGACGATGACGGCCATGGTGCCGTGAATGATGAAGTAGGCCAGGATGGCCCCCTCTATGACCAGGGTGCTCCCCTCCACCTCGCCCCCGAAGGTGCGGAACAGCATGTAACCGATGGACATCGAGAGGTCCCACACGATGGCTGCGAGGCCCGTGATCTTGTGGAACCTCCAGCCCTTGAGGCCGCTGAGGAAGGCGTGTACGAACAAGAACGCCACAGGTATCAGGCCTATGGCGATGAAGGTGCTTATCCATGGGGCGTCCGGCATATCTCTCGCCTCCGATTCCGCCTCGGAACCGTACTGTGGCATATAACGTTTCTGCTTGACCTGGCATCCCAAGGTCGACGATTGCGTGCCGGTCTTCACGGACAGGACAATCTCTAATAATGTATAGGGTCATAGCCCATAACACCGGGAGGAGGATCGAATGAGGAGATTGGTTGTTGTAGGTGCGCTGCTCGTTGCTGCCATGCTCCTGTTGGCGGGCTTCTCCTTGGCAGGTAAGGACTCAGGTACTGAGACCCTCGACACTGGGGACCATGTAGCTGTGACGATCCCCAACGGTGACGGGGATGCCCTGGAGGTGACGGTGGACATCAAGGTCACCTCTGGCCCCAACGTCGACGCTTATTTCCTGGACGAGGAGAACTACGAGGCCTACCAGGCGGGAGAGGAGTTCGACTCGTACGAGGGCTACTCAGAGGATGACATCGACGAGTTCGACACGTCGTTCGTCTTCGCCACCAAGGGTAAGTTCTTCGTGGTCATCGAGTCCACCGCCACCGAGGCGAACCAGACCACCACCGTGGAGTACAAGGTCAGCTGGGAGAGCGCCTACACCTTCGGTTTCAACTGGCTATGGTGCATCACCGCGCTGTTCATCGTAATAATCCTCACCGCGGCCCTGGCGTTCATGCAAATGCCCAAGCGTGGGAATGAGAAACCCCTCCCCAAGGTAGGGGGCGACGAGGGCCCATAGGGTCATATATCCTACCCACCTATCCTACTGACGGACCCTCGGGGGAGGTGACCGGGATGAAAGGGAGACACATCGTCATCGCATTATCGCTAGTGCTAGCGCTCACGGCCCTGGCCCACCCTGTACTGGCGGGCGAGGAGAGCGGGACCGAGACGTTGGAGTGGCTCGAGTACGTGGACATCGAGATCGACGCCACCGACGATGTGGAGTTCCGAGCGACCTGGGACATCCAGGTGACCGACGGGGTGCCCGTCAACGTGTTCCTCATGCCCGAGGAGGGTTACAACGACTACGTAGACCCCCTCAAGTTCGAGTTCTCCTATTACCCGGCCCACTCGAAGAACAACACCGAGAGCTTCAAGAGGACCGTCACCCTGCCCGAGAACCAGCTGTACTACCTGGTCATCGAGAACGGGGGCGTCTCCTCCATCAACACTTCGACGGTGGAGTACGAGGTCACCTGGGAAGAGAGATCCGGCCTCTTCGACCTGGGTCTCTGCTGGCCCCTGGCGATCATCCTGGCGATACTCCTCGCCATCTTCGGGGTCATGGCTGGTCGAAAGAGGGCCAGCGCTGAAATTACCAAGACACCGACGCCCGGAGAGGTCCCGGAGGCGGGAACGGGTGATGTGACCGAGCTGAGCCCGCAACCCGAACCGCCGGACATGCCCGCGGACGCATTGAGGCCCACGGGTGAGGGTATGTCGCAACTGAGCCCGCAGCCCGAACCGCCGGATATGCCCACCACGGAGATGAGGCCAACGGTGGAGGGGGCTACCGAGCTGAGCCCCCAACCAGAACCCCCAGGTCATCCTGCGGAACCAAGGAAACCCGTGGACCCTGGTGATTGACCGACCCCGGAACGCATCAGTCGTACGGTCGGTCTTTCAATCCCA
>CP070808.1:1779358-1782571 GCA_020343715.1 Thermoplasmata archaeon
CCCGACGGCACCGAGGAGACCCAGTCGGGCTTCGCCACCGATACTAGCCCACTATCGCTGACCTTCACCTACGACTGGCAGGAGGACGGCGGCTTGGACATATCCGGCGACGGGAACACCATCATGATCCAGGTCCATTGCACCGACGCGGACGACCAGTATCCATTCTTCTCGCCCTTCAACAGGCGGACCATCGCCGACAACGGCAACGACTACACCCTGGTGGTCGACTACTCGTACACCGAGTGAGTCATCGGGGACGGTCCTCCCCGGGCTCCAGCAACTGGGACGAGCGCAGCATGTCCTCCATGGAATCGCGGGAGTAGGCAACCCTCTCCACGTCCACTCTCTGGGGGATGACGGACCTGACGAACACCAGGATCAGGGCCGAAAGGGTGAACACGACGGCGGCGGCCAGGGCCATTCCGAAGACGGAGTTGAGCTCCACCGATCGGGCGAAGGTGCCCGACGACCCCCTGGCGAACACCCAGGGCACACCCACGACGACCACGACCGCCACGGAGGATATGATGGCCACCAGGCCCACCCCGTATATCTGGAAGTGATTGACAACCCCTCCCAGGCTGAAGGTGGTCAAGCGCTGTCGGGTCACGTACGCCCCCAGCTCCACGAACCGGGTCACGGCATGGTGGTGTTCCAGGGCCAGCAGCCAGCTGGCGGCGAAGGCGAAGGCCAGGGCCAGTTCCGCGGGTGGGATGGTGTCCAGGGTGGCCCCCAGGGTCCCAGAGGCGGCGGCCGCGACCAGCACCAGCGGGGCCGCCAGCATCGTGAGACGCCGCAAGGGGGGTGACCACATGCCTGCGAGGCCGGCGGCGATGCCTCCCATGGCCAGTCCCAGCGTCAGCAGGGCCCTGGGTCCCAGCGACGGATCGTCGTACAGGAGGAACAGCGGGAGGATGACCATCATGCCAGCAAGGACGTAGAAGAGGGAGCCGGTGGCCTTGAGCCTGCGGATCTCGGGGAAGCGTCCCTCTACGTCCACGGACACCAGGTCATCCGTCGGCTCCTCGTAGACGGGAGGGGCTCCCATGGGGTCGAACCCGTCGTCCGCGGGCTCTGGGGGGGCCGTCTCGGGCCCGGGCTCCTCTGGGGGTACCTCTCCGGTCAACGGGCATCACCTCGGGGGCGCTGGGCACGCATACCCGTGGCTGATGGGTAATTAAAAGAAAAATAGGGGGGTCCGGGACGGGTTGCCCCGTCCCGTTCCATTGCGCCTCGCCATCACTCAGGGGGTCTCTCCGCCGCCCGGTATCGTACCCGTGTCCTCGAGGTCCAGGACCTGGCCGGAGGCCAGCATCTCCTGGAGCTTCTCTCGGGAGTACTCCACCTTCTCCACCTGTGCGGTGCCCTCCGCGAAGGAGTACCACATCGTGAGGACTAGCCCCAGCATGGTGAAGATTATGGCGGCTGCCATCGCGATACCGAAAACGGACCACAGCTCGGCCGAGTCACCGATGATGCCATCGCCCTCGACGAAGACGACGGCGGCCACGATGATGACCACGCCAGGTCCGTAGGTAACTATCGCGAACATTAGACCTTGGGTGAGGTTTGCCTGCGTGAGCAGGAATATGGTCCCTAGGGTGCCCACAATAATGAGCATCCCGCCAAGGGCGATCATGGTCCAGAACGCGTTCCCCATAAGGGGGACGAGTCCGACTACGCCCAGGGTCACGAGGATTATGATTCCCAGCATCAGGAAGCCCCAGCCGAGGAAGTGCTTGACCACGCCCGAGAGGTTGAAGTTGGTCAACCTCCGCTTGATGGCCATTTCACCGACCTCCACGAACCTGGTGAGGGCATGGAGGTATTCCACGGCGAGGAACCACGACACGGCGAACGCCAGACTAAGGATGATATCCATCGTGTCCAGCGATCCGACGGCGGAAGTGAGGGGTCTGACGGCCACCGCGGCGATGAGCAACGCAGGTGCCAGATAAATCATCCACTTCCTTAGGGACCGTACGAAGAATCCGATGATCCCGAAGACCATTCCGACGACACCGAGTATCAACGATGGCAGGATGGACGTGATCTCCTCCCCTCCCAGCAGGGAAGGTAGGAAGGCCAGGACACCAGCCAACACGAAGAAGAGCACTCCCAGGATCTTCACCATGAAGATCTCCGAGAACACCTGCTCCACGTTGACGGTTACAGTGGCGTCCAGGTCGTCCTGGTCCATGACCTGGGAGGGCGCTTCCCAACCGGCTTCCTCTCCCGTGGGAGCGGGCATATCCGGTGGTGCCTCTTCCGCTGGCGCCTCAGGTGGAGGTGCCTCCGATGCGGGTTTTTCCTCTCCAGTCATGTTATCACGTCCAGTCTCCGCCGCGATGGTCGAACTCTTGACTGCCGATGGACTGCGCGGCACTCAGCAGGATCGCCAGCAGGGGGACCTTGGGGTCCCACTCGACGATCGCCGCGCCGTAGCCGCGCAGGTCTTGGATCATCACATCCCGCTCCAACCGCAGGACCTCGTACTCCAGTGATCTCTCCACGCCAGCCTCCAGCCGCTTCCGGGACATCAGCTCGAACTCGATGGAGCTGGGGGTGAGCACCACCACGTCGAACTCCAGGGTTCGGAGCTCTGAGATGGCGTCCACCACCGACGGGTCTCCGTCGAGGTTTGAGATGATGATCACCGGGCTGCGCCGGGGCATGTACGGGGAGGACACCTCGACCACACCCTTGAACGGCAGGTCGCCGGCGGGCTCGGCGCCCGCCAGGGCCGTCAGGATCTCGTAAAGCTGCTTCGAGCCCTGTGAGGGCTTGATCGAGAGCAGCCGGTCCGAGTAGACGATCAGGGCGACGGAGTCACGACGCTTGATGAAGAAGCTCGTCAAGGTCGCTGCCGCCCTGCTGCCGTAGATGAGGGCGTTGTGGCCGATGGTGCCCGTGGCCGCTGTGGCACGGGCGTCCAGCATGATGACGATGTCCGAGACCGCCTCGCGCTCCTTCTCGTTGACCAGGAGCTCGCCCGTCCTAGCGAATGCCTTCCAGTTGATGTTCTTGAAGGGGTCGCCGGGAACGTAGTTGCGGATCAAAAAGAATTCCGAACCGGGGCCAGGCTGTTTCACCTTGGAGGCCCCGGGGAAGAGCTTGGGGGTCCGCGAGCGGATGGGCAGGTCCTTGATGTCATACACGAGGGGGAACACGGTGACGTTGTCCACGAGCTCCAGCTCCAGCTCCTTGTAG
>CP070808.1:1782671-1788209 GCA_020343715.1 Thermoplasmata archaeon
GGTGACCTTCGACCTCCGGTGGAGGTTCAACGGGACCCCCTTAACCATCGCCGTCCAGACCGATGCAGACAGCGGCTTGGTGGAGCTGGCTAGGATCGACCCTGACGGACCCTGCGAGGACTGGCTCCACGTCGAGGTCCCCCTTGGTGATTACATCGACTCCATGCCGAGGATCGTGATCTACCCGTCGATATACCCCGAGGACACCTACTTCATCCGTGACCTCAACGTGACCGACGGTGGCAGTCTGCTACCCTACGACATCCCACCCGATACGGACCATTACTACGGGGGATGGTTGGTCGATGGGTTCATCATGTACTCGAACGCCATGTCGTGGAACTGGCGGGATGTCAAGGTGATGGACCTCCAGGGGGCCGTTCGGATCGAGGGTTCGACCGTACGGGTAGCCACCGAGGTCACGAGGACCGGTTACGGAACGGTCGATCGCGAGAACATCTTCAGCAGGTGGCCCGACAAGAACATCTGGGCCTCCGTCCGTGGAATGCACATCGAGCTGGACCACGGTCGCCTCGATGCCAGGGGCTCGGTGTTCGAGCATGCACCAATAATGGCGAACTCCTCCATACTGGACATGACAGGTTGCCGCTTCGAGTCCGCCTACGACATGGTGACCATGAGCAACTGCTATGGGTCCATCGTTGACAACACGTTCGTCGGGAAGGACCTCCCGGAGGGTATGGGCCACTGGATCCCAAGCTACCTCAGGCCGATGTGGGCCATAAGCCTCGAGAACAACACGGGAGGGGGCGTGGTCGAGGTCATCGACTGCGAGTTCAACGACGTGGGGCAGGCCATCGACCTGGCCCGCGCCGTCTACGATATAGAGGACTGCACCTTCCGACGGGTGACGGACATCTGTATCTGGGACCACGCTTCCAGGGGGGCCACCGAATGGGAGGACCTCAGCTCGGCCAACTCCTTCCAATACTGCACTGGGGACCTCTACATGAGGACCGGTACCACGGACCTCGAGTTCAACGGGACCTCCGTCCAGTATCAGAACGAGACCTTCTTTGACACCGAGGGTACGCCGATAGATAAGCCTGATTACACAGAGACCCGGTGGTCCTACTGGAGTGGTAAGCAGGCCAGATTGGTACGCATGGACCTTTTGGTCGAGGCGATGGACACCGTCAGGGTGGTGAACCGTACCGACATGTACGTCTGGAGTGAGAATCCGTACGATGGCCCCTACACGACGTTGCTGGTCACGATCGATGCTGGTGTCGAGTCGATGTACGTCGACCTCTTCACCTTGTTCGAGGAGCAGGTAGGTCACCCTTGGGAGGATGTAAGAAGCTGGGCGGACCTCCGCAAGGTCTGGCCCGCGGGGGATGCCCCCGTCGGTACCTACAACCTTTCCATCGTCTTGTACACACGTGAGCTCTACATCTACAACATCTCTGTGGACCTTCTCCTCGACAACCAGCTGGTCAGGCACATCGGCGAGGAGGAGTTCTGGATGGAGCTGGCCACCGATTCCCGGGCGCAGATAGAACAGACCATGTTCTTCGAGCCGGGCACCCACGACCTCCAGGTGGTGATCAGTGGCTTCAGGGTCCTCAACGGTACCAACGTTAGCGATGAGAGAGAGGTCTTCTTGGACCACTCCTTCCACATCATGAGGGCCGCCCCCGAGAACACCTCGGAGGAGATCGTCGAGTTCCTGAAGGAGCCCGGGGTGGTCCTTGCAGTGGAGGCGGGCACCACCTTCGTCCTTGACGACCTCCAGCCCACCAACAGCTCCCTGTACTACGACCTCCCCTCCTTCAACCTGACGGGGGGCGAGGGGTCCGGGTTGACCTTCCGTGGTTTCGACAACGAGTCCGCCCTGTTCATGCACATCGTCCTGTTCTCCCATGTGAACCTCTCCTTCGTCGATACACAGGTCCCCGCCATGTACCTGGCGATGGGGAGTTACTACCTGACTTACCAAGAGCAGGGGGAGGTCGATCCTGAGGCCATCATGGGGGAGATCACCTTCTCGAACTGCACGACGAGATGGATGTGGCTCGACATCTGGCAGTATTCCTTGAGCGTATCCGAATGCACGGTCGCCGGAGAGATGGCCTACTTCTGCGCTGGTAACGGCAGTGTATCCATCTCCAACGTGACAGGCGTCTACACCAGCTGTTACGCTTCTGGCCCGATCTGGTCGTACACCGTCACCGACAGTCATTTCACCGGTTACAACGCCAGCGGCTTCTACATTCATGCGGATGAGATCCGCACCCTCCGGTTCTCCAACTGCACCTTCGTTGATGCGAGCCTCCACATCGACGTGGAGGGTCCGTACAAGGGACCTTGGGAGCTCGACGTGACCGGATGCGAGTTCACTGGCAACGGTTCGTTCCTGTCGATGCTCTGGAGCACCTATCACAGGAGCAACTGGGGCGAGAGCCCCGCATCCTACCCCATCCCCTTCGGGAGCGTATCCGGGAACACCTTCTCGGGGACCGATACGGTCGTCGTGCTGCACCATGCCCTGTACCGGACCACCTTAGGCGACAACACCTTCGCGGACGGGGCGAAGGCATGGGCCTGGTACTGGACCAAGATCAACCCACATCCTGAGATATCCACCAGCAACGAGTACACGCTCATCGTCCTGGATGACCCCGACCTGCCGACGGAGTTTCCCGTTCGCAACAACCTCCATCTTCGGGATGAGAACTACTTCTACGAGGTGACCGGGGACCTGGGAGGGGACATCGAGCCCCCTCCACTGAGGGTGGTGGTCCAGTGGCGTACCGAGCGGGGGTACCGATTGATGACCACGGACTTCGTCGATGTGGACCTCCAAAGGGACGTGAACACGTTCACCTACACCATCTGGCCCGACCTCCAGGGCGTCCTGGCCCTCCACATCGAGGACTGGCCCTGGGAGAAATTGGAGAGATGGGAGGGTGGACGTTGGTGAGCCCTATCTGAGGTGGCCTCGGACCGCCATGATGACGGTCTCGATGTCCTGGCTGCTGAGCCCAGGGTGCACGGGGAGGGACAGCACCTCGGCAGACATCCGCTTCGCCACTATCGGCTCCTCTGGCACACGGACCTTGCCCTCCAGTATCGGCACCTCGTTCAGGGGGTGGGGGTAGTAGACCCCGGAGCCGATCTCGTTGTGCTTGAGATGGTCCCAAAGGCCGTCCCTGTCGGTGGTCCTCACGGTGTACTGGTGGTACACGTGCTCTGCCCACGGGGCCTCCGTTGGCGTCATGACCACGTCCTCCAACCCCTCGTTGAGCAGGGAGGCGTTCATCCGGCGGGCCATGTTGTGGCCATCCAGCTTTCCCAGCTGGACCAGCCCGATGGCCGCCTCGATGTCCGTCATCCTGGAGTTGTAACCGAACATCTGGTACTGGTAGGGTCCCGAGAGGCCATGCTGGCGGAGCAGCCGGAGCCTCTCGGCCAGCACCGGGTCCGACGTGGTCACGGCACCCCCCTCTCCGGTGGTCATGTTCTTCGTGGGGTAGAATGAGAAGGTGCCAACCTCGCCCACCGAGCCCACCCGGTTCGTCCGGTAACGGGCGCCGTGGGCCTGGCAGGCGTCCTCCACCAGGGACAGGTCGTTATCCTCGCAAAGGTCCACCAGAGGGCCCAGATCGGCGGGATGACCGTAGAGGTGCACTGGCATGACCGCCTTGGTCTTGTGGCCGATCGCCTCGGTCGCCTTGACCGGGTCCATGCAGAACGTCTCCTCCTCTACGTCCACGATCACCGGGGTGGCGCCGGTCATCATCACCGCGGTGGCGGTGGCCACGAAGGTGAAGGCGGGCACGATGACCTCGGAGTTGGGGCCCACACCCAGGGCCAGCAGGCCCAGCCTGATGGCCTCGGTCCCAGAGGCCACGGCGATGGCGTGGGTCGAACCTATGTACTCGGCGAAGGTCTCCTCGAAGGCGGCCACCTTGGGGCCCTGGGCCAGCATGCCAGAGGCCATGACCTCCTCCACGGCTGCCCTCTCCTCGGGGCCGAGGAGGGGCTTGGATATGGGGATCATCGGCCCTCAATGCATCTTGGGGGGTAAGGCCTTTCCCCTTTAATTCTCAAGACCCATATTTCCACATCCCATTCCGATTCTCTGATTTTCCGAATTTGTAATCAGAAGCGCGAACCTTAAATATGGCATCCCGATATGATTTGACTGGATGAGGAATGCGCTAGGGACCCCCCTTGTCTATTAGGTAGGGTCCCTTTGCCAAAACCGCTCTCCCTCGCACCTAACCCCAAGGGGAGATGAGCCCTGACCACCCCCGCCCCCAAGCCCCGGAAGGACCGAGACGTCAGCTCAAGCCATAGGGGGATGGAGAACGGTCCGGGTCTCGTTCAAACAGGTGCCCACACGAACAGGTTGGCGGAGCCCATCGTGAGGATGGAGCCCGCGATCCACAAGCCCAGGAAGTTGCGGGTGGTCGTGGCCGTCGGCGCACCCGATGACAGGGTCGCCAGCAGGGGCTCGGGACTGACCAGGGGCCCGAAGGAGAGGGTCAGGAAGTCGTTCACCACCGGAAGGACCCATCGGAACGGTCGGGGCCTCACCTCTGGCTGGGGGATGGTCAACGGCACCGGAATGGTGAGGGAGGCCGAGTTCCACTACTCCGTGGGCCGCTTCAACGGATCCTGCGTGACCTACCGGAGCGCCGCCCTGGGCTCTAGGGACGGGATGACCAACGGCACTGGCCTGACCGAGGCCAGAGGCCTGGCGGATGACGGTGGGCTGACCAACGGTTGCGGCCTGACCCATGGAGAGGGCATGACCAACGGATGTGGGCTGGTGCAGCCCATCGACCCCAATCCACCCGCCCCTTACCAGCGGCCAGTCGTCCGCAGGAGGGGCATGCGCGCCATACTCGGGATCTGAGGTTCTCCCACTTGGAACCTAAGTCGTGAATTATATAAACCAGCGGACTTTCTATTCCATCCGTAGAAGGGATGCGTTCTTGACCGAAAGGACCGGTGACCTACCCAGGAGACGCCCTGTCCGGGGGAGCATGTTCAGCCGTGAGGGGTTGACCAACGGCGAGGTCGCCATGGAGGGTCTTGACGTAGGCGCAGGCCTGATAAACGGCCTTGCCGCCTCAGGTCGGTCGCAGAGGGGAACGAGGGCTCCGCTGCTACGCAGGTCGAAAAGAAAAAGGAGGGCCGCCCGCGAGGCGCTGGAGCGCAAGGCCAACGCGCCCCTGCCCGGCACGGACGGCGATTGAGACCATCAGGCCTACTTCATGATCTTCTGGATCTTCTCCTCGATCGTGCCGTCGACCTTTGGGTCGATCTTGGCCAGGTAGTTCTTCTGCCTGACGACACGGGTCCACTCGGCGTTGCCCTTCTTGCTCGGCTGGCGCAGCAGCACCGTTCCGGTGCCGTCGGGGAACTTGAGCAGAATGACGGATTGACCATTGTCTATTAGGTACTCCCGGGCCTCTATGGCCTTGATGAACTCTTGCTTGAGCTTCTTCGGTTCTCTTTTCTTCCGGGGCATTGGCAACACCTCTGTTTTCCGCATTGTTCTTTTTA
>CP070808.1:1788309-1792721 GCA_020343715.1 Thermoplasmata archaeon
CCGGTTACCCAAAGGCGAAGGTTTATCTCGCCCCCTTTCGATGGTTCGTGGTGGACCATGGCCCTCCCTCCGACCCCGCGTCACCAAGGGAATCACCGTCCAGTCCTACTGCTCTTCGGGACGCTGGTCGCCCTGGTCGCCACCGTCCTCCTTGCGGCCCCCTCCTCGGCCGAGGTCGTGGACCTGGATGTACCCTACCACGCCCAGGTCGAGTCATGGTACTGCGCCGAGGCGTCCCTCCAGATGGTCTTCGACTACTGGGGCGAGGAGGTCCCCCAGCATGACATCGGCGACGTGGCCAACGAGCGCGCCGTCGGGGGCACCTACGCCAGCGACCTGGCCAGGGCCGCCCGGTTCTCCAACCTCTCCGCGGCCTACCAGCCCCGAGAGAATGGAGGGGCCCGGCTGCAGGGCTACGACCAGCGCGCGTTCGGCTACGCGGCCCACGTCCATCAGTGGACGAGCGCGGGTCATGTGGAGGAACGGTACCGTGACCTGAAGGACCTCATCAGGGCGGGCTATCCTGTCATCCTCCTCTGCTGGCTTGACATCGAGCACGAGATCACCCATTTCCGGGTGGTGAAGGGGTTCGACACCGACACGGGGGACTTCCTCGTCCATGACCCTGCGCTGGGGGGCAACCTCAGGTTCAACATGACCCTCCTCGTCGACGACCTATGGTTGTACTACGACCGGTGGGGCATGGTGGTCGTGCCCTGGACGATCAACACGACGGCCCCCGTGATCGTGGGCCCGGGGAACGAGTTCACCGTTTCAGCGGAGGTGACCTACCCATGTCCTCCACCCTTCAACGAGGTGGAGAAGGTCTACACCAGACCGGTGGATGCAAGGGTCACGATATCCGTTCCGCCACCCTTCTCCCTCGTCCTTGGGGAGGACGTGACCAAGGACTTGAACATCACCAAGGGTGGTGATGTCGACACGGTGACATGGAGGGTGGTCTCACCCTCCTCCCAAGGCTTCTGGACCACCGACATCGGCGTAACGGCTAGCGCAAATGTGACGGACTACGCGATATCCTACGGCTGGTACACCGACCTGGCCGGCGGTGTCGGCCAGGCGAAGGTGGACTGCGATGCCGTTCCACCCGAGATAGTGTCCCTGTCCGTCGCGGGCGGGAAGAGGGACCTGGCGGACCCGACGGTGTCCGTGGCCTACATCACCCGGGACGACCACACCCATGTGGAGACCGTCAGGCTATCGCTGGACGGGGGCGGGTCGTGGATGACCCTCGAGAGCCCCTCAGGGGGGCTGGACGTCACCTTGGACCAGGGCGACGGTCTTTATGAAATCCTCTTCAACGTGGTGGACGCGGTGGGTAACGACCGGACCGTCAACCGCACACTGCATCTGGACACCACACCTCCGACTATCATGCTGTTCCAGCTGGCCGGAGGCGAGGACATCATCACAACGATGACCTTCCAGGTCACGGTGGTAGCTGAGGATGCGGCGATGGGCATCGACATGATGTCCGTGAGGCTGGGCGCGTCCCAATGGGGGATCTGGGAGCCCTATCGGGAGGACCTCCAGCTCTCCCACGGGACCGATGGGGAGCTTAGGGTCGACATCCGGATCCGGGACAAGGTGGGCAATACGGCGACCGCCTCGGACACGATCACGATCGACACGACGGCGCCGTACATAACACGTTTCGAGGTCGCCGCGGGATTGCCATACTCACAGGCATCCACGGTGCCCGTCACCTTCAGTGCGGAGGACGGGATGGGAGACGACCTTCAGTGGTCGGTCCACGAGGAGGGCATCGGTGGGGTCCAGTTCGAGCCTGGAAGGACGCTTCCATCGGGCGGGACCCACTCCATGGAGTGGACGTTCCAGGTGGAGGGCGACCGCACCCTCAACCTCGTGGTCCGGGACCGGGCGGGTCACACGGCGGAGGCCTCCGCCACCGTTGTCGTCGACACGAGGCCTCCTATATTGACCATGGTGTTGAACGGGGGCGAGGAGGTCACCACGAGTTCGGAGATCCCGGTGGCGGTGGACGTCATGGACGAGACCACCGAGGTGACCAAGGCCCGCATACGGGTCAACGGCAACCAGTGGGGGCCATGGTCCGACCCGGGCGTCTTCCGGAGGGTCGACCTTGGACCAGGTGAGGGGATGCGGACCGTCCACGTCCAGGCCCAGGACCTTGCTGGGAACCTGGCCGAGGTGTCGGGCTCGGTCTATGTCGACACCATCGTTCCCACGTTGTCGGTGGAGTTCACCAGCACGCGGCCGGGCGGCATCGTGGCGGGGGACACCGATATCATCCTGACCTTCAGCGAGGAGATGACCGAGACTTCCGTGGGAGTGGTCCTGATGGACAACTCATCGGGAGTGATGGACTGCATGCTGGAGTGGACGGAGAACGGAACGCGGTTGGTCGTGGATCCGGAGAGGTCGCTGCCAAGGGGTTCCCACTTCGTGCTCCAGGTGAGCGGCGAGGACCGGGTGGGCAACGAGCTGGACTTCCCCGGTGTTCTGTTCAGCACCCCGGAGGCCGAGGAGGATGACTGGGATGCGGTGCTTCCGGGGGACTCGAGGTTCGTCCTGCTGATATTGGCCTTGGTCATCGTAGCCGTCTTCGTCATGGCCTTCGGCATGGCGCGACGGAAGCGTTGATGGGCTCACTGGACCGGGGGTTGCGGACCCGATGGCGGGTACGTTGCCTGGGGCTGCGCTGCGTCCTGGGGGTAACCAAGCTGCTCGGCCTGCTTCTTGGCCTGGTAGAATATGAAGGCCGCCAGGAAGCCACCGATCATGCCGGCGAAGAAGGCCGTGTCGAGCCACCATTCGTCGTACTCCACAGCGATAGAGTAACCGGCCCACAGGATGCCAAGGAAGGTGATGAAACCACCCACGAACAGGCTGAACCTGAAGAACTGGTTGAGCATCGAGATGGTGATCGTTCCGGGGTCCCTCATCGCCTGGGAGCTCCAGTAGGCCAAATAGAACATCCCCAGGCTCAAGGGCATGAGGATCAGGAAGCCGTACCAGGTGGTGAAGGCCCCGATGTACAACCATACCCTGATGCCGTTGTAGGCGTCGTACCAGTAGGCCCCACCGAAGTCGTCGACCAGGAGTAGGATGCCCGTGATTGCACAGATGATGAGCCCTCCCAGCATGTAGGTGGAGATCGGGGTCTGGTCCCCCGTGGTACCGGGGACACCAGCGTAGGGGGTCGGCTGACCTCCCGGTGGTGGTTGCTGCGATGAGAGGGAGGACATCGGCATTCCCGGCGAGGGGCCCGGACCCGGACCTGGAGGGGGCATCGGGGCCGGTGGGGGTGATGGTTGTCCGGGACCTCCCGCCTGGGTCGGTGGCTGACCCGGTGGGGTCCCGAACCCCGGCTGGGGTCCGGTCGGTCCCGGGGGTGGCATAGGGGCTGGTGGCTGGGCCGGTCCTCCAGGACCCATCTGGGACTGCTGCACGGGCTGCTGGGCCTGGAACCCGGGTTGGGGTCCCGTGGGTCCAGGTGGTGGCATCGGGGTCGGCGGGGACGAGGGTCCAGGCTGACCGGGTGTGACCGGTGCCGCCGCACCGGGGGTGGTAGGCGCGGTGCCCATGGGCTTGCCACAATTGGTACAGAAGGCCGCCCCGTCGGCGACCAGGTAATCACATGAAGGGCACTTCATCCACTAGCTCCTCCTTTCTCGGCCGAGTGATTCGTTGGTTTAATAGTTTTGGCCAAATCTCGGTCCCTCAAGCCACCGACACCATGTTCCTCAGCAGCATCTTGACGGCGAAGGGCCTGTCCAATCCCCGCTTCACCGCCCCCGCTAAGAAGTACAGGGCGACCGTCCGAAGGTTCAGGTACCTACGAGTCCCCCTGCATCTTCGTTCGAACGCCTCGAGGGTGGCGCCGCTGAAGTCATCGGCCTCGACCGCTTCCTGGGCGGTGATCGCGGCCTTCTCCCCAGAGGATATTCCATCGCCCAGGCCTCCCCCCGTCAGGGCATTGGCGAAGCCACCAGCGTCACCGATGAACAGGACCCTGGGGAGCCATAGCCTTGAGAGCATCGAGGTGGGGATGGTGAAGGCCGTAATCCGGGTACGGTCGAGGTCCCCGAAACCCGTCCTTTCCAGGAAAGTTAGGAACCGTTCCTTGAGGCCGTTACCCCTTCCTGTTATGGTCCCGAGGCCTGCGTTCATCATGCCGTCCTTCGGAAAGAGCCATCCATACCCGATGAAGCCGGTCTCCAGGTAGGTGTTGTAGCAGGAGCGGTCGATGTTGTCATCGCAACCGAGCCTCTGGGCCATCACGTCGTTGGGGCAGGGTGCCTCGAGGACGACGCTGACGATCCGGTATCGCAGGCTCCTGTTCTCGAGGGCCTTGTGCTCCCTGAAAAGGGTCCCATTGGCGCCGCTTGCGTCCACCACAAGGCTGC
>CP070808.1:1792821-1799578 GCA_020343715.1 Thermoplasmata archaeon
GGACCGCCACCGCGCCCGTGATCGACGGGACCATCGACGCCGTATGGGACGGGGCCATGGTCCTGGGCACCTTCGCCACTGGCAACTCGGGCAACTTCGACATCAAACTGAGGGCCATGTTCGACGATGACTACATCTACCTGCTGGCGGAGTGGAGGGAGTTCAACCCACCGGATCCGCCCGCTGCCGACGTGGAGCGGGACGCGTGGGAGCTGACGTCCAACTCGACCCCCGGGACATGGGACCACAAGGACTGGGGTGTCGATCGGCTCTCGTTCTTCTTCGAGGACCCGGACAACCCAGTCGAGAACTTCACGATGCAGGGTTGTGACGCCATCTGCCACGACCTCAAGGAGATGCACACCAAGAACCCGGGTGAGATGTTGGACGCCTGGGTCTGGTCGGCGGCCACCACCAACGAGCAGTCCTACGCCGACGACGGGGTGCTCCTGAACAACAACACCGTGAACATCGACCCCAAGCGCATGCACGTGAACGTGTCCGACCTGGACTGGGACTCCGGTGCCGACGGCTGGTGGAACAACAACGACACCGCCAACGCCACCGAGCGGCCCACCCACGTTTGGAAGGCGGGGGCGTCCCCCGCGGACCCCAGGTTCATGTGGCTGTCCGACGCCGACGACGTGGACTGGGACACCTTCGACGTCTCCACCATCCCCCAGGGCGAGATGATCCCGGGCCACGTGCTGATGACCCCCGACGGCGACAGGGCCGACGTGGAGGCCAAGGGGGTCCATGACGGTAACAACTGGACGGTGGAGTTCAAGAGGCTCAGGGACACAGGGTCAGCCGACGATGTGGCCTTCGACGACACCAACGTCCCCTATCACTTCAGCCCCGCCGTGACCAACAACCGCACCGGCGAGGACCACTCCAAGGGCATCACCTCGTACAAGATCTGGCTGGCCGAGCCGGAGCAGCCCGACCTGGTGGTGTCGGCCGTGAACCCCGTCACCACCGACCCCGGCGTCAACTCCACCGTCACCATAGGTGTGTTCGTGGAGAACATCGGCTGGGCCGACGCGGGGGTCAGCAAGCTGTCCTGGCGATGGGACGAGCCCGGTGCGCCGGGCGCGGTCCTGGTGGACACCCCCGCCGTCGAATGGGGCAAGACCCAGTACGTGGAGTTCAACGCCTCCACCAACGACCTCACAGAGGGGAACAACTCCCTGGTGGTCTTCGTGGACGCCGAGGACGTCATCACGGAGATCAACGAGACGAACAACGAGTACACGAAGGAGATCGAGCTGGGGGCCGAGGTGCTGCCCAACTTCCGCGTGGACTCCCTTGCGATGGACCCGATGGAGCTGACACCCGACGGCTTCACCGAGGTCTCCGTGTCTGTCGTCAACGACGGGGACGGGCCCGCGCCTCCGGCGACCATAGTCCTGGAGGTGGTGGGCGAGGCCATGCCCGTGGTGACCGACACGCTGCCCGCCATAGACGACGGTGACAGCTGGCTATGGCAGTACACATGGGGCCCCGTCGACCTGGCGTTGGGGGAGCACACCCTCATCGTGACGGTGGACCCCGACGACGATATCAAGGAGACCGACGAGACGGACAACAACATGTCCCTCGACTTCAACATGACCGCCCCGACGGCGCCCGACCTGGTCATAGAGGAGGTCACACCCCTCAACACAACGGTCACCCAGGGTGAGGAGACACGGGCCCGGGTCGTGGTGGCCAACGTGGGCGGCGCGACCGTCGTCGACGACTTCGAGGTGGCCCTCTGGCTCAACGAGGCCTTCAGCGTGGGCACCATCGGCCTGGTGGCCACCACCGGCGTCACCGAGGACATCCCCGTCGGGGGCAACGCCACCGTGGTGCTCATCTGGACCGTACCCGTGGACACCGACGTGGGGGCGAACCACTTCATCCGGGCCGAGGCGGACTGGATGAGGGCGGTCGTCGAGCTGGACGACTCGAACAACAACCTGACCTACGACGGCCTCACCGTCATCCCGAGGGCCCTGCCGGACCTGACGGTCCCCACCGTGGTACCCGTGGACCCCACCCTCAAGATGGACTCCCGGGTGACCTTCACGATAACGGTGGCCAACATAGGCGACCTGGACACCTCGTCCAACACCACGTTGCTCATCAAGGACCTGACCCACAACGAGTCCATCGAGAGCCTGAACGTGCCGGTTATCGAGGCCGGCGGCTCCGTCGACCTGACGTACGAGTGGTTCGTGGACGTCCCGACCCCCGGCTCCATCATCCTGCAGTTCCTGGTCGACCCCAACAATCACATCGAGGAGCAGGACGAGTTCAACAACGCATTCGACAACAACGTGATCGTCGAGCCTGCAGACCTGCCAGACCTGACCATCCCCGAGAACGGGATAGCCTTCTTCCCGGAGGTGCCCAGGGTGGGCGAGGCGGTCACCATCAGCTGCACCGTAAAGAACATCGGCACCCTGGGGACCGAGGAGACCACCACCTTGGGCGTGTGGCTGGGCAACAACCGCATCCTCCAGACGGACCTGCTTCCCATCGGCGCCGGCGAGAGCCGGACCCTGGACATGGTGTGGTCCGCCAACGAGATCCAGACCCCCCTGGAGTACACCCTGTTCTTCCGGGTCGACCCCGACAACAAGATCAAGGAGTCGGACACCACCAACAACGAGCGGGAGGCCAAGATAACCTTCGTCAACCCCCCGATGCCGGCCCTGGAGAACCTGGTCGTGTCCACCGACAAGGACGAGGTGGAGGACGGGGGCAAGGTGACCCTCACCGTCTCCATCGAGAACAACGGTGACGCCGTGGACCTGATCTCCATCGAGGTCAAGGACGGGGTGGCCGTGGTGGCGTCACGGCAGGGCATCACCGTGGCCGCGGGCGGCGACAAGACCGAGACCTTCGACATCGAGCTGGAGGGCACCGGGGACCACACCCTGGAGGTGACCATACTCCGGGGCACCGAGGTGGCCCAGGACCCCGCTGGCAACGACCTGGTGGACTCGGTGACGGTGACGGTTAAGGAGAAGACCGACGGGGGCGACGGTTCCTCGATGATCTACGTGGTCATCGCGGTCGTCATCATCGCCGTGGTAGCGGTCGTCGCATACTTCCTAATGGGGCGCAAATAGCGATATCCCGAACCTATCCGGATAGCCAGTATCCCACGGTTCCGCAATCTATATAAGTATTCGAGATAATTTCCATGGTCAGATAGGTGGGATGCACATGCGTTATGAACGCCGTAGAAGAGCTGTGAGCCTAACTGCTGTCATCATGATGGTCGGGGCAGCGTTCCTGATTGCCGTGCCGGGACCGGCGGTGGCGCAGGACAACGTCCTGAAGGCTTACTGGACAAACCTGGATGTGACGCTGGACGGGCTGACCGACGAGGACGCCTGGTCCACCTCGATACCCGTTCACACCGAGGCCACGCGCCTCAGCCCGATCTCTGTGGAGATGCGGGCCCTCTACGATGACCAGTACATCTACATGGCCTTCAAGTGGGAGGACCTCTCGTGGAGCGTCAACCCCAACCAGTGGCTGTACACCGGGGGCGAGTGGACCCCCATCCCCAACAAGGAGGACAGCCTGTCGCTGCTGTGGAACACCGACTCGCCCATCGACGGGTTCGACCTGAACAAGCAGGGCTGCGAGGCGGCTTGCCACAACGACGTGTTCAAGACCTCCGCCGGTGAAGTGGGCGACCTATGGCAGTGGAACGCTGGCCGGACCAACCCCTCCACCCAGGTTCCCGACGTGGGCTGGATGGACGACGCCTCGCTGACGGACACCGGCATAGTGCCCGATGCCTTCACCGGCAAGGTCTGGGAGATGAACTCGGTCTTCGCCCACGACGGCAACGAGAGCACCGAGCCCTTCACCACCGGTGACCTGCCCAAGTGGATGGAGGGCAACCCGCCTCCGAACCCTGACCCCGAGGGCAACTTCCTGTTCCGGGGCTTCGAGGTGGACATCGAGGACCACAACGCCTTCGACGACGGGGCCGCGCTGCCGGGCTTCCGCCTCAGCAAGCCCCCCGCGGGCCAGGACCGGTCCGACATCTCCGCCAAGGGGGTGTACGACGGGACCAAGCACATCTGGAGCGTGGAGGTCCGGAGGGAGCTGGACACCGGGAACTCCGGAGACGTGATCTTCGACGACCTCCTGGAGGAGTACGAGTTCGGCCTGGCCGTCTTCGACAACCAGGGCGGCGGCAAGGACACCCACTACAAGACCGAGCTCATCACCCTGGGCTTCGAGCTGCCCGAGCTGGCGGTGCTGGACGCCATGGCGGAACCCACCTCCCCCATCATCGGCGACACCGTCAACGTCTCGATGACCGTCAAGAACATGGGCGAGTGGACCGACGACTTCACGGTCGCCATGTACCTGGACAACACCACCACCGAGCCCCTCTCCACCAAGCCCTTCACCGAGATGGGCAACGGCGGTGAGGAGACCTTCAACTTCACGTGGGACACATCGGACGCCCCCATCGGCATGAACACCCTCATCATCATGGCCGATTCGGACGAGATCGTCCTGGAGAAGGACGAGGAGGACAACGTGGCGGAGTTGGAGATCTGGGTGTACCCGCCCATATCCAAGTTCAAGGCCAACAACAAGGAGCCCGAGGAGGGTACCAAGGTCAAGCTCACCGCCACGGTGGACAACCCCTCCGACGAGGACATCACCGTCACCGTCATCCTGCTCAAGGACGAGGAGGAACTGGAGACGCAGATCGTCAACGTCACCGCCGGCGGCTCCACCGACGTGGTCTTCAAGTGGGAGGCGAAGAAGGAGGGCAAGCACACCTTCGCCGTCAAGCTCCAGGGCTCCGACGAGACCCTCATGGAGGCCACCGTCGACGTCAAGTCCGCCAGCCCGGGACCAGGGCTCATCCTCGCGGTGCTGGCAATAGGGCTGATGGCCGCGGTGGTCGCCTCGTCCCGGCGCAGGAGGACCTGAGGGGGTCTTACACCCCTTGCCCCCGTACCCCGACCCGACCGGGGACACCTTCGATGCGATAGCGGAGGCCTTCGACGCGTCCCGGGCAAGCCCTTGGCCCTTCGTGGCCGAGTGGCTCTCGGGGCTGGGGCCCCTGGCCACCCCCCTGGTGGACGTGGGTTGCGGCAACGGGCGCCACCTGGCCCTGGCGGCCACCCTGGGCATCTGGGGGATGGGTGTGGACCTCTCCTCCCGGCTCCTGCAGCTCGCCCGGAACCGGGTCGCCCCCGGGACGGGGCTGGTGGCGGGAGACGCCCGGGCGCTGCCCGTGGCCGACAACGTGGCCGCCGCCGTGATGGCGGTCGCCATGCTGCACCACGTCCCCTCCGACGAGGACAGGAGGGCCGTCGCCCGGGAGCTTAGGAGGATCGCCCTACCGGGAGCCTCCATCCTGGTATCGGTCTGGGCCCTGGACGACCCGGAGGTGGCCAAGAGGGCGAGGGCAAGGGTCGACCCCGAGGGGGACGGCCGGGACCTGCTGGTGCCCTGGCGCGCCGTGGAGGGGAGCCACGTGGACAGATATTACAGGGTCATCGGCCTGGCCGAGCTGGCGGACATAATCGCCGGCGCAGGGCTGTCGGTGGCACGGGCCTGGGACTCGGGCCCCAATCACGTGGTCCAGGCCAGGAAGGTAGAGGTCTGAAGGACCCCAGCTGGCACCGGGGAAACCTATATATAGAATCCGGGTCATCCCGAGCCTGCTTCCCAGGGACAGCTGGTTCTTCGGAGTGTTTTCCATGTCCAACAAGGAACTTAAGGAAACTGGCACCACCACCGCCGCGTTGGTGTGCAAGGATGGAGTCGTGGTGGCGACGGAGCACCGTGCCACCGCAGGCACGCTGATCGCCCACAAGAAGACGCAGAAGCTGTTCAAGATAGACGAGAACCTCGCCCTCACCGTGGCGGGGCTCGTGGGCGACGCGCAGACCCTGGCCCGGTACATAACCGCCGAGGCCGAGCTATACAGGCTGAAGCGCAATCAGCCCATGTCCGTGAAGGCGGCCTCAACGCTGATGGCCAACATCCTCTCGGGCAGGAGCTACTACCCCTACTGGGTGCAGCTCATCATAGCGGGCGTGGACGATTCCGGCGGCCACGTCTACTCCCTGGACGCAGCCGGTGGCAACATCGAGGACGAGTACGTCTCCACCGGGTCCGGCTCGCCGTTCGTGTACGGCGTGCTCGAGGACCACTTCAAGCCGGGAATGACGACCTCGGCAGGCGCGGACCTGGTCATCAGGGCCATCACCGCGGCCATGGCCCGCGACGCCGCGTCGGGCAACGGGGTCGAGGTAGCTATCATCAATCAAAAGGGCTTCAACCTGTTGACCGAGAAGCAGGTCGAGGAAAGGGCCAAGAAGATGGGCCTTAACTAGGGGGACCTTAACCCTCCTGGCGAACCGCCCGAGACCCTCTCCGAGGGAAGACCACTCAGGGGCTGTCATCATGCCCGCAGAGCAGTTCATAAAGGAAGCGGAGGAAACGGTGGGGCGCATCGTCCCGAGGTCCGTGGAGATCACCTCCATCGAGTTCGAGGGACCGACTGTTGTCATCTACACCAAGAACCTGGAGGCGTTCGCCACCAGCAACGAGCTGGTGCGCCAGCTGGCCCAAGGCCTGAAGCGGCGTGTCGCCATCCGACCGGACCCCTCCATGCTGCTGGACCCTGACAAGGCCGAGAAGAAGATCCGCGAGATCATCCCCGAGGAGGCCCAGATAACGGACATATTCTTCTCCCCTGACACGGGGGAGGTCACCA
>CP070808.1:1799678-1801968 GCA_020343715.1 Thermoplasmata archaeon
GCCCGGGAGCTCCTGGGAAAGGAGTTCGTGGCCTATCGTTGACGACGTCGACGCAACGCTAATATATCCCTCCGACCCCCTCGCCACCCGTGCATGACGTGGCGGTGGTGGGAGCGGGTCCCGCAGGGGGCATGACGGCATGGAGGCTCGCGGAGGCGGACCTGGACGTGCTGCTTCTGGAGAAGCGTGACGTGATAGGTCAACCCGTGGCGTGCGGCGAGGCCATGAGCGTCTTCGCCCTCGAGAACAACGGAATCCCCCAAAGCGAGGAGTTCTACGTCAGGTCCGTGAAGGGCATCAGGATCATAAGCCCGGACGGGAACAACTACACCGAGGCTATTCCAGGCATATGCATACGAAGGGACCGGCTCGACAATTACATAGTAGAACGGGCCCGAGAGGCGGGGGCCGAGGTTCGCGTGGGCACCAAGGTGGCAGCAGCCTCGTACGATGGTACCTGGAGACTATCCACCGAGGATGCCGAGGTCGAGGCGAGGGTCATCGTGGCGGCCGATGGTCCCAGGTCGGAAATGGGCAGGTCCCAAGGCCTCGAGGTACAAGAAAGGGTAGCGGGGGCTGCCCAGTACACATTTTCATCACGTGAGGACATCAAGGACGACCACCTCAGGTTCTACGGGGGCGAGGACTATTCCGGGGGTTACGCGTGGTCCTTCGACAGGGGTGAGGAGGTCCATGTCGGCGTCGTGACCACGGGCAGTCCCAGGTCCATCCTGGATTCCCTGTGCGACCGTATCGGGATGGACCCTGATGACAGGACGTCTATGACCGGTGGGGCGATCCCTCAGGGGGGGCCCAACCCAGCACTGTCCGCCAAGGCCCTCGTCACCGTGGGCGACGCCGCAGGGCTCATCAACCCGTGCAGCGCCGGCGGCATCCATGCCGCCCTGCACAGCGGTCGGCTTGCCGCTGAGCACATCGTCGACGCCTTCTCGAGGAAGGAACCCACGGACCTGTCCTCGTACGAGAAGGCCATCCGGGAGACCCCCTTCTGCGACCCGGCCCTGATAGAGGCCCGAGCCTTCATGGACGGGTTGACGGACGAGCAGTGGAACTTCATTGTCAAGAGCCTTCAAGAGCGGGACGTGTCCAAGCTCATGAGCATTAAGGTCCTCAAGAGGCTCATGGTAAACTCCCCCTTCGCACTGCCCCAGATTTGGAGCCTTCGCACCCTGGGAAAGGCCTTCAGGTCGTATGGGACCTGGGGATGGTAGGCGAGGGTCCATCAAAGTCCAAGCAACCGCTCGGCGTTGAGGTGCATAATCCCTTCCAATACATCCTCGTCGAAGGGGAGGCCCCTGAACGCCTCCACATTGCCCTTGATGCTGGGAACCCCGGGGAAGTCCGAACCGAACAGCACCCTGTCCCCTACCCTACCAAGCTTGGGGAACACCTCAGGGATGCGCTTTGGCGGGATGCCGGAGAGCTCCATCCAGACGTTGTCGTGCCGCTCGGCCATGAAGAAGGCCTGCTCGTACCAAAGACGTCGCCCCGAGTGGGCCATCACGATCTGCAGGTCGGGATAGTCCACCGCTGGGTCATCGATGCGCAGGGGCTCTGAGAACCTCTGACGGGACTTCTTGTAGATGGAGGTCCCGGTGTGGAACATGACGACGAGACCGCTCTCCGCCGCCTGGGCGTAGAGCTCCGCCAACCTCTCGTCATCGGGGTAGAAGAACTGGGAACTGGGGTAGAACTTGAGGCCCTGGAACCCCTCTTCAGCCAGGTCCCGGACGGTCTGGCCCAGGTCATCCACCTCCAGGGGGTGGAACGAGGCGAAGGGAGTGAGGCGGTCCGATCCCTCGCACAGGGACCGAACCCTCCCGTTGCTGACGACCCCCGTGGTCACCGGGGATGTCTCTGCAAGGATCACGGCGTGGTCGACCCCCTGGTCGTCAAGGAACGCGAGTAACCCCTCCTGGGTCTGGGCCCCGAGGAGCTGGGACTCCGCCTCCGGGTTGACCAAGGAGACGAACTCCATCACCCAAGGATGCCAATCGGCGGGGTTGCCAGCATGTATGTGGAAATCCAGTACCCTTCCCTCATACTGCGTCATCTATTCTAGAACCGACGACAGGCTATATAAAACGTACCTGTCTGGGGACAGCAATGTTTATAATGTAGCCAGTTGTTAACCACAATGTAGCCACTAAATGGCTACAATTCAACTGGAATGATACCATGGCCGAGGCATCCAAGTTCGAGGTCAACGGGCACGAGATGCTCGAGAAGGTGGTCAAGAAGAGCGGCAACTCCGGCCGCATCTATCTCC
>CP070808.1:1802068-1807584 GCA_020343715.1 Thermoplasmata archaeon
AGCGGCGCCACCCACACCTACACCGTCTACCGGGGGTCCGACCTTTGCATGATGGAGCAGGTGGCCACTGGTCTGAACCAGCCTTCGTTCCTGGACAACTCCACCCTCATGGCCAACACCACCTACCACTACCAGGTAAGGGCCGTCAGCAACATCGGCCCCGGCGGTGTCGTCATGTTGACCACCCACGTCCCCGCAACGACCCCCAGCTTCCCGCTGAGCCTCAACCTTGCAGTGAAGGCGACCAGCGTGGACCTCTCCTGGGAGCCCCCGTCGGACGAGGGCGGCGACACGGTCCAGATGTACCGGGTCTACCGCACCGACGGCGACGGTTCGCCCCGCTTGATCAAGGACCACCTGACGGAGACCATCTACACCGACACCGATGTGATGCCCGACGTGGACTACGAGTACACCGTGGCCGCCGTCAACGGCGCCGGCGAGGGTGCCCTGAGCACCCCGGTGGAGGCCTACATCTATCCCCAGCCAGGGGCGGGGGATGCCGGTGGCCCCAGCTTCGACGAGATACCATTCTCGGGCTTGGTAGCCGTGGGCGCAGTTATAATAATAGGCGCGGTGATGGTCGGTCGACTCGGCCGTGCCTCCTCGGAGGCAGAGAGGCGCGAGGAAGAGTGAGCGGGCCCGGAGGTGGGCGCCTTGCGAAGGCCTTCATTCGCCATGGCGTTGATGAGCATAGTGGTTGTGTCATTGCTAGCCTCCAGCATGACCGTTAGCGCCCACCAGCCCGAGGCGATGACCCTCATCTACAACGACCGCCTGGACATCCTGACCGTATCCATCAGTCACGACGTGAAGGACGGCACCACCCACTACGTGGACAAGATAGAGGTCTACATCGGCGCCACCCAGGTGATCGAACGAACGTTCATCGAGCAGCCCCGGGACAACTACAACGAACGGTTCACCCTCAAGGCGGACGAGGGTGACGTTGTCCGGGTTGTGGCTGCCTGCAAGCTCGAGGGCGAGATCGAGCGGGAGCTGGAGATCGGGTCCGGCCTCAGCACCAGCGGTGACAGGGCCAACATGGTAGATACCATGATTTATGTCCACGCAGGGCTCCAGGTCATGGGCCTGGTCATGGCCCTGTTGGTCATCCCTGGCGGCATGCACTTCTACAGGGCTTGGAGGACCAAGACCAAGCCCACCGGGAAGCGCCGCCGACACATCCGTATGGGATGGACCGTGGTGGGTCTTTGGGGCCTGGGCGCCCTGGGAGGCATGTGGATAGTCTACATGACCTCAGGAGACTACCTGGGCTCGCCCCACGGATGGATGGCCTTCGCCACCTTCATAGCGGCGCTGTTCGCCAGCTACTCCGCGTCCACCGTCTTCCGGAAGGCGGGCTACGGCATGCGGATGCAGACCCACGTGCCCCTTTCGCTCCTGACCATCGCCCTGGGCGTGGTCACCATCCTGGGCGGGATGCTGACGGCGGGCGTCATCTGAGCCCACCGTGCAGGGGACCGAAACCGCAATAGGACGAGGCGACGTTATGTCGACGGGGCGTGCCCCGGGAGGACCTCAGGTGGGCGGAGCGCTGGCAGGTACCGACAGGAGGTCAATCCTCCTGGTGGCCACCGTCGCCTCCTTCCTCACCCCCTTCATGGGCTCGGCGGTGAACATAGCGCTTCCCAGCATGGGCGAGGAGCTGGAGATGGACGCCGTCCTCCTCACCTGGGTGGCCACGGCCTACCTCCTGGCGGCGGCCATCTTCCTGGTCCCCTTCGGCCGGCTCTCGGACCTCATCGGCAGGAAGAGGGTCTTCCTGTGGGGCATGGTGCTCGTCACCGTCCTCAACGTGTTCCTGGGCCTCTCGTTGTCCGGGGGGATGGTGGTCGTCCTCAGGTTCCTCCAGGGCATCGGGGCCGCCATGATCTTCGGCACGGGCCTAGCCCTCCTTACGGCGGTGTACCCCAAGGAGCAGCGGGGGTTCGTCCTGGGCATCAACGTGATGGCCGTGTACGTGGGCCTCTCGCTGGGGCCCGCCGGAGGGGGTGCCATCACCGAGTTCCTGGGCTGGCGATGGGTCTTCTTCTCCATCGTCCCCATGGGCCTGCTGGTCATCGCCATCACGCTCTGGAAGGTCAAGGGTGACCTGGCGGGCTCCGAGGGGGAGCGCTTCGATGTCAAGGGAACGGTCCTCTACAGCATGTCGATAACCCTGGTGCTCGTGGGCTTCAGCACCCTCCCGGAACGGATGGGCCTTGCCCTCATCGCCGCGGGCGCCCTCACGGGCCTCCTGTTCGTCTTCTGGGGCTCATGGGTGAAGGCCCCCGTCCTGGACATGAACCTGTTCCGGAGGAACCGGGTGTTCGCCTACTCCAACCTGGCCGCCCTCATCCACTACAGCGCCACCTTCGCCATCGCCTTCCTTTTGAGCCTCTACCTCCAGTACATCAGGGGCATGTCCCCGGCGGAGGCCGGGGGTGTGATACTGGTACAGCCCCTGATGATGGCCGGATTCTCCCCCTTCACCGGGAGGCTATCCGATGTTGTGGAGCCCCGGTTGGTGGCCTCCGTGGGCATGGCGATAACCACCGCCGGTCTGGCCGCCTTCGTGTTCCTGTCCCCGGAGACCGACGTATGGCTCATCATCTGGGTCCTCGTCATAATCGGCATTGGCTACGCCCTGTTCAGCAGCCCCAACACCAACGCCGTCATGAGCTCCGTGCCCCCCAAGGCCTACGGGGTCGCCTCGGGCACCGTGGGCACGATGCGCCTGCTGGGCCAGGTCTTCTCCATGGGCATAGCCACCGTCCTCTTCGCCGTCCTGATCGGACGACAGCAGATCACCCCCGAGCTGCACGAGGAGTTCATGCTCGCCGTCAACCTGGCCTTCGGCATCTTCGCGGTCCTCGGCGTCCTCGGTGTCATGGCCTCCATGGCCAGGGGTAGCCTCAGGGACTGACGGGCCTCTCCTTTCTCCCTTCGCCCTCCACGTCGGTGTCCTCAGCCATGTCGGGATTCATGTTGACCTGGCCGCAGTAGGGGCAGCGCATCCATTCCTCGGTCTTGTGCATTTCGAACACGTAGGAACACCTCAGGCACTCGACGATGACCAGGTTCTCCATCTCGGAGCGCTTCACCCACCTGTGGATGACAATTGCGGTGTACGGGTAGGCGACGGCCCCCAGGAAGAGGAGGGGGAACGCGAAGGCGAAGGTCGGGGCGAAGGAGGCCTGGGGGGTCGATATGAGGAAGCTGATGAGCAGGATGGGGAATAGGGCCTGGAAGTACGCGGCCCTGCGACCCGTGCGGTTCCCCTGGCTCAGGACCACCTTGAAGACGGGGAACGTGAAGCCCCAGAGCGATACGAGGGTGACCACGCCGAACACCATGCAAGGCACGAATATCAGCTCCGTGGCCAGTTCCCCGCTGGATCGGTACTCCCAGAAGGCGATCATGGAGAAGAGGCCCACACTCACCAGGAAGAAGGCCGCGAAGATGGAAACCAGGAAGTTCGTCTCGGCCTTGTCCCGGAGGGTCACAGCACCACCCCCAGGACGAACATGACCACCGCGGCCGGGTACATGGCGATGGCCGTGACAGGCGCCAACCGCCCCTTGATCTCCTTGGCCTTTATGGGATCGAGCATGAAGTAGATCAGGAGGGCCCCCGGAATGGAGGCGATGACCGAAAGGGCCATCATGCCCCACATGGTGGGGTCGCGGACGGACCGTCCCTCGATCCCGTAGGTCCTCCGAAGCAGCACGGCGAAGCCGAACCACAGGACCAGGAGGACGGAGAGGGCGAACAGGTAGCCCAGGAGGACGGAGTTCTCGTACATCCACTCGGAGCGGGAGGCCTCCACCCGGCGGTCCTCGTCACCCTCCATCACCTGGCTCTCCAGGTCGAACCCGGGGTTCGCCATCTCCATCTGGAACAGGTACCAGTGGTGACCGTCGAGGTAGGCGTCCTCGGTGTCCTCGATGACCAGGTCCTTGTCCTCGGGGACCCGGAACAGGACGTCTATGTCGCCCACGATGTTGGGCCATCCCTCGCTGGTGCCCAATGGGAAGAAGACATTACCGTCGTCCAGGGGGAGGTCCACGGTGAGCACCTCGCCCTCGAAATCGGTGGAGCCGAAGATGGCGTCCACCAGGTCGTAGATGATGTCGCGGAGCTGGATCTCCAGCTGCCAGTCGTCCAGGTGCCGGATCTCGTCCTCCATCGATCGATCCAGGGAGCGCCTCAGGCTCCACATCTGGTCCTGGTTCAGCTTGGGGTTGTACCTGATCTGGGCTATGAGCAGCTCCGTCGTGTTGGGTGCATTGGTCTGAAACAGCTCGTAGTCTTCCGCGTCGATGGGAGGCTTGGACTCGGCCTCTATCACGGCCACGTACTGGTCCCGATAGCCGTCCAGGACGTTGCTCTCGGGGATGACGAGGCCCTTCTCCGCCAGGTAGTCGTCCAGGATGCCTGCGGAGTCGACCCCGAACACGTCGATAGAGAAGCCGTCGAACTCGTAGTGCTGGACGGGCTGGGGCTCGACCTTTATGGTATCTCCACCACCCAGGGAGTCCTCTTTGTAACGTCCGTCCCCGGAAACCAGCCGGAACGTCTGCCTAGAGTACTCCCCCGGCATGGTGAGGAGCATAGAGCCGAAGACCCCCTGGAGGGCCTTAGAGGTCTCGTTCCACAGCTTGTCCCGGGCCTCGTCGGGGTCCTGCTCGACGATCTCCGTCTCGATCCTGTCCAGGAGGTACTCCTCCCGGAAATCCGACTCCTTCATCGGCTCCCCGGTGACGTCCACCGGCAGGGTCCGGAGAGGAACCATTATGGTCAGGTTCTTGCCCGGGTCCAGGGAGTACACGGAAAGGAACAGGCGGATGCGCTCGTGGGTGGAGTTGAGAAGGTCGATGCGGGCCAGCTGGCGGCTCTCGAAGGTGGATATGAAGAGGTCCGGATGTTGAGGATCGTTCACGTCCACGATGCGGTAGGCGGGCATGCCGTCACCGGCCACACCTGGCATAACGGTCAGAAGGAGCATCGACACGACCGTCGCCGTCGACATCAGCGAAGTGTACCTGAAACGCAATGGTACCCCCATGGCACAACCCACGCATCTATTGAAGGTCTCGACATAAAAACTTGCCTAGACCGTTGGCCATCCTCGATGACATAACGGGTGAAACCAGGATTTGTCAATAATACTAAAAGGAACCAATGGTGTAGGGGCTTCGCAACCTCATGAAACAGGGTATGATTCGATGGTAGATGAGGGACCTATTATCAATAGCATCCACAACGGACCGTTGAGGGTCGACGGGGCCCCTCTGAAGGACCACGAGGGCAACCCCATCGAGACGAGGAAGGTCTACATCCTCTGCCGTTGCGGACGATCGACGGACAAGCCCTTCTGCGACGGTTCCCACGTCAAGGCGGAGTGGAAGGACGAGAAGGACCCGGAGAGGGTCCCCAACAGGATGGACAACTACGTCGGGAAGGTCCTGGAGATCCATGACAACCGGGGCGTCTGCTCGCACCGGGGCTAC
>CP070808.1:1807684-1818440 GCA_020343715.1 Thermoplasmata archaeon
CGTGACCCAGGGCCCCCTCATCCTCAGCTCCCTGGACGGCATGATCGCCCTCACCCGGTTCGACGAGGCCCGCCTGGTGGCCATGGGGATGGACCCCGATCGCATCGAGATAGTCCCCAACGGGGTGGACCTGGACGTGTTCCGCCCCGTGGACCCCGAGGTCGCCCTGGAGTTCCGTGAGCGCTTCGGGGTCCCCGAGGACGCCCCGCTGGTCCTGTTCCTGGGCAAGCTGGTGGAGCAGAAGGGCTTCTTGGACCTGATGGCATCGATGCCGAAGGTCCTCCGGGAGGTGCCCGACGCCCACCTGATGGTCCTGGGCGAGGGCCCGGACCATGGGAAGGGGGAGACGATGGTGAAGAGGAGCGGCATCGGCGACTCCGTCACCTTCGCCGGCCGCATGTGCTGCGACGACCTAGTATCGGCGTACGGCGCAGCCCAGGTGGTGACCCTGCCCTCCCACTCCGAGGGCATGCCCCTGGTAATCCTGGAGGCCGCGGCGACCGGGAGGCCCGTGGTGGCCACCGCTGTGTCCGGCATTCCCGAGTTCGTCGAGGAGGGAAGGACCGGATCCCTGGTGCCACCCTCGGACGCAGACACCCTGTCCGAGGCGTTGGTCAACTACTTGAACGATGATGCCCTATCCCGCACCGTCGGGGCCAACGCCCTGGCCAAGGCGCGAGAGGAGTTCGACCTGCGGTTGCAGGTCAGCAGAACGATCAAGGCCTACAAGGGTGTGATCGACCACGCTAGATAGAAGGTTGGGAGTGGTGGCCTTCCTTCTCGGGGTCTGCCTCATGGCGGTCCTTCTCAGGGGGGTTCCGACCACCGAGAGCGACAACATCTACGGCTTCGACCCGTACGTCCACCACTACTACAGCTGGTACACGACTGAGTACGGGACCTTCGCCGCTGTGGACCACTTCCGCGACGATGTGGTGGACGACCGGGGCAACTGGCCAGGCCTACACCTCCTGGCGGGGGGGACGGTCCTGCTCACGGGCGCCGACATGAACGACCTCTACCGTTACCTCCCCCTGGTGCTGGGCGCCCTGGTGGTCATGGTCCTCTTCCTGCTGGTCAGGCGGCTCTACGGACTGGAGGTGGCCCTGTTCGCAGCCCTCATCTTCGCCGTGGCGGACTACGCTGTGCAGATGTCAACCTGGCTCATCCCCGCCACCGTGGGCCTGCTAATCTACACAACCTTCCTGGCCGTAATCGTCAACATGAGGGTCGAGAGGAGGTCCGTCACGTTGCTGGTGGCCCTCCTGTTCGCCGCCAGTCTAGTGACCCACCACTTCACCCACCTCATCTTCATCTCCACGGTGCTCATCGCCGCCGTCTTCGCCGAGAGGCGGGCCGAGAGGTCCAGGCTGATGCTGTTGATGGTACCCATGCTGCTCCTGACGGGCGCGTACTGGTACTGGTTCGGTCGCCAGACGGGCAGCTTCCCCGACATCGCCGAGCACATGGCCGCCATCATTTGGACCCCCGTGGGATTGATAGTCATCGCAGCCCTGATCGCACTGACGGTGCTCGCCTACCTCAGGTACGACGGGCTCTCCCGGGGATGGTACCGCATGGAGGAACGGGCCCGCACCTCGGCCGCGAGGATCGATGGGAGCCCTGTCCTGTTGGCCGTCACCACGGCCGGGGTGCTCCTCGTGACCGTCGTGGCCATCGGCCTCCACTCACGGGCCGCCGAGGAGGTGGACGGTGGATGGACCGCCCAGGTCACCAAGTACGCCCTGGCGACCCTGGGCTGGGTGGGCATCGTCACAGCGGTGTCCCAGGGCTTGCCCAGGGTGCGGCTGTTCATCGGCATCATGTCGATGCTGGTGGTCGGCTACCTTCTGGTCCTGTACGTGTTCACATTCCTCCCGCTGGAACTGCGGTTCTTCGAGTTCGTCTACATACCGATGGCGGTCATGTCGGGCGTGGGCGTCGTGCGCCTTGCCCACGGCCTTCCCGGGGCCGCCCCCGCGAAAGCGGGAACGCCAAGGGCCCGGGCGGTCCCCGTCGCGGTGACCATGGCGGTGGTGGGTATTCTGGTCATCGCCATGGCCGCCGACGACCACAGGAGGATGACCTCGGACCTGTCCGACAGGTACTACCACTCGGACGCGGAGATCGCCGCCGCCGAGTGGGTGGAGGCGAACACGGAGCCGAACGCGGTCATCTCCACGCCCTTTGGCCTCCAGCCGGTGATTTTCGGCTTCGGACGCAGGGCCACCGACACCGACGTCATCGCCCACTCGGTAATCGAGAAGAACATCAGCGCCTTCGCATGGGACCTTATCGTGGTGAACAAGGGGCGTCCCCACTACATAGTGCTGACCACCGACACTAGCAAGTACGGGAAGGACGAGTACCTGGAGCTGGACCTGGAGGAGGACATCTACGAGGTGGGCGGTGGCATGCTCAGGACACCCCGGATGTTCGAGTTCCAGTACAACAACACCGAGATAGTAATCCTCAAGGTGACCAGCAACCTGACGGGGGGACCATGGAACAGCGTCTGACGGAGTACACGAAGTTCAATCTCGTCGGCTTCGTGATCTCCACGTTGGCAGGCTTCCTAGGAGGCATAGTGATAGCCCGCACCGTGGGCACCGAGGGCGTGGGCATAGTGGCGGCGGCCTGGGCCCTGGTGGAGCTGGCCAAGCCCTGGGGTACCCTCTCCATCATGCCCGCCATCCGCAAGTCCTTCCAGGTGGACGACCCCAAGGTTGTGTTCGGCACCAGCTTCGCCATGCACCTCATGGTGATGGTCCCCGCCGCCATCGGGCTGCTGGTGCTCTCGCCCCAGCTGGCCGACGTGCTGGACAGCACCGCCTCGGTGGTGGCCATCAGCGCCACGGTGCTCATCGCCTTCATCCCCGCCAGCCTGGGCATAGCCGTCCTGGACTCGAGGAAGGACTTCCGGGGACGCAACATCGTCGTCATCGTCACCAACGTGTCGTACCTGCTGTTCCTGGTGGTCCTGGCGGTCCCCACGGGCACGGTGGAGGCGGTGGTGGCATCCAACGTCCTCAGCTCTGCCCTGGCCTCGGTGCTGTGCCTCAAGTACCTGACCCGTCCCGTCCTGGACAGGCCCCTGGCCAAGTACTTCGTCTCCTTCGGCACCCGCACGGTGGCCATCCTGTTCAGCAACCAGGTGGTCTTCTGGCTGGGCGTGGCGCTGACCACCGCTTACCTGGGCGCCTCCTCGGGGGGCATCTACAGGGTGTCGGTGGCCCTGGCGTACTACGCCTTCCTGCTCCCCGACTACGTGGTGACGACGTACAGCTTCCCCACCGCCTCCAGCGAGCACGCCCGGGGGGGCGACGTGCGCCCCATCTACCGGCACGCCACGGCGGTCGCCGTGGCCCTCAGCCTGCTCCTGGTGGGCGCGCTGGTGGTGCTGGGGCGCATCGTCCTGGGCTTCTACGGGGAGGAGTTCGTGGACGGGTACGAGATGACGGTCATGCTGGGGGTGGCCTTCGCCCTCTACGCACCCGCCATCCCGGCCATAAGCATCCTCCTCACCCTGGACCGGCCCCAGCGGGTCATGGAGGCCACGTTGGCCCGGGCCATAGTCTTCATCGCCATCAGCATCGCGCTCATCCCAACGATGGACGAGACGGGGATCGTGCTGGGCGTGGCGGTGTCCAGCGTGATGGCGTCGGTGTGGTTGACGGTCCTTGCGATCCGCGAGATGGGCAGGGCCCCCTCACCGCCGCCTCATGACGACGAACAGGTGGTCCCCCAGCCCGGCCATTGACCGAGGGTCGAACCCCATGGCCCAGTCCAGGAACCCGGGGAAATGACGGAACAGGGGGTCGGCCTCGGGCGTTGGCATCTTGAGGAGGCCCCTGGCCCCCTCCAACAGGAACCACTCTCCGAAGGCCTCCCTCAGCTCCTTCAGGCTGTAGTACGTGACCGTCACGTCACCTCCCCCAGTCCTTCCCTCCGCCGGGTGGAAACGTCGGAAGGCCTTCCGAGGCCTGCCGCGTGCCAGGTTGCGTCCGATCTCGAAGGCGCAGGACCTGTTCATCACGCTGGCAACAAGGGGAGCCTCCTCCCTCAGCAGGGCTCCCATCGCCCCCGCCACAGCCCCCAGGTCCGGCTCGCAGTTGAGGGGTCCGAAGGAGGAGTACGCGCCATCAAGGCTCACCTCGCCTAGCTGGTCCACCAGGCCCGGCAGGCCCCCGGGCTCGATGAGCCTGGTATCCATCCGGTCTTCCACCCCCAGGGAGCGCGCCCGATCACGGGTCGCGTCCACCCTCTCGGGCAGCACGTCGACCGCGACCACATCCACGCCCCACAGGGCCAAGTAGGCGGCCTCCAGTCCCGAGCCGCAGCCGAAGTCCAGCACCCGGTCCCCAGGTGAGAAGGCGTCGCAGAGCATCCCCAGGGACACCCGGCGGTAGCGGGCGAAGACCTGGTTGCCCGCCACCTCGTCGTCCTCCTCCAGCCCGGGCTGTCCCAGGCGCGTCACGTCGAGCTCCACGCCTCGTCCTCCACTGCCAGCACCTTGCCGATGGCCTTCCCGAACGTGTCGAACCAATAGAGGAGGGCCGAGTCCCGCCTCCCCACCAAACGCCTAAGGCGAAGGGCCACGTTGACCCGGAACACCGTCCAGCGGTAGAACCGTGCGGGGTAGCGGTTGCGGAACATCATCTCCACGTCGTCGGACTGGCTCCACTGACCGCTGGTCATCAGGTCCTGCACCTGCTCGTGCAGGGGGGTCCCCTTGATGGGGTAGGCGACGGTGGTGCTGATGCTCTCTGGAGCCACGTCCAAGATGATGTCCACCGTGCGCTCCACGTCCTCCACCGTCTCCCCCGGGTAGCCGAACATGATGAACCAATGCTGGACGATGCCCGCCTGCCTGGTGAGGGTGGTGGCCCTCATGACCTGCTCGCGGGTCTGACCCTTGCACATGGCCCCGAGGACGTCGTCGGAGCCTGACTCGACGCCGTAGAGGATCTTGCGAAAGCCCACCTCCGCCATGGCATTGAGCATCTCCTCGTCCACCAGGTCGGCCCTGGCCAGGCACTCGAACTCCAGGCCCAGGTCCGCCTCCTTGATGGCGGCCAGCAGGTCCATCATCCACTCCCTGTCAAGGGGCAGGATGTCGTCGGCAAAGCGGACCCGGTCGGCACCGTGGACATGTCGGATCTCCCGAAGCTCATCCACAACGTTCGCCACCGACCGCCTCCGGACCCTCCTGCCGAAGACCGGCCGGGAGCAGAAGGCGCAGTTGTAGGGACAGCCCCGGGAGGACATGATGGAGAGGGCGAAGAAGCCGTGGCGCTGCCGCCACCGGCGGGCGTAGCCCTCCACGTCTGCCAGCCTCCTGGCCGGGAACTCGATGGTGTCCATGTCGACGATGGCGTCCCTGGCAGGACCCTGGGCGAGCCTCTCTTCCTCGTCCAGCCAAGCCAGCCCGGCGATGCCCTGCCATTGGCCCCCCTTGGAGAGGATGGACAGGAGATGACGGGCGGTGTTCTCTCCCTCTCCCATCACCACGGCGTCGAATGCGTCCTCCAGGTACAGCTCAGGCTCGACGTTGGCGTCGGGACCGCCGGCGATGGCGAAGGCGCCTCGGGCGCGGGCGGCCCTGCCGACCCGGAGGGCGTTCTCCCGGTTGAGGAAGGTGGTGTAGGCCCCCACCACTGCGGCGTCAGAGTGCCTGACCGCCTCGACGATGCCGTCGATGGAGGGCTCGAACACCGCGTCCAGGAACTCCACGTGGTGGCCATCCTGTTCCAAGGCAGCCGCCACGTACAGGGGACCCATGGGGGGATAGGGATGGAACCACTTGGCCTCTCGGGGGTCCTCGGCCAGCAGGTAGGGGTTCACCATCAGGACCCTCATGGCCTCACTCCCGGTACTCCGTCTCCTCCCGGCCGGGCACGTGGTACAGCCCGTAGGGGTGCTTGAGCCGGTCGTAGTGGTCCATGCGCTCCACGACACCAGGCCTCTTGGACAGGTACATCCTCACCATCCGCTCGAAGGCGAACAGGCCCCGTCTCGACACGACCTCGAGCAGCTTGGCCCTGCCGTTGCCCGTGGGCTCGATGGCCTCGGCGTAGCCACCCTTGGCATCGTACATCTGGGGGAAGTGGTCCCGGAGCCACTCGTTGGAGGTGAGCATGCGGTCGTAGTAGTCCTGCCCGTACAGCACGTCGGCGGAGTAGATCTCGTACGCCACCTGCTCGTCCTGCCGGGCCAACGGCATCACCTGAGACTCCTCCCAGATGATGTTGAGGCACACCACCATGGGCACCAGGTAGTGCCCCTCCTTCTCCATCTCCAGGGCCTTGCCGTGGCGGTAGGAGTACTTGCGGTTGATCAGGCTCCCTATCACGTTGGTGGAGTACTTGCGCCCGTCCTCCACCACCACGTTCAGGTCCAGGTCGTCGCCCAGGCACAGGCCGCCGGTGGCCACCGAGCCCACCAGCATGACGCACTTGACCCACGGGCATGCGGTCACCAGGTCCCTGGTGTACTCCTCGGCTATGGCCCGGTAGACGGGCTGGTGCTCACCGTTGACGGCCAGCCGGGCCTTGCACATCTCGATGTAGGACTTGCCCTCGATGAAGGCCAGTCCCTCCCGGGTGTCAAGGCTCTCGGCGTCCTCGATGGCCTCCTCCACCAGGCCCACCTCCTCCCGGCCCCCCAGCAGCTTCGTCGCCAGGTGCTCGGTGGTGGGGTTGTAGCCCCGGCGGGCCATCAGCTCCAACGTCCCGTGGATGCGGACCTCCAGGTCCCTCTCGTTCCATGGGCGCCCGTTCAAGTTTCCCTCTCCAGACCATATCCTTAGCTGCGCTCGCCCCCGGATAGGCTGGAAAACTAAGGACGGGGCTTCGTTATAACGTTTCCCCCGCCGTGGGCAGCCTCAGAATATCTGCTCCTTTCCGCAGTTCTTGCACTTGGTGTAGTACTCGAGTCCCACGGGCTGGCGCACCCGGAACGTGACGTGGAGGTTCCCCGCACCACAGTCCATGCAGTGGTCGTCGGAAAGGTCCATGAGCACGCCCATGACCAGTTTCTTCGACTCGTTCAGCTTCCATTGGTCGACCACTAGCATCCCTCGCCCATCCAATGGCCAGACCGGTTAATGTGGCTTTCGGTGGGGGCCACCTCAGCCCGCCCACCAGTTGTCCTCGATGTTGAACTCCTCCAGCAGGTCCTCGATGGCGGCGTCGATGGGTTCCCAGTCCACGCCCCGGACTGTGATGAGGGGGGATGAGATGGTGACCTCCGTGAACCCGATCACGTATCCGGGGTCGCTGCTGTACTGTCCGTCCTTCGCCCAGACCACCACAGGAACGAGCCCGGGATCATCGTCCGCCATCGGGTCGTCGCTGACGTCGAGGATGTAGTTGTAGGTCTCATCGTTCGAGTAGTAGGCGAGCCGCCCCAGCTTGAAGAAGTCATAGCAGGCCAGGGTCGTGATGTTGCTATAGGCGTAGGTGCCACCCACGAGCATCACATCGGGATGGTAGCGTGCGTATGCTACAGCCCCATCGCTGAGGTGATTGACACCCATGATCTCGTCTCGGAGGAAGACGTCGAAGAGGAAGCCAGAACCTTCCCCGGAGAAGGAGTTACCCTCGATGGAACCGACCCCCGGGACGTACAACGTGGGGTCCTTGGTCTCTGGATACTCCCATGGGTTGACCTCCAAGGTGAGGAAGGCCCTGAACCCTGTGTACGTGTTGTTCATGATGTACCAGGTGGTGTTGACATCGTAGAACCGGGCCGCCATGGGTACGCCAGTGAATGAACATGACTCCACCTCGACCACTGAATCGTGGATCGAGGCGATGTGGAACGTTCCCCTATCCTCCGTAGAGATGTCCACATCCCTCATGCTGACGTTAGAGCCAAGGGCGTACACCGCCAGGTCGGATCCCAAAATCAACTGAACACCATCAATGGTGACAGAGGACTCGTTCCAGAGCTGGAGGTAGGAATCATATGTCTTGATGGTGCCTGTGTAGGTTAGGGTCGCACAGAACGCCTCCATATAGTACCAACCCGAGTCCAACCCGTCAATCCTAACAGTACAGTTCTTGATCGTGTGGTAACCGTCCATCTCCAACGTCCCGAACTCCATCGTCCCCCTGCCCGCGGTCAACAGTAGCATCCAATCGATGGTGCTATGGAAGGTATCGAAGCCGAGGTGGGCCCCCTCCCAAACGAGCAGGTAGAGGCGCTGGTAGTCCGTGGCATTCGACGACATGCGATGTTCGATGCCCTCGACCACGACCCCGGGGTCCACCATCACAACGCATCGGGCACCGCCGTCCAGAAACGCTGCCACGTCCGACCAGCTCTCGTTCCCCGTCATCCTGTACACACTGTAGGAGAGCTCCTCGAGCACGATGACGTACTCCTGGAACTCGTGCCAGGAGGCGGCGAAGGTGAGAGTGACGTTGTGGGGCCCGGGAGGGATGTCGAGGGTCATGTTGAACTTGTGCCAACCTTCATGGAGGTCGAAGGTCGAGACGTTGAGGTCGAGCCGTTCCGTCAACACCCCGTCCATTGTCACGTTGATGTAGGGGTCCACGAACCAGGTGGCGTCCCCGTAGATGCGGAACCAGTGGGCCAGCTCGCCTGTCGAGTTGCCCACGTCGAAGGTCGACGACAGATACCAGGGGAAATCGGTGGGCCTCGGCTTGTCCTCGAACCACACGGTCACCACCTTGACCAACGGGTCGAGGGTCACGTACTGGGAATCGTCCACCCAATGGGGGCGGATACGTACGGTGACATTTGACACCACGTACTCACCCATCTCTGGCCCGACCACCATGACGGGAACGGTGTACTCGGCGTAGTGGGGTGACATGTACTCCGCCATGGGCACGTTTCGTAGACCTGGCACCCCATCGATGTACGAGGTGTCCCACCAGATGGGTCTGGTCGTCCCGACCCACGGCTCGTTGGGGCCTTGGAACAAGACCTGACATTCGGTGGTCTTCAGGTAGTAAAGGGTGCAGGACGGGTCGTAGGACATCGTCGAGCCGACGGTGTCCCAGGCCACGTCGTTCAGGGTCTCGTGGACCCAAAGGCCGATGCCCAGGTCCGTAAACTCGTTGCTGCGGAGCCCGGGGGTCGCCCGGTTGAGATGGATGCCCACCCCCTCGCCCTCGCCTGTGAACGTCGAGTTGGCGATGGTGCTCCCGGAAAGGTTCCTCTCCATCGCCAGCAGCCACGTGTTGCCGTAGTTCAGGTTGTCGTCCCAGACTCCGTCACCGGAGACGAAGGAGAAGTCGCAACCCTCCACCAGTCCCTGGCACGCCATGAGGGTCACGACCTCGCAGTCGCCGATGAAGGAGGAGTCGACCAGCTGCACGTCCCCCTTGGTCACCGTGATGGGCGCGTAGGACACGGCGGAGTCGACGATGTCCAGGTTCCCGGAGAGGTTGATGCCCCCCCGCTCGGGGGAGGTGTACAGGATGGCCCCATCCGGACGGTCCTCCTTCCCCACAGACATGGGATGGTAGCCCTTCCAGTCCCTCCTGATGCCCGGCGAGGACTGCAAATGGGAGTCGACGATGGACACGTCCCCCCTGCCCGTGATTATGGGGTTGACGATCCACTCGTCGTAGCGAGGGGAGTAGTAGTAGTCGACGATCGATGTGAACCGGTCCATGTGCTCCTGCTCCCATCCGTCCTCCCTGAGGGTCCCCTTCCCCAGGACATCCCCGGGCAACAGCCCATCTCGGTCCATGACATCGATGTTGGTCAGCATGACGTCGTAGGCCGTCGAGTTGTGCATGAAGATGGCCACCCTGGGGGTCGACCCGATGTAGTCGACCAGTGAGACCCGTATGTCGGCCCACTCGTCGAGCCCGACCTCATCGGCGTCCAGCACCTCGATCGGTCTCAGCTGTGACTGGGGGTCCTGCTGGACGGCGACGACGACGTAGGAGTAACCACGGAGGAACTTGACGTCGAACTCCAGCACAGGGTCGACGGCCTCCTTGAGGTTCACCGCCCTCCAGATGACAGGCGTCTCCCAGCCGTACCAGTCGGTGTCCATCACCGCCTCGTCCAGGCCCGGGTGGGCGTGGACCGTCAGGTTGGAGTTCACCAGGGTCAGCTGACAGGCCCCGGACAGGTTGAGGGCCGCCTGCTCCCAGAAGATCAGGTCCTCGAGGGCTATCCACAGGTCCGAATCGACGATGGTCAGGCTGGCGTCGCGGTTGATTCGGATGGGGTACTCCAGGCGCTGTTCGAGACCCCTCCACTCGACGTCCTCCTGGATGTACATGACGTCGTTGCTGACGACCCATCCCTGGGGCTCATCACCGTTGCCGTTCCCGTCGCCATCACCGTCACCGTCGTCGGGAGAAGGCAACATTATAAGGGCCCCTGTGAGGACAGAAAGGAGGACCACGGCTACCAGGATGATGCTGATGAACCTGCGTGTCCCCGCGTCCATGCAACCCCTCGGGACGGTGCTGGCCACCGTTCGCTATTAGATGGACGCGACATCTATAAAAAGCTTGAAGGGGAGGTTCGCAACACTACATGGCCTTGGCTGGAATGTGAAAAAGAAATGTGATGGCGGCGGGGGGATGGCTCCCCCTCGCCGCCGTTCGGCCACTGGGGGCGGCCTATGGGTCGACCTCGATGAAGGTGCCCTGCACCGAGTCGGAGATGTACACGATGATGGCCATGTACTCGCCCGACGCGGGGTAGAAGCCCTCTCCGTTGTCGATGGCGTCCTGGGCGATCGCCTTCTCGTTGGCGTCCA
>CP070808.1:1818540-1822519 GCA_020343715.1 Thermoplasmata archaeon
CGATCATTGTTTCTTGCACTGCGGGCCAGGGCAGCCCGGGGCCATGACCCTTGCCGAGATGGAGGGTCTGCTGGAGCAGGCGGCTGCCATCGAGGGCGTGACCAAGGTGTTCTTCGAGGGAGGGGAGCCCATGCTCTACTACCCTTTGGTCCAGCTGGGGCTCGAGAAGGCGGGAAAGCTGGGCCTGACCACCGGCCTCGTCACCTGCGGCTACTACGCCACCACCGTGCCAGACGGGGAGATGTGGTTGCGACCCCTGAAGGCCGCAGGGCTCAGCACCCTCGAGGTCAGCATAGACCGTCTCCACGGCGAGGGGGAGGCCAACGCCCACGCGCGCAACCTGGCCGACGCCGGGTCCATCCTGGGACTGGACGTCTCGGTGCTCAGCGTCTGCGACCCCCGCGAGGCCGAGTGCCAGGAGGCACCGGCCCTCCGTGCGGGGGAGGAGGCAACACCCGCCATGCTCAGGGGCAGGGCCGCCCACGAGATGGTCAATGGCATGGAGGTCCGTCACGTGAGCGCCTTCACCGAATGCCCCTTCGAGGAGCTGGAGCGGCCCACGAGGCTGCACGTGGACCCCTACGGCAACGCCCACATCTGCCAGGGCATCCTGGCGGGGAACGTCTGGGAAAGCAGCCTGGCTCAGATCGTCCAAGGCTACGAGCCGCACGAGCACCCGGTCGTGGGCCCCCTGATAGCAGGTGGGCCGAACGCGCTAGCGGAGGGGACGGGCATCGGCACAGGCTCCCACTTCGCCTCGGAGTGTCACGCGTGCTACGAGATACGCAGGACCCTGAGGGAGGATACCTTCTATAGGAGGGTGTTGGGACCGAACCAGGTGTACGGCGAGGAGCCAGAGCCCCCGCCGACTAGCTACCAGTGAACAAGGAGACACGTAGAATGAACGAGCTAGAGGAGGCGCTTGTGAATGTCCTTACGGGGCAGGGTGCCGTGATGGTCGGCTTCGCCGACATAGCAGACCTGCCGGCCCAGTCCAGGCAGTACATGGACTCGGCATTGTGGTTCGCCGTCGCCCTGGACCCACGCATCGTAAGGGACATCGAGAACGGTCCCACCAAACTTTACGAGATCGAGTACCGGAAGAAGAACGAGATCCTCTCGAAGCTCACCCGCCAGGCCACCAAGGTCATCCGCAGCTTCGGGTTCGAGGCGAGGCCCCGGCAACCTACCGACGAGGACATCGATTGGATCGACCTGGTGACGCCGTTGCCCCACAAGACCGTCGCAACCAGGGCGGGCGTGGGCTGGATAGGCAAGTGTGGTCTGTTGGTAACCGAGGAGTACGGCTCAGCCATCCGCATGGCGGTGGTGCTCACGGACGCCAGCTTCACCTGGACCCAGCCCATCGGCTACTCCATGTGCGGCGACTGCGAGGAGTGCGTCGTCCACTGCCCAGCCGGTGCGCCCACCGGTGAGGACTGGATAAAGGGCATGGAGCGGGAGGAGTACTACGACGCTCACAAGTGCCACGAGCACATCATAGACACGATAAAGGCAAAGGGGCTGTCGGCGAAGGTATGCGGAGTGTGCATCGCCGTGTGCCCCTACACAAAGAAGTACGTCAAGCATCACTTGGCCTCCCCGTGATAATCACAGGGCAACCTTTAGATGGGCCGGCCCGAAATTGTCCATTGGAGGTCAGGCCTTGGACAACATCTGTCGGGACTGCGGGAGGAAGTTCCACTCGGACCTCCGGTTCTGCCCCCATTGCGGGGGGGACGCCATGCCACCCCGGACCAACGCTTGGCGCTACCGTGCCACCGGGATGATCGCCCACACGGACCCCGTCGAGGAGAAGGAGATAAAGGCCTACAAGCAGAACGGATGGCTCCTCCTGTGCCTCGGGATCCTGCTCATCCCGTTCTGGCTCTTCGGTCTCGTCCTGGTGATGGAGGAGCTGGGGTACGACGACCCCGACCTGTTCTACATCGTCGCCTTCATCATTGCCTCGGGGATGCTCGCCTTCGTGTTCATCGCTAGCGGCTTCGCCTTCCAGGCGCGCCGACCCGGTAGCCAGATGGTGGCGGCGCTAATGATAGTGATGACAACCAACGGCTGGCATCCTATCGCCTGGGTGATCATGGTTGGTCTGTTCCTGATCCTCATCGTACTCTACGGTAGACGGAGGGGCACTAAGGGGCCCTACGACCCGACGCTCCTCCCGCTCATGTCAGGCCTTGCGGTCGTCAGCGTGGTGTTCGCGATGCTCTGGTTCCTGACCGCACCGTTGGCATTAGTCTGAAGGCCATTTCACGAGGGTAGCCTTTATTATCCTACCAGCCCTATTGCCAGGCAGGGGAGCTCATGCGGAGGGCTGAAGGTCCAAGGATATCCAAGAGCATTGTTCTAGCCACTTGGATTCTGGTTATGGTACTGGTCGTCCCCGTGGCAGCGGCCCAGGATACCGATGAGTTCGCCGACACGGGCGTCCTCAAGGGCCAGGTTTTCAACCTCCACTACGAGAGCGGGGTCCCCCACGCCTACGTGCTGGTTGAGTCCAACACCGGCTACAAGGAGGCCAGGACCACCGACGAGAGCGGCGACTACAAGTTCAACCTGCCCTACGGGACCTACTCCATGCGCGTCTTCGTCCGGGACCAGGAGATGGACAACGCGTCGAACATATTCGTCGACCCCTCTGGGGTCGTCCACGACGTCCTTATCGACTTCGCCATCGAGGAGCCGGTCCATCTCCATGGCGTCATCAGGGTTGAGGGGTTCCGCGTCCGCAGCGAAATGGTCGTCTTCGAGGGCCTTGGCAACTCGTACCGGAACGAGACGGTTACCGACAAGGAGGGCAGGTACGCCGTCGACGTTCCATTCGGCAATGTCCGGGTGATGGTTTACGAGGGGAACGACTTCGTCGGCGATAAGGACATCGGACCGTTCGTGGAGGCGGGGGACCAAGAGGTCAAGATGGACCTCATCCGGTCGGGGGAACCCCCTAGCCTTGGCGATTGGACCAACTTCATCGTGGCCACCTGGACCGGCATGGCCATCTGGGGCGCCATCGTGTTCGGTCTGATCGTCGGCTACTTCTACCTTGCCCGCAGGGTGGACCTGTGGCTCGCCGAGGAGAAGCACAGGTTCAGCGAACAGATATCGGAGATGATGGCGTACACCATCAAGGGCTATTCGAGGGTCCTGTTCCTCTACCTGTCGTTGGTGGCGTTGGACGTCTTCCTCGAGATCGAGCACCAGGCCGCGCAGTGGATCAGGTTCTGGCTCTGGGCCCTCGTGATGGTGCTGATACTGTGGGTCACCGCAAGGTTCCTGATGAAGCTCATCGACTACATGATGATAAGACTACGTCAGCAACGTCTCAAGGAGGGTTCCGAGGTCCCCGAGACCGCATACATCTTCATCCATGGCATCCTCAGGTACGTCGTCATCACCATCTTCGGGTTCTTCATACTCCTCATCGTCCTGTCGGGTGCCGGCCTCTACGACGAGATCGCCGGGGGGTTCACAGGCTTCATAGACGTGAACTTCGGCTACATCGTGTTCCTGGTGATCATCGTCGTCCTCTACTTCATCACCAACCGGTTCGTAAGACTCACCTTCGCTCAGATGAGCGAGACCTCCACCAGGTTCACCCCCCAGATGCTTAGGATCATCGGATTCATCGCCCGGATTGGAATCATAGGCCTGTTCTCGGTACTGTTCATCTTCGTCCTCCTCACGATGGCGGGGATGCAGGAGATGGGCGCCCTCATCATGGCGCTGCTCACCACCACCGTGGGCATGATAGTGGCCATGACGACCACCGGGGCCATCGGCAACGCCCTGGCGGGCATGGTCATCATGACCCTCAAGCCCATCCAGCCCGGGCAGTACGTCGAGGTGGGCGACGATCAGTTCGGCTACGTCGTGGACGTGGGGACCTTCTTCACCAAGCTAAAGACCTTCGAGAACGTCATCATAGAGATCCCGAACAACCTGGTCCTGGCCAAGGAGA
>CP070808.1:1822619-1827463 GCA_020343715.1 Thermoplasmata archaeon
CAGCTCCAGCTGCTCAACGCCACCGAGCAGGAGCTGGGCTCCGCGTGGGACTTCCTGGAGTCGTTCGAGGAGGTCGAGGACGGCGCCGAGGTCAAGGTGCCCATCGGCGGGGGCGTGTTCGTGTCCGCCAAGGTGACCTCCCCCGACAAGGTCCTGACCAGCGTGGGCGCCGACCTGGTGGCTGAGATCCCGCCCGCCGACGCGGCGCAGCGCATCGGCGAGCGCCGCGACCAGGTCCGGGAGATGATGCAGCAGATCAAGGGCTCCATCGAGCAGACCGAGGCGTCGGCCATGGCGCTGCAGCAGCAGGCCGAGGCGGCCTTCCAGGAGCTGCAGGCGTCCAAGGAGCCGTGAGATCACGGCCATGTTCAAGAACCTCAAGGACCGCCTTGGCGGCTTCAAGGGCAAGCTGAGCCAGAAGGTGGAGGAGGAGCTGGAGTCGATCCCTGAGGAGGAGCTCCGAAGGGAGGAGACCGCCGCAGCTGCACCGGCACCCGAGGCAGCCTCGGAAGCACCGGCCGCGCCACCTGCACCCACCCCTGCTCCCACACCTGCTCCAGCACCTGTCGACAGGAAGACCCGGAGGGCTGCAAGGGCCCAGAGGCGCGCCGACAAGAAGAAGGACAAGGGCAAGAAAGAGCCGAAGCCCAAGAAGCCCAAGGAGAAGGCTCCGGCCGCCACCGGCGACGCCGCCTTCACCGACTCTATCATGGGCAAGATGCTGAAGGAGAAGAAGCTGGACGACCTGTTGGACGACCTGGAGGTCATCCTCCTGGAGTCCGACGTGGCCCTGCCTGTCGCCGAGGAGATCAAGGAGGTCCTCAAGGCCGAACTGGTGGGACGCCGCCTCAAGCGGGACGTGGACGTGGACGAGTTCATCGAGTCCGCCCTCCGGGACAGCATCCGCAAGGTCCTGGCGGTGGACCCGGTGGACCTGGACATCTACGTGGAGCAGCACGACAAGCCCGTCGTGCTCATGTTCGTGGGCGTCAACGGCACGGGCAAGACCACCGCCATCGCCCGCATCGCCCACAGGTACAAGCAGAAGGGCCGCTCCGTGGTCCTGGCGGCCGGTGACACCTTCCGGGCGGGAGCCATCGAGCAGCTGACCATCCACTCGGAGCGGCTGGGAGTCAAGATCATCAAGCACAAGGCGGGCTCCGACCCCGCCGCCGTCGCGTACGACGCCGTGGAGCACGCCAAGGCCCGGTACAAGGACATCGTGCTCATCGACACCGCGGGCCGCATGCAGACCAACGTCAACCTGATGGACGAGATGAAGAAGATCCAGCGGATCGCCAAGCCGGACCAGGTAGTCTTCGTGGGAGACTCCCTCGCAGGCAACGACGCCGTGGAACAGGCCCGGAAGTTCGAGGAGGCGGTGGGCATCGACTTCGCCATCCTGACCAAGATCGACGCCGACGCCAAGGGCGGCGCGGCCCTGAGCATCGCCCACGCCGTGGGCAAGCCCATCGCGTTCGTGGGTACGGGCCAGGAGTACGATGACCTGGAGGTCTTCGACCCCGACTGGATGGTGGATAGGCTCTTTGCCTGAGATGTCATGCTTTACCTGGGGAGCGAGCCGTCAACGTTATATACGGCATCTCCCTTTCGCGTTCCGCAGGTGAGCCGATGGCGCGATTCCCCGAGGCAGAGGCGAGGACGCTGGTGAAGAAGATCTGCATGGACTGCAGCTCCCGCAATGCCTGGAAGGCCAAGCGCTGCCGCCGCTGCGGCAGCAAGGACCTGCGGCCCAAGGCCCGCGAGCCCAGAGGCGGCTAGACAGGCCCAGCAGCCCTTCTCACAACTGCAGCCGGTTTCAGCTTGCCCACCGTCAAGGCCGACCGGCGGCAACCGATATCAACCCTGAGCGCGTTCTCCCGTCCGTGGAGCCCGCGAGCGGGGGTCCTGCGGTCGAGGGCGAGGGCTCTTTGGACGAGCTGGCCCAGGCCATCGATGAGCAGGAACGTGACGAGCGCAGCCTCAGGTTCATGCTGAAGGTCTACTTCAGCTTCAGGGGGGGCGCATTGAAGCTCCTGGCGGCTAGCTTCCTCTCGGCCATCGGGGGCGGGATGAGCTGGTTCGTGCTGATCCTGTACATATACGAATTGTTCCCACACCTGACGAACGTCACCGTCATCTTCAGCATCTCCTCATGGGTCAGCGCGTTCCTCTTCTTCCCCGGCGGCCTGCTGGTGGACCGTTTCGAGCGGCGCCGGGTGTTGGCGTTCTCGCTGCTCCTGGGCGCCAGCGCCATGGTCGTATTCGCAATCTCCCAGTTCCTGTGGATGATCGTCCTGGGACAGGTGCTCAACGGGATGATGATGTCCATCAACCGGCCCGTCATCCAGGCTATGATGACGGAGAAGACGTCGGACCGACGCAGGAAGTACCTGTTCTCCATGCAGTCGGTTGTGGCAATGTTCGGCGTGGCCATCGCCAGCTCCCTGGCCGGGGTCTGGACAATCGCCGCCGACGCCTGGTTCGGGTTCGACCTGGAGACCTCGTACCGGTACATGTTCCTGGCCGCCGCGGTGGCGAACATCGTGGCCATGTTCGTGGCCCTCACCATCCGGGCCGGAGAGGAGGGGAGGGAGTCCAAAGCGGAGGAGCTGCCATCCCTGGTGGACGCAGAGGTGGACGATGCGGAGGCCAGGAGGAAGGGCCTCATATTCATCGTAAAATTCTCCATCCCCATGATGATGATCGGTTTCGGGGCAGGCTTCGTCGTGCCCTTCTTCCAGCTCTATTACAAGCTGAAGTTCGACGTGGAGGTGGCGGAGATCGCTTGGCTCTTCGCCGCCACACAGATCGCCATGGCCCTATCTTTCCTGCTTATACCGAACCTTGCGGAGAGGAAGGGCACGCCAAGGGCCATCATCGCCACCCAGGGGTTCGCGGTGGTCAACCTTGCCATCATACCCTTCGCGCCCACCTTCTACTTAGCTGCCCCCTTCCACCTGATGAGGATGGCGCTGATGAATGCGTCGACCCCGATCCAGAGCTCCCTCATGATGGGGGCCGTGCGTCCCGTGGACCGTGGCAAGGCGGCTGCCATCGGGGCCATCATGTGGACGGTGACCAACTCCTTGAGCCAGACGCTGGCGGGATGGGTCATGGACACCTACGGTCTGGATGCCCCGTTCATCATAGCGATAACCTTCTACAGCAGCGCTGTGGTGCTGTTCTGGTACTTCTTCCGCAACGTGGACGAGATGTGAGTCAGTAGTACTCGTCCTTCTTGTACACCCGGTTCGTGAAGTCCCTCCAGCGCTTGGCGTCGTCCACCTTCTCCATTATAACGCGGCGCTGGTCCTCCCACTCCTCCTCGTCCTCCAGGTGCTTGAGCTCGTCGATGGCCCGGAGGACACCGATGGCCCGGTACAGGATCTCCTCCGCCTCCTCCAGCGTCAGGTCCTCCTCCTCCAGGGCGTCCTCGAGGATCTCGGCCTTGTCCTCCAGCTTGTCGATGAGGGCGAGGACCTCCTTCCGCTCCTCGTCGTCGATGTAGTCGTCGAATACGAACCTGTCCACCAGGTTCCGGAGCTCCACCCGCTCCCCGTCCAGGTCCAGCTCCTCGGGGATCCGGACGCCAACCCAGCTGAGGGTCGCGTGGAGGCGTCTTAGTATCCTGTACCTCTCCTCGTCCGTCAGCGTTCGCCGATGTGCTGGTTCGTCATCCTGGCCCACTGGTCCACACCACCCGGGTGATGCCGCTTCATGTCCTTACCGGTTTCGGTTCCGTCAACCGTAGAATCCAATGTACATCAACGTAACGGCGATGAAGTTGTTGACTGCGTGGGCAATTATGGGCGGGACCAGGGAGCCCGTCCAGTGATATGCGAGGGCCAATCCTATCCCCGCCACGAAGATGGGCAGCAGCGAGTAGATGCTCCCGTGGATGGCGGAGAAGCCCAGGGCCGACACGAACAGGGCGATGTAGAGGCCGTGGCGCTTGTTGAAGGCGTAGAAGGCGTAGCCCCGGAAGAAGAACTCCTCGGAGACCGGGGCGATCAGGCAGGCGGAGACGAGCCATGTCAGGTAGGCACCCAGGTCCCCCGCCTCCGGCCCGATGATGACGGCGTCCTCGGGGGGCACGAATCCAATCGCCGACTGTCCCAGCTCGATGGCGAAGGCGATGGCGAAGAGACCCAGGCCGAAGCCTATGCCCTTGGCGGCCAGGTTGGCCATCCTCGGGCGGTCCTCCAGGGTCTTCCTGTCGATGCCCATCTCCGAGAGGGGTATCACCCTCCGCCTGACCACCTGGTGCCACACCATCCAGATCAGGATGCCGTCCTGTATGATGAGGGTGAACAGGACGAAGGTGGCGTTGGTGGGTATCTCCGTGATGAGGTCCTCGTTGAGTCCCTCGAAGGAGAAGATGAACGGATAGATGATCATCCCCAGCACGTACGAGGCCAGGAGCATGGCGCAGATGATGAGCAGGATGACGTTGTGCCACACCAGGTAGTCCCGCTTCTGCACCACCTTCTCGCCCACCTTCTTCCATTCGGGCCCTGGACCCTCGTACAAGGGCCTCGGGGCCTGATAGTACGGTGAGGGTTGGGGGGCGTGGGGATAGGCAGAGGGGGGCGGGTAGCTGGACCCGTACGGGTCCTGGCCGTATGGGGGCTGTGACCATTGGGGAGGTGCCTGAGGCTGCTGAGGGTACCGTTGCTGTTGGTAGGGCTGCTGGTAGGGCTGTTGAGGGTAGGGCTGTTGAGGGTAGGGTTGTTGCTGATAGGGTGGCTGCTGGTACGGTTGCTGCTGGTAGGGTTGTTGAGGGTAAGGTTGCTGCTGGTAGGGTTGTTGCTGGTAGGGTTGCTGCTGATAGGGTTGCTGCT
>CP070808.1:1827563-1837057 GCA_020343715.1 Thermoplasmata archaeon
GTCGGGGTCGCCCTGGCTTGGCTATGAGAACGGGGAGAGCTCCACCTTCACCTGGAAGGTGGACCAGGGCGGCACGCCGTCCACGTCCAGCGGCACCGTGGGGGCCAGGCCCCGCACGTCCCCGTCGACCCCCCATGGTATGAAGACGTGACCCGGGGCCATGCCGGGGGGCGCTATCCTCACCGGCAGGTCCATGGAAACGTCTCCCGACGTGACCACGGCCGTAGAGCCCTCCACCAGGCCCAGGTCCGCCGCGTCCTCGGGTCCGATCTCGATGTACGCGGGCTCCAGGTCCACGGGCCTCACAACGTCACCCCCGCGGGGGATGTACTGGAGCCCGTCCCACCAGGTGGTGTCGGCCACCGAGGAGATGGCGGTGAAGGGGAACTCGGGGTCGGGAGGCCTCCTCAGGCCCGGATGCTCCTGGGGAAGGGTCAGCGCCCTCCCCGTGGCGGTGGGGAATCCAGGTCCCCGCCCGTCCTGACCCATGTGCCTCCTGGGACTGCCCCGGGAGGCGGCGGAGAAGGCGTCGGGGACCGGCCACTGCATGCCCCGGGCCTCGGTCAGGTCGGGGCCGAGGGACAGGGCAGATATGTCCGCCGGCGCGCCCGTGGAGGCCATCCGCAGCTCGTCCACGGCGATGGATGGTGAGGAGAGGTCGAACTCAGGACCGGCCACCAGCCGGGAGCCCAGGCCGGCCAGGACCTCCATCTCGGTACGGGTGCCGGACATGGCGGCCATGGACGGGAGGGAGCGGGCCACCTTACGCTCGGAGCTGACGAAGTAGGCCTCCCTCTCGAACCACGATATCCGGGGGAGCACCAGGTCGGCGTAGACCACGTCGGGGTCCTCCAGGCTCCCGGCGGTTGAGACCACGTAGGCCATCTCCAGGGCCTCCCTGACTAGGTCACCGGCATCGGGTAGCTGGGCGCTCACGGAGCCCCCCATTAGGAGCAGGGCCCTCACCTCGCCGAACCGGGCCCTCTCCAGCATGTCCATCACACCGGGTCCCGGGGGAAGCCTCGCCGCATTGGCGGCCAGGTCGGTTCCCCAGGTCTCCACCAGGGCCTCGCTGGGCTCTTCTCCAGCGGGCTGCGCGCCTGGAAGCGAGATGGGCGATGCGCCCGCCTCCACGGTCCCCCGGCCCCCGGCGTACGCCTGCATTCCGAAGGGGCCTGAACCGGGCCTTCCGGCCTGCCCAGAGAGCAGGTGGAGGTTGAGGATCGACGACACCGCCGCGCCCCCGTCACCGGCCCCTGCGATGCGGGAGGACCAGATGGTGAGCACGTTTCGGGCCAGGTTCCACCTGCGGGCCAGGTCCCGGATGGTCTCGCCGTCGATGCCCGTGATGGTGGGCACGTCGAAGCTCTTCAGGAAGCCCGCCGCGTCCCGGTTGCCCAGTTCCGCAACCCAGTCGCTGGGACCGTCGCAGAGGTCGATCAGCTGCTGGGCATCGACCCTCTCGTTCTCGTCGAACACCGGGCCGTACAGCCTCGAGTACTCGGCGTAGGAGGCGGCGTTGAGGGAGTTGTCCAGGGCCCACTGGTCGGGGGCCACGCCCAGCTCGTGGACCAGCACGTGGGCGATGGAGTTCACGAGGGATACCTCCCCCCCGGCCCTCACGGGCAGGTGGATGCACTCGGTCCTGCTGGCCGTCGCCGTCACCCTCGGGTCGATTACCACCAGGGTCGCGCCCTTCGACGTCACCGCCTCCACCACGTGGGCGTACGCCACGGGGTGGGTGGTGGCCAGGTCCTCGCCCACGACCACTATCAGGTCGGCGAGCCCAATGTCGTTGAGGCAAGTGGGCGATGCCACCTCGCCCAGCTGGTCCATCAGCACCCTGTCGGTGGTCCGCGAGTGGAGGGACTCCACCGTATCGATGGACGACGAGCCCAGGACCCCCTTGAACAGCTTGCCCGCCACGTAGGCGTCCTCCAGTGCCAGTCCGCCTCCCAGGATGCAACCCCTGGCCGAGGGGTCGTCCATGCCCACGTCCACCAGGACGGACGCCACGGAGTCCAGGGCCTCGTCCCACTCCACGGGCTCGAACTGTTCCAACGTGGGCGGCGTTCCCTTGCCGGAGACCCGCCGGAGCGGGGTCGCAATACCGGTGGGCCACACCGAGGCCGGGGGCAGCACGCCACGGGTGCATGCCATGCCCGAGGTGGAGGATGACTGGGCATCACCCCGCGGCGGGAAGGGCTCACCTCCGGACGAGACCGATATCATGCCGCAGCCCACGGAGCAGACGGGGCAGATGGCCACAGACTCGGTGGCCGATGGAGGGGGGTCTACCTCCAGGGGTGACCGTAGCCCCATCAAGGAGAACGCCGTGGAGCCCATTGCGGCACCGGCCGCGATGACGACGCAGGCCTGGACGAACCGACGCCTGTCGATCCCCTCGTCGTTGGTCCCCTGTTCCTTGTCCGCCATGCCATCAACCCCCGACGCCCGGCCCTGTCTCGTCGGGCTCGATGCTGGTCAGCTTCGGGACGAAGGCGGACCTGTACACCGCTATGATCAGCACGAACAGGCCCAGCACCACCGCCAGGTTGACGGCTAGGGCGGTGTCGCTGGCCCCCTCCCAGATGTTCCACACGAGAAGCATGGAGGATGCGAGTTGCACTATGGTAAGGACTGCGATGACGAAGGTGGCGCCGAAGGAGCTGGGGGCCGTCCTCTCCTCCACGGTGTACCGTCGGCGCGAGCCGATATGGACCACGTGGTGGCGACTGGTCCCCTTGATGATGTAGTAGGCCACCCAGGTCACGATCAGGGTCGCCAGGAACGCGATCGTCCCCATCCAGTAGGCGGCTATGGGCATCCCCCACTCCGAGGGGCCACCGTCCTCCACCACGGCCTCCGCCTCCCCCGAGCTGAAGGTCCTCATGCTGTTGTACGCATCCAGCTCGCCCGTCTCCACGCCGTCCCCGTTCACCGAGTTGGCCGAGAGGTGGAACACGGCATCGCCGGTCCCCGCCTTGGGGGCCCTCCACACGAGCCGCCACTGCCTAACCGAGTTGCCCGCCTGGGTGTGGGACGCGGACTGGCCGTTGTTGAAGACCTGCACCTGGTCGGACCCCTCCGGTACTGCGAAGCTGCCGTTGGAACAGCTCACCATGAAGCCCCCCGCGGCCGTCGCCAGCTCGTTCACCGGCGGTCCCCCGGCGACGGATATCACCAGGTCGTACACGTCCCCTGGCTGGTAGCGGTCGGGGAGTCCCATGAGGTTGAGGGTCACGTCCGGGTCTGGCTCCAGGTTGTGGCAGTGGCATCCGGCCACGTCGGCGTCCTCGAGGCCCGTCCCTCCGCTCTGCACCGCGGAGCCGATCGGGAACAGGGGGAGGGCGCACGCTGATAAGACAGCTACGACCAGCAGCACAGCGGACCGCTTCCCGAGGGTAGGTCTCTCCACCGCCACTTGGGTACCCCAGGCTGTCCCACTTGAGGGTGCTGTGCCACGATAAACCTTGCGACTATCCGCTTCCGCCACGGTCCACCCTCGGACCCCGGGTGGCGTACCATCCAAGGGCGGCGATCGCCATCACTGCGGCGACCACCATTACGACCCAGAACGGCGACGCGGCCCCCAGCCCTCCGGGGTCGCCCTCCGCCACCTCCACCTCCAGGCGGCCCCACTGGTCGCCCGGTCCCTGTATGCCGTCGCCGTTGACGGCGTTGACCACCAGGGAGAAGGTCACGTCACCCCTTCCCTCGCTGGGGGACCTCCACATCACGTGCCAGCTGCTGGCATTGGAGCCCTCCTTCGTGTGGGTGGCCTCTCCCGTGCCAGGATCCACCCTCGCGAACCGGTCTCCCGCGAGCACCATCAGCTCTCCAGCTGACGCCCTCAGGTTGAAGCCGGCCCGGGCACCGGGCCCCCTGGGGGGACCTCCGGAGTAGCTGACGTTCAGCTCGTACTCCTCGCCCGCCTCCCAGCTGTCCGGAAGGCCCGACAGTTCGACCTCCACCCCGAACGACTCGGTCTGGTTGTGGCAGGTGCATCCGCCCCTGGTCTGGCCCAGTATGCCCGCCGAGCGGGGTGCCGCGGGCAACGGGGCCAGGGCGGCGATGACCAGCATGGCCACGAGGACCAGAGCCATGGTCCTCCTCCTAGGCCGACGGATGGACGCCTGAGGGGACATCGGCCGTCCGATGCGCGTTGGCGATAATAAAGGTTGCCGGAGGGTGGCGCTCGCGGGGGTAATTCTCAAGGACTGTTGCCAGCGGCAAAGCCTTAAGGACGGTGACACCCTCCCGGCGCCTGGAGGTCTGACCCGTGGGCGAGCTGAACTTCGTAGGACTGGGACTTTACGACGAGACGGACATGTCGCTGGCGGGGCTGGAGGCCGCCAGGTCCGCCGACCAGGTCTTCGCCGAGTTCTACACCTCGAAGTTGACCGGGGCGACGATCGAGGTCCTGGAGGGCCAAATCGGCAAGTCGATAACCGTCCTGGACAGGGAGTCGGTGGAGACCGAGTCCGAGAAGGTGCTCGACGTGGCCGAGCAGGGGAAGGCCGTCATGCTAGTGGTCGGTGACCCCATGGCCGCCACCACCCACATCGACCTGCGGCTCCAGGCCGAGGGCAGGGGGATCCACACCCGGATATTCCACGGTGCCTCCATCCTCACGGCCGCCTTCACAGAGCTGGGCCTCTCGGTGTACAAGTCAGGGAGGGTCTGCACCCTCCAGTGGCCCACCGGGACATACTTCCCCTCCTCCCCCTACGAGCAGCTGGCGGAGAACCACGCGTCTGACCTGCACACGCTAGTCCTCATGGACATCAGGTCCGACGAGGGGCGGTACATGACCGCCGCAGAAGGCTGCCAGCTCCTCCTCAGGTACGAGGACGAGCTGGGTTACGGCGTCACGGGGCCCGATGCCCTGGCGTGCGTAGTGGCCCGGGCGGGGGCCCCCGACTGCCTCCGAGTGGCGGGGCGGTTGGAGGACCTGGCCAAGATGGAGTTCGGACCGGCGCTGCACAGCATCGTGGTCGTGAGCAGGCTCCACTTCATGGAGGCCCGTGCCCTCGTGGTGCTGGCGGGCGCCGACCCCAAGCTGGTGGAGAAGGACCTCTAGCTAGAGCTCCCCTATGGACCGGAGCTTGGCCTCAGCTGAGGCATCCTTGTCGTAACGGGCGTCCACCTTGAGGTTGATCGAGATCCGCTGTCCCCCCGCGGCACGGACCGCGTCGTGGGCGTCCTCCACGGCCCTGAATATGGATGCCAGGTCGGGCGCCTCCAGCACGGTCCCCATGGGGCAGGGCGTCACCTTGAGCCCGGATTCCCGGAGGGAGGCCACCGCCGCCTTGACGTAGCTGCTCAGGCTGGTCCCCACCCCGAAGGGCGCTATCGATACCTCCGCGACTATCATCGACACTGGAGGGTCGGGGGGGATGAAAAGGCTTGCGACCCGGCCTCAGGTGAACTCGCCCAGGATGATCAAGGCCCGTCTGGAGTACTCCGCGGACTTGGAGTGGTTCCCCGCGTCCTGGAAGGTGGCGGCCAGGTAGCGCATGCGATCGGCCCGGTCCCACACGTCGTTGCGGTTCCGGCTCTCCAGCTCCCTGTCCAGCCTCTCGAGGAACCGGCGTGACTTCTCCTCGGGCTTGAGCCCCGGCTCGTCCAGGAGGTCCAGCATCAGGTCCTCGTCCTGGGCGGCCCGCATCTCCATGGCCTGTCCCCAAAGCCCGGTGCTGGAGGTACCGCCGTCGGACAGGCTCTCGGCCTCCTTGATGATCTTCCTGCGGGACTCGCGGGTCCGCTCCAGGTCGGCGATGGCCTCCTGGAAGGTGTCCTCCAGACCGGCGGCCACCTCGTGGAGACCCAGGGACTGGAGCTGCCGCAGCAGGTCCTCGATCCGCTCCTCCTTGACGGCGACCATCTGCTCGCGGCGGAGGATCTCGCGGATGCGCTGCTCCAGCATCTGCTCTCGCTTGAGGAGCACTGCCTCGCGCTCGTTGAGCTCCATCTCCTTCTCCATGTCGTTTCCGTTTCCCACGGCAGTTCACCGGCTGGCTAGGGCTATCTAACCATTCCTGGGCGGCCGATAATACCCTTTCGCACGGATTCTCATCACTGGGAACCGCTGGGTCGACCCTGGCCAGACCCAGATGGCCCCGATAATTGGTCTCGATATCTGAGTTTCAGCGACTGGAATTTAGGTAAATAAGTAGATAAAATTTTTTACCAATCGAACGGCCGATGACCAGGGGCCATCTGACGAGGCTGGCCAAGGCCACCTCCAAGTCCGAATCGCTCCGGACCACCGTCCCGGCGGGCGTGGTGCGGGACCTGGACCTCAATCTCGGGGACAGGCTCAGGTGGGTGATCCACGCCCAGGAGGACGGCACCCTGGTCGCACGGGTGAAGAAGGAGTAGTGAACATGGACACGAGGGCACACTGGCCGGGAGAGCTGGACGACGGGCAGATGCCGCTGGACGCGGTGCTGAACGTCGATTGCATCGAGGGAATGGCGGCGCTGCCGCCCAAGTCCATCGACGTGATAGTCACCTCACCCCCATACAACATCGGCAAGGAGTACAAGGCCTACAACGACAACAGGCCCCGAAGGGAGTTCCTGACCTGGCTGGGGTCGGTGTTCGCGGAGTGCAACAGGGTGCTGGCCGATGACGGCTCCTTCTTCCTCAACGTGGGCGGGAAGCCATCGGACCCGTGGATCCCCCTGGACATCGCCAACGAGGCCAGGGAGCACTTCCACCTCCAGAACGTGATCCACTGGGTCAAGTCCATCGCCATCCCGTGCGAGTCGGTGGGCAGGGCCTGCGGCATCGACCAGGACCTGGCTGTCGGTCACTACAAGCCCGTGAACAGCGAACGTTACCTGAGCTCCTGCCAAGAGTACGTGTTCCACCTGACGCGGAAGGGCACGACCCCCATCGACAAGCTGGCCGTGGGGGTCGAGTACCAGGACAAGTCCAACATCAGGCGGTGGGCCTCGGGGGCGGGGGGCATGCGCGACAGGGGCAACACCTGGTTCATCCCCTACGATACAATCCAGAGCAGCCGTCCCCATCCCACCGTGTTCCCAGACAAGCTGCCCGAGATGTGCATCCAGCTCCACGGCGTCGACGAGACCACCGTGGTCATGGACCCGTTCATGGGGACCGGCTCCACGGCGGTGGCCTCGGTCAGGCTGGGCGTCAGGTTCCTGGGGTTCGAGATAGACCCCGACTACGTGGAGATCGCCGAGGAGCGCATCGCCGAGGCGATGGATCGAAGGCAACGGGACGGCAGCCGCTAGGTCCGCTCAGCCCTGGCCCTCTCCTGCATCTCCTCGAACAATCCCGTGAACTGAGCCACCAGCTCGTCGAGCCTCTCCTGGGTCCGAGCCTCGGCGAAGAGCCTGATGAGGGGCTGGGTGTTCGAGGGCCGCAGCATCGCCCATCCGTCCTCGAAGATGACCTTGACGCCGTCGGTGGTATCGATGCGGGCGCCCAGGTTCCGGAAGTGCTCCTCGAGCAGCTCGTTGACCCGGAACTTGATATCGTCACCGCACTTGAACCCCTCCTCGATGAAGGGGTAGCTGGGTATGGCGTCCACGATCTCCGAGAGGGGTCGGTCGTCCTCTCCCATCAGCTCGGCCAGCTTGAGGGTCATGAGCATGGGGTCGTCGAATATGTAGTAGGTGGGAAGGAAGAAGTGGGCGGAGATCTCCATGGCGAAGATGCCCCCGTGCTTCTTTATCTCCTCGCAGACGAACACATCGCCCACCCGGACGCGGACCACCTCGGCGCCGTCCTTCTCCAGCTCGTCCTCGATTATCATCGAGCAGGGGACGTTGGCGATCACTTTGCCCTTGTGGTGCTTGAGCAGGTCCCGGGATACCAGGATACCCACCTTCTCGGTCTGGACCGCCCTACCCCTGTCGTCGACGAAGATGGCCCTGTCGCCGTCGGCATCGTAGCCGACCCCCAGGTCGGCCCCCTGCTTTGGGACCTCCTCCATCAGGGCGCCCAGGCTCCTCTCGGTGGGGTGCGGGCTTCTGTTGGGGAAGGTGCCGTCCACCTCCCCGAAGAGGGAGACCACCTGGTGGCCGACCCGACGGAGCAGGTCCTGGGCCGTCAGCGTGGCCGCGCCGTTGCCTGGGTCCACGACTATCTTGAGGGGGCGGGGCGCCGTCAGGCGCTCCGACAGGAAGTCGATGTACTCGGCGATGGCCCTGCCCTCGGGGTAGTGGTCGACTGAGCCCACCTGGTCCCACCGGGGCCGGCCCGTCTCCCCGGCCATGTACATGTCCCGGATCTTCAGGTTGTCGTAGGTGTAGCCGGAGCCGTCGGGGTTCCGCCACCGGATGCCGTTGTACTCGGGGGGGTTGTGGGAGGCGGTGATGTAGACCCCCGCCTGGTAATCCCCCTGGTTGACATGGAAGTTGAACACCGGGATGGGGCACGCGCCCACCGACAGCACCTGGAGGCCGCCCGCGGCCATCCCGGCGGCGACGGCGGATTCCAGGGCGGCGCTGGATATGCGCACGTCGCGGCCGATGGCGACCCGACCCTCGTTGCCATGGAATGCGGCGAACACCTCGCCGATCCTGGCCCCGAAGTCGGTGGTGAGCTCCTCGTTGAAGACTCCGCGGATGTCGTAGGCACGGAATATGTGCTCCATCTGGGTTCCCTCACGCCGGTAACGCGGAGGGCATAGATGAACCTTCTCCATCAGCGGTCAAAGGATGCCTTTTCGATATTCGAGGGCCGATATTTTTGAGAAAATGGGAAATCATTTTTTACCACGGTACCCATTCCAACGATTATGACCAAGGCCAACCTCTCCGACAACGAGACTAGGACGCTGCTGGGACTTGTCAAGTACCCCACCCTCAACGACAGGCAGCTCTCAGAGAGGATAGGCATAAAGATGTCCACGGTCACCGCCATCAAGAACCGGCTCAAGGACCTGGGCTACTTCATCACCGTGAGGGTGCCCAACCTCCAGAACCTGGGGGCGGAGCTGCTCTCGGTCACCTACTCCCACACCGACCCTGCGGCACCCGAGGGGACCCAGGTGGAGGTGGGCAGGCATCTGTTCGAGGGATTCGACGAGCTGTTCTACATCGGTGCCGGGCCTCGGTTCAGGTTCTCCATGTCGATGCACCGGAACTACTCGTCAGCGTGCAGGACCCTCGACGGGGTGTTCGACCTATACTCCCGCAACGGACTTCTAGCTCCTGGTGCCCTTGGGACGGTGCACTTCCCCTTCGACCAGACCAAGCTGTACAACTTCTTCGATTACTCGGCCCTCCTGGAGAACGCCTTCTCGGTGCAGCTCCCTCCCCGGGAGGCGGACCGTCAGGTCCACGACGGGGAGTTCGGGGCCGTGACCTCTGTGAAGCTGTCGCGCATCGAGCGCAAGGTCCTCCGGGGCCTGGTCCAGAACCCGGACCTGCTGGACTCGAACATCGCCAAGCGCATCGACGTGACCCGCCAGTCGGTGACGAAGATGCGCAAGCGGTTCGAGGACCTGGACC
>CP070808.1:1837157-1851144 GCA_020343715.1 Thermoplasmata archaeon
GTAGCCCACTATCCCGCACACCCGGTCCAACCCCTCTAGATGACCCTGCTGCTGTCCGGTATGTCCCTGTTTATCCTGTTCCCCGCAGCTACGTGGCAGTAGGCGCCTATCGTGCGACCGGCGTCCACCACCACCTGGCTGGATATCTCGCAGTGCTCCCCCACGATGGTCCCTATCTTGTCGATCTGGACCAGCTCGTTCTCCATGAGCAGCATCTTCGGCTCCGCCGATGTGACGAAGTGCGAGGCCACCGTGGACCCTTCGTCCAGTATGCTGTGGGAGATGTAGGAGTGACCTCCGATGGCCACGTTGTCCATGATGACGGCGTTACGCACCTCGGTGAAGGGCGAGATGGTGACGTTGTCCCCTATCGAGGTGGTGGGATAGATGACCACGTTGGGACCGATCTCGCAGCCCTCGCCGATGGCGACAGGGCCCTTGATGTAGGTCCCCGACCTGACTACGGTCCCCTCGCCAATGCTCACGGGGCCGGCCACGCGGACGCCCTCCTCGATGGTGCCCGCCTTGACGGTCTTGACGTCGGGCAGGACCCTGGCGTTCAGGTCCAGCAGGTCCCAGGGGAACACCACGTCCAGCCAGAGCCCCTCGGTGAGGGTACCCCGGACGTCGTAGCCCTCGGCGATGGCCGTCTGGAGGGCCAGCGTCAGGTCGAAGCGGCCCGCCCCCACCTCCTGCTCCAGCAGCTCCAGGAACCTGTGGGAGAAGTGGTAGATGCCGGTGGATATGAGGTTGGAGATGCGACGGGGGGGTTTCTCCACGATCTTGGTGACCCGCTCCCCATCCAGCTCCACCACCCCGTACTTGCGAGGCTGGGTGGACTCGGTTACCAGCATGGTAACCTCGGACGGGTCGGCCAGGAGCTCGTTTATCATCCTTCCGTCCACGATGTTGTCGCCGGGGACCACCACGAAGTCCCCGTCCAGGTGCTCGCTGGCGGACAGAAGCGCGTGACCGGTGCCCAGCTGTCGCCGCTGCTCCACGTACTGGATGTCTATGCCGAAGTCCGACCCGTCCTCGAAGTAGGTCTGGATGCGCTCCTTCTGGTAACCCACCACCATAACGATCTGCCTTATGCCCACTTCCCGCAGCGCGTCTATTGCGTACTGCAGTATCGGCTTGTCGCCGACCCTGAGCATGACCTTCGGCCTGGAGATGGTGAGCGGCCGAAGCCGCGTGCCCTCTCCAGCAGCAAGGATGACCGCCTTCATCTAGCCTCCTCCGTGGTTGGGTCCCTGGGGGCTGCTCAGCGCTGCCGCACCAGTATCTCCTCCAGCACGGCCACGGGCACGTCGGGCCTGACGGACTTGACCGCCGCCTCGAACAGCTCCAGCTGGGCGTGGAACGTCATGGCGTAGGGGTCGTCGAAGCCCTCGACGCACTCCAGGCGCTTGATGACGAGCCTGACATGGGCCTCGGTGATCTTGGCGATGGAGTAGGTCGACCTGTCGTGCTCCTTGTCGATGCGGTTCTTGAGCCGGCCGAGGGCCGTGGCGAAGAAACCCAGCTTGCGCGCCCGGTCGGAACCTATGTTCTTCACGATACCGCACTTGCTGCAGTAGGGTTTGTGCTGGATGGGCACGCGCTCCACCATTGGGGAAGAGGGGGGCAGCCACTCCATCTCGGAGTAACGACAATCCTCGTGCTTATGCTTCCCCAGGGGACTGCGGACCATGGAGGACCCGTTCCCTGTTAGCTTCTACCAGTACTTAAAGTATCCGTTATCCAGGCATGGCCAGCGTACGGCCAGCTACACCAGGGTCCACCTCATGGTACCGCCCCGAGGGAGGGCCCCACCCCCTGCGAAACGGACAAATACGTTGGGGCTCCTTCCCGCCGACGAGGAAAATGGCGACCTATACTGCCCTGATACCCGCCGCCGGCTCGGGGGTGCGTTTACGCCCGTTCACCTTCACCCGGCCCAAGCCCCTGGTCTACGTGGCGGGCAAGCCCATCATGGGACACATCCTCGACGGCCTCGTGGGCGTGGTCGACCAGGTGACCGTCATCGTGGGCTACATGGCCGACAAGGTGGAGGCCTACTGCCAGGAGGCCTACGGTTCCCACTTTACCTTCGAGTTCGTCCACCAGCAGGACAGGCTGGGCCTGGGCCATGCCGTCCTCCAGGGCAAGGAGGCGGTGCCCGAGGGGGGCCTCATAATCACCCTGGGGGACGAGATATTCGGAATGTCGTACGCCGACATGCTGAGGGAGCACCATGGGGCGATGCCCTGCGACGCCTCGGTGGGCTACAAGATCGTGGAGGACCCCCGCAACTACGGGGTGGTCGAGGTTTCCGGGGACGGCACCATCACCGCTATGATGGAGAAGCCGAAGGAGCCCACGACGGACACCGCTATCGCGGGGGCCTACATCTTCGAGCGGTCCACGGACCTGTTCGACGCCCTCCAGGAGGTGGTGGACAGGGACATCAGGACCCGGAACGAGTACCAGCTCACCGACGCCATGGTGCTCATGGCCGAGTCGGGCTCGGTGTTCAAGGGCTTCCTCATCGAGAAGTGGTACGACTGTGGTCGCCCGGACATGCTCATCCGGGTGAACCACAGATTGTTGGACGACCTGCCCCCGACGAACCACGTGGACGAGAACGTTGTGCTGGACCAGTCCGTCATCGTGCCCCCCGTGGCCATGGAGGGTGGCTGCCTCATCAAGCGCAGTGTCGTGGGACCCTACGTGACGGTGGGCAAGGATACGGAGATCCGCGACTCGGTGCTCTCGGACTGCATCCTGGCGGAGGGCTGCGACGTGAGGGACGTTGTGCTCAACGATACGGTGCTGGCCGACAGGGTGAGGGTCCACGGCCGGTCCCACAGGATGGTGGTGGGGGAGCAGACCCTCATCAACCTCGATTGAGGCATGGCCAGCGGGTATCCAGGATGGTTTGCCAGCCCCCAGAATAGAGGCTCTAGCTTTATATACGGGCACCAACATGGCATCGTCGGACATGCAGCCCGCTCCCCCTATGGAGGAGGATTATGGACTCACCGTCAGCCTCCTCCGTTCTACCATCCAGAAGTACTTCATAGTCAACGACGTCCGGTTCGACAGTCAGGCCTACGCCTTCTTCGTCCAGGTCGATGAGCGGACGCTGGAGCAGGCCTTCGACGACATGAGACGGGAGCTGCTGGACCTGGGCTTCGTGCCCAACCTGCTCAAGGAGCGCCCCGGCTACGTCATCTACATAGTCAGGATGCCCGAGCGCCAGTTCCGGGGCATCAAGGTCAACGTGGTGATGCTGGCCCTCACCATCCTGTCCACCATCGGGGCGGGCATGCTCTTCGTGACCTCGTACGAGGACCTACCGTTCTGGACCTGGGAGACGGCGGGGAAGGGCGCCCTCTATTTCGCCCTGCCCCTCATGCTGATCCTCGGGCTGCACGAGATGGGGCACTACCTGGCTGCCAGGAGGCACCGGGTGGCCGCATCGCTGCCCTTCTTCATACCCGCCCCGCCCTACCCCTTCCTCATTGGCACCTTCGGTGCCTTCATTAGCCTTCGGGAGCCCATCCAGTCCAAGCGGAGCCTCATGGACATCGGGTTCGCAGGACCTATAGCTGGGTTCATCGTGGCCATATTCGTCACGCTCCTGGGCTTCGCCCTCAGCAGCTGGGACCCGCACTTCGTGGGCGACGACGAGTCGGCCACCATCATCCTGGGCACCCCCCTCATCTTCGACGCCCTCTCCTACCTCGTCCCCACACCGGACGACGTGCTCATCCATCCCACGGCCTTCGCCGGGTGGGTGGGCTTCCTGGTGACCTTCCTCAACCTGCTCCCCGCTGGCCAGCTGGACGGTGGTCACATCATCCGGGCCCTGTTCGGTCAGTACGCCAGGATCGTGGGCTACGCCACCATCGTGGGGATGGTCATCGTCAGCTTCGTGACCGGCTACTTCGGGTGGGTCCTGTTCATCGCCCTCATGGTCCTGTTCATGAACCACCCGCCCCCCCTCAACGACATATCGCCCCTCCCCCCATCGCGTTACATCTACGGGGTGGGCGCCATCGTCATGCTGGTCATATGCTTCGTGCCGGCCCCGTTCCAGCTGGCCGAGCTGGAGCCGGAGGTGGACCCCTTCTTCGACCAGCCCGAGGTGCACGTGCTCCCCGGCGACTGGGCCAACAACACCCTGGTGCTGGTCAACGTGGGCAACACGGTGGTCGACGCCCAGGTCCGCATCGACGACACGGACGGTTGGGGCTTCGAGTTCCAAGAGGGCATGAGGTTCACTGACGGCTTCGAGGAATGGTCAGAACCGTTCCTCGTCTCGAAGAACCGCAGCACCAACTTCACCACATACGTCAACTTCTCAATGACGCCCCAGGCCAACGCCTCCTTGGGAGAGCGGTACGATTTCGTGTTCGAGATCCGGTACACCGACCCCCAGGGCACCACCCGCCTCATAGACACCCGCTACCGGGCAGTGGTGGGATGGGTCGAGCCCAGGTTCGTCCCCGAGGACGGCGACATCCCCGTCGACTGGGTCACCAGCTACACCGTGCGGTTCAAGAACCTGGTGACCGACCGGGACAACCAGACCACCCGCTTCGACCTGGCCCTGGACGTTGAGGGGGACCTATGGAACACTCTGACGGACGCGTCGGTGTCTGACCTGACCCCCGAGGAGGTGGACTCCAGGCCACCGCTGACCCACGTGGACCTTTCGAACAACGGGACGGCGGAGCTGCTCATCTGGATCTACGCGCCACCTGGGACCGAGGAGGTCAGCGGACTGCGCGTCGACCTCTGGGTGGCCAGGGCGGGAGTGCCCACCTCGGCCATCCCCCTGGGCTTCCAGCTGGACGTGGGCACGATCGATTACGACGTGACGATATCATCGCCGTCCACCCGGTGGTCCTTCGCCCCCGACGGAGAGAAGAACGTCACCTTCAACCTGACCAGCCACGGGAACGTGGACACGATGGTGACCATCTCGTACGAGATGACCGGGCCCGACGCCTTCGAGTTCTCAGAGGACCCGCTGGACACCATGACCCTATCACCGGGGGAGACCCAGGTCCTCACCGTGAGGTTGTTCGCCACCGGCGACGTGGACGACGAGGTGAGCCTGAAGGTGGAGATAGAGTACGGGAACCTGCAGGCCTCGTCGGTGTCGACGACGCTGGCGATCGAGTCCGGCTAACCCTCGCGCCTGCGCCTTAGGACCAGCACGGCGACCGTTGACATTGCCAGCACCGACATGAGAGTCCCGAATCCCGGCGCTTCCTCGGGCTCGCCCACGTGACCCTCCCAGTCCAGGTGCCCAATGTGGGTCCGGTACTCCTTGGGCAGGTCCTCGTACGACCCGTTCCAGATGTCCTGGGCGTCGATCAGGAGGGGGAACTCGTCGAAGATGAAGAGGCGGAGCTCCCCGTCCAGGTACCACAGGCGGTGGTACTGCCCCGGCTGGATCCTGACGGACCCCACGTCCTCCAGGATGAGGTCTCCCGAGGTCACGTGGATCCCGACGAGGTAGGTCACGTTCCCCTCGTTGCTCTCGTCGTGATGGAGGTTCACGACCATGGGGTCGCTCAACCTTCCCGCGTACTCCATGATGGTCCAGCCATCGTGTGAGGAGATCTCGGTGAGGTTCTCGCCCTTCAGCACCTGCAGGTCCAGGGTCTGGGTGTCGTCATCGTCCGCTGCCAGACCTATGCCGTCGCCGATAACGAAGTAGATGCCCGAGAGGTCGGGCACGGTGGCGACGGAGAGGCCCGTGTGGTTCTCCTGGTCGATGAAGTGGATGTTGTACGAGGCCTTGCGGACCCCCACGTCATGGGCGGGCAGGTCCACCTCGGCGCCCTCGAACTCGCCCAGGTCCTCGATGTCCCAGGCGTACTCCTCGTGGGCGTGGGGGATATCGGTCTCAACATGGCCATGGGGTCCGACGAGCGGTCCGCCGGAGTCGTCCATGAAGAACATCTCCTCCGACTCGACCTCGATGTGGAAGGGCCCCCTGGGCGGCTTCTCCTTGACCTCGATGCAGCCGGCGGTGGCGACGATCAGGGCCACTACCAGGGTCAATACCAGGAGCGCTGCATGGCGGGGCATGCCCCGTGTACCACAATCCCCTATAAAATAGGTTGCGTGCCCGCCGGGATCGCCGTCCGGGAGGGGTCCCTGGTAGCGCGTTTTGAGAGGTCTATCGGAAAATATAACTACCCAAGGCCCGCTTTGGCCCTTTGCTCTTGGAGGGCATCCTTCCTATGAAGTGCCAACCTATCTCCCAGGTGCCTGATGGTCAGGTGCCAGCCCTACCCGTAGAGGTGACCACCTCGGACTATCCCGAGATCTCGGACCGCTTCTCCTTCCTGGTCATCGACTGCTGGGCCCCCTGGTGCGGCCCCTGCAAGCAGATAACCCCCATCGTGGAGGCCCTGCACGAGCAGTACAAGGGCACGATGACCTTCGGCTTCCTGAACACCGACGAGAACCAGGACCTGGCCATGGAGTTCGGCATCATGGGCATCCCCACGGTCCTGGTGGTCAAGGACGGCCAGCACGTGGACTCCCTGGTGGGGGTCATGCCGAAGGCCGAGATGGAGCGCAGGCTGAAAGACCACCTGTGATTCCGCCATCATGACCGGCGGCCGGTCTGGTTTGTTGATTGAGAGGACCTATAGGTGTAGGTCGCACTGGTCACAGAAGTAGATCAGTCTGTCTTCCTCGTCTAAGGTCAGCACGCCCGTGACGCAGAGGAGCTTGCAGTCCTCAACGCAGGGCAGGGCGGTCCGCTCGTCGATGCTCTTCACCCCAGTTTCCAGATCCCTCTGGCATTCCAATTATTTGGTATGAACTGGTATTTAAAAATATTGAGCCAGTGCGGGGTCAGGGTCCGGCGTTCGCCGTCATTTCCGCTCCGGGGCCTCCCCCGGGGGGACGTAAAGGGCGTTGGCCTCCAGCAGCTCCGCGTCGGGGTTCAGGGCCTCGTCCACGACGAAGGTGGAGCCAGTAACCACGACGGCACCCCCGTCGCCCGCCCAATCGATGGCCCTGCCCAGGGCTTCCCTGGGCGAGTCCACCACCTGGCACGGCGAGGGGGTGTCCATGGCCTCCCATGCCTCTCGAAGGCCCTGGGGGTCCGCCCCCCGGTAGCGGGACCGGGTGAACACCAGGGCGTCGGCGACCCCAACCAGGGGTGCCAGCACTCCAGGTGCGTCCTTCTTGTCGGTGAGGCCCAGGACCACCACCCTCCTGCGGTCGCCCAGCTCCTCGTCCATGGTGGCCGCCAGGGCCGCCGTCTTGGCGGGGTTGTGGGCCACGTCGGCGAACACCCCCGGCCTGTACTCCTGGAAGCGGGCGGGCATCTGGGCTGTGGCCAGTGCGGCCATGCAGTCATCGGCCGACAGCCCCGCCACGTCCAGTCCCACCGACAGGGCCAGGGCTGCGTTGAGACGCATGTGGCCCCCCTTCATGGCCAGTCGCCAGTCCAGGCCCTTGAAGCGGAGGCCACCCCCGGGGCCAGGGGGGACCTCGAGCACGTGTACGGGAGCCCCCTTCGTCGCCGCCTCGTCACGGATGACTCGGAGCACCTCCTCGTTGGCCTCGGTGGTGTAGACGGGCACTCCCTCCTTGATGACCCCCGCCTTGTGGCCGGCGATCTGCTCCAGCGTCTCCCCCAGCTGGTGCATGTGGTCGAAGCTGACGTTGGTGATGATGCAGGCGGCGGGCTCCACCACATTGGACTGGTCGTATCGGCCCCCGAGGGCCACCTCTATGACGGCCCACGTGGCGCCCACCTCGACGAAGTGGGCGAAGGCCATGGCCAGTATCACCTCGGGGAACCGCAATGCGAAGGCCTCGTCCTCCTCCACCAGCATCCTGCACGGGTCGGCCACCCGGGTGACGAAGGTCCAGGCCAGGTCGTCTCGGGAGATGGGCTCCAGGTCGACCCGGATGCGCTCGCGCATGTCGAAGAGGTGGGGGGAGGTGACGAGCCCGGTCCGGTGCCGGCGGGAGAGCATGGAGGCCAGCATCCAGGCGGTGGAGCCCTTCCCGGACGTGCCGGCCACGTGGACCACGTTCACGTCACGCCAGCCGGGCACGGCCCTGTCCAGGAACTCCCGGGTCACCCGGATGCGCTCCAGCCGCTGCTCGGGGTCCGGCACGAACACGGGTGACTCGTCCAGCAGATGCTTGGGCAGGTCGTATATCCTGTCCAGTAGCTCCACGTACTCGCTGGGTTCCATGGCGGATGGCGATGGGAACGCGGGGAAAAAACCCTTTCCGTCCGGTACTGGCCATCACGAAAAGGTTTATCGCGGATAATCTTATTCGGGGGTGCGCCCAGCCTGGTCTTTCTCAGACCGGACGGGGAGGTGACACCATGGCCGGTGGATACGAAGGCCCATACAAGGACCTCCTTGACATGCCCTTGACGGACGACCTCGATGACTTCGCGTCGGACCTCATCCGACTGGAGGCCGAGAGGCAGCGCAGGAAGGTCATCCTGATCGCGTCGGAGAGCATCAGCCCCAGACCGGTGCGGGAGGCCGTTGCCAGCCCCTTCACGAACCTGTACGCCGAGGGCCTCCCCGGGTCCCGGATGTGCCGTTGGGACGTGGACTACCTGGACGACTACGGCCACCAGCTGTCGTACCTGAAGCGCTACACCGACCGCAGGTACTACAAGGGCTGCGACTACGTGGACTTCTTCGAATCCCTGGCCCAGCGGCGCTGCGCCGAGGCCTTCGCCAACGACAACGCCAAGGTCGACGACATATTCGTCAACGTCCAGCCCCTCTCGGGGGCGGCGGCCAACAACGCCGTCTACCTGGCCACCCTGGACCCGGGCGACGCCGTCATGGGCATGGCCCTGGACTCCGGCGGCCACCTGTCCCACGGCAGCCCCGTGAACCGGTCGGGCAAGTACCAACGGGTCCACCCCTACACCGTGGACAGGACCACCGGGCTGCTGGACTACGACGCCATCAACGAGCAGGCCCAGGAGGTCAAGCCCGGGCTCATCATCGCCGGCTACTCCGCCTACCCCCGGAACATCGACTGGAGGGCCTTCAAGGAGATCTCCGAGGACGTGGGAGCCTTCCTGCTGGCGGACATCGCCCACCCCGCGGGCCTGGTGGCCGCGGGGGAGTTCCCCAACCCCGTGGGCATCGCCGACGCCATCACCTTCACCACCCACAAGACCCTGTGCGGCCCCCGCGGGGCCGCCATCGTCTCCACCGACCCCGATATCGGCAAGAGGATGGACCTGGCCGTGTTCCCGGGGGAGCAGGGCGGTCCCCACGAGAACGTCATCGCGGGCAAGGCGGTGGCATTCGAGATCGCCAAGGGCGAGCCCTTCAAGGAGATGCAGCGCCAGGTCAAGAAGAACGCCAAGGTGCTGGGCGAGGTGTTCGAGGACGAGGGCCTGTCGCTGGCCTACGGGGGCACCGACTGCCACTACGTGATGGTGGACCTGAACAAGGTCCCCGGCCCCACGGGCGAGACGCCCAAGGGCGAGGTGGTGTCGAGGCTCCTGGACCTGGCCGGCATCACCCTCAACAAGAACACCAAGGCGGGTGACGACAGCGCCGTCCACCCGACCGCCATCCGAGTGGGGGCCACCTTCATGACCCAGCAGGGATGGGGCGAGTTCGAGTTCCACCGCCTGGCGGTGATAATCGCCGACATGCTCAAGGGCATCCACGCTTACCACTACAACGGTGCCTTCAAGCCCGTGGGCCGAGGGAAGCTGGACATGCCCCTCTTCGAGAGCTCCAAGCGGGAGGTGGAGAAGCTGATGGCCGACTCGGGCATCCTCCGCGAGGGCGACGCCGTGTCAGACTATCCCCACTACTTCAGGATCCCTGGGGAGCCTACGGGAGAGTCCGTGCCCCTGATGCAGGGGAGGGCTCCCCCCCTGACGAACGGTCTCATGGCCGTGGACGCCAGCTCCCACGGCGTCATCCGCGTCATGGGTGCCAGGGCCCGCCAGTTCATGCAGGCGGCCGTCACCGCGGACGTTTGGAAGCTGCCCCAGATGGGAAGCACCAGGTCCTACGTCCTGGACAAGGACGGCGATGTGATGGACGACGTGGTCATCATCCGCGAGGAGGCCGACGAGAGGGCCCGGGAGTCCTTCATCGTGCTGACCCACCACGGGGGGCACGACCGGGTGCTGGGATGGTTCCGTTACCTATCAGAGAGCTACGTCCTGGTGGACGACGGGGACCTGCACGTCAAGGTGGACGGTCCCGTGGTGGTGGAGGACCTGTCCAACCCCGCCGACCGTGAGATGGTCCTCATGGCCATGAAGGGCAAGGGAGCCACCAAGGCCATCGAGAAGGTCAGGCCAGGAGGGACGCTGGACATGGGCCAGGCCGACCTGGTTGAGGTCAAGGGCTCCCAGGTCATCGTCAACAGGTCAACCTGGGGCGGCTCCGACGGCTTCGAGCTGGTGGTGCCCTCCGAGGCCGCCAAGGCGGTCTGGGAGTCGCTGCTGGCCGCCGGGGGTTCCCCCGCCAAGGCGGACGCCATCGGGTCCGAGACCACCAGCATCAGGGACGCGCCCGCGGGCCTAATCGAGACCAGCAAGCCCTACTTCGTGGGCCAGCGCAGGGTGTACGACCTCCTCGTCCCCTCCGCCGAGAAGGAGGAATGGAGCTGGGAGGACCCGGGACTGGAGCCCAAGCGGAGCTGCCTGTACGAATGGCACGTCAAGAACACCAAGACCATCGTCCCCTTCGCCGGGTGGCTGATGCCCGTCTGGTACACCAAGATCTCCGAGGAGCACGCCGCGGTCCGCGAGACGGCGGGCCTCTTCGACGTGAGCCACATGGGGGTGTTCGGTGTCCGGGGTCCCGACGCCGAGAGGTTCCTGGACGTGGTCTCCACCTTCTACGTGCCCCTGCTTGCCCCCGGGGAGGCGTCGTACTCGTACCTGCTGGGCCCCGACGGAGTGCCCCTGGACGACATCTTCATCTACCGCCTCGCCCAGGAGGACTTCATGGTGGTGGTCAACGCCGCCAACGCAGAGAAGGACTGGGACTGGCTGCAGGCGGTGAAGGACCGCCGGGTCGTCATCGACAGGCAGCGCCCATGGGTCGAGGTGGACGCCAGGGACTTCGAGCTCCTGGACCTGAAGGACCCCAAGAACGGCCGCGACCAGCGGGTGGACATCAGCCTCCAGGGCCCGGCCTCGATGGACATCCTGCTGGAGTGCATGGTGGACGAGAAGATGGCCCAGGCCCTGCGCATGCTGGGCAGGAACAAGCTGATCATGGGTCCCGTGGCCGGCGTGAGCGCCGTGGTGTCCCGCACCGGCTACACCGGGGAGGAGAACGGCTTCGAGATCTACGTGCACCCCGAGGACGCCCCCCAGCTGTGGGAGACCATCCTGAAGGCGGGCCGGCCCTACGGCATCCTCCCAACCGGGCTGGGCGCCAGGGACTCCACCCGCACCGAGGCGGGCTTCCCCCTTTACGGCCACGAGCTGGCCGGCGACTACGACCTGTGTCCCCTGGACGCGGGCTACCCCCAGTTCGTGAGGATGCACAAGCCGTTCTTCATCGGCCGGGGGGGCCAGCTGGAGAGGGACGTGGACCGGGACATGAGCATAGTGCGTTTCCGGATGCTGAAGAAGGGCATCCCCGTGGTCAAGCCCGGCTCCCCCGTGACCAACCGTAGGGGGCAGGTGGTGGGCCACGTCACCTCCAGCGCCACCATAGAGGACGGTTCCCAGATCGGACTGGCCTACGTCCAGGACCGGTACAAGGAGGAGGACACCAGCCTCCACGTGTTCGTGCCCCCCAGGGGCAAGGGCCACGAGCCCAAGCGGATACCCGAGCTCAAGGTGGGCGACAGGATGCACATCTCCGACGAGGCGGTGGTCCTGTCCCGATTCATGATGCCTGGCGAGCGGGACGGCGGGGGCGAGTGAGCCTCCCCAAAGACAAATATACGGAGAAGCGATTCTGAGGGCCAGCAAGGGTGGTCAAAATGAGCAAGGTGGAGGCAGGCCTTTTCTACACCAAGAACCACGAGTGGGCCAAGCTGGAGGGCGAGCTGGTCCGCGTCGGGATCTCCGATTACGCCCAGGACGCGCTGAGCGACATCGTGTACGTGGAGCTCCCCGGCCCTGGTGACCACTTCGAGAAGGACGATGCCATGGGGGTCGTGGAGTCCGTCAAGTCCGCCTCCGACGTTTACTCCCCCGTGGCCGGGACCGTGGAGGAGGTCAACGAGTCCCTCCTGGACTCCCCCGAGACGGTCAACGTGGAACCCTTCGGCTCAGGATGGCTGGTACTCCTACGGCCCGACGGTCCCCTTGAGGACCTGATGGACGCCAACGCGTACGAGGCATTCCTCGAGACGCTGCACTGAGCCCCCCGTCAGCCGTCCCCGGGCGGTCGAAGGTCCGGGATTCCCTCGACGATCATGTAGGCACGACCGCAGGTCAGGCAGGATAGGGACCCCTCCATGACCTCGCCGGTGTCACCGTCCTCACTCCCCACCTCGAGGGTCAGCCCGTCCTTGCACTGGGGACAGGCCAGGATGCTAACGAGATCCCGCTTCATGGAAAGTGGGATGGACGGCGTGGGAGAATAAGGTTGTCACTCAAAGGGTGGACTCCCAGCAGGTTCCGCAATCGGGCCAGTCCACGAAGGGGGGAAGGGCGGTGAGCAGGTCGATGAGGTAGTCCCTCATCCTCCTGGCCATCTCCACGGACTGCTCCTCCTCGATGAGGTGGTTGATACCGCTGGCCCAGTTGTAGGGGATGAGGACTGGCTGGTAGCACAGGCCCTTCTCCCTGGCCAGCTTGGCCTCGGTGGCCACCGTCATGGACATCACGTCTGCGCCCATGGCCCGGTACCACGCCGCCTCCGCCGCCGTGGGCTGTGCGGGCCCCGAGACGTTCAACACCTTGATGTCCCGGCGCAGGGGGGTGCCCAGCGACCGGGCCACGTGGTCGATGGCGGTCCGGAGCCGTGGACAGAAGGGGTCCGTCATGTCGGCGTAGTACACCCCCTCCCGGGCGCCCCCGTGGAAGGTGTGGTTCCTCCCGGAGAGGTCCACGTAGTCCTTGGGCATGCAAAGGGTCCCCGGGGGGGCCTGGTCCGAGAGGGACCGGACCGCCGAGGTGGCCACCACCTTGTCCACCCCCACGTCGGCCAGGGCCCACATGTTGGTCAGGTACGGCACCTTGTGGGGAGGCACGTTGGCATGGCCGTGGCGGGTGAGGAAGGCCACCTCCATCTGGGCCATCTCTCCCACGACGACGGTGACGGCACCGTAGGGGGTGGTGACGATCCTGTCCTCGGCCGAAGTGAAATCCTCGAATACGTTGGCTACGCGTGAACCGGCAATTATCCCCAGCACGGAGTTCCTCCAGGCGCCGCTTCTATTCTCCTGGCCCTACAAAAACCTTTGCGTTTTCCTCGTTGGCCATATTTATGGCGCTCGGTTAACTCCTGTGAGAAACACTATTGATATTCTGCTCGTGGGGTTTATAAGCGCCGCGAACGAACTTAGGTCCACGGAGGACGACACCGTGGAACCCGACAAGGACTATGTCATCGCTCCCGACGGGGAGATAGTCAAGGTGAAGAACGGGGGCTACGAGTACACCGGCATGTACGTCGTCGAGTAGCCTCACCGCCCTCCAGTTCGTTCTTAAGCAAGCTTGCTGTCCAGCGCAGCCTCCAACGTCCGCTTGAGGCTGACCACCGTGTCGAAGTCCCCTATCTCCTCGGGGGCTATCCAACGGGCCTCTGTGTGCTCCCAGTCCAGCACCACCTCCACCCCCAGGTCCTCGAAGAGGAAGGGGTGGACGACCCACTCGGTGTCGTGCTCGGTGTCGAGGAACGTCAGAGGCTCGGCCTGCCTGACGAGCCTGATCTGGTCGGGCCTTGCGGAGACCTCCTCCTCCAGCTCCTTGTAGGCGGTCTCCATGGGCGTCTCGTCGACCTCCACGTAGCCTGAGACGCCTGCCCACTTGCCCTTGTTG
>CP070808.1:1851244-1854704 GCA_020343715.1 Thermoplasmata archaeon
GTGATGTAGGGCGCAGTGGTGTCAAGGACCACCCTGTCCGAGGCGATGGCCACGTTGCCCACCGTGTCTCGGACCCTCACCTCGACGCGGTACTCGCCGTCGGTGGGCAGGGTTATCTGAAGCTCGCTCCGGAACGGCTCCCACACCCCCCACTGGCTGTCGCCCACGCGGAGGGCCATGAGGTCCACCTCCCCGGTGTCGTCCTCCGCTAGCACGGTCACCTGGACCTGGGGTGCCGTCAGCATCTCCTGACCTCCGGCCAGCTGGAACAGCACGATCCTCGGTGCCGTGGTATCCAGGACCAGGGAGCTGGTCGCCGTCGCCTGGTTCCCCACCATGTCCGTCGCCCTCAGTACGATCTCGTAGGCCCCGTCGCCCAGGTCCAGTTCCAGATCCCTGCCACCTGAGGTGCCCAGCAGGACCTCCCAGGTCCTCCCTCCATCATTGGAGACCTCCACCATGCTGACCCCCGAGTGGGCATCCGAGGTGGTGTAGGCGAAGGGGACGGAGGGATCGCTGATCAGCTCCATCCCATCGGCCACGTTGAAGGATTCGATGACGGGGGGCATCGCGTCACATCCCACGGTCCCCTTCCCCACGCCCCCCGCCCTGTCGGTGTACCAACCGTACGAGATTGCGTAGTCGGTGACCGTCGCCTCGGCGACCACGCCTATGTCCGCGCTCCAGAAGCCGGGCTCCACGGGGGAGACGACCGTCCAGTTGACGGCGTCCGCGTCGCCACCGCGACCGATGGCCAGGGGCTGGGTCACGTTCTGGCCCGGGGCCAGGGCGAAGGGCGGAGGGACCGTGATGGTGGCGACGGGGTCCTCGGGCCAGGTGTAGACCTTCTCCGCCTCGTCGAAGGGGTGGGGGCATGGGTACGCGACACGTCCCTCGACGATGAACTCCTCGCCGGGGCCGACCGTGTCGGGGACAACGACCTCCACCTGCCACGGGGCGATGACCATGGCCCACCTGTCGTAGTAGGTCCAGAGGTCGTCCACCAGCAGGGTCATGTTGAACCTCAGGTTGCTTCCCAGGGCCGGGTCGTGGACCAGGAAGTCACCGGTGTCGGTGTCGAACCCCTTCACCACCCGATAGTGGGTGATGTCGTGGTTTATGTCCAGCCAGCACAGGAGTATGACAGGGTACCCCTCCCTCAGTAGGTCCATGAGGTTGGTGTAGCGCTCCTCCTCGTGCTCGGAACCCGTCCACTGGAGGACGTGGGTGGCGTAGCCGTACGTCCGCTGGTCGTAGCCCTCGAGCCGGGCGCCGCCATCCTCCCTGTACTGCAGGGACGTGGACATGTTGGAGAACCGGGCGGCCCTGACCAGGTCCGTGGTGTACGTGCCCCCGACCTCCCGTTCGTTGGCCACGTCGCCTATGTCGTGCTGGGGGATCTCCTCGCCCCAGTAGTCGAACACCATCTTGAGGGAGGCCTCGGCGCAGTACCAGGACTCCACCTGCCTGTGGTAGGGGACTGGAAGGTCCACCACCTCCGCCTGCGCGGGGGTCGAGGCGAGGGCGAGGGCGACGAGGGCAAGGGGGACCGCGAGGAGCAGCACGGCTCGACGTGATATTCCAAGCCTAATCAGGTTGGTGGGGGAGGGCATGGTCCGGACCGAACCATCGGGGGAGGGCGTGATAAACCTTCGCCTTTGGGTGACCGGCCCGTGCAGACACGAAGGTCGTTCACACCTTCGGTCGGTCCTCCAGGGCCTCGCGAACCGTTCCGCCCAGCAGGTTCTTGAGGTAGGTGGTGAGCACCAGGAGCGCCAGCAGCGTCAGGCCGAAGGCGACCACCAGACTGAACCAGAACGCGGGGACCTCCGCCCCTCCGATGGACACCGTGGCATCGCCTATCCATGGTGTCAGGCGCCAGAAGTTGAGCACCAGCATGGGGATGATCAGCAGCACCGAGAGGCGGGTGAGAACCCACACCGCCTGCTGAAGCCTCCTCTGGGACTCGATGGAGCGCTCCGTCAGCTTGTTGCGGATGGAGGAGTTGACCAGGTCTATGGTCTTCTCCACGTTCGCCTTGATGGCGAGGGCACCGTCCACGTCCTTGAGGATGTCCTCCAGCTCGTCGTGGCGCTGCTTGAGGTCGATGTTCTTGCCCGCTCCCATGCGCAGCTTGGCCACCACGTCCCGGAAGGCCAGGAGGGAGGCGGGGAACTCGTCCTCCACGAACATGTGGACCCGGAACAGCTCCTTCTCCACCTCGTCGCACCCCGACTCCCCGGACTCCAGCCGGTGCTGGAGCTGGCTCAGGTGCCTGACGATCTCCTGGAGGGTGACGATGAACTCGTCGGCCTGACTGTCCAGGATGGTGGCGACCAGCATGTCCCGGAAGTACAGGATGGCCTTGGGAACGTCGGACAGCTCCTTGTCCACCAGGGTATATATGTACTCAAGCATCGCCTGCTTGCTGTCCGTCTCGCCCCGGGAGTCGTGGACAGTCACGAGCACGTCGTGCTCGATGGCCGCCATCACCGTCCTGTGCAGCTCCCAAGAGCCCCGGACGGTGTGCGTGTAGGCGAGCAGGGTCTGGCTGGGCTCGCGCACCTCGTGGATGACGGGACCCTGCCCCGGGTCCTCGACCCCAAGGTGCTTGAGGGTGGCCCCGATTTCATTGGTGCGGACGTCCACCCATATCTGGGCGCCGCTGTGGGTCTTGAGGTACTCTATGACGGATTCCAGGCTCTCGAGCCTGTCGACCCTCAGGTTGGTACCGTCGTAGTATACAGCGGTCACCCGCTCTGCCTTTACCTTCGATGCCAACTTCCCACCCTAGTTGTCGATACCCTCTCTGGCCAGCACACCCGCGTGGAAGGGGTGCTTGACCTCCCTCATCTCAGTGACCAGGTCCGCACGATCCACCAGCTCGGGCGGCGCCATGCGACCCGTGATAAGCAGCTCCACGTGGTGAGGGCGCATGTCCAGCAGCGTCATGACGTCCTCCACTTCAACCAGACCGAAGCCCACTGCCACATTCAGCTCGTCCAGTATCACCAGGTCGGCCTCACCAGCGGTCAGGACCGCCCGGGCCCGAGCCATCCCCCGGGCGGCCAGCTCCACGTCCACCGTGGAGGGCTCCGTCGGGTTCACGAACTCCTTGCGCCCGAACTGCTCGATCTCTATCAGGGGGTGCGCCATGCAGCTTTGGAATTCGCCGTACGACTCGTCTCCCTTCATGAACTGGATTATGTGCACGCGCAGGCCGTGGCCCACGGCCCGGAAGGCGAGGCCGATGGCGGCGGTGGTCTTGCCCCTGCCGTCACCGGTGTAGACCTCCACGAGTCCCCTCTCGAGCCGCCTCCTCCCACCGGTCACGCGCATCCCGTCGATGATATGGCTGGCGCTGGATATCTAACCTTCGTCGCGTTGGGCCGGGCTCAGAGTATCGAGGGGGGCCTGTACTCGCCCCACTCCTCGCGTAGCACTCCGGTGATCTCGCCCA
>CP070808.1:1854804-1860219 GCA_020343715.1 Thermoplasmata archaeon
GTGGGTTTCAAGCGTAGGGTCTTGAAGACATCCACGGGGGGCGTCACGTTCATCCTGGCCCACCTGAGCCTGATGGGCAGGTCCAGGAGGCACCAGGTGGCCGATCTGGCCCGGTTCGCCCAGGACGTCGAGGGCCCCCTTGTCATAATGGGCGACCTCAACGCCCTGCCCGACAGTCCTGAGCTCCAGGTCCTGGTCACAGAGGCCGGGCTCACCCGGGTGCCCACGGGCGGGACGTACCCTTCGTGGAGGCCCACCAAGGCCCTTGACCACATCTTCGTCTCCCAAGACGTCAAGGTCGTGTCCTCCTCGGTCCCGGATGTCAAGTTGTCAGATCACCTCCCGGTCATGATGGACCTGGATGTGGACGGCTGAGCCGCTCCTGACAAACTATTTATCCCGCATATGGCTCTCACAACTGGGGAGGAAGTGCTAGACTACTTGTCCGAGTTCCTGTCCGAGGTCCAGCTCAAGTGGGTCCTCCTTGCCTTCATCGTCCTCAACACCATATTCGCCCTGCTGATCATCTACCTCAACCGGAGGTACCCCACCACTACCCTGCTGTGGCTGGCGTTACTGGCCCTCATCCCCGTGTTCGGCTTCGTCGCCTTCCTCCTTCTGGGTCACACCCACTTCAAGGAAAAGCGCTTCCGTCACAAGGCCGAGAACGACCGGATGATAAAACACCATGCAGCCGAGCAGATGAAGGAACTCGAGGAGACTGTGCTCGAGGGAGGTGACGCCGCCTACGAGCCGTTCCTGGGAATGGCGAGGATGATGATCCACCAGAACGATGCCCTCCTCACCAGGAACAACCACGTCACCGTCTACAACGACGGCAACGAGAAGTTCGACGCCCTATTCGAGGACATCGCCAAAGCCAAGGAGCACGTCCACCTGGAGTACTACATCATCCGCAACGACGACCTGGGCAAGAAGCTGGTGACCGAGATGGCCAAGAAGGCCCGCGAGGGGCTCGAGGTCCGCCTGCTCTACGACGGTGTGGGATGCAAGGCCCTGCCGGGCAAGTTCTTCAAGGAGCTGGAGGACGCCGGGGGCGAGGTGGTCGGTTTCTTCGAGAAGTGGCTCAGGGTGTACCTCCGCTTCAACCACCGGAACCACCGGAAGATCGCCGTCATCGACGGGAGGGTCGCCTACGTGGGCGGCTTCAACATCGGCGTGGAGTACCTAGGCCAGGGCCACCTGGGCCCCTGGCGCGACGGGGCCGTGCGCATCGAGGGTCACGGGGCGAAGCTGGCCCAGATCAGGTTCATGCTGGACTGGGGCTACGAGACAGGCAAGCTCCGTGAGTACGACCCCCGGTACTATCCCGACCAGGACGAGTTCGATGGTGCTTCGGTGCAGATCGCGTCCTCGGGCCCCGACAGCTTCGAGGAGAGCATCAAGAACGCGTACATCAAGATGATCAACTCCGCAAAGGAGTCGGTGTACATCCAGACGCCCTACTTCGTCCCCGACCACGCCGTGGCCGACGCCCTGCGCATCGCCGCCATGACGGGCGTCGACGTGAGGATAATGATACCGTGCAAGCCGGACCACATGTTCATCTACTGGGCCGGTTACGGCAACATCGGGTGGCTGTTGGAGAACGGTGTCCGGGCCTTCAAGTACGACGACGGGTTCATCCACGCCAAGACGATAGTCGTCGACGGGCTGGTGGGCTCCGTGGGCTCGGCCAACTGGGACGTGCGCAGCTTCAAGCTGAACTTCGAGACCCAGGCGTTCATCTACGACCCCGAGGTCGGGGGCCTTATGAAGAAGAGGTTCGAGGAGGACATAGAGGAGCGATGCTCTGAGTTGACGAAGGAGATGTACGCGGACCGGGGCACCGTGATAAAGATGAAGGAGACCTTCGCCCTGCTGTTCTCCGACCTGCTCTGATGGCCGTCACACGTACTTGTACGCGTGGGCCAGCTCCGCGTTCAGGACCGACCCGCCGGCGGCACCCCTCACCAGGTTGTGGACCAGGGCCACCATCCGGATCCGGTCGCCTTCCACCCTGAGACGTCCGATGGACACCGACATGCCCTCGGTCCGACCGGGGCCACCTGCGTCGATGTCCAGGGCTGGCTGGGGCCGGTCGTCCTCGGGCCGCACGATTATGGGTCTTTGGGGGGCGGTGGGGAGGTCCAGCTGCTGGGGCACCCCGTTGAAGTTGTGCAGCGCCCTGCGGATGTCCGACTCGTCCAACTCCTCCGCTATCCGGACCTGCAGCACCAGCAGGTGGCCGTGGGCGGTGGGTACCCGGACGCAGGTGGGATGCATGATGAACTGGGCGGGGTGCACGTCCTTGTCCTTGAAGGAACCTAGGATCTTCTGGGTCTCGATGACCATCTTGGGCTCCTCGCCATCGATGTGAGGCAGGACGTTGCCGACCATGTGGATGGCCGAGGGGCCGGGCAGTCCCGCGCCCGAGAGGGCCTGGTAGCTGGCCACGGTGACGTCCTCGATGCCCCATCGCATGAGGGGGGCGAGGGCCATGACGACGCCCGCAGTGGTGCAGTTGGAGTTGCAGACGATGAAGCCGCCTCCGAAGACCGTCTCGGCCTCACCGAGGAGCCCCATGTGGGTGGGGTTCACCTCGGGGACGAGGATGGGAACGTGGGGGTCGTACCGGTGGCTCCGGGCGTTGGAGAACACCGCCACGCCCCGCTGGGCGAGCCTCGTCTCCACGGGGCCCGCCACCGAGGCGGGCATCGATGAGAAGGCCACCCTTATCCCCGCGTCCACGATGGCGTCGGGGTCGGGAGGGACCAGGACCTGGTCGAGCACACCGTTGCCCAACTCCAGCCCCCGTGCGGCGGCCGAGGCCTTCCGCAGGGTGCTCCCCGCGGAGCCCTCCGAGCCCGCCAGGATCTCCATCGAGAACCACGGGTGGTCGTGGAGGGACTTGATGAAGCGCGACCCCACCAATCCGGACGCGCCCAGCACGGCACAGGGAATCTTGCCCATATCGACCTCACCTGGGCTCCATTACCCTTCGATTCCGGGGTTTTAACGCCTTTCGACCCAATTCTCATTCCATGGAGGGAGAATCAGGGCCGGTCCAGACTACTGGCCAAGGGCCTTCGTCAGTTCCCTGTCCATCTCGGCCGCGGGAGGGTCCCGACCCGTCCAGTGGCGGAATCCGGCCACCGCCTGGTGGAGCAGTGCCCGCTCCCCACCGGCCGCGGGGAGGCCCAGCAAACGGGCCGCCTTCACCAGGTCCGTCCCACCCGGGGCGTAGACCATTTCGAGCACCGCACCGGCCGAGGTCTCCTCGAGGACCTTCACCGGTACGACGGGCCCCTCGGCAGGCACACCGTGCATGCCCTGGGAGGTGGCCTGGACCAGAATGTCCACAGAGCCGGCCACGTCCCTCAGGTTCACGGCGTTGATGGGCTCCGCAAGGCCCACCAGGTCCGAGATCATCGTCGCCAGGTGGTCGGGGTTCCGTCCCGTCGCCAGCACCCGGGCGCCCCAGTCGGCCAGCCCCACCACGGCCCCACGGGCGGCCCCTCCGGTCCCAAGGACCAGGGCGGTCCTGCCTCCACCGTCACCCCCCAGGAGCTCCCGGGCGACCATCATGACGCCATCGGCGTCGGTGTTCTCGCCCCTCGTCCGGCCCTCGGCCTCGAAGACTATGGTGTTCACTGCCCCCGATAGGCGCGCGCTCTGACCCAGCTCGTCCACCGCGGCAGCGGCCTCCGTCTTCAAGGGCACGGTGACATTGGCACCCCTGGCGCCGGCCAGCGCCAGGTCGGCCAGGGCATCGGCCACGTCCCCCGGGGATGTCCGGTAGGGCAGGTAAGCTCCCCGCATCCCCAGTCGCCTCATCGCCGTCTGGTGGACCACGGGGGAGTTGGTGTGGGCCACGGGGTCGCCAAGGAGGGCCAGGAGGGTCCAGTCCCCCGAGGAGTCCTTCGCCTCCAGGGGTGGTGTGGGCCTTGCCGGGGCCCCGGGGACCTCCCTGGTGCCCATCCTCCTCCAGGCAGCGTCCAGCTCATCGAACCTGGGCAGGCCCAGTGGGCCAAAGTAATCCCTCTCGGCGAGCTCCGAGTAGACCCACAGGGTGTTCGTGGCGGGGGCCATTATCCTGCCTATGCGGGACAGCCTCCCAGAAGGCAGGAGCACGTGGGGCACCCGCTCCTTGCTGAGGGACCACGAGAAGCCCATGAGGCCGTCGAGGCCCTGCCGGTCCTCCACCTGGAGGACTATCTTCGCGGCGTCCGCCGTTCCATCCTTCACGGCGGCCCTGGCACGGTCCCCAACATCGTCCCAGTCCTCCTCCCGTTCCACGTGCCACGAGACCACCACCCTGGTGCCCACGCTCCGGGCCTGGGCGGAAAGGTCGTCGAGGACGTATGGCGGGAGATAACCCTCCAGGTCGATCCAGGGGAGACCGGCCGAGGCCATCACGAACAGGAGGCTCTGGCGGTCCTCCTCGGTGCCATGGAACAGGCCCCCGTCCTTCGGGGCCCTGACCGAGGCTATCACCTCGGCGCTGACCAAGGGCTCGAGGGCCACCGCCGCCCCCACCGTCTCGCCCGTCATCGCAACGGGGTCGTCCAGGTGGTCCAATCGTAGCTCCACCATGTCGGCACCGACCTCCAGGGCCCTGTGGGCCCGGAGCACCAGGGAATCCGGGTCGTTGCCCGTCGCTACCACGCACAGCTTTGTCATGTTCGGCCCGCGATGAGCAGGATGTGCGATATAGCTTTGCGCCTAGGGAAGCCTCGTGTTTGTACTCCATTTTCGAGTAATATCCTATTTTCGCGTATATCTTAAAATAGTCAAAGATTTTCGGAAAAATAATAACCTGGGAACGGAGGACTTGTTTTGAGAACCTCGAGGTATTTAGGATTGGCTATCTTCTCAGTGCTGGCCATCGTCGCGGCCCTGGCGCTGACCTCGGCTGGGGCCGAGGCCGCACCGACCATCGACGGCACGATCGAGAGCGGTGAGTACGAGAGGATGGTGAAGTACGACAACGACATGTATGAGGTCCACTGGACCATTACCGACACGGAGCTATGGATGGGCATATACGCGCAGACCACCGGCTGGGTCGCCATAGGCTTCGATCCCACCGACCGCATGAAGGACGCGGACATGGTCTTCGGATGGGTCGACGGGACAGGCACCCTGTCCATCTTCGATGCCTACGCGACGGGTGTGAACGGACCCCATCCCGTGGACACCGACCAGGGTGGCACCGACGACATCACGGAGGCGGCCGGCACCGAATCCTCGGGCTGGACGACCCTTGAGTTCCGTCGCGACCTGTCGACCGGTGACACCTGGGACAACGACATCCCCACCTCCGGGGCCATCCCGCTCATCTGGGCGGTGGGGAACACCGACGACTTCAACTCCTACCACGCCCGGCGTGGAGGCACCATGTGGCCCAACGAT
>CP070808.1:1860319-1865801 GCA_020343715.1 Thermoplasmata archaeon
GCTTGCCGATGATGGCGTCGAAGTCGGTCGGTAGGGAGGGGTCGGTCAGTTTCTGCCAGTCCCACTCGACCAGCTCCATGCCCGCATCCTCCAGCATCTTAATACCCGTAGGGTGAAGGTCCTCGGTTATGAGGATCCGCATTCCGCGAAGCTTCTCCATGCCCATGTGAAACACTCCCAAATTGAGTGGCGGGGGAAACGACGGTCCCGATGATAAACGTTGCGACCCGTCCCCGGGGTCGACCAATCCTGGCCCTACGCCTCGTTGAAGAACCACTGTATGGCCCAGGTGTTCATCCTCACATAGCCCTCGTGGGGTATCCCCGATGTGTGGGGGGTAACGATGAGGTTGGGGATCGACATGAGGTCCATGTCGTCGTTGGGCTCGTTGGGGTAAACGTCCAGGCCAGCGTAGCGCAGCTTGCCCGACCGGAGGGCAGCCTTAAGGTCGTCCAGGACCACCATGGGCCCGCGGGCCAGGTTGAAGAACATTGCCCCGTCCTTCATCTTGGAGAAGAACTCGGCGTTGGCCATGTTCTCGGTGTGCTCGTCCAGCCAAACGTGGATGGTGACGATGTCGGCGCGGCCGAGCAGCTCGTCTTGTGACACGAACTCCACGTCCCACTCCGCCTCGAAGTCTGGGTACCTCTCGATGTCGTGGTATATGGTATTCACGTCGAAGGCGTCCAGCCTCTTGGCGAGGGCCTTGCCGATGGCTCCCAGGCCTATGATGCCCACCGTCTTGCCCATGAGCTCGTTCCCCGCTAGCTGGTCCCGCATCCATTGTCCCTCACGAAGCGAGCTCTGGCACTCGTTGAGGTGTCTGAGCCCGCCGATGAACATCATGATGGCCTGCTCGGCCACCGAGACGGCATTGGAGCCAGGGGCGTTGAAGACGTGTACCCCCTTCTCAGCGCAATGGACCTCGTCGATGTTGTTCTTCCCCGCCCCGCAGGTGATGACCCACTTGAGCTGGGGAAGGAGCCTGTCGATGAGTTCGGCGTTGCACTGGAAGTACTGCTTACCGATGATGGCGTCCACGTCGGTGGGCGTGTCGGGACCAGGTAGGTCCTGCCAGTCCCAGTGGACGAGTTCCATGCCGGCCTCCTCGAGCATCCGGATGCCCTCCTCGTGGAGGTCCTCGGTGACGAGGATGCGCTTTCCCCTCAGGTTCTCTACCGCCATGTCAACCACCCTTCGACCGTCGGATGGGCGCGTCTGCTGATAACCGTTTCTGTCGCAGGGAGTTGTGGATGTACCTTGACTAGCCTCGGGCGCCTCTCCTCACTATGATGGATGCGACGGCTGCTAGGACGACGACGGCCATGACGGCCATCATCACCCTCGCTCCGGGGGTGGAGGACCCGGTCGGTGTGACTGGCAGCGCTCCCACCTGGGCAACGACCAGCGATGCGGGCCCAAGTAGTGGGGCCACGTCCAAGGTCATCGAACCGCCACCTGGGGCGAGGCCGACCTCCTTGGTCATTCGGACCCGGCCCTCCACCTGGGACGAGATCTCCACGGTATCTGCGCCGTCGACCTGGACGGAGAAGGGTCCTTGGGAGGTATCGTCGAGCACCACATCACCGTCCGGTTCTTGGGACCATCCAGGGATCTCGGCGTCCCTTCGCCCCTCCGGGTCCGTCACTCGGACGATCCCATCGGGGGCCGAGATGCGCAGGGTGGCCCCCTCGGATGGCATCAACGCCTCGATGCCGAGGAGGGCGAAGCAGGTGGCGACCACGGGGTCACCCTCCCAGTAGGCGGAGCTGCCTTCGTTGACCCACGAGCCATCCATCGACTGCCTGTCCAGAAGCTCGTCGGCCAGGTCCACGGCCCAGGTCAGCAAGGTACCGTCTGGCGCCTGGATCGCCGGCGTCCCTGCCGACCTCAGGGCACGGGCGAGGGCCCATACGTAGTAGTAATAGGCCGAGTCGCCGAAGGCGGGGTTCTCCCCGGCACGGAAGTTATCGCCCAACCATGACAGCGCCGCCGCCGATGCGGGGTCGTCGGTGGTCTCCCCGGCCGCCATCATCGACCAGAGACCGGCGGCCGTCACCGAACCGTAGCTGATGAAATCGCCAACGTTGCTCCGACCGGGGAAGTATATGAACCCCCCGTCACCGAAGTTCGGGTCGGCCGGGTCGTTGTCCCATTCCAGGTCGTTGACCTCCGGCAGGTTCTGACACCTGTGGAGGAATTTCAGGGCCTGCTGCCAGGTGGTCTGTGGTACATCGATGGAAGGGTACGCCTCCTCGGCGGCCGCCAGCGCCATGAGGGCGAACTGGGTGTTGGACATGTCGGGTCGGCCGTCACCACCATAGCCGATGCCGCCGCGCCACCACTCCTCGAAGCCCTCCTCATCGCCGTCGCACTGCTCTCGGACGAGCATGTCGACCCCATCGCGGACGAGGGTCTCGTCAGAGGGATCTCCACCGGCCGAGAGGGCCATGACGGCCGTCGAGGTATAGTAGTGTACATAGGTGCCCTCGGAGAACGAGCCGTCCTCCTTGGCCTCGGCAAGGACCGCGGCCATCGCCTTTGCTACCACCGGGTGGTCAGAATCCCTTCCACCGTTGAGCATCGCGAACGACACAAGGGCGGTAACGCCGTAGTCCTCAGACCATCTGCCGTCCGAGGTCTGCTGGGAATCCAGCCAGCCGAAGGCGGCTGCCCTTGCCCCTGAGAGCTCGGCGTTGTCCGGCCACCACATCGATCGGTCGTCGGGAAGGATTTCGACGGAGGCGGGCGACCATCGTCCATCCTCCACCACGGAGGCCGTCGCGGACGACAGCCCGCCGGCCAACAGCATCGCGCATGCAAGCGCTACAAGGTACCTTCTCATGCATCTTCCTCCATCATTACATAGTCATAATATCTCGTGAAATTGAAATCATAGTAGCTCACGCGCCCCGCCTCCTTACTAGCCCGTACGCGATGACCGCCACGAGGCCGGCTATGATCACGGCGCCGAGGGCCCAGAGCATCGTCGGTATCTCGGTACCGTTGACGTCCTCCTCGATGATGACCCCCTCCTCCACGTGGAGGGCCATAATCCCTCGGTCGTCGTATCCGACGACCCATAGGTCGTACTTCCCTGCGCTGTTCCTAAGGGTGGTGAACTCCCAGCCGTCCCTGTCCCTCTCGGTCGAGCTGAACGTGTAGGGTGACCACATCCGAGGATCGGCAGGGTCTGAACCTTGGGATACGAACATCGCATCCACCCTATCTATGGACATACCCTCCCATGCACCCACGGTATGGACCGTGAAAGAGAACTCCTCTTGCGGACCGAGGGTCTCGGGGATCCCGCGAGCCTCGATGGCGAAGTTGATGCGCTCCTCGAGGGTGGAGTTGACGGTGACCTTCCCGTCCCCCACCTCCAGTTCGATGATGGAGTCGCCAAGAGGTATGTAGACCTCCCCACTGATCGTAACCCCCGTCCTGGGGTCGCCTGTTCCGACCGAGAGCGGCTGTGGCTGGTGGAAGCCGGTCACAATGGCTATCGGGTTGTCGGGATCGTCCCCGTCCAAGTCAATGTACACGTAGGACACATCGATGGTCGCCAGCTGCTGTAGGTAGTCCCCGTTGCCCCTCGGGGTCGATGTTTCAATGGAACTGAGCACCGGTAGGTGGTTAGCCCTGAAGGTGATGGCTATGACGTTGTTGCGTTCGTTCGTCTCCGGCACGACATCGTCCGGGTCGGCCACGATCCAAAGGACCTGCTCCCCGCCCATAGCGTTCCAAAGCAGGCTGACCTCGTATGCGCCCCCTGGCTCGGTGTAGGCGATATCCCGGGTTACCTCGTCGCCAATGGAGCCCGCCTCGTCCTCGAAGAGGCCCACATGGACAATGGCCCTCTTCCCCGAGGGATTGGATACGGTAACGGTGATGTTGACGGTGTCGCCCTCGTTCGGTTCATCGGGCTCGATCGACACACCGTCCAGGGCTACATAGACATCAGGTATGTCCTCTGAGAATAATGTCCACTGGGACTGGAGCTCCCACGAGTCCATCGTTAGCCTTGAAAGACCGCCGGCCGTCCCAATCCAGAACGTCCCTCTAGGCCCTTCATCGATGGCCGCCACACGGTCGTGTATGAGGCCATCGAAAGTGGTGAACGTAGCCACCAGGTCTTCAAAAAAGTCGAGTATCGCAAGGCCGCCTGAGGTCCCCACCATCACATCGCCCGTAGAGATGAGGTCGATGGACAGGACCTCGTCCCCGGGTAAGCCATCGGTCCTGTCAATCCTCCCGATGTCCAGTACCTCCAGGTCGATGCCGAAGAAGACAGTGAAGAGACCTTCGGACGTTCCGACCCAAAGGATCCCTCTGGTCAACCTCGCGAGGGACCTGATCTGCTTCCCTTCCAGCTCCCCTTCGGAAATGTGCGTCCAGGTCCCCGTCGTCGGGTCCAGGTGGGCAAGGCCACCGTCGGTCCCAACGAAGAACCCATCATCGGCCGCGATCGCGCACCAGACCCAGTTAGCGGGTAGGTCCGAGGAGGTCGAGGTGTACGAGTTGAAGGTGGAGTTCGCCCTGTCGAGCACCGTCACGCCCTCGTCGGTGCCGAACAGGACGTAATCGTTCCATATGGCCAATGCCTGGACATCATCAGCGATCAGGCCGGTGGACATGTTGTACTCCTGCCATGCCAGCTGGGCCCTGTCAGCGGTGGCAGCCCCTCCCACGTCGGTCCCGATCCACACGTCCTCCCCCTCCATGTGGATGTCGTAGACCAGGTTGGAAGGGATGCCGTCCTCATACCCAATCCTGGTCATGGTCTCGTTTTCAGTATCCATGACATCGACGCCACCATAGGCGCCCACCCAGAGGTCGCTCTCCTCTGGAACGTACTCCAGGGTCCTGATGTCGTTGGCCGAGAGGCCGTTGGAGGTGGTCCACTCGGTCCACACCGTCCCGTACCTGTCGATCCTGTGGACGCCGGAGTCGGTGGCCAGGTAGACCGTCCCATCGGGGGAGAACTGGACATCGTTCACCCAAGCATCCCCAAGTTCCTCCCGCTCCGGCTCGATGGCTCCTGCGAACCTGCTGAGGTACAAGTAAGCCCTTCCGCCAGCCGCGACCCAGAAGGGTTCGTTGGAATCCGCCTTGCCATCGACCCGGGTGATGTCCTCACCGGTCTCGAGCACCGTCTCCGAACCGGATGATAACATGATCACCTCGTTGAGCGTATCCGTTATGGCCACCTCGATGAGGGGCCCGTTAGTTGCGATGTCCGTCACGGCCCCTGATGGTAGCGAGAGGTCCAACTGATCAGGGTCCTTCCACTCCCCATCGGACGTGTCGTAGGTCCAAAGACCGTTCTCTGTTCCGACGTAGATGATTCTGTCGAAAACCACTAGAAGGCAAGTGACACCTGCAGGCGCATCTGGGACCATCTGGAACTCGGGCGGGTCGGACCCAGGCACCATCGTGTCCATCCCGTAGGCGCCACCCGTGTACAAGGTGCCATTGACCA
>CP070808.1:1865901-1870922 GCA_020343715.1 Thermoplasmata archaeon
CGTGGTGATCCTGACGCCCCAGATGGCTTCGTCGTTGTAGAGCACTATGGGGATGGACGTCAGGAAGTAGTTGACGAGGAAGAAGGGCACCAGGGACACCAACGCGTACTGCCAGTAGGCCCTGGCCTTGAGGATGGCAGGATAAAGGACGGCGGCTATGTAGAGGAAGGCGGCGGTGAACACCAGCACGGTGGCGGTGTAGTACTGGTCTATGAACACCACGGCAAGTACCAGGAGGGCCACGGCGGCCAGCACGTAGGCCCACCTGTTGAAGGGCAGCTCCGAGTCGCCCGTGTAGTAGAGCAGCACCTCGTAGATGAAGATGCATGCATAGGGCACGACCAGGAAGAAGAGGACCTCGGCCAGGGGCAGGCCCAGGATCGAGATGCCGCTGGTGTAGTCCTCGTTGAACCACCAGTCTCCCCGCTCGGTGGCGACCGCGTCCCAAACGATGTAGATGGGGGCGATGACCAGGATGGAGGCCGCCAGTGGCTTCCACTTCGTGTAGTAGCGGACCCTGCTGTCGAAGGACAGGACGAAGGGACCCAGGAATGTAAGGACGATTATCGTCAGGTAATCCATACGTACTCCCCCCTCGGCATCTCCCTCCGGCAGCTCACCTGATGATACCCTCCGCATATCTATTTTTAGGCGCACCCTGGGGGTTCGGGAAACGTTATATATCCGATAGATGTAAGCCCTGGCCCACAGCGATGGATGGGGAGGGTAGGAGATATGGAAGGTAGGGACCTGAAGGCAATCCTCAAGCTAGGCAGGTTCCCCTTCGTCATCGGGGGGCTCTTGCTCTATCTATTCGGGTACATGCTCGCCGTATCCGCGGGTTCGGAGATCGACCTGACCAGGTTCATCTTCGGCTACGCCGTGCTATTCTGCGCCCATCTCTCGGTCTCCTACAGCAACGACCTATTCGATGTGGAGACCGACGCCCACACCACCGCGACCCCCATATCCGGCGGGAGCAAGGTGCTGGTGGAGCGGCCCGACCTGATACCGGTCGCCAGGAGCATCGCTCTGGGGCTCATCCTCATATCCCTTGCCCTGGGGGCCCTATTCGTCCTCACCTACGACATGCACCCAGCGTTCTTCGGCCTGGTGCTGTTGGGCAATCTCCTGGGCTACTACTACTCGGCCCCTCCGGTGCGGCTGTCCCACAGGGGGCTGGGGGAGGCGGCGACCACCGTCACGATAGGCCTCCTGGTCCCGGCCATGGGATACTTCGTGGCCTCCGGTGGTCTGGACGGGGCCTTCCTCGTGTTCGTACCTGCGGTCCTGTTGTACGGCATCGTGTTCATCATCGTGGTGCAGCTGCCCGACATGGAGGGTGACCGCCTCGGTGGAAAGCCCTCAATCATCGTCAAGAGGGGCAGGAGGTTCGGGTACAGGGTCGCGGCAGGGGCCGCAGCGCTGGCCTCCCTCTATTTCCTGGTCCTCGGAATCGTGGCACCCGGGGCGTCTACCATCGACCTGTGGGTCGCCTTCCTCTGCTCCCTGGTGCCCACGGGGTTCGCCTTCGCGGCCGCCATCGTGGGCGACCTCAGGTTCGAGGGTGCGGCCCGGTCCTCGACGGCCGTCATGGGCTCCCTGTTCTTGTTCAACATCCTGTTCAACGCCTACATGATCCTAGGCGTCTGAGTCGTTGCCCTTCCCCTCGGGAACCTCCTTGGGTCCCCACATCCTCATCATGAGCGGCGTGAAGACGAGGGCCCCGACGACGGCGTAGAAGACGGCGATGAACAGGACGATGCCGAAGGTGCGCATCGCCTCCATGGGCAGCAGGAAGAAGGAGCCCAGGGCAAGCAGCGTGGTGACCCCCGAGAACACGATTTCCCTCCCCGTGGAGCCCATGGTGACGTTGTACACCCTGCGCAGGCCGTTGCCCTGGTCCGTCTCGTACACCCACCTGTTGACGATGTGGATGGGGTAGTCGATGGACAGGCCTATGATGATGGCGCCCACCATGGCGGTCATCATGTTGAGGGGTATGCCCAGGGCCATCATCGTCAGGTACATCCATCCCAGCACCAGGATGGGAGGGATGCCCGTCATGATGCCCAGGATGGGGTCGGACCTGCGGTACGAGTAGAGGATGATGAGGAACACGAAGGCGAACATCACCACGAAGACCACCGACTGGACCATCATGTCCGTCAGCTGGTCGAAGGCCACCCCCCAGATGAGGGCCATGCCCGTGGCCTGGTACTCCTCGAAGCGGGGCTCGAAGATGTCCTCCACCTCCGCCCTCAATTCCAAGCCCTTCTCGCCCCAGTTGGTCTTGGTGGGCACTGTGACCAGCATCGACCTGTACTCCCCGTCCTCCATGTGGACGTAGTTCGAGAACTCCGGGAAGGTCCCGTACATGGTGTCCAGGAGGACCGTCAGGTTCTCGGGAGAGGCGTCGGGGGACACCGTCGTCCCGTCGTCGGACACGGTCGTCCAAAGGGCCGTCAGGTTGGGGTCGAGGGTCGCGTAGGAGGGCAGGAGGGGTCCAGCCCATATCGCGACCATCTGACCCTCCACCTTCCCCACCAACTCCGTCTCGCCCAGCTCGTCGAGGGCCGCGTACATCCGTTGCCATGCGTCGGCGTCGGACCAGTCCTCCAGGACCCGGAGGTACATCGTCTCGGTGCCCAAGGCGAACTCCTCCATCAGCGTGGTGGCGGCGATGGACAGGTCCTGGTCCTCTATGAGCTCGTCCCGGGGGTCGTAGGTCCCCTTCATCGTGGGCGCCAGGACCAGGCCGGGTATGGCCAGGAGGAACAGGACGGCCGCCAGCGCCTTGGACCATTCGAGGGACCTGTATCCGCCGCTGACGAACCTGCTGGGTCGCTCGTCGATCCGGTCGACTTGGATGACTCCCCGCTCCAGCTGCTTGGGGCTCCGCTTGTCCCACCATACCCTCCAGGGGAGGACGAAGAACAGGTTGACGGCCAGCACCGCACCGATGCCGATGGCGGCGCCCAGGCCGAACTTGAACATGGCCGCGAAGTCGAACATCATGTTGGACGCGAAGCCCACCATCGTGGTCAGCGTGGCCAGCACCAGGGCGGGGACGGTGACCCGGAAGACCCGCTCCACGGCTCGGCGGGTCCTCTCCTCCGCGCCGTCGTCGCCGCCGAGGCCCTCCCGGTAGTTTATCAGGAGGTGGAGTGAGAAGTCGATGCCCAGCCCTAGGAGGAGCAGTGGCACCATGAACTGGAAGAGGTCCAGGGCGTAGCCCAACCAGCTGATGATGCCTATCTGCCAAAGGACCGCCAGGAGGAGCGATACCATGGTGATGCCCGGGTCCGACATCCGCCGGAAGGCCACCCACAGGACGGCGACCATGATGAAGACGAGGACGCCGAAGATGCCCTCCATCTGGGCCTCGGCCTCGGTGATGTAGTGGGCCAGGAGTCCGTCGGAGTACATGTAGGTCTGGACCTCCTTGGTATTGCCCTTGGCCAGCGACTCCATCTTGAGGAGGACCTCGGTCATCTCCTCGTTGTCCAAGGAGCCGTCCATCTCTGCGAAGAGCAGCCCCTTCTTGGGCACCTCGACCAGGTCGTGGTCGGTGTCCACGGGGAAGAGCAGCCAGAAGGAGGCCTTGAACATGGGGGGCAGGTCGGGGTCCGCGTCGTAGGCCAGCGCCAGCTGTCGGATCTCCTCGGCGTCGTCGTACGACCTCGCCCTGGTCACCATCTCCTCCATCGTGGGGTCGGGGTCGCCCTGGAGACTGAGGTCGTACTGGGCCAGCGTGGTGGGGATGCTGACGATGGACCGCTCCGGGTCGGTGACCAGGGCGTCCCTCACCTTGGGCGTCGTCGCCCACGCCTCCACCACGTCGGACACCTCCCGGAAGTACGTTGGTGACAGCACCGGCTCCCCCTTGGTGACCACAGAGGCGGCCTCGGTGTCGAAGAAGTCCTCCTGGATCTCCTGGAGGGCCTCCACCTCGTCGGTCTTGGGGAGCATGTCGTTGATGTCCATGGTCATCGAGAAATTGACCAGGCCCGCCCCGAAGACCAGGGTGAGGGCCAGCATGATGGCTATGCACTGGCCCGGTCTGCGGTGGATGAAATTCGCCGCCCTCTCGGAGAGGTTCAATCCCTCACATCCGCCCTCATAATCGGGGTCCATCCGAATATATCCATCGCTCCAGCCAGTAAACTATATCAACCCTCCCCCCGCATTACCGGGCTCGGATGGTGATGCGCTCTTCAGAAGGCGGCATCAGGGCAGCCGTAGGTCTGCCTTCCATTGCCCCCTTAGAGCCCTCCCACGACCCCTTCTCGACGGCCAGTTCTCGAGGCCTACCTTCGGGTGTCCAGTACACCCAATCGGAAGGTATTAATTACGTGAGGGCGTTGCCGGCCGACGTCCCAAGGAAGCAGGCCCTGGCAACCCCTGAACCAAGGTTCTTCCGACACACCGCGCCGTCCGACCGTCGCACGGGTCACCATCCGTGGGCCGGGCCCCGTTGGCCGTGCCGGCCGGGGCCTTCTACGAAGGTGAGACGGTGAAGCACTGGCGGAAGCCATTGGACAGCGAGAAGTACAAGCCCCCCCAGGGGCGCGTGCATCTGATACCTGACCGTTGCAAGGGATGCGGGTACTGCGTCGAGTTCTGCCCGAAGGAGGTCCTGGAGGTCTCCGACGAGTTCAACATCAAGGGCTATCACATACCCCGGGTGAAGCCCGAGGCAACCTGCGTCGCCTGCATGCTCTGTGAGCGCATCTGTCCCGACTTCGCCATCTACATCGAGAAGGTCGATGACGAGGAGGGCGCGGACAAGCCCAAGGGCAAGGGCAAGGGCAAGAAGGGGGCCAAGGCATGAAGGCGGAGTACTCGCTGAAGGGCAAGTGGTACCTGAACGGGGACGTGGCCTGCGCCGAGGGCGGCATCGCCGCCGGCTGCCGCTTCTTCGCGGGATACCCCATCACGCCCGCGACGGAGATCGCCGAGCGCATGGCGATCCGCATGCCCCAGGTGGATGGCATCTTCATCCAGATGGAGGACGAGAT
>CP070808.1:1871022-1889670 GCA_020343715.1 Thermoplasmata archaeon
TGAAGTGCCCCACATGTACTCGGGCAACATCCTCATCGTGCACTTGGACACGGGCCGCCTGGAGGAGGCGTTCCTGGACGACGACCTGGTGACCGACCGTGTCGGGGGGGCCCTGCTGGGCCTGGAGCTCTGGAGGCGGCACCGGGACGGGGACCCCGTGGTCCTGGCATCGGGACCGCTGACCGGTGCCCTGGTGCCCACGGCGTCATCCACGGCGATGACAGCCCGGTCCCCCCTCACCGGGGGCGTGGTCCACGCCTCCGTGACCAACCACGCGGGACCGGAGATCAAGTACTCGGGGTACGACTTCATCGTCCTACGCGGTCGCGCCCCTGAGCCCGTGCACCTTTGGGTCCACGACGAGCAGGCCGAGCTCCTGGACGCCTCCGACCTGTGGGGTTCGAGCCCCACGACCGTCGCGAACGCGCTGCGCCAGATGCAGGGTGATGAACGGGTCCAGGTGCTCACCGCGGGACCCGCCTGCGTGGCGGGCAGCCTGGCCTCGTCCCTCTCGGTGAACCACTGGGCCTCCACCGACAGGGCCGCCGTCGGGGCCCTGGTCGCATCGAAGAACCTGCTGGCGATGGCCTTCCGGGGCATGGGGGAGCTGGAGCCGGCCGACATCGACGGCTTCGGCCCCGCCGTCCTGGGGCTCATGTCCCGCATGCGGGCGTACCGGCCCCCGGAGGGCTTCAAGTGGGACGGGCATCGCCTCGACCCCGCCAGGAAGGCGATAGCACCCCTGGTCCACAGGACGCGGGGGTGCTTCTTCTGCTCGTCCAGCGGACGGCCATACCTGATGCTGGACCAGGACCCCAAGCTGATGGAGCGGTCGGAGATCGACTCCCCCGGTGTGATAATATCGGACCTGCTCCCCCTGGGGGACCTGACGGTCGCTGGCCTGGACGGACATGGCATAGGAGAGGTGGCCAGGACCACCTACCAACTGGGCCTGGACCCCTGCAGGGCTGCCTCGGCGGTCCGCCGGGCGGGGTCTGGTGACGCCCTTTCCGCGCGCCCGGTCCTGGAGGCTCTGGCACGGGGCGAGGGGGCCCCGGCCCGCGGTGGAGGCATGGCCTGCTGGGACCTGGGCGACGACACGGGGGCCCACCAGGCATTCGTGGACCTGGGGGTGTTCACCCCCGCCAATCCCCCCCTGGTGCCGACGAGCGGGGCCCAGGGCGCCTACCGGCTGACCATCCTTCAGGGAATCTCCTACATCCTGGGCATGTGTCCCGCCGGGGCTGTGGGGGCGGGGATCGACGCCGACTCCATCGCCCCCGTGATGGAGGTGGCGACGGGCCTGGGCCTGACCCCCGAGGACCTGGAGGGGCTGGCCCATCGCCTGGTGACCGAGACCCTGGCGCTGAACCCGGGGACCGAGGGACGGACCTCCCCCGTCAGCGACGAGCTCAGGGGGATGTTCTCCTGAAGGGAACGCCCCGTGTCGCGGTCTGGACGGGAAGGGGGGCCTCCTACTCCTGGATCTGGTGGGTGGACGCCCTGGAGGACCTCTCGTGGCTCCAGGCCTCCTTCCCCTATGACCCCGCCGAGTTGTCCACCTTGCTCGGGCGAAGCCAGCTGCTGCTGCTCGGAGGGGGCGACGTGGGCGCCCTTCGCTCCGCCCTGGACCTGGACGCCATCGAGGCGTGGGTCGAGGCGGGCGGACGCCTGGTGGCCACCTGCGCCGGCGCCTACATGCTCCGGCGATGGTTGGGCGTGGGCATCGCCAACACCTCCGACGAGCCTCCCGCGAACGCGACCCGGCGGGCCTGGTCCCACTGCGAGGAGGGGGTCGCCATCCATCCCGTCAGGGGGCCCGTGTCCCTGCGGTCGATGGGCGGTGCCACCTTCACCTCGCCCCTGTTCGGGGGCCCGGTCTTCCACGAGCCCGTGGGGAAGGGTGCCGTCGTGGAGGCCAGGTACGACGGTGTGACCCGGGGGGCCGAGTGGCTCATGGCGGACAGGCCCCAGATGTTGGAGGGCACCCCGGCGGTCGTCTCCCGACAAAAGGGTGATGGCCTGGTCGTCCTGGCAGGCCCCCACATCGAGCATCCCGACCACCCCGCCGCCCATCTGTGGCTCGCGGGGGTGCTGGGGTGGGAGCCCGGGGACCCTCCCCCGACGCAGGCCCCATCCATGGCGAGCACAGACCCCGGTGGAGAGGACGTGGTCAGGAGGCTGGCCAGCGTCAGGAGGAGGGCGGCCACCCTGGCCGACCGGAGCTGGCTGTCGGGCGAGAAGACCTGGAACGGGGAGCGCCTCGCGGGCTTCGCCGACTCGCTGATACCCAGGGCCAGGACCCTGGCCCACTGGGGATGGGGACCCCGGGGCAGGGAGGGTGAGCTGCGCTCCCTCCTGGAGGCGGCCACCGACCAGCTGGGCCGCCCCTCCCCCGAGAGCTGGGACGTGGGTTGGGGCGCCCTCTCCGAGGTGGCGTCCATGCTCATGGAGGCCTACTTCGCGAACCGCAGGGGAGGGATGGCACCGCCCGCCAGGACCATCAAGCGACCGCCCCGGCTGGCCCCGGAGGGAGGATGGGGAGCACCGACCGTCGAGGTCGCCGGAGGCAAGGAGGTGCGGAGATGACCGTCGGCATCTTCCTTTGCGACTGCGGCACCAACATCAGGGACGCCGTCGACCTGGACGCCGTGGAGGAGGTCGTGGGGGCGGCGAACGACGTCAGGGTCTTCAGACACACCTTCCTGTGCTCCGAGGATGGCCAGGACCAGCTAAGGCGATCCCTGGACTCGGGGGACGTGGACCGGGTCGTGGTGGCGGCCTGTTCTCCCCGGCATCACGGAGAGGTGTTCCGACAGGCCGTGGAAGGCCACGGCCATGGCCTCGAACCCGTCATGGCCAACATCCGGGAGCAATGCGCCTGGGTGACGCCAAGCCGGCAGTACGCCACCGACAAGGCGGTAGCCCTTGTTCTGGCAGCCGTAGCCAAGGCCCGGTCCGACGAGGTGCTGGGCACCATAAGCGTGCCCGTCAGGCCCGAGGTCGTGGTCGTTGGCGGCGGCATAGCCGGGATGCACGCAGCCCTGGAGCTGGCGGACCGGGGTGTGACCGTCCATCTGGTGGAGCGGGAGGCTACCCCCGGAGGGACGATGCTCCTCTTGAACAGGACCTTCCCCACCGATGACTGCTCCACATGCTCCATCGCCCCCGTCCTGAGCGACCTGGCCAACGCCAAGGGTGTGCAACTCCACACCCTCACCGACGTGGTGGCCCTAAAGGGTCGGCCAGGGGCCTGGCGCCTGACCATGAGGACCCGGCCCAGGCACGTCTCGTCCGGGACGTGCACCGCCTGTGGTGACTGCACGGCGACGGAGTGGACAGCCCCCGCGCCCCTGCTGGGGAACGGTGGAAGGCGCCTCATCGACAGGATCGCCATTGACGACGATGCCTGCACCTCTTGCGGCAGCTGTGTGAAGGTGTGCGAGGCCGCCACCGGGGGCGAGGCCGCCCTGACCCTTCCGGAGGGGTGCGAGGGGGCGGCGGAACTGGAGTACGACACGTCCCGCTGCGTTGGCTGCTGGCGATGTCTGGAGACATGCCCCGAGGACGCACTGAGACGCGTGGCGGTGTGCCCCGTGGTGGTGCCCAGCGAGATGGACCAGGGACTGGGGTGGAGGCACGCCATCCACCTGCCCAACCCCCATGCGGTCCCCCTGACCTACGTGCGGGACCCAGAGACCTGCCTCGCCCTAACCGGAGAGCTGCCCTGCGTCGGGTGCTCCGAGGTGTGCCCCGCCGATGCGGTGGTGGACGGAGAGGACACGGAGTGGGAGCTGGAGGCGAGCGCCATCGTCCTGGCCACGGGCGTGGAGGAGGCGGACCTGTCCCAGACGGAGTACAGGGCGGAGCACCCCGACGTGATAACGGCCCTGCAGCTGGAGAGGCTCCTGGCCCCCGACGGCCCCACGGACGGCCAGCTCCTCAGGCCCTCCGATGGTGAGAGGCCGTCGCGGGTGGTCTTTGTCCAATGCGCCGGGTCCAGGTCCCAGGTCCACAACCCTCACTGCTCCCGGGTGTGCTGCTCCCACGCTGTGAAGAACGCCAGCCTGATCCGGAGGACCTGGGACGACGTGAAGGTCACGGTTTGCTACACTGACATACGGCTCTCCGGCAGAGACGCCGAGGAGTACTACGACAGGGCCCGGGAGGCCGAGGTACGGTTCCTCAGGGGGAGCGTGGCGGAGATCGACGTGGCGGGCGAGAGACCCGTCGTGGTCACCGAGGACACCCTCGGGGAGACCGACGGCCCCGTTGAGCTGGAGGCGGACCTGGTGGTGCTGTCGACGGCCCTAGTCCCATCTCGGGGTACCCGGGACCTGGTGGAGATCATGCCCCTGGCCACGGACCCCCAGGGCTTCCTGCGCCCCGTCCACCCCAAGCTCAGACCTGTTGACATGGCGACCCGAGGCATCCACGTGGCGGGGTCCGTGGAGTTCCCCAAGTTCGTACAGGACTGCATCGTCGAGGGGGGCGCGGCTGCCCAGCGGGCTGCGAACCTGGCGACGTCCGGTCAGCTGGATCTGCCCAGGACCTACCCACGGGTGGACGAGGACCGGTGCATCGGCTGCATGGCCTGCGTGGAGGAGTGCCCCTTCGAGGCCATTGAGCCCACCAAGGACGGTCGCGTCAGGATAGTGGAGGCCGCCTGCAGGCCCTGCGGAAAGTGCGTGGCCGCCTGCCTGTCCACGGCCCTCGACCTACGTGAGCTCCCCCTCCCCCGCCTGCGGGCCCAGGTGGACGAGATGCTGGGCTGGGCGTCCCAGAGGTCAGGCGGCCACCTGGACCGGCCAGTGGTCGCGTACAGCTGCAACAGCTGCGGCTACAACGCCGCCGACCTGGCAGGGTCTCGGAGGATGGAGGTACCCGTGCAGGTGCTTCCGGTCTGGGTCCCCTGCTCGGGCCGCCTCTCGGTGGAGGACCTGGTCCATCCCTTCACCAGGGGGGCCGCGGGCGTCATGGTGATGGCGTGCCTTCCTGACCAGTGCACCTTCGTGGATGGGAACACCGCCCTTGCTGGCAGGCTGGAGCAGGCCCGCCGTCTCCTCACGATGATGGACATCGACCCGGAACGGCTGCGACTGGTTCACACCAGCTCCGCGGACGCCGCGCTGTTCGTCCAGGCCTCCCAGGAGATGTCATGGGTGGCGCAGAAGGCCCAATGGGGTGATGGCCGATGAGGGGGGTGACCTCCGGCTGCGAGTGCGACCGCTTCGGTGCCGTCGAGTGCACCAGCTGCCGCATCTGCGAGCCCGTCTGCCCCACGGGGCTCGACCTGGCGCGGGTGGTGGCCACCTCCCGACTGCTGAGGGGGCCCGATACGTCCCACCAGGGCCTGTTCGGCGAGCTGGCCTCCCTCGAGGCCCAGGGCGCCACTGCCCGAATTGGCGAGTGGCACGGAACTCTGCCAGGCGTAAGGACGGGGGAGGACGTGGTGTTCTTCCCCGGCACCGCCGCCCTGATGGACCCCTTCTTCGAGCGGGATACCGAGTACGCCGCTGGCCCGCACGCCGCGATGCTGCTCCTCAACGCCGCAGGACTCGGGCCCAAGGTCGTCGGCGGCGGTTCAGGGCACGACCTTTGGTACGGGGGCCGCCTTGACGAGTTCAAGGCCCTAGGGGAGCGGCTGGTCCCGAGGCTGGAGGAGGCCATCGCCGCCGTCGGGAAAGGCCCCGTTGTGTGCGCCTCGGCCGAGGACGCTCATGCCCTGGCCGACCTCCACGGGGTGGAGGCGGTGCACATATCCGAGTTCCTCGCAGGTCGTGACCTCGACCTGCCGGGGGTGGAGGAGGACCGACCCAGGGTGGCCTTCCTAGACCCCTGCCGGCTGGGACGCATAAGGGGGATCTACGACGCCCCCAGGACCTTGCTGGAACTGGTCGCTGAAGTGGTCGACCTCGGATGGCCCCGGGGCGAGGAACCTTGCTGTGGTGTCAGCGCCTGGGTCAACTGCAACGCCTGGTCCAAGGACCACCGGGAGTCCATTCTGCGTCGGGCCCACGAGGCGGGGATTGACGCCCTGGTGACGGGCTGTCCCATGTGCCAGGTCCACCTGGACTGCTACTATTCAGAACCGGGTTACGACGAGGGGGACAGCGCCGTGGTGCCGCCCCTGCGCGTCGTCGACATCTCGGTCCTGGTCGCCGAGCAGGGAGGTCTGCTGTCCCCCGACCGTGAGCGTCTGGAATGGCCCATGGAGGAGCGGGGGACCGGTACCACCGGTCTACTGCTCCCCGTGGACCGACGGCCCGTAGACGAGTGGCTGGCGGGACCGCCGACCACGGCCGCCCACCTGTGCACCCTCTGCCTTCGATGCGTCCACGAGTGTCCCCAGGACGCCCCCGTGCTGGAACATGTCCTGCGGGTACGCCGGGGCCTTTGGGACAACGGGATCCCCGCCGAGGGCATGGAGGCCATGGTGACCAGCATTGCACGTGAGGGCAACCCGTTCGGAGAGCCTCGGGAAGGGCGCACCGAGGCCTACCCTCCATCGATGGCCCGGAGGGTGCTCGGCGACGAGGACCGGACCCCCGACGTCCTGGTTTTCCCGGGCTGTGTGTACTCGTACCAGGACCCGCGGGCCCTGGCGGCCCTCGCGAAGGTCCTCGAGGCCGCCGGACTGGACTACGCTGTGATGGGAGATGAGGAGGGCTGCTGCGGCTACATGGACCACCTGGCAGGGGCCGAGGAGGAGTTCCAGGAGATGGCGAGGGGCTTGATGGGCAGGGTCGTCGCCACGGGCGCCCGCGCCCTGGTCACCCCTTGCGCGGGATGCTTCCGGACCCTCTCCCAGCTCTACACTGAGGTCGACGAGGGCTGGCCAGGCCAGCTGGAGGTGCTCCACGCGGTGGAGCTCATAGATCGCCTCCTCGAGGAGGACAGGCTAATTCCCCAAAGCGATGGGAAGGTCCGGATGGTGGCATACCACGACCCGTGCGACCTGGGTCGCCAGTGCGGAGTGTACGACCCTCCCCGTCGTGTGGTGGCGGCGCTTCCAGGGGTCGTGCTGGAGGAGTTTCCGGCCTCCCGGACCGACGCGGAGTGCTGCGGCGGTGGAGGGGGACTCAGGACCTTCGACGCAGGAAAGTCCATGGACGTCGGTAGGAGGCGCCTCGAGTCCCTGGTGGAGGGCATCGACATGGTCGCCACCTCATGCATCTCCTGCAAGGGAAACATGCGTCTGGCGGCCGCCCGGCTCGCCAGAGACCGGGGTCCGCGTCTCCGGGTGGGCACTGTCGTCGAGCTGGTCGCTTCGTACCTGGACGGGGGTGATGGCCGGTGACGGGAGGCGACGAGGACGACCGTAGGCGGAGGGCCGAGAACGTCATGGTGATGGACCACGAGCAGGAATGGCCCATGCACTTCGACCGGATCCGCCGGTGGTACGGACTGTCCTCCTGCATTGAGTGCGGCCGATGCACTGCCAGCTGCCCCGCCGCCCTGCCCTCCCACCTGCGGGCCAGGAACGTCATCCGGGAGGTCATCGACCTGGATCGGACGCTAACGGAGGAGCGGGACGACATCTGGCATTGCACCACCTGCTTCGACTGTCAGGACCGCTGCCCCAAGGGGGTGCGGATCACCGAGGCGATCATGGCCCTGCGGTCCCTTGCATCCAGCCTGACCAACTCCCCCGACGAGCACAGGCTGGCCCTCCAGGAGATAGCCAGGACGAGTAACACCTTTCCCCTGGACGACGAGGTCCGGAAGGTCAGGGGCCGCCTCTCGCTCCCCCTAGACCCGCCCGATTGCGCCCATGACGAGGAGGAGCTGGCCGCGTTCCAGCGGCTATTGGAGATCCTGGACTTCCGTCTTCTCGCGCCCAAGGAGCTGAAGTACTGGCCCCCCAGGTCCCGACCGGAAGAGGATGGAGGTGAGGACTGATGGGGGCCGACAGGTTCGCCTTCTTCCCCGGATGCATCTCAACGAACCTCTACCCCTCCATCGAGAGGTCCACCCGCCTCGTGATGGCCGAGCTGGGCTACGAGCTGGTCGACCTGCCCTTCTCCTGCTGCCCCCCGCCGGGGGTGCTCAGGAGCTACGACATGAGCACATGGCTGACGATGGCATCGCGGAACCTGGCGGTGGCCGCCCGGGAGGGGTTGCCAGTGCTAACCGTGTGCAACGGGTGCTACGGGTCCCTGGCGGAGGCCGTGAACAATCTTGACACCGTCCCGTTCCCGCTGCCAGAGATCGTCGGGGAGCTCCAGGAGGCGGGCATAGAGGGTGCGGAGGGCATAGCCGAAGTGGAGGTGCTCCACATCCTCGACGTGCTGGGGACCGATGAGGCGAGGGGGAGGATCGCCGACCGGGTGTTGCACAGGCTTGGGACCCCCGTCGCCGTCCACTACGGATGCCACTACCTCAAGCCATCGTCCAGCACCGGGCGTGACCCCGCCAACCCCACGGTCCTGGACGAGCTCATCGAGCTGGCGGGCTACCGGTCCGTGCCCTTCGTCCGTAAGCTCTCGTGCTGCGGTGCGGGTGGCGGCGTGTGGAGCGGCAAGGAGGAGACCTCCCTCGCCATCCTGGGGCGGAAGTTGGACGACATCCATGTGGCGGGGGCGGAGGCCATAGTCAACGTCTGTCCCTTCTGCCACTTGCAGTTCGACCAGGGCCAACGACGCCTGGGTGCCGACGCGCCCTCCGTGCCGTCGGTCCACCTGATGCAGCTCCTCGGCCTGGCGTTCGGGATGAAGGACAAGGCCCTTGGCCTGCACACCCACCTGGTGCCCGCCAGGCGACTGGCCAAGGCCGCCCGAGAGGGGCGCGCCCGAGAGGGTAAATAAGGGGGCCCGCCCATTCACCCCCGATGATGCAGCGGCGCGACGCACCCGAGGGGGACATGGGCAGCATCTCCTCCGAGGACCTGGACGAGGTGCTGGCCTCCGGTGACCGGTTGACGGGGAGCGTCGTCGAGCCGGGCAAGCTGCTGGTGCTGGAGGGTATAGACGGCACCGGCAAGTCGCACATCGCCGGCCGGGTCGTCAAGCACCTGGAGTCCCGGGAGGTGAGCGCCATCGCCACCTCGGAGCCCACCGACGGTGCCGCAGGAAGGCTGCTCAAGAAGGTGGTGGCCGAGGGTGTGGACCCCTACACCGAGCTGTACCTCTTCATGGCCGACAGGGCGGACCACGTCCTGTGGATGAGCGCGCGGATCCGCGAGGGCAACTGGATAGTCTGCGACCGCTACGCCATGTCCTCGGCGGCCTACCAGGGCACGTACCTGGAGGAGGAGTGGGAGACCCGGGGCCGCGACCCCGTGGCATGGGTCATGGCACAGCACAGGCCGTGGTGGATCGAGCCGGACCTGACGGTGCTCATCGTCGACGACGTGGACCGGTGCCTCGCTAGGGTATCGGACCGGGGACCGACGAGCAAGTTCGAGCGCCGGGACTACCTGAAGCGGGTGCAGCAGAACTACCTGCGCATCGCCGACACCACCGACGGGGTTGTGGTGGTGGACGACCCCGAGCTGGATGACATCGAGGCGGCCGTCCTGGGTCGTGTCGAGGCGATGCTGGGCAGGTCCCGGTAAGCGGGAGGGTCCCCGTGGGAGAGACCGACCCCTTGGGACCGCCTTCGGGGGGCAGCGTTCCCCCCTTCGTCACATACCTGGCCATGATAGCCCTGCTCGTTGGGGCCGTCCTGGTGGCGTTCTGGGAGTACCTGATGAGCCTGTACTTCCTGATGGCCCTCGCCTGGCTGGTGGTGGCGGGGGGCCTGGCGGCCACCCCGCTGTTCCGCGGGCTCTCCAGTGCTTCCGGGCTCAGGTTGACCATGGTCGTCCTGGGCGTGGCGGTGGCCTGGCGCTTCCTGATGCTCTTCCAGGACCAGGTCCTCACCAACGACGTGGTCGTCTTCGTTGGGCGGGGCCAGGCCTTCCTCCATGGGGTGACGCCCTACACCGACGACCTGACGGTCAACAAACCTCCTGGGTACCTGCTCCTGGCCGCGGGCATGGGAGCCACCGTGGGACCCTCGCTGGTGGCCACCAGGACCATCATGTCGCTGGTGGACTCGCTGGTGGCGGTGCTCATCTTCTGGCTGGGCGAGGAGCGGTTCTCCCGGTCCTTCGGCCTGATGGCGGGCCTGCTGTACGCCATCAACCCCATCTCCGCCATCACCATCGGCATCTCGGGCCACTACGACCCCTGGCCAGTTCTGTTCGCCTTGGGAGGGGTCTGGCTCATGCTCCGCCACAGGCTGGCAGGGGCCTCGCTGCTCCTGGGCGTGGGCTTCGCCCTGAAGCTCTACCCCATCGTGCTGCTGCCCTGGGTCCTCCTGGCGGAGAGGAGCTGGCCCCGGCGGGTCGGCCTCGTCATCGTGTTCGCCATCCCCATGGCCCTGGCGTGGGCGCCCATCCTGGTGCAGAACCCCGATGCCATCGCCTTCTACCTGGACTACCAGGGTAGCTGGGAACCCAAGGGGGGCATCGCCCACGGTATAGTAACGGTCATGGGCATCGACCCCGCCTCCGACTTGGCGGTGGTCGTGGCCCGGGCGGTCGAGGTCGTGTTCTACGTCCTCCTCGCCGTCATGTTCATAGACTGGGTGAGGAGGAGGGAGGTCTCCCCCGACGCCCACCTGCTCACCTGGTTCAAGATGGTCACCGTGGGATTCGTCGCCCTGTACGGTGCCATTCTCGTCTCAGGACTGGTTGAGTACGAGGTGGACATCGGCATCGGCAATGCCGCCTCCACAGCCTTGCTCAACCTGTTGTACATCGCACTGGCGGCGGTCATGCTGTGGTGGGCGTGGACGCGTTGGCTTCCCGGGGACCACGGGTTCGAGGCCGATGACAGGATGGTAATGCTGGCCGCCCTCTCCGTCAACCTGCTGTTGCTGGGCTCCGCCCAGTACAACGCCTGGTACCTGTTGTGGCTCCTACCACTGGTGCTCCTGGTGCGCAGCTGGCGCATCCGCGACCTGTGGAACGCCCTGCTGGTATGGAGGGCGGAGGGCAAAGGCTTCACTATCATTCCAGGTTCCGACCTGGGCCCCAAGTGAGGGCCCCTTCCGTACTCAGGCCTCTTCCGTTGACCCGCGCTCCAGGACGTCGGCCGCCCTGATGCCGGAAAGGGCCATGGCAGCTGCGCCCAGGGGGATCGATATCCATATCGAGGTCATGACGAAGACGAGGCCCGCCGTCGTGGACAGGCTGCCGTCGATGCCGGCCAGGGTGCAGATGGCCGCTATCGCCGTGGAGGAGCCCGCGCCCAGGGGAATGAGCAGGGCGGCAAAGGATGCCAGGGCGGTGGCCACCATCATCAGCTCGAAGCTGGGACCGGGGTCGAACCCCAGGGCGACGAACACCAGCCAGAGGCGCAGCGCCTCGTTGAACCAGATGACGGCGGTAAGTCCAGTGGCCGCCATCGTCGTCCGGGGGTTGCGGGCGATCTCCCGGGTCCCGTGCTCGAAGGTGCCCAGGAAGCCATCCATGGTCGCCTCCCACCGCTCGGCCCGTTCCGTCTCACCCCGGCGACGGAGCCTTCCGAAGAACCAGGCGCTCAGGCGCCTGGGGATGCCCGGGAACACTATGAAGGCGATGAGGCCGATCATGAACAGGGCCACGATGCCGGAGGACAGCATCAGGTCCTCGGATGCCTTGGGGTTGAGGACGCCTGCCAGGAGGACGAGGCCCACCACGGCGTAGGTCAGGGTCACGATCGTGTCTATCGTCTTCTCGACGAAGATGCTCGCCATGCCGTGGCCCATGGGATAACCGGTCCCCGTCTTGACCAGGTACGCTCGGACCGGCTCCCCGGTGACCCTGCCCGGCGTCGAGTTGTTGATGGCCATGCCGATGAGGAAGTAGAGGGCCACCTTCCCGAAGGGGAGCCGCTCCCCCTTGCGGTATAGGAGGACGTACCACCGGACCACCTTGGTGAGCATGTTCAGAAGATAGAGGGCGATGACCGCCAGGAGGATGGTGAGGTTCGCCTGGCGCAGATGGTCCGCCACCGTGGCGGGGTCGGCCTGCATCACCAGCGCCACGAGGACGAGGATCGCCAGGAGGAGCATCACCGCTATCTTTGTTCTCCTCTGGATGTCAAAGCCCCCGCATTCCCAGGGAGGCCTTGGAACTATTTACGCGTTGCGATATCAACTGGATGGGGTGTCCACGGGCAGCAGGATGTCGCTGGGACGCTCCTCGGAGTCCTTCGCTATCAGGACGTTCTCACGGACCAACGCGACCCATATGACGAAGGTGAGGGGGACAAGGTAGTTGGCCACCTCCAGGTGGTCCATCCGCAGCTGAATGAAGTACTGGCAGAAGAGGTAGGCGAATATCCAGTACCGGGAACGCTGGAGCAGCAGGAGACTGAACGGGACGAAGAGGACCTCGGTGTGCTTGTGCGTGACGAAGAGCATGAAGGTGGCCATGAACACCAGGATGCCCACGGTGTTCCTGTAGTTGCTCGCCCGGAATGTGTACAATGTGACGGCCATCATCGCAACGAAGATGGGCAGCCAAAGCCAGTAGGGCATGATGGCGGCCATCGAGCCATCGATGGCGCCCTTTCCGACCTCCCCCTGGTAGACGGGGTGGCCCACGATGTTGTCCCAGAACTCCTGGGGACAGCACAAGAGGAAGGCCGATAGGATAATGGCCGAGAAGGCCACCGTGAACGCCACCTTGCGCAGCTCGTCGCCGACCTTCTTCTCTCCCCGGAGGACAAGGAGCAGCCGGACCATCGCGATCACGGGGAACTGCTTGAGGCAGAACCCGATGGCCGTGAAGAAGCTGAACCTCAGGTCGTCCTCGTAGGTGAGCGCTGCCAGCATGAACAGGAGGGCGAGGGTGTCCCACCGGGCCTCGCCGGTAACGAGTATGGATACGACGGAGACGGTGTAGAGGCCCGCTATCCAGTGGTTCTGGGTCCTCCAGAACAGGAAGGGTGCGATGAGGGCGTCGCCCAGGATGGCGAGGGACATGAGGGCGAGGTAGGAGTCGCCGAAGATCGAGTAGGCCAAGGCCGTGTAGTAGGGGTAGAGGGGCATGTGGTCGTAGGGCACGTCCCTGTAGAGGACACCGCCCTCGCTGAGCTGTTGGGCGACGGGCAGCCTGTAGTTTATCCAGTCGTGGGTCTCGGTGAACCCGAAGATGGCGTAGAGCACCCGGATGGAAAGGCCCACCAGGAAGTACGCGAGCAGGTACCTGCGGTCCCAGAGCGCTTCCCTCAGGCCACCCAATAAACGTACGCCCCCACGAACAGCACCGCTGCGATGCCGTAGAACGTCCAGTCCCACAGGGTCCAGTCCCTGGTGAGTTCCGAGAACGGATCGCCCGAGCCCCGTTCATCACCCATCGTAATCCTCCTCCCGCCTTGCCTCGCCCCGGGGAAGAGGGAGGTTTGATGACTATTAATATATCGATATCAGGGGGTCCCCTAGGAGACTTGAAGGTGGAAGGGAATGGAGCCGGTGGTGGGAATTGAACCCACGACCTACACCTTACCAAGGTGTCGCTATACCTCTAAGCCACACCGGCGCGAATCCGGGGATGGAGGGAGATGTACTTAAGGGTTTGGGGACACCGTGGCAGGCCGCCAACATTCATATGCGCCCAGCTGCATGCACCGGCCGTGAAGACGTCCCTCGCCAGCCTGGACATCCACGTGATCGTGGGGGAGCTGCGGAAGGCCCTCGTCGGCGGTTACGTGGACAAGGCCTACCAGCCCTCGTACGACGAGATCCTGCTCACCGTCACGGGAGGGGGTCAGCCCCGGCGGAAGGTGCTCGTCCACATCGGACGGTTCGTGTGCCTGACCACCCGGGACAGGGAGATGCCCCAGAGCCCCTCGCCCTTCGCCATGCTGCTGCGCAAGCACCTGGCGAAGGCCCGCATCGTGGGGGTAGAGCAGCTGGGCTTCGACCGCATCGTGGTGGTCCACCTCCACGGCAGGGGGTCCGAGTTCCGGCTGGTCTGCGAGCTGTTCCGGAACGGCACCGTCATCCTTGTCAAGGGCGACGAGATCGTGCGCCCGGTCACCTCCAAGCACTGGGGCTCCCGGGAGGTCAAGGCGGGTCACGTCTTCAAGCCCCCGGCGCCCCGGGCGAACCCGATGACCATGGCCTTCCCGGAGTTCGCCGAGCTGGTGAGGGCCTCGGACAGCGACATAGTTCGCACCCTGGCGACCAGGGTGGGCCTGGGCGGGGAGTACGCCGAGGGACTCCTGGCCGTCGCCGGTGAGGACCCCGGGCGGGCCGCCGCCGAGATGTCCGACGAGGAGCTGGGCCTGCTCTTCGAGGAGATGGGGTCCCTGTTCGAGAGGGCCGATGCGGAGCCGCGACCCCACGTCATCCGCAGGGACGACGAGGTCCACACGGTGCTGCCCCTGGTGCTGAACGAGGAGGCGGGGGATGTGACCGAGGGCTTCGACACCTTCAACGAGGCGGTGGACGCCTACTTCGCAGAGGGCCTGGCGGAGGCCGAGGCCGAGGACTTCTCGGACGAGTACATGGGGCACGTGAACAGATTACGGCACCAGGCCGAGCAGCAGCGGCACGCCGCCGAGTCATACGAGGCAGAGATCTCCGTCAACCAGCGCCGGGGCGACCTGATATACGCCAACTTCCAGCACTGCGAGGCGGTGCTCAGGGACCTGCTGGAGGCCAAGGAGGCCCTGGGATGGCGGGAGGTGGAGCGGCGGGTGGCCGAGACTGACCTGGTGGGGGAGATCAACACCCACGACGGCTACGTTTCCGTTCCCCTCACCGCGGGCGAGGGGGAGCCCGAGGGGGTGAAGCTCCGGTTCAACCTGACCATCCCCGAGAACGCCGAGTTCTACTACACCAAGGCCAAGCGGGCCAGGGAGAAGTCCGCCGGTGCCATCGAGGCCCTCCAGGAGACGGAGGAGAGGCTTGCCAAGGCCGAGGAGGCGGCACGGAAGGCCCAGGAGGAGGGTGCCGCCATGGTGGAGGAGGCGGTGGCGGGGAGGGTCCGCCAGAAGCGTACCAAGCGCCACTGGTTCGAGAGGTACCGGTGGACGCTGGCCACCGACGGTACCATCATCGTGGGGGGCAAGGACGCCTCCTCCAACGAGAGGGTGGTGAAGAAGTATCTCAAGGACAGGGACAGGTACTGCCACGCCGACTTCCACGGGGCACCGTCGGTGGTGGTGAAGGACCCGGGGGACGGGGTGTCCGAGGACGCCCTGGAGCAGGGCTGCGCCGTGGCCGCCATCTTCTCCCGGGCCTGGTCCTCGGGCCGCGCCTCGGCGGACGCCTACTGGGTCATGCCCGAGCAGGTCTCCAAGACGCCCCAGTCGGGGGAGTTCGTCCCAAAGGGCGGCTTCATCATCCGGGGGCGTCGGAACTACATAAAGGACATCCAGATGCGGGCCGCTGTGGGCCTGGTGGAGTTCGAGGGGGACATGCTGGTCATGGCCGGTCCCGTGGCCGCGCTGTCGTACCGGTCGAAGTCGTGGGTGGAGCTGGAGCCCTCGAAGGACCGGAAGGAGGGCACGGCGAAGCAGGTGGCACGCATGCTCGGCGCCGAGCTGGACGAGGTGGTCGCGGTGCTGCCCCCCGGAGGCTGTCGCGTGGCGGCCAGCCACGGGATCTCCGAGGACAGGGCCTAGGTCCCCTTGCCGTCCTCGGTCTGACCCGTGATCTCCTGGAGCCGGCGGACCTTCCGTCGGGTGTAGAAGTACTGGACCAAGATGATGACGGCTATCGCCAGGACCACGTAGAGGATGACGCCCGCGATGGTGATCGGGGCCGGGTCACCCTCCAGGACCTCCAGCTCGAAGGACTCCGTGACCTCGTCGGAGCCCGCCTGGGTCACGTGGACCTCGATGGTGTACTTGCCCGCCTTCTCGAAGTGGTGGGAGACTGTGTAGGTCCCCGCCTTCCCGCCCTCGACGGCCGTCACGGTGGTCGAGTCGGGGCTATGGCCAGCCTCGGCGAGAACGGTGGAAACGGACTCGATCACCACGCCGTCCTTGGCGTAGTCCGAGTGGTTGTTGGCGTTTAGGGTGACCCGGACCTGGTGCTCCCCGTCCTCCATGGCGCCCAAGTAGTACCATCCACCGTACAGGCGGGCCACCTTGTGGTCGTCCACGTACAGGTGGGCGTGGCCCTCGCCCATGACGGGGGCAGTGCTGGCGTTCTCGGGCGCCCAACGGAAGTTCTCCGTCTCGATCTGCACGTTCCATCCCGCCTTGGGGTCCTCGTGGACCGTCACCTGCACCTGGGGGGTCGGCACGCCGTCGGGGACCTCGACCTTGGGCATCATCATGTGTCCGTGGCCCTCGTCCCGGGTCTGGGTGATGGTGACCTCGTCGGCCACCATGACCCCGTCCACCGCCATGTCCGTGTGGTCGTTGGTGTTCAGGGTGACCCGGACCTTGTGGTCCCCCTTCTCCAGGCCGCTTATGTGGTACCACTCGGTGTACAGCCGGCCTATCTTCACGTCGTCTATGTAAAGGTGGGCGTGGCCCTCGCCCCATACCCTCTCGGTGCTGGCGCGCTGGGGCGCGAACTCGAAGTTGGTGGTCTGGACTTGCAGGTTCCACCCGGCCTTCGGGTCCTCGGTGACATCGATCTCCACGGCAGGGGTCGGGACGTCGTCTGGGACCTCCATGGGCTCACCGTGGCCGTGGCCGCCACCCCCTGAGCCCTGGCGCTCGATGTGGACCTCCACCTGGGCGCCGGTGACGGGGTCGCCCGTGTCCTTGTCGGTCAGGGTGAACGTCAGGTCCACGTCGCTGTTCATGACCAGCACGTCCTCGGAGGTCTCCAGGTCTACCTCCACGTCGGTCCCGCTGGACATCTCCGCCTGGGCGGGTGCAATCAGCAGGAACGCCACCATCAGGCCTAGGACCGCGCTAACCCTCTTCGTTCGTCGACTTGGCTGTCTCATCGATGATGACCTCCTTGATCTTGTCGGGACTGTCTATGGCCCTCATCTTGATGTCCACCCTCGCCTTCGGCTCCCCCGTGAGGAAGACGACATGGAGGGCGCTCACGTCCAGCAGGCCCTTGAGCCGTGACTCCTTGACCTCGACGGAGTCCAGGTCCCGCAGGGGCATGCTGATGGCCAGGGGGCTGAAGGTCCCGAAGGACGTGTAGAGGGCAAGGGGGGAGACGCCGTACCAGGCGTTCTTCCAGCCCGCGGCCGAGTGTAGGAACAGCACCACGATGGCGCTGGCGTGGACGGAGGTGTACACGTAGACGGTGTTGTCGCCCAGCCACTGGTACGTGTACACGGAGAAGAAGGTGGCAAGGCCGGTAAGGACGAAGAAGTGGGGCAGGTTCTTCGAGATGATGTACATCCGCCTGTTGGGCCGGAACGCGTGGGACAGGGAGTCGTCCTCCCTCAGGAACTGCCCGAAGACCTCCTCGGCCTCATCGGGCACGGGGCCGCTGACCGGGTCGGGCACGCTCCCGCTGGTGCGGGCCCTCCAAGCGGCGAAGAGCAGCGCCACCATGGCGATGACGTGGATGACGCCCACCACGATGGGGGTCAGGAGCAGCTCGCCCAGGCTTGGGTTGTCGTGGTCCTCTCCCCCCGCCAGCTCACCGTGGGCCATGACGGGTGTGGCTATGGCGGCGAGGATGGCGATGACGCTGAGCACCAGAAGAAATGGCCAGGACCGTGATCGGTGGAATACGCGTCCCGTTCCGGTGATGCCACCCATCATTCGATCGCCACCCGTCCCATACGGGTCCCCGCTGACCTTCGGGACCCGGTTCGTGGACAGGCAGATTACCTCCGCCCGTTTAAAACCGTTTATACCTGATATGTCACGGGGCCCGCCCTGGGGCGGGCCCACCCCAGCGAAAGCCTCAGGAGTGGCGCCTGAGGAAGTTGTCCTCGTCCGGGTCGGCGAAGTACCACGAGTCGCCAATCTTTATGATGGGGGTGCCATCGTCCAGCGTCTTGTGCTCGCCCTCGGCCATGGCCTTTGCCAGCTCGTACCAGTCCATGTGTGCCAGCTCGCTGGAGGGCACGCCGAAGGGCAGGGCGGCGATGGCTGCCTGGTACTCCCGCTTCAGCTCGTCCAGCCTCTGCTGCTCGGGGTCGGCCTCGTACAGCGAGGCCGTGTCCACCGCCACAGACTCCAGCTTCCCGGTAGATGCCGGTGCGGGTTCGGGTGTCGCCGTCGGTGCGGGTGCGGGCTCGGCCTCCTCCTTGGGGGCGGGCTCCTCCTTCTTCTCGTAGTCGGCACCGTACAGCGCCGCCGCCTCGTCGACGGGCTTCTTCTTGGCCTTCTGCTCGGGGGCGATGTCCTCCAGGCCCTTGTCGTATGCCGCCGCGGCGGATGGGAGCAGCTCATCCTCCGGGGGCTCTGAGTACTCTATGTAGTCGGGGTTGGCGACCCCCTTGCCTCGGACGAACACGAAGAGCACCACGCCGACGATGACCGCCAGCACGACTCCGATGATGAGGCCGATGGGCAGGCCCTCGGTGGCGCCGCCACCACCGCCTCCGCCGCCGCCGCCGCCACCGCCGCCGCCACCGCCGGCCTTCTTGACGGTGAGCTCGACGACGGCCTCGTCGGTGAACTCGCCGTCGGAGACCTCCAGGGTGATCACGTGGTAGCCCACGGTGAGATTGATGTCGGTTAGGGTCTTTCCCTTGCCCAGCAGACCGTCCTGGTCGGAGGTCCAGGTGTAGGT
>CP070808.1:1889770-1900241 GCA_020343715.1 Thermoplasmata archaeon
ATGGTGTAGGTGCCTCCGGTGGTGTACTGGTGGGTCACGTTCCAGCCGTTGTCACCTCCACCGTCTCCGAAATCCCAGAAGTAGCCGAACACGAGGCCGTCTGGGTCCACGGTGCCCTCCGCGGTCATCTCCACGTCCACCAGCGTCAGGGCCAGGGTGGGGGCGTCTATGGCCGGCAGGGGCTGTCGGTTCTCCACCTGGATGAACACGCTGCTGCTGTCGGTGCCCCCGTCGTTGTCGGTGACGGTGAGCACCACCATGTATATGCCGTTGTCCACGTAGACGTGGCTGACCCGGGCCCCGTACGCCACCGAGCCGTCCCCGAATATCCAGGTGTACGTCTCCACCGTCCCGTCGGGGTCCGAAGAGCCGCTCCCGTCCAGGTTCACGGTATCCCCGGTGGGTAGCACGGTGACCGACGAGGACACGTCCGCCGAGGGCCTGCGGTTCATCACCTCGACCGTCGTAGTGATGGAAGAGGTGAGGCCGCCGTCGTCCTCGACGGTCAGCGTCACGGTGTAGGTGCCGTACTTTGAGTAGGAGTGCTCGATGATGGGACCGACCTCCTGGGGGCTGCCGTCGCCCAGGTCCCAACGGTACTCGACGATGTTGCCGTCCAGGTCGTACGAGGACCTGCCGTCCAGCTCCATCGACTCGCTGGTGAGGACCCGGGTATCGCCGGTGATGCTCGCCACAGGATGTACGTTCTCCACTATGACCGTCAGGTTCCCGGTGGAGGTCGCCCCGTCGTCGTCGGTGACGGTGAGCACGACCAGGTAGGTACCGTAGGTGGGGAATGCATGGTTGACCGTCGGGCCCTCCTCCGTGGTACCGTCGCCGAAGTCCCAAGAGTAGAGGGCCACGATGCCGTCCATGTCGTACGAGCCACGACCGTCCATCCGGACGGGGATGCCCGTACGGGTGAGGGCGTCGTCGCCCGCCACGGCGATGGGTTCCCTGTTCATCACCGTCACCTCGAGGGTGGTCGAGGCATCGGCGCCATCGTCGTCGGTGAGGGTGAGCGTGACGGTGTATACGCCGTCGTCGGAGTACGCGTGGACCGCCGTCTCGCCGAAGCCCTCATAACCGTCCCCGAACTCCCACCGGTACCAAAGGACCCTTCCGTCGTCGTCCTTGGAGCTGATGCCCGAGAAGGTGACGTCATCGAAGGTCTTCACCGTCACCGGGTCCGCCTCCGCCAATGCGATTGGTACCCTGTTGAGGACCTTGATCACCACCTCGACGAACGATGAGGTGGAGTCCTCGTCGACCACCGTCAGGCGGACGGTGTACCATCCGTCGTCCGCGTAGGTGTGGGTCACAACGGGACCGGTGTCCGACTGCCCGTCACCGAAGGACCAGTAGTAGTTAGCGATCTGGTTCTCCGGGTCGGTGCTGTTGCTTCCGTCGAAGGTGATGGTCTCGCCCGTCAGCGCGACGGTGGCGGACACGTTCATGTCGGCGATGGGCGGCTGGTTCCGCACGGTGATGAGGACGCCGGTGGTGTTGATGCCCCCGGAGTCGTCCCTAACGGTCAGGGTCGCCAGGTAGGTCCCGTACACCGAGTAGGTGTGGTCGACCTCGGGCCCGTATCCCTTGACGCCGTCGCCGAAGGTCCAGGTCCAGTTGACTATGTCCCCGTCGTTGTCGTACGAGCCCGTCCCGTTGAAGTGCACCGGCTTGGCCAGGGTGGTCTTCACCGGGTCCGCCGTCATGACGGCCACGGGCGACCTGTTCAGCACGGTCACGTTGAAGGTGGTCTCATTGGTGGCGCCGTCGTCGTCCCAGATCTTGAGCGTGACGGCGTACATGCCCGGGGAGTCCCAGGTGTGGGTCGCGTTGGGGGTGGTGTAGACCAGACCCTCGCCCAGGTCCCACATGAACGATGCCACGTAGCCGTCGACGTCCCAGCAGAGGCTGCCGTTGAAGTGGGCCGCCTCCCGGGTGCGCACGGTGAGGTCGATGAAACCGACCACGGGCTCGCGGTTGCCCACGACCACGGTCACCGTGGACAGGCCGTAGATGCCTCCGGTGTCGGTGACGGTCAGCGTGACCACGTAGGTCCCGTCATCGGTGAAGTTGTGGATGACGACGGGTCCCATCGCGCTATGGCCGTCCCCGAAGTCCCACGCGTACGAAGCAATGTTGTCGTCATCGTCCGAAGACGAGGTGGCGTTGAACTCCACATCCTCGAAGGTCAGCACGTACCCTTGACTGGCCCGTGCCACCGCCAGCGGGGCTGTGTTGCCCACGATTATCCTGACGGTTCTGTAGGTCACCGCGCCGTCGTCGTCCACGGCGACCATCGTCACGTTGTAAGAGCCGTTCTGTGAGTAGGAATGGGTGACCACCATGCCCGAGGTGGTGGTGGAGTCGCCGAAGATCCAGGTCATGTTCGTGATGGCGCCGTCTACGTCGTACGAGCCGCTACCGTCGAACCCGATGGACTCTCCGATGGCCACCAGCGTCTTGTTGACGCTGAGGTCCACCATGGGAGCCTGGTTGTACACGGTCACGACGATGGAGGTCGAGTCGCTCTCACCGTCGTCGTCCCACACGGTGAGCGAGATGCCGTAGACGCCATCGTCGGCGTACGAGACGACCAGGGGGTCGCCCCATATCACGGTGCCGTTGTGGAGCGTCCAACGGAACTTGACCACCTTCCCGTCGGCGTCGGTCGAGCCTGAACCCGTGACCGACAGGGGGGTCACGGTGTTCACGTGGTCGTCGTAGGCCTTGGCCTCGGGGAGCCTGTTGTAGATCCTCACGGTGATCGTATGGGTGCCAGCGCCCCCGTCCTCGTCGGTCACCACCAGGGTGATGTTGTAGGTCTTGCCGGGGGAGGGCGAGCCGTCGGCGTACGTATGGGAGACGTTCCGGCCCTCGCCCACCGCGCCGTCGCCGAAGTACCAGAGGTACTTCACCACGCGGCCATCGCTGTCGCCTGAGCCTGCACCGGAGAACCCGATGGGGACGTTGGTGTAAGCGAAGCCCACGCTGGAGGTGGCCTTGGCGGTGGGGGGCAGGTTGACGGTCACGTCCTTCTCGGCGGAGTTGTCCTCCTCGTCGGACTCTGTCACGTCTCCCCCGCTGTCAACGATGGCCCGCAGGGTGTGCTTGCCGGCCGAGGCACCGGAGAGATCCCAGCTGAAGGTGACCGTCATGGTCGATGACGCTGAGAGGTTGTACGGGCCCATCGTCCCGATGTCCGATGCGGCGGTCACGTCGCGGAGCTTGACGTAGAAACCGGTGGCGTTGGCGTCACCGTCGTTCCCCACGGCCACCTCCACGTCGCAGGTGGTGCCCCGGGTCGGCTGGTCCGCCTCCGGGGTGATGTCGTCGGCGCTCACGTGGAGGTTCGGGGCGGCCCCCGCGAACCCTGCGGCGAGCGCCACCGCCAGGAAGGCCACGGCCAGCCCTGCGAGGAGCAGGACGGGTGCCGGGCGCATGGCGAAATGGCGTTCGAGGTTAGGGTTCATCTAAATGTCCTCCTTTCCCTCCTCAAGGTCGAATCCCTCGTCCAGTGCCCCGGTTGGGGGCGCCTCGGGTTCCTCGGGCTCCTCGGGGGGTGGCGCTGCCACCTTCCTGACTACCCTTGGCCGGACGACCTGTCCGTTCTCCCCCTCCTCGGTCCCGTTGGGCTCCGCTTCCTCGTCCTTGGGCATCACTGCCTTCTTCTGGACGACGGGTCGGGGGCGGACCTCCTTCTTCAGACCCTCGGGGACCTCCTTTGCGGCCTCGGGGGAGGCCTTCAGGTCGCCCTCGTCGACGACGATGCCGGCCTCGTCGAGGCCGCCCATCTCCTCCTCCGACTCGGGGACCTCGGCGACCACGTCGCCCTCGTCTCCCTCCTCGGGGGGCTCGGCGCCCTCCTCGCCCTCCTCCTCCAGGTCGCGGAACGGGGTCCCGCAGTACGGGCAGGTGGACGCGTCGGACCGGATCCATGATTCGCACTCGGAGCACTTGGCCACCTCGACCTCGAACTCGATGCCGCACTTGGGGCACTCGGTGGCGGTGTCGGGCACCAGGGTGCCGCACTCGCCGCACTCCACCATGCGACCCTTGGACGAGAAGGCCCAATAGCCGAGGGTGCCGCCGATGGCGGCCACGGCGATAACCACGATGAGGATGGTCCATAGCAGCCAGGTGTTGTCCTCGGTGACCTCCTCCTCCACCTCCACGGCGATGACCGTGAGCTTGGCGGGCTCGGCCGTCTCGATGCCCAGGTCGTCGTCCCGGGCGGTGAGTATGTAGTCGTACTGACCGTAGAAGGCGGGGCCTATCCTGGGCGGGAAGGTGAACGCGCCCAGACCGTCGGCCACCGTCTGGTACTTCTGACGGCTGATGGGGTCGTCCAGGAACACCCGCACGTTGGAGGCGGGCGCCCCCTGGGCGGTGTTGTACTTGACGGTGCCCCGGATGGTCAACATCCCGCCTGCCGGGAAGTCCTCCATCTTCGTGGTCTCGAGGACTATGTACAGGCTGGTGGGTCCCGGGGGCTCGATCTCCATCGTTATGATGTTGCTCCGGCCCGCGGGAGTGCCCTCGAAGTCACCGGTGGGCGTAACCAGCGCGGTGATGTAGTAGACGCCATCGGTCAAGGGTGCGGGTATGACCACGTGGAACATGCCGTTCTCGTCCAGGGTGGTCAAGTTGGTCCAGGTGGAGCCGTTGTCGGACATCTGGACCTCCACGTCGCCCTCGTAGAGGGGGCTCCGCACGGTGGGGAATATCGCGGTGGCCAGGCCCGACACGACGAACTCGGTACCGGCGATGACTGTGGTGTTCTGGACGGAGATCTGGACTCCGATCATGGTGGGCGGAACGATGGAGTCGGGGAACTTGGCGATCATCGACTTGGCCTGGTCCAGGTTGACGTACCTGGTGACCTTCTCGCCCTCGGTCTTCGGGTGATGGGCCACTATCCTGTAGTTGCCGATGAAGTACTCCCCCGCGGGGGTCACCACGGACCCCATCAGGGGGAACCTGACCTGCCCGTCATCGTTGGTCACCCCGTTCGTGACGGCGGTGTCATTGTTGGTGAAGCTGATGTCCACGTCCACGCCGGAGACGGGATTGGATAGCTTGTCCTGGACCTGGACCGTCAGGTACCAGTAGACCAGGACGGTGGCGTTGCCCAGGGAGAAGGGTGATGGCACCTCAGCGTCGTACAGGTACACCTTCGACCCGGTCCTGGAGCTGGCCAATGGCATGTTGGATGACGAGCTGTCCATGTACAGCGTGGCCACGCCCATGTCCAGGGGCTCCTTGGCGCTGATATCAGACCCGGTAACCGTCAGTATGTTGGCGTCCACCGTGATCTTGCCGACGGTCAGGGAGCTGTCGGTGATGTTCGCGAAGGAAGACGAGATCTCCACTTCGTCGGCGGTGATGGTCACCGCGTCGATGGAAGCTGCCGGGGAGTCGATGTGCAGCTCCACGACCGAGATCTCGCCACCGTTTATCTCCACGGAGGGCGTCTCCACGATCATCATGTCCCCGTTGACCACGCAAGCGTTCTCCATGACGAAATCGCCGCCGCGTATCAGGAGGCGGGCATTCATCGTCGAGGCGCTGGCGTCGACGGTGGAACCTCCCTCGGCGACCAGGGTGGTCACGTCGAGGGTGGACCCGGGGCCCATCTCGAGGGTCGCGGTGCCAGAGAGGTACACGTTGATGGGGTAGTCGGAGGTTATCGCCCCTCCCCTCAGGTCCAGCGTTCCACCGGACTCCACGAGGATGTAGTACTGGTGGTCCCTGTCCTGTAGGATGCTCAGGGTCGAGGTAGCGGCGATGGACAGCGTCCCGTGGACCACGATGTTGCCATCCTGCACGAAGTCGGCCACTAGGTCCATAGTCTGACCTGCGGTGATCTCCAGGTCACCGGGGGTCGATGCTATCAGGCTCCTGGGGTCCACCGGGGGCAGGACCACCACGGCCTCGGGCATGTTGGCATCGTCGGTCATGGCCGGGTAAGGGGTCAGGAGCAGCGGCTCAGTGCCCACCTTGCCGGCGAAGGTGGATCGGATGATGTAGTTCCCGATGAAGTGTGCCTCCCCGTCGCTGATGACATCGGAGAGCACCTCGAGGAATGCCCTTCCGTCCTCACCACCGGTGGCGGTGCCGACGACGCTGCCGTTGATGAAGTGGGTTATCTCGATGGTGGACTCTGGGATGACGAGGGTGGACTCGTCCTCGACCACGACCTCCACGCGCCTGAACACCATCGCGGTGGAGGTGCTGTCGGCTTCGATGCCCTGGCAGGTCACGTTCCGCAGCTCCGCCGTGGAGCCCTCGAACAGGGCAAGGCTGGTGTCCGCGGCCTCGCTGAACTTGCTGTCGATTAGGACCGCGTGGGTGGACCAAAGGTAGGCGGTGTAGGGCGAGGACAGGAGGGAGTCCGTCGCGTCCAGACTGCCGCCGCTCAGGTCTATCTGGCCGGTGATCTCGGAGTTGTCGATGGTCATCTTGGTGGCGGTGCCCTCGAGGCCTCCGTCCACGATGCTGTCGACGACGCTGAGCTGAACGTTGCCCTGTAGGATTATGGTGGCCCACAGCTGGGACTGGGCTGACATCTGGAGGGAGGTCCCGTCGCCCATGATAACCAGAAGGGGTTGCCGCGACCAGACAATGGCGTCCTCTAGGACGAGGGTCCCGCCGTCCTCGACGAACAGCGCGAACTGGTTCTCGTAGTCCTGGAGGAACTCGAACTCCGTCGCGCTGATGGTGAGGGTGGCGCCCTCGCGGACGGTGACGAAGCCGTCCTGGGTGTACTCCTGGTCGATGACCTTGTCGCCGGTGTTGGCGTCGATGACCAGGTCCCAGTGGGTGAAGATCAGCACGGTGATGGAGGCCATGTTGTTGTACACGTTGTCCTCGTCGGGGGACACCCGGGAGATGTAGACGTTCACCACATGGGTGCCGCCCAGACCAGAGGTGTCCCACTGGGTGCTGACGAGCTTGGAGCCCATCGATGGTATACTGGTCGTCTCGTTGGCGATCAAGGTGCCGACCCCGGGCACGCCGTCCCAGAAGGAGACGACAACCAGGGTGGCTGCGCTCTCGCCCAGGTTGTGCACCATGGCGTCGATGGTGAGCACGTCACCCTCCATGGGGTGCGCGCTGGACACCGACAGGTCCGAGTCGGTCACCGAGGCGTCGGGAAGCCCCTTGACCCTCACGTCCAGCGAGGCGTCGTTGTTGTCCTCCCGCTTCTCGTCGATGGCGTCGTTGCCATCCACGAGGAAGCCTATGGTGTGGTCACCCTGGGACAAGGCCCAGTCGAAGGATGCCATGGCCCAACCGTCCACGAGGATCTGGTCCAGCTGCCTGGAGTCCACGGGCTCGGTGTCGATCAACAGGTCGACGGTGACGCCCGAGGCGTCCTCGTCGCCCAGGTTGTAAACCCTGATGGAGACGTTGAAGTCGACGCCTGCCATAAGGACGGGCTTGGACAGGGTTATGTCGCTAGCGCTCACGGCCAGGTCAGGGCCGAACTCGACCGTCGACCTGGTCTCTTCCACATCGCCGGCCAGGGCCGGCATCGCGAGCAGGGCCAATGCCACCAGGGCGATGGCCATCGCACGCGCGGCGCGCGGACTGCTCCGTGGTACGAACTCGATTACCACTTGAAGTTCCCTCCTAGTATTGGATCCCGATTGCATGCAACGTTAGGTTCGGGTAGTCCCTTGCCTTATTGCCATACACGGCAATGCTGGTAGGCCAGGGTCCATGCACTCACTGGGCAGGTCTATATATAACCCTATTCACCTGATTCTAAATTTTGACTAAGTAAGAATGAGAAATACGAGGGGCGATTCCGGGGATAGCCAGTGTACGTGACGGAGGGTCCCGGGCCCTCCGGTTTTTCCCCAATCGTGAGAAGGGGAATCCGAAATCACCCGTATGATGTCCCGCAAACCCTTAAATCAGGGAGCCATCCTCGAGGAGGAGCCTCTCCATGCCGCTGGGGTATCGGACACGGATCGTGGGCTCCTTGATGAGGCCGTCCAGGTGGGTCAGCGCCTCGGCGTCGTTGTCGTAGTTGGAACCGATGGCGATGTGACAGGTGCGGAAGGCCTTCTCGTCCTCCAGCATGTTCCCCACGATCCTTGCGGCGGGGTTCAGCCCGATGCCCAGCTCTCCCAGGTTGTAGGCGTTCTTGGCGAACTCCTTCCCCCGGGCCGCCGGGATGGCACCGTCCTTCACCATGGACTCGGCCTTCTTCACCGAACGCTTGAGGGTGCCCCGGAGACTTCGGGCCTCGCCCCCCCCGCTCACCTTGACCACGAACCCATCCTCGACGCGACACTCGATGGGCCGCTTGATGATGATCTCGCCCTTTTCGGAGGAGATGGAGCCGTCGAAGGCTATCGTCCCCCGGGACGTCCCCAGCTCGGGGGATATGAACACCTCGCCCGCGGGCACGTTGCCCCCCGAGCCCTGCTTGCGGAAGTTGCCGTCGTCCTTCCGGGCCTTCCTGCCCCCTATGCCGATGGTCAGGTCGGTCCCTCCGGGGGCCGATATCAGCACCTCGGCCCCCCGGGACAGGGCGCTGCCCAGCTTGGCGGCCCTCCGCTGGAGCAGGGAGTAGTCGATCGGGACGGTCCTGGTGAACATGTCCACCGTCACCCCCGGCGACCAGAAGGAGCGGCACTTGCCCTCGGTCAGGAGGTAGTCGAACACGTGGAAGTACTTCTTGTAACGGAGCTTCCCCCGGTGCTTCACCCGGATGGGCTTTGCCATCGCCTCCCTGTCCTTCCCCAGCTTCTCGTGAGAGATCGAGAGGACCACCTCGGGGCGCGAATGGAGCGCGCTTATCACCGCCGGGTCGGCGTAGTCCAGCTGACCCTTGACAGGCTGGATGACCAGAAGAGGTGCCCCTCCTGCATCCTCGGTCTGCTTGTACAGAGCCCTGGAGATGACCTCCACGTCGGGCTCGGGGTTGGTGACGATCAGCACCCTCTCGCCCTTCTTGACACCGAGGATGTCGCGGACGGCCACCGAGGCCGCCCTGTCCAGCTTCCTTCCTCCCAATTTCTTTTTCGCCATGCGCTCGCCCCCATTCCGATTCCGTTACCCGGAGATAAGCATTGGTATCGGGGTCCAGCGGGACCCAGTACCAAATCCCATACCAATACACATATATAGAGCTCATCCAATCCTCTGGGATAGCAGATTATGGGTGATGGCCTTATGAGGAGATTGCTGATAATAACCATCGTGCTGTTGTTCCTCGTCGGAGCCTTCTCACCGTCCGTGCTGGGGGCGGCCGAGGGCGACGAAACGGGTGACGACGGCGTCGAGGCAGGACCGACCTACTACGACGAGAACAGGAACGTGGACATCGAGACCGAGCAGATCGGTGGATACACCTGGACCAAGGACCTCCGCATCACCCGCAACTCAGCGGAGGACACCATGCCCCAGGTGGTCACGGACTCTCATCACAACTCCCACGTCGTGTGGCAGAGGTCGGGCTACTGGACCAAGACCTTCGACAGGACGGGGCAGGCCCTGTCCAAGGAGGTCTTCATTACGCCCCACGTGGTGCGAGGCTATGGCAGCCCCGACAGGTACCCCCTGGGACCCCAGGTCGCCATCGACAGCAACGCGAACATCCACGTGACGTGGGACGACGGCTGGCAGAACTGCTACTACCAGAAGTTCGACCCCGACGGCAACTCGCTGACCGACGAGATCCACCTGGGCAACGTTGACAACACCGCATCCCACGTGCCCGCCATCGCCGTGGACCCGGTCAACGACTACGTCCACGTGGTCCACGAGGACTACGAGTACCAGTGCGAGGACATCGTGTACGACAAGCTGGACAACAACGGCAAGGTCCTCGTCAACGAGGTCGCCGTGTCCGCAGACGTCTCTTCCCACTGCGAGCACTGCACCCTCACCACCGACATCTACGGCTACATCCACGTGGGCTTCGGCTCCTCCACCGGTGGCTGGCACCGCAAGGTGGACCAGAACGGCGTGGCCCGCGGACAGTCGGTGAACATCTTCTCCTCCCCCAGCTACAAGCTGGCCGACCCCGCCGTCACCCCCAACGGAGACGTGCACCTGGTGTGGGAGGACGGCGGCCAGGTCTACTATACCCGGCTGGACAATAATGGCACCGTCATGAACCAGAACGTGGTCATCACCAAGAACGGTGTCTCCCCCGGTCCTCCCCGTATCGCCGCCGCCCACGAGGAGAACTCCGCCTACATCGTTTGGCACGACAACCGCGACGGCAACTCCGAGGTCTACTACGCCAAGATGGAGAAGGGCAAGTACGGCGAGACCCCCGAGAACTTCCGGCTCTCCCGGAACCCAGCCTCCTCCCTCTACCCCCGAGTCGACGTCGACCCCGACGACAACGTCCACGTGGTCTGGGGCGACACCCGGGACGGCAACTCGGAGATCTACTACAAGTTCATGTTCAACTTCAAGCTGGAGCTGGCCCCCGTGGACG
>CP070808.1:1900341-1918347 GCA_020343715.1 Thermoplasmata archaeon
GCACTGCCTCAATATATGCCTGGAGAACGAGATCGGCGACTTCGACCTGGCCTTCGCCTACGAGGCCATGGCCCGCGCCTACGCCGTCAAGGAGAACTGGACCGAGGTCGAGAGGTACACCGGATACGCCAAGACCGCCTCCGAGCAGATAGAGGACGACGGCAACAAGGAGTACTTCATGGGCGAGCTGGACTCGCTCCCGAAGGCCCCGTGAGGTCTCCCCTCACCCCATCGGCCTTATCAGGTCGTAGTGCTCCTTCCGGACCCTGTAGCCCACCGATTCGTACAGCGTCAGCGCGTCCGCCGGGTTCTTGGTGTCAACGCCTAGGTTGGCGTACTCCATCCCCAGGTCCCGCATAAGGACCAGACTACGGGTCAGCAGCGCCCTTGCAAGGCCCTTCCTACGGTATGCCACCGCCACGCCGATGTCGTCGTTGAATCCCCAGAGCCTGTCGAACCTCTCGTTCTCCTCGTCGTTGATCCATCCCAGGACGACACCGGCCACCACGTCGCCGTCCCAGCCCACGACCCACTTGTCCGGCTGGAACTCGGGGCTGCCTCGGAACCGAGCCCAGTCCTTCTCGGTCATCTCCCGGAAGGCCCAGCTCCCCCGGAAGGCCTCCCAGAGGGCCTCGTAGACCCTGCGATGGTCCACCTCCTCCACGGGCCTCACCTGGATCCCCTCGGGCAGGGGGCGGGGCCCTATCGGCTGTCCGAGGTCCCGCAGCATCTCGTAGTACCACCGCTCCTTCACGAAGCCCGCGGCCTCCAGGACGGCGCCGCGGTGCACCTCGGTGTCGGTCACCATCGTGCCCATCCTCCAAGGTCCCTCGGCGTGGGCGGCGGCCATCTCCCGGGCCCTCTCGGTGTTGAGGGACAGGATGGCGCGGGTTATTCCCAAGTCCCTCCAGTCCGGATGGATACGCTCCCTGTGGGAGGCGGCGAAGGTGCCGTCCGCCTCGTGGAACCAGGACACCTGCCCGTAGCCCACCGTCTGGCCATCGACCTCGGCCATGACCACGTCCGTCCGGGGGTCGAAGTTGTCCATGTTGTCGTACTGGTTCTTGAGGACGTCCACCGTAACCACCCAGTCCATCCCGTCCTTGGCCGAGGCGGCCCCGAACACCCTGACGAGGCGTGGCAGGTCCTCTTCCCCCCTGTACCGGCGGAACGCCAGGCCGGGGACGGCCGGGGGGTCCACAATCAAAAGCTCATCGTCCATGGGCCCTACACCCCCAGGCCCTTTCTGTGTATCATGTAGGTCTTGATGTTGCGGTAGCCCAGGCCGGTGTACAGTCCCAGGGCGCCGCTGGGGTTCTGGGTGTCCACGCCCAGGTTGGCCTCCTCCATGCCCAAGTCCCGAAGCATACGCATGCTAATGGTGATTAGAGCCTTGGCCAGGCCCCTGCTCCTGTAGGGGCGACGGACCGTGATTATCTCCGTGTAGCCCCACTTGCGGCCCATCCTCTCGTTCTCCTCGTGGTGGATCCAGTTGAGGACGGTGCCGGCCACCTCGTCACCGTCGTAGGCCACCACCCACATCGCAGGGTCGATGACCGGGTCGTTCATGAACTCCTGGTAGTCCTCCTCTGTCCACTCTCGTCCGGCCCAGTGGTCCTTGAGGGCTTCGTTGGCGGCGAAGAAGACCTTCCTGTGGTCGGCCTCGGGGACGGGCCTGACCTCCAGGCCCACGGGCAGGGGACGGTCCTCGATGGGCTGCCGAAGGTCCCGGACCATCTCGTGGAAGTACCTGACCGGTGCGTGGCCGCGCTCCTCGAGCAGGGACGTCCACCCGGTCTCGTCCTCGCAGAGCCAGGTGCTCATCTCCTTCTTCTTGTCCGAGGACATCGCGGCCGCCACCTCTCTGGCCCTTTCCTCGCAGTGGGCGAGCATCGCCCTGCGGATGCCTTTGCCCCTCCACTCGGGGACAAGGTACTGCTGATGGCGGAAGGCTATGGCCTCCAGCTCCTCGACCCAGTTCTGCTGGGAGTAGCCGATGACCTGGTCGTCCATCTCGACCACCACCACGTCCCGCTCCAGGTCGGTGTTGAGCAGGTGCTCGTACTGGTTGGTGATCTCGTCAAGCGTCATGATCCATGAGAAGCCGTCCACGGGTCGGCTGGTCTCGTAGACGTCTACGAAGGAGGGGAGGTCACCCTCGCCCCTGTACCTGCGGAAGGTCAGGCCTGGGAGGGGTGGTGCGTCGCGCACCGCGATGTGGTCGGAGGGTGTTGGCTCTTGGTCCATCGTCCTGGAATCCCACCGTTGGCTGACCCCCATGGGTATCTCGTATATGAACGTATGGATGCCCCGTTCCGCTGTCGGGGGTCCTGGGAGCGGCCGGGGTAGTCTACGTTTGGCGGCTCCTCCGGGTCATCATGCGCACGCCCGCCGCCAGGATGGCGATGCCTATCATGATCCAGATGGCGGTGCAGAAGATGTCGTCGTTCATCCACTCGGGCTGGTCGATCACGTGCTTGAGTCCGAACTCCCAGATGACCCAACATCCGATGATGACGACGATGATCGCCCACCAGACTGCGCTCTCGCGGTCGCTGCCCTTGCAGTCCCGCTCGCACTGCTCCTCCTCCCTGCTCTTGCCGGTCTTACCCGGTGGCGGGTACGCCGGCGGGGGGCCAGCGGGCCCCGGGCCTGTGGTGCCGGCCTGAAGGTTGTGGCCACACTTCTTGCAGAACGCCGCGTCGTCCTCGTTCTTGGTCCCACATTTCGTGCAGTACATTTCGTCCACCCTCCCGACGGAGGAATGCGGGGGAGGGCTATATCAACGTTGTCGTCGTCACTCCTTCTCGAAGATGCTGGGGTAGACCTTGGTCGACAACCATCCCAGCACCACCAGCATCAGTATGGGTATCATCAGGACGGCCGGGTTCACATCGGTGGTGGAGCCCAGGGCCGCCCGTAGCAGCTCGCCACCCAGGTGGTAGGGCGAGATGGCTATGAGGGGTGCGAAGGTGTCCACGAAGAAGTCGGGGTCGATGTTGGAGAACATGGCGAAGAACGAACCGATGAGGCCCATCATCCTGCCGGTGAACACGTATGCCAGCAGGACCGCGCCGAAGGCTACGGTGTGGGGCCGGAACCACATCCTTCCCGTCACCCGGGTGGCCGCCAGGGCCGCCAACGCCCCTATGGTCATGGTGACGATGGTCAGCAGGAAGGTGACGATGAATATGGTCAGGAAGTCCCCCCCGTCCTTCTCCAGCCCCTGCACCGGTATCATGAAGGCGATGAAGGTGAAGGGGAGGCAGAGGATGAAGGTGAACAGCAGCTTGGCGACAGTGATGTCCAGGGGCCCCACGGGATAGCAGACGAGGGTCCTGACCGTGCCCCGGAGCAGCTCCTGCCGGTAGGCCGCGGTGAAGGCAACGGGCACCATGACGACGCACACCAGGACGCAGAAGCCGTACACGAAGTCCAGTAGGGTGAAGCCCAGGCTGCCCGACTCCTCCTCCCGCACGTTGATGTGGGTCTCCATCTCGGGGGTCATGTTGCCGGTCCTGTCGGTGACGACCACCGAGACGCGGAAGTCCTCCTCCCCGTCGGCCTCGAAGGTGTGGACGGGTGACCGCTGGTCCGAGGTCGTCCCGTCACCGAAGGTCCACGCGTAGGTGTAGGGGCCGAGCCCGCCGTGGGTGCGCACCGAGAAGGCTACGTCCAGGGGGGACTCCCCCTCGGTCTCGTTGGCCAACAGTATGGCGTGCATGTTCTCGTCCGCGGGGTCGATGATGGAGAACCAGACCCGCTCCGGGTCGATCTCGCCCCTGTCGTCCTCGACAACCAGCGCGATGGAGTGGGAGTGCAGGTCGGTGAAGGTCCACTGGAAGGGCCCCGGGTCCTTGGACACGGGCTGCGCGCCCTCATCCTGCATATCCACGAACCACTTGTACTTGACCTTCCCCTCGGCGTGCTCGACGCTGGCCGTCACGTTCACGGTCAGCGGGGCCTTGCCGATGTAAACGTCCGCCTCCAGCTCCGCCGTGAGCGCCTCCACGCCTCCAGGGCCGTCCCCCTCCAGGATGTCGCCCGTCCACGAGGGCACGCCCACCTGCTCGATGATGTCCCCGGCGAAGCCGATGAGGATGCCGAAGATGATGAGGAAGAGGAACATGAAGACGATGAGGCGGACCAGGCCGTGGAGCCCCTTGAAGTCCTTCGCCATGAGGACGGTGATGAGCTTGACCTTCTCGAAGAACAGGCGGGCCATGCCGGCGTCGGGGTCGGGCTGGCTCATATGAGGCCCTCCTTCTGGCGACGGAAGCTCAGGAAGACCTCCTCCATCGTCCCCATCTGCTTCATCTCGGTCATGGTGATGCCGGCGTTGCCCAGGACGACGGCCACCTTGGGCACGTCCTCCCGGTTGACCAGGGTGACCACGACCTCCTCGCCCCTCACCTGGCATTCGCTGACGTCCAGGGACCGGGATATGACCTGCTGGGCCTGCACCGGGTCCGAGACCCTGAGGGAGTACATGGGCAGCAGGTACTTGTCCCGAAGCTCCCGGGCTGTGCCAGCCATGATTATCTGGCCCTTGTCGATGAAGGCGAAGCGGTCCACGATGTGCTCCGCCTCTATGAGGTTGTGGGAGGTGAAGAACACGGTGCCCCCCGCCTGCACGTAGCTGCGCAGGTAGGCGCGCATCGCCTTCCTGTGGATGATGTCGATGCCTTGGAACGGCTCGTCCAGGAACATGATGGGAACGTCGCTGAGGAGGGCCCGGGCTATGGTGACCTTCTGCCGTTGGCCGTGGGACAGGTTCTTCACCTTCTTGCCCAGCAGCTCTTCGATCTCGGCGTTCTCCACCGCCATGTGGAGGCGTTCCTTGCGGTGGCCAGTGGAGGCGGCCGCCAGCTTGGAGAAGAAGCCCAGGTAGCGCCGCACTGTCATCTTCTCGTAGTAGGCCTCCTCCTCCTGGATGATGGCCATGGACCTCCTGACGCGGGTGGGGTTGGTCCGGATGTCGTAGCCTGCCACGACGGCGTCACCGGAGCTGGGCTCCAGCAGGCCGGAGAGCATACGCATAGTCGTGGTCTTGCCCGCGCCGTTGGGCCCGAAGAAGCCGAACACCTCCCCCTCGTAGACCTTGAAGGAGGCGGACCGGACGGCCCTCACGTCCCCGAAGGCCTTCGAGAGGTTGCGCGCCTCCACCACCACCTTCCGCGGGGGTGCCTTCATCTCCTGGTGGGGCGGCGTCTGGGTCATCAGCTCGTCCGTAGCCGTCGCCGTGAGGGGCTGGACCACGGTCTCACCGCCCCGTCCTCGGCAGGGTGCCAAGAATCATGTCGTTCCCATCCCTCGGACGTCCCGGGAGGGTCCGTCCTCGCCTTGATATGCGGCAAGTCGATAAAAACCTTATCTGGCTGGATGTCGGATATGGTACGTGGAGGACGGGACCATGGAGATCGTCGACCTGACCCCCGAGCACGAGCGTACGTTCCTGTGCTGCCTGAAGCCTGAGGACGAGGTGTTCGCCGGGGGAGTGCCCATCAAGCGGCAGTGGCTGGACCGCCACCGGGAGGAGGGCGTTGGCGTCAAGCTGACCATCGACGACGACGGTGCGGTGGCGGGCATGGTCCAGTACTCCCCCAGGGAGCTGGCGCCCTTCGTCACGGCCGACGAGGGCACCTGGGTCGTCCACTGCATCTGGGTGCACGTGTACCCCTCGGGTATAGGGGACCGGGGCGGCAGGGGCATGGGCACAGCCCTGCTCCAGGCGGCCGAGGATGAAATGAGGGACCAGGGGGCCCGGGGCGTTGCGGCCTGGGGCATCGTGGCCGACGAGTGGATGAACGCCCCCTGGTTCGAGCGCCACGGCTATCGACGAGTGGACGAGCAGGGGTGGCTGGCCCTAACCTTCAAGGCCTTCGACCCGGACGTGGACGAGCCCCGGTTCCTTCGGGAGGTCAAGCGGCCCGGGCCCATACCCGGCAAGGCCAGGGTGTCCAGCTTCCTCATCGGCTGGTGCACGTCGGGGAACCTCAACCACGAGTGGGCGAGGCGGGCCGCCGAGGAGCTGGGGGAGGACGTGGTCTTCGAGCGCTTCGACACCTCGGACCTCTCCGTGGCCACCGAGTGGGGCATCTCCACCGGGATCTTCGTCAACGGGGACCAGCTGCCCGTGGACGGGACGGAGACCTACGAGAAGGTCCGGGACTTCATTCGGGACCGGCTCCCGTGACGGGGAACGGGAACTGACCGTACTTCAGATTGCTGGAGGCAGGGACCAGCGACGTAATCGTCACCGACACCGTGCCGGGGGGGGGAGATATATCATCACCTGGGCATCGTGAGGGGCAATTCCTATGAACCGTTCTCCGAATCCGTGAAAAAGGCCCGAAAACCTGGGTCGGCGGGTACACTGGCTAATTATAATATCTGGTTTGCACGGATTAGAATCGGCCGCATATCCTTTTATATCGTCAGGGATAAGTCGAAATGACCTTCCAACTACGTTGGAAACGATGGGATGCATCATACGTATCCTGTCGACCGTTGCCAAGCGAGATATCGAAGTTCCCAAGAGGCGAACGACATGGAAGCCGATAATCTACCCAAGGGACTCTGGCGTCCCGACATGAGAAAAATCGTCATCTGGACCGTGCTGGTCCTGATGCTGGTGAGCACCCTGGCCGTCATGCCAGACGAGGCAGAGGCCCAGGCGCCGGGTAACAAGGACATAACCTTCTACCTGCACAACGTGACCGCTGGGGCCAGCGTGGGCTCGATAACCACCATGAGGATCATGAACACGACCCAGGGTGACACCCTGAACGTGTCCACCAGGTCCGCCAAGTCGATACAGTACGACTTCTACCTGTATCCGGTGCTGGCGGACAACACGACGGTGGACAATAACGTGACGGCCCACATCTGGGCCCGCCGCGTCGCCACCTCGGGTGACAACAGGGGCGCCACCTTCATAATGCGCCTTTACGATGTGGACGCGACAGGGTCCGACGTGGCCACGATAGCCAGTCGTACCGTCACCTACGACATGCTGACGGCCTGGCGCGAGTACAAGATCGAGGCCACCAACGTCGCGGACTACACAGTGGCGATAGGTCACTCCCTGCGATTGTACCTGGAGATCGACGGCAGCTCGTCCAACGACTACCAGATGGCGTGGGGCGACACCACGCGGAAGTCCCGGGTGGACATAGAGATGACCGACTACGTCCGCGTGAACGACGTGGACACCCTGGACTACCAGAGGACTCCCAAGGTGGTCTTCTCACAGATGACGGCCAACAAGACGATGTACTTCCTGGCGAACATCACCGACCCCTACGGCGGCTACGATGTCCGCCTGGTTAACGCCACCGTGGTCGCCCCCAACGGCACCACCATCATCGACGAGGCCCAGATGTCCAAGACCAAGGGCTTCTTCAACTCGTACTACAACGAGTACGAGTACACCTGGAACTACTCGGGCTTCCCCACGGGCCAGTACAACCTGACGGTGGACGTGGTGGACAACACAGGCTACTACTACAGGTTCCCCTCCAATCCAGGCGACGCCACATACGGCGGGCACCTGGAGTCGATGACCGTCAACTTCTGGATCGGCGGCATGCCCCACAACGTGACCATCAACGTCACCGACGACCTCTCCACCGCGCTTCCCGGTGCCGAGGTCTCGATGGGCGAGGCCAGGGGAACCACCGACACCGGCGGCCAGGTGGTCCTGAGGCTCGCCAACGGCACCTACGACCTGGAGATCAAGTGGCAGAACGTGGTGGTCTACCTCAACCCCCACACCGTATCGAACGACACCTACATCGACGTTTCCGTCGCCGTCTTCTCCCCCCAGATAATCATAGTGGACGACGTGGGCGACCCCGTCTTCGACGCGGTGGTGTTCACGCTGCACCCCAACGGCACCTTCCTGGACCAGTCCTGGAGGACCGACGCCGCTGGCAGCATCGACTGGGACACCATGGCGGGCGGCGACTACCGCGTCTCCGTCCTCTGGATGGGCGTCGAGGTGTACAACGCCACCATGACCCTGAACGGCCAGGGCCCCTTCACCCTCACCGTGATGGTCTACCAGCTGGACATCCAGGTGGTCGACACCGCGGGCCAGGGCCTGGAGCTGGCCCAGGTGGTCATCTCCAACACCACCAACGGCCTGGTGGCCGACTCGACCCTCACCGACTTCAACGGCGACACCACGTCGAAGGTCCCCATCGGCAACTTCGACTTCGTGGTCTACTGGAGGAACACCGTCGTCTTCAACGACCTGACCGACTACAAGGTGGACGCCTCTGGCACGCTGATACTGCAGGCCCGTATCTACGCCGTCAACCTGACGGTGGTGGACGCCAGCGACCTTCCCCTGGCCAACGCCAGGGTCGTCGTGGGCTTCGCCCTGTCGGGGCAGGTTCAGGACTTCGGCACCACCGACGACCAGGGCGTGCTGGGCACGCGGCTCCCCGTGGGCTTCTACAACTTCTGGGTGTACTGGAAGGACGTGCTGGTCAACGAGACCAACAACTTCTACTTCGACGGCGCGTCGGAGCACACCATCGTCGCGTCCGTTTACTGGGTGGACATGCACGTGCAGGACACCGAGAACGTGTCCGTCGTGTCCGCCCTGGTATCGCTGCGACACGCCGACGGCCTGGACTTCGGGACCGTCTCGACCGACGTGGACGGCAACACCTCGTATCGCCTCCCCATCGGCGAGTACCAGATCGTCGTCGCCTGGAAGGAGACGGTGGTGTACAACGAGCTGATGTTCATCGACTCCCAGGACCCCATCACGCTGACGGTGGCCATCTACTACATGCGCCTGCACGTGGTGGACTCCCGGGACGCCCCCGTGGACAACGCCCTGGTGGCCACCCACAACGACACCTCGGGCGCCATCGTGGGCAGCTCCGTCACCGACGATGGCGGCAACATAACCCACCGGGTGCCCATGGGCACCTACAGGGTGCAGATCGTGTGGCAGGAGGCGGTGGTCCACGAGGCCGACCGCATCGTCGACCACAACGACTGGGTCACCATCGTGGTCAACGTGTTCTACGTGGACATCCACGTGGAGGACACCATGGGCGCGGCCCTGGACGGCGCGCTCATCTCCTTCATCAACGACACCACCGGGCGGTCCCTGGGCGTCCAGGGCACCGGCGACGATGGCAACGTCTCGTACCGGTCCCCCATCGGCGAGTACCGCCTCAGGGCGGTCTGGCAGGAGGCCCTGGTCCACGAGAGCGTCGAGGTCGTCGTGGCCGACCGGACCCTGACCATCGTGGCGTCCGTCTACTACGCCTTCGTGGAGGTGGTGGACACCACCGACGTGCCGTTGACCGGCGCATCGGTGACGGTCACCAACCCCGTCACCGGGAGGATCATGGGCAGCAGCACCACCGACGCCGAGGGCAAGGTGACGTACCGCCTGCCCATGGACAACTACACCTTCGAGGTCATCTGGCAGGAGACCGTCGTCTACCTGGCGGCCCACGTGGTTGACAACAACGAGCCCATGGTGCTCGTGGTCAGCGTGTACTACGGAGAGCTGCACGTGGTGGACTCCACGGGTGTGGCCCTGGCAAGCGCCCTGGTCACCTTCACGAACGCCTCCTCCGGCAGGCTCATGGACGAGCGCACCACCCCCGAGTCGGGCGTGGTCACCTTCCGGCTGCCGAAGGGCGAGTACGAGGTGGAGGTCGAGTGGCAGGAGGCGGTGGTGTTCTTCGCCGTCCGCACCCTGGACACCAACGACCCCTGGACCGTGGTCTGCAACGTCTTCTACGCCGAGCTGCACGTTACGGACTCCACCGACGTGGCCCTGGAGAGCGCCCTGGTGACCTTCATCAACGCCTCCTCCGGCCGCCTGATGGGCGAACGGGCCACCCCCGCCGACGGCGTGGTCACCTTCCGGCTGCCCATGGGGCAGTACGAGGTCACCGTCGTCTGGCAGGAGACCATCGTCTGGCACCAGGTGAGGCTGCTGGACAACAACGACCCGTGGACGGTGCGCTGCAACGTCTACTACGGCGAGCTTCACATCATCGACTCCCGGGACCTGCCCGTGGAGACGGCCCTGGTCTCGCTGACCAACGCCACCTCCGGCAGGGCCATGGGCGACCGGACCACCGGCGACGACGGCGTCGTCGTCTACCGCCTGCCCATGGGCGTGTACAGGGTACAGGTCATCTGGAAGGACACCAACGTGTTCGACGACTACGTGACCATCGACTCCAACGACCCCCACGACATCGTGGTGGACGTGTACTACCCCACCTTCGTGGTCATCGACTCGAGGGAGGTCCCCCTGGTGGGCGCCCTGGTCACCATGGCCAAGTGGTCCAACGGCCGCATCCTGGGCAGTCAGCTGACCGACGACGCCGGCAGCACCGAGTTCCGCATGCCCAAGGACACCTACACCGTGTCCATCGTCTGGCTGGACACCATGGTCCACCGGGACGAGTACGGCGTGGACTCCAACCAGGTGTACACCGTCGACGCCTTCGTGTTCTACGTCCAGTTCACCGCCGTGGACTCCCGGGACGTGGGGCTGGAGTGGGCCCAGATCGGCATCACCAACAGCACCTCCGGCCGCACCATGGCCAGCCACACCGCAGACCCCGACGGGTGGACCGAGTTCAGGCTGCCCATAGGCGTTTACGATGTGGAGGTGCTCTGGCAGCACGCCGTGGTGCACACCGACACCTGGACCGTGGACGACGACAAGGAGTGGACCATAGACGCTTGGGTTTACTACGTGAACTTCCACGTGTTCGACGGCGGCACCATCGAGGGCGTGAACGTGGACCTGGCCGGCGCCTCCGTGGCGGTGGCCAACGAGACGGCCAGCACCTCGCTGGGACCCATCAACACCGACGCGTACGGCAACGCGGAGTTCAGGCTGCCCCTGGGCGACGTGTCCCTGGAGGTCGTGTGGAAGTCCACCGTCGTCTACGCCCTAGACGCCCTGGTCGTGGACGGGGACGCCACCGAGGAGATCCAGGCATGGGTGTACTACATCAACGTCAGGGTCAGGGACTCCACCGGTGCCCGCCTCAAGGGTGCCACCGTGAACATCGCCCAGGACGGCATCGCGGCCGAGTCCCAGACCACCCCGAAGAACGGCTGGGTCATCTTCCGTCTGCCCTACGGCAACTACTGGGTGAACATGTCCTACACCACCACGTACTACCTGACCCCCATCGACGTGGACAAGTCCCGGAACGTGGACCTGCTCAACAGCTCCCTGGAGGTCAAGTTCGACCTGTCCGATGACGACTACCCCATCCCCTTCTACAGGACCAACCTGTTCTGGGTGATCCTGGTCATAGTGCTGCTCGTGCTGGGCATCGTCTTCCTAATCTGGAAGATGAGGCAGGCGCCCGTGGAGGACGAGGTCGAGACGTCCAACGTTTCCGATGAGGACGGCCTGGAGGACCTGCTCAACGACCTGGACGAGGATGGTGCCGGAGGCTCCATAGCCGGCGGCGCAGCCGGTGCAGCCGCCGTGGAGGAGTACTCCGACGATGACCTGGAGGATGTCTCCACCGAGGAGCCCGACGAGTACTCCGACGACGACCTGGAGGAGGAGCCCAAGGACGAGGAGGACTCCGACGAGGGCGACGAGGAGCCCGACGAGGATGAGGAGGAGGACTCCGAGGCGGAGGAGGAAGAGGACTCCGACGAAGAGGAGGAGGAGAGGGAGGAGGACTGAGGTCCACCTCCCTTCGGCCTCAACCTACCCGGACCCCGGAGGACCGCTGCCCTTCCTAAGGGCCAGCTGCCGGTAGACCAGCGCCAGCCAGAACACGACCGCCACCAGGGGCACCGCCCTGACGGCGGTACCCAGCCAGGAGGGTGGCTCCTGCGGGGCGACGCCCGCGGTGACGTCAACGTGGGCCCACGCGGCGGCGTCCCCCGAGGAGACCACTAGGGTCACCCTCTGGCCGCCACGGGGGCCGGTGACGGTCCACGAGAACTCCGGTCCCATGGCGGCATGCTCGCCGTCCACGAACCAGTCGAACCTCTCGCCCCACTCGGAGCCGGCCTCGTCCAGCGCCTCGGCCCTGAGGTGGTGGGTGGTGCCCACCCCGACCTGCTGGCCGGGGATGAGGCCCACGATCCTCACGTCCACCTCGGGGGGCACATATCCCGCGGGTGGCTCGTACGGGGGCGGCCCCCCCTCGGCCCCGCCAGGGGGGACGAGGAGTGCCAGGAGGACGAGGCCCATCAGGGCCATCGACAAATAAACGGGCGTTCTGCGTTCGGCGGTCATACCCAAACCCGTGACATTCATTGTCACGGCCCCTATATACAGAGATTGGAACTGTTTTCGAATTGTTCAACGATTGTACACCTTGGGGCGGTAGCCCTTCCTGCGGTGCCAGAGGGCCACCAGGAAGGTGATCACACCAACGGTGACGAACACCATGATAAAGGGCAGGGCGAGGCCTATGTAGTACCAGATGTCAGGGTGCCCATTGGTGACGACCCGGATGGTCACGTTGACCACGTGGTCGAACTCCTGGCCCTCAGGGTCGATCACCACCAGTCTTATCGGGACTTGACCCCTGCCCTCTACCCTCCACGTTAAGTCCTGGGTGTCCCCGATGAGCTCGATCCCCGCGTACCATCGGTACGAACACCCCTCGATGGGGTCGTCGAACTCGTCGAGGAGCGCGCCCCGGAGCTGTATCTTCCTGTCCGAGTCGATCTTCTGTCCCTCCACGATGCCGATGATCTGCACCTTGGGAGGATGTTCCACGTCGGTGACCAGGAACGTGGTGGTCATCGCGTCCCCCTGACCGCTGCGGTCCCGGACGTCGAACCTGACGATTATGCTCCCCTGCTTGGCGTCGGCGTCCGTGGGTATCCACGTCATCTGGCCCGACCGCTCGAAGTTAGAATGGTGGGGAAGGGTGGTGCGGAACGTCAGCACCTCCTCGGGGTCCACCCTCATGGACGGTTCGCCCAGCCTGGGGTTGAGGTCAGGGTCACGGGCATGGAGGTCGATGTTCACGGGCTCGCCCTCCTTCACAACCTTGTTGGTGATGGGGACCAGCGTGGGTCTGTCGTTCCTGTTGACGATGGTCAGGTGCATGGAAGCCTTCTGGTGAGTGTAGCCATCGACCGTCAGGTAGAAGGTCACGGTCCATTCGCCCACGTGCCGGTTCTGGGGAGTGAAATCGACCATGCCGGTCTGGTTGTCCACCGTGAACAGCTCCTCGTGGTCGTTGAACAACCGAACCTCGCCCCACTCCTCCCAGGTGTCCCTTTCGAGGATAGGTACCTGCCATGAGAAGGGTACGTCCTGGGTCAGCGTGAAGTGGGGTATCTCACCGAAGGTAAGGAGGCCTGGCTCTACCTCCACCGTTATCTTGAGCTCCATCATGTCGACTATGCCGGCGTCCTCTGTCACGGTCACTATAAAGAAGTGGTCCCCCCGGTCCTCGTCCGTGGGCGTCCATGTCATGACGCCAGTTAGCGGGTTGGTGTAGATGCCGGGGTGGCTATCCCGGTACATGTAGGTGTGGTTGGCCGGGTCCGTCCAGAAGTACGGGGAGACGTCGAAGGTCCACTCCTGGTCCTCTCGGATGACCTGTGGAGGTGGAAAGATCCAGTGAGGGGGCTCGTCCTGGAAGGCGCATGCTGAGCCAGCAAGGACCATGATGATGGCGAAGGCCGCCAGGCCGAGGACGCACAAGATGAGGCTTCCGTAGCGTCGAGGCATGTTCCCAAACCCGTGCTATACTCTGTCACCGTGGTATATACAGAGTCTGGCACAGATTTCGAAGTGTCACCCATACTGCTCCAATTATTAAGAATTGAAACTCAGCCGATATAAGGGGTACCCGCGTAGGAACCATGCAATGCGCAAGCTAGCCCCCGTGCTCGGCATATGTCTCCTCCTGGTGGTCTCCTCGGGATGCCTCCAGTTCATGGAGGAGGACATGGAGCCTGACGACGAGATGCGCTGGCTCGTCCAGAGGATCTCGGACAAGGGCCGCGAGGTGGACATGGACTTCGTGGTCATCGTGGCCAACGGGGAGGACCTGGCCACCAAGGGGAGCGGTACCGCCGGCGGCTACCTGGCCGCCATAGACGGGGTGGCCAGGGAGGACCTGTACTTCGGCTGGAACGGCCTGGACTCGGCCACGCCATGGTCCACCTCTGAGAGGATATCGGCCCAGCTGAACGTGTCCAAGGACGCTGGCAAGACGGTGATGGTGGTGGACCGGTGCTCCGAGAGGGGCTACATGTGGGACGCCTCCGAGTGGGCCACCGAGTCGGGCTTCCTGTACTTCGCCTCCAACAGCGCTGGCCTGGACACCATCCCGGTGTACCCCGCCGACCCCCCGGGCGCCCATAGGGGGAACGTGTCCTCCCTCTCCGACGCGAAGAACCATTTGGTACTGACAGTGCCCAAGGGATGGACTACCAGGGACGCCTATCTGACGGAGCTGCGCATGACAAACTACGATGTGCTTGTCATCGACGCCTACTACAACGGCACGCCGCTGACCTTCGAGGAGGTGGACTCGCTCCGGACCAAGAAGCACGGCGGCAGTCGCCTGGTGATCGCCGTCATTGGACTGGGCGAGGTGGACGAGCGCCAGCACGTGTGGAGGGACCTGTATCACACCCAGCCGCCCAACTGGCTGGGCGACGAGGTGTCGAACCACGAGGGGCGGCACCATGTCAAGTACTGGGAGGATTCCTGGCGCAGGGTACTTTACAAGTCCGAGGGGTCCTGGCTGAACGTCGTCCTGGACGCTGGCTTCGACGGTGTGTACCTGATGGGCGGGGACGCCCACGAGCACGCCTGAGGGGGCTCAGAACTCCGACCAGTCGTCGTCGCCCTTCTTCAGCTCCTCGGGGAGCTCAACGGCCTCCAGCTCGGTGCCGGCTATCTCCTCCACCTCAGGGGTCTTGCCGTTCTTGGCCTCCTCCCTGGCCATGTAGACAGGGTCCTTGTCGGAGACGGGCAGGTCGCAGGGCCGCTTCTCGTCGTCGCAGTCCTCCATCTCGGGGTGGTCCCAGTCCTCGTGCCAGCCGTCCCCGTCATGGATGGAGGTCCTGCGGAGGCCGGGCATGTAGAGGCGGTTGTAGGTGATGCCTACGACTATGGCGGCGCCCACTATGGCCATCAGGATGATGAGGAGCAGGCCGGTGCCACCACCCGTCCGGAGGTCATCGGAGTCCTGGACCTTGAACACGGTGGTGCTGGTGGCCACGTTACCCGCCACGTCGGCGGCGGTGACCCGGATGGTGTGCTCTCCCCATGCGTCCAGGGTGACGTTCACCGTGGGTCGGTACTTGGAGAGGTTCTGGGGATCGCCCCCGTCAACGGTGTACACCAGGCTGTCCAGCTTTGACGTGTCGCTCACGTCCACCTCGAGGATGACCTCCCGGTGCTTGCGGAAGAGCTTGCTACCGTCCAGGGGGTTGAGGATCGACAGGGCCGGGGCCACGGTGTCGAAGGTCAGGCCGATGGACACGGGTTGCTCGGAGGTCAGCCCCGCTGCGTTGCGGGCCCTGACCCAGATGGTGTGGGCGCCGTCCCGGGTGCCATCGGGCACCGGCACGCGGACCACGCCGTTGAGGGGTATCCACTCCGAATCCTCGTCGGGCCGGTCGTCGAAGCCCACCTGCAGGTGGATGTCGCCGTAGGGGTCCGTCGGGGTGACCTGGACCTGCACGACGTCCGTCAGCTGCACCACGTTGCCCTGGGGCAGCTCCAGCACGATGTGGGGCCTGATGGTGGCGTAGTGGATCACGGCCGAGGCAATGCCCAGGTTGCCCGCCTCGTCCTCGACCCGCACGTAGATGCGGTGGTCCGATTCCCGGGCGGGGATGACGTGCTCGAAGGCCTCGGTGAAGTCCGTGGGCCTCACGCCCTCGAAGGTGTCGTCCATGGACACCCACATCTGCACGGGTTCGTTGGCGTCCTCGTAGACGACGGCGCCGGAGACTGTCACGTCGGTGGTGTAGGCGGCGCCCCCGTCGAGGGTCACCGTCAGGTCGGGGGCCGTCTGGTCCAGGAGGATGGTGTCAGAGACGGGTATGGACTCTATGTCGCGGAAGTCGATGATGCGCATGTACACCGTCCTCTCCCCGTCGCCCTCCTCCAGGTACCACCAGATCTCCTCCTCCACCACGGTCCAATCGGCACCGGCGAAGGTGGGGTCGTTGGATATCTGCATGAGCCGGGCCCCGGATATGAGGGGCACGTCGATGGTGAGGGTCACCAAGGTGGTCCCCGTCAGCGGGGCCCCGTCGTCTATCACGACCGAGCCCACGGACTTGGGCTCGTAGAGCTCTATCCCGTCCGAATCGGTGACCACGTTGCCCGCGATGTCGGTGACCCGCAGGTACACCGTCCGTGGTCCGTCGCCGCCCTCGGCCAGCTGCCAGTCGACGGTGGTGGTGCCGTCGGCTACCTCGAACGGATCGGTGAAGCCTTGGTCGTTGGCCAGCTCAACCAGCGCCACCTGGATGTTGTCCGAGTACTCCAGGGCCAGCTGTACGGCCCGACCGCTGGTATATTCGGCGTCCCCGTCGATGACCACCGAGGCCATGGGCGGGAAGCTGTCGTAGAATATGGAGTCTGAGACCACGGAGGAGACGAGGCCGTGGGAGTCGATGAAGCGGACGAACACGTAGGTCTCGCCCTCCACGCTGGACATGCGCCAGTCCGCCTGGTCGCTGTAGGGGAGGCGTACCTTCCTGGAGAAGTCGGGGAAGTGGGAGATGTCCACCCACTCTACGCCATACTTGTCTGTGGCGTCGAGCAGCAGCGTGACGTTCAGGTCGTTGGTGTACGCGTCGTCCCCGGCGATGGACATGGTGCCCACGGGGGGCGTGGTGTCCACGATCATCTCGAAGGAGGTGACGTTCTCGGCGCCGCTGGTGTCGATGGCGCGCACCGAGATGGTGTTGGAGTCCTCGGCCAGCATCAGGTCAGCGGACCACTCGTGGGTGCCCTCCGTGGGCATCCAGTCGGTGTCCTGGGTCCTGACCTCCACGGTCACCAGGGGGTCGCGGTACCGGAGCGAGAACCCGGTCACGGTGATGAACGCCTGCTCCCGCAGGATGCCGGGCATGGCCAGCCTCATCCGGAGCTGGAAGTACGTCCCGTTGAGGGGGGCCTCCAGGGCCCCGGTGTCGCCGTCGAAGGCGACCCAATCGGTCCAGTTCTCCTCGTCGTCCGAGGCCCGGACCTCGAACAGCACGTCGGCGTCCTTCTTGCTGCTGGAGTCCCAGTCCAGGCCCGCACCGTCCAGGGATATGTGGTGGCCCACGTCGACCACGTCGGAGAGCCACTCTCCGGAGGTGGCCCACACGTTCACGTGGTCCACCTCGATGACGGGTCGGCTGTCGTACATGCCCTCGTCCTCGGTGTGGCCGAACCAGAACATGGATGGGACGGTGTCCATGGTGTAGCCGCCCAGGTCCTCGGCGTCCCGGGCGCACCTGTAGGTGTCGGTGCGCACGTCGTAGGTCATCGTGTAGTCGTGCCAGTCCCAGTCGTAGCCCGTGGAGTTGTAGTAGACGTCGCCGCCGGCGATGACCCGCATCCAGGTGAAGGGGACGCCACCGGTCCAGTAGCCCAGGGTGGCCAGGTGGCTCTCCCAGGCGGAGACGGCGCCGTCAGAGATGCCTCCCCCGGCGCCGGAGTAGCCGTAGGAGGAGGTCTTCATCCTGTATTCGGCCTGGTAGTCGACGCCTTCGGGGATCTCGAACTCGGTGCTCTTGACCAGGGTCCCGTTGGACTCGGGTGCGGGCCACGCCCACAGGAAGTCCAGCTTGAGCACGCCGTTCTCCACCGACACGTTCTCGTGGTCCCTCACGATGGTCCACTTGGCGGGGTTGAGGGGACCGTTGAACTGCTCCGTGAACAGGTTCTTGGGCCGGTACGTGAGGTTGTTGTTCGCCCACACGACGTTGGACATCTCGGCGTGGGCCAGGTCCTCACCCGAGAACGAAAGGACTTGGGTCGGTTCGCTGGCCGTTCCG
>CP070808.1:1918447-1926171 GCA_020343715.1 Thermoplasmata archaeon
TCAAGGAGCACTACCCCGACTTCCAGGTGGCCTACGAGCCCGACTTCAGGCAGGCCATCGCCGACAGCTGGCCCGACAGCATCGACGACACTCCCGCACGTGAGGAGTGGGGCTGGAACCCGGAGTACGACCTGGAAAAGATGACGGTGGACATGCTGGAGAACCTGGAGCGCAAGTTCGCCTAGGCCAGCACCCGCTCATCCCTCGTCCGAAAGGAACATGTCCACCGTGAGGTGGAACAGACCAGGGGCGTCCACGAAGGGGGAGTGGCTCCCGCCCTCGATGACCACCAGCCTGTAGCCCGGGATGTACATCATCGCCTCCTTGGCCGTGGCAAGGGGGAACCAGCGGTCCCGCTCACCCCAGATGAGCATCGTCTCCGTAGCCATCTCCCGTAACCTCCACACGGGGATGGGCCTGGTGAACACGAGGCCACCGTTGGAGAAGAAGGTCCTGACACCTGGACGGGACCAGAACCTGCCGCTCTCCCGGGCCGCATCCCCCTCCGGGTCCCAACCGTAGATCTCGGCCGCCATGACCCTGGCACGGTCCTCGTCCATCTCGCCCTCGACGAGGATCCGGAGGAACTCGTCCACCCCCTCACCGATGGGACTGGCGGGCCAGCAGAGCCCACCGGTGTCCACCAGGACCAGCCTCTTGAGGAGGTGGGGGACCTCGAGGCTCAGGTGGAGCGCCACCAGGCCACCCATGGAGTGGGCCAGGAGGTCAACGGAATCCAGCCCCTCGGCGGCCAGGTAGTCGGAGAACCAGCGGACGATGCCCTCGACCGAGGCGTCCAGGTCGGCCGGGGCGTCCGTGCCACCGTGGCCTGGGAGGTCGACCGCAAGCACCCTCCTGCCCTTGGCGAGGCCCTCGATATAGGGGTCCCACATCGAGCTGTCCGCCTCGGCGCCGTGGAGCAGTGCGAGGACGTCCTCACCATCCCCCGTCTCGCGGACGAGGGTCCGGACGTCCCCCGCCTGGACATGCCTGACCTGGACCGTCATCGAAACACAACCGGATTGGGCCCTCATAGCCCTTTCGCCCTCAACCCTTGTAGGGAAGGTCTTTTAGGGTGCAACCCGCCAGCGTCATGGTGTCCTCGACACCGGGGATGATCCGGATGTCCTCGATGACCTTCTGGCCCAGGGACTGGTAGTCGGGCGTGTTCATGTAGATCACGATGTCGAACTCGCCGAAGACCGTGTGGATGTTCTTGGTGATCTTGTTGCGAAGAAGGTCCACCACCACGGCCCTCTCCATCCCAGGTGTGGTCTTGATAAGAACGAAGCCCTGCGCCATGTCCACTCCCCCCATTTCACACCTCCATCGTGAGCCCGGAGTACATTAAGGTTGCGGAGGGGCCAGAAATGCCCATTATTTTCGTTTGTTGAGAATTGAACACGTTCAAATGGCAAAGTTATTTTAACAAGCACCGCGTAGAATAGTGTCCTTAGAGAACGTTCGGGGATGGTACTGTGGTAGATAGGGACCTGGTGGGACCGGCCCTCGTCGCCCTAGTGATGCTGACGGCCCTCGTCGCGGGCTGTCTGGAAGAGGAGGAGACGCCACCCCCGCCAGAGCCCCGCGTGGAGATGACGGGGCCCTCGGAGGCGTGGGTGGGCGAGGTCGTCCAGTTCGAGACCCTCAAGGTGAAGGACGACGACACCAAGTTCGAGGCCCTGGACTTCCACTGGCGCATGGGCGACAACACCACGTACAAGGGCAAGCCCTTCATCAGCGAGTGGATATCGGGGGTCAACCATACCTTCGAGCACGAGGGCGTGTACAACGTGACCGTGACGGTCTCCGACCCCTGGGGGAACCAGGGGATCGCCAACCACAGCATCTTCGTGCGCTACCAGCTGAACATGACCGTCAACCACGGTGGCAAGTGGATCTCCGAGGACGCCCTCAACAACACCACGTACTGCAACCTCACCGTGAAGAACGTGTGGACGGGCCAGTTCGACGTGCCCCTGGTCAGGGTGCGCCTTTGCAACGAGACGGGAGGCGAGCTGGCCCCCAGGGCCCAGACCGGGGACCCGGTGCCCGCCAACCTCACGGCGGGGGACTCGTTCACGATCCAGGTCCACTTCGTTGTGCCCGTGGACTATAACTGGACCTACATGCACGTCACCGACGAGCTGGAGTACCCCAGAGCAGATGTGTAGTCCCCCACCGCGCCTGGGCAAACTTGATATCGGGGTAGGCCCTCCCGGGATTCCGGTGAGAGAATGGGAGACGCAGAGGACAGGGCCAAGCTCACGCACCTGCTGGGCCACTGGATAGAGCACAACAGGTCCCACGAGGCCAGCTACAACGAGTGGGCCGAGCGGGCCAGGGGCTTCGGCGAGCCCTCGGTGGCCGAGTTCATAGAGATGGCGGTGGAGCAGATGCTGGAGGCCGACGAGATGCTGGCCGAGGCCCTGGAGGCGCTGACGGACTGAGGGCCGGGCCCTCGAGGGTACGCCCAAATCCATTTTAACCGGGGTACCCATCAACCGGCGCTACCAGGAGGTGGATGAAGATGGACGACAAGGAGATCGACCAGGTCATCAGGAGAAAGGTCCAAAAGGCGGTGGAGCAGAGCCTCTCGGAGGCCTGGGACGACCCGTTCTGGGCGCAACTGGAGGACCTGGAGGACGACATCAGGGCACCCCCCATCGACGTCCAGGACCACGACGACCACTTCCTCATCGTGGCCGAGATGCCCGGCGTGCCCAAGGAGCAGGTGAACATCAAGGTCACCGACAACATCGTCGAGCTCACGGGCGAGAACGCCCTGGAGTGCGACATCGACGCCATGGAGACGGCGTACCTGTGCAACGAGAGGGCCACCACCAATTTCCACAGGAAGGTCCCGCTCCCCGGGCCAGTGGTACCAGAGGACGCCGAGGCATCCATGAAACTGGGCGTGCTCACCCTGAAGCTGCCCAAGAGGCCGGAATCGGCCGGAGAGGGCGTCAACGTCACGATATCCTAGGGGTCATCGCGCCCCTCAGGACCTCGGCCGGGACCTTCCCCGTGCCGGCGCAGTGGTTGCACCTGCGGGTGTACGAGCACATCTCGCAGCCCTTGTTCACGTCACCGACACCCCCGCAGATGTGACACTCGTCCGCGCTGCCAGGCTGCTCGCGACCGCTGCCCGAGCAATGGTAGCAGGGCCCCCCAGGGGAGCAGTAGAAGCACCTGCCTGAGCCGTCGCAGAGGGGACAGGCCACCCACTCCTCCACGTCACGGCCCTCCGTCTCGGTGACCACGTCCCGGGCGGCGCACTCGCCGCACACGTGGGCTCCGTCCCCGTCTAGCTCGTGTCCGCACTCGACGCATTCGGCCATGGGATCTCCGTCGCTCCGAACCGCGAGCGCGCTATTATACATTTCCCAAGGGCGGGCCCGAACGCTGAGCGGGGGAACATTGATTTATCCTCAAAGATAGGCGATATCTAGGTCGGGCCATGCCCGGACCGTTAGAGGAGGATGCGGGATCATGCTGAGGAGCTTCAAGGGATTCATGGGCACCAAGATACAGGCGACGGACGGGAGCCTCGGGAACGCCATCAGGTTCTTCGTCGACAGGGAGGACTGGTCCCTGCCCCTGGTCATGGTGGGAGGGGGACTGGCCACCACCGGGGAGCTGATGGTGCCAACCCAGATGGTGGAGGACATCGAGTGGGAGGACCCCACGTTGCACGTGTCGGCGATGAGGAGGTCCATCCTCTCCTCGGGGAACGACGTCTCGGGCGACGGCCACGACGTCTTCGACGCGCTGCGACTGATGGGCGCCCACGTCACGGCGAGGGGCGAGGACGTGGGCAAGGTAGTGGACCTGATGGTCGACGTGGAGCGCCCTTGGACCGTCAGGTACCTGGTGGTGAACGTCGAGGGACAGGGGGACCGGGAGGTCCTGTTCTCCACGGAGTGGGTCTCCACGTTCAGCGTGGAGAGGAAGCTGGTCGACCTGGACGTGCCCCGTGGGGCCGTGAACGACTGCCCCGAGTGCGACCTCGAGCGCGGTGTCGAGCGGGAGTACGAGAGGAGGCTCCACGAGCACTACGAGAAGCCAGTGTACCTGGCACGCTTCGGATAGGCCAAGCGACGGTGCGACGGGTTAGCGTAAAGACCTAAGTAGTACACGCTCCATGCCCGTTCCGGGAGGATTGAGGATTATGTCCGTATACACCCACATCCAGACCGGAGATTGGAAGGCTGAGAAGCACGTCCCTGCCATCGAGGCACCGGGCACCGTCACCGCTGGCGAGATGTTCGAGGTCGGTGTATCGCTGGGTAAGGCCGCGGCCCACCCCAACACCACCGAGCATCACATCAGGTACATCAGGCTGTTCTTCAAGCCCGACGACGACAAGTTCATGTACAACGTGGGCAACTGCGAGTTCGCCGCCCACGGCGAGTCGGCCGCCGGGCCCAACGAGGGACCGGTCCACGCGAACCACTGCACCCGCTTCGAGATGTCCACGACCAAGAGCGGCACGCTCTACGCCGTCTCCTACTGCAACATCCACGGTCTGTGGGAGGGCAAGACGCGGGTCGAGGTCCAGTAGGTCGCCTCACTCCGCCGGCTTGACGGCGCTGACCTTGACGCTGCTCACCACTGGGTAACCTGAGTAGGATGCCTCCTCGACGATCCTCACGTCATGGAAGCCGGCCTCCTCGATGTACCTCAGGTAGTCGGGCTTCTGGGAGGCGCCCGCGACGCAGCTGACGTACTCGTAGACCGACTCCTTCACCTTCTCGGGCAGCTCTCCGTTGAGCACGATGTCCGAGACCATGATGCGGCCGCCTGGCCTCAGCACCCGGAAGGCCTCGCGGAACACCTGGGGCTTGTCGGGGGACAGGTTGATGACACAGTTGGAGATTATCACGTCCACGGTGCCGTCCTCCACGGGCATCTCCTCGATGGTGCCCTCGCGGAACTCCACGTTCTCGAAGCCGCCATCGGCGGCGTTCTCCCGGGCCAACTTTAGCATGTCGGGGGTCATGTCGACGCCGATGACGTGACCGGTGGGTCCCACCCGCCGGGCCGCCAGGAAGCAGTCGATGCCCGGGCCCGAGCCCAGGTCCAGGACGGTCTCCCCCTCCTCCAGGTCCGCCAGCGCGACGGGGTTTCCGCAGCCCAGGCCCAGGTTGGCGCCCTTGGGCAGGATCTCCAGGTCCTCGGGCTCGTAGCCGACCATGATGCTCTGGAGGGCCACCGGGTCCACCGTCCCGCCGCCGCAGCAGGAGGACTCCTGGGGCTCGCAACAGCCCCCCTCCCCTCGCGCTCTGGCTCCGTAACCTTCCTTGACAGCCTTCCTGATGTCCTCGTCGTCCATACCTTCCATTCCACACACCTACCTTACATGATGTCGTTTATCGCGGGCCCGAGGATGTCCTTCACGCGTTCGGCCAGCTCCTCGGTGCGGATCAGCGTCAGGCAGCACGGCCGCCCGTCCGACTCCATAATCGAGATGGCCAGCTTGTCGCCCGCCTGGAGGCCCATCCGGTCGCGGATGGCCTTGGGTATCACCATCTGGCCCCTCTCATCGATGGAGGCCACCCCCTCGACGCGTATCGTCTGCTTGGGGGCCTTCAACGTCTCGCCGTCTCCGCAACAGGGTTCCTCGGGCACGTTTCTCACCGTAACAGGGTACATCGGTCCGAATATTTATAGATTTCTGATAAATCAGAAAATTCAGAAAACGATAGGACAGGGTGGGCTCCAAGATTCGATATCAACCATGTCCAGTGCATCCTCAGGCCTGCTGGCGGAGTCGGGATGCCCGCTCGTCCCGGTCCCTGATCCTGAGGGACTCCAGGGCGCCCACCAGCGCCTCCTCGCTGATGAGGTGGGCGGCGTAGGCGTCGGCCTCCCGCTCGTCGGAGTACCTAAGGAAGGTCAGCGAGGTCAGGGCGAGGAACCAGGAGAGCATCCGGGGGGGTCGCGTCTCCAGGTGGTAGACCTCGTGGGCCACCACGGCCCGGAGCTGGTCGTCGTCCAGCCTCTCCAGGAGGCCCATGGACAGGTACACGGTGTCCTTGTACGCCAGGGCGCGGACCCGCTGGGTGTCGAGGACCACGATGTACACGTCGAATTCGTCCTCCAGGTTGGCCAGGGCGTCGAAGCGTCCCAGGGCGTCCACCGCCAGCCTGGACCGGCTGTATGCCCTGAGCATGCCTATGCCGATGGCCCCGGCGATGACGGCTCCCAGGTAGAACCAGACCCACGTGGACATGTAGCAGTCCATGGAGGCCAGGGAGGTGGAGATCATCACGGTCACCATCATCTGGGCGCCCACCAGGGCCTTGTAGCCCTTCTCCATCTTGTAGGCGACGAAGAGGCCCGCGGAGATGGCGGAGAACACTATCAGGGGGAGAACGAGCCCGGCGGCGGCCAGGCAGACGTACCAGCACTCCAGGGCGTTCATGCTCATCCCCCGTTGCGCTCGACCCTGCCCAGGGCGCTCAGCGTCGCGTCCCCGAAGGTCTCATAGAGGCTGTCGATGACCCGCTCGGAGATCTTGATGCCCACGTCGTCCCTCCCGCCCACGGGCGAGTAGATGTACCTGAGCCTCTTGCCTCCCTCGTCCACGCTCCTGTCCACGAAGCCGGACTTCACGAGCCGGTCAAGGGTGCCGCCCACGACGGCATGGGAGAGGTCCTCCAACTGGTCCGAGATATCCGCCGACGTCATGGGACCGTTGTCCCAGAGCAGCTCGAGGATGCGGACCTCGTTGGGGCTGAAGAACTTGGTGAGTCCTTCCTTTTGAAGGTTGATTCTCTCGACCTTGACCATACGTTTACGCGGAGTGTAAAGGACCTATATCAAGCTTATGACGTAATATTCCCATTTTGGTTTACGGCAGGCGTAAAGCATTAATACCAGCTTGCGTTTATGGTTTACGTTTGGTGTAAACATGCTCATGCGGATATTAGGTAAGTCGTTGGCGAGGCGCCGCGGTCGCATCGCCATCGCAATCGTGTCCGTGGTCATGGGCGCCGCCGTGGCCACCGCCCTGATGGCCGTGTCCATGGACATCGAGGCCCAGGTGAGCGCCGAGTTCCGCCAGTACGGCGCCAACCTGATAGTCGTGCCCCAGTCGGACACCATCGACGTGGGGTTCCCCGGTGTCGACTTCGGCTCGGTGACCGAGCAGGGCTACATCAACGAGAGCGACATCTGGAAGATAAAGCGCATATCGTGGCGCAACAACGTGCTGGGCTTCGCCCCCTTCCTGTACCAGGTGGTGACCGCCCAGACCCTGTCCACCAGCAGCGACCTGGTGATGGCGGGGACCTACTTCGAGAGGGACGTCACCATAAAGGACAAGTACGCCCCCGAGGACCCGGAGACCGTCACCACCGGCGTCAGCTACATCAACCCCTGGTGGAAGGCCAGCGGGAAGTGGATCGACGCCCCCGACGACGAGGCCAGCGCCATGGTGGGCGTCGAGGTGGCCAAGAAGATGGGCGTGGGCGTTGGCGACACCATGACCCTCACCTACTACCCCAACGGGAACGACCAGACCAACTCCACCACCTGCGACGTGACCGTGGTCGGCATCATCGAGACGGGCGGCAACGAGGACAGCCAGGTGTTCGTGAACCTCCAGCTGGCCCAGGAGATGTCGGACCGGGAGGACAAGATACACACCGTCCAGGTCTCCGCCCTCTGCACCGGCTGCCCGGTCAACGTCTTCGCCGAGGAGATCGAGGGCGAGATGG
>CP070808.1:1926271-1936755 GCA_020343715.1 Thermoplasmata archaeon
CCGTCGACGTTGCTGTTCCTCCACCTCTACTCCCAGGTGTCCGACGGCTTCTTCGTGTGCCTGGACGAGCTCCTGCCGGCGCTGCTCTCCATCGACCCCTGCTCCAAGGGGATGGCGAGGACGGACTACCTGACGGCCCACGAGAAGGCCGTCCGGCAGGCCATCCTGCTGATCACCGAGGCGGCCCGGCAGGCTAAGAAGGAGGTCATCATACAGACCCGTGAGCCCCTCGACCCGGGGCTGGTGGAGTTCCTGCTCCGCATCGGCATCAACGGCATCTGCCTGGAGGCCGAGGGGTTGCGGGAGAACGTGGAGCTCATATCCCGCGTGGAGCAGAACCTCCAAGGGGACGTAGAGGGCTGAGGAGGAGAGGGACATGGCCTGGAACGGAGACGCAGGGGACGTCCTCACCAGTTCGACCTTCCACCTGGACGTGGACGCCATCACCCGTGCGGTGTACGACGCAGGGGCCAGGGTGGTCGGGCTGCAGCTGCCCGAGGGTCTCAAGCGGATGGCGCTGCCTCTGGTCGAGAAGATCGAGCAGGCCACGGGCGCGAAGGTGGTGGTATCGGCGGACCCATGCTACGGAGCATGCGACCTGGTCGACGACCAGTTCGAGCCCCTGGACGTCCAGCTGGTCATCCACGTGGGGCACTCGCCCATGGGCGACACGGAGCCCAGGATCCCCACCTTCTTCCTGGACGCGCCCTCCAAGCTGGACATCGGCCCGGCTGTTAGGAACTCGCTTTACAAGCTGGGCAGGGGCGGTCGCATCGGACTGCTCACCACGACCCAGCACAGGCACGCCATCCGGGACGCCCGGAACATCCTTGAGCACGCGGGCTACGAGGTCAGGATAGGGGAGGGGAGCAACCGGCTCGCCTTCCCTGGCCAGGTCCTGGGCTGCGACTTCTCGGCGGCCAAGGCCGTGGAGAACAGCGTCGACACCATCCTGATCGTTGGCGGTGGCTCCTTCCATGCCACCGGCGTGGCGATGGCCACCCGCAGGCCCGTCGTCATCGCCGACGTGGAGACGGGGGAGGCCAGGACTGTGCAGGAGGAGCTGGACCGCACCCTTCGGCGACGGTCTGCCACCATCGCCAAGGCCATGGACGCCGAGACCTTCGGCATCATCATCGAGGCCCGCCCGGGACAGAGACGATGGGCGCTGGCCCAATCCCTGGCCGACGACCTGCACGACTCGGGGCGCCAGGCGGTGCTGATGGTAATCCGGAACATCAGCCCCGAGCGGTTGGTGGCCATCGGGCTGGACGCGTACGTGAACACCGCGTGCCCAAGGTTGACGATAGACGACCAGTCCCTGTTCCCCATGCCACTGCTCACGCCCATGGAGCTTCGGATAATGATCGGGCGAGAGGGCTGGGACGACTATCTGATGGACGAGTTCGACTGAGCCCGCCTCAAACCGCTGGGTGGGAGACCAGCTGGGTACGTCTGCGGAGGCGGATGGGGCTGCGCTGGAGCTCATAGTGGTCCCCATCATGGAGCACGATTATCGCCCTCAGCTTGTAGCCGGACCGGAAGGGTTCGGGGGCCTGGACCAGCTTGACCCTGGAGCTTGGAAGGACCCGGAACTGGGCATGCTCGATGCCCGGGAGGCTGACCGGGTCCGAGACCAGCACCCCCACGTTACCGACCTGGGGTGAGTAGGAGACGAGGATCGTCCCCTCCCCCTTGGGGAGCGGGTCCGCCCTGACGATATCGATCCAATCCTCCAGGGCGTCGGGGAGCCTCGTGGCGGGGGACCACTCGTCGAAGGTCACCTCCAGGGGGTCGTCCATCCTCTCGATGGCCATGTCCAGCTCCGAGTCCAGCTCCTGGAACCTGGCGAGCAGCTCCTGGTCCTGTATGTCGTTGGCCATGTCCATGAGGGTGACCAGCTCGCTGGCCAGCTCCCTCTCCTCCAGGCCCATGGACAGACGGGCACGACGGAGCTTGCCCATGAGCCTGTCCGTGTCCTCCGATGCGGTGGCCTCCACGGCGCATTCCAGGGCCTCGTGGTAGAGCCCCGTGGCCAGGTGGACGGCCCCGAAGTTGGTGAAGTGGTCGCCGAACTCCTCGAGGGCCACCGAGCCCACGTAGGGGTCCGCCTCGACCCGCTCGTTGACCTGGACCATGGTCTCCTCCGCCGCGTCCCTGTCCTCGGCGAGGAGCTGCATGATGGCGGTGCCGATGAGGGACCTTAGGACTGTGGACTCGTCACCGGCCTGCTCCGCCAGCCGGGTGGTCAGGCGGAACTGTTCCAGGGCCTCCTCGTAGGCCTCCCTGTACGCGTGGACCAGCGCCTCCAGGTAGTTGGCCTCGATGACGGTACCGATGAGGCCCGCGGCAAGGGCCAGAAGGGCCACGTTGTCCAGGTGGTCCTCGCAGTCCACCACCTCCCCCAGGTTGATGTGCAGCAGCGCCGTGACCATCTCCAGGAACGGAAGCATCTCGGCGTATGCGCGCATCACCTTCCTGCCGTCCCTGGGGTCCAAGGCGCCTACCGCCAACTGGAGCTCCGACTTCAGCTCCTTCAGCTCCACATGGGCGTAGCGGTTGGCCCCCTGGAGGTCCCCCGCCTCCGCCATCCGGTGGATCTCCTCCAGGTCCTCCCGCAGGTCGGTGAGGGGCGCCAGGTAGGGCATGATGGGGTCGAAGGCCTTGATGTGTCCCCTTCGGACCCGTTCGCCCCGCAGGTGCCTGACCAGGGCCTGCCAGTTGGCATCCTCCTCCTTCCCCTCGACGACCAGGGCGGGCCCCTCCGCCTGGGCCCCGGGCACCGGGGCGGGCCCCGCATCGGGGGAGGTGACCTCATGGAGGAGGTTGTCCATGAGCCATGTCAGCTTGTCCTCCACGTTGTACATGTCCGCCCGCGAGAGGACGTACTCCATCTCCCCGTGCCGCACCTTCTTGTAAAGGTGCCGCACCCGCTTCCTGTCCTCGCCATGCAGCTCCCTCGAGAGGGAGAACAGGAACACCGATGGGGAGATGACGGCGTACGGCTCGCCCAGCTCCCGGCTGGAGGTGGAGATCTTGAAGTCGTCGCTGACCAGGCGGACGGAGGCGCCCTTCCGGGCCAGGCTGTCGGCCAGGACCATCAGGGAGAGGTCCGGGGCCTGGGGGGCCCGGTGGCCCCCGCCCAGCTGGGTGCGGAACGAGGCGATGGTGCCATCGTCGGCGGGGTGGACCTTCATGGTCCTCCTCGCCAGCTTCTCCGCCGTCGCCTTGGAGCCCTTGCACCGGACGTACTTGACCTCCTCCAGGATGGGCTCGGTCACGTGCATCTCCCAGCCCACCTGTTCCGTCAGGTCCAGGACCCGCTCCATGGCGTCCCGCTCCCTGGTCTGGGCTAGGGAAATGAAGAAGTTGGCGTCCATCACGTGAAGGTCGCTCACCGTCCCATCCTCTCCTAGGGAGGAGATGGGAGAGGGCCTATATGGGGATGACGGTGAACACGCACTTCTGGTGGCCCTCGCACACACACTGGTCCTCGACCGTCATGTGCTCCTTTCCCGAGACCTCGGTCACCAGGCCCGCGATGTAACCGCGGGTGAAGAAGCAGGAGGGCTCGCCCACGTTGCCCAGGGCAAGGCTCTCCACCGTGTCGGTGACCTCGGCGGCCACGCCGCCCTTGTCTACGTCCTTGGCGGTGAGGCGGCCGATGCCCACCTCCGCCCACAGGGAGACCAGGGCGTCCGCCATCTGCTCGTCGGACTCCCAACGGAAGCCGGTGCGTTGCACGACGGCCTTGCCGCAGCGGACTCCCAGCTCCTTGAAGAACTCCTCGTCCTTGTCGGACAGCTCGTATTGGCCGAGCATGTCACGGATGGCGGTGAATATGTCTACGGGCAGGGCCACGAAGGGTATCTCGCTGGATCTTGGCAAATCATCAACCCCATCACTTGGATATGAGCTTACCTAGCTCGTGGAAGATCATCTCCACGTTGTCCCCCGTCTTGGCAGATGTGGAGAATACGGGGGCGCCGTAGGGGGCGTAGTCGCCCTCCACGTCCTCCACGCTGAACTTGACCTCCTCTGCGAGGTCGCTCTTGTTGCAGATGATGACCATGGGGACCACCTCGGACACGTCGAACAGGTTCTCGATCCACCTGTGCATGTCCTTCATGGTCTCCTCACGGGTCAGGTCGCACACCACGATGGCGCCCGAGGCGCCCCGATAGTAGGCCTTCTTGACGCTATCGAAGGTCTCCTGGCCCGCGATGTCCCACAGTATTAGCTTGAGGTCCACTATCTCGCCGGTGTCGGGCCGGTTAACGCCCAGCTCCTTCTTCATCACCTTGGCGCCGATGGTGTTCAGGTAGCGGTCGTCGAACACGTCCTGGACGAACCGCTTGATCAGGGAGGTCTTGCCCACGGCGGGATCGCCGATGACGACGACCTTGCGGGCCATCTTCACCAGCTGGACGTCCTCGCCGGCCAGCTCGCCCAGGGACTCCTCCATCTCCTGGGGGCGGTCGGCGGTGCCGGCCGCCTCGAGGAGGTCGTCGAGGCCCATCTCGTCCTCGTCCTCCTCGTCCTCTTCGGCCTCCTCCTCGGCCTTCTCCTCATCGGGGACGGGTTCCTCCTCTGCCTCAGGCTCCGGCTTCTCCTCCTCCTTATCCTGCCGGCGCTTGAAGAACATGTGGCAACGGCCTCCAAGGTCCCTCCTAGGGCTACGAATCGAGTTTAAGACCCTCTTTTGTTTTAAAACCTTTGCCCTCAGTTCCGAGCGCTAAGAATCGCGGGGGTCGAAGGGATACCTGTGGAGGGCCGCTATGCCACCCAGGTGGCTCAGGCGCTCGCCGGCGTCGTGGTTCGTGGAGACCACCAACACCCTGGCACCCAACGACTCGGCCTCCGACAGCAGGGCCACCATGGGCCCCTCTCTCACCACGTCGTCGGACACCAGCACCGTCTCGACGGCACCGGCCCTGATGGCGGCCAGCACCTCGTCGATACCGTACGAGACCGTGTGGTCCCCCCGACCGATGCCCGCCAGGAGCTCCTGGACCCGTTCCGTCTCCATCTCCACCCTGGCCCCCTCCACCACCCGGGAGACGAGGCCCCGCTTGATGGCCTCCTGGACGCCCACCATGCCCGCCTGGCCCGTCCCCTCTGTGTAGACCTGCGCCGCCAGGTCCGGGCGCCGGTCGCGCACGAAGGCCAGCAGCTCGGTGCGGGTGAAGCCCGGGCCCACCAGCACCACGGGGAGCTCGGCGGTCCTCACCCGGGCCATCTCCTCCATCAGCTCCTGGAGCCATGCCTCCTTGAGGCCCTTGGGGGGTTTGTCCACCCCCTTCTGGGTGCCGGGCCCGGGGACCTCGGAAAGCTTCTCGACGCCGCTCTGGCGCACGGCGGCGAAGACGGCGGACTCGTCGTCGATGCAGATGATGATCACGTGGGGCCTGCGGGTGGCCTTTACCGCCTCGTCGATGCGTTCCAGCTCGAAGTGCAGCCACCTCACCTTCTGGATCTTGACATCCCCGCCCTCCTCGATGTTCAGGGTGTGGTGGGTGCCGTGGGGCACGTCGTCGGGGCCGTCGCGGATCTTTCCCAGGACGCGGAGGCGGTCGGAGAAGTCGGCGTACTCCACGTCCTCCACCTCGACGCCCAGGTACATGCGCCTCCGCTCGGTCTTCTCCGCCCTTACCATGTCCGTGGACCTCTCCTCGCGGCGCCATGTGACGGCGTGGACCACGTCGCCCGGCTGGATCAGGTGGCGTAGGTGCCAAAGGTCGTCCCCGTTCTCCACCAGCAGCTTCACGGTCCCCCCGCGGAGGTCCTTCTTCAGTACCCTCATCAGGCTCGTGGCTCCCGAGGGCCTGTGCGCCCTTAAGCCTTTCCGTCACCGCCCGCTGTGGAGGGCGCTGGCCTCTCCGTAAGGGCCTGCCTGAGCTCCCCGGGTCCCTCCTTGAGGACGATGACCACGTAGTGGACCATCACCACGATGCCCACGATCACGAGGAAGGCGTACACTGCGTTCATGGCACTCTCGGCGTCCACCCCCCACTCGCCCAGCACCGGGGCGGTCATCCCCAGGTAGTCGAAGGTGAAGTGGAGCATTATGGAGGCCCATAGCCCCTTCTTGAGGAACAGGTAGCCGAAGGCGATGCCCGATATCGTAGTCGGGAGCACCTTCCAAAGGTCCCATCCCGCCACGTGGGCCAGGGCGAAGACCACGGCCTGGAAGAAGATGAGTACGAAGGCCGCCGTGTCGATGGAGAAGCCACCTCCCACCACGTACCTCCATCGGGACCCCTCCCTCTGACCGGTCCATGCGTGGTAGACCAGGAGCGGGATGCCCAGCATGAAGATCCTGGACAGCACCTCCTCCCACACCGACGCCTCGGCGAAGGCATGGAGCTGCTGCCAAAGGGGCATCTCGTCGAAGTCGGGGACCTCCGGCTCCACGGTGTACAGGGCCAGGATGGCGAAGTAGATGGCGTAGAACCCCAGGATCCCCAGGTACATCCTGGGGATCATGACAATGGCGTTGTCGGTGCGAAGGGGCGGGACCCGTGATACCCTCAGGCTGTCCCGCACCTCCCGGACGAGGGAGGGGCCCTCGTAGTAGGCCAGGGCGATCGCGGACAGGATGATGGCCCCCATCATGATGCTGTGCCACTGGGCCAGCAGCGTGAACCGGACCAGCATGAGGGCAACGGGTGTCGGGAGGACGTTGGGCACCTGGGCCGCGGATGTCAGGTCGCCCTGGGAGGCCAGGAACGCCCCCATGGCCACCATACCACCGCCTGCCAGGGCCGTGAGGATGGCCATGAACAGGGTGCCGCCACCGCCCAGGCCCGGCAGCCTGCCCGTGCGCTGGATGGCGAAGAGCATGACGGCGATGCCGACCAGGACCGCCCCAGCAACCATGGCCTGTATGCCGGAGACCGAGGTCTCCCCCACCGTGTACGGAAGGATGATGAAGATGGCGGACGCCGAGTCGAAGCGCATGGCGCCCTCAGAAACGGGCCACCAGCTCCACGTGAGGACTAGGAGGTCGATGACCACCAGGAGCACCAGCACTAGGACCGCGAACATCACCACGGTGTGGACTAGGGTCCTCACCGCCCTCCACAGCTCAACCAAGGGGTCGGCAGGGGGCTCGGGGCGGGGAGGGGCGGGTCGATAGTACCCCTCGACGGGTGTGGCGGGACCCTGCGGCGGTCGGCCCGCTTCAGGGTCCTGACCGTGACCCTGTGGACCCACCGTCGACGACATCACCAACCCGCACTGGGGACAGACGATGTGCGGGTGGGTGCCAGGGTCCTCCATCTGGGCGCCGCACCGGACGCACTGGGCAAGCACGCCCGTCGATGAGTGCCTGGAGTAATAAAGGTGTCCGCTTCGCACCTTCACCGGCCCCCCCTCGTCGGAACTTATAAGGGGTCAGCGCCATGCCGGACCGAGCACCTTGAGCTTCGGACAGCGCGACCTGGGGTCCTTCATGGACGATGGGAAGGCGCCCAAGGCCAGCAAAGGACCCGAGCCAGGGGTGGACATGTCGCCACGTGAGCCGCCACCCCGTGAGGGTCCGGAGCCGATGACTGTGCTGGAGGCCACCCGCATCATCAAGGACCGCCTCACGGCCGAGCCCAGGCTCCAGGACCTCACGGTGGCCGGGGAGCTGTCCAACGTCTCCCGGTCCGCCCGGGGCCACCTCTACTTCACCCTCAAGGACGCCGACGCCCAGATGCCCTGCGTGATGTTCTCCCGGGGCGGTCGGACCAGCGTCGAGGTGGAGGAGGGGGACCAGGTGGTGGTCACCGGTCGCATCGACGTCTACGAGCCCCACGGCAAGTACCAGCTCCTTGCGGACTCGATCACCAAGCGTGGTATGGGGGACCTGTACAAGCGGTTCCTGGAGCTGAAGGCCCGTCTCGAGAAGGAAGGGCTGTTCGCCGACGAGCTGAAGCGTCCCATCCCTCGCCTTCCCCGTCGGGTCGGGGTGGTGACATCCTCGACGGGGTCCGTGTTCCACGACATCGTCCGGGTGATGCGTCGCCGCTACCCCCACGTGCGGGTGACGCTGGCCCACTCGGCGGTGCAGGGGGAGAAGGCCGCCGCCGAGCTGGTGGAGGGCCTCGCCCGCCTCAACGCCCTGGGCGACGTGGACGTGATAATCATCGGCAGGGGCGGCGGGTCCTTCGAGGACCTCTGGCCCTTCAACGACGAGGGTCTGGCCAGGGCGATCCGCGCCAGCGGCGTGCCCGTTGTCTCCGCCGTTGGCCACGAGACGGACTTCACCATCTCCGACTTCGTGGCCGACCGCCGCGCGCCGACGCCATCGGCCGCCGCGGAGATGACTGTGCCCAGCGCCGTAGAGGAGGGGAGGATGCTCAGGGCCCATGGCGAGCGGCTACTGGCGGCCATCACCAGGAGGGTCACACGGGAGCGGGACCGGGTCGAGGGGCTGGCGGCCCGCCCCGTCCTGCGAAGGCCGAGGGACATGCTTGACACGCGACAGCAGCGCGTGGACGAGCTGGTCCGCATCCTCTCGACCAAGCTGCTCCACACGATGGAGATGCAGAGGGGGAGGCTGGCTGCGATGGACGAGCGCCTGGAGGCGTTGAGCCCCGTATCCACCCTGCGGCGGGGGTACACCCTGGCCCTCGACGCAGAGGGAAGGTCGGTGGGTAGCGTCGCCCAGGTCTCCCCGGGCGACCCGGTGGAGCTGGTGATGGCGGACGGCAGGGTGGACACGCGTGCCGAGAAGGTGCGCCCAGATGACGATCCAAAAAGGTGATGAAATGGTTGATGAAGCGAGCGATGGCCCCCCGGACGGCGAGGAGATGAGCTACGAGGACTCCCTCGAGCGCCTGGAGGAGATAGTTGCCCGGCTGGAGTCGGGACAGCTGCCCCTGGACGAGTCCCTGGAGCTGTTCGAGGAGGGGACCCGGTTGACCAAGGTCTGCCAGAGGAGGCTGACCGAGGCGGAGCTGCGCATCGAGAAGCTGATGTCCGACGGTCGGTCCACGGAGGAGATGCCCTCCTCGGGCCTGGACGGCTGAGAGATCAGATCATGGCCACGGCGGTGTCGATGGGATAGACCCGCACGTGACGGCCGTCCTCCTCCATGCGCACCAGTCCGCCCTCCTTGAGGAGCTTCAGGTGGTAGGAGATGACGTTGGGCCGCCTGTTCATGGCGGTGGCGACCTCGCCCACGGTGATGCCGGGGATGCGCTTGACTATCCTCACGATGTCCGCCTGGGTGTCGCTCAGGTGGAGCTTGCCCCGCCGGGGCGGAGGCACCCCCTGGGGGTAGAAGCAACGGAACAGGCCCTCGCGGATGGAGTACACGAAGCCCTCCCGCTCCAGCACCTGCAGGTGGTACGTCAGCGTGCCGTCCGCCAGGTCCAGGTTGTCCCTGATGATGGTGTAGTTGCAGCCGGGGTTCGCAGTGATGTAACCCTCGATGAGGCCGCGGGTGCGCTGGTCCAGGATCTTGTCCTTCCTCAGCTTGGTATAGAGGGGGATGATGAAGGCCAGGGCGGTCCACTTGCCCGCCTCGGTGGTGACGGCCAGGGCGCCGAGGGTCACCAGGATGGTGCCCACCGCCAGCGCGGTCACGGGCGGGTCGAACGTCGGCTCTGCCAGGGCCTTGACGCGGAAGGTGTGGTCGGCCCGGTTCCCGGCCTTGTCCAGCACCACGATCCTCACGTCCTGCCAGCCCTCCTCCAGTTCGATGGTGGTCTTGAACTTGCCGTCATCGGTGAGGCTGGCCATCTGGTCGTTTACCCAGACCACCTTGGAGCCACGCTCGGTGTATCCGACCACCCTGAGGGGCTCGGTGGTGACCTTCATGCCATCATAGATGCTCTCGGTGTTCAGGAACGGTATTACGGTATCGATCTCCAGCCTGAGCGCTTTGGAATCGATGTTGCCTGCCCGGTCCCGCAGGGTGACCGTGACGGTCCTGTCCCCCTCACCAGGGGAAAGGTACATGATCCCGGTCAGGCGACCCGGGCTCTGCTCGACGGTGTTGATGGTGACCCCGTCGACCGAGAGGGTGCAGCCAGGCTCACCGGTGGTCACGATGATGGGCACTGCGGTGGTGTTCACCACAGTGTCTGGACGGGGTGACTGGAAGGTAAGGGACGGTGGTTCGTTGTCGAGTCTGATCACCACCTCCTTGGTCGCCTCGTTCCCCGCCAGGTCCTTCACGACGACATTGACTATGTAAGGTCCGTTGGACAGCTGGACGGTTCGGGTTATCGTCCCGTCGACCACCTCGATGGCCTCACCGTTGAAGGTCGATGAGGCCACGGTCTCGTCCACCTCCATCTCCACGGTCACCTCGTACTCGGAGGAGAAGAAGGGAGTGACCCTGGGGTTGACCAGGGTGAGCATCGGGGCCCTGGTGTCCAGCCTTAGCTGGAGGTTGATGAGGTTCTCGTTGCCGGCCTCGTCCACCGCCTTCACCTTGATGGTCTGGCTCCCCTCCACCAGGATCACGGAGGTGGCGAAGGTGCTGTCGA
>CP070808.1:1936855-1938594 GCA_020343715.1 Thermoplasmata archaeon
TCTTCTCGATGACGTTGTCATTGGACCCATCGAGGCGGATGCCCCTCTCGTGGCTAACGATCCTGTTCCGTAGGATCTGGTTCGAGTCCGACCTGATGAGGTCCACTCCGTAGTTCCAGTTGGACTTGACGAAGTTGTCCTCGACCCGATTGTCGTGGGAGCCGCTAAGGCGGACACCGGCCACGTCGTTCCAGGTCGCGTTGTTGTTGGATATGTAGGATTCATGGGTGTCGAAGAGGTACAGCCCTTGATAGTTGGCCTCCATGTGGTTGGCCAGGACGTCGATCTCCCGAGAGTCCGACACATGGATCCCGGCCAGGGCGTTATGATGGACGTAGTTGGCCTCGATCACTAGCCGTCTCGACCTCTGGACCTTGATCCCACCGTCGGTTGACAGCTTGACCTCGTTGTCGAACACAACGGTGTCACGCGATGCGGTGACACGGATGCCCACCTTGTTATCGCACACCGTGTTCGTCTCTACCGACACGTTGGCGCCACGGTAGACTATTATCGACTCGTTGCACATGTCCAGGTCGTTCCCCACGACCGTCGCCGGACCAGTTCTCTCGACATGGATACCGACGTACGACTGGTCCCTCAACCTGTTCCCCCGGATGTCGATGTTCGAGCATTCGAAGGTCACGATGGCCTTCCGGCTTCCGGGAAGGTCACAGTGCAAGATGGTGATGTTCGAGCTCGACACGAGCTCGATCGCCGTCGTGATGGACTCCGGTCCCCCGTCCGATATCGTGCACTCCCTTATCACGAGATAGCGGGTGGTGTTCTCTATGTGGACGCAGGCGTCCCCCTCACCTGACCTCTCGATCGTGATGCCCTCGAGCACGTGTGCCGTTCCGGGAGTGAGGCCATCTGTACTGGCATCGGCGAAGAACGCATCCAGCTCCTCATTCCCGGCAATCCTTATCGGGTCTATTACCGGTCGTTCAGACCCCTCCTGGGCGGATAACGGGATCGCGGATATGACGACAAGTAGTACCAATAGGGTGGGCAGGATCGATGATGCCCATCGATATTCCTCCTTGGCATGTTTCCGTTCCATATGCCATCTCAGTTCCTGTGGTCCTTGTATGCGTCCCTGAACCTCTGGATGGTCTCCTTCACCGCCTGGTCCTGCTCGGTGAGTCTCAGGAATATGTCCTCCAAGGACGCGCCAGCTGCGTGCTCCAGCTCCCTCAGCTCGTCGAGGGTGCCCTCGGCGACCAATCTGCCCCGGTTGATGATGCCTATACGGTCGCAGAGGGTCTGGGCCTGCTCCATGATGTGGGTCGACAGGAGCACGGAACCGCCGTGCTCTGCATGGAGCTCGAGGATCTCCTTGACCACCTTGGAGGATTTGGCATCGAGGCCCGAGAGGGGCTCGTCCAGTATGAGGAGTTGCGGATCGTGGAGCAGGGCCGCGATCAGCTGGATCTTCTGCTTGTTACCCCGGCTGAGGGTCTCCATGAGGGAATCGTAGTACTTGGTGGCGTCCATGGAGGTGATGAGCCGCTGGGCCCGCTCGGTTGACATCTCCTCGTCAAGGCCCCTCACCGATGCGATGAAGTTTAGCATCTCCCGGGGGGTGAGGGAGCCGTAGAGCAGCGGCTCCTCGGCCACGTAGCCTATGTTGGTCTTGACCTTCTCGGGGCTCTTGATGGGGTCATCGCCCAGCACGGTGATCAGGCCCTGCTGCATCTCCAGCAGGCCCAGGACGCACTTGATCGTCGTGGTCTTCC
>CP070808.1:1938694-1943840 GCA_020343715.1 Thermoplasmata archaeon
TGGTGGAGACCGACAACCGAGGGACCCGGCTTACGGAGGTGGGTCGTGACCTCATCAACGCCTACGACGAGTTCACCCGACGGACGCGTCCGGCCACCAACCCCGTGGTGGCCTGCACGCCGATAACCAGGCCCAGGGTCCACCAGGCCCTGTCCAGGATAGAGCGGGAGCGGCGACGCGTGTCGGTCATGGTCAGCGATGACGAGACGAACATGCGCCTCTTCATCGCGGGGCTCGTGGACCTGATGGTCCTGGACGACCCGGTGTTCGCCTTCGAGACATTCCGCGACCACATCGTCAAGGAGATCGGGACGGACTCGCTCCTCTGGAAGGACCGGGGGGAGGAGTTCGCCCTCTTCCGCTACGGTCCCCAGCGCATCGGATTCGAGTACCTGGAGGAGCAGGGGATACCCTACAAGGTTGTCAGGTTCATATCAGAATCGGACAGTCTCCTGGACTCCAAGCTGTCCTTCTTCATAAACGAGAGCCTGTCGCTGCGCAAGGGGCTGACCCGCCGGAGTATCAGCACCAAGCACATCACCGACTACACGATCCTCGCGGTCGTCCACGAGGACTCTGAGCAGAAGGTGATGGGCGTGCTCAAGGAGCTGACGCGTGGCCGGTGAGGTCCAGCATCGTACGGTTGACCTAGCAGCCGCCCGAGACGTCCTCCGTCTTCTTCTGCAGGGACTGGATGGTCAGCTCCCGGCGTATGGCGCTGATGATGTCCGTCGACGAGAGGAACCCGTAAACGTCCCCTCCGTCGAAGATGACCAGGTTGGTCACACCGGCGTTGGCCATGGCCTTGGCGGCGTATCTCACGTCCAGGTCCACGTTGTTGAGGATGACCACCGGGGAGGACATGATCTCGGTCACCTGCACCTTGTTGGGGTCCAACCCCTCGCCGATGACCTTGAACAGCACGTCCTGCCTGGTGACGATGCCGTACGGCTCGTTCGGGTTCGTCCTCTTGACTATCAGGCTGCCCACGTTCCGGTCCGTCATCTTGCCTATGGCGTCGGCAACGGTGCAGGTCCCATCGACCATCTCGATGTCCTTTCGCTTGATTATCCCACGTATGTCCACATTACCACCCGCTTAGCATCCGCCGCCGACGTCGGATACCATGCGGTCCAGCTGCTGTCGGCTGCACTCCTTCCACCTCGCCACGAGGACGTCGTGCAGTCCTAGCTCGCCCACCATGTGCTCGCCGTCGAACACGAGCACGTGCTCGACCTCGGCGTTGGCCATTGCCAATGCGGCGTACCGAAGGTCGAGGTGGAGGTTGTTCAGGATGAGGACCGGTTTGGTCATCACCTTGGACACGGGGGTGGTCGTTGGATCGACCCCCCTCGCGAGCCCCCGGAACACGATGTCGCGAGTGGTGACGATGCCGTACGCGTCACTCTTCTCCTCGGGTTCCACTACTAGAGCGGAGGAGGGAGATGAGCGCAGCTGGGACATAGCATCCACTAACGGCATGTCCCCACGGACTATTTTAGGCTTATCTTTGGTTACGACTTCGTTAATCTCCAATTTCACACCTCCTTCTTGTTGGTCCTAGAGAAGCTCTGGACGAGGGACCCGTCCTTACGGCGCAGGTCCACCTGGAGTGGCATGTTGCCCGGAAGCGTGTGGGTTGCGCACGCGAAGCACGGGTCGTAGGCCCGGAAGGCCATCTCCACGGTATTCAGGATGCCGTCGTCCACGTTTCCCTCGTGGATGACGGACCTGGCGGCGTTCTTCACAGACATGCAGATGGACGCTGAGTTGTTCACGGTGGCCACGATGAGGTTGACCTTCTCCACCATGCCGTTGTCGTCCAGCTTGTAGTGATGGAACAGCGTGCCTCGGCATGCCTCGTCCACGCCGACGCCCTCACCGGGCTTGCCCAGCTTGGCCCTGATGTCGCTGCCCGTGATGCCGGGGTCCGCCACAAGGTCTTGGAGCATCTCGGCGGCGTTGAGCAGCTCTATCAGACGGGCCCAATGCATCGCCAGGGTGTGGTGCACGGGACCTCCGCCCAGGGTTGAGTACATCTCCTTAAAGTGGCTGTTAGCCTCGGGCGTGGACATCCCCTCGGCCACGTTCAGGCGGGCCAGGGGCGCCACCCGGTAGATGCCGCTGTCGGGGCCGTCCACGAAGCCCTTCCATCCCACGTTCTTGAGGTACGGGAACTTGATGTACGACCACGGCTCCACATGCTCCTCGATGTGGTCCAGGTAGTCGGCGGGCTGGAACCGGGCGAACTCCTTCCCCTCGGGGTCGACCACCCTGATGTCACCGTCGTAGTAGTCTGGCTGGTTGGCGTCGTTGACCAGGCCCATGTAATAGGTCTTGAGGGCCCACTCGTCGTTGGTGATCAGGTTCACGTAGTCCTCGTTCTTGAGCACGATGTCGTTGAACACCGACAGCGAGAACTGGGCGAACTCCACCGCGCCCTCGGCCCACTCGGCGATGGTGTCCCGGTCCTCCGGGGAGAGGGCCTTGGAGACACCTCCAGGCAGTCCGCAGACGGGATGTGTCGCCTTGCCTCCCAGCATCTCGATGATGTTCTGTCCGATGGCCCGGTACTTGATGACCTGTCCTGCCACCTCCAGGCCCACCTTGTCGATGACGCCGAGGATGTTGCGCTCTGCCTTGGGGGCGGAGGGGCCCATGACGAAGTCCGGGCCCGCCAGGAAGTAGAAGTTCAGGGTGTGGTCGTAGAAGTAGTAACCAGCGTAGATGAGGCGCCGCAGCTTCTCGGCCGTCTCCGTTGGTTTCGTGCCGTAGGCGGCGTCCAGTGCCTTGGTGGAGGCGAAGTGGTGGGCCGTGGGGCACACACCGCAGATGCGCGGAGTGATCCTGGGAAGCTCCTCCCCGGGTCGCCCCAGGCAGAACCTCTCGAACCCCCGGAGCTCGGGCACCTGGAAGTAGGCGTCCTCCACTTCCCCTGTCTCGTCGAGGAATATCTCTATCTTTCCATGCCCCTCGAGCCTGGTTATCGGGTCGATGGTCACCTGTCTCTTCCCACCGGTTCCGGTCTCGTTGGTACCGCTCTCCATCTCACAATCCCCCCTCTTCGCTCTTCAGCCTTCCCCCGATGATGGACGAGCCCAGGGAGAACCTGTAGAAGGTCCCCAGGGGGTCCACCACCTGGTCCATCAACGACGTCACCATCGCCTCGTCCATCTCGATCTCATCGTCGAGGCCCATGACCGAGGCCAGGGCGGAGAGCATCTTCGCCCCCTGGTCCTTGACGCCCGGTAGCGGACCGAGACACCCTCGGCAGGGCATGTTGGCGTTTATGCACCGATGACCGCAGCCTGTCCTGGTCGCGGGTCCCATGCAGACGACCCCCTGCTCTAGGAAGCAGGTCTTCCCGTCGTCGTCCATCTGATGGACACGGACGATCTGGTCCACCTTCTTGTCCTGCCGCTCCCTGTGACAGTCCTCGCACAGGGCCAGCTGCCCCGCGACGACGGTCCCCTTGGGAGGGAGGTCGCCTGTCTCGGCGAAGTTCTTGGCCACCAACACCAGGTCCCAGATGCGGTCGGTAGACGGAGGGCAGCCCGGTAGATAGTAGTCCACGTCCACCACCTGGTCCAGGGGCATGACCTGGTTGTAGAATGCCGGGATCTCCAGGGTGTGACCGTTGACCGTGGTCACCGTCTGGGGATGGACACCGTCAGGATTCACCGTCGATGGCATCTGGTCGTACACCACCGAGAATATCTCCTCGCGGTTCGACACGTTGGCCAGGCCCGGGATGCCCCCGAAGCTGGCGCAGGAGCCGTACGAGACCAGGAGCTTGCTCTTTGTCCTAAGGAGGTTGGCAAGGTGGGCGGCCTCGGAGTTTCGGACACCCCCGTTCCAGAGGGTGATGTCGATCTCTCCGTCCGCCATGGCCTCCACATCGGAGTACTTGAAGTCGGTGGCCACGGGCCACAGCACGATGTCCACCAGCGCGGTGACGTCCAATATCCTCTCGTCCAGGTCGGCTAAGGCCACGTCGCACCCACCGCAAGAGGCGGACCAGTAGTTGGCCAGCTTGAGCTTCGACATCTCACTCCACCTCCCATGGTTTCCCAATGGGCCCAAGCCGCGCCACGTCCACCACGAACTCGGCCGCCTTCCTGGCGAACTTGTCCCCCTCGGCGGCTGAGACCCACTCGAGCTTGAGCCGCCGTGGGTCTATTCCGAACTGGGGCAGCATCCGCTTGAGCAGCTCGTACCTCTTCAATGCCTTGTAGTTGCCCTTCTCGTAATGGCAGTCGCCCAGGTGGCAGCCCGCCACGAAGATACCGTCGATGCCCTTCTTGAAGGCCTCGAGGACGAAGGTGGGGTCCAGCCGTCCCGAGCACATCAGGCGGATTATCCTGATGTTGGCGGGGTACTGGGTCCTCCGGACCCCCGCCTTGTCCGCTCCCACGTAGGCGCACGCGTCGCAGAGGAATCCCACTATCTTGGGCTCGTACGCCTGGGAAACCAGCTTCTTGTCCGAAAGCGTCATTGTTCACCCCCCTGTATAGTCTTGATGACCGTGTGTCTAGGTGTCTTGGACATCTTCGCCACCTCACCAGGCTTCGCCCCCTGGGTCAGGGCTATGAGCTGGCTCAGGTGGAAGACCGGTATGCTGACGTCGGATCCCTTCTCCCTCAATGCATCCTGCCCCAGGTCGAACTGGAGGAAGCAGAAGGGGCAGACGGTCACGATGGCGTCCACCTCGGCATCCTTGATGGCACCCACACGGTCCTCTAGTATCGTCAAGGAGGTGTCGGGCTCGCGGGCCCTGAGGCCACCACCTGCTCCGCAGCAGTCCAGCTGACCGATCCACGGCACGCTCCTCCCACCCAGGGCAGAGACTATCTCCTTGATCTTGATCGGGTCCTCTGGGTCGTCGGTGCCGAGCACGTCCGAGGGACGCAGGTAGTGGCAACCATGGAAGATGGCCAGCCTCATGCCCCGGAGCGAGTGCTTGACGGTGGACGATATCTTGGAGATGCCAACGTCCCGGTGAAGGAACTCCACGAAGTGGAGCACGTCCGAGGTCCCCTTGTAGGTCCGATTCACGGTACCCAGGACCTCCTTTACCTGCTCGCGCTTGACCTCGTCGTGGTCCAGCTCGTGCTTGGCCTCGGCCAGGATGGAGAAGCAGCCGTTG
>CP070808.1:1943940-1951807 GCA_020343715.1 Thermoplasmata archaeon
CCGTGGCGTTGTAGCGCACGACCAGCGAACGAGGGGTGGAGAACCTGTAGTCCAGGCCTACGATGATGGCGTAGGTGCCGTCCCTCTCCCAGGACAGCCTCCACAGGCCCCAGTCCAGGTTCAGCCGGGTGCTGTTGATGATCTCGGTGGTGTTGACCTTGACCACCAGGCCCATGTCGCCCACGCCGAGCGCGTAATCGCCCCCGGGGACCCACTCCACCCGGTATATGAAGTCGATGAGGCCGGTGGTCAGCGCGTTCACGTCGGTGCCGTTGTAGATCCCCACGAAGCCCCCGTTGCCCACGATGACGGCGTTGGTGCCCCCCTCCTCCCAGGTCACGCCCAGGAAGCGCTGGTCGTAGGGCACGTCGACCCGGGTCAGGTCGTCCTCCTCCACGTCCCAGACGAACAGCGTGGAGTGGTTGCCCACGATGAGGGCCTCGGGCCACTGGTAGTCGATGTCGTACAGGCTCTCCTCGGTGCCCGTGTGGATCCACTCGATGCCGGTGGCGTTGAACTTGAGCAGGGCGCCCCCGCTCCCCGACGCCAGGCCGTAGTCCGAGATCCAGACCAGGTCGTAAAACGTCCTGTTGGTGGGCCACGGGAGCATGGGGGTGAACTTGTCGGCGTAGATGTCCACGTCTATGGACACCGGCTCGATACCCTCGCCGGCCCCCACGAAGCCCGGGGCCTCGGGGGCCGGTGCGTCCGCGTCACCCGCCGGTACCGCCAGGAACATGGCGGGGGCGAGCATCATGACGGCGACGATGGATATGATGATGTTACGTAGGTCGACTAGGGACATGGGAACCCTCCTGGCAAGTTACGATGAGAAGCGCCAGGGCCCATATAAAGGCTTTGAGACAGGATTAGAACTGGTGGAGGGTGGCACCTTCACCGACCCCCCGGGGAAGACCTTATAAACGCCGGCCCCGGTTCGAGCCTTGGGTGAGAACCCATGGAAGACGCAGACGCCATCGAGAATCTACCTGGCGTAGGTCCCGCGACCGCGGAGAAACTGATCGAGGCCGGCTTCACCGACCTCATGAGCATAGCCGTGTCATCCCCCCAGAGCCTGGCCGAGATGGCCGACATCGGGGTGAACACGGCGGTCAAGATAATCGCAGCAGCCCGCAAACAGGCCGATATAGGTAACTTCGAGACGGGCTCCGAGGTGATGGAGAAGCGCAAGCTGGTGGGCAAGGTCCAGACGGGCTCCGAGGCCCTGGACGAGCTGCTGGGAGGCGGCTTCGAGACCCAGGCCATAACCGAGCTGTTCGGCGAGTTCGGCTCTGGCAAGACCCAGCTGGGCCACCAGATGGCGGTCAACGTGACCCGGTCCGTGGAGGACGGGGGGCTGGGCGGCACCACCATATTCATCGACACCGAGAACACCTTCCGGCCCGAGCGCATCAAGCAGATGGCCGAGGGCCAGGGTCTGGACCCCGACGACGTGCTGGGCAAGATCCGCGTGGCCCGTGCCTTCAACTCCCACCACCAGATGCTCCTGGCGGAGAAGGCCCAGGAGATCGCGAAGGAGAACAATGTGCGATGCCTCATAGTGGACTCCCTCACCGCCCACTTCCGGGCGGAGTACGTGGGCCGGGGCGCCCTGGCGGACCGGCAGCAGAAGCTGAACAAGCACATGCACGACCTTCAGAGGTTCTCGGACCTGAACAACGCCATGGTCGTGGTCACCAACCAGGTCCAGTCCAAGCCCGACGCCTTCTTCGGGGACCCCACCCGGCCGATAGGGGGCCACATCGTGGGTCATGCCGCCACCTTCCGGATCTACCTCAGGAAGTCAAAGGGGCAGAAGCGCATCGCCCGCCTCATCGACTCGCCCAGCCTCCCCGAGGGAGAGGCGGTGTTCAGCATAGTCGAGGAGGGCGTGATCGACTAGGCCTCGGGGACGACCCACTCGAGGTAGGTATACTCTATCCTCAGCGACCAGTCGTTCCCGTTGTCCGTCGCCCACGTGCGTCCCAACGTGCCCACCACGTCACCCGCCTGGGTGCACTCCACATCGATGGTCCAGCCGGTGATGTTGCCTTCCGCGGGCCTGGGGACCGTGAGCCTTATCTCCCCCAGGGTGGACGCGGGGTCGCTGGTACCCTGGCCGGAGTGCTGGGTGCCGTCGGGCATCGTCACAACCAGTCGGAACGAGTCAGGTTGGTTCTGGGGGGCGAAGGGCGTCACGCCCGGTCCAGGAGCGTCCACATCGTTATCGTTCCACCCCAGGGTCAGGTTCGCCGCCACCACGTTCTGGTCGTCCAGCCCGTGGTGGGCCGGCTCGGAGCTCCCCTCGGAGGAGTAGCCGGTGACCACAGTGGTCTCCCCTCTGGCCACCCAATCGCCCTGGGGCACGTCGTCCGGGGTGTACGGCCCCACGCCGAAGCCCCAGACGGCCCCCTGGAACCCCAGGAGCACCAGGATGGCCAGCGCGTAGACCATTACCCTGCCGAAGACGTCCCGCTGCCAGATGGTCACGATGATGCCCATCTTGAACCTCTCGAGGAAGCCCGCCATGTCCAACTTCTGCATGATGGCCAGATGGTACATGAGCCCTCCGTAGAGGATGACGGAGATGCCTATCAGCATGGCCGAGGCTCCCAGGCTCAGGGCGATGGTCTCAACCTCCCGTACATGTATTGGGACAGGAAGATGACGAGCACCACGGGGAAGATGCCTCCGAGGAAGAGGGCCCAGCCAGGATAGCTGTCGTCCGTGGGATACCCGTGCAGCGCGGTGATCACGATCTTGGCCATGAGGATGATGGTTAGCACCAGGGGGGTGACATACTTTACGGAATACAACCACCATTTGCCGACATGTATCTCCGAGGTCTCGTTGACGGCGTCGGCGAACTTCTGGGAGCTGTACAGGTACCCCACGATGAAGCACTCCAGGATGCCCACCGTCACCAGGCCTATCTCGTTGACGAAGTGGTCGACTATCCATATCCAGTGGTAACCGCCGCCTGTGGCGAAGAACAGGGAGAAGATGAACGCGCCTGCCACCACGTACAGGGCGAACCGGGCGTAATTGAAGCCCGAGTCCTTGAAGGCCAGCACCACCGCCTCGATGGTGGCGAAGGCCGAATCGATGCCCAGGGTGAACAGCATGACGAAGAACAGCACCCCAACGATGGCCCCCCAGGAGCCCATCATCGAGATGGCTGTCGGGTAGGCGATGAAGGCCAGGCCTGGCCCGGGCTCCGCGACCGTCGCGATGTCCTCGCCCGTGGTCACCGCCATGTAGCCCAGGGTCGCGAAGACCACGATGCCCGCGAAGAAGGAGAAGCCCACGTCCATGTAGCTGACCAGGTGGGCGTTGTTGACCACGTCGGATTCCTTGGGCAGCCGGGAAGTGTAGGCTATCATCACCCCCGTCGCCAGGGAGAGCGTGAAGAAGATCTGGGCGAAGGCGGCCAACCATACGTCTGGGTCGGCCAGGGCGTCCATGTTGGGTGTCAGGAAGTACTCGAGGCCCACCCCAGCGCCCTCCAGGGTGAGACTTCGCCCCGCCAGGATGAACAGCAGCACGACCGGGAGGGGCACGGTGATCATCACCACCTTCTCCACCCGCTCGATGCCCTTGATGATGATGAGGTAGATGCAGAGCCAGACGACGAGGAGCCAGATGGCCACACCAGCTGTGATGCCTCCCAGGTTACCCGGACCATCCGTGACCCCCACGACCCGGTCGTAGAAGTAGCCTGTGGGATCTCCTCCCCAGGCCAGGTCCACGGAGGACCCGGCGTAGAACAGGGACCAGGCGATGATGACGGTGTAGTATGACATGACGATGAAGCCGAACAGGAGCATCATCCATCCAACCCATCCCATCTTCTTGTCCAGCTTCATGAGGGCGAAGGGGGCCGACGTACGCAGCGTCTTTCCCACTCCCATCTCCAGAATGAGCAGCGGTATGCCAGACACGAACATGGCGATGATGTAGGGGATCAGGAACGCTCCGCCCCCGTACTCGTAGGCGATGTTGGGGAACCTCCACACGTTGCCCAGGCCTATGGCCGACCCCACGGCGGCCAGGATGAAGCCCCATCGGGAGCCCCATTGGACCTCCCCGGGCTTACCCTCGGTCTCCTCGCCCGTCTCCTCATCGCTCACTGGCTGGACCCACCATGCGTTCTCCCCTGGCAACGGATTCCAGCGTTATCACGTTTGCCCCCGCGCCTGGCGCGGCCAAGGGCGGCCGTCCGCCGCAACGCTCATGTCCATGGTGCGCCATGCCGGTGCCATGGCGGATGAGGTAGCTCCCATCGTCCACATGCTCGCGGGCCGTGGCTACGACAGCAACATCATGGTGCTCGACGGCGACGCCCCGGTCGTCGTCGACTGCGGCACCGGCAAGATGAACGAGCACAACATAGAGCGCATCGAGAAGGTGCTGGAGGGCCGCTCCGTGGACCGGATCGTCCTCACCCACGGCCACTTCGACCACGCGGGCGGGGCCGCCGGTCTCTCCCGGAGGCTCGACGCCCCCGTGTACATCCACCCCGAGGGCATCGACATGCTGGCCAGCTCGGACCCCCAGGCCACCGGGGCGTGGCTCTTCGGCGCCAAGCCCGAGCCCGTGGAGGCCCTCCCGATGGAGGAGGGGGACGTGGTCGATGCTGGAGGCGTCGCCTTCCAGGTCCTTTACACCCCGGGCCACTCGCTGCACAGCATAGCCCTCTGGCACGAGGGCTCGAGGACGCTCATACCCGGTGACACGGTGTACGCCGACGGCGGCATCGGCCGATGGGACCTGAAGGGCGGGGACTACGACCAGCTGGTGGCCTCCCTCACCCGCCTGGCGGAGCTGGACGCGGAGTCGATGTACTCCGGGCACGGCCCCTCGGTCCAGACGGGGGCGGTGGACCACATCTTGATGGGGCTCAGGATGGCGAAGATGTACGGTGGTATATGATGGCGGCGTTACCCGAGGAGGAGGAGTACCGGGCGGCACAGGCCTCCGGTGGGATGGATGTCTCCAAGTCCTTCGAGGAGGAGGTGAGGGAGCTCATCACCATGGCCTTCGGCATCATGGTCCTCCTGGCCATCCTCATCGTGGGACTGGTGGCTGCCTTCGCCCTCACCGGGTGGCCCATCTTCCTCTACCTGAACCTCTTCGTGTCGGTCATGGCCATCGTGGCCTTCGCATGGCTCCTTCACCGACGCAGCAAGCTGACGATGCGATTGTGAGCCAGCTCGAAGCGGTCCTGGCCAGGCCATTTGCCCGACGACCGTTTCCTCCTGTAAGCTCCGTAACTTACCGCCGCCAGGACGGCAAGCACCACCATGGTCAGCGTCCCGATCCAGCTGGTGGGTATGAACTCCGGGTCCGCCTGTTCGGGTACGAAGGTGGTGACCGCCTTGGAGGGCTCTGACTCGTCCAGCACGTTGACGGCGACGACGGTGTACGTGTATTTCGTTCCCGGATAGGGAAATTCGTCGACGTACGCGGTGTCCTTGACCCTCCCCAGCAGGTAAGTGACCCCAGCATTATCGGACCTGGTCACCTCGTAGTACTCGATTGCGCTGCCACCGTCGGTGGACGGCGCCGACCACTCCAGGTAGACGTCACCGTAGACCACAACGGCCCTGAGGTCCCGGGGAGGCTCGGGTTGCCCCACTATTGTCAGCCTCTCCTCGACCCCTGGCCCCTCCGCCACGTCGTTGAAGGCCGTCACCTTGAACACGTAGGTCTTGCCCATGGCCAGGGCGCGGAGCATGTGGTTGGTGCCCTCACGGATGGTGGCCTTCTTGGTCCAGTTGCTCCCCTCCACGTCCTCCCGCACGTACAGGTGGTACCCCATGAGGAGGAAGCCCCCGTCGTGGACGGGCGTCCCCCAGGACACCAGCACCCGGTCGGGGAAGGGTATGATGGTGATACCCGAGGGGACGGTGGGGGGACCGTAGGGCGAGGCCGCCACGACCCATGAGGGGCTGCTTGAGGCCACCGCCGTCGTGACGATGATGCGGTAGTAGTAGACAACCCCGACCTTCACGTCGGTGTCCACGTACTCCGTCAGGTTCCCATCGACCCTCACCAGGGACGTCACGTGCATGCGGGCGGGGCCCCTGTAGATCTCGTACTCCTCGACGGGGAAGCCCCCGTCGTCCTTGGGCGGGGTCCATGAGAGGATGATACGATTGAGACCCGGCTCGATGGTTATGGTTGTGGGCCACGTGGGAGGACCGAATGGAGTGGCGGTGACCATGGCCGACATCTCGCCCACGCCAACGGAGTTCATGGCCTGAACCGCGTAGTAGAAGGTATAGCCGTTGCCCACGTTGTGGTCGGTGTATTCGTTGATGGAGCTGGGAACGACACTCACGATCTTCAGGTTACCGGGCTCCAGACCCCTGTAGATCCTGTAGGAATTGACCTTGCCTCCGCCCTCCCAGGTAGGAGGGGACCATTTCAGGGTCACTCTGCCGTTACCTGACATAGTATGGACCCCGATGGGAGGACCGGGAGCGCCCCTGGGTTCGCTGGATACGACCGTGCTGCCAGGCCCCTCGCCGGCCAGGTTGGTGGCCGTTATCATGTAGTAGTAGTCCACACCGTTCGCGAGGCCCATGTCCAAGTACTCCAACCGACCCTGGGCGTACACCGACACCAGTGGGTAGAGACCCTCCTTGGTCAGCCCCCTGTAGATGGTGTACATGGTGACGGGATGACCCCCGTCCTCGAAGGGCTCGTCCCAAGATACCAGTATGTACGAGTCACCAGGAACGAGCACTACGTTCATCGGTCGCTCGGGCACGCCGTAGGGAACGACAGAGACGACGGCCGATTTCATCCCCGCCATCCTCTCGTTGAACGCCCGGACGTAGTAGTAGTACACCTGACGACTGCTTACGTTGGTGTCCAGGTACTTGGTACCGTTGGTGACGCCCCCTATGTTGTCCATGTTGTAGACCGTCGTGCCCCTGTAGATGAGATATCCTAGCACGGGCAACCCCCCCGAATAGGAAGGTGGCGACCACTCCAACAGGACAGAGCTGCAACCCGCCGTTGCCTCTAGGTCCAACGGCTCCGATGGGAAAGTCCAGGGTATGGCCGTTGTGTTGTTGGCCGCACCTGGCCCCACGTCGTTCACGACCACCACGGTATACTCGTACTCGACACCGATGGACACCTCGTAGTCTATCAACCAATGGTCGTCGGGTGGCAGGAACATGAAGTGGGCCGAAGTGTCCTTGAAGGCCTTGTACACCCGGTACCCGAACACAGGTTCGAGGACCTGGTCCCAATCCACCCTTATGGACGTGGCCGTCGCGTTGGCCGTCAGGTTCTCCACAGGGTCCGGGACCGACACCATCGTGTCAGTGAGGCTCAGCGCCACCGCGAACAGGTCGCTGCTGCCCGCGTTGGTGTTGGAGAGGGCGGACGTAGAGGTGGGGAAGTCCGTGGAGTATGTGCTCCCCGAAAGCCAAACGGTACCACCGGGCAGGAGGGCCAGCCCGTCGCACCGGTCGTCACCGTCACCCCCCAGGTGGGTGGCATAGCTGATCTCCGACCCTGACGGGCGCATCCTCATCAGGAAGACGTTCTCCCCGTGGCTGTAGTGCCTGGAGAAGGCCTCCTCGGTGGTGGGGAAGGCACCGTAGGCGTTGAAGCCGGCGACCAGCGCGTTCCCGGCCGGGTCCACTGCCACCCTCACAGGATGCACCTCTCCCACCGCCAACCGGTTCTGGAGGTACGAGGAGTAGCCCACGGCCTTCCCATCCGGGCTCATCCTCGTCAGGAAACCGAAGGGTCCAGAGCCTCCGTAGAACTTGTCCAGGTCCGGATAGTAGGCCTCCCCCGTGGTGGGGAAGTCCTCGCTTTGTGTGGTACCGGTGATGAACATCGT
>CP070808.1:1951907-1961197 GCA_020343715.1 Thermoplasmata archaeon
CGTCCTGAAGATGGACACGTACCTGACCCGTATCGGGCGGTACGGCAAGGACATCGCGAAGGCCACCCGCAAGATGGGGGACCGGCCGCACCTGGCCAAGCTGGTGATGATCCCCAAGCAGGCCGAGCTGGTTGAGGGGATGGTCCGCGACGCCCTCCGGGCCTTCCGCGAGGACGACGTGGACCCGATCTCAGACTTCACCGACCGGGACGACGAGGTGGACGCAATATGGTCGGCGGTGTTCCGCGAGTGCGCCACCTACATGATGGAGGACCCGGCGAACATCACGCCGTGCACCTACTACATCCTGGTCTCGTGGCACCTGGAGCGCTGCGGTGACCACGCGTGCAAGATCGCCGAGAAGGTGCACTACAAGGTAACGGGCGAGCACATCGAGATCAAGTGATGCCAGGAGGACCTGGCATCCAAGCGATGGACCGACCTACGAGCTGGGGGACTCGATGAGGCGGTTCATGACCTCGTGAGCATCTACGATGGGGCTGATCTCCGCGTGGGCGATCTTCAGCGTGGGGTCCATCATCTTAGAGATGCTCTCGGCCGAGTCCGACTCCACCACCATGTACATGGTGTGGGCGATGTTGTTGGAGTACAGGCTGTGGACCTTCACGTCCAGCTCGTCGGCGATGCTCAGCATCTTGCCGAAGGTGGCCTTTATCCTCTCGGGGTCGTCGGACGGGCAGGTCTCGGGGGTGTGCACATGGGTCACGTGGAAAAGCATCCGGAATTCCTCCGGGCCCTCGGAAGTGCGTCCGGTATTAACGTCTACTCCCACATTTCGCAGTTAATTCATTTTGTTACCAGTTTTTGAGTCGAGTTAATAACGATTCGCGAATTTATTATTAATTAATGGGGCCTGGGCCCACGCTGGGCGAAAGTGTCATCGTTGGGCAGTCGCATTCATACATCAGGACCGTGGGATGATGCAAGGGGAGCGGGTCGAACCAAGTCGGCATCGAATGCTCAGGAAGGGCCGGGACGGCGAGGGCCCCGTCCTCTACTGGATGTCGCGGGACCAGCGGGCCCAGGACAACTGGGCCCTTCTCCACGCCCAGGACCTGGCCCTCGCTCGCTCCCGGCCCCTGGTGGTCGTCTTCTGCCTCGCCCCATCCTTCCTGGGAGCCGCTGTCAGGCAATACGCATTCATGCTCAAGGGCCTGGGGGAGACCGCGGTGGAACTTCGCGACCGGAACGTCGCGTTCCGTCTCCTGCGGGGTGACCCCGGACCGGAGGTGGCGGCCCTCGCCGGCGACATCGACGCCATGCACGTTGTCACTGACGCGGACCCGTTGAACGTCAAGAGGGCATGGAGGGATGCCCTCCTCGCCGCCACCGATAGGACCGTCACGCTGGTGGACGCCCACAACGTGGTGCCGGTTTGGACCGCCTCGGACAAGCGGGAGTGGGCCGCCTACACCATCCGACCCAAGATCCATCGGCAGCTCCCCAGGTTCCTGACGGAACTGCCACCCCTCCTAGAGCACACGCACTCGTGGGACGACGGGACCGAGGAGGTGGACCCGCCATCCCTCGTGGGCTCCCTTGACCTGGACCCCTCCATCCCCGAGGTGGACAGCCCCGTCCCGGGGCCGAGGGCGGGCTCCGAGGTCCTCTCGGATTTCATAGATGAGGGGCTCGAGGACTATGACGAGGCCCGGAACGACCCCTCCGTCGACGGCACATCCCGACTCTCCCCCTACCTTCACTTCGGCCAGATATCCCCCCAACGGGTCGCCTGGGAGGTCGAGCGGGCGGACATGGGCGGCACGGGGGCCTTCATCGAGGAGCAGGTGGTCAGGAGGGAGCTGGCGGACAACTTCTGCCACTACGAGCCCCGCTACTCGGAGACCGCTGCCTTCCCGGACTGGGCCCGGACGACGCTGGAGGACCACCTGTCGGACCCCAGGGAGCGGATCTACGGACCGGAGGAGCTGGAGGGGGGCAGGACCGACGACGAGCTGTGGAACGCGGCCCAGCGCCAGATGGTGCGCACGGGATGGATGCACGGCTACATGCGGATGTACTGGGCCAAGCGGCTCCTCGTCTGGACCCCCACACCGGAGGACGCCATGGCCATCGCCATCGACCTCAACGACAGATACCAGCTGGACGGCCGGGACCCCAACGGGTACACAGGCATCGCGTGGAGCATCGGAGGCGTCCACGACCGCGCATGGGGCCCCCGCCCCGTGTTCGGGAAGGTGCGGTCCATGAGCCCCAAGGCCACGCCCCGCAAGTTCGACTCGAGGACCTACATCGACCGCTTCGCCAGGTAACGTATAAGTCCCCCAAGGTCCCTATTATTGAACATCATGGGGAACGAGGAGGAGGGGCAGGCCCGACCCGAGGCCGAGCCCGACACCGAGCCCGCCGCCGAGACGAAGGTCGAGGCCAAGCCCAAGACGTGCACCTACGAGAAGGTGGACGGCGACCGCTGCCAGCTGCAGGCCATGGCCGACTCGTCGGCGGGGCTGTGCATGTTCCACGAGCCAGTGGCATCGAAGGACGGCGCTGCGGCGACCCGCGAGTTCCTGAAGCGGGTGGACGCGGGGGACCACGACTTCGAGGGTTACCAGCTGGAGGACGCGGACCTGTCCGGCAAGGTCTTCCACTCGGACATGATCTTCCGGCGGGCCGTGTTCACCGGAAAGACGTCCTTCCAGGAGGCCAACTTCACCGAGCACGCCTTCTTCCAGGACGCGGAGTTCAAGGGCGAGGTGGACATGGGCAAGGCCCGGTTCGCGAACGATGTCAGCTTCGAGGACGTGACGTTCCGAGGGGAGACCTCCTTCGAGGAGGCCCGCTTCGACGGCGGTTCTTACTGGGTGAAGGCTGTCTTCAAGCGGGACGCGGTGTTCAAGGAGTCGGCCTTCGGCGAGGAGGCCCGCTTCGAGGAGGTCCGGTTCGGACCCCACGTGGACTTCGCCCACGCCAAGTTCTTCGGCGACGTCCACTTCGACGACCTGCGGGTCGAGGGCACCCTCTACCTGGGCTTCGCCGAGTTCCTGAAGTACGCCTTCTTCATGGAGGCGGAGGCCCAGGGGAAGGCGGACTTCTCCTTCGCCCAGTTCATGAACTACGCCGACTTCACCAGGTCCAAGTGGAAGGAGCTGAACATGACCGACGTGATCTTCGAGCGCCGGGGCTGCTTCGACGGCTCGGTCATCGAGTCGGGCACCTTCGAGGACGCAGAGCTGAGGCACGTGACCTTCCGGTCAGTGGACATGGCCAACGTCTTCACCACAGGTGCCTCCCTGGAGGAGGCATACATGTCCCAGGCCCAGTGGGGCACACCGGTGCGGGGTCCCCTGGGCAAGAAGCTGGTCGTGCGGGAGGAGACGATGGCCAACGAGGAGGGCACCCGGGAGGCCCTCATCCGGGCCGAGGCGGCCCACCGGAACCTGAAGGAGTCTTACAAGAACGAGGGCGACTACGGGACGGCGGGCGAGTTCTTCATCCGCGAGATGGACATCCGGGCACGGGTGGCGCTGATGGACCGGGAGTACGGCTACTGGGTGATGAGCAAGCTCATCTCGGGACTGTGCGGCTACGGCGAGCGGCCGACGAGGGTCATATTCTGGTGGTTCGCCTTCACCTTCACCTTCGCCATCATCTATTTCACGGGCCAGCTGATCCAGTACTCCGACGGCGTCACCGAGATCGACTTCGGCACCCTCAGCGGGTTCCTCACCTGTTTCTACTTCTCGGTCGTTACGTTCACGACGCTGGGTTTCGGCGACATCAGCCCAGTCACCGACCTGGGCCGCGGCGTGGCCAGCGTGGAGGCGTTCACGGGCGCCTTCATGATTGCGCTGTTCGTGCTCGTGTTCGGCAGGAAGATGATCCGGTAGGCATCCCCTGGACAGGGTCAACCTTGAAATAGACCGCGGCACTGTTAACCACCATGGTCAAGAAGGCCAAGTACACCGTGGTCCGCGACCTGGGCCGTGTGGAGGTCCGGCGCTACGAGCCCATGGTCATAGCCAAGGTAGACAGCTACAGGGGCTCGGGCTTCAACCTGCTGTTCCGCTACATCACCGGCGAGAACCGGGACCGCTCCAAGGTGGCCATGACCGCCCCCGTCATCAGCGAGCGCTCGGACCAGGGCGAGCGCATCGCCATGACCGCCCCAGTCTACACCCAGGAGGACTCCATGGCCTTCGTCATGCCCGAGGGTTACACCTTGGAGACCACGCCGTTGCCCGGCGACGACCGGGTGACCATCGAGGAGGTGCCCGGGCGGTACGTGGCCGCCCTGCGCTTCTCCGGCCGCTGGACGGACTCGGCCTTCGAGAAGCGCTCGGCCCAGCTCGTAGGAACGCTGGAACGCGAGGGGATCGGGACGGTCGGCACCGTGTTCTCCATGCTCTACAACCCCCCGTTCACCCCTCCCTTCCTCCGGAGGAACGAGGTCGCGATAGAGATAATCGTGGAGTAAAGGTTAAGGGCCGTGACCGATAATTGCATCCCATGGGGTCACGTGTGGAGGTCACACCCCTCACCGACATCGACGTGAGGGCGCTGGCGGAGGTGCAGTCGGACCACGACTGCTTCCTCTCCATATACCTCCCGACGGGGTCCGAGATGGACATCGAGTCCAACCGGGACTTCCTGCGGGACCGGGTGGAGGCCATCTGGAAGGCCCTAGACGGCGAGGTGGAGAAGGAGTTTGATGAGACCTGGTCCAGCCTGGGGGAGGGCCTTCACGGGCCGGCCGTGGCGAAGGAGCGGGGCCGGGTGGTCTTCGTGTCCGCCTGCGAGGACTTCTTCGAGACCTACCGCCTCCCCGTGGAGGTGGAACGGAGGCTGGTGCTGGACAACTCCCCCTACATCCTGCCCCTTACCCTCCTCCTGGACGACCATGAGGACTACGGGCTTGTTCTTATGGACTCCCAGGAGGCCACCTTCTACACCGTCCGGTCCACCATCATGAGGGCCACCGAGACGGCCAGCGTGGACCTGATGAACCGCCACAAGAAGGGTGGGATGAGCCAGAAGCGCTTCAACCGTCTGCGGAGGGGCCAGGTGGATGCATTCATCGACGAGATCGTGGACGACCTGGACAAGGTGGACCTGGCGTCCATGAGGGGGATGGTCGTGGCCGGGCCTGGGGAGGCGAAGGCCCACCTGGTGGACGCCCTGCCCCCTCGGTACTCCGGGATGGTGCTGGGTACGGTGGACACCGACATGGACGTGCGCCACGCCGAGCTGCTCGCCCACGCCGACGAGCTGGCGATGGCCGACGAGGTCTCCGACGAGGAGGCGGCTGTGGAGGGCCTGCGCCGGGCCATCTTCAAGGACGAGCTGGCCGCCGTGGGGCTGGAGGAGACGCGCGCGGCCCTGGCGATGGGTAGGGTAGCCACCCTCGTCCTCGAGGACGACCTGGACGTGAAGGGCTGGGTCTGCGAGACGTGCAAGGGCTTCTCCGACTCCCCCGTCAAGTGCCCGCGCTGCGGCGCCAAGGTCTCGCCCGCTGACCTGATCAACGAGCTGGTGGAGATGGCCCACCGTACTGACGCAGCGGTGCAGCACGTGAAGGTCTCGCCCTTCTTGGACTCCATCGGCGGCGTGGGCGCCGTCCTGCGCTACTGACTCAGGTGAACTCCTTCTCCCGGAACAGGTATGCACCCAGGATGAGAGTGGCGATGGAGAATATCAGGAGCACCCAGGCCGCATCCTCCACCGAGGACGCCCTAGGGTAGACGGATATCTCACCGATCTCTATCCAGTGGGATCCCAGTGACCTTATGTAGTGCTTGACCGAGAGCAGCTGCATGCGCCCCGGGATGGAGGCGATGAACCCTTCCCATATGAAGGCGTAGAACAGGCCGAAGTAGATGGGCTTGGACAGGAGCACCGACACCATGATGAACAGGGCCGAGTATGCGAACGCGCCTATGACCATCAGGGCGGCGAAGGACCCGTAGATCTCCATAGCGGTCACATCCAGGTCATGCTTCGAGGCGATCTCGTCCACGTCCACGTTGCCGTAGTAGGCGAGGAACCCGGCTGTAAGGATGAGAAGCATGATCAGCGAGACCGAGACCGCCAGACCGATGTAGTAGCCCAGGTACGTCACCACCCTCTCCATGGGAGAGGTCACGACAGCGGTTATCGACCTGTCGTCCATCTCGTCCCGGACGAGGGAGGACCCATAGATCATGGCCATCACTGGCATGAAGAAGAATAGGATGAGGGCGTCTAGCATGTCGACCCCCTGGACCACTAGCATGGCCTCGTTCAATAACGGTTCCTCTGCCAGTTCCAGGGTGCTTGCGTACGCCATCACGGCGACGATGAACAGCAGGATGAGCAGCGTGATGTAGATGCGCTTCGACAGGAGCAGCTTGCGGATGGTGTATACGATGACCGTCTGGAAGCCGGTGAACTGCTTTGCCATGTCCATCGTCACACCCCCACCAGGTACCTGAAGACCGACTCCAGGTCGTCGTCCTTGCTGTACATCTTGGTCACGTTCGCTCCGGTCTCCCGTATCAAGCCCGGCATGGAGTTGAAGAACTCGTCGGGCCGTGTCACCTGAAGCACCACGTGGGACCGGTCGGAGGCGAAGTACACCGACACCACCGAGTCCATCCTGACGAAGCGTGCCACCAGGGTGTCCAGCTTGTCCGCCTCCACGACGATGTTGTGAGGATGCTGGTCGATGAGGTCACGGATCTCACGGATGTGGCCCGTGGCCACGGCACGACCCTTGTAGACCACCACAACGTTGTCCGTCAGCCGCTCCACCTCGTGAAGGACGTGGGACGACACTATGACGTGGTGGCCCAGGTCCCGGTGCAGTTCGTGGACCAGGTCTATGATGTCGTTCCTGCCCAAGGGGTCGGTGCCCGACAGGGGCTCGTCCAGCATCAGAAGCTCGGGCTCGTGGAGCATGGCGCCGGCTATCTTCATCCGCTGACGCATGCCCTTGGAGAAGCCCCCGATACGCCGGTCCGCCGCCTCGGTCATGCCCACCGTCTTGAACACCTCGTCGATACGGATGTCCAGCTGGGAGCCTGACATACCGTGGAGCCCGCCCACCGTCTTGAGGAAGTAGCGGGCGGTGTGCTCGTCGTTCAGGTTGTCGTAGTCGGGGCACAGGCCGACGCGGGCATGAAGGTCGATGTTGCCCCAGGGGTCCTCGCCGAGGACCCGGATGGTGCCCACCGAGGGCTTGATGAGGCCCGACACCAGCTTGAAGAAGGTGGATTTGCCCGAGCCGTTGGGGCCCACCATGCCGGTGATGCCCGGATGGACGTTCAGCTCCAGGCCGTTGAGGCCGATGACCTCGCCGTACCACTTGGACAGCGCCCTGGCCTCGATGACGGGTCCGGTCACTTTCCCGCCCCCTTGCGCTGTATCCAGAAGATGACCACCGCCATGGGTATCACCGTGAAGGCGAGTATGGCTCCGGCCACCATGCCCGATGTGATGTCGTCGGGTATCGTGCCGTTGAACATAATCTTGAACATGTGGTAGAGGAGCTGGAAGGGATCGATCAGCGTCCAGTAGTCGCTGTTCCCCGAGAATATCTCTGCGACGATGGACAGCACGAAGAACGACATGAAGATGCCGATGCCGGCGTAGGCCTTGCTCTTGGTGAAGCTGGATATCATGAGGCCGTACGGCAAGAAGTAGATGGCTGTGATCAGCCCTGCGATGATCGTCTTGCCCAGTATAGTGAGACCGCCGGAGAAGTCGTCCCCCGTCTGCGTCCCCATCATAACGAGCACGTAAGCTATCGGTGGTATCAGGCAGAACAGCCACATCACCCAGAGCAGGCCCACGAACTTGCCCAGCAGGTAGTCCAGGGACCGGACGTGGCGCGAGAAGTAGAGCACGAAGGAGGAGTCGGCCAGGTCGGCAGCAATGATGTCGGCGCAGATGATGGCCGCCAACAACATAGTGAATATGATGAAGAGGGGTGAGGTCAGGTAGCCCTCACCCCCGGTGAAGTCGATTTCGGGCTCTGGCTCACTGTAATCTCCCACCACGGTGCCGTTGCCGCTGATGGTGCCGAATCCTGAGATGGTCCCGGTGCCCTCGACGGTGGTCAGGTTCCCCAGGGCCTGGAAGATAAGGAGCAGCTCCGGGGGTATCCCACCGGGCCCGCCGATGGGGGGTTCACCGGTACCATTACCGTCCATGAAGGCGGACATGAGCTCGCTGATGTTCCCCATCGTTATCAGGCCGGACACGTTGACAGGCGAGAAGGCGAGGAACATCCCCAGCATGTTGATGTCGCCGGCCCAACCGTTGATGGAGCCAACTCCGCTGAGGCTGCCACCGGTCATGTTGATGCTGCCTGTGACCGACAGCTCGCCCTCTATCTTGAACGTCCCTTGAATTCTGAGGTCGCCCGTGAAGTTGAGATCCCCTTCGATGACGTCGAATTCGTGCTCTGGTTCAGGGTCCTCTCGGAAGATATCGTCGGCTCCTCTCATGTCCTCGTCGGTGATCTCCTCGTGGGGGAACAGGATAGCGCCGATGATGGGGAAGGCGTGGGCCAGCATCATGCCGAATATGAGGAGCACGATGACGGCCTTGGCCCGGACGTTCTTCTGGAAGACGTGCTTTGAGATGACGAGCCATCGCTGGTTGGGGTCCGTCCTCGCCCCTTTCCAAGGCCGGTACTCGATGGCCCTAATCCCCACCGGGCTCACCTCCTCGGAAGGTGGAGACGAACACGTCCTCCAGCGAAAGCGTGTCCGGGCCGAAGTACCGGACCTGCACCCCCGCCTTCTCCGCCTCGGCGAAGATGACGGAGCTGCCTCCCTCCCCCTGGATGAGGAGGGACACCTGGCCCGACTCGTCCTTGGAGTCAAGCACATCGAACGACGGGGCTATCGCCTTGAGGAAGGCGGCGATCTGTTCCTTGGTGCCGCGAAGGCGCACGCGGTACTGGTTCTCGGTCCCGTACATGAGGGAGGCGGTGGTGCCCTCGCGCACCAGGGCGCCCTCGTTGATGATGATGATGTGCTGTGACACCTGCTCGATCTCGTGGAGGATGTGGGAGGAGACCAGGATGGTCTTGCCCGAGGCGCCGATGCGGCGGATGAGGTCGAGCATCTCGTCACGGCCCTGGGGGTCCAGGCCGTTGGTGGGTTCGTCCAGGAAGAGGATCGAGGGGTCGTGGACGATTGCCTGGGCCAGCTTGACCTTCTGCTTCATGCCGGTGGAGTACGACTTGATGGGCCTGTACCGTTCCTCGCCCAGACCCACGAAGTCCAGGACCTCGTGAGTTCGCTGGATGCTGTCCTTCCTGGTCA
>CP070808.1:1961297-1974409 GCA_020343715.1 Thermoplasmata archaeon
GTACGGCGAGTACTACACGTACCGGGTCTCCGCCTTCAACGGCAAGGGCATGAGCCTCCCCAGCAACAGTGCGACCGCCAGGAGCGTGACGGTCCCCGACGCGCCAGCCAACCTGACCGGCAGGGTGAACGACGACCACATCAAGCTGGAGTGGAAGGCACCTGCCTTCACCGGTGGCCTCGCCCTCGGTGAGTACAATCTCTACAGGGCGATGGAGGGCGGTGAGCTGGAGCTCATATCCACCGTGCATCCCTTCCTGGAGGCCTTCGTCGACCCGAACGTGGCGGACCGGCTGACCTACACCTACGTCCTGTCCGCCACGAACGAGTACGGCGAGTCCCGGGACAACCCCTCCCTGACGCTCCGCATGACGGGAATCCCCACGCCCCCCAGGTCCCTCGACTACACCTACGGCGACCGTTACATCGAGCTCTTCTGGGAGGAGCCAGAGGATGACTTCGATCTTCCGGTGGTGAGGTACCACGTCTACCGGATGGGTGGCAACTCCCCACCGGCCCTGGTGGGGGTCGTGACCGCCCCCAGCCTGGTGATGAGGGACAGGACGGTGGACGTGGGTGAAACCTACCGATACCACGTGATTGCGGAGAACGCCAAGGGGATGTCCGACCCCTCCAACGAGGTGGAGGCGATGACCATGGTCGCCCCCAACCCGCCCCGGGAGGTGGAGGCGGTGGCGAACGAGCTGTTCATCAGGATAACCTGGTCACCCCCTGACTTCGACGGGGCGTCCCCCCTGACTTCGTACAGGATCTACCTGTCCGACCACGAGAATGGGGACCTGCTGCTGGGCGATGTCACGGTCGCCGGTGTGGAGGAGCCCAGGCTGGTCTTCCTCCACGAGCAGGAGTGGGACGGGCTCCCCCGGGACTACTACGTGACCGCGCTGAACGTGGAGGGGGAGTCGGACCCCAGCCAGGCCATCTGGACCCAGTCCTTCCAGGTGCCCACTCCCCCCCACTCCCTCTCCGTCCAGGGGGGCGACGGCACGGTCTCCATTACCTGGGCGTATCCCGAGGACGACGGCGGCGCGCCTGTCTTCTCCTACGGGGTCTTCAGGCGGATGGTGGGTTCCCCCACCTTCATAGAGGTGGCCACGCTGCCCGCCAGCAACCTGCGGTTCGTGGACGACACAGCCGTCAACGGAGTGGAGTACTCGTACTGGATCACCGCCATCAACCTGGCCGGCATGTCCGAACCCTCCGCCGAGGTGACGGTGATGCCCGCAGGACCACCCTCGGCACCGAGCCGGGTGGAGGCGGAGGGCCTCAACGGCTCGGTGAGGATCAGCTGGCAAACGCCTGACTGGACCGGTGGCATGCCCCTTCTGGGCTACAGGGTGTACGGCATCTCCGAGGGTTCCCAGGCGGAGCTGCTCGAGGAGCTGGGGCCTGGTGAGACGGAATCGGTCCAGGGGTCCCTGACCAACGGGGAGGTCTACCTGTACGCCGTCCTGGCGTTCACCTCGGTGGGCGAGTCGGAGATGAGCCAGGTGGTCGAGGGCAGGCCCGTGGGGGCCCCGTCGGCACCGCAGGCACTCATCGCCGTCTGGATGGACGGGATGGTCTACGTGACCTGGTCATCTCCCATGCACGACGGTGGATTGCCCGTCGAGGGCTACAAGCTGTTCAGGGAGGACTGGAAAGGCACCGACTGGACGGAGGTCCAGCCTCTGGAGATGATGTTCTCAGACGAGGAGGTGGAGCACAACGGCACCTACACCTACAGGGTGTACGCCCACAACGGCGTGGGTGCAAGTCCCGTCGTCAACATAACGATAACCGTCCCACCCAAGGAGGAGACAGTCGAGGACGAGCCGGCGGAGATGTGGCCATGGTTGGTGCTGGCCGCGGCCGGTGCAGTGCTCATCCTGGCCATCGCCCTCCGCGGTCGGACCCGGCACCCTCCAGGGACCCGGGAAGTGACCGTCTCCGAGCCCACCACCGAGGACCACCTCGTCACCGAGGAGGACGACGTCATGGCCGAGGAGGAGGTTGTGGAGGTGGACGAGGACCCAGGGACGGACGCTCCTGATGATGCCGAGGACGAGGACGGACCACAGGTGACCGAGGAGGACGAAGAGGTCCAGGTCGATGTGGAGGGTTAGCATGGCCTCCCACTGCAACAAGGGCCGATACCCTTTGTCTAGGGTCGTTCTCCTGGCCTGCGTGGTCGCATGGATGCTGATCGCAGCTCTCCCCGTGAGCGCTTCGGGGGACGTGGTCGAGGACCCAGAGGTTCCCATCTGCAGGAAGCCGGTAGCCTACTGTCAGGATGGTGATGGAAGGTTCACCGAGAACCTGGGGCAGTGGGACTCCCGTGTGGCCTTCGCCGCCAGGGGCGCCTTCGGCCACGCGCTGTTCACCAATGACGGCGTGATCTACGACGTGCGCCTCGACGGGGGAGGTCACAGGGTCAAGCTGACCTTCGAAGGAGGGTCCTCGCAAGGGCCCATCGGGCTGGGCGACTTGGGCTTCCCCACCAACTACCTGATGGGCAACGACCGGGCCTCTTGGGTGGTCGGTGCCAGGAGCTTCGAGGAGGTGATGTACGAGGATGCATGGCCCGGCATCGATGTGAGGTACCGCTTCCACCAGGACAACCTCAAGTACGACCTGGTGCTCGACCCGAACGCCGACCCATCGATGGCGAGGTTCGCGGTGGAGGGCGGTGACGGGGTCCGTCTTGCCGACAACGGCATAGACATCCTGCTCGCGGACGGTAGCTCCCTGCGGGACTCCGGGCTGGTGGCATGGTACGAGGACCGGGAGCCCGCGGACGTGGTCTTCCTGGTCGAGGGGAACACCTACGGCTTCCGGGTGGACGGGGATCACGACAAGGGGATGGTGATAGACCCGGTGGTGATGCACTCCGCCACCTTCCTGGGTGGGACCTACCACGAGACGATCAACGACGTTGTCGTGGACGGGAACGACCACATCGTGCTGGCGGGCGAGACCTCGTCATCGGACTTCCCGGTGACGTTGGGAGCCTACCAGGAGAAGATCTCGACCGACAGCTTCGACGTCTTCATCACCAAGATGGACCACAACGCCTCCCGCATCATTTGGTCCACTTTCATGGGCGGATGGAAGGGCGACTTCGTCAAGGCCATCACCGTGGACGAGGGAAACCACCTGTACATGACCGGGGACACCTGGTCGGGGGACTGGCCCATCACCCCCGGAGCTTATTGCGAGATAATGAACAATCCCATGGGCGAGTTCAACACGGACATCTATGTGACCAAGCTTAACTCGGCCGGTGACGAGGTGATGTACTCGACGTGGGTCGGCGGGACGGCTGCCGAACAGCCCTATGATGTGGACGTACGCGACGGTCGTGTGGCCGTGGGCGCCTACACCATCTCCCCCGACTTCCCGACGACCAGGGGCACCCACGCGGCCAACATGGGCGCCGCCGTCGTGTTCACCATGGACGCGAACCTGAGCAGGATGGAGTCCTGCTACGTCTGGGACGGCATCGCCAGCGAGAACGTGAGGGCGGTGGCCATCGACAGTAACGGTGACGTGACCCTCTCTGGATGGACCGGCTCCCCGGGCTTCCCCACCACCCCCGGGGCCTACCAGAGCGTGGACGGATGGCCCTCCTGCAGCTTCGTCGCCAGGTTCTCACCCGATACGGAGAACCTGCTGTTCTGCACCCTCCTGGGAAAGGGCCACTGGGACTTCGTTGAGGCGATAGAGATCGACGACGACCTGGACATCTACCTCACGGGCACGACCCAGACGATGGGCGAGAACACCCACCCGATCACTCCGGGGGCCTATGACGAGGTCCACTCCGGTTGGTACGAGGGATGGGTCACGAAGATGAAGTCCGACGGCACCGACCTTATCTACTCGACGTTCCTGGGTGGCGAGGGGAGGGAGAGAATATACGACATCGCCCTGGACAGCATGGGCAACGTCGCCGTGGTAGGCGCCGTCGACTCAGAGCAGAACTTCAGCCTTACCGACGACGCACATGACGATGTCTTCTCCGGTGAGCTGGAGGGTTTCATCACCGTGCTTACCCCAGACCTTTCCGACGCGGTGTACTCCTCGTTCCACGGTGGCACCTACGAGGACACCGTGAACGCGGTTGCCGTCGACGCTGTCGACAACTACGTGATCGTGGGCAGGACCAAGTCGGGTGACACCCCGGTTACCCATGACGGGTTCCAGACCCGCTACGCTGGCGTGGAGGATGCGATGGTGGCGGTGGTGGGCGAGTACCTGCCCACGTCCTCACCCCTGTCGCTGGTCGCCGAGGGTATGGAGGGTCACATCAACCTTACGTGGCTGCCCCCGACGGACGACAACAGATACCCCGTCAGGGAGTACCATGTGTACAGGGGTCTTACGGAGGACGACCTGAGGCCCCACGTGGTCCTCGGGACCGACATCTCATACAGGGACGAGGAAGTGGAGTGGGGGGTGACCTACCACTACGCCGTCTACGCGTCGAACTGGAAGGGCCTGAGCCCCAGGAGCAACATCGCGTCGGCGGTGTCGGTCATCGTACCGGACCCGCCATACAACCTGACGGCGAGGGTGGAGGTCGGCAAGGTCACGCTGGATTGGCAGGCGCCCAACTTCACGGGGGGCCTGCCATTGCTCGGTTTCAAGGTCTACCGCGCAGCCGATGGCGGCGATAGGGAGCTCATAGCCCAACTGGATCCAGTCTTGACGTCCTTCGAGGACCTGGAGGCTGAGAACGGGACGCTGTACACCTACTACGTGACCGCGGCGAACGATTACGGTGAGTCCCGTGGGGACCTGAACGTGACGGTCCTGACGATGGACGTGCCCACCCCCCCGAGGGGTCTGGCGTACGACTACGGCCAGCTCTTCATCCACCTCTCGTGGAACAGACCGTTGGAGGACTTCGGCCTGCCCGTGACCGGTTACAGGGTCTACAGGCAGACGGAGGACCGGCCCTTCGAGCTGATCGGGATGCTCGAGGTCGGCGATAGGTCGTTCAACGACACCCACGTGATGGTGGGGCAGTTGTACCGCTACCGGGTGACGGCCATCAACGCCATGGGCGAGTCTCTGCCGACCCCGGCGATGGACGCCATGGTGAGGGTCCCCCCCGGGTCTCCGAAGGAGGTTCTGGCAGTGGCCCACGAGGACTTCGTGAGGATTACGTGGTCCCCGCCGATGTTCGACGGGGCCTCCAAGCTGTTGGGATACCAGGTCTACCTGCTCATGGACGGGGATAAGACCGTCACCATCGGCGGGAAGAACGTCGCGGACATGGCCGACGCCCCGCTGGTGTTCCTCCACGACGTGAAGTACGACGGGAGGATCAGGGGCTACGTCGTAACGGCCTTCAACGCCGAGGGCGAGGGCCCCTTCAGCGACGAGGCGTACACCTCCATCTTCCAGGTCCCTGGTGCGCCCAAGGGACTGGACGTGGTCTGGGGCGACGGGACGCTGACCCTGGAGTGGTCGGTCCCGGAGACGGATGGCGGCACGGCCATCACCTCCTTCACCGTCTACCGCCAGGCGGAGGGGGAGAGCACCCCAACGAGGCTCGTCATGGTGACCATGGACACCCTTGGTTACCTGGACGACACCGTCAAGAACGGCGTCGGGTACACCTACACCGTGACCGCCACCAACCTGGTGGGCGAGGGCCTTAACTCGGCCCCGGTGACGGGGGTACCGGCCGGGACCGCCGACGCCCCCGAACATGTTGCGGCGGAGGGGGAAGACGGTTGTGTGATGGTCTCTTGGAGCCCTCCGGCGTGGGATGGTGGCCGGGAGGTAAGCGGTTACAGGGTGTTCTCCATCGAGGACGGGACCAACGCCAAGGAGGTTGCGAGGTTGGGGCCCGAAGACACCCAGTTCCTGCACGAGGACCTCGTGAACGGCAAGGTCTACGTCTATGCCGTGCGGGCAACGACCCCCGTGGGAGACGGGGAGCTAAGCGGCTTCGTCGAGGCCCGACCCACCGGAAGACCCTCCGAACCGTTGGACGCCCAGGCGTTCTGGACTGGGGACCAGGTGCTGGTCACCTGGGATGTCCCCTCCAGCGACGGTGGGAGCCCTGTCATGGGGTTCATGGTCCGTCGCTCCGACTGGGATGAGGGGAACTGGACCCGGGTCACGGACCCCTCTTTCACCGACCTTCTTGTCGAGCCCGGAGGGACGTACAATTACACGATCCTGGCATACAATGCCGTCGGCGAGGGCCCCGGGGCCCAGGTCAACATGACCGTGCCGTTGGAGGAGGAGCCACCCGTGCAACCGGAGGCCTTCGAGTGGACCTACCTGGTGCTGGTGGTGGTCGTCCTCGCCCTGGCCTCGGCGGTGGCCTACATGACCCTCAGGAAGGGAAGAGATGACGATGACGATGGGAGGAAGTGAGATGAGGACGACCGCGAGGAACTGCATCATGGTGCTCATCGCACTGGCGATGGCCATGCCCACCGGCATGGCCATGGGAGTGACGGACAGTGAACCGGCCGAGACATCGCCTAAGGGAGACGAGCCTCAATGGGCCGTCCCCCAGACCGAAGCCGAGGTCGGCAGGTTCATCGAGAACCTGGGTCAGTGGGACACCAGGATAGGCTTCACCTCGGTGACCCCCTTCGGGACCGCTGCCTTCGGGCCGGACGGCGTGACATACGACGTCATGACCGACGGCGGTGGCCACCGGGTGAAGGTGGCGTTCTCCGCTCCGGACCCGGTAGGGCCCGAGGGGATCGGTGACCTGGGTTACGGCACCAGCTTCTTCCTAGGCAACGACCCGGACCGGTGGGTCACCGATGCAAGGAGCTATGCCGAGGTGGTGTACCAAGACGTGTGGCCAGGCACCGACGTCAGGTACTACTTCTCCGGAGGGAACCTGAAGTACGACCTGATCCTGGACGGGGGGGCCGACCCATCCATGGCCCGTTTCCTGGTGCGGGGTGCCGACGACGTCACTGCGGGCGCCGACGGCCTGAGGGTCGACCTGGACCACGGCCTCACCCTCCACGACACCGACCTGGTGGCATGGCACGGCGACGGGGAGGTTGCCGATGTCGACCTGGTACAGGATGGATGCACCTACGGCTTCTCGGTCGACAAGGAGCCGGGGAGGTCCATGGTGATCGACCCGGTGGTCGTTCACAGCTCGACCTTCGTCGGGGGGACCTATCCCGACTCCGTGATCGACGTGGAGCTGGACGGGGACGGAAACATATACACCCTGGCCTACACCCAGTCCGACGACTTCCCGCTGACCCTGGGAGCGTACGACGACGAGCTGGGCGCCAGCGACGCTGCCGTCACCAAGTTCAACCACAACTGCTCCCAGGTCCTCTGGTCCACCTTCGTGGGCGGATCCAGCTGGGACGGCGTCGTCGGCATGGAGCTGGACAGGGACAACAACGTCTACTTCACCGGGTCCACCTGGTCCCATGACTACCCCTACACGAAGGGGGCCCTTAACGGCCAGTTCAACCTGGGGATGAACAACTACCAGCAGGACCCCTTCGTCACCAAGCTGAACAGCCAGGGGGACGACCTTGTGTACTCCACCTACGTGGGCGGGTCCCACACCGAGTGGGTGGGGGACATCAAGGTCAACGAGGGGCTGGCCACCGTGGTCGGGCAGACCCAGTCGGGCGACTTCCCCACGGAGTATGGCAGCTACGGCGGAGTGCACGGCGACGGGTTCCTCTTCACCCTGGACGAGAACGGTTCCCACATCGTCGACACCTTCTTCTGGGGCGGTTTCGGCAGCGAGGTGGCCAACTGCCTCGTCTTCGCACCCAACGGCGACATCGTGGTGGGCGGTCGGACCACCTCCATGGACATGTTCACCACACCGGGTGTGTTCCAGCCCACCCGCCCCTGCTTCAGCAGCGGCTTCATATGCCTCTTCACACCCTACACGGGCAGGATGGTCCTGAGCACGTACTTCGGGGGCGGCTACTCCACGTCACCGACCAGCCTGGTCCTGGACGACGATGAGAACATTTACGTGGCCGGGACCACGTTCTATAGCGGCCCAGGAGCGAGGTTCATCACCACACCGGGGGCCTATCAGGAGGACTACCACGGCAGGATCGACTCCTTCTTAGCGAAATTGAACCCAAACGCGACGGCCCTCGAGTGGTGCACCCTCCTGGGCGGGGACGCCGACGACACGGTCTACGACGTCGAGCTGGACCCCGAGGGGCACCTGGTGGCGGTGGGCTCCGTGGGGGACGGCACCAACTTCACCGTGACGCCTGACTGCCTCGACGACGAGTGGGAGGGGGAGAGCGAGGGCTTCGTGTTCATCATCAACGACAACGGCACCGCACCCCTCTACTCCACCTTCTACGGTGGGCATCTGACCGATGGGGTGTACGCTGTGGAGGTCGACGACGTGGACAATCTGGTCATCGCCGGGACCACGGAATCGATGGACATCCCCGTCACCGAGGACGGCTACCAGCTGAAGCCCTCGGGTGACGGAGACGGATTCGTCTCCATCGTGGGAGAGTACCTCCCCACCAGCGCCCCCCTGAACCTTGAGGCCAGCGGGGGGGAGGGCTTCATCCAGCTGGACTGGGAGTTCCCCGAGGAAAACTCCGGCTACCCCGTCAAGAGGTTCCTCCTCTATCGGGGCACCTCCCAGGACGACCTGCGGTTCTACAAGGACGTGGGTACCGTCAACCTCCACAACGACAAGGACGTGGAGTGGGGTGTAGAGTACTACTACGCCGTCTACGCCAACAACGGGAAGGGCATCAGCCCCCGCAGCAACGTGGTCCACGACCGGTCCGTTACCGTTCCCGACCCACCTATCAACCTGACGGCGACCCTCGAGTTCGATGCCGTCGTCCTCGAGTGGGAGGTCCCGGAGTTCACAGGCGGCCTCCCGATCACCGGCTTCATGGTGTACCGCATCGCCGAGGGGGACCACGTTGAGGTGGTCACCCCCATCCCCGGGGACTCAAGGACCTTCCACGACACCGCCGTGGAGGACGGTACGAACTACACGTACGCCTTGACGACCCTCAACGAGCACGGTGAGTCGCGGGAGCCCATCTCCGTCAGCATCAGGACCTTCGGCGTGACGACGCAGCCGATGAACGTGACCCACACGTACGGCGACCTGTTCATCGAGCTGACCTGGGACGCTCCCATGGACGACTACGGCCTCCCGGTCAGCGGGTACTCCGTGTACAGGCGCCTTGGGGACGCCCTCCCCGCCGAGGTGGGGCGGACGGACCCAGAGGACCCAACTTTCCGGGACGAGCAGGTGGAGGTGGGCGTGCTGTACGAGTATCACATCACTGCCTGGAACGGGAAGGGCGAGTCCCTGGCCAGCGATGTCATCGAGGCGATGGCGATGGTCCCCCCCGACGCGCCAACTGGCGTGGAGGCAGTGGCCACAGAGGACTACGTGAAGGTGACCTGGTCGGCCCCGGAGTTCGACGGGGCCTCCCCCATCTTGGGGTACCGGGTCTATCTCGGCGAGTCCGTGGACGACGCCGTCCCCCTGGGCGGCCCCAGCAACTTTGGCATCGCCCAGCCCCTGCTGCAGTTCCTGCACGACGTGGCATACGACGGCGTCGTGAGGAGCTACTTCGTGACCGCCCTGAACGCCGAGGGCGAGTCGGCCTCGAGCGCCGTGGCGGTCACCCAGGTCTATCGCGTCCCCGAGGCTCCCAGCGACCTGGGCCTCGAGTGGGGCGATGGGACCATCGAAGTGACGTGGGGCCCCCCCGTGGACGACGGGGGGACACCTGTGATGGGGTACACCTTGCACAGGCGTGTCGAGGGCGAGGAGTCGTTCACACCCCTGATCAGCCTTGCAGTGGACGAGCTGGGTTATACAGACCTGGATCTGGTTAACGGGTTGGAGTACGCCTACGCCCTCACCGCCCGGAACCTGGCCGGTGAGTCGGGTATGTGCCCTGCCGTGATGGCGGTGCCGGCCGGGCTCCCTGGGGTGCCGCTGGACCTTCTGGCTGTGGCCGGGATCGGTTCGGTGGAGGTGACATGGGACATGCCTGACGACGACGGTGGCCATCCCATGCTTGGTTACCGATTGCTTCGCATGGAGGAGGGGGGCGTGATGATGCCCCTCTCGGAGATCGGGCCAACGACCACCCACTATTCCGACACGGAGGTGGACAACGCGGTGGTCTACACCTATTGCGTCGTGGCCTTGACCGACGCGGGTGAATCCGAGCGCAGCGAGATGGCCAGCGCCATGCCCTACGGGACGCCCGGCGACCCCCTGAACCTGGTGGCCCACTGGGTGGACGGTCAGGTGCAGATCTCCTGGTCGGCACCGGGGTACGACGGTGGCAGGGAGGTCCTCGGCTACCGGGTCTATCGTCACGACCGGGAGGCGGGGAACATGACCGAGGTCACGGGCCCCGCCCTCTCCCTGGTGGACGGGGAGGTGGAGCTGGGGGTCAGCTACAACTACACGGTCTTCGCCTACAACGAGGCGGGACAAGGGCCGGGAAGGGAGGTCAGAATCGACATACCTCCACCGGAGGCGGACCCGCCGAAGAGCTCGGAGGGTTCCCAGTGGGGTCTCCTGGTGATAGCGCTGGTCCTGTTCGCCGTGGCTGCGCTCCTCATCGTAATGAGGGGCAGGGGCGGGATACCGGGGCAGGCCATCCTATAGGTCGCCGACGGCCTTGTCCAGCTTGACGACGGCCTCCACGGCGGCCTTGGCCCTGTTGATGCGGGCCTCCGCCTGGAGACGGCTCATCCCTGGCCCGGTGATCCCCAGGCCCACGGGCTTTCCGTACTCCACCGCCAGGTCGGCGATCTTCCGACTGGCATGGGAGATGACTATGTCGTCGTGCTCCGTCTCGCCCTCGATGACAGCACCGATGGCCACCACGCCGTCCACGTCCTTGCGCTCGCAGAGCCGCTTGATGGCCAGGGGCATGTCGAACACACCAGGCACCTGGACCTCCTTGACCACGTCGGCTCCCAGGAACTTGGCGTGCTGCTTCGCCTGCTCCAGCATGGGCATCGTCACGTCGAAGTTGAACTCCGAGACCACGAATGCTATGTTCATTCCGTCATTCCTCCTGATATTGATACTCCTCGGTAAGCGTGATTCACCAGTCCCCGTCATAGAGGTCGTCGTTCCCCAGTCTCGACCCGTCCCGGCAGAGCAGCTCGTCCATGTCGGTGTCCAGTCCGTCGGTCGGCTCGCACTCGGTCTCGTCCGGTCCCATGGTCCTTCCCCCTCAGTGCCCCCCGGCGTGGGCGCCAGTCTCGGCGGAGCCGGCATCGGGGAACCCCTGCCTCTGCCCCGTGCCGGCCGTGCGCGTGAGCCGCTCGGGCCGGAAGAGCAGGTCGTAGGTGTTGACGGCGTGCTCGCGGGTGCGTCGCTCCGTGAGCCAAGCCAGCTCCTTGTCGTCCTCGGCCTCGTCGATGTGGACGAAGACCTCGATGATATGGGTGTTGGTCAGGATCTGCACCTGTATGAGGCCCTGGGAGGCCTCGTGGGCGCACATCTTGTCGATGGGCTCCGCCCCGGGCATGCCCAGGGCCATGACGATGTCGCAGTCCCTCTCCTCGATGAGCTTCTTGCACGCCACGGGCAGGTCCTTGACACCGGGCACGGTGTACCGCTCGATGACGAACCCGGTACCGGTGGCCTTCAGCTCGTCGATGGCGTGGGAGGCCATGTCGACGCGGGAGAAGGTGGTGTCGGCGATGCCGATGCGGCGGGGCATGTCACTCACCCCCCCATCCGTCGTCCATCTCGTCCTCGTCCATCACCGGCTCCCCCTCGATGCGCTCCATCTCCCGGGAGAACGCCCACATGGACAGGATCTTCTGGATGATCTTGCGGGTGCCGTCCAGGTCGTGGTAGTAGTACTCCAGCCTCGTCACCTGGGTGGGAATCCCCCGCTTTTGAAGCTCCAGCCGGATCTTCTGCTCGCTGTGCTCCTGGTCGTGGCCCAGGGCTATGATGTCGGGCTTGAGGTCCAGGACCGTGACGTAGGGGTCCCCGCTGTCGGAGCCCACAACCGCCATGTCCACGCACCGGAGGGAGGCGACCAGGTCCCGGCGCATATCGGCGGGCGTTATGGGCTCGTGCTTGCGGTCCCTCACAGTCTTGTCCGAGGCGACCACCACCACCAGCTCATCGCCCAGCTCCCGGGCCTTCTCCAGATAGTGCACGTGACCCAGGTGGAGGATGTCGAACACGCCCTGTGCCATCACCCGGACCATTCCCGCCACCTCTCGATTATGTCCTTGCCTTCCAGGAAAGGAGCTCCCAACCCCTCGGCGTAGGCCCTCGCGTCCTCCCGGGACAGGGACCCGCCGTCGGCGGCCATCATCTCGCATCCCACCGCGACCGGCTGCATGCCCGCCATCAGGAGCAGGGCAACGGACAGCTCGGTGTGGCCGAACCTGTTGCGGAGGGGTTGCTCCGACGCCACACAGATGGGCACGTGGCCGGGGGCCCTGAAGGCCCTCCCGTACAGGGCCACGGCCTCCTCGGGTGCCATGTCCTCGGCCTGGGACGCCAGCTTGCCGAACTCGGAGATGGTCAGCGCCCGGTCATTGTCGGTGATACCGGTGAAGGTCTCGCGGTGGTTGATGGCCACGGAGAAGGAGGACTTGGTGTCGTAGGGGATGTCGTCAGGAACGAAGGCCTGCAGCACGTCATAGGTGGCCGCCGCCTCCATCAGTATATCGGCCATGAAGGGCAGGCCGATCTTGCTGGCCACGCCGTTGCCCACCATCAGGAATATGAGGCCGCCTCCCTCGGTCCTCATCTGGTGGACATGCTCGGGTCTGCAAGCGGTCGCTGGGAGGAAGAAGTCGGTCTCCTCCTCGCGTCCGTCTGCATCGTAGACGAAGACGAACCTCCCCTCTCGGAAAGCCTCTATAGCATCATCCACCGGGTCCCGGGACAACTGACTGACCTCCGGAGTGGCTGGAAATGCCCTTTTCCCGAATAAATGTTTGGTATCTACTCGATAACTGGTAGGCACCCCTGTTCCGCATCTCCCTCGGCTCTGAGCCCGTAAAGATTAAGTACGCCAGGTCCATTCCCAAAATCCACGCGCCGTTGTAGCTTAGCTGGTGGAGCACTCGGCTGTTAACCGAGCGGTC
>CP070808.1:1974509-1978482 GCA_020343715.1 Thermoplasmata archaeon
GTCCTGCTCGATACCGGCGGTGTCACCGGTGTCCGGTGGAGACGGCGAGCTTGAGAAGACCGAATGGCTCCAGGACCATATGGGGTCCTTCGGCTTCGACAGGATGGAGAGGTACGACGTGGAGGACGACCACGGCGTGGTGCGGCCCAACCTGGTGGCCGTCCGCAACGGTGTGAACGAGGACGCCCCAACCCTGTGGTTCATCTCCCACACCGACGTGGTGCCCGAGGGCGACCTGACGCTCTGGGAGACGGACCCCTGGAAGCCAGTGATCATCGACGACAAGGTGGTGGGCCGGGGCGTGGAGGACAACGGGACGCCACTGGTGGCCTCGCTATACGCCGTCCGGGCCCTCGAGGAGGTGGGAGTCCGCACGGGGTGCCACATCGGATGCGCCCTGGTGGCCGACGAGGAGAACGGCTCCAAGTGGGGCATCCAGCACCTGCTGACCCAGGACATATTCGGACCCGAGGACATCATCATGGTCCCCGACGCGGGGCTCCCCAAGGGCGACATGATCGAGATCGCCGAGAAGAGCATCCTCTGGCTCAAGTTCAAGACCGAGGGGGTCCAGGGACATGCGTCCATGCCCCACATGTACAAGAACGCCTTCGAGGCGGGGGCCGAGCTGGCGTACCGGTTGAACAAGACCCTCAAGGAGACCTACACCGGCAGGGACCCGCTGTTCGACCCCCCGTTCTCGACGTTCGAGCTCACCATGAAGCTGGCCAACGTGGCCAACGTCAACACCATTCCAGGAGAGGACATCTTCTACATAGACAGCAGGGTCCTACCCGAGTACGACACCCAGGAGGTCTTGGAGACCGTCCGGGCCGTCATGAAGGAGGTGGGGGAGAAGTACGGGCTACCCATCAGCCTCTCGCTGCACCAGCACGAGCAGGCGGCCCCCATCACCGAGGAGGAAAGCAGGGTGGTCACCCTCCTGTCCGAGGCCATACGCCACGTCATCGAAGTGGAGCCGAAGGTGTACGGCATCGGGGGCGGCACCTGCGCCGCGTTCTTCCGCAAGGCGGGCTACAACGCCGCCGTGTGGGCCAAGATCGACGAGGCCGCCCACAGCGCAGGTGAGTACACCTGGATAGAGAACCTGATGCTCATGACCAAGGTCTTTGCCCACATGGCGCTGAAGAGCTGAGGCGGCCTACTCCAGGGGCTCGGGCCTGACCTCGCCCCTGGGCGATACCTCGCCGAAGACCTGACCGGTGAACCACTGGAACCGGGTCACCCCGTCATTCCATGACTCCATCGGCAGCCCGGCCTTCCAGCACGTGTGACGCAGGAACTCCTCGGTGTCCCATCCCTGTTCCACCGGCACCTGGGGGAGCAGCAGGCCCCTGGCCCTTCCACGGACGGCTATCAGGCCATGGACCCCGATGCGAACCTTCTCAAGGAGCTCATCAGGGCTTTCAACCTCGATGTACTCAGGAGGGGTCATCAACGTCACCTCCACGAGGATAGAGTCCAGCTCACCAGGGGACACCCTGGGGAACCTAGGGTCCTGGGTCGCCGCCGACATGGCAGAACGGACGAGGGCGTCCCGCAGGCTCATGATGGGCTCGGGGATCCCTATGCAGCCGCGAAGGGAGTCGCCTGGATGGGTCTTGAGGGTCGTGAAGACACCTCCCGGACCATCGAAGGTCCCTGGGAGGTCCAGGTCCGGCGGGCCGCGGCCGTGGACGTGGGAGTCCACGATGGCCCGGGCAGCCTTGACGGCGAGGATACCCTCCTCATCGGAGAACAAGTCGCGTCCCCCTCTAGGACTGGTCCTTGAACTCGCCGAAGAAGTCCGCACCCGTGTCCTCCTGGGCAGGTTCGGCCTTCGGCTCGGCCTTGGGGGCGGCCGCCTCATCGGCAGCGCCCTCGCCCTCGGGCACGGACATGAAGATCTCGATGGAGGACACGTTCGATTCCCTGCCCTCGTCCGACGTCAGTCTCTCGGTGGAGATCTCGATGTCGTCGACCGTGGCGTTCGTGGCGAACTGGTTACGAAGAATCTCGGCCACGTCCACGGCCCGGCTGATTGCCTTGCCCCTGGCCTTGATCACTACGGTTCCGTCGGCTTCGTTGATCTGTCGCAAGGCGGCAAGGACATAGCTCATGAGAGGCTTCTTGCCGATGAAGATAAAGTTCTCCTCTACCATAACGGAGCCCCCGCGGATTTACGGAAACTCGTTGGCGGATATAAATACATTGCGCGCTATGGAAGCGCTGGCACCTTGCCCACGGGAAGCGTGGCCCCCTCACATCTTGAGGGCCACCAGCGTCTCGGTGGAGGAAACGCCCTCGATCTGGCGGATCTGCTTCACGATGACGCTGAGGGACTCGGTGACGAACTCCTTCTCCACGCGGGCCAGCACATCGTACGCGCCGGTGACGGCGGTGGCCTCGGTGACATCGGGGTTCGAAGCCACCTCGTGGAGTACGGGCTCCACAAGGCCTGGTTGGGTCTTGATCAATACGAACACGGTCTCCATTAAACCCCTCCTCTCGGGGATGGAGCCTATGGCCTTGTCACCAGGTCGACCCTGGCGATGCTATCGTACTGCAGTCTACGGCAGACTGATGGCACCGTTCGGGCACTCGTCGACGCAAGCGCCGCACTCGACACACTCGTCATCGTCGCAGATAGCAACGTCCTCTACGGTGATCGCACCCACCGGGCAGGTCTCAGCGCAGGCACCGCAAGCGGTGCAGTCGTCCTCGTTGATGATGATAGCCATGGTGACTCCATCCTGGTAAATCCGGCAATGGTTTCGACTATTAAATACCTTCGCTTACAAACACCACGGGACGGAAGGTGAATCCGGACCTACTGGCTAGTACCTCACGACACCCCGTTTCGACGCCTGTCGAAAGTGGCTTATACGATGGCCGAGAAATGGTATTCCGAAGGCCATGACGCTGGTGGACGTGTGCGGCAACTGCGAGACGATGCTCACCGACGAGGAGGACCACTGCCCCAGGTGCGGGGCGGACAGGTGTGACGCCATCAAGCGTGAGATGCGCGACCTTTGCTACACCTACACCGGCGAGGTGCCTGAGGAGGACGAGATTGGCCGCCTGGTGAAGCCCGCCTTCGTGCCGAAATGGGGCAAACCCCAGTGGTACGAGATGGGTGACGAGGAACCTCCAGAAGAGGACGAGGCCTAGGATGGCTCACTCCTTCTGCCGGTATCGCTCCTTCATCCTGGACTTCTGCTCCTTGAGGTGCCTGTCCACGTGCCTCCTTCCGGCCCCGCGCTCCCCGGAGTCCACGGCGCCCCTGTGGGCGAACCAACCCATCACCAGGACCACCACAACCACCCATACGGCCCCGATGGGCGAGAGCCACCACATGATGTTCCAAAGGCTGGTGACCACCACGGGGATGGTCAGCAGGAGGATGGTGGCGGCGGGGGCGTAGGCCATCACGACAGGGAGCCGCTTTACCTTGAACCCCAGGCTCCCGAAGTCGGCCCCCACCAGCGTCCGGGACATCAGGTTACGGAGCGGGAAGTACATGACCACCAGGGCCGCCAGGTAGAGGAGGGCCCCGCCGTAGATGAGCTCGAAGACGTTGAAGATGGCACCGTAGATGGCCGGCAGGGCGCCCGCCACCATGACCAAGGGCAACACCGTCAGCGCCCATTCCCTTGGCTCCCCGGGCTGATGCTTGTGGATGATGGCAGGGCGCATGGCCCTCCCGATGGAGGCCCCCGAGAAGATGACCCATCGGGGAAGCGCGTGCCCCATGCCCACCGCCAGCGTCACCGACTTGCGGATGGCCACGGGCACCATGAAGTTCGTCACCAGCGACAGGCCGCCCGAGAAGGGGTACAGCTGGTCCGCCTTCTGGAGCATCTTTGTACCATCTGGGTTCGTCAGCCCCCCGCCGATGGACGCGAATAAGATGGAGTCGCCGCCCCTGCCCAGCAGGGATGCACCGAGAGAGGCGGCGCCTCGTGAGTTGAAG
>CP070808.1:1978582-1996582 GCA_020343715.1 Thermoplasmata archaeon
GGCCCACTCGCCCAGGTAGTTGAGGCCGAAGCTCTCCCTTTCGTCGGACAGGACGAACAGGCGCACGGCCGCCTCCCTGCGGTTGGTGAGGGTGCCCTCTATGCCGAAGGTCTCGTTCTTCAGCTTCTTGTACATCGCCTCGAGGAAGCCGTCCAGCCTGCGGATGGGCACCAGGACCTCGCCTACTACGATGGATGGTCCCAGCTTCTTGATTCGCAGGGGCAGGTACCGACCCTCCCACGCAACCTCGGCGTGCTCCATGATCTTACCGCGCTTCTTCTGGGCTATCCGCTCGAAGACCTTCCTGTCGTACCGGCTCCTTGGGATGCCCAGCAGGATGGAGTTGGCCATGGCCTCCTTGCCCTCGCCCTTGGACATCTGCTTGAGGGTGATGTACTCCTCCGTCTCGAAGTTGCACGTCCACATGGGCACCTCCTTGACAAGGTTCTGGAGGGCCTTGAGCATCTCCTTGCGCGTCGGGAAGCCCAGCTCGACAGGGACTATCTCCTCGGCCTCCTTGATCTTGAAGGTGGCCTCCACGATGATGCCGGTGGCGCCGTAGCAGCCTATGACCATCTCCAGACCGGTGCCGCTCATCTCGCGCAGCTCTCCATCTGGAAGGGCCAGGACCACCGACTCGACGTTGTCGTCCACAGGACCGAACTCGAAGGCGCCGTAGCCCACGCCTGAGGAGGCTATCCAACCGGCGACGGTGGATGAGGGGGCCGACGAGGGGATGGTCCGGTTCATGAGCCCATGCTTGCGAAGCTCCTCCTCCAGGTCTGCCCAGATGACGCCGGGCTCGACTCGGACCAGCATGTTCTCCTCGTCAATCTCCAGGATCCTGTCCATCAGACTGAAGTTGACGACGATACCGCCGTTGGCGGGCACGGCACCACCCACGCCCCCGGTGGCGGCGCCGCGGGGGGTGATGGGAATCCGCTCCCTGTTGCAGTACTGGAGGAGGGCCACGACCTCCTCCTTGTTGACCGGCTGCACCACTGCCTCAGGCATGCGGTCGATCATCAGGTCGATGACGCCCATGTTCAGCACGTCTGGCAGGATGCCCACGTCGGTGGTGTGGAGGATCCGCTCGTTCTCCTCGTAGGAGACCCGGTCTCCGAATATATCATCTAAGGCTTTCATGGTCAGACCCCCAGGGTCCTTCTGACGTAGATAGTGTAAACGACGAACACCGCAGCGTAACCGAAGCAGATGGCGACGATGGAGCCGTAGTAGAGGATTACCGAGAGGGCCAGGAACTCCCAGTCGGTGTATCCTGCCCACCAGGTGAGGCCAGCGAAGACGATGATGAGGGCGAAGGTTATCCACACCCCCGCCTCGACCCGCTTTCGGATGAACAGCATGAGCTGCACTCCCGTGAACAGGCCCAGACCTACCGGGATGGCGATGAGTATCATCTGGCTGCCCCACTTGGTCAGCACCCAATCCAGCAGGATTATTACGACATAGATGCCCACCGTCACCCCGATGATGGCCAGTACCGTGATGCCTTCCCTCTCCAGGAAGAACCAGATGAAGGCTATGAAGCCCACCGCCACCGAGATCACGAGGACCATGAAGAAGGGGGACGGGAAGCCGGAGTAGTCAGGGGAGAACATCTCGCCCAGCTCTAGGGACGCCGCCACGATCCACGAGATGAGGCTTACCATCAGCGCGATGATGAAGGCTATCCAGGTGTTGAAGATCGGGCGGTACAGTGCGTTCATCATCCGGGCACCACCTCCGCCTCCTCCTTGGACCTGGTCTGGTCCTCGATCTCCCAGATGGACACCATGGGGAAGAAACGGGACATGGACACCATGAGTATCGCGAAGAACGCGAAGGAGCCCACCATCAGCACAGACTCCGTCAGCGTGGGGATGTAGATGCCTCCCTCGATGGGCTCCAGGTGCTGGGTGAGGCCGGGGACGACCACCATGTAGTTCTTGAACCACATGACCACAGTGGTCATGGTGGCGGCCAGGATGATGGGCCGGTGGGTCTGCAGCCGAGGCTGCATGATGATGAGGAACGGGATGACGAGGCCCAGGAACAGGATGGACCATGCGATGGGTGCGAACTCTCCCAGCCACACGGGTTCGAAGGCGTCGTGGGTGACACCAGCCACCTCGTAGGAGCGCGTGGCCGTCTCCACCATCAGAAGGCCGATGTAAAGGAGGATGGCCAGCATCAGGCTCTTGCCCAGCTTGACGAACACGGAGGTGGGCATGACCTCCTCGTACCCACCCAGCTTGCGGAGCACTGCCAGCATCCCGATGAGGGCGGCGAGGCCTATGACCAGGGCCTCGGCGATGAAGAGGGGTCCGGTGATGGCGTTGTTCCACACAGGATGCTCGGTGACAGCCTCGAAGCTCCACGCGATGACGGTCACCATGGAGACCAGGACGATGATGACGGTGTAGGCGGCTATCATGGAGTACCTCTGCACCCGGATGCGCTGGATTGGGTTGCCGATGTACCCGAAGGCCAGCACCCTATAGAACGCCTTAATCTCCTTGACGTTCAGCGAGGCCCGTACCAGGTCTGGGACCATGGGCATGTACATCGCTATGATGGTGGTGATGAAGAGGAAGATGATGAGCACCCCGTCCCATAGGTACGGCGAATCGGGCTGGGCGTAGAGGATGTGGTCCACCACGTTGTGGAGGCTGCCCATCTGGAACAGCAGGTGGAAGGCGGCGACCACGAAGGCCATGACCGCGGACACATCGGCCAGGCGCACGGCGAAGGCCGCCCAGTTCGTCTTCCTGACCCATAGTATGGCTGAGACCAGTGATATCCCCAGGCCCAGGGACAGGAAGTACACGAAGTTCGTGAGGTGGACCCCCCAGTAGGTGGGCGGGTTAAGGTCCGTCGGTGGGATGCCCTCCGTGTTGTAGATGTACAGGGCCACCAGGGTCGCCACCGCGGCGGCACCCAGGCCGAAGGCGGTGATCAGGAACGCCCGGCCCATGGTGAGCAGTGGCGAAAGGGCCTGCTTTTCGATGTCCGACAATCCTATCCCTCCGTCAATTCAACGCGTGGTCCTGCGGTGCGGTGTACGCCGTCGGAATGCCAGCAGCATCGGCGATGCAGGCCAGGACTCGGGCCCTGTCTCTCATCCCTCGCTGAGGGGGGGCAAATCGCCCCGATTCCTCTTTGCTGGGTCCACTCCGGATGCCCCTTTGCATCGGAGCTACACTTCATTGGATTGATATAAAACTTATGCTAATGTCGAACGAATGTAATCGGATGTGTGGAGGGGAACGACGAATGTCGACATTCCGTTGATTTTCCTTCACTGTCCCAACACCATCGGGAGCCGCAGCTGTGTCAGCGACCGTCAGTGATGAAAGTTCCAGGAGGATGCCTAATCGGGATGGGGTGGGTCCCAGGCACAGTCACAGCCGCAGCGGCCGCAGAGGTTGCACGACTTCATCACCATGTGGCTCTTGAGGGCCTGGACCGCCTCGAGCGTCCTGACCCTGTCTAGGAGCTCGGCCGCGTGGTCCTGGTCCTTGCACCTCATCAGGACCATCATGTCCCAGTCGCCCGTCACGTAGTGGATGCACGAGGCCTCCTCGAACTTGGAGACGGTCTCCTCGAATTCGGTCAGGGTCACGTCGTGCTTGATCGACAGGGACAGGAGCATCGTCACGTTGTACCCCATCTTCTCTGGCGCGATGGCGGTCACGAAGCCTTTTATGACCCCGCTCTCCTGCATCTGCCTGACGCGCTCGCTCACCGTGCCCGTGCTGACATGGATCTGCTTGCCGATCTCCCGGAATGACAGCCTTGCGTCGGACCTGAGGAGCCTCAGGATATTCAGGTCCGTCTCGTCCAACTCACCGCGCTTCGCCATTGGCCAACGCCTCCTATTCATCTCGTTCCACGACGGACCGCATCCGCCAAACAACTCCGTTTAGATGTCCAAAGTAGCGGTTGAAGCCCCCGACGTTGGACATCTGTCACGTTAGCGGCCCGCGGGGGTGATGGATTCGGAGGTTATTTAGCTTTTTTAGTAACGCCGAACTTCAGTAACCCCGTTGGTGAAGGACGAAAAGATTAATTGTAAAAAGAACATTATCATCATTGAATATCCATCGACTGATACTCGCGAAATCTAGACAACTGTCCAATAATGACCTGAGGTGCCTGGAATGACCGTGCGCGAAGGACTTGATGAGACCGACCTTAAGATACTGGACCTGCTCCGTGAGGATTCACGACTATCGTACCGGGAGATAGGCAAGAGGATCCATGTCAGCACCGGAACGGTGTCCGACAGGGTGAAGCACATGCTCGAATCGGGCGTCATCAAGCGGTTCACCACCGCCGTGGACCCCACCCTCATGGGTCTCCAGGTGCCGATGTTCCTCCGGGTACGCGTGGACCCTATGGTGAGCATCGACGCTGTGGTCAAGAGGTTCGAGGACGTGGAGGAGGCGTGTTGCATCCACTATGTCACCGGGGACCTGGACATGATCGTCCTTGTCAGATGCACCGACAATGACCACGCCGCCCGTGTCCTGGACACAATACGGACCATGAAGGGCGTGGAGAGGGTGGACAGCAACGTGGTGCTCAAGGCGTATCCCCAGTGCGGTCGGTGCTGGTGCGACTGTGGCATCCATGGCGGAACGGATTGAACGAGATGTGTGACACTGAGGGCTCTGCATGAACAGGAACGATACAACCGTCGACGAGCTGGACGTTAGCATCCTCCGGTTGCTACGGGACAACGCCCGCCTCTCATACAGGAGCATCGGCAAGACCCTTAACATGAGCACGGGCACCATCAGCCAGCGGATACGCAAGCTGGTGGACACCGGGGTCATCAAGAAGTTCACCACCATCATCGACTCGGCCTCGGTGGGCAAGCACTGCACCCTCTTGGTGATGATAAGGTCCCGACCCGGTGCCCGCCTGGAGGACATCGTCAAGTCCATCGAGGCCCTGGACGAGTCGTGCTGCATCCACACTATCACAGGGGACTTCAACCTACATGTGATGCTGAGGCTCCCCGATCACGACGCGGCCGCGGACTTCCTGGAGGACCTGCGCAACCTGGAGGGGGTGCAGTTCCTGACGTCGTACGTGGTGCTCCGCTCGTACAAGCCTTTCTACGAGACGTCCATCTGACGGTCCGTCAGCGGCGGACGATGCCGTGGCCCTTGCCTCGGCACTCGGGACAGATGTGGAGGATCAGGTCCAGCGTCTTGGGATCCTCGACCCGGTCGCGAAGCCACTGCTCCTGGGTGCTGTTGAGGAAGGCCGTCCCGCAAACCCTGCATCGTCCTGAGAACATCTCGTATCCCTCCTGCACGTCATCCCTTGAGCGAACGCCCCACGATCTCCGTCAGGTCCATCACCCTGACCTTGCCCTTCTTCTCCTTGCGGGCCCTGTCGGCGGCCAGCTTGAGGTTGGCCTTGCACGCGGGGCATCCCGAGGTGATTATCTCAGCACCCGCGTCGATGGCCTCCTGCACACGCCGGAACGCTATGTCCTTTGATAGGTCCAGGTCCACCATCTTCAGGGCGCCACCGCCGCCGCAGCAGGTGGCCATGTTCCGGTTGGTGGGGAACTCAACCAGCTCCAGCTCGGGTACCGAACGCAATACCTCCCGGGGCGGCTCGTAGATGCCCAGGTGGCGCCCGATGTCGCATGGATCGTGGTATGCCACCTTCTTGCCGAAGGGCTTCTTGAACTCGACGCCCCCCTCCTTGATGAGCTCCTCCAGGTACTCCACCAGGTGCATCACCTTGAGGCCGTGCTCGATGCCGTGCTCCTCGTAGTGGTGGCTGAGGGTCTTGAAGCAGCCGGCGCAGGGGGTGACCACCAGGTCGGCCCCGCTCTTCATCAGCCGGTCCGCCAGACCCTGGCCTATCTCCTCGAACTCCGACAGGCCTGAGATGAGGGCGACGTACCCGCAGCAACCCTCCTCGGTACCGAGGGTGGTGTAGGTCTTGCCCACGGCGTCGAGGATGCTCATCAGGTTCTTCATCAGGGCCAGGTCCTGGTACGAGTTGACGCAGCCGGCGAAGAGGAGCACGTCGACCTTCCCCGCCTCGCCCGGCTTGATGAAGCCCTCGGCCTTGTCGGGGTAAAGCTCGGTGCGCTTCTCCCTGGGGTCCCCGAAGGGGTTTCCGTTGGCCATGATCGAGCTCAGGAGCATGTCGTGGGCCTCCATCCGCTCCCACCCCATATCATGGAGTCGCATCCGGATGTGCTCGAAGATGTCGCAGACTGGGATCAGTGCCTGGCACACCTCCTTGCACTTACCGCACAGGGTGCACTGGAAGTATCGCTTGTACATGTAGTCGTCCACGTCCCGCTTCCCGGACAGGAACTCCTTCGTGAACGTCATCTTCCCCTTGGGTGACGAGCTCAGCCACCGCTCCTCGGTGAACACGGGGCATGTCTCACGGCAGGTGCCGCACTCGATGCAGGTGTAGACATGGTCGTTCCACTCGAGGAGGTCTGCCATTTCCCTAACCGGCTCCTTGGCCTCCGAATCGCCCAGGTCCAGACCTCTCGACATGCCCAGGAAGGGCGTGGCGATCCCCCAGATGAAGGAGAACTTGAAGGGGGCCTTGATCTTGCCAGGGTTCATGATGTTCGCCGGGTCGACCTCGCTCTTGAACTTGAACAGCCTCTGGAGGCGTTCGCCCCCGAAGAAGTTCTCGGCCTCCTTGGCCAGGTAGAGGCCCGTCTGATAGGTGACACCACCGTACTTCTTCGCGATGCCGAGGAACGCCAGGGCCCGGCCCCATCGGGTGGTGAACCCCAACCCGAAGTCGTCCCGCTCGTCCGAGAGGACGTACACCCGGGCAGCGTTGCGTCCGTCGTTCCCCAGCGTTCCCTCGATGCCGTACGTGTCCCCCTCGAACTTCCGGTTCACATGGTTCAGGAAGGCCAGGAGCCTGTTGTTCGGAATGTAGACCTCGCCTGCGATAATGGAAGGACCCAACCGCTTCACCCGCATGGGGAGGAAACGCTCCTCCCAGACCTCCTCGGGGTCCGGGTGGACCGTGCCGTTGAACTTCTCGGCGACGCGGTCGATGTCCTCCTGCTTGTATCGGGACCTGGGGATGGCCATTATCAACGAGTCCTTCGCCTCGCCCTGGTGGCCTGCGGCCTTGTGCTGCAGCTCGACGAACGCCTTGTCCTCGTAGTTGCACGTCCATATAGGGACGGACTTTGCGACCTCCTGGAGGGCCTTGGTCATGTCCTCTAGTGACTCGAACTGGATGGCGGCGGGCACGACCTCCTCGAGGTCGGTCACGGGGAGCGTGACCTCGGTGATGACGCCCGTTATCCCCTGGCAGTCCACTACCATGTCCAGGTCGGGGCCGCTCATGGTCCGGACCTCACCTGTCGGGAGCACCAACTCGAGGGACTTAACGTTCTCGCCGACGGAGCCGTGCTCGAAGCTGCCGATACCGATACCACCCGAGCCTATCCACCCAGCCACCATCGATGACGGGAAGGAGGTGGGGTAGGCGCGCAGCTGCAGCCCGTGTCGGTTCAGCTCCTCCTCCAAGGGGGCCCAGACCACACCGGGCTGGACGCGGACGAGCTTCTTCTCCTCGTCCACCTCGAGGATGCGGTTCATCCGGTAGAACTCCATGACGATGCCGCCCTTGGCTGGGACGGCGCCCATGACTCCGCTGGTGGCCGCGGCCCGGGGGGTCACTGGTATGCCCTCCTTGGTGGCGTACGCCAGTATGGCGGCCACCTCCTCGGTGGTCTCGGGTTGCACCACCGCAGATGGCATCCTCTCCACCAGCATGTCCATGACGCTGATGCCGATGACGTCGGGCAGGTTGCCCACGTCATGGATGCAGAGCCGGCGTTCGCTCTCGTCGTATGATATGCGATCGCCGAGGAGGTCCTCAAGTTCCTTCATCATCTAGCCCTCCATGAAGCTCTTCGGTATCAGTAAATGTGCGAGGAACACGACCACGTACAGGACGGCGACCACCACGACCAGTAACCAGTACAGGAATGATGTGCCCCACGTGGACTCGACCCACAAGAGGACCCACACACAGAATATCGCCGAGAGCACGAACCATGCAGCTATGGTCGACCTCCAACGGGCGAACACCAGGAAGACGAGGCCCACGGCAACGCCTGCCAGCATTATTACGACCACGATCATGGTCGTGGTGTCCCAAGTGTCCAGGATCCAGCTTATGGCCCACAGCACGAGCACTATTATCAGCGCACCTAGGGAGGCAACGATGGCACCCAGGTACTTGTGGTTGGTGAAGGCGCCGACGAACACGGCCAACGCCACGATTATGGAGATTATGAAAACCAGCAGCAGGCCCGACGGGAAGGCCCTGTAGTACTCGTCCCATATCCATGGCAGGTCGAACAGCCCGCCAAGTATCCAGATGAGGATGCCCAGGACCAGGGTTACGTACATGGCGACCCAGGTGTAGTAGATGGGACGGTAGATGGGCTGGCTCATGTCAGTCCACCTCCCTTTGGAACTCTTCCATCTCCTCCACCTCCCATATGGAGACCATCGGGAACAGCTTGGAGAATATCGCGAACATCAGGCCGAACAGTGCCATCGAGCCCAGTGTCAGCGCCCACTCGGTCGCCGAGGGGATGTATATGCCGTCCTGGTACGGCAGCAGGTACCTGGTCAGGCCGGGCACCACGATGATGAAGCGCTTCACCCACATGGCTATGAACAGGATGCCCGATGCGAGGAGGATGCCCTTGTACGTACGCGTCCGCTTGAACGTGAGGATCACCATGGGCACAAGGAAGCCTATGATCACCATGCTCCACGTTATCCATGCGAACTCCCCGAACCACAGCGCGTGGGAGAAGTCGTGGGTCGTCGCCTTGGCGGCGTAGTCCTTGGTGAGGGTCTCGGCTATGAACAGGTACATGTAGATGAGGATGAGCACGAGCATGAGCTTGCCCAGCTTGTCGAACATCTCCAACTTGAAGTACTTCTCGAGGCCGTAGGCCTTGCGGAAGATGGCCGCTATGATTATTAGGATGGGCAGGCCCGTTATCAGGGCGCCCGAGATGAAGTATGGCCCCATGATGGCGTCGTGCCAGCTGGGCTGCGACTTCATGAGGCCGAACACCCACGACAGCACTGTGTGGACCATCACCACCGTGGCGGTGACCATTATGGCAAGGGTCAGGATCATCCTGTGGAGCTCCTTCTTCTGCGCCTCCGTTCCGGTATATCCGTTGGACAGCAGCCTGTAGATGAACCTGAGCTTCGGGACCTTGGGGGCCAGCCTCGCCAGGTCGGGGACCATCGGGAAGTAGAGGTACGCGGCGCTGGCCAGCAGGTATATCACGATGACGATGGTATCCCACACGAAGGGCGAGGTCGAGTTGCCGTAGAAGAACATGTTGAACAATCGCTGGGGTCGGCCTATGTCGAACAGGATGTTCAGGAAGGCGATGATAACGCTGATGATGGTCACCATCTCGGCGATGCGGGTTATGGGGTTCGCCCAGTCCTGCTTGAGCAGGCGCAGTATGCCCGATATCAGGGTGCCAGCGATGCTGATGCTGATGAAGAAGACGAAGTTGAGGATGTAGATGCCCCACGGCACGGGCTGGCTCAGGCCCGTCACCGTCAGGCCGTTGACGATCTGGTAGAACCAGTAGTAGAACATGATGGCGATGAGCAGTATGAAGCCCATCACGATGACCTTGAACTGACGCCCCGTCTGGTTGAGGGGTGCGAGGACCTTCTGCTCCAGGTCCCTCACGGTGCCACCTCCCCGGCGCCGAGGCGCTCCTGGACGCGACGCAGGTCGTCGGTGACCCACGCGTCGGTGAATGTGGCCACGCTGCTGTAGAAGCCGGTGTCGTCATGGTCCTCTATGCGCTGGCTGAGGCCCCCCACCCACTGGCACAGGTGCCCGTCGAGGAACTCGCCCTCCGCCCGGAGGATCCGCATCAGCTCCTCGGCTGTGCCGGCGTCGGCCTCCAGCGTCACCAGGTGCCGCATGAAGTCAAGCTCCAGGGAGATGTGGTCGGCGGGCTCGCCCTCCAGGTCCCCGGAGGGGTGGACGCCGAAGGCATGGTAGGCCTCCATGACCTCCTGGGTGGTCTCACCGTGGATTACACCCTCGCGGTACAGCGACTCGTAGGGAGGGGGCGGTGAGGACCGTCGGATGCCCCGGAGGAGCTCCGTGAAGTCCACAGCCAGCCTCTCGGTGTCCACGTCCACCTCGTAGCCCAGGATGGACTCGAGCAGCTCCTCGTCGGGAGGGCCAATGAACAGCCTGGCCAGCATCCCGTAGACCTCGTCCCTCGAGCCCACCACCTCGGACATCATTCCCACTTCCTCCTGATGTCCAGGTTCCTGGTCTCGTGGCTGGGCGGGGTCTTGTTGATGTAGTACACGTTGGGGTGGTTGCCAAGATCCTCCAGCAGAAGGAAGTGGGGCCGGGTCGCGATCAGCTCGGACACCTTGCTGGTCGGGTCGTCGATGTCCCCGAAGTTGAGCACGAACATGGGGCACATGTGCACGCATGCGGGGCTCATGCCCTTCTCAAGCCTGTGGACGCACCACGTGCATTTCTCGGCCACGCCCATGTGGTGGGAGCCGCCCGATACGTTGACGCCCTTGTACAGCCTCTCGTGGTCCGGGTTCTTGTGGGGCGGCAGGACGCCGCGGGTGCTGTCCTTGACGGATCCCGCCCCGGGCACGATGGTCTCATCGGTCTCCCATTCGAAGTACTCGTTCTCCTCCCGGGGCTTCCAGTTGAAGTAGCCCACTCCGTAGGGGCAGGCGATGAGGCAGTAGCGGCAACCGATGCACCTGTCGAAGTCGGTCAGGACCAGCCCGTCCTCCCGCTTGAACCGTGCCCCCACGGGGCAAACGGGGGCGCAGGAGGGGTGCTCGCAGTGCATGCAGGGCCTGGGCAGGAAGGAGTACTGGACGTTGGGGTACTCCCCCTCCTCCATCTTCAGCACGTCCATCCAGAAGATGCCTTTCGTGGTGTTGTTCTCCACCTTGCAGGCCTCGGCGCAGGACCGGCAGCCGACGCAACGGGCCAGGTCGATGACGAAGGCGTAATGGACCACTCGATCACCCCGCCCTCTCCACCTTGACCTTCACGTGGAAGGACTGGTCCATGGTGTTCGTCACGTATCCCTTGCCCGTGGGGAAGAGGGTGTTCGGGGTGGGTCCGCCGTCCTCGTTCCAAGGATGCACCCAAGCGCCGTAGTGCTGGGACATGGCCACGGTGTCCGGCCTTATGCCCTCTATGAGCTGGACCCGGGCCTTGACCCGGACCGTGTCGCCTGTGACAGCGTTGTGGGACTCCACCCACACCTCGTCGTCCTCGTGGATGCCCCTCTCCTCGGCCGTGTGGTTGTTCATTAGCACCCGGTTCTCGGGCTCCAGCTCGTTCATGTGCACGAAGTGGGTGGCCCGGGACCTGATGAACTGGACCTTGCGGTACGATATCAGGGTCAGGTCGTACTGGGCGTCCGAGCCCTCGAAGGTGGGGGTCCTCCATGTGGGCAGCGCGGTGTAGTCCTGGTAGTACGAATCCCCGGTCCCCAGGTCCTCCATGTCCCTGGCTGCTTCTGCGAGGGAGGCGCCGTAGAACCGGTGGCGCACGCCCCCGTACGAGCGCATCCCGGGCTGGGTGTAGATGGCCTCGGGGGCACGGTTCTGGGCGGTGACGCCCGCCTCCTCGAAGAACCTGACGCCCTGCTCGATGCCGTTGGACTTGGCCCAGCGGCTGAGGATGGAACGGGTCTGGGGCTTCTCGGAGAGGTCGAGCCTGAAGGCGCTCTGGAACGCCAGCATGGAGTTGAGGACGTCGTTGAAGCCCCCGGGTCCGAAGAGGACCCCGGACCGTTCGGCCAGGTCGATGATGATGTCGATGTACCCCCGGGAGCCGAACAGGGGGGAGATGGGTGGGAGCCGCAGGGTGAAGGCCTCGGTGTACATGGTCCCGACGTTCAAGGGCCCGTCATACTGCTCCATGGTCGCCGAGGGCAGCACCACGTCGGCGTAATGGTCTGCCGTCTCGTTGAGCCAGGGGTCGATGACGGCAACGAACTTGAACTCACCGTACGCGTCGGACATGTCCTCTGACGAGGCCGCATCTATCAGGGTGTTGCCGTCCCTGACGACGAGCACATCGGGCTTGTAGTCCACGTTGAAGGTGCTGGGCTCCTTGATCACCTGGGAGATCATGCTGGGGTTGGCCGAGCTCATGGGGAAGAACCTGCTCTTCTCCAGGGTTATGTCGTAGGGGGGGTTGAGGACCCTGATGTTGTCGTAACCGGCGAAGGTATCGGTTATGCCCATCTTGAAGTCCGGATGCACCCCGCCCACGGCGTTGATGGCGCCTAGCAGCATGAAGACCTGCTCGATGGCCCTGACCGCCTGGAAGCCCAGCTCCTGCTGGGTGACGTGGTCCGCCATGATGCCGACAGGCCTGTAGACGTAGTCCCGGGGCTCGCCCTCGGCGCCCCCGCCGGCCCCGTCGAAGGGGTCGCCGTGGCACTCGGCGTAGCAGGGGGGTGCCTTGGACGGGTCTATCGTCAGCTTGCTGCCGATGAGGGCCTGGTTGCCCAGCTCCACCGCCAGGGACTCTATCCTGCTCGCGGTGACGCCGGTGATGCCCTCGGCCCACGCAGGGGTGTACTGGGCCAGGTGGTCCTTGTACGTGGTGAAGGCGGTCTTGTAGGTGGTACCGTCGACAGTCGCCTCCCCGCGAAGCTGGACCTTGACCAGTGGGGTGTCGTAGGGGACGACGGTCCCCAGCTCGGTGAGGACCTGCTCCTTCCTGTCTATCACCAGGAAGTCCCCGTCGGGGCCGACGAGGAAGGGCGCATTGGTGTTGTTCACCATGTAATCCTCGTCCACGTAGTTCTTGTCCACCAGCACGTTGGCCATGGCGAGGAAGAACGCAAGGTCGGTTCCTGGCTTGATGGGGACCCAAGCGTCGGTGTGAGGGCCCATGCCCCCCAGGCGGGGGTCTAGGGTGACCACCTTCATGCCCCTCTCGCGGGCGCCCATGAACTCCTGCTGGTGCACAAGCCAACAGTGCTTGTTACCCCCGGCGCCCAGTAGGGTCCATCCCCAACTTATCAGGTAGTTACAGTTCCGCATGTCCGGCGCGAGACCGGTCCTGTAGCCCAGGGTGTAGTCCGTGGCCATCTCGGCGGCCCCGGAGGAAAGGGCGTCCATCGTCAGCAGCGTGGCGCCGGAGGCGATGGCGAAGGCCTGGTCGAAGGTGGCTTGCTCGGGGCCACGACCCATCTGCCATACGACGTGCTGGGGTCCCTTGGCGAGGGCCTTCTTTATCTCGTCCCCCACCAGGCCTATGGCCTCGGACCAGCTGGCCTCCCTGAACTTGCCGGGGACGCCCTTCTCGTTGGTCCTTACCAGCGGGGCCTTGAGGCGGAAGGGGTCGTACATCGATATGAGCTGGGCCTGACCCTTCGGGCAGAGCTTCCCGCTGTTCCTCGGATGCATGATGTGCCCCTCAAGCTTGAGGATGCGACCGTTGTACCGCCTGGCGTTGATCCCACAGTTGCCCTTCCCCACCCAGCACGCGGTGGGGAAGTAGTCCTCACCGGCGAGGAGCGGCGGTGGTTCGGGGTCGACGACGGGCTCCTGTCGTTCCTGGAGGAGCGGGATGTAATTGCCCAGGGCATAGGCCGATGCCATCGCACCTGCTGAGAATGCTCCGATCCTGATGAACGTCCTCCTGTCCATATCAGGCATTTTGACACCCTTTGGGAATCCGATTGGCTAATACAATATCTTAATATAAATCTTATGGGAGAGCTGGACAATTGGGCTTTTTTTCCATGTGTTACTCGACACTTGTGCCGTCAACGCCAGGGACTTCGGGACAATCATTGCTGTGATGAGGCCTCGGGAAGCACCTGCCGACCCTCGGTCGGCGTACGGGGCTGCCTCCCTCAAGCTAGGACGATACGTTAGGGTGCAGCTTCCCTGTTTCCTGTCCCCCCGGTAGGAAAGCACGGGTTGGATAAAGGTACATTAAGGGTAAATACGTTACTAGCTCGGAGCGAGGAACGGGGCGGCACTGTGGGCGAGACTGTTGGGGTTAAAGTGTTCTTGCGAATACCATCTGTCCGATATCTAGTGCGATTTAAGGACAAATCTCCCCTCATCAGAAGAATTCTTATATATTCGTCCAGTGATATACCATGAAAATTCGTCCCAGGAGGTCCTGGCTGGTGTGCCTCATATCTAGACACGACCCGCGACGTGGCGGTGAGCTCCGCGCCCAGGGCCCGGCCTCATCCCATAGGACCCCTTCGCACCAAGAGGTGTTGCATTGACCCTAAGTATCAGCACCGGCAGGACCAGGGTCGCCGTGGTCCTCCTGCTCGTCGGCGTGCTGCTGACCGGCACCCTGTTCCCCCTCGGTACCGAGACGCGGGGCGCCAACGGTGGCTCGGCAGCCGGTACACTCCAGTCTCTGAGCGTCATCGACCCTCCAGTGGTGGACGGGCTCCCCGACGACGAAGTCTGGGAGGAGGCCATCGAGCTGGAGATCGAGGTGAAGGGTAGGTTCGACGCCGAAGTGAAGCTCAGGTCCGTCTACACCGACACGGACCTCTACATCTACGCCGAGTGGGAGGACCCTACCATGTCGATAACCCGAGCGACGGGGGCCTGGGAGTACAACCCCATCCCTGACAACACCGTCCGGTCCGGGAGGACGACGACGCCCCCGGTCATCGACGGCGACGGGACGGACAGGGTCTGGGAGACCGCCCTGCCCCTCAAGGTCAACCTGGAGTTCGGGACCAACCCTGGCGAGGTGACGATAAGGTCCCTCTACACCGACACAGACGTTTACTTCAAGGTCACCTGGAACGACCCGACCTTCAGCATCCCGAGGTCCTCATGGGTCCTCGACACTGGCACCGGCGAGTGGTCGATGCACGACGGCCTCGAGGACATGGTCAATCTGATGTGGGACATGGACACCACCGGCTTCGAGACCGTGGGTTGCCAGGCCAAGTGCCACATCGGAAAGGACTGGTCGTACCTGGACGTGCCCGGCGACATCGCCGACATATGGCACGTCATGGCTGGCAGGTCGCTGTCGGCCACCGAGGTGCATCAGTTGGCGGACCCCACCGTGGCGGACTACGAGGCGACCTCAGGAGAGTTCCAGCTCCTGGGCTACGGCGACGACACCAAGGTGGAGTACGACCCGGACGAGGGACAGTTCCCCACGGGAGGACGGCACGGGGACGACGGGACAGCCAGCTTCTCCCCCAACGCCAACGAGAGCGGTGGCTCCCCGTCCTACATCGAGAAGGACCCCGCCGATTGGCTGGACGCCATGGTGCTCCACATGTCCGAGGTGGACGCGGGCGAGACCGTGACCGCGGACCCTGAGGACCCATCCTACTCCGCCAGCGACGTGGCGGACGCATGGGCTAACTACGACGCCCTCGGCGCCTCGGTGCCCGAGAGCGTCCTTGCGGAGCCCACCGGGTCCAGGGGGGACATAGATGGTGGGGCCACGTGGAAGGACGGCGTGTGGACCGTCGAGATGGGCAGGCCCCTGGTCACCGACAACGGGGACGACGTGCAGTTCGACGACCTGGACGCAACCTACGACTTCGGCATCAGCACCATGAACAACACCGCGGGGAAGGGGCACAACTACGTGACCCGTCCCCTGCACATGGACTTCCAACCCGACTTCCTCAACCCCGGGATTGGCTCCGAGGACCGGATGGCCATACTCTGGGAGATCACCCCGATAGAGGGCTACGAATCAGCTGGCTGCTTCGTCAAATGCCATCCCGAGTACGGCAGGGCTGGAGCCTTCCTCGAGAACCCGGGCGAGAAGGGCGACATGTGGAACATGAGGGCTGCTAGGTTCCTACCGGTCGAGAGTGCGGTGCAGTCGGGGTTGCCAGAGATAGACGAGGACCACCAGGCCACAGAGGGACGGTTCTCCTTCCATGGTTACTTGGACGACATGCAGCTCAACTACGATGAACCGCCCCATGTGGGCGACGGTGGCCTGTTCGGCGACAACGGTCTTTCCTCCTTCACCGCCAACAGGAACCCCGACGGGACCAAGCCCCTGTACATAGAGGTGGCCCCCGAGGATTACTTGGACGCTATGGTCCTACAGCGGAGTGAGATCGATGGTGGCGAGACCCTGGAGGTGGCCAGTGCGGACGCGATGGAGCTGCGCAATGCTGCTCTGGCCTACGAGCTAGTTGAGGCGATCATCCCAGAGAACATCGTGGACACGCCTGAGGGTAGCAGGGGTGACGTCGAGCAGGCGGCCGTGTGGAACGACGGCGTTTGGACCACCGAGATGAGGCGTGCCCTGGTGACGGACAACGAGGACGACGTGCAGTTCGACGATCTCGTCAAGACCTACCGGTTCTCCATAGCCGTGATGGACAACTCCGCCGGGGACAAGCACGGGACCCCAGGGACCGACACCTACCTGCTGAGCCTGTACGTCCCACCGACCTCGTACGAGGTGACCGTGGGGCCCATCGTCGACAGCTCGGGGAACCCAGTGGAGGGGGCCAACGTGGAGCTCTGGCGGAACGCCACCAGCTTCCTCAACGGCACCACGAACGCCTCTGGTAACTTTACCATCACGGTGCCCCCCAACTGGGCCGACAGCACCGTCGACGTCATCGTCTCGAAGGAGGGGTTCCAGAACGCCACCTTTGTGGGCGTCATCGACGATCAGGGAGGCTTCTTCCCCATGGCCGGGACCACACCCACGTTCCTGAGGAAGGGGGAGGGGGAGGAAGAGGACACACCGGGGATGGCCATGACATTGACGGTCATGGCATTGCTGGGAGCTGCGCTGTTCGCGGCAAGGACGAGGAGGGGAGGGGGACGCACATGACCCCTATCGACAACCAAGGCCCCAATCAGGGAGATGCTCAGATGGGAGACGCAACGACGGAGAAGGGACAGAGCCCCCGAGGCATCCGAGTCGGCAAGCTGAACCTGGTCATCGGGACGGTGGTGCTCGCCATCTGCATACTGGCCCTGGTGGGCTTGGGCCTCTCGGGCGCATCCGACGACGGCGTGGAGACCAGGAGCAACGGTGGACCCGAGGACAACTCCTACATGCGGGACGCCACCTACAGCGGGTCCACCGAGTGCGGGACCTGCCACCAGGAGGCCCACTCGGCCTGGCAGGACTCCCTCCATCCCACCAAGATGAGGATAGCCACCGATGCCACCGTCGTTGGTGACTGGGACTCCGAACCCGTCATCACCGTGGGCAACGACGTGCAGATCACCGTAGGCCTCTCCCGGGACGGACAGGACTTCCTCGTGGACCTGGACGGGCAGGGCACCGACGTCTACACCGTCGAGCACGTCCTGGGCGGCGAGGGTTGGATGCAGCGGTACATGGTCACCATCGGCAGCAGCCGGTACGTCCTGCCCATCCAGTGGAACGTGGGGACCGGTGAGTGGGTGGGCTACGCCACCGACGTTTGGTACACCGACACCGGTGTCCCTGAGGCAATCACCACCGACCAGTCGTGGGACCTGAACTGCGCCGGCTGCCATGTTACTGGCTTCGGCATCGAGTACAATGACACCAGCGGGGAGTGGATCGCATCATGGACCGAGCTGGGCGTGGGTTGCGAGGCCTGTCACGGACCGGGCAGCCTCCATATAGACCACCCCGCCGGCGAGGCCCGCTCCGATTATATCTGGAACACCGTCGACTCGGCCCTCTGTGGCGCCTGCCACAACAGGGGGGCCAGCGTGGGTACTCTGGGGGGCGAGAAGGCAGGCTATCCCCTGGACGCCTCTGGTCATCCGATCCTCCCGGGGGACGACCTGTCCCAGTTCTTCGTCACCTCCGGCATCTATCACCCCGACGACGAGACGTCCCGGGTCCACCGGCAGCAGTTCCCCGACTACGTGGGCCACCCCCACTCCGAATCCCTCAATACCATCCTGGAGAGCCCTCTGGGCCAGGAGA
>CP070808.1:1996682-2004229 GCA_020343715.1 Thermoplasmata archaeon
GGATGCCCCCTCGGCCCCCCTTTCCCTCGGGGGGACGTGGTGGCGGCCGAATCCAGCTTCAAACTGATATACCTTGCGTTCCCTGGGAAGGGTCGCTCTCGTGGACGGTGTTTGGAGCGCAAGGTTTATCCATCCGTGGGGTCTCAGGCCCCTCGTGACCAACCGGGTTTTCGTGGCCTTCTACTCGAGGAAGGGCCACACTAGGGAGCTGGGCCAGGCCATCTGTCAGGGCCTCGAGGGGGCCTCCGTCGACACCACCTGCCTGGAGGTGGAGCCTGAGAGGGAGGTCAACGTGCTGTCAGCCAGTGCCAGCTCCTTCACTCACTCCGCGGAGCCCATCAAGGATTGCCAGGTCGACCTGGAGGGCGTGAACCTCTTCGTCCTGGGGACGCCCCTTTGGGGTGGCATGCCAGCGCCCTACCTGCGGAGCCTATTGGACCGCATCGGGGACATGAAGGGGCTGCCAGTGGTCCTCTTCGCCACCTGCGCCTACGGCGACAGGAACGCGGCCCATGAGCTTCGGGAGATGGTCCGCTCCAAGGGAGGCCGCCCCCTGGACTACCACCTTTGGAGGATCAGGAAGGAGGGTCCCGAGGGTCGGCGCAAGGCCGCCGAGGGAGCCGTCAAGGCGGCCCTGGACATCCTTCCGACCGAGGGTACAGTGAACGCGGTGGACTAGGCCGGGACAGGGCCCTCCAAGGGTCTGATTCGTCCTAAGGTCACAAGCCTTAATAGGTCGCCCGTCCATTCTAGGGATGGTGATGGGTCGGTGCGTGTAAAGACCCCCTCTGGCTACGAAGATTACCGGGCCGTCTGGATGGAGGACGACTCGGTCCAGATGATAGACCAGAGGGCCCTTCCCCACACCTTCGAGATATTCCGTGCGGAGACCTCGGACGAGATCGCCTTCGCCATCAAGGACATGGTGGTCAGGGGGGCACCGGCCATCGGCGCCACCGCCGCCTACGGCGTGGCCCAGTCGGCCATCAAGGGTGGCTCCCTCGACGAGGCCGCGAACAAGATTATCTCCACGCGACCCACTGCCAACGACCTGTTCTTCGCCGTCCGCAACGTTGCCGACATGATAGAATCAGGGATGGACCCCCAGATGGCCGCAGATCAGTACGTGGATACCATAGTGGAGCAGTGCCGCGCCATCGGCGAGGTGGGCGCTGAGGTCATACCCGACGGGGGCAACGTGCTGACCCATTGCAACGCTGGCGCCCTGGCCACCGTGGACCACGGGACGGCCCTGGCCCCCATGCGCGCGGCGGCGAAGGGGGGAAAGGAGTTCTTCGTCTTCGTGGACGAGACACGACCCCGCCTCCAGGGTGCCAAGCTGACGGCTTGGGAGCTGATGAACGAGGAAATACCTCACGCCATCATCGCCGACAACGCAGCAGGGTTCTACATGGGCTCCGGCGAGATCGACGTGGTCATCGTGGGCGCCGACCGCATTTGCGGCAACGGCGACTTCGCCAACAAGATCGGGACCTACACCAAGGCGCTGCTGGCCCGGGCCCACGAGATACCCTTCTTCGTGGCGGCCCCTGTGTCCACCTTCGACTTCGAGCTGGAGTCGGGTGCCGACATACCCATCGAGGAGAGGGACACCAAGGAGGTGCTGTTCATGGGCGAGTACCGGGTGGCCCCCGAGGGGGTCGAGGCCCTGAACCCCGCCTTCGATGTGACCCCTGCCTCCCTGGTGACGGGGATAATAACCGACAGGGGGATCATCACACCCGACGAGATCGACCCTGACCAGCTTAGGTTGTACTAAGGGTCCAAAGGGCTGTTGATTAGAACTACTGGAGAGGTGGACCGCGCGTGTTGCGCTAGAACCGCTTCCTCTTTTTCTTCTTTTTCTTCTTCTGGCCGGTCTTGGCCTGGGCCAGTTCGGCCTGCATGTCCTTGCCCAGGACCTCCTCCAGTTGGGAGACTATCCTCTCAGACACCGCGATGACCTCGTCGTAGTCCTTCTCCTGCCTGGCGACCTTCGCGGCCTTCAGATCCGCCGTCAGACCGGAGATGTCCGTCCCTTCCTTGTGGGCGGCCTTCGCCTCGTCCACGGCGAAGGTCATGACCGCCTCGCTTATGCAGTTCCTGCACTCACCGGTCTCCGCGTCCCACGCCGCCTCCCCGCACTTGGGGCAGACATCCTGAAGCTCCTCATCCATGTCCTCCGAGGGTTCAGCGACCTCGTCGTCCTCGCCCTCGGTGTAGAGGCCCACGGGTATCTCCTCGGGCGGCTCGCCCAAGGCCTCCAGTCGGTCGTCCTCCTCGGACTTGCCCTCGGCATCGGGCTCGGGCTCCTCGGGGGGCGTCTCCAGCCCCTCATCGGACGGTACCTCGGCATTGGCGGCCTCACCGGCCTCCTCGGCACCGCCCATCTCGGCCACCTCCTCGCCGATCTCGTCGGCCAGGTCCTCGGCCAGCCCGGGCTCGACCTCCTCCTCCGGGATGTCCAGCTCGGCAGGGGGCTCCTCCTCGGGGACCTCCTTGCCCAGCATCCTGTCCACGGCGGTCTCGTCGGTGTCCACGGGGCCTCCCAGGCTGGAAGCGAACAGCTCATCCTCCACCGCCGGGGTCCCCTTATCGATGGTCTCCTCGGCGGCGGCCTTCGCCTGCTGACCATAGAAAATGACCCTCTCCAGCTTGCCGGCTTCCATGTCCCTCTTGGCCTTCTCCAGGTATCGGAGGGCCTTGCGCATGTCCAGGGCCCCGTTGTCCTCGATGAGGCCGTTCACCTCGGCCATTATGGAGGTGGCCCTGTCGCCGACGGTGGACTTGTGGGTCTTCTGGGCCAGGGACTGGGCCTCTAAGGCGAGGCGGATCGCCTCCCCGTTCTGGCCCTCAGTAATCAGCTCGCCGGCGTGGCGGTGCATGTCCTGGGCCTCCGAGATGTCCACATTATCGGATATGACCTTCTCGAGGGTCTGCTGGCAGGCCTCGAGGACCACGTTGGCCAGGTCGCTGTTGTCGAAGAGCTGGGACCTGTTGTCCTTGGTGGCCACGGCCACGGTGATGCCGTCGTCGGCTATCGTCCCCTCCCAGATCTCCTCGGGGAGACGTCTCATGAAAAGAAGGGACCCGGTCGGGTCCACGTACTGTAGGAAGTTGTTGTCGGTGAAGACGGCGGTCAGCTCCCCTCCCTGGATCAGCTTGAGGCCCTTGGAGCTCCCGCCCATGTGGAACCTCCACGCCTCCTCGCCGTAGGCGTTGATGCAGATGAGCAGAGTGTCCTTGGCGGCCACCAGGGTCTTGTCCCCGGAGTCCGCCACGGCGACGTTGGTGACGGTGCCGCCGGCCTTCCGTGACCACTTCTCGTTGCCGCCCGAGTCGTATGCGTGGACGCTGCCGTCCTCGCAGCCGGCCACCACGAGACTACCGTCACCGGATACCGCCAGGTCGATGACAGGTCCGCCCACTCGCTGCTTCCAGAGGAGCTTCCCCCTCTTGTCCAGGTAGTAAAGGGTGCCCCTCCAGGAGCCGGCCGCCACGTACTCGCCGTCGGCGGAGACGCCCACGGCCCTCACGTAGTTCTCCGTCTTGTATCGCCAGGCCAACTTCCCGGTGGACTTGATGGCGTAGATGTACCGGTCGTACGAGCCTACCACGGTAAGCTCGCCATCGTCGGAGATGGAGATGCCCTTGACGTAGTCGGAGGTCTTGTGCCTCCAAACGACCTCCCCCGTCCTGTCGAGGGCGTAGGCTATGCTGTCCCACGAACCGAGGACCAACAACTGGCCGTCCCTAGATAGGCACGCGGCCCAGACGTTGTCGTCCGTCTTGTATTCCCATACGGGTTCGAGGTCTCCCATCAGCCTCCCCACTCAGTCGATTTGCGTAAATCCATGGGCACACTTAAACGTTGCTGTACCAGTATCAAGACTGTTATCAAGAATCTCGGGTGCTGGCACCCCCTGATTTTCGTTCACCAATCGGAGAACGATTGGGTTCGCCTTTTAAAGGGTAGCACCCGTTTGATATTCGAGGACCATCCATGTCTCTGTCCCACTCATACGTATTATCCGAGAACAACGAGCTGGTCAAGGTGACCGATAGGGGTTACGAGTACACCGGCATGTTCATCGAGGACTGATGTCAGAGGGGACCGGGAAGGGCTCAGCTACTTGTTTTGCACATATTGGCGAGCCTGGCTGCCGTCGCCTCAGTCGTCGTAGTCGTTGATGCGCTCCCGACGGGGGGCCATCCTCTCGGGGGTGGGGGGCATGACGAAGTCGTCCGGCTCAACGGCGATCTCGACGAAGTCAGGAGGGACGCCCCGGGTGACGAACACGGTGGGGCCAGCCTGGCCTATGTAGACATCAGCCAGTAGCGCCGCGGCAGCGTCCACCTCCAGTATCTGGGGGTCCTCGGTCCTGTGGACCCCGGCGTTGTAGGCGTCCTGGTATGTGAGGGACAGGTGCACGTACCTTCGGTCGGTCGGGGTTATACCGTTCTCCAACAGGATGTCCACCTCCTCCTGGGTGGAGGGGTAGAACAGGCTGTTGGGGACTCCGTGGGTGGAGTGGTCCAGCTCGATGTCCACGCTGTGGCCGTACGTGGCCCGGATCCTGTTGTCCTCCACCTGATACCTGCCCTTGGGGTCGGTGTCGGCGATGGCCTTCAGATGGTGGATCCTGAGCCAATGGAGGTTCCTCTTCCTCCTCCTGACCTCCTCGGTCACGTCCCGGATGTCCACCCATCCGTTCAGGTCCATCTCCAGGTCGAACTTCTCAGGGAAGTGGCGAAGGACACCCGCCAGTATCCGACCCACGCTGTTCAGCTCCTCCTCTGACATCAGGAACTTGCCCTCTTCTCCACAGACGGGGCAGTCCTCGCCCCTATATGCACCATGCTGGCTACAGTTCTTGAGCGTGTCGATCCGCTCCTCGCGTGGCGACCCTCAAGGAGTCGCCTGGGGATTCCTCCCAAGGCCCTTTACGTCTTTAAACGTTTCTCTGGAATCTGGCAGCGGGGAGGACGGGTAGTCAGCCCTGGACGGGGAGGTCAGGGAGGTCCCGCTCCCTGACTATGCTCATGTCCCTGCCCTCGAAGAACTCGGTAAGCCGCCTGACCTCGGGCTTCGGCATCGCCTTTCGGTGGAAGTACACCATCCTCGACTCGCACACGAAGTCCAGCATCTTGTCCAGGGTCTGGGTCCCCAGGGCGGCGATGGCGTGGGACGGGATCATGTGGGAGTAGCAGACGTCCTTCTTGAGCGCCACATCGGTGTGGCGCGGTGCGTAGTGTCCACCGCCCACGCCCACCAGCACGTGCCCGCTGGCGCCAGGGACCGAATCCAAGACTGTCCTGGCAATCACCTCCGCAGGGGCCCTCTCCCTCCAGGCCTCCTCGTCGGAGCCGATCTCGATGAAGAAGGTTGGGGAGTTTAGGTACGGCCCGTGGTGGGTCACCTCGAAGCTCACCTGGTGGTCCAGTTCGGCCTCCTTGGCAAGAAGGCGCATGCTGCGCAGGGCCCTGGTCATACCGCCGGGACAGGAGTGCACCAATTGCCGGAAGTAGCCACCGAACTTGGCGTGGGAGAAGTTGCCGATGGGATGGACGGTTAGGGACCGAAGACCCGTCTTGGAGCTATGTCGTGACAGGTACACCACCACCTGGTGCTGGACGCCGATGGCGTTGAACACCTCGGCGTCCAGGTTGTTGCGGTACAGGGACTCGTCCCCGATGGTGACCAGGTGTCCTCCATGGCCCTTGTGTACTGGGCGACCCTCGAAGGTTCCGTCCTGCTCGAAGTCCCCCAGCTCCAGCATCCTGTCCCTGATGTTGACCGAGGCCACGTCCACCTCGGAGCACACCACAAGCATGTCCCTCATGCCCTGCTCCCGGCACCCGATGGTAGTGGGGTCGGATAAACCTTCGGAGTAGGGGTTGAAGAAAGGGGGTGGGGCACCGGGGGGGACCGGCGCCCCGTGTTGGAAGGAGGAGTCAGAGTTAATGCGGGGCCAGAGGGGCGTGGGGGGCTAGGCGTTTCCCCGTCGTCCTCTCAGGCCCCGCGGAGGAGCATCTCCTGCTCGATACCGGGACCGCCCAGCTCCGGCATGGGGGCCGGGGGCACATGGACGGCGTCGTCCACGCCCATGAGTATCGAGGTGACCCGTATGCTGTTGCCCAGGGACGGGTCCACGTTGGCGCCCACGACGACGCGTGGCGCCTCTGAGAGGGTCTCGTCCAGGTAGTCCTTGACCGCTGCCACCTCGTCGTGGGTCAGGTCCCATCCACCGCTGACGTGGACTATGGCCCTCTCGGCGCCGTCCCACGAACCGTTGGCCAGGGTGCTGGCGATGGCGGCCTCCACGGCGTTCACGGGGGACTGCTTGTGACCCTCGCCGTACGCCAGCGCGCCGTAGCCACCGGCGGCTATCATGGACCGTACATGGTCCAGGTCGATGGGGACGAGGCCCCTGTCCATGGTGGCCTCGGCGATGTTGCGGACCACGGACGCGATCAGGTTGTCCACCAGGCTGAAGGCGGCGTCGATGGGCAGGTCGCCGGCGACTTCCAGCAGGTGGTCGTTGTCGAGGACGACCACGGTGTCGGCCTCGCGGTTGAGATGCATGAGGCCCTCCTTGGCCCGCTCTCGGCGGGTGGCCTCGACGGAGAATGGCAACGATGCGATGGCAAGGACCTTGGCCCCGTTCTTGCGGGCTACCTTGGCGATGATGGGCGCAGCGCCGGTGCCCGTCCCCCCGCCAAGTCCGACGGAGAGGAAGACCACGTCCACGTTCTTTCCGATGTACTCCTTCAGGACCTCCTCCGCCTCCTCGGCGCAGGACCGGCCCGTCTCGACGCATCCCCGGGCGCCGAAGCCCCGGGTTATGCCCCTGCCGATGAGGAGCTTCGCGTTGGCGTCTACGAAGGCCAGGTGCATGCAGTCCGTGTTGACGGCGATGCACTCGAGTCCATCGATCTGCTGTTCGGAAATCCTGTGTACGCTGTTGGAGCCCGCCCCCCCGATGCCGACGCACTGGATCCTCGATCCGGTGTCCGCACCCGGGTTGCCTCCGTATCCCTGCCCTCTTGAGCCCATTTGTTGCCTCCTGTGACCGGCCGTGGGGCCGGATGAGTGTGGACCGAATGAGGGCGCACCGGAACCGGGGTAGAGCCGGCGCTAGGCCTAGTTAGTGTGCATCCCGTTCCCTTCTGACATAGCTGGCGGGGTTCCTGGGTGTCCCATCACCGCTTGCGGATCTCCACCAGGCTCGCGGTCCGCTCCTCCAAGCGCCTCTTCTTATCGAAGACGGCATCCCAATCATCCGCCTGCTCCGCCAGAAGCTTGGCATGGTGCAGGGAGTACTGGTTGATCAGGCGCTCCGCCCACAGCTCGACAGAGCCTCCGTCGAGCTGGGTCAGGCGCTGGAGGTTGGCATGGTCCCCGGTGGTGAGCCTCAACCTGAGGTTCACCTCCGACTCGGTCACCGTGAGGTCCTCGTACAGGCGAAGGATCGCCTCTATGATCACCTCTGTTCGGTTGGCGAAGATGCCCTCTTGGACCAGATCGTCTAGCAGTCCGTCCACCC
>CP070808.1:2004329-2006781 GCA_020343715.1 Thermoplasmata archaeon
CCCGCTCGGCGGTGGTATCGGTGAAGGTGGTGCCGGTGCCGACCTTGTTCATGACCGTCAGGTTCTCGATGGAGTCCCCCCGTAGGATGTTGTACTCCAGGATGGGCGAGCCCCCGTCGTCCTCGGGGGCGGTCCAAGTGAGGGTCACCAGCCCCGCCTCCTGGGTCGCCTGCAGGTCCGTCGGAGGACCGGGGGTATCGGCCATCGCAAAGCTGCTGAACAACAAGACCGTGGCCATGAGCCCGATCCCAAAGGACCAGGCTCCCCTCCTCGTGGACATCGGATGACTCCCTCCCGTCGTCGGCCTCCTACATTGGAGGCCGTCCTCGTGTTCGAATGCGCGAACCGGGTATTATCATTTTCCCGTCAGGTGCCCAGGGGCTTGACCATGTAGACCCAATCGGCAACCCCGAACAGTCGCCGGGTGGTCCTGCTACGGACCCGTCGCTGCTCTGCGAACCCGAGGCGTTCGTAGAGCCGTTTGGCACCATCGTTGTCGGCAGCCACGTAAAGGGTGTACCGTTCAAGCCCCCTCTTCCTGGCCATCGCCTCGCCCTCGGACAGGAGCGCCGTGCCCACACCCATCCCCTGGGCTTCAGGCACCACGGCGATGAACTGGACGTACATGTCCCCTGGCCCCGCCCTCTCGGTGATGACCCACTGGGCGAACCGCACCTTCCTTCGCAGCCACCAGGAGTATCGTGGACGACCGCTCCTCCTCGGTCTCGGTGGTGAGCCCTTACCCCTCCAGTCCAGGGCCATGACGCCCACGATTCTCCCGCCCACCACGGCCACCAGACGGCCCGGGTCGGTCGAGTCGGGCAGGGCCCTGGATTCCATGAGCAGGTCGTCCCAGTCTGGCTCGGGAAGGCCTGAGAGGGTCCTCATCTTCTCTGGGAAGGCTCTCGTGAAGATGTGAGCGACCCTTCTCCCGTCACCCTCCGAAAAGGGACGGACGACCACCTGCGATGACATCATCGTCGATCATCAGGTAGGGTCTATGGGGCCTTATCCCTTTGGCGGCTTACTACCGGTGAACAGGCCGTAGCCCAGGTCGCCCGCGTCGACCCACCCGCGGGCACCGGCCAGCATCTCACCGGCCTCCTCCTGGGTCATGCCAGTGAACGCCTCCAGGTCCACCCCGTACATCTGCTCGGCGAACCTCCAGCCCGCCAGCATGCGCTCCGCCTTGTCGAGGAGCTCTGCCACGGCGTAGGAGTGGTCCTCGTGGGAGATGTCGGAGAACCCCGCTGCCTCCAGGGCGTCCACGTAGCCCTGCCTCGGCATGGCGCCCGAGATGCAGGCCACCTGGAACAGCACCGTCCGGGCCCTCTCCGGGAGCTCACGCTCCACGATCACGTCGGTGATGCCGATGGTCCCTCCGGGCCTGAGGACCCGGTGGACCTCGGCCAGCGCCCCGGGCTGGTCGGTGAAGGTGCAAAGGGCGCATTCGGAGACGACGGCGTCGAAGGACCCGTCGGGGAAGTCCAGGGCCTCGGCGTCCATGGTCAGGAACTCGGTGAGGTGGGCGACCCCCTCCTCCTCGGCCCTCGCCCGGGCCCGCTCCAGATTGGCGCTGCCCAGGTCCATGCCGGTGACGTGGCAGCCGAAGCCCTTGGCCAGGGCGATGGTGGTGCCCCCCGTCCCGCAGGCCACGTCCAGCACCCGCGTGTCGGGCCCCAGCTCCAGCACGTTGCCCAGGCGAAGTGTCATCCGCTCGCCACCCGGGTGGAACGCATCGCCCAGCACACGACGCACTATGTCCGACTCGTAGAACGAGGTGCAGCAGGCCTTCACCGTCTCGGGGTCCTCGTCGGCCACGTCAGCACCCCCTATGACGCCGAAGGTTGTTGTAGACGCAGAAGGGCACCATGCTGCCGTCGGGCAGCACCTCGGTGACGCAGCACTTGGAGGCCCGCTCCACGTCGAAGTTGCCAGGGTCCATGAAGGCGTGGACCGTCACCAGGGTGACCCGGTCGATGAGCTCCCTCACCTCGGGCACCCGGAAGCCCGTCGGGCAGCAGGCCAGGCCCCTGACCTCCTCGCCCACCATGTCGGCCATCTCCAGCACGTCGGCGGCCGACTCTATTGTCTCGGACACCATCTGGCCGAAGGGTACCGCCTGGTCGGCCATGTGACGCATGAACGCGTCGGTGTCCACCAGGTCCAGCAGGGTGGCGGTGACGTCGTCGTCCCTGTACACATAGCTGGCCACGGAGCAGGCGGGATGGGGGCAGGGGACGGTGACGAAGCTGTCCCTCCCCACCTCCCCCTCGGTCTGCCCCTCCACCGCATCCAGTACCTCGGGGATGGTCATGGGCCCGGTGTCGGACACCTCGAACCTCCCCACGGCCGCGGCCGGTTGGAAGTTGACCCCCTTGACGGCGGGGTCGGCCAGGGCCAGCTCCAGTATGGCGCCCAGCTGGTGGTCGTTCACGCCCCGGACCACGGT
>CP070808.1:2006881-2026935 GCA_020343715.1 Thermoplasmata archaeon
ACCTCGATGTCGGTCATGAACCTCTACCTGGGTCACAGGCTGGGCCTTTGGAGGTCGATGGTCGATGCGGGTCCCGTGACATCGGGACAGCTGGCGTCAAGGACGGGTTACGACGAGAGGTACCTCCGGGAGTGGCTCGACGCCATGACCGTTAACGGTTACATCGAGCACGAGGAGGGTACGGGCGCGTTCTCGGTCCCCTCGGAGCATGCCGCCGCCCTCACGGACCGGGACAACCCGGCGTTCGTGGCCCCCTTCCTGTGCTGGCTCCCGGGCCTGGCCGGCGTCCTCAAGCCCCTCAGGGGGGCCTTCAAGACCGGTGGCGGCGTCCCGTACGAGGCCTACGGCACCCACACCCTGGAGGCCATCGGGACGGGCAACAGATCCATGTTCGTGAACGACTACGTCTCGTCATGGATCCCCGCGTTGCCCGACGTGGAGGCCAAGCTACAGGAGGGGGCCCGTGTGGCGGACATCGGATGCGGGCTCGGATGGTCCAGCATAAGCCTGGCAAAGGGCTTCCCCGCCTCCGCCATCGACGCGTACGACCTGGACGTGGCATCCATCGAGAAGGCCGAGGCCCTGGCGGAGCAGGAGGGGGTGGAGGAACGGGTCCGCTTCCACGTGGCGGCGGCGGAGGACATAGTCACGTTGAACAAGTACGACCTGGTGACCGCCTTCGAGGTCATCCATGACATGGCCTACCCCGTCGAGGCCCTCAAGCGCATGCGGGAGATGCTCGCCCCCGGAGGCGTTGTCCTCATCGCCGACGAGGCCGTGGGCGACACGCTGGAGGAGAACTCCGACTTCTACGGTAGGTTCATGTACAACTTCTCGGTCCTCCACTGCCTGCCCCAGGCGAAGGTGTTCCAGAACTCGGCGGAGACGGGAACCGTGATGGGACCCGCGAAGCTCCGGGAGTACGCCGAGAGGGCGGGCTTCTCCAAGGTGGAGGTCCTGCCCATCGAGAACGACTTCTGGCGGTTCTATAGATTAGAGCCATGAGATGGACGGACTTATTGTCTGCCCCTGGCGGTCCGCTGTATCAGCTCCCAGGCCGCCCGCACGTGCCTCTGCTCTACGAGGGTCTGTCCCACGACCAGGCGCAGGGTGTAACGCCCGTCCAGCCGGGTGTGCGTGAGGAATACCTTCCCCGTGGCGTTCAGCCTCTCCAGCAGGGACTCGTTCAGGGCGTTCACCTCCTCCTCGGGCACGCCCGGGGGACGGTACCGGAAGCACACCAGGTTGACCGGGGACGGTGCCATCGTCTCGAAGTCGGGAGCGGCGTCCACATCCGCCTTGAACAGGTGGGCCAGCTCCACGTGGCGACGGACCATCCGACGCAGCCCCTCCACCCCGTACGATCGGATGACGAACCACAGCTTGAGGGCGGTGAACCTGCGTCCCAGTGGCACGCCCCAGTCACGGTAGTTGACCACCCCCTCGGCCTTGGTCCGAAGGTACTCGGGCATGATCTCGAAGGTCCTCACAAGGGCCTCGGGGTCGCGGACGAAGTAGGCGGAGGTGGGCAGCGTGGTGAGCATCCACTTGTGGGGGTTCATGACAAAGCTGTCGGCGTGCTCGACACCGTCGGCCATCCACCGGAACTCGGGGCACACCAGGGCGGTCCCGGCGTGGGCGGCGTCCACATGCAACCACACTCCCTGGCGGTCGCACACCTCCCCTATGGCACGGATGGGGTCGATGGCGGTGGAGCCCGTGGTCCCTACGGTCGCCACCACGATGGTGGGGAGCCTTCCCTGTGCCTTGTCCGCCTCAATGGCAGCCTCGAGGGCCTCGGGATCCATGGCATACTGCGCGTCCACTGGCACCTTCCGCAGGTTCTCCTTGCCGAGGCCTGCTATCTTCACCCCCTTCTCGATGGAGGAGTGGGTCTCAGTGGAGCAGTAGGCGGTGAGGATCCCCTTGCCCACGAAACCAGTCTCGTTGATGGTGTGGTTCGTGACAGTCTCCCGGGCCGACAGTATGGCACAGAGGGTCGCCGTCGAGGCGGTGTCCTGGATGACGCCGGTGAACTCCGTGGGGAGGCCCAGCATCTCCCGGAGCCACTCCATGACCCGGGTCTCCAGCTCGGTGGCGGCGGGGGAGGTCTGCCAGAGCATGCACTGGGGCGCGAGGGTGGAGACCACCATCTCTGCCAGGACTGAGGGGGGGCTGGTGTTCGCGGGGAAGTACGCGAAGAACGAGGGGTGCTGCCAGTGGGTGATGCCCGGCATGATCAGCTTGTCCAGGTCGGTCATCAGGTCGTCGTACGGCTCGCCCTCCGCGGGGGGCGATGGCGGTAGCTGCCGGTTGATGTCACCCGGGGAGACCTGGGACAGCACGGGATAACCCTCCACCCGCTCCATGTAGTCGGCCATCCAATCGACCGTCTCGTGTCCCCTTCTTCGGAATTCCTCTATGTCCATGGTCCTCACCCCAGGGTGTAGGTAGGTGACTGAAGTGCCATTGGGAGATAATAGATATTCGGGCAATCCCCGATAATCATTTATACGGCCGGCCCGCATGGACGAACCCTCAGGGGTGGACATGATGACGGTGACCATCGATGTGGACAAGTACCACGTGACCTACTTCGCCAAGCACCCGATGGCGAACGCGAGCATATCCTTCACCGACAAGGACGACACCCTCAGGGGTGTCATCTGGTTCTACAAGGACATCCAGCAGATGCCCGAGGACGAGCTCATGCAGGACGAGAACGGGGTCCCCTACTTCTTCGGATACAGTGCAATGGAGCACTTCCCCAACATCCTCAAGCTGGTCCAGTCAGAGAAGGTGTGCCTGAAGGGCAGCCCGGACCTCATGTGGATCGAGACCGCCAAAGGGGCCATCGATGGACCTGACAATCGTTAGGGTCCACAAGTGACCCTTCGGGATAGGTATTTCAGCCATCACCGCGATGAGCCCATAGGGAGGTGGGGAACCGTTGTGCCCGGTTAAATCTCTGACATCCCACGACTCCGTGGTGCCAGTCCTCGTCGTGTTGGCCATCCTGTGCCTACCGTTAACGGGGGTCGCGGGCGAGACGGGGGATGAGGATGCGTTCTACTGGATAGGCATCATCGAACCCACTGGAAGGACCCTGGGACCGGGTGCATCGGCGACACCGCTCACCTTGATGTACGACCTGGAGGGCTCCAAGGCCCTGTTACGGGGCTACGACCACGAAGACGAGTTGCGGGTCGTGGACGGCGACCTCGAAACCCTTGCGATCCTCGAGCCACCCTCCGAGGGCTTCTCCGTTGACGGGGCCGTCATCTCCGCCAATGGGAACCATGTGTTCGCCTGGGGACGAACGCCCACCAACACATCTGACATGCTGGTGGCATACAACCTCACGGACTACCGGTGGGAGGAGGATTACCTCCCCCAGGACCTGTTGGGCCTCGAGGACATCTACGCCGTCAGGTTGATGGCCGGGGACAAGATCCTCGTGGTCGCTGGTAAGGACACCAACGACACGAAGCAGCTACTCTTCGTCGAGGTCGTACCAAAAATGTTGCTGAAGACGGAGCCCGTACCTGGCAACCTTCGGGTAATCGACATCGTCCACGACGGGATCAAGATGATCGTCCTCCTGGGCGACGGAAGTATCGTGCTCTACTCCACCTATGATTGGACCATGGAGCAGACGTACCAGGTGTTCAAAGGACCCTTCAGCGCCTATGAGGTGAAGCGCAGGTCGGACTGGCACTTCGGCTCTTCCGAGGGCGTTACGGTTAGCCTGACGATATACGACAGCGTCTCCAGGCTCGACCTGAATCTGACCCACGGGCCGGTCCAGGGTGTGTACTCGGTAGAGTACTACGGTCACCTGATAACGGCGATCCCCGAGGAGGCCTCGGGCTCCCGCATGGACGCTTGGGTGCACGGGCAGAACGGTTGGGAGAGCAACTCCAAGTACGTGACGGAGGCCACCGTCACCTCCATGGTCGAGGACCCCAACGCGAACTCCACCTTCGCAGTCATGTTCGACGACGGCTCAATGGAGTTCTTCCAGGTCGGTTTGAAGAAGAGGTACTTCGGTGACGACAACGGGCCCGCCTTCATGGACAGGTACGGCATCATCATCGGCCCCAGCATCGTGATCGCAATAATCCTGACGGTGCGATACCTGCTCAAGAGACGCAAGGCAGACCAGGATTGATGGTCTGCCCGCTACGACCTGGGGGCTCAGTCCCGCCTTCCCCGGGTCCGGCGAACGGCGACCAGCAGCATCAGGACGGCGATTACCATGACCAGGCCGAAGCCGGGGGAGTCCTCGGTCTTCTTCTTGATCGAGGGGGACGCCTTGGCGTTGTCCTCGCCGGCGCTGGAACCCTCTGCCTCGTTGCCCTCAGAGTCGCTACCGGTGAAGTAGTACGTGTGGTCTCCCTTGCCCAGCTTGGTCTCGTAGGTGTACGTGATGCCGTCGCTGGTGTCGGTATCGTCGGGGTCGGGGGTCATGATGAAGCTCTCGCCGTCGATGTGGATGAGTACATCTCCCGTGTCACCGTCCGGGTCCTTGAACTCCACCGTGAAGGTGAACTTGGTGCCCGTGTCGCCCTTGGACGGCGTCATGTCGTCACGGCGCAGCGTGGGCGGCAGGTTGGACGAGATGATGGTGAGCTCCATCGTGTCCGTCGCCGTGTTGCCCGCCAGGTCCGTGACCGTCAGCGTGACCGTGAGGGTGACCACGTCGGGGAACACGTAGGAGCCCGTCACACCGTCCTGTGTTACGGGTGTCCCGTCCAGCTCGAAGGACCACTGGTAGCTGGCGATGCCCTCGTTGTCCGAGGACCCGCTGCCGTCGAAGCCCACGTTGGTGTCCTCGATTGCCTCCTGGTCCTCTCCCGCCGAGGCCACGGGCGCCTCCGTGTCCAGGATGATGGACCATCCGTCCGAGGTGTCGCCCATGTTTCCCGCGGGGTCGGTGGCCCGGACGGCCACCAGGGTCAGCCTGCTGTCCAGGACCAGGTCGATCTCGTAATCGCCGGACGCGTCCGCCACGACGCTCGCCACGGGGACGCCATCGACGAGCAGGTCCACCGTGCTGCCCGGCTCCGCGGTCCCGGAGATGGTTTGTTCCTCCTCGTTGGTGTATTCGGGGAGGACGTCCATTATCGGCACCTCGGGCGCGATGGTGTCCAGGACGACGGTGACCATCTCCGTCCGTGCGCCGTAGTTCATCGCCCGGTCGATGGCGTAGGCGGTGACGGTGTTCTCCCCCTCGACGAAGGTCAGGTCCAGGGAGAAGGTGCCTTCGGACTCGGTGACTATGGTGTCCACCACCTCGTCGTTGAGCAGCACAACCACGGTGCTGAAGCCCTCGGCGGTCCCGCTCAGGGTATGGGTCACCACGTTGGTGAGGTCCGGCAGTGCCTCTAGGACCGGGGCATCGGGCGCCACGGTGTCCAGGATGGTTGATATCTCCTCCGAGAGGTCCCCGAGGTTCCCCGATGGGTCGATGCAGCGGGCGATGAGGACGTTGGTGCCCTCCTCCAGGTCCACGTCGACGGTGAACTCCCCGGTGGGACCTATCGTCACCTCGTCCCACAGGTCGCCGTTGAGGACGAGCCTCAGGGTGGCTCCGGGCTCTCCAGTACCCGTGATGGGGTAGGTGGTGACGTTGGTCCACTCGGGCAATACGTCCAGCAACGGGGCGTCCGGTGGCGTTATGTCATCGGTGGTGACGGTGACGACATGGCTGAAGGGGGATTCGTTGGGCCGCTCGTCCACCGCGGTGATGACGAAGTTGTACACCGTCTCGCTGTTCAGGTCCTGGACCCACAGGCCGGTTGCCAAGAAGCCGGTGGAGGCGGTGAGCAGGACCCATGGTCCGTTCTCGTCCCCTCCAGTATCGTTGATGTAGACCCGGTAGCCCTCCAGGTCCAAGTCGGTGTTGGCGTCCCACGCCAGGGTCAGGTTCGTGCCGTTGACCTCCGTCGCGTCGAAGCCTCCGGGGGTGAGGGGTGCCACGTTGTCCACGTGGGTCACCATGGCGGGGGCCGTCCGGTCCCCCTGCAGCGGGACCTCGTCCCAGGCGGACAGGGCGAACCAGTAGTCCACACCGTGGACCAGGCCCTGGTCGATGCGGTACGATGAGGTGTCGCCGGTGAGGTTCTCGACGAGGCCCCAGTCGCCGCTCATGTTGGACCAGAGGGAGTACACCTGGGTGTCGTCCAAGTTCAGGTCCCAGGTGATCTCCAGGGCGTCCTCGTCCGGAAGGTCGGTGACGACGAAGTTGCCTGGCATCCCGGGCTTCCACACGTCTGTGGTCTCGAAGGTAAGGCGCAGGTCCTTGCTCATGTTTATGTTGCGGAGCCCCCGGGACCAGGTGTCGTCCAGGTCGAGCCATATGTCCAGGTCGTGATCGGACTCGATGGGCAGGTGGTAGTTCTTGTAGATCCTGTCCAGGAGCGTCAGGGGTCCGAGGGTGCCGTTGGCGTCGCTGACGCTGTCGGTGCCCCCGAAGTAGGGCGTGCTGTATACGGGCGAGTCGTCCTCCGTCAGGTGGAACTCCACCCCGTCCATGGGAACCAGCGTCTCGTTCTTGAGGACCTCGACCGTCAGGTTGCTGTACACCCACAGCTCCCCACCGCCGTTCTCGTTGGCGCTGACCGACGTGTATGGGAAGGTGGTGTTGTAGCAAAGGTACTTGTCGGCCCCCTCGAGCCGCCATGCGGGGACCGAGGATGAGGCGATGTCCGTGTCACGCACGTCTAGGCCCACGCTCTCGAGCATCCGTATCCCGTAGACACCCCGATCTCCCGGATCGATGTTGCAGCCCTCCACCAGGCCAGTGCCGCTGTAGTAGGCATCGATGCCGTAAGTGCAGTTGGTGACGTTGGCATTGATATGGGCATTGGGGGTGTTTACCAGCCGGATTCCGTCCCCGTCCTCGACGGACACGTTGGTGATGGTGGGATCTGTACTGTAGGCATACATCACCAGGCCGGCGGTCATGTTCTCCACGGTGGGCGCGTTGGCACCGTAGCCGTACACGATGGGGTTCCCGTTCAGGTTGTTGCTGGTGGCGATGGAGTGGTAGTAATGGACCTGGGAGCTGGCCTTGAACTCGATGCCTAGGGAATCGTTCACGGTTATGTTGTTGTCGCTGAAGGATCCCGTGTGGGAGCGCTCTAGGAGGACCCTGGAGCCGTTGATCTCGTTGTCGGAAAGGGAGAAAGTGTTGCTGTTGAGTATGTGGACGGGCCCGGTGTTGTTGTTGAGCTCGTTACCCGTCATGGTCAATCCGTACGAGTGCCTAACGTCCACATTGCCGGCGCTGTTGTTGATGACGTTGTCCTTGACGGTGACGCCCCTCCGGACGGAGCAGATGTAAATCGGATCCATGGTGGAGTTGACGATGGTGTTGCCCTCGATGACGTTGTAGTCCCCCGCGTAGACCATGACGCCCCAGGGGCAGCCGTCCATCACGTTGTTCTTGACCGTGTTCGAGCTCGTGCTGTTGATGGCGACGGCCTCCCCCTCGTATATGCCGTTCATCTTGAGGTTGGTGAAGGTGCAGTCCTGGACGGTGTTCCGAACAGAGTATGTGTAATAAGAGCCTATCTTCCAGTTCTGGATGGACACGCCCCTCCATGAGTTGGTGAAGGTGCAGTCCTCCACGGTACTGTCCTGGGCCCCGAAGAGGTACACACCATGCTGGACGTCGTTGAAGTTGCAGTTCCTCACGGTGAGGGACCTTATGGCGTGAGTGTAGGGGGACGACCGCTGGGTGGTTATGCCTGCCGCGTTGTTCCAGTTGCTGCTGTGTATGTTCTGGAACGTGTGACCTTGTACTACCACGTTGTCCGACCGGACGTAGTAGGTGCTCGTGTACGTCGCCTGAGGGCCGTTGCCGATCATCATGAGCTCCTTGTCGATGACCACCTCCTCTTTGTAGGTCCCTGGACCCACAAGGATGAGGTCCCCGTCCCTCGACGATTCCACCGCCTTGGAGATGGTCTCGTACAGGCCCCTACCGACCAGATTGACGGTAGGGGTGTCCCCAACGAGCATCTGGCCCTGGTCCAGGGCGTTCCCCAAGGTCGAGAAGATGAGCAGGGCCACTACGAGCGTCACCGTCGGTAGTCTGCGAAAGCCTCCCATGTTTGGTCCCCCAAAAATCCAGGTCTATTAGACCGCCTGGATATAAATAGTTTCCTTACTGGGAGCTCCCCCTGGTATGGGGTACCCAGGGTCCCCTACCTGCGGGCCTGGGGATATGGGGAGGGTTGCGAGGACCCGGGCGGTGGGAACCTACAATTCCGTGTCCTCGCTCTCCCCTCCGTCCTCCACCTCGCTGTCCGCGTCGACGGAGCTCAGGTCCTTTTCTTCGACCTGGCGCTCGACCGTCGCGTCCTTCTGCTTGCGTGGATCGGACCTGGGCAGGTCCTTGAATGATCGCTCCTCCGTCCCCTCCTCGGGGGTCGGCTCGGCTACCGGGGGCTCCACCACGTGGACCTCGTCCTCCTCGGTAGGGGTCTCATCAGAGGCCTCCGCCTCCTCCAGGTCCGACAGGACATCCTCGAGGTCATCCTCCACTGTGACCTCCGTGTCCTCCTCCTCGGCCTCTGTCTCCATCTCCTCGAAGGAGTCGCGTCTCCTGCCGCCGATCCTGCCTGTGATGAGCAAGAACACTAGGAGAAGCACCACCACCACGGCGACTATGGCCCCGATGAGCCAGGCGGGGAAGCCGCCTCCCTCGCCGGCCCCGGGGGCCTCGTGCTTGGTCGTGCTCTTGGCCTCGGGGACGTTCTGGTCCAGGTCGCCCTCGGCGGTGATGAAGGTGTCGTACTCGATGGGCTCGATGGTGTCGGCCCTCACGCGGACGGTAACGTCCTGGCCCATGGCCGAGCCGGGAAGGACGAAGTACGCGACGCCGTCGGCCAAGGTGGCCTCGTAGTACTCGTCATCATCGATGTACACATCCACCCTGGCTCCCACGACGGGGAGGTTGTGCTGGTCCATGATGGGCCCGACGAACAGGGTGAACTCGTCGACGACGGCGGGGATGACGGTGATGGTAACCACCGTCTCGTCGGTCAGCTCCCGGAAGTCCGTCACCGTCAGCGTGACGGGGTACGAGCCCTCCACCTCGAACGTGAAGATGGGGGTGGGTCCGTACAGCGTCCTGGTGCTCCCCTTGTGGGTCAATGTCCATGTGTAGTTGACTATGCCTCCGTTGCCCCAAGACAGGGTGCCGTCGAAGGCCACCTCCTCGCCCGACCGGACCGTTCGGTCCAGGCCGGCATGGGCGACGATGTCGGTGAGCTCCCTGTACATCGTGGGCGGCGGCGGGTCCAGAGTGCCCTCCATTGTGATGGTGGGCTCGAACTCCAGCGCCTCATAGCCGCTTCCGACCACCAATATGTCCACTGTCCGTCCCTGGAAGGCCTCGGCCATCTCCACCTCGGCTATGCCCTCGTCGTCCGTGATGCCGAAGAAGCGGAAGCCAGAGACGCTGACCCTCACGGGGGCGTCCTCCACGGGCTCGCCGTGCTCGTCCAAGATGGGACCGACCATCAGGTCGAACATCTCCTCGGCCAGCGACACAATTGTAACGAAGACTGTGTCGCCGTCCACCACGTGGTACTCGTCCTTGATGATGAGGGTCACCACGTAGTCGCCCGTCTCGGTGAAAACGAAGGTGGGTGTGGGACCGTACAGGGTCACCAGCTGGGACCTGTGGTAGAAGGTCCAGGTGTAGTTGAGCTGGCCGTTGCCCTCGGACTCCGAGCCGTTGAACTCGATGATCTGGTGTGTCAGGCCGTCGATGTCCTCGCCGGCGTTCGCCAGGGTGGGCAGGAAGGTGTTGGGCCGCCCTCCGGCACCGAAGTGGGAGAAGTGGCTGATCTCCGCCCACACGTAGCCGGCGTACTGGGTGCCGTACAGCTCCACGTCGGTGGTGTTGACACCGGTGGCGGTGACCCATGAGAGGTCCTCGCGAACCTTGACCCATTCCATCTCCTCCTCGTCGTAGCGGTATAGGCTGAGCGTCTCCTCGTTGATGTCCTCAGGGTCGTCGGCATCGCCGTCGCCCGTCATGTCCAGCTCCTCCACCGTGTAGTACAGCTTGATGTTGGAGCTGGTGACCATGTCCGTCAGGTTGGTCTGGATGCTCTCAGAGACCTCCACGGAGACGTACTTGCCCAGGGGCTCGTCGCCCGCCTCGAGGCCGTCCCCCGCCTCCAGCTTGTGGGGGGTGGTGGTGTCGTCGTACTTGGTTATGCCCACACTGAAGGTGGCCATCTCGTCCAGCTTGGTCCAGACCTCGCAGTCCGTCTGCATGACGGTATCCACGTCGTCCATCATGAAGCACGACCTGGGGTTCAAGTACTGGGCGGCGACCGCGCCGTCGTCCACCGTCATCCGCATGCTCCTCAGTATGCCCGCCACCCGGATGTGGTCCGAGGGATATGGCTTGGACAGCATCACGATGGTCTGGGACGGGGCCCACTTGCCGTACCTGACGGTGATGTGGAACTCGTCCGATGTGGAGATGCGCTCCAGCAGGTCTGGCGTGTCCTCCAGGAGGGACCTGATTATGCTGCCCGCCGTCCCGTCCTCGGCTGTCGGGTCGCCCACCAGGACGATGAACCGGGCGTTCTTGTGGCTGCTTATCACTTCCCGGGGCTCAACGACCTTCACGTCCAGCATGTTCATCATGTTGTCTATGAACCGGGTCCTGTTGCCCACGTTGTCGATGGCCAGGTAGACGCTCTGGTCCAGCTCCACCTCATAGTCCAGGTCCAGGCTGTCCGGCACGCCGTCGCCGTCCGAGTCGGGGCTGTTGGGGTTGAGGCCCACGTCCAGCTCGGTGCCGTCCAGGACCGTGTCCCCGTCGCTGTCGTTGGACAGGGGGTTGATCCTCATGCCGATCTCGAAGCCGTCCAGCAGGTTGTCGCCGTCGGTGTCCCCGTTCGTCGGGTCCGTCTTGAAGACGGTCTCGTACCCGTCGGTTATGCCGTCGCCGTCCAGGTCCGGGTCCATGGGGTTCGTGTTCTCGGTGATCTCGGCGCCGTCGAAGAGGAAGTCCCCGTCGCTGTCGGCGTTGGTTATGTCCGAGCCCATCAGGACCTCCTGCAGGTCATCCAGGCCGTCCTCGTCGGTGTCCTTGCTCATGGGGTCGGCGCCCAGCTTCCACTCGTAGTTGTCGAAGAGGCCATCCTGGTCCGAGTCCTTGGCCAGGGCGTTGCTGCCGAAGGTCAGCTCGATGCCGTCGTCCAGACCGTCGCCGTCGGTGTCCCAGTTGGTCACGTTGGTGCCGGCGGCCAGCTCCTCGGCGTCGGAGATGCCGTCGCCGTCGGTGTCGGGGGACAAGGGGTTGGACAGGAGCTGGAACTCCTTGAGGTCGTTCAGCCCGTCACCGTCGCTGTCGGGGGAGAACTCGTCGGATGTGACGTTGAACTTGATGGTCCCCGACGCGTTGACCACCGTCACGGTCCACTCGTTGGCTTCGTCCGCGTCGTTGAAGCCGTCACCGTCGGTGTCGGTGAAGACGAAGTAGGAGGAGGCGGGTACGAACTCCACCTGCTGCCACATCTTCTGGACGCGGTAGTTCAGGTAGTCTGCGATGTAGATGAAGTTGTCCTCGGTGATCACCAGGTTCAGGGGGGTCGTCACCTCGCCGTTGCCGGTGCCCTTGGCGCACATGGTGTCGATCCAAGTGAAGTTCTTGTCCACCTTCTGGATGCGGTTGGCCCCGTACTCGATGACGAACACGTCGCCGTTCCGGTCCACGTCCAGGTCGTGGGGGTATATGAGCCGGCCCACGACGGTATCCGTGTAGGTTGCCAGGTGCGTGCCGTTGACCGCGAACTTCTGGACCCTGTTGCGATTGTCGCCCACGTAGACCCATCCCTCGGGATGCCAGGCCACCGATCGTGGCTGATTGAGCTGTCCATCACCGTTACCGTAGCTGCCGATGGTGCCCACGAGCCGCCGGTTCTGGTCGAAGATGCGGACCGTGTGGCTGTTGGCCTCCGCGACGTAAACGTTCCCGTCATCGTCGATGTCCAGGGCGAAGGGGTAGCGAAGCCCGGGGTTCGTGAACTCGTCGACCTTCCAGTTCCGGTACGCGCCGTCAAGGTTCCACTTGGTAATTCCCCTGTACACGTCGAGGACGTACAGGTGCCCGTTGTAAAGGTGGACGTCCGCGATCGACGAGAAGCTCCTTGGTGTCCCTGCGTCCTGCCAGCTGTTCCACATCTTCTTGAACACGCCGTCCTTGTCGTACTTGGCGATGCAGTTCGCTGTCAGGCTTAGACCGTCCCTGTTGACGGCGATGTACACGTTCCCCGCACCGTCGACGGCGACCGCCTTCGGGGCGGGGCCCTCGGCCATGTTCTTCTTGTGGTGGAAGTAGGTCTCGTAGTAGTCCTTGATGACGTCGATGAGACCGTCACCGTCGGTGTCAGCAGAGCGGGGGTTCTGGAGGGTCCTGTACTCCAGGAAGTCGTTGACGCCGTCGCCGTCGGTGTCGTTGAACCGGGGGTTCGAGTTGATGTGCCAGTGGAAGTCCTCGTTGAAGTAGTTGAAGCTGACGACCCAACCGTTGTGCTCGATGTAGTCATTGAGCCCGTCGCCGTCGGTGTCCTTTTTCCTGGGGTTGCTGTTCCACAGGTGCTCGGCCATGTCGCTGAGGCCGTCGCCGTCGGAGTCGTACTTCCATGGCAGCGAACCGATGGTCAGCTCGTAGTCGTCGCCTAGCCCATCGCCGTCGGTGTCCCACTTCCACTGGGAGGTCCTCTCCTCGTCGGTGTTGTTCAGGCCGTCCCCGTCCCAGTCGTTGGACTTGATGCCACGCCATAGCCTGAACTCGTCCACGGAACCGGGCATGACGTCGAAGTACAGCGTCACCGGGTCGTTGGCGATGGTCCGGGTCGTGGACTTGCGGTCGCACCACCACACCACGGCCCACCAGCACTCCTCGTAGTAGGTCTTCGTCTCGGCGTTGAAGGTGAGGGTCACCGGGTAGTTGACCATGCCGATGCTGGGCTCCACCCAGGCACCGATGCTGTAGTCCGTCTCCCTCCACATGGCCGCGCCGGAGGGGTCGTCCCGGTGGGTGACCTTGTTCCGGTAACGGTCCCAGTCACTGTAACTGCCCGCGGGGATGGAAAGGTTGTACTGGGGCTTGATGTAGCTCTGGGTCACGTCGGACCATGTGCCGTCCACCGTGCGGTTGACCCTTGTCGTCACCAGGCTCTTGTACTCGAGACGGTCGCCCACGTCGACGCCGTTGTCGTCGTAGTCGTGGATGATCACCTCTGTGTCCAGCATCTGCATGTCCACCTCGGACCGGGCCCGGAAGTCCGTTACCAGGTCGACTATCCACTCCATCAGCCGCTGGGACCAGCCCTTGCCGGTAATCCACCCGACTATGAGGTCGGACAGGGTGATGAGCAGCGCGATGAGCCATCCCACGTAGGGTATCATGCCGATGGCGAAGAGGACCACGGCATAGGCGATCATCATCACCCCGTACAGGACGCCTATGCCGATACCTATCGCGCTCCAGTCGTAGGCGTCGGCTATCGCGAACATACAGTAGATGGCGATGCCTATGTCGATGACCAGGCCGATGATCTCCAGGGCGGTGCCGATCTTGTTTACGATCTTCATGGTGCCCGAGTTGATCTTGCTGACGGTGCTGAAGGTCTTGCTGATGCTCTTGACCGAGGTGAGGGGCTCGGTGAACAGCTTGGAGATCTTGTGGACCTTGGTCCACTCGTAGGCGGTCTTCACCACCTTGATGATGGTGGCCAGGGCGGAGATGGCCGCGAACCCCTTGTCGATGATGCCGTCCACGACCAGGGGTATCTCGTCGTCCTCCGGGAAGTGGTACGTGGGCAGGTCGGGGCCCACCTTGGCCACGAAGTTCTCGCCCACGCTCCAGGCCATCATCATGCGGGCCACCGTGGCCTTGTTCTCCATCTCGATGGACCATGTGTCGATCTCGTCGATTACCTGCTTCATGTCCACGGGCTCCTCGGAGCCCTCCTCGTACCATGGGCTCTTGAGCGTCTTCGTGACCACCACGGGCATCTGGCCCAGGTCCATGCTGATGGCATCCCTCAGGATGTGTGTGGTGTTGTCCACCTCCGCGAGCATGAAGGTGGATGTGCGCGTCTCCATGAGCATGATAACTGGTCGCATGTCACCTTCGGGGATGCCCGTCATCGCCTCCTTGACCAGGTCTACCAGGAGGGCCTGGACCGCCAGGTCCTTGTGGTCGAAGGTGGTGATGTTGTAGTTCATCACGATGTTGTGCTCGTCGAGGATGTCCGGGACGTCGTGGATGTCGTTGGTGCCGTTCCTCAGGAAGTCGTACGCGAGGCGCAGGTTCGCCCCGAAGTAGTGGGTGACGTTGTCGCTGTAGAGGACACCGGCGTCGGTCCCGTAGTTCTCCTCCACGTTGGCCCCGGTTATGAGGAAGTCCTCGTAGTACATCGCCAGGGTCGTTGACCGGGACAAGTAGCCCCTGTCCACCAGCTCCAGGACGGCGGAGACGTCGGGGGTGTCCGAGTCGGCGATTATCGTCCGGTCCCCTTGGACCCTCAGGTACTTGCCGTTGTGGGCCTTGAGGACCTTCTTCGAGCCGAAGTCCTCGACATCGAAGTAACCGTAATCGCTGAGGGGTTTCTCGCTGAGGACCATCACGTCCTCGTCGTTGAGCACCAGGTACCTCCCGTCCCTCGTCTGGAAGCCGCCCCGGGTCTCGTTGGTCTCGATCCAGTAGAAGGTCTCCTGCTCGCCCATCCACTCGCTGGTGGCGTACGCCACGTCGTCGGTTCCAGGGGTCACGTACTTGGCGCCACCGATGTTGGCGGCCAGGCCCTTGGACTTCACGTCGGTGAGGCCCTTGACCTTCCAGCTGAGCCGGAGGTCACCCTTGATGGGAGCCGGGCTCCCGGTGGCCGGGTAGAACATCTTGGCCTTGAACGCGACGATGTTGCCGTAGTCCCAGACGGGGAACACCGGGATGTACGAGACGTTCCCGCTGGTCATTATGCCGTAGTCCTCCAGCTCCGCCCCCTCGGGGGTGTTGTTGGAGGTGAACTCGAGAAGGGGAGTGATGACCACGTCGTTGATGGAGTTGTCCACGTCCATCATCGTGCCCTCCTTGTCGTAGGGCCAGTCGTAGTTCTGGTTGATCAGCCTCATATTGTCCGGGTTCTTGGTCCGAAGCTGGAGCTCGATGTACACGGCCCCGCCCTCGGTTAGAATGTCGAATTCGAAGCTGCTGCGCATGTCGGTGCGCATGAAGGGCGACATGTCGACGGCGTCGTAGACGGAGTCACCATCGTTGTCCCTGTCCCACACGTTGGGCACCCCGTCGCCGTCGGGGTCCGGGTTATACTCGTCGAACTCGTAGGTATCGGGCAGGCCGTCCATGTTGGAGTCGGGCTCGGTGGGGTCCATGTTGTTCATTACCTCGATGTAGTCGCTCAGGCGGTCGAAGTCGCTGTCGGACTGGAGGAAGTTGGTACCGATGACCCACTCCACGTTGTCCGGCAGTCCGTCGCCGTCCGTGTCCGTGGACTTCTCTGGCTGTGGGGTCTGGTCGATGAGGTCCAGCACCAGCTCCTTCAGGTTACGGAATGGGCCAGGGATCTCATCGGGCCCCCGCGACTCGTCATCGTAGTCCTTCATGCCGTTGAAGTTCTCGGCCACCACAGGCTGGAAGGCCACGGCGATGAGCATGAGCACGATAGCCGTGGCGGCCACCTTGACAGTCATCCTCACCTTACCACCTCCCTACGCCTGAGGACTACAGCTGCCGCCCCCAGGAGGGCGATGGCCGTCACCGCCATGATGGCCTCGGCACCGGGTGTCGCCGACTTGGACATCTCGTACACGGTCATCGTACGGGCGTTTCCGCTGCCCACGCATGGACCCGTCGCCTCGAGGCCGAAGGGGTCCTCGCCGGTGAAGTAGTACGTGTGGTCTCCCTTGCCCAGGTCGGTCTTGTGGGTGTACACCACGCCATCGGTTGCGTCGCTGTCGCTGCTGTCTGGCGACATCGTTATGATCTTGCTGTCAAGCACCAGGTTAACTGTGCCCAGGTGGCCGTCCTCGTCCCAGAGGGTGACCTGGAACGTGAACTCCGTCTCCGAGTGGCCCTCGGGCGGGTCCACCATCCCCAGGGTCATCGTGGGGGCCCTGTTGCTGGAGATGACGGTGAGGGTGATGGACGAGGAGCCCTCGTTCCCCGCCACATCGGTGACGATGAGGGTCATGAGCACCTCCATCGGGTGGTCGAAGGTGTACTTGAACACGTCACCGGTCATCGTCTCCTCGGTCCCGTCCACCTCGAAGGTCCAGAGATAGTCGGTGATGCCCTGGTTGTCGTACGAGGTGGAGCCGTCGAAGGTGGTCTCCACCCCCTCCACAATCTCCATGTCCTCGCCCAGGTACGCCACCGGTGGGATGGTGTCCAGGAGGACCTCGGTGGGCAGGGTGGCCCTGCTGGGGTTGAGGGCCAGGTCGATGCACCTGACCATCAGGAAGTTGGTTCCCTCGAGGAGCTCGATGTCCACGCTGAACCGGCCTCCACCGTCGGCGGTGGCGGTCCCGGCCATGTAGTCCTCCAGGTACACCTCGACGGTGCTGTCGGGCTCGGCCACGCCCGTCACCGTCAGCGCTGGGTCGTTGGTGATGGCGGGCAGCGGGTCCAGCTCGGGTTCCAATGGCGGAACGGTGTCGAGGATGACCTCCACCTCGGTGCACTTGGGACCCACGTTCAAGGCCCGGTCCGTGGCCTGGGCGCAGATGGCGTTGAGGCCCTCGGTCAGCGTCACGTGGGCACTGAAGCCCACGTACATGATGGACTCGGCGGAGGTCTGCTCGATGTCGTCGACGAACAGGGTGACCGTCGAGCCGCCCTCGGCCACGCCGGTGACGAGCAGGTTCACCTCCCGGGTGATCTCGGGAAGGGGGTCCAGGAGTGGTGCGTCGGGCACGGTGGTGTCCAGGACCACCGTGATCTCCCGGGAGAACATCCCCTTGTTGCCCGAGGCGTCGGTGGCCTGGGCCGAGATGACGTTGGCACCCTCCGTCAATGTCACGTCAAGTGCGAACACCTTCTCAGCGTCGGCCACGGTGGAGCCCACTTCCTCGCCGCCGATGAAGATGGCCACCGTCACGTCGGCCTCTGCCAGGCCGGATACCGTCTGGTCCTTCTCGTTGGTGTACGCGGGAAGCGCGTCAAGCAGGGGTCTGGTCGGGGGCGTCACGTCGGGGGTCTCCACCTTGATGGTCGGTGAATGGGGGGATTCGTTCGGGACCTCGTCGAAGGCGGACACCGCGAAGAAGTAGGTGGTCTCGCTGGTCAGCCCGGTCACCTGGTACAGGTTCGAGCTGACACCGTTGGTGGGGGTCGCCTTGATCCACGGACCCGAGGGGCCCACACCGGTGTCGTTGATGTACACGTGATAGCCCACCAGGTCCTCGTCGGGCACCGCGTCCCAGTCCAGCTGGCAGCTGAAGGCGGTCACGTTCGATGCCATGAGGTTGGCGGGGGCGGGTGGGGTCACACCGTCAATGTGGACGATGCCGAACTCGGGGGTGGGAAGCGATTCCAGTCCCTCGTCGTCCCAGGCCGTCAAGCGGAAGTAGTAGTTGGTCCCGTGGACCAGGCCGCTGGTAATCTTGTGGTAGGTGGCGGTTTCGGGGTACCTCACCACCTCCTTCCACTCGCCCGTCATGTTGGAGTATATGGACACCGATTGGGTGTCCCCGTCCAGGGGCGGGAACCAGGTGATCTCGATGGCGTCCTCCTCCGGCAGGTCCTTCAACCTCACGTTGATGGGCGAGCCGGGGGCCCAGATGTCATCTATCTCGAAGTTCTCCGTGCGGGAGTAGCTCATGTCCAAGTTGGGCCGGGACTCGGTCCACATGCCGTCCACCTCGGCGAAGACCTGGACGCTGTGGTAGCTCTCGATGGGCAGGTTGGAGTTGTAGTACACCCGGTCGACCAGGCTGATGGGGCCGATTATGCCGTCCTCTCCCGTGGTCGTGTCGTCACCGCCGAAGTAACGGGTGGAGTACACGGGCTCGCTGTCCTCGGTGATGAGCACGTGGCCCCCTTGGTATGGTGAGACGGACCCGTTGTCCATGATCCTCACCCTGAGGTTGTTGGAGACCTCCAGCACACCTCCGTCGTTCCACGTGACCTGCACGTTGTCCCCGTCGAAGGTGGTGTTGTGGATTCCGCAGTCGGTCCCACCGGTTAGGCGGATGGAGTGCTCGGCCCCGTAGGTCGTGACATCTCCGTCGTCGAAGGTGGAGTTGGTGATGTTGTGCAGTCGCACACCGAACCGGCCACGTCCGCCGGTGTCCACATCGGTGCCCACCATCCTCAGGTTCTTCGAGTCGGCCACGTCGACGCCGAAGAGGTTGTTGGTGACCTTCACGTTGCCGATGGTCGTGTTGTCGGACTTGTGCACGACGATGCCGTCACCGCCGATGACCTTCATGTCGTCAAGGATGCCGCCCTCGCAGGCCATCACGTACACGGCACCCGCGTCGACGTCAGATAGGCTGAACAGGTCATCATCGTAGTAGTAGTAGATGGCCTTCCCGCCGATGTTGTTGCTCTGACCTATCTCGTGGTCGTAGTGCTTGTCCTCCGTCCCGAAGGCCAGGGCCGGGGTGTCCGTCTGCTCCCAGTCGTTGTCCCGGATGATGCCCTTGGTGGAGTTGAGCAGTTCCAGCGTCGCCCCGTCCAGCTTGTTCCTGTTGAAGTTGAAGTTGGCGCACTTGTAGAACAGGACGTTCTTGTCGCTCTCGATTATGGTGTTGTCGTTGACCTGGATGGACTCGGTGACCTCGCGGACATAGATGGGGTGCTGGGTGGTGTTGGTGATGGTGTTCCGGAGGATCTCGTTGCCCGTACCCCGGTATATGGTGACCCCGTAGGTGTTGCCGTCCATGGTGCAGTCGAAGACGTCGTTGTTGTCCGAGCTCTGGATGGAGATGGCGTCACCGTCCTGGACCGCCTTCTCCTCCTCCGTCAGGTCCGGGTGGTCGAAGTAGGAGTCGTAGAACTTGCAGTTCTGGATCCTGTTGTTGGACGAGGTCCAAGAGAAGTCGGGCTTCAGGTAGTGGTCCCTGATGGTGATGCCCCTGTAGCAGTCCCGGAAGACGCAGTTGTTGACCGTGGCTGTCTGGGCACCGAAGAGGAAGATGCCCTGCCAGCAGTTCTCGAAGGTCACACCGTCGACCCGGAGGTCGTCGACAATTCCGTTGTTCCCCCAGGCCATGGTGATGATGCCCGCGGAGTTCCACGGGAACGCCCTCCAGTCGGGATTATTCACGTCCCTGCCGTTGGGGACGGTCACCACACCGCGGATGGTCATCGACGATACCCTGGCGTTGTCGGCGGTCACCATGATGCCCTGGGTCATCATGATATGCCCGCCCGTCAGCAGCTGGACCTCGTCGTCCGGCAAGTCTGATGGCAGGGATTGGGGTTCGGCGCCCCTGAGCCAAATAGACTTGTCGATGTTGATGAACTCGTCGTAGACGCCCGGGGCCAGCTCTATCGTGTCCCCGTCGATCGCCTCGTTCAGCGCCGCCCTGATGCTGTTGTATCCTCCATCGGTGCCCACGTTCAGGACCATTGGAGTGGTCCTCTCGGCCTTCTCGGGCACGACGGGCTCCGGCAGCATAAGGGCGAAGCCCGAGGTGACCATTAGGACGACCGAAAAACAGACTAGTACCTTCTTCACACTCAACCTCATGGGTTCCCACCACCCGGTTGGCCCCTATTGACCCTCGCTGGGTATAAATAGATTTCTACCCTTCGGGTAGAATTTCTCGCATAATATGCAGCTCAGATAATTCGATATATCAAGACGGAACCCTCTGCACAAGCCTTATTATCGACGGACCTCATCGACGGCGGAGAGGGTGAGATACGATGGAATCTAGGGCCAACACTAGGAGGGCCATTGGACGATGGAACCACCCGAAGAGGCATGCTTTGGTAACGGGCATCCTGGGAGTGTCGGCCCTGTTCGCGTTCATGTGCGTATGCA
>CP070808.1:2027035-2032140 GCA_020343715.1 Thermoplasmata archaeon
GTATTGTAAACTGTGAGCAAAGTCTTTTATGCCAGACCGTCGTAGATGGAGGCACCACAGGAGGCCAGTCCTTGCCAGACCCCACCGATATCACCTCGGAGTACGAGAAGGACATCTCTCAGTACTACGGAGACGACGACGTTACGGCAATCATCACCCTCCGTGTCGACACCAAGGAGGTCGACCATGTCGCCAAGACGGTCAGCGAGCACCCCGCCGTCAAGGACCTCTACCTGGTGACCGGCGACACCGACCTGGTGCTCAAGGCCACATTCAAGAACTACCAGGACTTCAAGGAGTTCGTGGTGGGAAGCCTGGGTGGCATCAAGGGCGTCATAGACACCTCCACGGGCATGGTGGTGACCAAGTACAAGGAGAACCGCGAGCTCGTCCTCTTCTGAGCTCGTCGATACCAATTGGGGGGAGGAACTACTCCTCACCCAGGGCGCTGCTTATCGTGTTGAAGATTATCTGGAGGCTCACCGGCTTAACCAGCACCTCGAAGAGCCCCAGCTCCCGCGCCTTCTCGGCGGCCTCAAGGTCCGCGGTGAAGAAAATCACCTGCGCCTCGGGCCACCTCTCCCTCATGTGACCGGCCACCGTGAGGCCGTCCATCTTGGGCATCCTGTGGTCGAGGATGACGGCGTCCACCGCCGGGTCTGCGCCCTCCATCGCCTCCAGGGCCTCGAGCCCGTCCCGGGCGAAGAGGACGTCGGTTATGCCGTGCCGCTGGAGACCCTCCCGTAGCAACCTATGGATGATCTCCTCGTCGTCAACAACGAGCAAACGGGGCATTGTCAACCTCCACCACAAGGCCCAAACCGTACTTCAGGCTGGGCCGCATCGCTAACATCGGACCCCTTCTTAATAAACCCTCGCCACTCACTCTCATCCGTGGCGAACACGACCCTTGGATAAAGTTGAGGCATAGCTAAAATTTCTGGGATTCCACCATGGAAATCGCCTGCATTACCGACTCTCGAACGGCCTCGTCGGTGAACACGGGCAGGTTGCCGGGCACCACGGCCACGGGGATGCCCTCGCCCTCCAGGAACTCGAGGGTGGGCTCCACCTTCTCGTGGAACTCCCGAAGGCGGCTCCAGATCTTCTCCTCGGTGTCGTCGGACCTCTGCACCACATGGGCCCCGCAGTTGGTACACGTGGTCCCGTCCTTGGGGGGCTTGTACTCCAAATGGAAAACCTTGCCGCACGACTTGCATATGCGGCGGCCCGTCGTCCGCTTGACGATGGCCTCGTCCTCGTTATCGACCAGCACGATGAGGTCCAGCCGGGTCCCAGCCTCCTCGACCAGCTTGAGCAGGTGGTGGGCCTGGTCCATCGTACGGGGGTACCCGTCCAGCACAGCCCCCTTGTGCCCCATCTTCCCGAAGGCGTCGTCAACCAGGTCGTTGACCAACGCGTCGGGGACGAAGAGGCCCGAGTCCACGTAGAACCTAGCCTTGACGCCCAGGAGCAGCTCCGCCAGCTCCTCAGAGGAGGAAGCGTAGGGCGCGAGCATCTCCCTGATGCGGTCGTCGGGGAGCAGTTGGCCGTGCTCGTCCACCAAGGCGCCCGCCCCCATGTCCATCCCCGCCTTGGCCACCAGGCCAAGGTAGTGGCGGAAGATGTCTCCGGTGGACAGCTGCTCGAGGCCGAACTCCTGTACCAGCACATCGATGCGTGGTTGTTTGCCAGCGCCGCTCTTCCCCATGACGAGGATGTTCTGGTAGTCGGGGGTCATCGAGCGGGGGAATGCACGGGCCCGAGATAAGGGTTGTGACTTCGTCGTAGGCGGGAGCTCATCCCTCCTCTGGGACGGACTCCGTCTTCGCCCCCTCGGCGGAGTAGATGACCAGCTTGGGCGCCGGTTGCTCGGGCTCCGGTATGTCGAGGGTCCGGGGGTCCCTCGCCCTCTCGATCACCGCCTGCATGCCCTCCTGGCCGAAGAGGCGGCTGGGCACACGCCACCGCCAACGGGATTCCCGGACGGCGATGAAGAGGACGTCGTCCAGCACCCTGGAACGCTTGACCCAGGCGTCCTCCATCTCAGTCCAGGGGATGAACAGCTGGGTCGCGTAGATTGGATAGATAGGCAGCTCCACACCGTTGGCGTAGACCCCGGGCAGAGGGCCTCCTAGCCTCAGCGTGTTGCGAGACGATCTGTATGCCAAGAACTGGGAGAGGAACACCAGACCCATGCACAATCCCATGATGATCCCCACGAAGGGTTCGAAGAGCAGGGCCAACAGGACGAAAACTCCAAGGGCCACGACAATTGTGATCAGGTCCATCTTGAGACGCAGCCTCATATATGCCCGGTTCGCGTCCCACCAGTGGGGTTGGGTGTAAACCTGCAACGGACCCCGGTCGATGCTCTCGACCCTTACCTGGTGTCCGTCCCTCATGATGTGCTGGCGAAGCAACTCAACCCCGTGCAAGTAGAGGCCAGGTGTTGTATTAACCCTTTCGGAATGCAACGGGAGGACCGGCTCAATCGCCCTCGGTGTCGATGTCCGGCTCGACCATCCTCTTGGTCTGCGCCACGCAGGCCTTCAGGCAGTCGCGGGCGCACGCCGGGGTCTCGCCCGTATCATAGAACTCCCGGAAGTGCTGGAGCCACACGGGTCCGTCCTCGGGCATGTTCACGAAGTCCACGAAGCTGGTCAGCCGGTCGAGGGTCTCGGGGGACACGTTGTGCTCCATGGCGCATGCGTCGCCGTCGGCCACCTCCTCGGGCACGCCCAGGATCTCGAGGAACTCTCGGAGGGTGTCGTGCTTCTCCCGCAGGGCATCGGCCATGGCCTGGCCCTCCTCGGTCAGCGTGACCCCCGACCACTTCTGGTAGTTGATGAGCCCTGCCTCGTCCAGTTTCCCGAACATCTCGGTGACCGTAGGCAGTCCCACCTCCAGAACGGTTGCCACGTCCTTGACCTTGGCGTAACCCTTCTGCCTCTGGACGGTGTCGATGGTCTCGATGTACTGCTCCCAACGGATGCTCGTCGCGTCCTTCTCGCCACCCATGCTCACTCCTCCTTGCCCCGGGCCAGCCTCCTGCCCTTGTCCGTCAGCCTGTACCCCACCACGGGCACGCCCTCGGAGCACTCGTCCTCCCTGCACGTGCTCGCCATCAGGCACCCTGGACAATCCAGGTCGGGATCGTGGGAGTCCCCCGCTATCGTCACGGCCTCCAGGTGACCCATCATGACCATCATCTCAAGGCGGCTCTTCAGGTCCGCCTCGGACATGTCCAGCTCCATCGCCATCTCCGACAGCGTTATCGAACCCTTGTCGATGAGCACCAGTGCCTTGCGGATCATCCTACGCTAATCCCCCTCAGAGTTGATAAGCCCTGCTCCCCCCGGGGATTCCACGCCGTGGGGGTTGAGGGTGAAGCTGCGCCTCCATGCCAAGAGACCGATCAGCGCCAGCGGTGACAGGTAGAGGAAGGGGGACACCGTGTCCAGGGCCGAGTAGCCCTCCCAGTCGCCCCCTACCGTCCAAGCCCCGATGTAGGAGGCGGATATCTGGGTCAGTTGGACCACCAGGAAGAACACCGAAAGGAGTATGCCCACGTAGACGAAGGCGACGCCCTCGTGGAGCCCGTCCCGCAGCTCCCGGAAGCCTTGGACGAAGACCAGTCCGATGACTACCATGATGAGGCCGTCGAGGGCACCACCACCCAGCAGGAGGGCCCGCTCCAGGTCCCCCGCCAGGCCCAGGCCCGCCACGACCTGAAGGCAGCCGAGCACCACGTACAGGCCGCCCGTCACGAAGGCGAGCACCGCCTTGCCCCTGGTCCCCTCGGGTAATCCATCCATCGTCTCACCCCCACCCCAGGGCCATTCCGGCCCGGTATATCAGGAAGGCCACAAGCCATGCCAGGGCCAGCCCGTAGACGATCGAGAAAGCTGTCCATCTGACGGAGCCCGTCTCCTTCCATATCGCACCGATGGTGGCGAGGCACGGGGTGTAGAGGAGGGTGAAGGCCATGAGGCCCGCCGCGTTGGCGGAGTTCAGCCCGCTGGAGGGGTCCGTCAGCCGGTCCACCAGGGAGGCGCCCTCCGAGCCACCGGCGTAGAGCACGCCCAGGGTCCCGGCGATGAGCTCCTTGGCCACGAAGCCGAATATCAGGGCCACCACGATGCGCCAGTCGAAGCCCAGGGGGGCCATGATGGGCTCCAGGAGCCGGCCCATCATGCCAGCCACGCTGTCGGCGCTGCCGTACTCCACGCCCCACGGTAGCGATGCCAGGGTCCACACTATTATGGCGCCCGCCAGGATGACGGTGCCCGCCTTGCGCATGTACATCCACACCCTCTCCCAAGTGAAGGTCAGCACCAGCCTGGCGGAAGGCATCTGGTAGTGCGGCATCTCCATGATGAACGGAGCCACCTCACCCCGGAGGAGGGACCTGCGCAGGAGCTTGGCCGTCAGCACTGCCACCACGATGCCCAGGACGTAGATGCCGAAGATGGCGGTGCCCGCCGCGGCCCCGAAGAAGGCTCCGGCCAGCAGGACGTAGACGGGCAGGCGGGCCCCGCAGGACATGAAGGGGTTGACCAGGATGGTCACCAACCGGTCCTTGCGGTCCTCGATGCTTCGGGTGGCCATGATGGCCGGGACGTTGCATCCGAAGCCCATGAGCATGGGTATGAAGGACTTCCCGTGGAGCCCCAGGTTGGCCATGATGCGGTCCATGTTGAAGGCCGCCCTGGCCAGGTACCCGCTGGCCTCCAGGATGGACAGGAGCAGGAACAGCACGAAGATGGGGGGCACGAAGACCAGGACGAAGCCCACGCCGCCGATAATACCGTCGGCCAGCAACGACGCCAGCCAATCCGCCGACACGTTCTCGGCGATCCAGCCTCCCAGGGAGGCGAAGGCCACGTCGATCATGGCCGAGAAGGGGAGGGACACCGTGAACGTTAGTGTGAAGGCGCCCCACATGAGGGCCAGGAAGATGGGGATGCCCAGCCACTTGTGGGTCAACACCCGGTCGATGTAGTCCGAGGGGGTGACCTTCAGCTGGCACCGCACCAGGGCTTGACCCAAGATGGCGTCGATGACCTGGTATCTGCGCTCGGCCATCTCCACCTCGATGTCCT
>CP070808.1:2032240-2047490 GCA_020343715.1 Thermoplasmata archaeon
CGGGTACCCTCCCAGGGCGCCGTAGATGCCGAAGAGGTCGTTGGTGAGGAAGTCCGAGCGGTACACGAGGGGGTGGGAGGTGCCCAGGCACACCAGGCCTCCCTCGGGGTACAGGTTGTCGTAGTAGATCTCCTCCAAGAAGACCTGCTGCACGCCACCCACCCACCTGTCGCCGGGCTGGTCGCCGTTGGCCTGGAACTCAGAACCGGTTATGTTGGGGCTGCTGTCGTGGGCCAGGATGCCCCGGCCGTAGGTGGCCACAACGTTCGCTGAGTAGGTGGTGGTGTAGAACGGCAGGGCGGTGGAACGAATGCCGTTGTTCCGGAAGGAGCTCTGGGTGATGTTCGGGTCCGCCTGCTCCAGGTACAGCCCGGTGGCGTCGGCGTACCATCCGTAGATGTAGCCGCCGTAGTTCCAGTTGTACACGTAGCGCTGGTAGGTGCTCACGTACTCGGCGTTGTAGAAGTCGCAGTTGATGATCTCCGGGTCGCACTCCCTCACGTAGACATTGATGCGCTGGCTGTCGTGGAAGGCCGAGTTGCGCAGGATGGAGTTGCCGTCGTAGATCTGCACGCCTCCCGCGATGTCCTCCCAGTCGTCCCAGCGGGTGTCGTTGGCCGCCACGTCGCGGACGTTGGCACCCTCGAAGACCACCTTGCCCCGGCACTCGAACCAGTAGTGGTAGTCGGAGTTGGACGACCTGACGTTCACGTTGACTACCTCCAGTGAGGAGCCCGCCTCGACGAAGATGCTCAGGTGGCCGTCCTTTATGCCCGCCATCGTCAGCGTCATGTTGTCCAGCTTGAGGGCCCCGGAGCTGTTGACGGTGATGTTGCCCGTCATGAGCAGGTCCGAGTCCCAGAACGTGTTGTCCTGGACGACCCAGTCGCCGCTGGATGGGGGGTCGGTCTGGGCGGTGGCGGAGACGGCCAGGGCCACCACGGCGGCCACGGCCAGCAGGAGGGTCAGTGCCAGCGTTCGCCGGTTCACGACATCACCCCCTTGCGCCTCTCCATCATGTATAGCACTGCCAGGCCCGCGAACAGGCCCACCACCAGGCACAGGACCATGATGAGCCAGGCCGAGTCGCCCAGACCCATGAAGCCGGTGTCCGAGACCACCTTCGGGTCGCGCTGGACGGTCACCTGCTGGGAGAACTCGTTGCCCGCCATGTCACGGGCGGTGATGGTGAACACGTTGACGCCCATGTCCAGGGGAACGTACGCCTCGAAGTAGCCCCGGTCGGAGGGCTGGACGGGCAGGTCGTTGATGTACATCTCGTACACGTCCGCCGGGTCCTCCACGCCGCCGGTTATGTTGATGAAGTCGTTGGTGGTGGACTCCGCCACCTCGTACACGGCGAACCTCGGTGCGGAGGTGTCCCTCCACACGTGCAACTCGATCGAGGCGGTGTTGCCCACGGCGTCGATGGCCTCGACGATTATCTCGTTGAAGTCGCCCCCGGGCAGGGTCTCCTCCAGTGGATGCATCACGGCGAAGAAGCCGCCGGTGACGGTTATCTCCTCGCCGTTGAGGGTGACGACGGCGCCCACCTCGGCCCGGCCGCTGACGTACACCGACTCCTCGGTCACGAAGGTCAGGTCCTCCGGGGTGAAGACCTCCAGCGCGGGTGGCTGGGTGTCCAGGGTGAGGGTGTACGCCCTCTCTATGGTGTTGCCGGCGTGGTCGGTGATCTTTATCAATATCAGGTTGTCGCCCTCGGACAGCTTGAAGTTCTTGGAGAACTGGCCGTTCCTGACGACCACGGGCACCTGGTTGACCAGGACCTCGTCCACGTCGGCCTCCACCATGCCCGCCACGGTGACGGTCGACTTGTTGACTGCCCCGTCGCCCAGGGGGTAGACCATGTCCACCTCGGGGGGCGAGATGTCGTAGGTCACGTACAGCGTCATGAACTTGAAGTTCCGGGCCAGGTCCACGGCCTGGATGTCGATGACGTTCATGCCCTCCTTGAGGGTCATGGGCAGGGTGAAGAGGCCGTTGGCCACCTCCACCTGCAGGCCCTCGATGGTCACGGTGACGTCCGACTCGGTCAGGCCCGAGATGTGCAGCACCCGGTCGTTGGTGACGTAGTCCTCGGGTGGGAACTCCACCAGCAGGATGGGAGGGGTGATGTCCTGGATGATGTTGATGAGGGTGATGTTCCGGTTGCCCACCTGGTCCACCGCCATAACCTCGTAGGTGTTGTTGCCCTCCTGGGTGTTGTGGATCTGCGTGAAGAAGGAGCCGCCGGTGGTGTTCAGCTCCTCGCCGTTGAGGAACACGTCGGCGCCGATCTCCGCCTGGCCGATGATGGTCAGCGTGGTCTGGTTGGTGTAGAACCTGTCCTTGGCGGGCGTGGTGATGATGAGCCATGGCTCGGTCAGGTCGATGGTCACGTTCCTGATGTGGTAGACGGACATGGCCCCGGCGATGTCCACGCCGCGGACCTGGATGTCGTGGTTGCCCTCCTCCATCTCCACCGAGATGTTCCAGGTGAGGCCACCGGTGGCCCGCTGCCAGGTGTCGCCACCGTCGATGGACACCTCCACCCCGTCCAGGCCCGAGCCCACGTCCACGGCGATGCCGAACAGGCGGACTGTCGTCTCGTTCTGGGCATGGTGGTTGGATGGGGCGTAGATCTCCACGTTGGGGGCTATCGCGTCCTCCACTATGCACTGGAAGAACGTGTTGCTGTCGAAGGGCACGGTGTACATCTTCGACTCGATGGCGCTGGCGAAGGCCGAGACCTTGAGGGGGCTGTTGACCAGGGAGATGGAACCCTGGGAGGTGCCCGTGACCTTGGTCTGGAGCAGGGTGAGAGCGGGCATGAGGCCCTGGTTGTTCACCTTGTTCGCCTTCAGCAGCCCGTTGGACTCGTTGAAGATCTGGACGATGGCCTCGGTGATGGGCACGCTGTTCTGCCACGTCACCAGGACCTCCAGCTTCCAGTAGATGTTCACCTCGGCGGAGCTCCATCCCAGCTCGATCTCCCCACGGCTAATGGTCACGTTGTAGAAGTCGACCCGGGCCGAGTTGGCGTAGACCTTCTTCGAGCAGTTGGTCACCAGCGTGTCGTATATGTTCACCAGGCTCGTGTCGGTGACGTAGAAGGCCCGCTGGCAGAAGGTGATCCAGTTGAGGCGCAGGTCTATGTTGCTGCCTCCGCTGTATATGTACACCGCGGCCTCGTTGCGGACGTTGCGCAGCTCGGCGGTGCCGTTCCACGTGTTGTTGGTCGCGGTGATGACGCCGCTGCCGTAGATGTACAGGCCGTAGTAGAAGAAGTCGTACATCTGGTTGTCCTTGAGGACCGAGTCGGCCTCGTTGAGGTAGACGCCGCCACCCCCGTTGGTCAGGAAGTAGTTGCGCTTGATGGACGACTTGCCGTCGTACTGGTAGATGCCGTAGGCCTGGCTGGTGTAGTAGTAGTAGCCCTGGTAGTTGCCAGTGAAGTTGCAGTCGAAGACCTCGAGCATCAGCGGGTCGTCGGCGTGGATGGCGCCCCTGTTCTCCTGGCGCCAGAAGTAGAAGTTGACGTACCGGCCCACGGAGGGGACGTACGTGTAGTACGAGGACGAGGTGTGCATGCGCCCCACCTCGGTGAACAGGCTGTCCGTGATGGTGGGGGCTCCGCGGAGGACGTATATGGCGTGCCCGTTGAGCCTCAGGTAGCAGTAGTACGAGGAGCTGGAGCCCGCATCGTTGTACGCCGAGTCGTAGTCGCCCAGCTCGCTGAAGGTGCACCCCTCGATGTCGGGGGCGCCGTTGATGATGAAGATGCCGTACGCCTCGCGGTCGCAGTAGTTGTAGTCCTTGTAGTAGGTGTAGTAGTCCACCTTCGTGAAGGTGGAGTTGGTGATGTCCGGGTTGGCGTTGTCGATGGTCATGCCCACCCGGAGCATGTCGGTGAAGGTGCAGTCGGTCACCCTCACGTCGTGGGACCGGATCACCATGCCCCCGGTGAGGTCCTGGTTGAGCCGCGAGGTCCTGGAGTCGTGCCAGGTGTGCCTTACCGTCACGCCATCCAAGTCGACGGTGGCACCGGACTCCACTATGAACTGGTAGGAGTACGATATGCTGGTGTGGGAGATGCTCCCGTCCGTCATCGTGAACTCCGCGTTGCCCCTGACCCTCAGGGCCTTCCCGCCGAAGCTGGCGTGCTGGAACTGCAGGTCCACGTTGTTCAGCGTCAGGTGACCCCCGCTGTACACCACGATGCTTCCTGGCACGTCGACCCTGGTGTTGGACAACACTGTGTTGTCGTAGATGTTCCAGTCGCCGGAGGTGGGGGGGTTGGTCTGGGCTTGGCTACCATCGGACGTAAGGACCATCGCGAGCGCGATCCCGAACAGTAGGGCAAGGAAGATGGCGAGCCCTGTCCTACTTCTCGTCTGGCCAGTCATTTGACTACCCAGCATGTTGCAAGCGGGTGTCTCTATTTATTAATTATGGTTAACGGTTGTACCCGCGTGAACGGACCCTTCCTATGGAAGGGTCTCCTCGTCGATGAGGGCCAGCACCTCGTCATCCTCGGCCTTCCAGAGGGCGTACGCCATCCTCGGGGTGTTGAATGAAGCAGAAATTGAACCGTCCGGGGTGATCAGGATCACTCCGCCCCTGCCCTCGAAGCGCTCGAGCATCTCTTCCAACGCGGCCCCGCAGGCCTGGGTGGGACCCATGCCCCTCTCGATGAACTCCAGCACCCTCCGGCTGAGGCACGCCAGTATGATGGGCTCGCCCCATCCGGTGGCAGAGACGGCCCCCGTGGCGTCGTCGGCGTACGCGCCGGCCCCCACCAGGGGGGAGTCTCCCACTCTCCCCATGCGCTTCTTCGGGGTCCCCCCCGTCGACGTGGACGCCGCGGTGTTGCCCTGAGAGTCCAGGGCAACGGCGCCCACCGTGTCCCCGGGGACGTCCCACGTGGGTGCGGCCACCGGGGGCTCGAAGATCACCTTGGCACGGAACCTGGGGTCCTTCTTGAGCTGCCGCCACCTCTCCAGCTCCCGGCCCACCAGGAGCTCCTCCTCGGGCGTCGCCTCGATGCCCATCTCGGCGGCGAACAGGTTGGCGCCCTCGCCCACCAGGAGGACGTGGTCCGTGCGCTCCATCACCATCCTGGCCAGGGTCACGGGATGGAGGATGTTCCGGACCGCAGCCACCGAGCCGGCCTTCAGCCTGGCGCCGTCCATGATGACGGCGTCCATCTCGACGGCCCCCTCCCGGTTCAGGAAGGAGCCCTTGCCGGCGTCGAAGGTGGGGTCCTCCTCCATCACCCGGACGGCGGCCTCCACGGCGTCCACGGCGGTGCCACCGCCGGAGAGCACCGAGGCGCCCTCCTGGGCCGCCGCACGGCAACCCTCCAGGTGGGAGTCCACCATCCGGTCGGGTATGGCCCACGCGCCTCCGTGCACGATGATCCGCTCCCCCACCAAGGTCACCGCCTCCGCTCGCCGTCGCGTCTCGTCACCGCGTCAATGGGATGGACGGGAGGTCCTCAGTCCTCCTTCTTGTCCTCCAGGTCCGCCTCCAGCTCTGCCTCCAGCTCGTCCAGGATGGAGCCCGCGTCGTCGTCGTCCTCGTCCTCGGGCTCGCCCTCGGGCTCCTCCTCGGGCTCTTCCTCAGGCTCTTCCTCGGGCTCGTCCTCGGCCTCAGGCTCCTCGGCGTCCGTCTCGGGCTCCGGGGAGTCCATGTGGTAGGCGGCGGTGTACTCCGACTCGGGGAGCATGTCCGGGGGCACCTCCTCGATGGGACCGGTCTCGTCCAGGGTCGGCGCGTCGGAGGACTGCATCTCCTCCATCAGGCGCTTGGCCTCCACGTCGGCCTCCTGGGAGGCCTTCTCCTGCTCGGCCAGCCAGTCGCCCAGGCCACCCTCAACCTCGTGGTGCTTCTCGTCCTCCTCGCCCCGCTCATCGTAGGCCTCCTCGTACATCGTGGCGATGTCGGGCCGCATGGGGGCGGGCTCGTCGTCGAAGGAGGGCGCCTCTATGACGGACCTGTCCACCTCGATCTCCTCGGTGGTGCCGGACCTGCTGACCAGGATGAAGGCCACCAGGACGACCAGGGCGATGATGACCACGGCGGCGATGATGAGGCCCAGGGAGCCCAGTCCATCGTCGTCTCCGCCGCCGCCTCCGCCGCCGCCACCGCCGCCCTCGACGGTCCAGACCTGGAAGGTGTGGCCGTTGAGCAGCGGGTCCATGGGGTTGCCCGCCACGTCGGTGACGTCGTAGATGAGCACGGTGTAGGCGTTGTCGCCGTCCAGCACGTCGTCGATCTCGAAGGTGGCCCGGTAGCGCACCCTGTCGTATTCCGTCAGGCGGGGCACGATGTTGTCCGCGTCGCCCAGGGCCAGGAGCATCTCGGCGGTGTCCCACCTGCCCTTCCTCACGATGGACTTGATGGAGGTGGTCTCCACGTCCTCGCTGAAGAAGACCTCGTAGGTGAGGTTGGTCCGCGTCACGTCCCGGGTCCCGTCGGTCGGATCGGTCCTGGAGACCTCGGGGGCCACGGTGTCCACGCGGACGGTCCAGCGGGGGCTCGAGGTCGTTATGCCCGAGTCGTCCACCGCATCGGCCGAGATCTCGTTGGGGCCGTTCTTCAGGCGCACGGTGATGGTGAACGCGCCCTCGTCGTCGCAGACGACGGGGTCCTCGCGCAGCAGGTTGATGACCAGGGTGATGGATGCCCCCGGCTGGCAGAATCCCGTGATGGTCAGGTCCTTGTCGGCCACGACCTGGGGCAGGTCCACGAACTGGGGTGAAGGGGGCGGGGTGGTGTCCTTGGGTATCACGTCGACCCGGGCGGAGTTCGGGGACTCGTTGCCCGCCTCGTCGACGGCCCTGACCACGAAGGCGAAGGGCTCGTTGTTGTTGAGTCCGGAAACGTAGTACCACGTCTCCTCCATGCCCACCTCGGCGATCTGCACCCACTGGGAGCCGTCCCACTTGAACACCCGGTACGATGTGGTGTCATCGTCGTTGGCGTCCCAGGTGATGTTCACGGCGCCACCGTCGGGGTCCAGCTCGAAGTCGATGCCCTGGGGGATGGCGGGCGGGAAGGTGTCCGTGGGCACCCCCGTGACCTCGTTGGACCAGTCGGACTCGTGGCCCGAACCGTCCTCGGCCTTCAGGCGGAACCGGTACGTCTCGCCGTTGATCAGGGAGACCACCTCCACCTGGTCGTAGATGGCAAGAACCTGCGATACCAGCGTCCAGTCGGAGGTGCCCGTGTCGAACATGTACACGTTGTAGTGCTCGGTGTCGTCGGTGTTCAGCTCCCAGGTGAGCCGGATGGTCTCACCCATCGGCCTGGGCGTCGCCTGCAGGTTGACGGGGGCCATCGGCGGGGTGGCGTCCACGGGGACGCCCGACATCCTCTCGGTGTAGTTGGACGGGTTGTCCACCTCGTCCCTGGCCGCCAGGCGGTACCAGTACGTCATCCCGTCCTCCAGGTTCATCGAGTCGGTGTACTCGCTGGTGCCCTGGGGGACCTTGGCCAGCTCCCTCCAGACACCGGTCTTGTTCGACTCGATGCTGTACGCGACGGTGTCGTCGTCGTTCAGGTCCCACGTGAGGAGCAGCGCCCTCCCGGTGTCCACGGGGCTCACCTGGAAGTTGGTGGGGATGGCGGGTCCCTCCAGGTCCTCCAGCCTTCCCCGGGCTATCGCGGAGAGCTCGCCCATGAGGTTGACCTCGTCCCACGCCCTGACCCGGTAGAAGTAGAAGGGACCGTCGGTGATGTCGGTGTCGTTCATGTACGTCATGGGTGCCGACACGTTAGCCAGCACCTCCCAGGTGCCGGTCTTGTTGGTCCATACCTCGTAGTTCACCACGTCCTCGTCGGAGGGGTCCCAGGAGATGTTGAGGCCCATGATGTCCCGGTCCTCGACGACCTTCACGTTCATGACCTTGTCCGGCGCCTTGGAGTCGCCGGGGGTGGCCACGGCGGTGTCCGAGGGGTCGGAGAAGGCCTGCACCGCCCCGTCGAAGGCGCGGATGCGGAACGTGTACTCGATGCCGTCGGTCAGGCCGGTGACGGTGTACTCCTTGGCGTTCTTGGGGGCCTTGACGATCTCCTCCCAGCCGGTACCGTTCCAGTACTCGATGGCCATCTTGGTGATGTCGTCGCCCTTGACCGTGTGGTCGTCCCACTTGAGCTTGACGGCGCTGCCCTCGGGGACAGGCGTTGCCGTGAGGCCCGTGGGCTGGTAGAGGACGAACATTATGATGGTCAGCGCATCCACCTTGACCTTGCAGTCGCCAATGGAGGTGACGTTGATGTGGATTGTCAGCATGCCGTTTATGTCGGCCTCGTGCCTGTGGTTCTCTATGTAGGTGTTCAGCTCGTCGGCGAAGTCGTCGATCCTCACCTCCTCGCGGAACACGCCCGAGTAGCTCCAGATGACCACGTCGTCCAGCTTCACCTCGGGGTCCTTCATCCCGGCCCCCAGGAGCCACACGTTCCCGAAGCCACGGGTCAGATCGGTGGTGACCAGGTCGTCGAAGCCGTCGCCGTTGATATCGCCTCCCGGGGCCACCGAGGAGCCGAAGTCCCCGGGGGATGTGTCGCCGTAGAGGGTCAGCGCCGGGTCGGAGCTCATGCCCGACGCGTCGCCGTAGTGGATCTGGAGGCTGCCGGCGCTGGCCAGGGTGCCGTTGTCGGTGTGGGGCGCGCCGATTATCAGGTCGCCGAGGCCGTCGGAGTCGGCGTCGCCCAGGTGGGCCACGTCGTAGCCCAGCAGCTGGGTGTCCTCCTCGCCCTTGATCGTCACGTCGGGGGAGGTGGAGGGACCCGAGGAGCCGCCGTAGAACACGTGCACGGCGCCGGTGTCGTTGGTGGCACCGTCGTTGTAGCCAGGCACGCCGATGACGATGTCGCCGTAGGTGTCGTCGTTGGCGTCGCCGAGACCGGTGGCGCTAAAGCCCACGACGTCGTTCTGGTTGGTCCCGGTGAAGGTCCACGCGGCGGTGGTGTTCACGCCGCCGGCCTCGCCCAGGTACAGGTACGCCTTGCCTATGTCCCACTTGTCTGCGGTGGAGCCGTTGTGGCTGGGGGCGGTGACCAGCACGTCGTCGTAGTCGTCGCCGTTCACGTCGCCGCAGATGTACACGGTCGCGCCGAACATGTCGCCGTTCTGGGACCCGGTGAGGGTGACGTTGGCGGTGGCGCCAGGCCCGGTGGAGCTGCCGAGGAACACGTAGGCGCGACCGGGGTTGTTCTGGTTCTGGACGTGGCGTGGAGCGCCCACGACCAGGTCGTCGTAGCCGTCGTTGTTCACGTCGCCGTGGGTGGAGACGGACCAGCCGAACATGTCGCCGGTGGAGCCGGCGGACAGGGTGACGTCCGCAGAGGTGCTGGGACGGGCAGCGCCCCAGACGATGTGGACGGTGCCGGTGTCGGTACCGGTGCTGGTGCCGAAGTTCATCTCGATGGCGCCCCCGACGATGTCGTCACGGTTGTCGCCGTTCAGGTCGCCGCCGTTGGACACGTCCCATCCCATGTACTCGTTGGCCGCGGTGCCCGACACGGTGACGGGGTTGTTGAAGGTGATGCCCTGGGCGGTGCCCCAGAGCACGTCCATGCGCCCGTTGCCCGTCTGGGGCGTCGAGACCAGCATGTCGGCGAAGCCGTCGTTGTTCACGTCCCCGGACACGTCCAGGCCCTGGCCCGTGGAGGGGGTGCCGGCGCCCAGCACGAAGATGGTGTCGTGCTCCAGCGTCAGGCTGGTGATGTTCAGCTGGGCGGAGGTGGCGGTCAGGTCCGCCAGCACGTCCACGTCGAGGGTGCTTATCTCGTCCGCCCTCAGGTTCAGCTGCATCTCGTCGACGCCGCCGGAAAAGTAGGTGACCATCCGGGCGCCCTCCACCGGGGTGGTGGCCACCGGCATGAGCATGAGCATCGCCCCCACCAGGAGGGCCATCGCGCTCAGCCGCAAGGTGGCGGGCAGGGCCGGATGACTATCGATAGCCTTGGTTGGATGTCTAATGTGGTTCCTCAATGTAACACACCCTGGGTCCCGCAATCGCATAGCCATTGCTCTTAAAAAACGTTTCCATTTTCATATGGCCAGCTGGCCGGGGGGCCAGGACGACCTGATTCGGCCCCGTTAGAGGAGTATTCGACACGAAGGGGTCCCCGGGGTGTAGAAAGCTTCATTAGGAGGACGCCCGATTGGGAGAGCCGCACCATGGCACGAGCCAGGAGGTTCTCGCATGCCCCTCGACCTGGACCTTACGCAACTCAAACACGGCACCACCCTTCTCAAGCGCGGATTCGCGAAGATGCAGAAGGGCGGTGTGATCATGGACGTCACGAACGCAGAGCAGGCCGGCATCGCCGAGGAGGCGGGTGCCGTAGCCGTGATGGCCCTGGAGCGGGTCCCAGCGGACATCCGCGCCCAGGGCGGCGTGGCCCGCATGGCCGACCCCAACAAGATCTCAGAGATAATCGAGGCGGTCACCATCCCCGTGATGGCCAAGTGCCGCATCGGTCACTTCGCCGAGGCCCAGGTCCTGCAGCACCTGGGCGTCGACATGATCGACGAGTCCGAGGTCCTCACCCCCGCCGACCCGTTCAACCACGTGGACAAGTCGCACTTCCAGGTGCCCTTCGTGTGCGGCGCCACCAACCTGGGAGAGGCGGCCCGCCGCATCGGTGAGGGCGCGGCCATGATCCGGACCAAGGGCGAGGCCGGGACCGGCAACGTCATCGAGGCCGTCCGTCACTTCCGGGTCATCGACGACGTCGTCAGGTCCCTCAAGGACGCGGACGACCACCTCATCCTCACCACCGCCGAGGAGCTCCGTGCCCCCTTCGACGTGGTCAAGGAGATCGCCCAGCTCCAGCGGCTGCCCGTGGTGAACTTCGCAGCGGGCGGACTCGCCACCCCCGCCGACGCCGCCATGATGATGCAGCTGGGAGTGGACGGTGTGTTCGTGGGCTCGGGCATCTTCAAGTCCGCGGACCCCGAGCCGAGGGCCAGGGCCATCGTCGAGGCGGTGACCCACTTCGACGACCCCCAGGTGATCGCCGACGTGTCCCGGGGCCTGGGAGACGCGATGCCCGGCATCGAGATCTCCGCCATCCCGGAGAACGAGCGGCTCCAGGAGCGGGGCTGGTAGTCTTAGAGGCTTGGTAATCCTGGGGACGCGACGCCCCGACTACATCCTGCCCACCGTGAAGGCCGCTACGTCGGCCTCCTCCTCCGAATCCCCCTCATCGTCCGACGAGTCCATGGCGTACGCGGGACGGGGCTCCTCGGGCTCCTCCTCGTACTCCTCATCGTCCTCGTACTCCCCCTCTTCCTCGTAATCCTCGTCGTCCTCGTACTCCTCCTCTTCCTCGTACTCCTCGTCGTCCTCGAGCTCGTCGCCCTCCTCGACGACATCAACGGCCTCCTCCTCACCGCCGCGGGATGAGACGGCCGCCAGCACGATGATCAGCAGCACGACCACGATGAAGATCCAGAAGAAGGGGTTCTCCCATATCTGGTCCTCCTCCACCGAGGAGACCTTCATGGGCTTGACCCACTCGTTGTTGGTGTAGTCCAGCTCCCAGATGGTGCCCTCCTCGTCCTCGGGGTTGACCACGATGCGGACGTTGACGTTCCCCGCCTCCAGGGGCAGCCACTCGATCTGCACCTCTGAGGAGCTGGCGGCCACCACGGTGCCCACCGTCTTCTTCTCCTTGTCGTCGCCCAGGTAGGCGAACACCGCCACCCCCGACGCGTCGTCGGGGCCCAGGTTGATGACGTTGACGGTGAACACGACCCGCTTGCCCACCACTGGGGCGTTGGTGCTGGTGCTCACCTCCAGGGTCAGGTCCAGTATCCCCTCGAGCTCCAGGTTCAACATGGTGTTGTTGAAGGCGGTGGCCTCCGAGAGGGAGCCCACCTTCACGGTGATCTGCATGTTGCGACCGGGGTCGTCAGCGAACTCGGTGGGGATGTCCAGCTCCATGACCACTGCCTCGGTGGCGCCCGGTGCGAGCACCACCTCGTTGACCGCGGCGGCGCCCACCTTGAACCGGTAGGCCCATCCCTGCCCCAGGCCGAACACCGAGAAGACGTAGGTGTCCTCCACGTTGCCCAGGTTTCCGATCTGCAGCTGCCACCACACGGTGTCCCCGGGCTTGCCCTGGGTCGAGGGTTGGCCGACGGTCAGGGACACGCCGAACCTCCTCTCCTCCACCGTCTCGGTCAGATGGGCGTTGGCCACGATCGTGTCGTTGGTGCGAGACACGCCCGTTATTGCGATGACGTACTCCCCCGACTGGACGTAGGTGGGCACGTCCAGGGTCACCCGGACCACCACCTGCCCGAAGGCGGGCAGGGGCACCACGGGCACGTCGAAGGTCACGTTCCAGGTGATGAAGTTGTTGTCGTACGATAGGTCCACCGTGTCGGCCACGTTCCCCAGGTTGGCCACCGACAGGTTGTGCATCCTCCTCTCGCCCGGGTGGGCATCGTCGGGGGGCGAGTCGATGAGGGTGATGGTGAAGCCCAGGGTGGCCTGTACTGTGGCCGTCACGTTCAGCTCCCCCAGGGCGAGGGGGTCCTCCCTGGGCACCGCCTGCAGGTTGAACACCATCTCCGAGTCGCCCTCGGCGTCGATGGGGACGGTGAACGCCAGCACCAGGTCCACCTCCTCGCCCAGGACCAGGTCCACGACGCCCACGGGGGTGCCGTTGTGGTACCGCAGCCGCGGAGACCAACCGTCGGCTACCACGGAGAGGTCCACGGTGGCGTTCCTGGTCCCCACGGACTTGAGGGTCACGTTGATGGAGGCCTCCTCGCCGTTGTCCACGTCCACCTGGTCCGATTCCACCTCGAGGGCCACGTCGTAGTGGACTCCCTCGCTGAGGACCAGGTCCAGGGTCCGGGAGACGTCCTCGGAGTACACCAGGATCGTCTCCTCTGCGTGGTCCCGGCCGTCGGTGGCGTTCACCGTGACATCGTCCCCGTCCGAGAACCTGTTGTCTGCCAGGCTTGCGCTGTACACGCCCGCGCCGTCGGCGGTGACGGTGAAGCTGTAGCCCGTGGACGCCACGGTCACCCGGACCATCGCCTCGGCGGCGGGGGTGACGCCGTCGGATAGGAACACCGTGCCCGTGATCTCGAACGAGCCCACGGGCGTGCGGGACTTGACCGATACCTGGCCGTTGGCCACGTTGTTGGTCCTGTCGGCGTCCGAGATGACCTCGAAGGGGTCTGCCACCACCTGCACCGAGTGCACGCCCAGGCTGGTGAAGGTGTGCTCGTACGGCACCTCCGTCACGCCCTCGGCGGGCACGTCCTGGACGGCTACGTCGTGTGGGGTGCCGTCCACCGAGAACCGCACCCGAAGGTTGCTGATGTCGGTGTTGCTCCTGAGGTTCTTGACGCGGGCCACCAGGGTCGAGGCCTCGTCCACGACGAGGCGGGTGCTGGAGCCGTCCACCTCGGACCCGTCGGCACGGAGGTACTTGATACCCAGCACCGCGATGTCTGGGATGACCACGGAGGTGACGGAGCGGGCGTCGTCGTACCTGGAGGGGTCCGCCAGGGACTCCACCTTGAGGAAGACGGTGTAGCTGGCGCCCTCCGTGGCCTCGTAGGGGGCCGAGACCGACAGGGATATCTCCCGGGAGCCCTCGGGCGCCAGGCCGTTGATCTGGTTGGGGAACACGTTCACGCCCCAGCTGGCGTCGGGGTTTGGCTCGATGGCCTCCACCGTGTAGCTGTCCACGGAGTTGCCTATGTTGGTCGCGTTGAACTTGTACACGATGGCGTCGCCCGGGGCCACGCTGCCCCGGGTGTCGGCGGGGCTCAGGTAGATGCCGTGGGTGCCCCGCACGATGGTGGTCAGCACCACCGAGTCGTTGTTGCGGGTCTCGTTCTGGGAGGTGGCGGTGACCGTTATCGGGAAGGGACCCGCCTGGGCGGCGGCGTCCACCTTGACCTCCACGTCCACCGTCGTCGCGTCGGACGGGGAGCCGGCGGGGCCCAGCAGGAAGTTGGATGGCGTGGCGGTGACGGTCCATCCCATGGGGGCGGCGGAGGTGGTGATGCGGATGCGGTTGGCGAACTGGCCAACGTTGGTCGCCTCGCAGAAGAAGTGCCAAGTGGTGCCCGGGTTGACGAAGGTCTCGTTGTTCGGGCAGTCCAGGGCCACTCCGAAGCGGGAGATTATGGTCACGTCCTTGGTGGCCTTGTTGTTGTCCTTCCGGAGCTCCTGGATCTCGTCCAATGGGTCCACGATGACCGTCAGGGTGTGGTCCACCCTGCCGTAGAAGGCGTGGGAGACCCGGGCCGAGTACGAGGAGCCGGAGACTATGGTGTCGATGGTGGCGTTGCCCGCCAGGACGTCACCGTCCCACACCGATACCAGCACGTCCTCGGCGTCGGTGTTGCCCAGGTTGTGCACCAGCACGTCGATGCCCACGTTCTCCCCCTCCTCGGGGGTGGGGTCGGTGAGGGTGATGTCCGATCCGGTGATCTCCAGGTCGGGGAGCAGGAAGGAGACGGCCTGGGTGTTGACCACCACCTCGGGGAAGCCGTCCAGGTCCAGGTCGCCCACGGCGGGCGAGGTGGTGACCAGCGACGCGGGGTAGCCCCGGGTGGTGAGGTCCCATAGGACCGTCCCGTTCTTTCCCGACAGGGCGTTCATGCGCCCGTTGTACTGTACAAGGAGGACGTCGAGGACGTCGTCCTCGTCGGCGTCCATGAGCACGGGCGAGGATATCGCCCACTCGGTGTCGATGCCGACGGTCTCGTCTATGTCCTGGCCCCAGCCGCGGTCGCCGTTGATGCCCTTGAAGACCGAGACGTTGGTGTAGATGCGGGTGGACAGGGGGGCGATGAAGGGCTTCCACGATGCCACCACCACGTCCAACGTACCGTCGCCCTCCAGGTCGGCGACGACGGGGGTGGCGTGGGCCACGTGGTTCAGGTCCGAGGAGCCGCCTAGGCTCTTGTTGTACGCCACCGAGCCCCAGGACAGGTCCCCGTCCTCGAACACTATGATGCGGCCCGTGGTGTCCTCGTAGGGCTGCAGGATGATCAGCTCGTCGCCATCGTCGTCACCGTCCAGGTCCGCCACGACGGGGGAGGGGAAGAAGGGTGCGGCGGGTAGGATGGTCCCCGTCAGCGTGGTCAGCTCCATCGTGACCCGCTTGATGAGGGCACCGTTGCCCCCTCGCAGGGTGTACACGTGAAGCTGGTCGGGGGCGGGGGTGGCGTTGAGGGCCGTGGCGATCACGTTCCTGTTCG
>CP070808.1:2047590-2050507 GCA_020343715.1 Thermoplasmata archaeon
CCGTAGGTCTCTATCATCTTGGGGGCCAGGATGCAGATGGAGCAGTCGTTGGTGGGGAAGGTCTTGTCCAGCTGGGCCATGCGGCCACCGATGCTGGGGGTCTTCTCCACCATGTGCACCTGCACGCCCGCCGCCGCCAGGTCCAGGGCCGCCTGGAACCCCGCGATGCCGCCCCCTATCACGAGGACGCTCTCGTCAGCCGTCATCACATGTCACCCCCTTCCAGTCCGAGGGTCTTTGAAAGGAGCACCGAGATGTCCACGATCTCCACCGCCGGCTTGGGCGGCAGGTCCTCGGACCCGGGCTCGTTGAGAGTGCAGTTGAAGTGGGAGAAGCACTTGGGGCATGCGGTGACCATCAGGTCCGCCCCCGAGGCCACGGCCTCCTCCATCCTCTCCAGCTGGATGCGCTTGGAGAAGGTACCGCAGTTGAGCCACGAGGAGGTCCCACAGCAGTGGGAGTTGAGCCCGTGGTGCTCCATCTCCTTGAGCTCGTAGCCAGGTAGGCTGGTGAGCACCTTTCGGGGCGCGTCCACCTCGCCCATGTGACGCCCGAGGCGGCAGGGGTCCTGGATGGTCAGGGGGACCTTGTCGTCAGGGCCCTCGGGCATCTCCAGGGTGCCCTCCTCGATGAGCTGGGCGAAGAGCTGGGTCATGTGGAGCAGCTCGAAGTCGATAGCGTCCTCACCCAGCACCCTGGGGTAGTCGATGGCGAAGGTCCTGAGGCCCTCGGGGCAGGTAAAGACGACCCGCTTGGCTCCCGTGCGCTTGATGGCCTCGACGTTCAGACGGGCCAGCTCGGCGAAGGCGGTGCCCGATTGGCCCGACCAGACCAGGTCGTGACCGCAGCACCTCTCGTCGGCCATCACCACCGGGGTGATGCCGGCCGCGTTGAGCACCCGCACGGTGCTCTTGAGGGCCCCCTGGGGATGCACGTCCACGTCCCAAAGGACGGACTCGAAGTAGGGGAGGCACCCGGTGAAGTACAGGGTGTCCCCCTTCTCGGCCACCTGGATGTCGTCGTCGACCCAGGCGAGCCTGCCGGGCTGGTCCACGGCCTCGTTGGCCATGATGCCCGCCAGGGAGTGGAACACTCCCCCGTGGGCGCACCGGTCGCATGCCGAGGGCTCCACCTCGCGGGCCTGGCGGACGAACTCCAGGAAGTCGACCCCCGAGGGGCAACGGTGGCTGCATAGGCCGCATGTGATGCAGTTCCATAGCCCCTTGTCCGCCTCCAGCTCCTCGGGCAGGTCCCGCAGGGCCTCCTCCACGATCAGCATGGGCGAGTAGGCTATCTCCATCCTGGTGATGGGGCAGGTGGCCTCGCACTTTCCGCACTCGAGGCAGTACAGCACCCCCGTCTTGTCCACCAGGTCCGCCAGCTCCCCGGGGACCTCGCCGGGCCGACCGCGGGCGACCTTGGCATCCCTCATGGGGTTGGGGCCCAGGGCCCTGATGTGCTCCACGAAGTCCGTCATCACCTGGCCGAACCTCTGGCCCTCGGCGGCCGAGATCCACTCCAGGGCGACCCGGTCCTCCATTCCCAGGACGGACAGGGTCTCCTTGGCGGCGGTGATGGCCTCCTGGGCCTGCTCGTTGCCCGAGATGTAGTGGCAGTCCCCGATGTGGCATCCGGTGACCAGCAGGCCGTCGGCGCCCATCTCCATGGCGCGCACGATGTGGCCCACCTCCACGCGGCCCGAGCACATTACCCGGAGGATGCGCACGTTGGGCGGGTACTGGACGCGGCTGACGCCCGCCAGATCGGCGCCGGCGTACGAGCACCAGTTGCAGCACATGGCCACGATCTCCGGCTCGAAGTCGGACACCTAGCTCACCCCCTTGAGGAGCGCCTCTAGCATGGCGTCGATCTGGTCGTCGGTGAAGTGCCGCATCGAGATGGCCTTGGTGGGGCATGCCACGGCGCACTTGCCGCAGCCCTTGCACAGCACCTCGTTGACCTGGGAGACCCACACGCCGGGTGCCGTCTCCACCAGCTCCGGGGCGCCGTACTCGCACACACCCACGCAGCGACCGCACCCGCGGCACAGCTCCGGGTCGGGGCTGCTGACGATGCCCTCGGTCTCCAGTTTCTTCAAGGAGAGGATGGTGGCGGCGCGGGCGGCCACGCCGTAGGCCTGGCCCGCAGTCTCGTCCACCGTCTTGGGCCAGTGTGCCATGCCGCACACGAAGACGCCCTCGGTGGCGAAGTCCAGGGGCCTGAGCTTGACGTGGGCCTCCAAGAAGAACCCGTCCTTGGTGAGGGGCACCTTGAGCATCTTGGCGAAGTCCTTGTTGTCCGCCTGGGGCAGGACGGCGGTGGCCAGGACCACCCTCTCCGTGGGGATGGTGAAGGTGTCTCCCAGGACCTCGTCCCTGATGCTCACGGCAAGGGCGTCGCCCTCCTTGGACACCACGGGCGGGTCGTCGGGCTCGTAACGGATGAAGATGACGCCCTTCTCCGCCGCCTCCCGGTAGGCGTCCTCGCGGAGCCCGTAGGTCCGCACGTCCCGGTAGAGGACGAAGACGTCGGCGTCCGGGTCCATCCCCTTGAGGTGCAGGGCCTCCTTGACGGAGGAGCCGCAGCAGATGCGGCTGCACCACTCGTGCTCCTCGTTGCGGGAGCCCACGCACTGGATGAAGACGGCGGATCCGGGGAGGTCATCGGCGGTGGCCAGCTGGGCTTCGAACTCCAGCTGGGTGACCACCCGGGGGTCGTCACCGTAAAGGAACTCCGAGGGCTCTAGGGAGTTGCCTCCCGTGGCGACGATGACCACACCGTGGTCCAGCTGCTCGCCACCGCTGAGCTTCGTGGTGAAGTTGCCCACGTAGCCGGCGATGCCCTCCACCTCCCTTCCCAGGTGCACGTTCACCCGGGGATGCACGTTGATCCTCCTGATGAGGTCGTCCGCCATCTC
>CP070808.1:2050607-2062167 GCA_020343715.1 Thermoplasmata archaeon
CCGAGCCCGAGCCTGAACCCGAGCCCGAGCCTGCGATGGAGTTCGAGTGTCCTGAGTGCGGTGCGCCCGTGGCGGAAGACGCTGTGGGTTGCGATGCCTGTGGGCTCTCGTTCGTCGAGGAGGAAGAGGTCCCTCCAGAACCAGAACCGGAACCCGAAGCGGAGCCAGAGCCCGAACCGGAGGAACCTGAGGCTCCCTTGAAAGAGGAACCGACCCCCACAGGACCCGCGCCCGAGAGAGTCGGGAGGGGCCTAATCCTCGGTGGGTACGCTTGTCTGGCATTGGCGGGTCTAGCAATCGTGGGTTACTTCGTGATGTACAATTACGATGTATGGTTCGGAGGGAAGGACGAGATCAACATAGGAGAGCAGCAGCAGCTCTACCTTGACCTCATCCTCTACAGCGTAATCGGCCTGGTTCCCCTGGGTATAGCCCTGCTCGCCGTAGGCAAGCGCAAGCGGAAGAAGGCGATGGCAGCAGCCGGCAGGCCGGTCGCAGATGACAAGATGAAGAAGAAAGCTGCCGCCGCTGGTGCAGCCGCGGGAGCCGGAGTGACGGTTGCGGCGGCGGCCAAGATGGCGGAGCCCGAGCTGGAGGCTGAACCAGAGCCTGTCCCGGAACCGGAGCCAGAACCGGAGCCAGAGCCAGAACCGACCCTGGACGAGGTCCTGGGCGAGGAGGGAGATATAGGGTTCGAGTGTCCGGAATGCGGCTCGCCCGTCTCGATGGATGCCACCGAGTGTGAGACCTGCGGGGTCCTGTTCGCGGAACCAGAGGATGACACCGGAGAGGTAGACGAGATCTCCATCGCCGTGGGAAAGCAGTATCCTCCCCCGGTTGTCACGGAGGCGGAGCTGCCTCCCGCCTACGAGCCTGAACCCGCTGGAAAGGACGACCTGTTCGCCCGGGGCGATGACGCCCCCGCCGAGGAGAAGTCACCGGACCTGGACTTCGGCGAGGACCTGGACGAGGAGTGGGACGACGAGGACGAGGAGTACGTCTACGAGTGTCCCGAGTGCGGCGGTGAGGTGGCAGAGGACGACCTGATCTGTCCCAACTGCGGCGCAGAGTTCGAGGAGTAGGTCCTCACTCCACGTAGATGGCCACCCTTCCCGGGACGGCCTGCTTGGCCTTGTTACCAGGGTCCTCCAGATCTGGATCGTCAGCGGCGACGACGTCGACAGGGCATCCGACCTCCCGCTCGATGAAGTCCTTGTTCTCCAAAAGGAACTCCGTCTCGTCGGGAAGGGAGGCGATGCGCTCCAGGACGTCGGAGGAGGTCCTGGGGATGTCCCTCACCAGCTGCTGGGCGAAGGGTGGGACGGCCTTGGAGTTGGCACGCACGGCGGGGTCCGCCATGGCCCCCTTCATCAGGGGTCCCATGTCCAGCTCGTCCCTGGAGGCCATCTCCACGGCGGCCTCGTGGATGGTCCTCTTCCATGCGGGGGAGGTGTAGAGGCGGACGACCTTAGGCTCGATGCCCGTGATCCGAAGGATCTCCCTGATGTCGTCCATCGTCGAGACGAGCATCTGCTCACCTGCTATCGCACGCTTGGCCTCAGAATCGGCCTCCACCGGTTCGGGCAGGCTCGAGTCGCAGACCATGCCCTCGGCGCCCAGGGCCTCCCACGCCTCCTCGGCCAGGTGGGGTGCCACGGGAGAGAGGATCTGGGTCTGGACCCTCATGGCCCGGTCCATCAGTTCCCGGTTCGGCTGGTCACCGCACCTGCGGGCGTACCACCTGAGGTTGGCCTGCAGGTCGAAGTAGCCCGCCTTCATGGCCGACCGGAACCTCCAGTTGTCGAAGTGGTCCCTCACCGTCGCCAGGGTCCTGTTCAGGGCCGCCTCGAACCAGTCGTCGATGGCCAGGCGCTCGTCCCTCCCCTGGTCCCGATGGGCCTCGATGAAGTCCAGCCACGCGGCGAACCTCCTGGTGGTGGTCCGGGCCGTCTCCGAGTCCCAGTTGGGGTCGTCCACGCCCTCGCCGCCCAGGGCCAGGGTGAACCGTGACACGTCGGCCCCGTAGTCCGCCAGCACGTTCTTGAGGGGGATGAAGTTGCCCAACGACTTGGACATCTTGTTGCCCTCTACCCGGAGCCATCCGTTGACGGCGAAGCCCTTGGGCCACTTGTCCTCGGGGAACAGGGCCGTGTGGTTGAAAATCGAGAAGGTGAGGTGGTTCTGGACCAGGTCCTTGCCCGAGCCGCGCACGGCGAAGGGGTACCAATAATCGAACTCGGCCCTTGCCTCCTCCAGCTGTGCGGGCTCGCAACCATAGCGGGCGGCCAGCTCCTCCACGTCCCCGATACCCTCGAAACAGTAAGCGAAGAAGTCCGGGTCTATCTTGTCCTCGGCCACGATGCCCATGTGCTGCAGGTGCTTGTTGACGGTGTAGAACGCCATGTAGACGGTGCTGTCGGACAGGGACTCGATGACCCACTGTTCCTCCCAGGGGAGGCGGGTGCCCAGGCCGAACTCGCGGGTGCAGGCCCAGTCCTGGAGCCAGTCGATGACGTAGTCGAACTGCTTGCGCACGGCGGGGGGGTAGATGTCCATCCGGTCCAGGGCGGCGTGCACCCTGGCCTTCCAGTCGGCGTCCCCGTAGGCGATGAACCACTGGTCGGTGACCACCTTTACCACGGAGGGGGTGAGGCAGCGACACACCACCTCCCCGGAGGGCTCGTACATGATGGTGGCCTCCCCGGCCTCGATCAGGTCGTCCTTGACCCGGTCCTTGGCCTCCTCCACCTTCATACCGGCGTACTTAGGGATGGTGTCAAGCATGGTGCCGGCGTAGAAACCGTGCTTGTACACCTCCTCCTTGGCCCTCTGGAGCTTCTTCCGGTCGTACTGGTCCTCGATCTCCATCTCCTCGCAGATGTCCACTGCGGGGAGGGTGCCCATGCCCTCCGTCTCGATGATGGCGATGGGTTCGATGGCCTCGATCATGTCCGGGTCCAGACCCCATCGCTCTACCTCATCGGGGTCCCGCTTCAGGTCCAACAGGCCCATCCAATCGTCGGGGGCGTCCGAGGGGACGGACGTGACGATGCCCGTGCCCACCGATGGGTCGCAGAAGCCCGAGGGCAGGATCGGTATATCCCGACCGATTCCCGGGGCCCTCACCGTCCTGCCCAGCAGCTCCTCGCCCATCACGAAGCCGCGGGTCTCGATCTCGAGCTCCTGGTAGCTGAGCTTTTCAAAGGCCTCCTTGGAGGCTATCCACACCTCGTCTTCCACCTGGGCCCGCCGGTACTCCACGTCCGGGTCGACCCAAAGGTTGGTCTGGCCGTAGACGGTCTCCGGCCTCTAGGTGGCCGCCACGATGATGTCGTCGGAGCCCTCCAGCCTGAACTTGAGCAGGGTGTACTCCTGGGGCGTCTCGCCCTCGCCGGAGACCCTGGCGTGGTCGCCGACGGGCGAGTTGTCCAGGGGGCACCAGATGACCGGGTGCCTCCCCTTGACCACCAGTCCATTCTCGTGAAGCTTGGTGAACTGCCACCTGACGAAGGAGTCGTAGTACGGGTTGAGCTCGGTGGTGATGAAGGACCTGCGCCAGTCCACACCGACCCCGAGCCTCTCCAGGAAGTCCTTCGTGACCACGGGGAAGTACTCCGTCCAGTAGACGGGGTCGCCCATTCTGTCGATGTGCTCTTGGGGTACTCCCATCTCCTGGAGGATGCGGAGCTGGCTCTCCTCGCCGTCTGCAACGCGCTTAGCCGCGGCGACGATGGGGGTTCCGGTGCAGTGGAAGGCGAAGGGCCATAGGACGTTGTACCCCAGCAGCCGGTGGTACCGGGCAGCGATCTCCAGCTGGAGGAGCGTGAACGTGTGGCCGATGTGCAGGTACCCGTTCATGTACGGGTACGGGAAGTTCACGAAGTAGGGCTCCCTGTCCGGGTCGGGTTCCGATTCGAAGGACCCGGCCTCGGTCCAGCGCCGCTGCCATTTCTCCTCTACGCTCCAAGGGTCATACTCGGTCATAGACCCACCTCTGTCGGTACCGGCGGTCCGGTAGGTACCAGGTGGATAAATACCTAACTGTCCCGCCACGCTGTGGCCGTCAACATTCAAATAGGCCACAGGACCATGCCACAATCCCATCCGGGTCCGTGCCATAGGGGGTTGATTCCATGAGGCCAGACTACAAGAGGGAGTTCGAGAAGGAGAGGCAGAGACTGGCCCAGCTCTGGGACGCCTATGAGCTCCAGGGAGCCGAGATGAACAAGCTCCAGCGCCATGTGGAGCGGCTCGAGCTGACGGTGCACGAGAAGGACCAGAAGATAGCGGCCCTCAAGGAGGCCAAGGCCGTCGGCAAGATGGGCAAGTGGGGAGGGGAGAAGGAGCTGACCCGGACCCGAGACGCCCTCAAGGACGCAGAGCTGGAGATCAAGCTGTTGACGGACAACCTTAGGGAACAGCAGGAGACCACCAAGGGTCTCCGGGAGATGGCCCAGGACCTGAGCCTCCAGGTAGAGGAGGTCAGGAAGGAGGTCATGGAGCGGGACAGGCTGATCAACCAGCTCAAGACGATGCTCGAATCGAAGGACGAGGAGCTGGCTCGGCTCAGGACCCCCTAGCCGACCCTCTCCCATTTCTCCAGTTCCAACTGCGACGAGAGGGTGGAGCCCCTCCTTATCTCCTCTCGGAGGCGGTTCTCCATCTCCAGGACGTTGAGGGCGCGGTTGGCTATCTCCACCAGGCGCTCCTGGTCTATTACCACCAGGCCCGACTCGTCGCCCACTATCCAGTCTCCGGTGCGGACCGTCTGGCCACCCACGACCACCTCCACGCCGATCTCGCCGTGGCCCTTGGGCTCACCGGCGTCGGGCACGAAGTGCCGGGCCCAGACGGGGAACTCGATGTCCCGGATGTCCTGGACGTCCCTGGTGGCGCCGTCGATGACCACCCCCGCCAGGCCCTTGACCTTGCACGAGTTGCTGGCCAGCTCGCCCCAGACGGCTATCTCGCCACCTTGGGCGTCGATGACCAGAACGTCCCCGGGCCCCGCCCGGTCGATGGCCTCCACCGCCTTGGCCCAGTCGCCGTTGATGGTGGACACGGTGAGGGCGGGTCCCGCCATCTTCACCCCCCGGTCCACCACGGGCCGCAGGCCCTTGATGGAGCCCTTGTGGTGTTGGGCGTCGGACACGTTGGACGTGGACACCTTCATGAGGGCCTCGCGCACGTCCTCCATCTTGTACTTCTTGAACAGCTCGGTGTCGATGGCCTCGCCCTTGGCCAGGCCCTCTTTGATGACCTTGGCGGCCTCGGTGGGTTGCTCCGCCTTGATGATGGCGCCTCCCACGATGACGATGGTCGCACCGGCGTCAACGACGGCGGCAGCCGTCTCGGAGTTGACGCCCCCCGCCACGGCCACCGGCACGTCCACGGACCCCGCGACCTCCCTCACGTTCTCCACGGGGTCCAGGCCCATCATCTGCTTGTCGATGCTCACGTGGACGCACACGTGATGGACGCCCATCTCGGCCGCCTCCTTCGCTCTGGCGACCCGGTCTGGGATGCCGATGAGGTCCACCGCCACCTTTACGCCGTACTTGCGGCCCGCCCGGACGGCGTCCCGGATGGTCTCGTCGTCGGCGGCGCCCAGGACGTGGACCACGTCCGCCCCAGCCTTGGCGGCCATCTCCACCTCGTAGGCCCCGGTGTCCATGACCTTCATGTCGGCGACGATGGTACGGTCGGGGAAGGCCCGCTTCAGCTCGCGCACAGCCTCCATGCCCTCGGACTTGATTAGGGGGGTGCCTGCCTCGAGCCAGTCTGCTCCGCCCTCCACGGCCTCCCGGGCGATCTCCATCGCCCGCTTGAGGTGCATCATGTCCAGGGCCACCTGTAGAACGGGAGCGTCCATCATGGCATCACCTAGCGGGCCGTAACCATCCTAGGGGCGTAATAAGGTTATTCCCGGGGCCACTCGCATCATCCGATGATGGCTCCCATGATGGCCAGGAGGATGTTGCCGAAGAAGATCGCCAGCAGTAGGCCGACGAACAGGGGGACCATGAACGGGATCTTGGGACTAACGTAGACCGTGGTCTCCTTCTGGTCCCTGAGGATGGCCAGCGCCCGGGCGCGGGCCAGCTCCGCCTTCTTGGACCGGCCTGGCCACATCCTCCGGGTCACCTGGGTCGACCCCTCCTCCGCCTCGTACATCAGCCAGAGGTGGCCATCCTCCACCTGGTCGATGGGGACTGGGTAGCCGAACACCGCCTCGGGGAACCTCAATGGGCCCCTGATTGCGCTCATGATGACGAACGCCAGGGGCATGAGGGCGCTGATTATGGCCGCGTTCAGCAGGACCCCCAGGGCGAAGGGGAACCAGATCATCTCCTCGGGTGCCTCGACCAGTGGGAACATCTCGCCGAGGGGCTGCACGGGATAGATGACGGCCAGCGTCATCAGCGCCTTGGCGTCACCGCCCCCGTGGAGGACACGGGTCATGTAAAGGCCCAGGGCCAGGGCGATGGTGAGGACCGAACCGGTGATGTAGATGTAGACGTCGGAGCCGCTGCCCACGTGGTCGATCGCGAGCACCATGACGGCGATGGACAGGGCGATGAGTAGGCCCGACACGGCCAGGTCCGCGATGTAGACCCTGGCCTCCTCAGGGGTCAGCTCCCGCCCCTCGTCCTCCTCGTCGGGGGGCATGACAGGCCATAGCTCGCCACCGGTGACGGTGACGGCGAATATCGCTGCGACGGGGAACGCCATCAGCAGGTGCCATCCCGTGGACCCCTCGACCATGGACAGGTCCACCACCAGGAGCCCTATCCCGATCCCGGCGGCCACGTACCAGAACACGTTGGGCACCCTGCGGGTACGCAGGTCGGTGATGGACGCCAGCCCCAGGACGACGACCCCCACGAGAATGCGACCTAGGTCGACGGCGGTGGAGGCGTCCGTCCCCGAGAGGGCCATGTGACAGGGAGCCCTGTGGTCGGTATATATGCCTTGCCGTGTGGGTCTCGCCAGACATAGCCAGCATGCCTGTTTCTCAATTCACAGAACCGAGAAGTTTGAAACAACCCTTAAATATGCGCGGATTGATAGCCTGACCTGAGTTAGGGCAGATTTTGCCAGTTCGAAGGAGTCTGAGGGAGCCATGGCCAAGAAGAAGAAGGGAGGAGACGGTGATGGGCCTGGAGGCCCAGAGCTAATGCCCACCGGCGTGGACGACCTGGACGAGATCCTCAGGGGAGGCATCCCCGTAGGCTACAGCGTCCTCCTCACCGGCGCCTCCGGTTCCGGCAAGACCAGCACCTGCATGGAGATCCTCTGCAGGGGCGCCTCCAGCGGCGAGCCGGGCGTGATGTTCCTCACCTCGGAGACCCCAGAGCAGGTGGTCACCAACTTCGGTCCGTTCCACTTCTTCGACAAGGGATCGGTGGACGGTGGGCAGCTGGTCCTCGTGGACATGAATGAGACCTACAAGGACCTGGGCATCGCCCATCCTGACACTGGCCTGTCCATCGACGACGGTCGAAAGCTCCTCGAGGCTATCGAGAAGGCGGTGGACGACGCGGGCGCCAAGCGCCTGGTGATAGACTCCATCAGCGGTGTCCTGGCCACCTTCGAGCAGGAGAGCAGGATCAGGACCTTCCTAAAGGAGCTGGTCCGGTCCATGGCGTCCAAGGGCATCACGACCATCATGACCTCGGAGATACCGCCCGACACCATCAGGTACTCGACCCTGGGCTTCGAGGACGCCCTGGTGGACGGGGTTATCCTCCTTGACAACATGGAGAGCAGGGGCGACCTGCTCCGCAGCGTGCAGATAATCAAGATGAGGGGCGCGGACCACTCCAGGTCCGTCTACGTCATGGACCTGACGGTCTACGGCATCATCATCGCCCCCGTCCTCAAGTCCTACTCCAAGGGGGGTGGTGAGTGATGCCCGACCCAGAGCAGATCGCCGCGACCCTGAAGGAGCACGAGGACGCCACCGCGATCTCCCTCATCACCGACATCAGCAGCTACTTCACCGCCATGAAGGAGGTGGTGAAGTACACCGAGGACCAGGGCATGAAGTGCGTGTACATCACCGCCACCATCCCCTCCTCGGTCATATCGGAGCAGCTGGCCTCCGAGGACATCGGTTCCGACCACGTCCACTTCGTGGACTGCATATCCTTCATGGTGGGCAAGACCCCCGAGGAGGACGCGAAGGTCCTCTACATCGAGAGCCCCACGATGATAGAGACCATCATGCTCAAGGTCCACACCATGATCAAACAGCTGGGCGACGGGCCCAAGCTGGTCTTCCTGGACTCCGTGAACACCCTCTCGCTGCACAACGACGAGAAGGTGATGCAGGAGTTCGTCCACTACCTCATCAACGCCCTGCGCGTAAGGGGGGTGCCATCGGTGGTGCTCTCCATCCTGGACCAGACCCCCGAGGACCTGGAGATCATCCTCAAGCTGGTCTGCGACGAGGTCATCGAGGCCGTGGGCGAGGAAGAGGACTTCTAGGTCCCGACCCCGGGACGCGACACCTTATCTAGCAGCTGGCCGATTCACCCCCAGGTATCCCCTTGAAGGTCGTCCTCGTCACCTACGGGCTCATCAACCGCCAGGTCGCCCTGGAGCTCAGGAGACGGGGTCACCAGGTGGTGGTCTTCGAGGACTCAGAGCTATGGGCCGAGATGGCCCGCGAGGACGGCATGGAGTGCGAGGAGTGCCTGGTGTCCGACCCCGAGGCCGAGGGCGCCCTGGTGGGTGCCGAGGCCTTCGTGCTCATGGACGTGGACGCCCTCAGGGTGGACAGGCTGGCCAAGTCCTTCCGCCGCAAGTTCCCCAAGGCGCGCATCATCGCCCCCGACGTGGGCATCCAGGAACTGCCCTTCCTGGAGACCTTCACCGGCGAGGGCAACGCCCTCCGTATAGGCCAGGACTCCATCGTCCACGCCGTCGTCTCCGCCGTCGAGGACCACATGGCGAAGCGGACCACCGACCACCTGGTGGAGGCGATGCAGGCGGGCGGGGGGACCGAGGTGGCGGTGTTCACCCACGACGACCCTGACCCCGACGCCATCGCCGCCGGCATGGGCATCCTGCGCATCTGTGAGCACCTGGGCCTCGATGCCAAGCTCTACCACGGTGGCAGGCTGGCCAGGCTGGAGAACCGCTTCTTCGCCCGGCTGGTGGAGGCACCCCTAAACAGGGTGGACCAGGAGGAGGCCGCCATAGTCATCCAGCAGGTGTCCAGGGTCGTGCTCGTGGACGTGGGCAGGCCCGGGGAGCACAACTCCCTCCCGCCCGATACGGTGCCCAACATCGTGCTGGACCACCACTCGACCAACAGGGAGGTGTGCGCCGCGGACTACTGCGACGTGCGCCCCGGGGTGGGCTCCACCTCCACGATGGTGACCCTCCACCTGCAGGACCTGGGCATCGTACCCGATGCGCGCCTCGCCGCCTGCCTCCTCTACGGCATCAGGACGGACACCGACCGCCTGCGCAGGAACGCGAGCACCGCCGACATGAGGGCCTCGGCCTACCTTTCCAGCCTGGCGGACCAGACCCTCATGGACATGGTGGAGAACCCGCCCCTCTCCGAGGGGGTCGTGGACGTGATCGGCCGGGGAATCGCTGGCCGCACCCGCGTGGGGGACCACGTCCTCTCGTGGTGTGGAGTGGTGGGGTCCCGAGACGACCTGCCCCACGTGGCGGACTTCCTCCTCGGTGAGGAGGACGTGGCCGCCGTCTTCGTATTCGGCCAGGTGGAAGACCGCATCCACATCTCGGCCAGGTCCGTCACAGGAGGTCCCCACGTGGGCGAGATCGTCAAGGAGGCGGTGGGCGACATCGGCTCCGGTGGCGGGCACGCCACCATGGCGGGGGGGTCCGTGAACCTGCTCACGGGCGTCGACCTGGACGTGGACGAGTGGGTCCGCAAGGAGCTGTTCCAGGCCTTCATCCACGTGTCGGGCGTGGACCGATAATCCGGCAGAAAGGCACATATACGCCAGGGCGGTTGTCCAATGGAGGTGCGTCCTTGGAGCGGACGGTAGGGTCCAACATCGTCCTCATAGGCACAGCCCACGTCTCGGAGGCGAGCGTGGAGGAGGTGCGCGAGGCCATCCGCTTCCACCAGCCGGACATAGTTGCCGTGGAGCTGGACCCGGCCAGGTACAAGGTCCTCACGGGCCAGCGGGAGTGGAAGGACCTGCCCATCACCCGCATCATCTCGGGAACCAACCCCTACTTCTTCATCGCCCAGGCCTTCCTCTCGGCGATGCAGAGGCGCATCGGGATGGAGCAGGGCGTGGAACCAGGCGCCGAGATGCTCGCGGCCGTGGAGGCCGCAGCGGAGGAGCACCTCAAGGTCCTCCTGGCCGACCGGGACATCAGCATCACCCTCAAGCGGGCCTGGAAGAAGATGAGCTTCCGCGAGAAGATGCGCCTGGTCTGGAACCTGCTGGCCGCCGTCACTGGGGTATACGAGGAGGAGATGGGCGAGATCGACATCGAGACCCTCATGCAGGAGGACATGATCTCGATGCTCGTCGACGAGCTGAGCGAGCTGGTCCCATCCGTCGCCGACGTGCTGATCCATGAGCGGGACACCTTCATCGCCAAGAAGATCCTCCAGGCCAGCAAGGACGGGAAGGTCCTGGCCGTGGTGGGGGCTGGCCACCTGAACGGGCTGGCCAAGAAGCTGGAGGCCGAGGGTCCCTTCCCCACCTACGACGAGCTGAACTACGTGCCCGTCAAGCGATTCTCATGGGCACGCCTGGTCGCCTACGGCGTCCCATGGGTGTTCCTCACATGGTTCCTCTACCTGGCCTTCACGGGTCAGTACGAGACCCTCCAGACGGGCTTCTTCTGGTGGTTCGTCATAAACGGCACCTTCGCCGCCGCCGGCGCCGCCATAGCCCTGGGACACCCGTTGAGCATCGCCACGGCCTTCTGCGTTGCGTGGTTCACGTCCCTCAATCCATCGCTGGCGGCAGGCTGGTTCGCGGGCCTGGTGGAGGCCAAGATCCGCAATCCCACCATGGCGGACCTGGAGTACATAGAGGCCGATTCAGTCAGAGGCTTCTTAGGCAACAAGGTAGTTAGGGTGCTGATGGTCACGGCGCTTGCCAACCTTGGCAGCGTCATAGGTACCATCTTCGCGCTACCGTACATCATCGGGTTGTGAGCATGGCAGGAGGAGGGCAGGGCGGCATGTTCGCGGGTCAACCCCCCGTGTACTACGACTCATACCAGAAGCAGCCAAGGGGCATGCTATCGCCCGAGGAGAGGAAGAACCTGGCCGTGGCCATCCTCGCCCTCACCGCTGCCCTCACCATGGCCCTCTTCGGCGGCATCTACAACGTCTTCGCGGTGTACGAGGAGGAGCCCGCCTTCGTGGCCTACATCGCCCTGGTGGCCTTCGTGAGCACCACCACGGGCTTCTTCCTGCACGAGATGGCCCACAAGTTCGTGGCCCAGCGCTACGGCTGCTGGGCGGAGTTCAGGTACTCCCAGCAGGGCCTGCTCATCGCCCTGGTCCTCTCAGCCGTCGCGGGGTTCCTCTTCGCAGCCCCTGGGGCGG
>CP070808.1:2062267-2065110 GCA_020343715.1 Thermoplasmata archaeon
ACATCAACTGCGAGATCGTCGACACGCAGTACGGCGTGCTCGCCCACGTGGGCAACTACTTCATACAGGATTGGGACGAGCGCATCCCCTTCACCGGGTGGTCGACGGAGAAGGTGTACAACCAGCTAATGGAGCAGATCGACGCCCGCGAGGAGGTCACCGTCATCGTCCTCGACGAGATCGACAAGCTGGTGTACAAGAGCGGCGACGACGTGCTGTTCCACCTGACCGAGATCAACGCCGACCTGCTCCAGGGCAAGCTGAGCATCGTGGGCATCTCGAACGACCTCAAGTTCACCGAGTTCCTGGACACCCGGGTCCGCTCCCGGCTGGGCGAGGAGCGCATGGTCTTCCCGCCCTACAACGCCAACCAGCTCCAGGACATCCTCAGGCAGCGGGCCGACCTGGCGCTGCGCGAGGACGCCGCCGACCCAGGGGTCATCTCCCTCTGTGCCGCCCTGGCGGCCCAGGAGCACGGCGACGCCCGCCGCGCCCTGGACCTTCTGAGGGTCTCGGCGGAGCTGGCCGAGCGGGACCACGCGCCCCGGGTCACCGAGCACTTCGTGCACAAGGCAGTCAACAAGCTGGAGCTGGATGCGGTGGAGGAGGTGGTCACCACCCTTCCGACCCACTCCAAGCTGGTGCTCCTGGGCATCCTCATCAACGAGCGGGAGGGCAACCTGTACTCCACCACCGGCGAGGTGTACGACACCTACCGGGAGCTGTGCCGGCAGCACGGCATGAACCACCTGACCCAGCGGCGCGTCACCGACCTAATCTCGGAGCTGGACATGCTGGGCATCATCAACGCCCGCCTCAAGTCCTTCGGCAGGGGCGGCCGGACCAGGGAGATCTCCCTCGCCGTCTCCCTCTATGAGATCGCAGAGGTCCTCCGCCAGGACGACCAGATCAAGGACCTGGTGGACGCGCGTCCCCACGCCAACCAGACCAAGCTCCTATAGGACGTGCATGCGGGCGCGGTCCGTCAATCATCGACCTTCCCAGTGAAGGCGTTCTTGAGCGTGCTGATGATGAAGGAGATGGCGCCCTGGCGCTCCTCCTCCTCGTCACCGCCCCTACGCCTTCGCTTGCCCTTCTTCTCCTCCTTGGGGTGGAGGTTCCGGTACTCGATGATGATGGACTCGGCGAGGAAGGGTGCCACCAAGAGCAGGGCCACCGAGAACATGAGGTTCGGGCCGCTGTTGAGGGGGGCGGGGTGGTTCGCCGTCTGCCCCCGCGCCCACAGCTTGATGAGGCCGAACCAGGGGATCTCGCCCCGGGCCACGCCCACGATCCACCCGTCGAGCACGGGCTCCACGAGCCGCGACAGGCCCGGCGGGGCTGGCCCCGGCCCGGACCAGGCTGGAAGGCTGTACTGGTCCACCTCCCTGTTGTGGTCGCCCTTGGTTATGATGCCCCCGTGGGGCTCGACCCCAGCGGCGTTGAAGTTGTTGAGGATGGTCCTCACGTCGATCTTCAGGTCGATGATCTCTAGGCGGCCGTTGTGGTAGCTGCGGAATCCCTCGATAGTGAAGCTATCCACCGCGTTCTCCACGGGCGGGTCCAGGGTCGGGACGTCGAAGCCCCCACCGACCTCGTTGTACACGATGCGCACGATGGCACGGTGGATGATGGGTGTGGTCAGGCCCTGCCCGTTCTTGTGGTAGATGATGACGTCGCCGAACTCGCTGTACGTCTGGTAGCCCGTCTCTCTACCCTCTACCCAGGTGGTGGGCCTTCCTGCGTTCTCCAGCGTGCGGACCAGGGTCAGGTCCCCGGTGTCGATGACGCTGATGAAGGAGAGCTCGTCGTCGTGCTGCATGCTCTCCGACTCCACCACGACCATGGGGGGCCAGCGGCCACCGTAGACGTACAGTGAGCCCAGGACGATCGCCACCACGACGAGGGCGACCACCACGTCCTGGACCAATGCCATGGCCTCGCTCTTCTTGGACATCGGCACACCTTGCGGTACGGACCCGTGGATGGACAAGCTTTCATATCAAGCTATGGTCTGAAGACCGTACACGGTGTCCGGTCTGGCCCTCCTGGCACCGGGCCTCCGGGCTTGGGACAAGCCTTATTACCGGACGCGCCCTTCCTCGGGCGATGAGCGACGACCGGATGGGCCTGGACGAGTACTTCATGAGGGTCGCGAGACTGGTGAGCAGACGGTCCACCTGCACCCGCAGGCCCGTGGGCGCCATCGTCGTCAAGAGCAAGCGGATCCTCACCACGGGCTACAACGGTGCGCCTCGAAACCTGCGCCACTGCATGGAGGTGGGGTGCCTCCGCGACGAGCTGGGCATCAAGTCCGGGGAGCGCCACGAGCTGTGCCGTGGCGTCCACGCGGAGCAGAACGCCATAATCCAGGGGGCCGTCTTCGGCACGCCCCTGGAGGGCGGCTCGATATACACCACCACCTTCCCGTGCGTGATGTGCTCGAAGATAATCATCAACGCGGGCCTGGTGGAGATCGTGTACGCCGAGGGCTACCCCGACGACCTCTCGAAGGAGCTCCTCGACGAGTCGGGCATCGAGCTGCGGCACTTCCCGATGCCCGAGGACGACTGCGATTAGCCGTCGACGTTTTTTCGTTTCCCTTCTAGTGAACGATAAATGACACCATTAATTATTAAAGGCACAATCGATTCACTCGATGTCACTACCCGAGGGAGAGTGGACCTGGGTCGAGATGGGCTCTGACGAGGCAGATGACATGGGCGGTGAGGTAGGTTCGTTCAAGACCGTTGAGGACTGGGAGAGCGACGCCACCATCGCCCTGACCCGCGGCGACATCTTCGGCGCCCTCAAGATCTACGAGGAGATCCTCAAGGTCTACC
>CP070808.1:2065210-2070606 GCA_020343715.1 Thermoplasmata archaeon
GTTCAGGCTGGCTATCGTGCCCTCGGCGGCGGCGGTGATGGCCTGGCGTACGCCCCCGATAAGGTCGCCCGCGGCGAAGATACGGGGGTTGGAGGTCCGGAAGGCCGCGTCCACCTTGACCAGGCCGTCCTCGTCCATCTCCAGGTCCAGCTGCTTGGCCAGGGTGTCGTTGGGCAGCAGGCCGATGGCGATGAACACCCCGTCGGTCTTCATCTCGGTGTGCTCCCCCGTATCGGTGCACTCCAGCGTGACGCTCTCCACCCGCTTCTCCCCGTGGATCTCGATGACCCGCTTGTTGAAGTCGATGGGTATCTGGGCCTCCTCCAAGTCCGCGATGAGGGCCGTCTCGGCCCGCAGCCGGTCCCTGCGGTGGACTATGCCCACGTCCACGTCGATGCCCTTGAGGTACAGGGCCTCGATGGCGGCGGTGGAGCCACCTCCCACCATGATGACGTTGCGGTTCCGGAAGAAGAAGCCGTCGCAAGTGGCACAGTAGGAGACGCCCTTGCCCGCCAGTTCCTTCTCTCCGGGCACCTCCAGGTGCTTGTGGTCTGCCCCGGTGGACAGGAGGATGGACGCTGCGGTCACCTCCCCCTCGGTGGTGCGAAGCAGGATGTGGTCGCCCTTGTCGACCAGCTCCTCCACCTCCACGAACTCGCGGACGTCGGAGTACTCCTTGGCGTGGTCCAGCATCTTGATTGCCAGGTCGGGGCCCGAGATGTCGCTGAACCCTATGTAGTTCTCGATCTTGTGGGTGATGAGCAGCTGGCCGCCTGCCTTGCCCTTGTCGAATATGCAGACCTTCATGCCGGCGCGACCGCCGTACACGCCAGCCGCGAGGCCGGCACATCCGGCTCCGATGACAGCCAGGTCGTAATCGTACTCCATCTGGTCCACCTCATACCGGGTTGTGCGTCTATCGGAAAGAGACCTTCGGTTAAATAAGTTGTGCGGGCGGGGCCATCAGGCCCCGCCCAGGGTTGTTGCCCACCTCCCCTTTACTACCAGCGGCAGCGTCAGTCGCTCTCCTCGAGTTCCTCCCGCTTCCGCTGGGTAATTGAGTGTGCCGATGCGTACGCCGCGATGATCAGGGCGATGCCGATCACGGCCAGGATGAGGCCCAGGTGCAGGGGCTCGAAGGTGAACCCACCATCGTCGGTGGTGTCCTCCCTGAGGCCCTTGTCCTTCACGGTGAAGCCCCCGGTGCTCCTCTCGGCGGTGTTACCGTACTCGTCGACCACGCTGACCGTGACGTCGTACGTCCCGTCAGCCAGGCTGAGGGTCACGCTGAAGGTTCCATCGTACTCCACCGGGAACATTATGGTGTTCGTGCCGTCGTAGTTGATGCCCACCGTCTCGATGCCCGCCTCGGTGTTGCCCGTTATGGTCACCGAGGAGGTCTTGATGGTCGGCTCCACCGTGTCCACGTTAAGGGTCGGGGAGTCCCGGTTGACGTTCACGGTCAGGAGCTCGGACACCACGTTCACGCCGTCGGACGCCTCCACGGTGATGTTGTTCACACCCACGCTGAGGGGCACGCTGACGGTGAAGACACCGGTGTCCTCGTCCAGGTTCGCGCTCACGCCTCCCGCCTTGACGGTGGTGGCCTTGAGGGCCACGCCCTCGATCTCCAGGGCCGCGGCGTTGGTCCAGACCTCCATGACCTCTGGCATGGTGACGACCAGGGATGGGGGCTCGGTGTCGCGGGTCACCATTATGGTGTCCGTAGCCACGTTGCCTGCCATGTCCTCGGCCCTCGCCGTGATGGTGTTCTCACCCTCCACGAGCAGGATGTTGATGGTGACGGAACCCGTCTCCGTCAGCATCCTTCCGTTGAGCCACAGCTGGGCGTCATCGTCGGCCTCGATGGTGACCTGGATGAGGCCCATGTCGGTGATGTGACCGTCGTCGGGGTCGGTGATCTCCACGCTCGGCGGGTCCTGGTCCTGATGGACCATGATGGTCACCATGTTCTCGTTGGTGGCCGCGTCGGTGGCCTTGACCTCGATGGTGTTGTCACCGGAGGCCAGGTCGTAATCGTAGGAGAACACGCCCGTCTCGTCGGGAACCACTTGGGTGCCTCCCACCGTGAGGGTCGCGCCCACCTCCACGATCCCCGTCACCGTGATGCTGTCCTCGTTGGTGATGGTGTTCGTGGCGGGGCCGGTGACCACCAGGACGGGCTCGAAGGTGTCCAGCTCGATGGTGATGGTCTCCATGGCCATGTTGCCGGCCATGTCCTTCGCCTCGATGACTATGACGTTCACGCCCTCGTGGAGGACGTGGTCGATGGCGAGCACCATGTCCTGGGCGTTGCCCAGGGACCTGCCGTTCAGGAACACCTCGGCCCCCATCTCCACCGTGCCGGTTATCGTCACGTCGGGGACGTTGGTGATCTCCGGCAGGGCGTTGATGGACAGCGCCGGCGGGGTGGTGTCGATGGTTATCATCACCTCGGTATCCGCGGAGTTGCCCGCAACGTCCATGGCCTTGACCATGATGGTCATGGGTCCGTCGTCCAGTCCGGTGAGGGAAATCGTCCAGTCACCCGATGGGTCGATGGTCAGGTCCATCCAGTCGACGCCGCCGTTCGTGCTGTACTCGACGGTCTCGAGTCCGGAGCCTACCTCGGCCACGAAGCCGAATGCCTCCAAGGTGTCCTTGGCGAACACGGCCCCGTCGAAGGGCTCGGCGATGGCGACGACCGGCGGGAACACGTCCCACAGGATAAGGTGCACCATGTCCTGGCCGATCAGGTCCATGTCGAGGGTGACGGTGGTGTCGTTGGTGGCGCCTGCGGCCGCGACCTTCATGTTGTAGGGGGAGTACCAGTACACCCCCGCCAGGTCGACGGACCACTCCCGATAGAGTTCCTGGGCCATCATCCCGTCGGTCCCCGCGTAGTCGGAGGTGTAGTAGTCACCCGATGCGGTGTTGAACACGACGAGGGCCTCGGACACGGGGGTGCCGCTGTCCATGCCGTCCTTGTCGCCCCACGTCACGTAGACCTCGACGGGGCGCCAGGTGGTGATCATGCCATCGGCCACCACCTCGCAGGTGTCACCATCGATGTTGGACGAGTATGCGTTGACGAAGCTGTTCCAGGCGAGGATGCTCGTGGAGGCTCCCACGATGTCCACGCCGTCCAGCGTCACCTCCATGTTGGTCACCGCCAGCGCGGTTCCCGTGCACGTCAGCGTCTGCTGTGACAGCCCCATGGCCACCAGCTGGTACCCGCGGTCCTTGGCCTCGAACAGGAACAGGTCGCCGTTGTTGACCATGGCGTTGTTCGAGACACTGGGGACGTTCAGGTTGATGTAATCGATGTGGAGCAACGGTCCTGCGTTGTTGGTGAAGGTGTTGCCCATCACCGACACATCGCCCCATGCGTGGATGATGCCACCGTTGTTGTCGTGGAAGTTGTTGTCCTTGATGACGAAGGTACCGTCCCAGTCGAAGTTGGTCAGGATCGAGTCGCTCCCCCAGTAGTTGACGAAGAAGTCCTCGTTGTTGTACGCCTCGTTGTCCACGATCATCATGTCGAAAGCCGGGAAGTCCGCCTCGGGTTCGCCGTACTCGACGAAGTAGTTCATGTTGTCGTGGAACGTGTTGTTGTTGATGTCCATGCTGGCGTACCCGGAGTACTCCATCCACGGCATGATGCTGATGAGACCGTACTGGTTCATCACCTCGTTGCCCGTGAACTCCACGTCACCGCCGAACTCGAGGAACATGACCTCGGGCCAGTCGGTGTTGGTGCAGTTGTCCCAGGTGTTGTCCTTGAACAGCCAGTCCGAGGCCTTGACGCCGGCGTTGCTGCCGCCGTTGTCGTAGATGTCGGCGGTCCGGCCGTAGAACATGTCGGTCAGCTGGTTGCCCTCGAACACGATGGTGTCGTACTGGTAGATGAAGAACGGCCCGTCGTTGGTGTCCGTGGTGTTGTCGATGATATTGTTCAGGAAGTTGAACGTCTCCGAACCCCTGACAAAGTCCCACAAACCATAGGTGTAGAAGAACCCACCGGTGGAGTCGGTGAACTCGTTGTCCGCGATGGTCACCGTCTTGTCCCACCGGTCGTTGGGCATGTTTCCGCCGCTGGTGCCGATGTCTAGGTAGGTCCAAGAGTAGAAGCTCTCGGTTATCGTGTTGTTGTCGAAGGTGAAGGTCTCGTCGATGTCCACCTTGTTCTGGGTGGGATCGATGCCCTCTCCTGCCCGTATGTAGTACCTGAGCATCTGTCTGTACAGGCCCTCGAAGTGGCTGTTGGTGATGCGCACGTCGCTAACCAAGGCCCGCTTCTCCGTGTGGGTCGTGCCGATCTCGAAGGAGAACACATGGTCCCATGACATGTCCACCGTGATGTTCTCGATGAGCACGGTGTTCTCGAACCTGGGGACACCAGGGCCCGAGTAGCTAGGCTTGTACATGTGACCATACCAATCGGAGCCGTCGTCCACCTCGATGTCCCTGACGGTGAGCATGGGCGAGGGCGACGAGGTGTAGTCGCCGAACACGCCGGTCGCCACCTGGAACTGTTCCCGGTAGTACCTGTAGCCCGAGCCACCCCAGGCCGTGCCGGAGATGTAGGGTCCGTACACCGAGCCTCGGCGGTTCCTGTACGAGTCCACATCGGTTATGGTGATGTTGGAGTAGTCCACCACGGCGAGGCCCGCCGAGTAGACCTCCACCTCGACCCACAGGTAGCGCGGGTTCATGCCAGGGTTGGTCGCGTCCACGTAGTGCCTCTGGTACATGTACGAGTCGTGGATGGTCAGGCCGCTGACGGTCCTCATCTCCGTCGAGTCGATGAGGACAGCGGCGACAATGGCACGGGTGTACACCCAAGTCTCCTGCTCGGAGCCGGTGTACTCCATGTGGAACTCCGCGTAGGAGTCCGCCTCCACGTCCACGTCCACGAAGGTGGGCGCACCTCCTATGACAGAGATGCCTATGCCCATCGCCATCGTGAACCTGTCATTCCCCGTTCCGGCGTCACCGGTGCTGAAGTAGCCCCGGGTGGTGCCGCGGAAGACGTCGATGGTGACGTTGTTCAGGCTTGCGTCACAGTCGTCGAAGTGGAAGCCCGAGTCGTACATGTTGATGAACCGCGTGTTCGTCACGGTGACGGCATCGTTGCTAACGAAAACGCCGACGCTGTTGTACCAGTACGTGGACAGGTCGATGCTGACGATGCCCGACAGTATCATCCCGTTGTAGATCGAGTTGTGGGTCGTGTTGTAGACCGTCACGGTTCCCGAGGCGTTGAAGTTGTAGAGCGCGGCCATGTAGGAGTTGCTGATGGTCACCGTGCCCGGCATGTTGAAGCCGTAGTTTATCCTGAACATGTACGCGTCCACGAGGCTGGTCGTGCCCGTGATGTTCCATTCGTAGATGTT
>CP070808.1:2070706-2081640 GCA_020343715.1 Thermoplasmata archaeon
TGGTCGACATCAACTTCACCATCCCGGGCGAGTTCCTGGCCAATGGCGTCAAGTGGTACGCCCTGAACTTCGACCTGTTCGACGTGAAATACAACCAGACGGCCCTGGCCGAGCGCCAGGGCACCGAGGGTGTCATCCCAGGTCTGGTCCTAGACCCGTGGACGCCGGGCCCGGAGGACGACATCACCGTGGAGTGGACACCGGTCGATGCTGGATTGGCCGACGACCCGGAGCTCCACTACAGCATGGACGGGGCGATATGGCAGTCCGTCGACATGGGATACGAGTTCGAGGACGACTTCGAGGGGACCGATCCCATCATCGGTGACACCTGGCATGACCTCAACACCGGCATGACCAACGTCGACGTCGAGAGGCTCGACGGTGCGCTGGCCATCAACGGGACCCATCCCTACCTCAACACCTGGCGGAGTCGGGGAGTCAAGCTCAACCGGACCTTCGACGGGTCCTTCGAGGTCTCGGCGGACGTGCTGTTCGAGAGTGGGATATACAGGACCAACTACGCGTACTTCCACATGAGGCTCGAGGACGCGTCGGGGAACATCGTGGACATGTACACGTTCGGATACCAGAGATGGTACAGGATGCAGAACAACCACGTGTATAACTGGCTGTACAGCCCGTACCTGTACTACGACGGTTTCGAGCCGGACAGGTACCACACCTGGTCGATGCGGTACGATGAGTCGACCCGGACCCTTGAAGGTTACGTAGACGGCCGGCTGGTGGGCAAGTTCGAGTACCTCATCCTTGAGGACGTGACCTTGTCCATGTTCGTCCACACGTACTACACGTCGAAGACCGTCAAGGTCCTCATCGACAACTTCCACACCACTCCCACCGTCACCATTCCCAAGGCCTCCCTCGAGACGGAGATGAAGCTCCAGATATCGTACAAGGACCGGGATGGCGTTATCAGCAGGACCGTGATCCACCCGTTCTACGTCGATGCCACCTCCCCCACCGTGACGGTTCCCGCCCCTGCAGCAATGGGCTACCCGGGCAAGGCAACCACCGTCACCACCCACATCACGGACGGTTACAGTATGGCGGGGGGGACCCTGCACTGGATGGGACCCGACGATACGACGGGGACGGTTCCCCTGGCACCTGACACGGACACCCAGTTCGAAAAACGGCTCCTATGGCTCAAGGGCGGGGCCTATGCTCTGCCTTACCTTCAGGCTACGGACTGGACCTTCGACACCATAACAGCCACCCATGTGGACGCCTACCATGTCCTTCGCAACCTGGACGGGTACGGTGTCGTGATCATCTCCGAGGCGTACGCATCGACCTTCGGCCTCACCGACCCGCAGAACAGGCAGGCCCTCATGGAATGGGTGGCCGAGGGTGGGAGCCTCTACGTCATGTACCCGCCCAACACCGTGGTCATCGATGACTTCCTCGGTGTAAGGTTCTTGAGGGACTACGCCGACGGCATGGTGGTGGCCGACCCTGACCACCCCATCGTCAATTACCCATACCCGGCGGTCACCTCGGGATGGCCCCAGACGTACGAGGTCCACGGATACTGGAAGGACTACACCAGCCTGGGCTATGAGGCTGTAATCAGCCACCCCGATGTGCCCTCGGGCGCAGTCACCATGGTCAAGGAGCACGGCCAGGGGGTCATCGTCATGGACTCGACCTACTCCAGCTACACCAGGTACCTGGACACTGGAAGATGGCTCGTGGAGAACATCCTTTCGTTCATCCAGAGGACCAAAGTGCAGAACCAGGGAGCCTCCTCGACTGCCCCCGCCGTCCAGGCCTCGGACCATGGCATAAACGATTACTTCGACAACATCTTCACGTACCGTCATCCCGGGGCGACGGCGCTGTCCGTCCACATCTCCGAGATGGACATGGAGGACGGCTACGACTTCATCCAGGTCCTGGACGGACGGGGCCGTTGGCACCAGACGCTGACCGGCGCGGAGACGGACCTGTGGACCATCGTGGTGCCGGGCGACACCGTGCACCTTAGGGTGATCACCGACGGGTCCATCAATAGCTGGGGGTTCGAGACGGACCTCATCAGGCACTACGGAGCGTGGGCCTCGGAGATCCCCGCCCTGGGCATCACGGGCGAGGTGTCGTACTATGTCACCGCATGGGATGGCGCCGGGAACGTTGGGACATCGCCAACCTACAGAATGGACCTCACCGAGCCACCGGTGGTGAGCAACGTGACCTTCGGCCCGGACAGCCCGTCGGGTTCCGACCCCCTGTCCGTGAGCGCGGAGGTCATGGATGCCGTCGTCAGGGACGATACTGATGGAGAATGGATGGAGGGGTCGATGACCGACGTCTCGGCCGATCCCGTCAAGGGGCTGGGTCTCAAGGGCTCGGTCAACGGTACCGACCGTTATTTCGCCAGCGATGACGCCGGCAGGATCTTCATGTTCGAGATCGCATCCGACCTGGACGTATCGTCGTCCACGCAGGTGGCGAAGTTCTCCAACAGGGTCAGGGACCTGGTCGCCGGGGACTTCGACGAGGACGGCGACGTGGACCTGGTCGTCATGAACATGACGGACGGTTACCTCTACTTCGTGGAGCAGACATCGTCGTGGTCCTTCGCCGACCCTGTCAAGACGTCCACCTACACCGGATTCACGGGCAGGGACACCTACGGCCTCGACGTGGGCGACTTCAACGAGGACGGCCACCTGGACGTGGTGGGAGGAGGATACCAGAGGAACATAAGACTGTTCACGGGCCACGGCAATGGCACCTTCGACGTCTCAATCGTCGGCTCCATATCATATGACCTCACTGGAATGGCGTGCGGGGACCTGGACAACGACGGTCACATGGACATCCTGGTCGCCCCCCTGGGAGGGAACCTGATCTCGTTCATAGGCCAGGGGAACGGCACTTTCGTGAAGAGGACGTCCGTGGTACCCTTCATGGGCGCCGGCAACGTGGGCAAGGAGATCGCCCTCGGTGACATAGACGGCGATGGGAACCTGGACATCATCGTCCACACCGGTAGCCTGTACGTGCATATGGGCAAGGGCGACGGCGTCAACTTCACCTTCGGAGGTAACATCATGGCGCCTGGCTCTTGGGCGTCCCTCCTGCTCGAGGATCTGGACCTGGACGGGGACCTGGACATCGTACTTAACAGGTACTCTACCAGGGACGTCCTCACCTACCTCAACGACGGGACGTTCATGGACGCCCCGGTCCTGACCCTGGTAGACTCCAGGGTCCTTTCCTCCTCCTACCTGTTCGGTCTCGCACGGGCTACTGACATGCATGATACCACGGGCACCGTCGTCTCACGGGTCCACGACATGGGCGGTGCCGTCTCCTGGGACCAGGTCCAGGTCGAGCACGCCAGCCTCGGAGGGCAGACGGTGGAGCTGGAGGTCAGGACCTCCACGGACAATATCACCTGGTCGTCCTGGGCCACGGCCCTTGGAGGGAGCGTCGGGGGCAAGGGCCCGCTGACCTCGGGTGTGTTCCCCAGCACGCCTACGGCCAGATACGTCCAGTGGAGGCTGACCTTGGGCGATGACGGATTGGTGACCACGCCATACGTCCGGTCCGTGACCCTCTTGGGCACGTCCACCGATCCGACGGTGGAGCTGAGGTGGAGGCCCTCTGAAGCCCCGGAGATGGCACCCTGGTCGACGGCTTCGATGGTCAAGGTGTCCCGTGGCAGGTTCAACGGCACGGTCCCCGCAGAACCGGTCGGGCCCGTCGGCTACATCGACCTGGTCGTCGTGGCGAGTATGTCCGGTGGGGTGGAGGGCACCTCCTCTGCCCTGGCCTACAGGGACTTCTCGGGACCCATCATCGTCCGGGCGAACCCCGTCCCATACTACTCCAACACCTCGACGGCGGTCAGGGTTGTGGCCAATGTGGACGACCTATCCGGTGTCGCGAACGCCACCCTCCACTACTCGTACGACAACTCCACGTGGTCCAGTACCGCCATGACCCTGGGAAACGACAGGTTCACGGACATGGACGGCGACGCCGACATGGAGCTGGCCGTCTCGGTGGCCACCTCCTCCTCGGTCTTCTTCCTGGACGACGACCTGTCCACGAACGCATCCGTGACGGGCATCGGCTCGGGCACGCACAAGCCTATGGTCGCCGGCGACATCGACGGTGACGGTGTGGCCGAGCTGGTCGTGGGCGACCCCTCGAGCAATGCTCCGGCTTTCTGGGTCCTGGAGTACAACTCCGCCACCGGCCAGTACGAGGTGGTGTACACCCACACCCCTGCGACCCAGGTCCCCGTCTACTGCCTTGAGGTCGGCGACGTGGACGGGGACGGCAGCGTGGAGATCCTGAGGGGCCAGCAGGACCACCAGTGCGTCGTGTCCTCGTGGGACGGTACGAAATTCGTCGACGAACACACCTTCTTCCTGGCATACAACCCCTACATGGTGCGGGTCATGGATTGGGACGGCGACGGGCAGGTGGAGGTGATAACCGCTGACAGGACCACCGAGGCCAGGGTCAGGGTGTACTCTTGGACGGGCAGCTCCTTCGCCGCCGAGTACGTCTCCCCCGACCTGGGAGAGCCCCTGTACGGGTTCGCCATGGCGGACATGGACGGCGACGGTGGCCTCGAGATGGTCGTCAGCATGGAGAACTACTACGCCAGCTACTGGGGCGTCATGTACATGCTGAAGAGCACCGGACCTGACAGGTACTCCATCATGTGGAGGGGAGGTTACGCGGGCCGCTACGTCTACCTCCAAGACGCCGCTGACTGGGACGGCGATGGCAGGATGGAGGTGGCCGTGGGGAGCTACGACTTCAACAGCTATCCCCGTGGCACCTTCGCCGTGACCTACGAATGGGACCCGGAGACCACCACGTTGGTGGAGGACTGGGTCTCCAGGGCGTTGCCCTCCGGTTACTCGGGCAGGGCCCGGTTCCTGGACCTGGAGGACGACGGCGACCTGGAGCTGGTCGTCCCGCATCAAAACGGCTACGTTTTTGGCTTCTCGCCCGACGACCGAGATTGGGTCATGTTGTCATCCGACATGGGGAACTATGCTGGGAGCCTCTACCCGGGAGCGATCACACCACTGGGCGGTCCCGATGCATGGTCGGCGGTCGTCCCGGCCCCGGGAAGCGAGACGCAGATCTGGTACTACATCGTCGCCACCGACGCGTCGGGCATGACGACCACATCCACCACCCACTTCTACTACGCGGACGGCACGGCCCCCACCATCGACAACGTCACGGCGCCACCCACCTACCTCAGGACCCAGGACCCGTTCCAGGTCTACTGCAACGTGACGGACTCGGTCTCCATCGGTGGGGCGGTGCTGGAGTACAACGTCACCGGTGGGAGCTGGGTCCCCCTCGCCATGACCCGGATTTCCAGCGCTGGGACGACCAGTCAGTTCCTCGCCACGATCCCTGACATAGGCTCAGCCACCACAGTCACCTACAGGGTGGTCGCCAGGGACATCGCAGGCAACTCCAGGACCTCGTCCACCCAGTCGTACGTCGTCGACCCGGGACCCGTCTTCAACTGGATGAAGGACGGGTTCGGCTCGCCCTTCAAGTGGGAGCTGAACATCACGGACAACGGCGCCGTCTCCTCCGTCACCATAACCTACTCGACGGACCGGGTGACATGGTACAACGCCACCGTCACCAACAACGGGAACATCTACTCGGCCTCGGCCGACCTGGACGCCAACTCGACGGTGTACTTCGAGGTCACCGCCACGGACAATTTGGGACTCGTCAACTCCTTCCGTGGCAGATCCGGTGCCAGCAACGTGACGATGCTGGTGGCCGACCCCACGGCCCTGACGGCCGAGGAGCAGGGGGTGTACCAGGTATTCCATGACCGCTACTACACGATGTCACTCCTGGACGATGCCCACGCCTCGGTGGCCAACCTCACCACCTCGGACCTGGTGCTGGTGGTCGATTACGGTAGGATATCCACGAGCCTCGTCAACGATCTGATCGACGACGGGGTGGCCGTCATACTCCTGAACGACGGGATGAGGAGCGTGGCCCCCACGGGATGGTATCAGCATACCAACACGGACTACAGGTCCCTCGCGGTGATCAGGGACGAGGAGCCGTTCCGCGCCTACTACAGGATGTCCACCTTGATTCAGACCGGGGGTTACGGAGGTCGAATCACGAACGTGCCTGCGGGCTGGACGTTGGTGGGATCCATCAGGTCGACCAACTACGAGTCGGTGATAAAGAAGGAGAACACCACCGCGGGCGGCAAGGCCATAACCTTCCCGTACGACATCCGCTACCTGAGCGACAGGGGCTGGTACTTCTTCGACCAGCTGCTCAACTGGACCATGGGGGAGTCCCTCGACGGTCCGATGAACGCCACCGCGGGCCGGGTGATTCTGGTCATCAACAACGACGACTGGACCCTGAACGCCAGGGACGCGAGGTTGGACACCCTCCTGAAGGACTGGGGATACTCGGTCCAGAGACTCCGTATCAAGGACGTCTTCAGGTTCAACGCCACAAACGCCACGGCGGTCGTCGTCCCCGCCTACTATACCGCGTACGGGGACCAGGGCGCCCTCTGGGACAGGTTCATGGACCAAGGCGTACCGGTCATCCTCCTTCGGGACTCCCTGTACACCTTCCGGACTACGAACCGGGCCGGGGGCACCGGCGAGTACCACAATGCCAGGGTGTTCAAGGACGAGTGGTTCGTGACAGGGTTCAACAACACCCGGTTCTGGCGCCAGAACGCTGGTTACGCCTATACCTTCTACAACGCAGGTCCCACCGGATGGACCGCCCTGGCCCGGCACGGCACGTACAACAACTACTACAACATGTGGTACAAGCAGACCCCATCGGGCGTCCTTGGCTTCGCCGAGATGTCGGACCCGCAGTACTACATGCCCGACGGGGAGTTCCTGCTGCTCCGTATGCTCCAGAACGCCACCGGGACCGCCATGCCGGGCGGCCTCACGGCGACTGCGGACACCGTGGTGATGGTCATCGTGGGCGGTCAGGGCGGAAGCGACCCCGTCCTCACGGCCCAGGAGGCCGTGGTGGCCGACATGCTCACCTCGTGGGGCCACACCATCTACTACCTGCCGCAGAGGAACATGTCGCGGACGAACGTCTCTGCGGCCAAGGCCGTCGTCGCCACCCACTGGGTCGACCGTAACACCGCCTCGAAGACCTTCTTCGACGCGGCGCTGGCCGACGGCGTCGGCGTGGTCCTGTGCTACGACGCCGGACGCACCTACGGCGGAAGCTGGCACTACAGCACGAGCTGGGAGATGAGGTTCGCCAGACCGTCCAACACTACGACCATATTCAGGGACCACGCCTCCGTCAACCACTACTTCATGAACAGCGGCACCGGCGTCAGGGTGACCCAGACCAGCCCTGGCTGGACGTTCCTGGCGGGATCGGGCAACAGCTACTACTCCACGTGGCAGCAAAAGCCAGGCACCAACGGAAGCTTCGGGTTCATCTTCGGTGTCAACCCCTACTACATCAATCTCAACGGCCGCTACTTCCTGGAGCTGGCCGTCAACTACTCCATGGGGCTCGGCTTGCCTGCGCGGACCGTCGTGCCGACCGACGACGTTGTGTTCATCACCAGCGGCGAGGACGCCGACGGTCCCATCATCAACTCCCACGAGGCACCGGTGGTCACCGAGCTGGCCCGGTGGGGCTACAACGTCACCTACGTGTTCCAGAGGGACGTGCTGACGGTGGACTGGACCAACGCCTCGATGGTTGTGGCGGCGGACTGGATCCGAAGCTTCAGGGCGTGGGACACCGTCCTGGATGGCGCCATGAACTCGGACATCGGGGTCGTGCTCCTATACCGGGGCTCCTCGGCGTACCAGGCGTCGTGGGGCTCCTACGATCAGTGGCAGCGGCGCCTGTACTACGTGGAGAGCCCGACGGCGTTCTACGAGGGCATGTCCGGATACTCCTTCTACGCCCAGCGCTCGGGGGTGGGACACTATTGGGGGAACACCGTCACCGGCTTCACCCGGATAGGTGACGACTACTACAACTCCGGGGTCGCGTTCTACAAGGGCGGCACAGCAGACGCCCACGTCTGCGTCCTGACCGCGGACCCCGCCCTCATGGACCCCATCAGGCTCATGGAGCGGTTGTTCAACTTCTCCCAGAACATCTCCATCGCGCCGATCCCCACCTCGGCCGACGTCGTCCTACTGGTGGCCCATTACAACGCGTACGATCCTGTGCCGAACGTCCGCGAGTCGTTCTTGAGGAGAATGCTCGAGGACATGGGGCTCACGGTGGAGGTCAGATCCTGGCTCGAGGCCCGTAGGTACGATTACTCATCCTCTCGTCTCCTCGTGTACACCCAGAACCTTCCCATCGGGACCGATGTTCACACCAAGGTCATAGACATGGGCCTCGGCTTGGCCCTTTTCGCCGACGCCGGTAAGTCCGCTGGCGGGAGCTGGGGCGATAACTGGGGCGACTGGACCAACTGGTGGGTGTTGACCGCAAGCCCCGGAGGAGGCTTCCTGGAGGGCTACAAACCCTTATCCATACAGATCCTGGACGAGCGTCAGACCATCTTCAGGAGCACCAACACACCACCGGGATGGAACTTCGGTGGCTACGCCTACTACAACTCCGGCTACAGGACCGTCCACTGGCGAGAGAACGTGACCTCGGGCGGACATGGCGGGATCATGGCGTACGACCCCAACAACCTCAACGAGAACGGCCAAAGGATCGCCAGGGCCATGATAGACTGGTGTCTGTACGGCAGCGTAGGCATGAGCGCCGTACCCGAGGCCACGGCCGTCCTGGTCATCCGGTCCAACGACCATCTGACCCCTACCCTCAACACCGTGGAGGGCGCGGCGAGGGACCTGCTCATCGCCAGCGGTCTCGAAGTCACCTACCTCCCCGTCGCCCACATAGGGACCACCGACCTCTCGAACGCCGCCGGGGTGTTCCTCGCCGAGGGGATCACCCACCCGACCATGGTCTCGACGTGGGTCTCCCAGGGTCTCAGGGTCGGGCTGATGTACACCGGTTCCGACGACCTGGGTGGTTCATGGACATGGCATAACAACGCCAACAGCCGGATGTACGCCGCCACCGGGGACACGGGCTTCAACCACATGTTCACGGATACCCGGTACACCATCCAGAACACAGGGTCTGCGTTTGCCATGTACACCAACCACCCCGCCGGTCTGGTCAGGGGCGGACACGGCTACTACGCCCACTATTGGACGGGTGGGCACCGCGAGGACGCCACCAGCGGGGGCAGGGTAGGCTTCCTCACCTACGACCCCAGGGACCTCACCATGGCCGGACAGGCCCTGTACGCAAACCTCATCTCATGGGTCACCGGAAGGCCCTTCCCGATGATGAACGCCACCGCCGGCGAGGTGGCGATGGTGATCAACTCCTACGACGAGTCGGGCGCCACCCTATCCACCCGTGAGACCGCCCTTCGGGACAACCTGACGGGCATGGGTCTGTCAGTGGACTACGTGAGCCACGTCAACAGCTCCAGGACCGACTTCTCCAGGTCCTCGTTCGTGGTGTTCTGCGATTACGCACCCGGTAGGTACCTGGTCGACCACCTGGTCGACGACCTGGGCAAGGGCGTTGGTATGTACTACAACTCGGCGTGGCGTCACGGTGGGAGCTGGGGATGGCCCAGCGGCGCCTCCGCCAGCACGTTCTACGTCATAGACAACTCCTCATTCATGGCGAACTACTCCACCACAACCACCGTCACCGTCGGGGACGGTACGACCAACCACCCGGAGGTGTACAACTACGCACCCTCGGGATGGACGTACGTGGGGAGGATGACCCAGCACTCCTACTACCGGTCGGGATTCTCCCGGGAGAACTCCACCACGGGAGGCCGGGGCGTGATCTTCACCTACCGGCCCGACTACCTCACCGCGGCGGGCATCGCCGTGCTCAACGAGACGTTCTACTACCTGCTCGGGGCGAACGCCACCATGCCCGACGGGAACGCCGACCTCACGGTCACGTCCGTCGCCATCGACGCGACGGGCTACTCCGCCGGCGACGTCGTCACCGTGAACGCCACGGTGAAGAACCAGGGCACCTCCGACGTGAACCGGTCCTTCCCCGTCGAGTTCATGGTGGACGGGAAGGTCATCGGGACGGTCCTCCTGACGAACCTCTCGGCAGGGGCCAGCACCAACGTGAGCCTCAACTGGACGGTGAGACCAGGCACCCATGTGGTCCATGTCCGAGTCGACGGGACGGGGCTGGTGCCCGAGTCCAACGAGGCCAACAACGGGAAGGACCTGACGGTGGCGAACATCGCCGGCCCGGACCTCACCATCGAGGCGGTGTCCATGGTCCCGGTGACCCGGGAGGACGGCAACTTCATCAATGTGACAGTGACGGTAGCGAACGTGGGTACTGTGAATGTGACAAGTGCGATAGAGGTGATGGTAATGAACGGAACTAGGGGGTTGGGCTCCGTCCTAATCCAGGGCATCCCCAAGGCGAAGAACGTCACGGTGACGCTGTTCGTCCTAGGATTGCTGGCCACCGCCAACATGACGGTGTACGCCGACTGGGAGGACAGGGTGGCCGAGACGGACGAGACCAACAACACGTACGCCCTTGCAGGGAGCATCGGTCCGCCGACGGGCCAGACGGTCCAGGCCAAGAAGGGCACCTGGATAGAGATAGAGGTGACAGCGGAGTCATGGACCCACGTCTACGACGCGGTGACCGTCAGGCTCTTCGACCCCGAGGACAACAACGTGGGGACCATGTCCTACTCGTCCAGCAGCTGGGGCACCAGGACCATCGAGTACATGCTGGACGGCGACGGGACCTGGAGGGTGACGGCCGCCTACGCCCACACCGCCTTCGACTACACGATGCGGATAACGGTCGTCGACCCGACCTCGGGTCTG
>CP070808.1:2081740-2086070 GCA_020343715.1 Thermoplasmata archaeon
GCCGCCATGGGCACGGGGCTCCTCATAATGACGTGCAACTTCACCATAGGCAAGGAGAAGTACGCCGAGGTGGAGGAGGACCTGATGGAGGCCCGGGACGAGCTGGAGGCCATCCGAGTTTGGCTGCTCGCCTCCATCGACCGGGACACCCAGGCCTACGGCGCCGTTGTGGACGCCTTCAAGATGCCCAAGGGCACTCCCGAGGAGAAGACCGCCCGGAAGGAGGCCATCCAGAAGGCCATGGTGGGGGCGGCCGAGGTCCCCCTGGACGTGGCACGGCGGTGCGCAAGGGCCCTGGACCTGGCCTCAATGGTGGTGGAGCTGGGCAACCCCAACACCCTATCGGACGCCGGGTGCGGCGCCCGCTTCGTGGAGGCGGGCATGAGGGGCGCGCTGTACAACGTTCGCATCAACCTGGGCTCCATCAAGGACGCCGACTACGTGGTACGCACCGGGGATGAGGTCGCTGCGCTGTCCGCCAAGGCCGACAGGGCCCTGGCCAAGGTGAGCGACCAGGTGGAGGCGGGGCTCTAGGACCCGCGCCTGGCCCTGAAGACCACCACGACGCCTGCAAGGGCCAGCAGGACGGCCCACAGGCCGAAGCCGGGCAGGCTGTCGGTCTCGGTCACCGTCTTGTGGTGGACCAGGACGTTGTTGTCGTAGAGGCTCTCGGGGACATCGTTGGAGATCTCGTAGGTCAGCTTGTGCTTTCCGGGAGTCGGGACCCAGGTGAACGAGGCGGTGGCGTTGGAGCCCTTGGTGATGGTCCTGAGGGTCTCGCGACCCACCTCTTTGTCGCCGTCCTTGAGCACCACGACGACGTGCTCCGCCGAGTAGGTGCCGTCGTTGTTGATACCAACAGTGATCTGGACCGGGCTGAGGGCCTCGATCTTGGAGGGGTTGTACTCCACTGCGACGATCTTGAGGTCGGGGAGCCTCACGTCCAGCACCAGCTTCACGTCGTCAGTCTCGGTGCTGCTGGAGGTGGCTCGGACCAGCAGGTCAACGGGTTCCGTCCTGTCGGCATCGGAGGGTATGAACACCCTAAGCTCCACGTCCTTCCTCTCGCCGGCGTCCAGGGTAAGGGTCTCGACGGGCCTTCCCTGCATGTCGACGAAGTCGCCAGACCACAGGTCCGTTGGCAGGCCCAGCACGTCCAGGGCGAAGGTATCACGGCCGTTGCCATCATTCTCCAGGGTCAGGCGGTAGAAGACCACCCCGCTGGGCGGTCCCTCCCCCTGGTACTTGGAGGACGACAGGTCCAGGGCGAACCTCTGGTGCACACGGGTGGAGACGGTGTTCACGTAGTCCGTACCTCCCTCGTCCAGCAGGACCACCTCGATGGGGGTGGCGCCCGCCAGGGCGTTGAAGGGCGTGTGGACGAGCACCGTCAGCACCTTGCTCTGCTTGGACAAGAGGACCAGGTTGCGGATCTCCACCTCGTCCTGCTCGAAGGTCACCACCCACCCGGGCGGGACCTGGGCGCTGTTGAGGGCCACGTTCTCGTTGCCGTTGCCCTCGTTCTTGACGGTGAGCAGGTACTTGGCCGTTTCACCGGCGTGGACGGACACCTCGGGGACGTCAAGGCTTGTCGACAGCCCGAACACCCTGTTGACGATGGCCGAGATGGTTATGTCGCCCCGGGACGAGTAGTCCTCGGAGACGGCGTTGACCTGGATTACCTGCCGGGAGCCCGCCAGGGCGTCGCCGGGGGCGGTGACGGTCAGCTTGATTACCTGCTGCTCACCGCCGGCCAGGAAGACGGTCTCCTTGTCCAGCAGCGCGGCCCATCCGGGCCTGGGGTTGGAGGAGGTCACGAAGATGGTGACCCTACCTTGCATGTTGCCCACGTTGCGCAACGTCACGAAGAACTCCACGGAGTCGCCTGGGTCCACCCATTTGTTGGGCACCAGCGTCTCCAGCTCCAGCCGGAAGGTCGGGTTTATCACTCCCAGGAGCCTGAGGCCGTCCCAGACGGAGGCGTCGGTGACCGACTGCACCCGGATGAAGACGGTCCCATTCTCGTTGGCCCGGGCCTCCTCGGGGGCCGTAAGGCGGACCGAGAAGTTCGTGGCCTCGTCCACGCCCAATGTCACGACCTGCTTGTCGATCTCCACCTCCCATCCCGCGTTCTCCGGGATGAGGGTGTAGGCGATGGTGTACGTGTCGGGCACGTCGCCGATGTTGGCCACCGCCAGGTTGAATATCACCTCGCCCCCTGAGTCGATGAGCCGTGTGGGCTGGGCCGTCACCAGGGACACAGCCTTCTCCACGATGATGAAGGACCGCCAGGAGAGGCTCTCGTCCTCGAACTTGGAGCTGAGGGATGTGGCGTTGATCGTCACGTTGATGAAGTCGCCCGCGTTGGCGAGGAGCGGGGCCGTCATGGTTAGGTTGAAGAACACCTTTGCGTTCCCGGGCACCCTGTTGAACTCCGTCTCGTCCAGGGTGATGGTCCAGCCCAGGTCGTCCGCCCGGTCGTCGTAGTCGAGGGTTACCCGGTAGTCGTCGGGCAGGCCGCCCTGGTTCTCCAGGTACAGGTGCAGCTTCTTCGTCTCATTGGGGTGGAAGAAGTACATGTTGGCCAGCTCGGCAACGTCCACGGGGGCCAGCTCCAGCTTGAAGTTGAACATGAACTTGTAGTAGATCTCGGAGTTACCGTCCCGGGTGTCGCCCCAGACCACGTGGACGTTGTCATCGGGGTCGACGGCGACCCGGGGGTAGAGGCTGCTGCCCGAATTGCGCGAGAGCCGGAAGTTCTCAGGGGTCTCGCCGTACTTGCCCTTCTCGATCTTGGCGTAGTAGATCTCGGAGTTGCCGTCGCGGTTGTCGTGCCACACGACGTAGACGGCGTTCTCCTCGTGGGTGGCCGCCACGCGGGGCGGACCGGGGGAGACGCCGTTCTTGGTGATGACCACGTTCTGATTGAGGACGGTGCCGTTGTTGTCCAGCCGGGTGTAGTAGATTTGGCCGCCATCCTCCCACACCAGGTGAACGTCGCCGTTGGGCGTGACAGCCACGTCGGCTATCTTGTAGGTGGGGGTGGCGAAGATGTTCACCGACTGTCCGCGGGCCACACCGTTCTGGTCCACCTTTCGCCACCAGGCGCCGGTGGACGAGCCGAAGGCCACGTGGATGTAGCCGTTGTTATCGGTGGTCAGCGTCTCGTGCTCGGCGTGGGACGAAACATCCGAGGAGATGGCCACCTCGTTGACCAGCACCTTCTGGTTCTGGTCGTACTTGCCGTAGACTATGTCCTCGCACTGGTACTCGTAGTCCTCGTGGACGATGTGGATGTGGTCGTTGATGGGGTCCACCGCCACGGCGGGCACGTGGGAGGCTGTGCTGTCCACGTTGCCCACGTGGATCTCTTCGGAGACGGCGTTGCCCTCGGCGTCGAACTTCTGGTAGAAGACGTTCATCCAGCCGTCGTCCCAGACCACGTGGATGTTCTGCTCGCTGTCGATGGCCACGGTGGGCCCCAGCGGGTACCTGTCTGCGCTACCGTAGCCACGTACCACGTGGGGCGTGATGAAGACCTCCTTGGACAGGGCCTGGCCCGTCCTGTCGAAGGTCTTGGTCCAGTACCCGGACCTCTGCCATACGATGTGGGAGTTGTGGTTGGCGTCGACGGTGACCTGGGGCATGGTGTCCTCCGCGGAGTTGCGGGTGATGCGCAGGTCCTTGGTCCACGTGTATCCGCCTATCTGCTCCGTCTCGATGTCAACGTCCCTGTCCTCGACCCCGGTCTCGGCGGTTACGGGGGTGGAGAGAAAGCCGACGAGCATGAGGAGCACGACGGTCAAGATGATGTATCTGTTCATTGAGTGTTCACCTGTGGCTTCGTAGAAGCTTTTTACATGGAAGTATCGTATTTATCCATGTTGGTATGGTATTGGAAGGGGTGACCGTTCCTCAGTATGATTCCGCTGGATGGGGCGAGCGGGCTCATAATACGATGCCCATGGCTGGAGAAGCGAGATAGTTATCCCCGAACATGGCCAGTCTTGGGACCGGCGCCGGGGCTGAGTATATAAATAAAGGGGGGAACGGCCGTGGCAGGACCACGGCCGGACCGGGCCATCATGTGGCGCCTCAGGACCTGCGGATGCGGGTTGCGACCACCACGCCCGCCAGGGCGAGCAGGACGGCCCACAGCCCGAAGCCGGGCAAGCCCTCGGTGTCCTCCACCGTCTTCTGGTGGACGAGCACGTTGTTGTCGTAGAGCATCTCGGGGATGTCGTTGGAGATCTCGTACGTCAGCTTGTGCTTGCCGGGGGTGGGTACCCAGGTGAACGAGGCGGTGGCGTTGGAGCCCTTGGTGATGGTC
>CP070808.1:2086170-2093348 GCA_020343715.1 Thermoplasmata archaeon
GGAGATCTACATAGCCGACGCGGCGGGCAACCAGGCCCAGACGTACTCCGAGGTGGTGTTCGTTGACACCACGGCCCCCACCATCACGATACAGTCGCCCCAACCGGGCACGAGGACCAAGGAGGACACCGCCACAATCCACGGCTTCACCGAGGAGGGTGCGACCCTAACCCTCAACGGGGAGACGGTGATGGTGCAGTCCGGTGGCGAGTTCCGGCACATCGTGGCCCTGGTGGAGGGACGCAACGAGTTCGCCCTCGAGGTGGAGGACGGCATGGGCAATTCCGCCACCGCATCCCTCTCGGTCCTCAGGGACACCGAAGTGACCACCGGTGAGACCAGCTCGACCGGAGCGACCATGACGGGCTTCGTGCTGGGCCTGGTGATGGGCATAGTGCTGATGCTGGCCTTCGGGTTCGTGCGGGCGAGGCGCGGAGAGGGGAGGGAACCGCCTGAGGGCCCTAGGCCGCCCGAGCCGAGGGAGCCATTCCACGCCCCTCCTGCCCGAGAGGCCCCCCAGGTCCCCGCCGGGGACATGGAAGAGGGCGGTTGGGAGGAGTACTGAGCTGCGGAGCGTTTTTAACGAAGCTCGGCCTTAGGGCCCCCAAGGTGAGCATGTGGAGCCCATCGGAAGTGTGCTGGAGGGGACCTTCGATGACAGGGAGGTCTCCATCCGGGGCTGGGTGTACAGGACCCGGTCCTCGGGGTCACTGGCCTTCGTGACCGTCCGCGACTCCACCGGCGTCATCCAGGCGGTGGCGTCGAAGAAGGACATGGACGAACAGCAGTTCGACGCCCTCAAGAGGGCGCTCATCGAGTCCTCGGTCGAGGTCACCGGCCGGGTCAATCCCGACGAGCGGGCCCCCGGTGGTCGGGAGCTCCACGTGACCACGGTCAAGGTGGTCCATGCCGCCGAGGACTTCCCTATATACAAGGACAAGTCCGAGGAGTACCTGCTGGACGTGCGCCACCTATGGCTCCGAAGCCGTGAGATGACGGCCACGCTGAAGCTGCGCAGCACCGTCATCAGCGCCCTTCGCGACTACTATCTGGGCGAGGGCTACTACGAGAGCCAAGGCCCCATGTTCGTGGGGGGTCAGGTGGAGGGGGGTTCGACGCTTTTCGAGGTGCCCTACTTCGAGCGGAAGGTGTTCCTGACCCAGAGCTCTCAGCTATACCTGGAGGCCCTCATCTTCGGAATGGAGAAGGTGTTCACCCTGGCGCCCTCGTTCCGTGCGGAGAAGTCCCGGACGCGACGCCACGTGACGGAGTTCTGGCACTTCGAGATCGAGACGGCATGGGTGGGCAACGACGGCATGATGGACATCGAGGAGGAGACCATCAGGTACGTGGCCCGGCGGGTCATGGAGGACCGGGGCCCGGAGCTGGAGGTCCTGGGCCGCGACCTGGACGCCCTGCGGGCGGTGGAAGAGCCCTTCCCGAGGATGCGCTACGACGAGGCCGTGGAGACGATGCAGGCCAACGGCGCCAGCGTGGAGTGGGGGGACGACTTCGGGTACGAGGAGGAGAAGGCCCTCACGAAGGACACCCTGGTCCCCATACATGTACATCACTTCCCGAGGGAGCTCAAGGCCTTCTACCACCGGCCCGACCCGACGGAGGTGGACAGGGTGCTCAACCACGACCTCATCGCCCCCGTGGTGGGGGAGATAATCGGCGGCGGGGAGCGCATCTGGGAGCTCGAGGTCCTCCTCGACCGCATAGACGCCGAGGAGCTGGACCGGGAGGCGTACCAGTGGTACATCGACCTCCGCAGGTTCGGCTCGGTCCCCCACTCCGGCTACGGCATGGGCGTCGACCGGGTGGTCCAGTGGCTGGGAGGCATAGAGCACATCAAGTGGGCACTTCCGTTCCCGCGTGATAGAAGGCGCATCTACCCGTGATGCGACCCGTCCTAGGTGAAGTCGATCACCTCTAGGTCCTTCTCCAGGAGGTACAGCGTCTTGGGGTCGATGCTCTTGGGGTCCACGGGCACAATGAGCATGCTCTCGGAGACCATCACGTTCTCGTTGAGGGAGAACAGCAGCTTGATGATGCTGTCGTTGCCGTTGTAGTAGATGAGGTACTCGATGCCCTCGAGGAGGATGGCCCCTCGGTCGTTGTGCTTCATGAAGTCCTTGACGATGATGTTGATCTGGGCCACGTTGGTGGGATTGATCAGGTTGTTCTCCGTCAGGTAGATGTCAGTGAGCCACTTGGTCTCGATCTTGCCGAAGCCGTACTCGGACTCCAAGATGGTCGGCTTCGTCCTGGACACGCACAGTCCGGAGTAGCCCTTGTCCGCCAGCTGCTTGAACAGGAGGTAGGTCTGCTTGGACTTGCCGAACTCCTTGACGAGGTACGACCTTCCTGGGGTCATCCTCTCGACCAGCATCTCCACCTCGGGCGAGTCGCCCACTGGCCGGTCGGCCTCCCAGTGGAAGTGGCTCAAGAAGAAGTTCTCGGGGGTGCCCAGAAGCTGGTTGCACCGGCGTGCGAAGTCACGGGCGAAGGCCAGCCCCTCCTCCAGGTTCCCAGAGAGGTCGATGTCGCCGTTGGTGCCCGCCACCAGGGGATGCTCCGTCAGCACCTCCTCGAGGATCTCGCGCACCAGAGTGGGGTCCTGGATGGTGCAAAGCTCGGAGTACATGTTGGAGAAGTTCTGCTCGACCTCCTCAGCCTTCAGCACCACTCGGCTCACCTAGCTACCCAGCACGAAGTCTGGCCGTCCTTTCCGACGATGGTTTGCGTTTATAAACCCTTGCCCATGGTTACTAATCGGGAGAATGCAGGATTTGTGGTACACTGGCACATTTCCACAACCTGGTTTTCATGGGCGAAGGATATTATACCATGGCCCGGAATTGATATGCGAGCTAGTGCTCCGCAGACCCAGCACCGCCGGGGTGACATAGACGGCAGACGATGAAGGTCGCAAGAAGGTCAAGCGGGTGCGCAAGGTGGCCGCACCGCCCTCCAGCGAGGGCGAGGACCCCGGGGACTTCGACGGGGACGAGGCCGATGCGTACCGGTTCGTCACCGTGCCACCTATCGAAGAGGGTGCGAGACCCCGGGCGGGCGATTCTCCCGTCAGCGAGCAGGTGAGGGAGCTGTTCAACGAGTTCCAGCGGGACGTGGCCATCGACGGTGACTCCTTCATGCAGTTCATGCTATGGGCGGAGGCCGCCGAGGACGTGGTCTTCGAGGACCTGCTCATCGCCACCAAGAGCGTCTACAACGTGATGAACGAGCCCCTCCCTTGCGGCAAGGAGGCTTGGGACGGCCTGGTGGAGATGGCCAACATGGTCGAGGTCTCCATCGTGTCCGAGTCGGAGATGGAGTACGCCCTGGAGGTCTTCTCAAAGGCCTACGACCTCTACAGGGCCGAGCTGCAAAGGTTGGACGACGAGAGGTCCGAGGCGGAGCGCATGTCCTCCCAGCGCATCTCCGAGGAGATCCTGGCGGAGGACGACACGTTCCTCTCCGAGGTTGTCGAGGAGGAGCCAGTGGTCGAGGAGGTCTCGGACGAGGAGTACGATGCCGCGCTGGAGCGCTGGGAGAAGTTGGTGGACGACACCAGGTACCAGATCAACTCCACGAAGGCCGACTTCGACGAGCTGATGGAGGAGCTGGCCCAGCCCAAGGATGAGCGGGAACAGGCCCTCTCACGCCTTCGCGTCCTGCAGAAGGACGCCAAGAGGAGGAAGGCCCGGCTGGAGCGGTACCAGAGGGGCCGCATCAGCGACGCCAAGGCCGAGGAGATATCCAACCTGGAGCGGGAGCTGCTGGCCATCGAGGAGGAGACGGAAGACTGGGAGTCCCGCCTCGCCATCGCCCAAGAGCGCATCGACCAGAACATTGGCCTCTGCGCCGAGAAGAGGGGCCAATTCGTCCACATCAAGGAGGAGGTCAACTCCCTCCTTAACAGTCTGCCCTCCAAGGAGAGGTCAACGGTCAGCGAGGCGCTGGCCGGGGAGCTGCACGACCTGGACGAGATCCTCGAGGACGTGGACGAGTGGCTCTCGGAGCTGACCTCAGAGGGAGCCGGTACCCCTGGGGACAGCGCCTCCATCATCGACAGCGGGCCTCCCGTGGGGGACGTGGCCCGGGAGAAGGCCGAGTCCATATCCAGCCAGGTGGTCGAGCGGACGGTGGAGGAGTCGGAGGAGCTGCCCGAGGCGCCCCCCGTCGTGTACATGGACGCCGACGTAAGGAGGATGTTGTCGGAGCTGCCCATCGAGCGCCCTCCCGAGGAGGAGCTGCTCCTGCGCATCGACACCTTGCAGCAGGAGCTGATCAACCGCGAGAACGCCATCCTGAAGCTGGAGCACACCATCGAGGAGCTGATGGAGGACAAGCAGGGCAGCACCACCGCCGTCGAGCTGGAGCGGAACAAGTACAAGCTGGAGCTTAACAAGATCCAAGATGAGCTGACTGAGAAGCAGGGCCTCCTGGAGCAGTACCTGGACGTCATCAGGAACCTGGAGACCCAGATGGAGGGCAAGGACCGGGAGCTGCGGGAGACGCTGGTGCTGAACCGCAAGAAGACCGACGAGCTCCGGCAGAAGGAGGCTGAGCTGGAGACCCTCGAGCGGGAGCTGGTGGAGCGCCAGGAGGAGTTCCGGCAGGAGAAGCAGGAGCTGATGGACCGGGAGGTCAAGCTGAACACCCAGGTCTCCGAGAGGGAGAGCCAGGAGCGGGAGATGGCCAAGAAGGACCTGACCCTGGAGCTCCGGAACGAACAGATGAGGAAGAAGATGGACCGCCTTACCGGCCGTGAGCTGGAGCTGCAGCGCGTCACCTCCAAGAACAAGGAGATGGAGGAGATGCTGGGCCTCAAGGAGAGGGAGCTGCAGAACCTGAAGACGGAGCTGGACGTCCGGGAGGACGAGCTCCGGCGCCGTGAGACGTCCATCGAGGAGCGGACCGAGGAGCTGAAGAAGCTGCAGTCCGACGTCACAAAGCTGGAGCACCGCGTCCGGAGCCGGGACGAGACCCTCCGTCGCCGGGAGGCCCATAGCGAGGAGGAGGAGATACGCATCCGGAACCTGGAGGCATTCATCGCCGAGCGGGAGGTGCAGCTCCGGGACCGGGAGGAGGAGCTCAACCTGCGGGAGGCCAAGGTGGACAGCACCGTCGCCACCATCGACTCCCAGCGGGAGCGGTTGGAGAACGACCGCCGTCAGGTGTCCGTCCAACGCCAGGACGCGGAGCGACTGCGCATCGCCCAGGACCAGCGCCACGAGGACCTGATGCGCCGTGAGGACTCCCTGTCGGTCCGCGAGGACACCCAGCGGGAGCGGGAGAGGGCCGTCCAGCTCCGCGAGGAGCGCCTCGAGCTGGAAAAGGAGGAGATGTCCCGGCTCCGAGAGGAGGTGGAGGACATCGAGCTCAAGTGGTCCGCCAGGGAGAAGAACCTCCTGGAGCGGTTGGAGACCTTCAACTCCGAGAAGGAGGAGCTGATGGACGACTGGAAGGCCACCAAGGACCGGGTCAGGGAGCTGGAGCGTGAGAAGGCCGAGCTCACCGCCCGCCTCATAGCCGCCGAGAGCAGCCTGATGAACAAGGACGGCGAGATCCTGGAGATCGCCAAGGAGCTGGAGGCCTCCCGGGGTCGCGGCGACGATGCCGTGGTGCAGCTCGAGGACGGCGTGAAGACCTCCCTCAAGCGCATCATGGAGGACATCGAGCGCCAGCAGGTGGAGCTGCACGAGCTGGAGGCCCGGGCCTCCAAGGTGGACCAGCGGGAGCGGTCCCTCATCGAGAAGGAGGAGATGCTCGCCAGCGAGCGGGAGAAGGTCCGGGAGGAGGTGGCCCAGAAGCAGAGGGGCCAGACGGACCTCCAAGAGGCGATGGAGGACCTGGACAGGCGGACCTCCACCATCGAGGAGATGGAGCGGACCGTAAAGGACCGGGAGACCCAGCTGGTGACCCGGGAGGAGGAGCTGGCCGCCCGGGAGGATGTCGTCCGGAAGCGGGAGCGGGACATGGACCGCGTCACCACCGCCGAGGCCGCCGAGGCCCGCGCGGAGGACCGGGAGGAGGAGCTGACCACCCTCCAGCACACCCTCGAGGACAGGACCACCGACCTGGAGGTGCGCGAGGAGGAGGTGGAGAGGAAGATGTCCCACCTGCGCGAGGAGGAGGTGGAGCTGGAGCGACAGAAGGCTGAGCTGATGCTCGCCCGTGAGAACATGCTGAAGGCCAGCGCGGAGATGGAGGAGGCACCCCCGCCGGCGGCCATCCTCTCTGCCCCGCCGCCCTCGGAGGTGGCCATGAGCCGTGCCCGCTCCGGCCTAGCCATGCGGGCCGCGCTGATGGTCGCCCAGAGCCGCCGGGAATGGGAGGAAGCGGAGGCCTCGGCCCAAGAGGAGAAGGCGGCGGACGGGGAGGAGATGAAGCCCCTGGCACGGCTCAAATGTAAGACGTGCGAGACGATAATCCCCATCTACACGGCGGAGCGGCCCCTGGAGTTCACCTGCCCCGATTGCGGCAAGAAGGGCATCCTCAAGTAGTTACCCCGATTCCCGTTGCAAAGGAAATGTATTAACGTGACTTCACCTATTCGGGGAAAGGTGTGTTTATGACCGAGGGCTACTGCATGAAGTGCCGGAAGAAGGTCGAGATCAAGGATGCCAAGAAGATCACCATGAAGAATGGTAAGCCCGCGACGCAGGGCGCTTGCCCCAACTGCGGGACCAAGGTCTTCCGTATTGGCGGCTAGGTCCCTCTCCTTTTTCCTCGAACCGCCGGTGGCGACAGGGCCACCGGTCGACCCCTCATCTTCTATTTATTCATTCGACGGGCGAGCCTGCGGCATCACTCGTCCAGTAGGCGGTCTATGGACTCCCCCAGCAACCGCGACAGCTCCTTGCCGTCCACCTGGCCCCGGAACTCCTTCATGACCTCACCCATCAGGGGTCCCATGGCCCCCTTGCCCCTCTCGCGCACGAAGGCCTCCCGCTCCCGGACGATGGCGTCGATGCGGGCGGCCACGTCCTCGGTGTCCACCGCCCCCAGGCCCAGGGCCGCCGCGGCCTCCTCCGCGCCCTCGCCGTGCTCCAGCATACGCCCGAGCACCTTGGGGAGCACCTCCTTGGAGTACAGGCCCCCCGAGACCCCGGACAGGAGCTGGTCGACCATGGCCTCGTCCACGGCGTCGGTGACCGTGCCCTCCC
>CP070808.1:2093448-2103396 GCA_020343715.1 Thermoplasmata archaeon
CTTGACGTTCTTGGAGAAGTTGCCGATCAACGTGGCGTGGCTCAGCGTGGCGGCGCTGCGCTCCCACTTGACTCCCGGCGTAGTGAGGCCCCTGGCGAAGGTGTCGGCCTCGCCGCTGTGGGCCGAGTCCCTGGCGAACATGGGCCACATGTGACCGTCGTCCGCCCCGGACCATGACGTCGGGGTCGCCCCGTCCCCGTCCCCAGCGAGGGCGAGGACCGCCGGGAATACGGCGGCCAACATGAGGGCCACCATGGCTATAGCTAGCGAACGCTCTCGTATGTCGTGCGAGCTCATCATCCCACCTCTGACCAAGCTGTTATTGTGAGGGTGCTGGCCTATATATAATGGTTGCGCGACTGGCGGGTCTATTCAGGGAGGGCCCGGAACTGGTTTGTACACACCCTTCCGGTGACCCGCCGGAAGGGTTAACTATCCGCCTGCCATTGACCCCCACATGGCCCCCAGAGTCTGCATCATAATGGGTTCGAAATCGGACATGCCAGTCGCCGAGAAGGCCATCAAGGTCCTCGAGGACCTGGGCGTCCCGTACACCGTCACCGTCGCCTCTGCCCACAGGACCCCCGAGCGGGTCAAGGAAATAGTCAAGGGCTCCGAGGCGGACGTGTTCATCGCCATCGCCGGCCTGTCGGCAGCGCTCCCCGGCGTGGTGTCGGCACTGACCCGCCGGCCCGTCATCGGGGTACCCGTCTCGGGCAAGGTCAACCTGGACTCGGTGCTCTCCATCGTGCAGATGCCACCGGGGGTCCCCGTGGCGGCCGTTGGATTGGACCGGGGCGACAACGCGGCCATCCTGGCCGCCGAGATCCTCGCCCTCCACGACGAGGGCCTGCGGGGCAGGCTGCGCAACCTCCGGGACCGGTGGGTCGAGAAGGTGCGCGAGCACGCCGCCGAGGTGGAGTCCAAGTCCTCCGGGGGCGGGGATTGATGTTCGACGCGGCTGCCTTCGTGGAGGAGGCGACCGAGCACATCAAGGAGCTGGCCCGGGGCCAGACAATATTGGCCGCCTCGGGGGGCGTGGACAGCACCATCGCCGCCGCCATCGCCCACAAGGCCATCCCCGACCGCCTGCACCTGGTGTTCGTGGACACGGGCTACATGCGCAAGGGCGAGGCGGACTTCGTCAGGGACATGTTCGCCTCCATCGGCGCCGAGTGCAAGGTGGTGGAGGCCTCGGAGCGGTTCTTCAAGAAGTTGGAGGGTATCGAGGAGCCCGAGAGGAAGCGTCACATCATCGGCGAGGAGTTCATCCGCGTCTTCGAGGAGGAGGCCACCCGCGTGGAGGCCGAGTACCTCATCCAGGGCACCATCGCCCCCGACTGGATCGAGTCGGGCGGTGGCATCCGCGACACCATCAAGTCCCACCACAACGTGGGGGGCCTGCCCGAGAAGTTCGGCCTCAAGCTCATCGAGCCACTTCGGGACATCTACAAGGACGAGGTGCGCCATGTGGCCCGCTACCTGGACCTTCCCGTGGCGGAGCGGCAACCCTTCCCCGGGCCCGGCCTGGCCATCCGCATAATGGGGGAGCCCACCCCTGAGGCGACGGAGATCGTCAGGGAGGCCTGCTGGATCGTGGAGGAGGAGCTGGAGGCCGCGGCGGAGAAGGGGCTCATGGAGCTGCCCTGGCAGTACTTCGCTGTGCTCACACCGGTCAAGACGGTGGGGGTGCAGGGGGACATCAGGGCCTACGGCTACACCGTCGCGGTGAGGGCCGTTGCGTCGGTGGACGGCATGTCCGCCGGCTACTCGAAGGTCCCACACGAGGTGCTGGAGCGCATCTCCATCCGGATAACCAACTCGATGCCCAAGCAGGTGAACAGGGTGGTCTACGACATCACCAACAAGCCGCCGGGCACGATAGAGTGGGAGTGAGCTAGAAGCCGCCCGTGTCCCGCTGCTGCCCCTGGGAGTCCACGTAGGCCTTGTACTGGTCGACCAGCATCTGGTCCTGTTTCTTCCGCCTGCCGTAGTACATGTAGACGATGACACCGACGGCGGCCGCGGCCACGATGGCCGCCACGTACATGGGGTTGTCCATGAACCAGTCCAGGGCAAGCTGGAGGGCGTTCTTGTCCTCCTTGGGCTTCTTGGGCGGTATGAACCTGACCTGGAGCAGCAGGTTCAGCTGGTCCGTCTCCTGCTCCACGCCCTCCTCCGTCTCGTACATGCCCCACACCTGGATGGACACGTCGGTGCCGTTGGTGGCGTTCTCGGGCACGGTGACCAGCAGGATGACGTTCGCCGTGTCGCCCTCGGCGACGGCGATGGGCATGGTGCGCGACCAGTTGACGTAGTAGCCCGCCGGCAGCGACCTGTTGGTCATGTTGACCTCGACCTCGGTGGTGCTGTCGCTTCGGATGGTTATGTTGAAGGTCGCCACCGCGTTGTTAGGCGACTCCACCGTCCTGTTCTGGGCGTTGAGGCGCACGTCGTAGAGCTGGGTGAACTGGCCACGGATCTTGTAGGTCCTGCCGGGGAAGTCGTAGCTGAGGGCCTTGTCAACCTCCTCCCTCTCGCCCCCGCGGGGCTGGAAGTAGGCGGCGGCCCACATGTGCTCCACCAGCTCGCCCTGGCTGGGGCTGCCGATGGTGGACTTGTCCACCAGGAACTCCAGGTCCCCGTCGTTGACGATGTAGGTCCCGGATACCTGGTCGTCGGCCACGTTGTAGGTCATGTTCCCCGACGTGCCGTACTCTACGGTGTACAGCGAGAAGCTCGCAAGGGCTGCGAAGGGGCCGTGGACGGGCACCGTGCCGCGGAGGGCGTAGTTCGTGTCGCCGATGCTGAAGTAGTACTCGTAGATCGACGTGGGCAGGTTGACCCAGTCGTCCCTGGGCGATATGACGTCCAGGGCGGTCATCCTGATGCGGAAGGTTATGGTGGCGTTCTCCTCGGCCTCGACCCACGCGCCGGTGATGTCGTGGGAGTCCCGACCGGTGGTGGAGTCCCCGGAGGCGTCGGCGACCTCGGGGTCGTCGGAGGTGCCACCGTACGCCGCCAGGGCCGTTGCCATTATGGCCACGAGGAGCAGCGCGAACACTATGGGCAAGGTCCTGGCTGGCTTCATCAATCGTGAAAAGGGCCCTTTAGCGATATAAGATTTACCTTTTCATTGGGAGACCGCTGGACGTACTGGGGGTCCAGGGGGACCTCCTGACACGTGGCGAGACTGGGACCGAAAGGTTGATACCCGAGCATACCTTGGGAATCTGGCGTGGGTGGAGGGACCCTGCCCACGCTTCCGTTGCCGTTAGGGACCAAGGAGGCCTAGCTTGCTGGAGATAGAGGCGCTGGTGGAGGACTGGGAGAGCACCGGTCGCACCAGGCTGCTCATGGACGCTGACCAGGTGGCCCGGGACCCGAGGCTGGCCCTGGCGGGCAGGGGCCTCGGCGCCAGGCCCGGGAGGAGGCTGTTCTCCAGGGGGGGCACCATCGCCGCCACCCCGGAGGGCCGGTTCGCGGAGGCCTACAGGGCCACCAGGGGCACCGCCGAGGTGAGTCCCTCGCGGATGGAGGAGGCCGCGTTCGCCCGGGTGCACCAGGCCGACCTGCTCATGGTGGGCCGGGCCCTGGAGGCGGGCGCTGCCCAGCACGACCGCCTGAAGGACATCCGTTCCTCGACGAGGGCCGAGCTCCTGGCGGAGGTGCTCCGCTCGCTGGAGACGGACGTCGACGAGATCTTCTCCGCGGGGACCGCGGAGGGCCACACCAGGAAGGGCCTGGAGTGGGAGATGGAGCGGATACGCGCCATCCTGGCCCCCGACGTGCTGGAGGACATATCCTCCACCATCCTCAAGCGGAAGTGGGAGGACGGGACCCGTATGTTCATGGAAGGCCTGGGGACGGTGGGCGTCATGGTCCCGTGCCTGGGGGGCCTGTCCCGGGCGGTCCTGTCGCTGGCCGCCTCCTTCATGACGGGCAACTTCACCGTCATGGCCGCCCCCTGCGAGTCCCCCGCTGCCACCATGGTGGCGCTGCGCCTGGTCAACCAGGTCCTGTCGGGAAGGGACGTGAGGGCCATCTCCGCCTTCGTTCCCGACGACATGCCCCATATCCGTGGCATCCTGGCCGACTCCCCCCGGGTCGACGGGATGGTCATGTTCGAGGGGGGCGAGGAGGCGATGGAGGCCGCTGCCAGGGCGTCATCCCTGACCAAGGCGGTGGTGGGTGCCTGGGAGACCACCGACGTGGCCATCGTCTGGGACGACGCCGACCTGGACTCCGCCGCAGAGACCATAGTGGCGTCCCGGTTCACCGATTCGGGCCGCCTCCCTTCGTGCATCGGCAGGGTGCTGGTACACAAGGACTCCAAGGACCAGGTGGTGACGGCCCTGGAGCGGGAGATACACAAGCTGCGCGTGGGGCTGGCGTCGGACCCGGCCACCGACGTGGGCCCCCTGACCTCCCTGGAGGAGCTGGAGAGGCTCCCCCAGGTGGTCGAGGAGGCCAGGGAGCTGGGTGCGACCATCGTCCACGGCGGCTCCCGCATCAACTGGAGGGGCGAGCTGGACCCCCTGGGGATGCACTTCCAGCCCACGCTGCTGGAGGACTGCGACGCGGGCATGCGCATCCTGAACGAGCCCCTGGCGGGCCCGGTGCTGCCGGTGTGCACCGCCACCGACGAGAAGGAGGCGAGGGGGCTGTCGTGCAGGCCCCGCCGGCCGGGCCGCGTCTGGATCTGGGCCAACGCCAGGGCGGACAGGGACCGACTGGTGGAGAGGCTGCGAGCCCCAGGCATCATCTTCTTCGGCCGCCGACCAGGGGGTACCGTGAAAGCCCTGGAGCTGGCGGACGCGTGGGGCGCCCTGGAGATGGCCGAGCGCCTCAGCTATAAGTCGTGGCGTGGGCCGTTCACCCGGGAGCGGTCCTAGGAGCTGCGGACGTCCACGTCTCCGTTGGACGTGGTCGCGGTGAGCATCGTGCCACCGGCGCCCATCGTTCCTATCTTGGACTTGGGCTGGTCGACGGTGAAGGTCACGTCCAGCCCAGAGAAGGTCACCCGTCCGTTCGAGGTCGAGGCGGTGATCATCAGGTCCTCGTCGGGGTCTATAATCACCTCCACGTTACCGTTCGAGCTGGTGGCGGTCAGGTTGTGGGTGAACCCCTCCCTGACGGAGACCTTGACGTCGCCGTTAGATGAGGATACCTCGGCGTCCCCCTCTGACATGTCGATCCTCACGTCGACGTCCCCGTTCGATGTCGTCACCTGGCTGATGTGGACGTACCACGGGACCTTTATCTTCATGTTCGCCGTGGCCTGGTTCTGCTGGGTGCTGTACTCCGTGGAGATGGCGACGTTCCCACCCGTCTCGTCCACCACGATGTCGAGGTCGTCGATGCTCTCCTGACCGTGGGTCGAGCTGATGTCCACGTGGAGCTCCACCTGGTCACCGTTGGTGCGCGTGATCTCCACGTCACCGTTGCGGTTGGTCACCCGGAGCACCGAATCCTCGTTGACGCCGTAAAGGCCATCGAAGTCGTCCGTCACCAGGTCGGTGCCGATGCAGCCGGCCACGATGGCCGTTGATAAAATCACAACTATAGCTAATCCAGCAATCTTCGCCCTTCTCATGGACTCCCCTGGGACCCGAGGGTGGTGGGGTGATAATAAGCCTTTGCCTGAGCTTCAGTAGAGCTGCCCGTGGCGCTTGCGCATGGACTCCTCGGTCTCCTCCATGCGGACCATCAGGTCCACGACCAGGGTGTCCAGGTAGATGAGGCAGGAGTCCTCGAAGATGGTGCCCATGGGGGCGAACTCGGGCCGCTTCTCGTCGTCGGGGGTGCGCAGGTGGATGACGATGTCCGCCATCTCCGCCAGGGTGCTGTCCTCGTTCTCGGTGATGCACGCCACCTCGGCGCCGCTGTCCATGGAGCTGCGGGCATAGAAGATGGACGACTGGGTGGTGCCGGTGCCCGAGATGACGATGGCCAGGTCCCGCTCCCCCGCGGGGTCCGTCTCGTCGATGGACATTCTCACGAACCGGATGCCAAGGTGCCCCAGGCGCATGGCGAAGCAGCGGGCCACGAAGCCCGACCTGCCCGCGCCGTAGAGGAACACCCGGTCGGCGTCGTAGATGGCGTCCACGAGCCTGTCCGTCAGCGCGCAGTCGATGCTGTCGATGGTCCGGTGGATGCCCTCGGTAAGGTAGCGCAACGCCTCCTTCCTCGGACCACCCTTGGTCATTTGGCCGCCTCTTTCATCATCCGCTGGAGCTTGGCCTCGCGCTTGAGCATGACCCGCTCCAGGATGACCTTCATGTACATCGCGTCGTGCTCCAGCAGCGGGCTGCTGGAGATGATGGTGATGTTGAAGTCGTTCTCCAGGATGCACTCGGCCAGGGGCTCGAACTTAAGGTCGCCCTTCTTGATGGGCGTGTAGCGCTTCTCGTTGCCCCCCTCGTGCTGCACACCGGAGAAGTGGGTGTAGTACCACTTGAGCTTCGAGGCCTTCCGGGCCCGGTCGAACACGTCCTGGAACTCCTCCTTGGTCTGCAGCAAGCCGTGCTCCCTGGCGTGGATGTGGGGGAAGTTCAGGACCGGCACGGTGCCCCGGACCTTGGAGACCACCTCGAGGATCTCGTCCAAGGAGCCGTAGACCACCTGCTTGCCCGAGGTCTCCAGGCCGATGCGGGCCTTGATCTTCCGGGACTTGTACTCCTCGGTGAGGTGCTCCATCTTCTCGATGACCGCCTCGGTGGCCTCCCCCGAGTCCAGGTCGCCGTAGAGGCCCATGTGGGTGACCACAACCCCGGCCCCCAGGGCGTCGGCGATGAGGCCGCCGTATACCACGTTGTTGAGGGACCTCATCGAGATGTCCTCGTCGCCGCCCAGGTCCATGTAGTAGGGGGTGTGGAGCGACAGCTCCACGTCCAGCTCCCTGGCCAGCTTCCCGGTCTCCTTGAGCTCGCTGAAGTCGTTTCCGATGCCGCAGGTGAGGACCCGCAGGATGTCCCCCTCCTCGATGGAGAGGTTCTTGTCCCATACGGGCTCCACCTCGTCGTCGGAGACGTAGCGCATCACGTCGACCACCAGCTCCCCCTCCATGTCCATGGGGGAGAAACCCACCTCCTCCTCGGAGGCGTATCGGTCGAAGATGTTGACCCGGACGAACTGGATCTCCATGGAGTTGAGGCCCAGGGTGTGCACGTCCTCTATGCCGTCCCTTGGTGTCCTGCCCTTGCAAGATAGGGGGATGCCACTGGGACCGAACCGAATCAATAGAACACCGCCGGGAGTGGATTTCGGTTAAGGTAGAGGTGATATATAAAAAAGACGCAAGCAGGGACCATACGTAATTGTCGAGAGGGCATCGTATATGAATGCTTCGTCCCTCCCGGCAGGGAGGCGTAAGATAGATTTACGGGGGGCCCCATCCGGCCCCTGCTGTAGGGAGGCGGTGCCATGCGACTGGTCAAGCTGGGAGGCAGCGTCATCACGGACAAGGCCAGGCCCCTGGCCTTCAGGACCCAGGTGGCACGCCGTCTCGCCAGGGAGCTGGCACCCTCCGTGGGCGAGGGCCTAATAGTGGTCCACGGCGCCGGCAGCTTCGGCCATGTGAGGGCGGCCGAGTACGACCTGGCCAACGGCCTCAAGGACGCCGAGCAGGTCCAGGGCACGGCCATCGTCCAGAGGGACGTGCGGGACCTGAACATCCGGGTCATCGACGCCCTCCTGGAGGCGGGTGTACCGGCGGTGTCCATCCCCGCGGGCTCCTACCTGGAGCTGGAGGACGGGCGCATGACCCACTTCGACGCCGTCCCCTTCCAGAGGGCCCGGGCCAGGGGCCTGGTGCCCGTCACCTTCGGCGACGTGCTGATGGACACCGAGATGGGCGTCTCCATCGCCTCGGGCGACCTTCTGATGGCCTCCCTTGCGGCGGTGTTCAAGCCGGACATGTCGGTCTTCGTCACCAAGGTGGACGGCGTCTTCGAGGGCGACCCAGAGGACCCCTCGGCCCGCCTGCTGCGCAGCGTCTCGCCCGAGGGGGCCCGCTTCGCGGACGCCTCCGCGGGTGACGGTGTGGCCGACGTCACGGGCTCCATGAGAGGCAAGCTGGCAGAGGCGTTCCAGGTGGCCGCCAGCTCTAAGGACACCTGGATCATCGGCGGCGGTCGCCCGGGCCGCCTCCGGGCCCTCATGGAGGGCCGGAGGGTCAAGGGCACCCGGGTGCTGCCCGAAGGGAAGTGATAGCGCATGACAGGCACTGGAGAGGACGCGCCCAGCGACGAGTACAAGGGAACGGGCATGACCACGCCGGAGATCATCAGGAGGAAGTCGGACCATGTGGAGATCTGCCTCCGGGACGACATCCTTAACAGCACCAACCACTGGGACGACGTCCAGCTGATCCACTGCGCCCTTCCCGAGGTGGACCTGGACCAGGTGGACACGACCACCGAGCTCCTGGGCGTCACCATCGGGGCGCCCCTGGTCATCGCCTCGATGACGGGGGGCCACGGCCACGGCACCGTCATCAACGACAACCTGGCCGCTGCCGCGGCGGAGCTGCGGCTGCCCATGGGCGTGGGGAGCCAGCGTCCCGCCCTGGAGCACCCCGAGTACGCCGACACCTTCACCCCCATCAAGGACCACGACGTCCCCCTGGTAATCGCCAACCTGGGCGCGCCCCAGCTCATCGACCAGCGGGAGGGCAAGGCCGTCAAGGCCGACGACATCAGGGGCCTCATGGACCTGGTCGAGGCGGACGTCCTGGCCGTGCACCTGAACTTCCTCCAGGAGGTGGCCCAGCCCGAGGGCGACACCAAGGCCGCGGGCGTGCTGGAGGCCATCGCCGAGCTGTCCGAGGACATCCCCATCATCGCCAAGGAGACGGGTGCCGGCATCAGCCACGCGGTGGCCATGGAGCTGCTGGAGGCGGGCGTCAAGGCCATCGACGTGGGCGGTGCCGGAGGCACCAGCTTCTCCGCCGTGGAGGCCGTCCGCTCCGAGGACAGGGGCCTGGACGACCTGGCCAAACTGGGCTGGGTGTTCAAGGACTGGGGCATCCCCACCCCCGTGAGCGTCATCGAGTGCTCCGCCGTGGGACTGCCGGTCATCGCCACCGGAGGCGTGAGGCACGGGCTGGACGTGGCCCGGTCCCTGGTGCTGGGCGCCAGCGCCGCCGGCATGGCACGCGCCGTCCTGGGCCCCGCCGTGGCGGGGGCCGACGAGACGATGGCCGCGCTCAGGGGGACCCTGCGCGAGCTGCGGGCGGCGATGTTCCTGGTGGGGGTGGGCAACGTGCCCGACCTGCAGGTCCAGGAGTTCATCCTCTCCGACAGCATACTTGCGTGGCTGGCCAGGTTCGAGGGGGACGAGTGACGATGACGGGCGGGACCGACGATTGGCCGCCCAGGGCGACCCCCGAGCAGGTGCTCGCCTACATGGCGGCCAGGAAGGATGGCATAGAGGCGTACCTGGGAGAGGCCGTCTCCGAGGGGAACCATCCCGAGGTCCTCAAGGCCATCGCCTACTACCCGCTGGCGGGGGGCAAGAGGCTCCGGCCGGTGCTCACCCTTGCCGTGGCCGACGCCGTTTCCGAGGGCGCCGGAGGCAGGGCGATGCCCTTCGGCTGCGCCCTGGAGCTGGTGCACAACTTCACTCTGGTCCACGACGACCTGATGGACTCCGACTCGGTGCGCCGGGGAAGGCCCACCCAGCACATGGTCTGGGACGAGGCCACCGCCATCAACACCGGGGACATCATCTTCGCCCTGGCCTTCGAGGTCATGACGCGGACGGACGCCGACGACACCACCGTCAGGACGCTCCTGGCGGAGGCGGCGCGCACCGTCTTCGAGATCGGCGAGGGCCAGCAGTGGGACATGGACTTCGAGGGGGCCGAGCCGGGCTCCATCACCGAGGAGGACTACCTTCGGATGAACGAGTTCAAGACCGGCCGCCTGTTCGAGATGGCCTCCAAGG
>CP070808.1:2103496-2116613 GCA_020343715.1 Thermoplasmata archaeon
CCGGGACGACGAGATCAACATCTCCTGGACCCCCAACGACGACCTGGAGATAAGCATCGAGCCCGAGACGCTCATGGCCACCGTCGTGGGCGCCGAGGACTTCTTCGGCGAGGTCACCATGAACTTCCTGGCAACGGACAACCAGGGCGCGGCCACCAACATACCCGTCAAGTTCGTGCTGGAGAACGTGGAGGACGACCCCAGGCTCATCAAGCCCATCGGCGAGAGGGTCATCCTGGAGGACTCCGTGGACACCATCCCCATGTTCGACCACTTCATGGACCCCGACGGTGACGACCTGCTCTTCACCCTGTCGTCCAACCTGAACGTGGAGTTCACCGTGGACCAGGACACCGGCATCATGACGCTGACGCCCCAACCCGACTGGTTCGGCTTCCGCGAGATCTGGGTGACCGCCACCGACACCACCGGAAGGGTGGCCCAGGCGAAGTTCATCTTCATCGTGGACCCGATCAACGACGACCCCATCATCAACAGCTGGTCGCCGCCGGGCGCGGAGATAAGCATCAACGAGGACTCATCCCAGTCCTTCGTGGTGCTCAACGTGTCCGACCCGGAGTTCAGCATCCTCATCTACCAGTGGTACCTGGACGGCAAGCTGGTCGGTCCGTCGAACTTCTACAACTACAGGCCATCCTTCGACGAGCAGGGCGTGCACGAGCTGCGCGTCGTGGTCATCGACGAGGAGAACGCCCAGGCGGAGCACACCTGGACCATCAGCGTCATCGACGTGCCCAGGCCTCCCGAGGGCGGCATCGCCTCCCCGGCCAACAACGCGAAGTTCACCACGTCGGAGAAGGTCAACTTCGTCGGGCTCTACTACGACCTCGACGGGGACGACATCACCTACCAGTGGTACATCGACGGCAAGCCCCAGTCCACCGACAGCGCCTTCGAGAAGGGCCTGTCAGAGGGCAAGCACGAGATCCGCCTGACGGTCCAGTCCGGCGACTTCACCATCCACGAGTTCGTCAACGTCACCGTGAGCCAGGCAGAGAGCCCCGGGTTCGAGGCTCCCCTGCTGTTCGCGGGACTGGCGGTGACCTTCGTGGCGGCCGCCGCCTGGCGCCGCCTGAGGATGAAGTAGTCGCCGACGCGACCGGGCGCACGACCCCCCTCTGGGGGGGTCGCCATACGCCGTCGTTACCCCAAAGGTATATGTACGCCTAGGTAGAGCATGGCAAGGGCGCAGCCGCGCCCATGGAGACGTGAGACCTTGGTACGGAAGCCCCGTTGGAAGCCGGCCACACTGGTGGTACTCCTGTCCACCGTCCTCACGCTGGCAACGCTGGCCACCACGCCCGTGGCCGCCGACCTGGACGACGATCCGGAGACGGGGCCGTGGGCCGAGGATGGCTCGGTGTTCCGGGACCGGGTCCGCCTCTCCGCCGACGACCCGTCGGCCGACCCCGTGGACTGGTACCGCATCAACCTCACGGCGGGCCCCACGACGCTGGACTACCTCACCATCAGCGTGAACATGACCCGCAACGGTGGCGAGCAGTTCTTCGTGTGGGCCTCCCTCCACGACCCCGACGGGGCGCTGCTCACGGAGGTGAAGGCGACCAGCTTCGCCGTCAAGAGCACCGCCACGCTGTGCCACCGGACCGGCGTCTACCTGGTCCGGGTCTACACCTACTCGTACTTCGATTGCCACTACCAGCTGGCCTTCGACATCACCAGCCGGGCCAACGTGACCGACGGGGACGACACCCTGGGCGAGGCCACCTTCCTGGAGCCTCCGGCGGACGTGACGGGACATCTCCACGGGATCCTCGATCCCTTCGACCACTACGCCGTCAACCTGACCCGGGACGCCACCCACTACGAGTTCGTACAGGTGCGCCTGGCGCTGTACGGCGTGCCCGTGGGCCGCACCGACCTGGACCTGTTCCTCATCGTATTCGACGGCCAGGGCGTGCCCAGGGAGGTGTCGGCCTCCACCAGCAACGGCTCGTCGGAGATGGCGTTCTTCGCCGCCACCATCGAGAACGCCACCGTGTACATCCGGGCCCACGCCTACGGGGGCAATGCCTCCTATGCCCTGAACGTCACGAAGGTGAAGGTCACCGACGATGGCAACAACAACATCGTGAGGGCCGTGGAGCTGGACCCCGGCTCTTCCACCGAGGACGGGCTCAACATCACCGACCGGCTGGACTACTTCAAGGTCAACCTGACGGGGGGCGACATCCTGTGGGCGGAGACGGAGACCCACGACTGGGACCCCGTCTCCCGCAAGCCCGACCTGAACATCTACATGTACGACCCCACCGGCCTCATCATCAACTGGTCCCACTCGTACGACCCCTTCGAGAGGGCGTCGGTCACGGCCCCCCACGGGGACCCGGCGGCCTTCTACTACGTGCTGGTCACCTTCTTCGACCGGAACCCGTCCGACGGCATCGACGCCTGGGGCGACTACACCATCAACATCACCGTCGACAGGGCCCCGCGCCTCATCGGCGACCTGCCCCTGGTGGTGGAGGAGGACGGCTCCCTGGAGGTCCTCCTGGATGACCTGGTGGACGACGAGGAGGACGAGGAGCTCTTCGTGTCCGTCCTCCCCGGGGACCACGTGCACGCCACCCTGGCGGGGGACCGCATCACCGTGGTGCCCATGGCCAACTTCTCGGGGGACGCCGATTTCACCCTCCAGGTGGCGGACCACCTGCGCCTGGTGGAGCTGGTTGTTCCCGTCAACGTAACCCCCGTCCCCGACGCCCCTGGCCTGGTCGACCCCTTCTCGCCGATAACCCTGGACGAGGACGACCAGGTGACGGTGGACCTGAATGATATCATAGTGGACGGCGACGGCGACCCGGTCCAGTTCGCGGCCCTGTGGGACGAGAACCATACCCTGGGCGCCTCTACGGTGGCGGGCTCCTCCCTGACCATCGTCCCTAACGCCGACGTGTTCGGCAACTTCACGCTGCCTGTGGACGCCTGGGACGACAACGGACAGAGGTCCACCGTCCTCGTCCCGGTCCAGGTGCTCCCGGTCCCTGACGCCCCAAGGGTACTGATCCCCGAGGCCAACGTCACCATCGAGGAGGACCAGCGGGGCACCACCTTCGACCTTACCACCGTGTTCTCGGACCCCGACGAGCTGGGCCTGGAGTACATGGTCACCGAGGACACCGGCAGCATCCTGTTCATAGTGATAGGCGACGACCTGCTGATGGACCCGGCCCCCGACTTCCACGGCCAGGTCACCATGACGCTGGAGGCCATGGCCGGGGCCCAAAGGGTGTCCTCCTCCCTGGTGGTCACCGTGACCTCGGTGGTCGACCCGCCCCTCATCACCGACAGGGACCCCGACGGCGACGTGACCATGAGCGAGATGAACGCAAGGACCTTCTCGATCACCGCGGAGGACCCCGAGGGGGGCACCTTGGCCTACGAGTGGTACTTTGACGGAGTACTTCTGGCGGGCGAGACGTTGCCCAGGTTCGAGCTGGTCACCAACCACTCCTCCCAGGGCACCCACCTGGTCACCGTCAGGGTCACCAACGTGGGGGCTATGACCGAGTGGAACTGGTCCGTCCAGGTGGACAACGTCAACCGTGCACCCACCCTGGACCTCATGCGGCCCCGGGACGGGGACACCTTCGAGGAGGGGACCAACGTGGTCTTCGAGGCTGAGGCCGAGGACCCCGACGGTGAGGCCCTGTCGGTCCAGTGGGTCGAGGACGGCGAGGTGCTGGGCACCGGGAAGGCATTCGCCACGTCGGGCCTCAAGGCGGGCAAGCACACCATCACCCTCCGCGCCGTGGACCCCCATGGCTTCGCCACCGAGGCCAACTTCACCATCACGATAGAGGAGGCCAGCGGCCTTCCCGCCGTCGGCGCGCCCGTGGTGCTGGCCGCCCTGCTCCTGGGATGCGTCATGGCGGCCGTGTGGCACAGGTCGAGGAAGGACTGAGGACCTACGCTACCTTCATGCGTGGGGCACAGGCACGTCAGGCAGCGGGGCCTCCTCGTCCCAATCGTCGCCCTCTGGGACGGGCTCGTCCACCGCGCGTTTCCTGGCCCGGGCCCTCGATGTGCCAGGAAGGACCACCCTCTCCCTGAGCCAACGGACGGTGCTACCGCCCCTCCGTGAGCCCAAGAATGTGATCACCGCCCACCGACCCACCAGGGCGGCGACCACGAGCCAGAACAGCAGGTAGACGGGGGCGAAGACGGACTCGGGCTCCAGGGGCGAGATGACCCCCTTGCCGGGGTCCGGCGAGTACCAAGCGGGCAGGTAAGTCATCACCACCGTCATCATCGCGGCCACCGCGACGACCACGGCGAACACCATCAGGTAGCGCTCCACCGTCTCCCGGAACAGCTGGAGGCCTCGGCCCCGCTCCATGGCCTGGCCGCCCAGGGTGAACAGGCGGTCGAAGCGCTCGATGGCCCACGTCAGCTCCACGAAGGACACCACGGCCAGGGCCATGAGCAACGACTTCCAGGCGTCGTCCATGGGGTTGGGCTCGATCAGCGTGACGATGAGGATGAAGCCCATGGAGAACAGGGCCAATACGAAGGTGCGCCGGAATATCGCCAGGGCGCCCAGCAGTGGAGGTATGAGCACCATGTCCCACACGAACACCAGGGGGCCGGCCCCCCTGGAGACGGACCACAAGGCCGAGCCGACGTGCCAAAGGACGATCAGCAGGAGGGCCGCGTACGCCAGGTACACCAGGTTCGAGGCGGGGTCCTTGAGCCTCCAGTACCGGAGGTACCCCAGGAGCATGGCCAGGGCCCACCCCAGTATCAGGCCTGTGAAAGTCAGGAGCACGAAGGTGTTGGTGTCCATCAGGACCCCCCACGGCCCGTCGTTGACGAACTCCCACCAGTTCTGGCTCATGAACCACGTCATGAGGCTGGCGCCCACCAGGCATATGAGGGCAAGGGCCTGGAGCAGCATGAGCCTGGGCATCCCCAGTCGGACCCCCAGGACCTCGTCCTGGAAGTCCCGGGTCACCGAGCGGCCGAGCAGGGGCAGGTGCACCTCCTCCTCGAACTCGGGCAGCTCCTCGGCGGCCTCGCCCTCCAGGGCGCTCACGTCCAGCCGCTCGCCGCCCAGGGCGGCGCCGATGCGCACGAGGATGGACAGCTGGGGCTCGTCGGGCTCCACGTCGATGACCGGGATGCCCGCGCCCTCCAGCTCGGCGATGTTGGTGGAACGCTGCAGGGCCATGAGCATGGAACGCGAGCCCTTCACCCCGGTGGCCCTCTCCTCGTAGTCCTCCAGCTGGGCCGTGACCACCACCACCCTATGGCCGGTGCGGATGAGGTTGAGTATGGTGGGGTAGACCGTCATGTCGGAAAGGAGGGGGGAGAAGACCACCACGTCGGACCGGGGCTTGATGAAGGGGCGTGCGTAGCCCGCGGCCCAGTCGTAGGTGAGCGTCCCCTTGGCCACCGTCTCGACCAGCATGGCCTGGACCACCCGGTTGTGGGCGTTGCCCAGACCCGGGGGAACGATGTTCACCGCGTCGTTGTAAGTCACCACCATGACCCGGTTCTTGGCGCTGACCAGCGTCCGTGATAGCCCCAACGTCGCCCGTAGGCTCTGCTCGTGGAAGTTGTCCACCGGGGTGCCCGTGGCCGAGAGGGCCCGGGAGTCGACGAAGATGGCGCAGTCGGACAGCGTCTCCTTCTCGTCCTCGTTTATCATCAGCTTCCTTCGCTTCGCCGAGGCCTTCCAGTTGATCTTCCTGTAGGGGTCGCCCTTGACGTACTCCCGGATGGAGTAGAAGTCGGTGGACCTCCCCAGCTCGTTGATGGTGACGGGCCCCATGTTGTACTTCAGGGCCCGCGACTGCAGGTCCAGGCTCCTAAGCTCCACGTACAGGGACACCACGTCCAGCTCGTGGACGTCATGGATCGTGGTCTCCTGGTCGAAGAAGCCCATGGCGTCGGAGGTCCTCATGTCCACGGGCCCCACACGGTAGGCGCCCCGCAGGGGGCATTGGAGGGTGTAGCCCGTGCGCCTAAGCTCCCCCTTGTATAGGGGCATGACAGAGTGGTTGCTCCCATCTGACAGGTCCATGTAGCCCGGGGCCAGATCATGCAGCTCCACGGCGTCGGCCCATCCGCCCCTGACGCCCACGTTGAACCCCATGTCGTACTCGTCGCCCTCCAGCACCCTAAGGTGGGACGGCCTTCTCCGGACATCGGTTACCGGTGTCCTCCGTACGTAGGCCACCAGCAGGAACATTGAGGCCACCAGGCCGATGGCCACCACCTGGAAGTCCAGCCGCCACAGTCCCAGGAGGAGGACCGTCATGCCCGCGGCGACCCATGCCACCGACTTGCGGGTCCACCGCCTCATCGTCCCATCCCCCCCTGATGCCTCTGCCAGGGCGTCGCCCAGTCCTGCACGGCGTCGTCGGAGAGGGACCGCAGGTACTGCTCGGCCCTCTCCACCAGGTACTCGGCGTTCTCCGGGGGCTTCCACGCAGTGATGTCCCCCAGGGCGGCCTGGAGGGCCATGGGGTCCACCCGGACGGGCTGCAGCACGAATTGCACCAGGTACTGGTCGCCCAGCAGCTGGGCCACGATCTCGGGGGGCAACCGCTGGAGGTCGTCCGGGTCCAGGCCGTACGCGTAGCGCATCCGCTGGAGGAGCACCCCCCTGACCTCGTAGTAGTCGGCGAGCCAGTTGTAGGGGTTGCCGAACTCCAGTGTGCGGGGCTCCGACAGCCTGTTCCTGTGGGGCTCGTAGCGCTTGGGGGCCCTCTTGCCGGCAGCGCCCAGGCCCGCCACCCCGATGACTAGGATCATAAGACAGCCCCAGATGGGCCAGCTCTCCCCGAGGATCATGTACATGGGGCGCATGAGCACGTCGTCCAGCTCCGAGAGCAGGCCCGGCTCCAGGTGGATGGACTCGTCGATGATGACGGTCCCGCCGAAGGGCAGGAGCCGTGCCAGGACGGCGTGGGCGAACAGCCGGTTGTCGGCCCTGTCGTACATGTCGTTGGTGAACAGCGAGGGGTCGGAGATGAGGAGCATGCCGTTCATGAACAGCATGACGGGGTACTCTCCCACCTGCTCCCCCGGGTCGCGGACGCCGTTCCTGTCCTCGTCTATCCAACCGCTGGCGGTGCTGTTGGCGATGTACTGGGCGGGGGGTGAGCCCTGCCAGTTCCCCTGCATCCACGGCTCCCAGTTCCAATCATCGTTCTCCACGAAGCAGCTGGGGTCGTTGAGCAGCACCTCGTACTCCAGGCCCTCCCAGATGGGGACCCGGACCTTCACCAGCAGGGGGTTGCGGTCCACGTTCACGTCGGCCAGCCTCTCACCCGACCACACGTAGTGGCTCTCCGGCGTGTCGCCCAGGTGGGAGATGGCGGGGTTATCCTCCAACCCGTTGTACTTCAGGATGCTGTTGCCGTGCCCGTAGTCGTCAGCGATGAGCACCGTCCCGCCACGGTCTAAGAACTTCCTTATCGCCCGCCACTCGGAGAAGGAGTAGGCCCTCTCGATGCCTATGGCCACGTAGAGCATGTTCCTGGTGTCGTTGAACTCCAGCAGGGTGGTGGCGGAGGTGGACACCGTCCGGACGGAGAGGTTCAGGAAGCCGATGTGCTCCATGTCGCCCCGGAACTTTGAGATGTCGTTCCAGTCGTCGTCGTACGCCGAGAGCTGTCCCGTGGGGGCGGCCCCCAGGGGTATTGTGAGCACCACCAGTAGGAGCAGCAGCACAACGACCACGGCAAGTCCGCCCCTCCAGTCCCGGGAGAAGAACTTCCCCGAGAACCTGCGCAACCTCATGGAGGGGGTCCGCCTCCTGCGCCGCTCCAAGGGGGGTGGGGGCGCTGGCCCCTCTGGTGGCAAGTCGCCCACCATCACGTCTTCCCCCTACCCTTGAACAGGCGGCCGAGGAGGCCCGGCGAGGTCTCGACGCCGTCCTCGTCCACGATTGGCCTGTCGGGGGATCCCAGCTCCCGCGCCACGGACTCCTTTAGGGAGGTGAAGGCGGCCAGGGCCCTGTCTCTGTACCCCAGGGACATCTCGTGGTCGCTGTACCTGGCCTCCTCGAAGATTGTGGTGAACTCGTTCAGCGTCCCCGATTCGACGGCGATGGCCTTCCTCACCTGGGTGGCGAACTCCCTGGCCGTGGAGGGCTCCCCCTTGGAGTAGCCGTAGGCGTCCATAACGGCCAGGAACCTTCGGTACGCCCTGAATATCGCCTCTCGTATGTCGTCTGTGAGTGTGATGTCGTAAAGGACCCTCTCACCCTCCTCCAGGGCCTCTAGGACCTCCTCGAGGAAGTCCTCCTTCTGGGTCGCCGTGTTGTACAGCATCATCAGCAGAACCAGGGCGAACATGATGATGAGGGCCACGAGCATGACGCGGCCCAGACCCGCGAAGTTGATCCTGGGCGGGTTCACGGGATCGGGTATGTTTGGGTCCACGTTGGGCGGGTCGGGGGGATTGGTGTCAATCTGGTCATCGCCCGGGTCCAGGGGGTCTCGTCCCATCCACCTCTCGGCCCGGTCGCTGGCGCCCCCACCGTCGGTGTCCCAACGGGTGGGGTCCGTCTCGCCTCCACGGCGCCAGTCCGAGTTCCTGTCGGTGGGGTCGTTCCCGTCCCGACGGCCGTTCCGGTTGGCGTCCTCCTGTCCGTCGGTGAGGCCGTCGCCGTCGGTGTCCGGGTTGAAGGGATCGGTGCTGCCGTCCATGTAGACCGATTCCCGCTCCACGGCATCTGGCAGGCCGTCGTTGTCGCTGTCCCTGACGGCCCCCACCTCGCCCTTGTCGGGGATCAGGTCCTTGTCGGTGTCGGGGATGGTGGGGTCTGTGGTCACCTCATCGGCGTCGTACAGACCGTCGCCGTCGGTGTCCCTCATGATGGGGGATGAGCCTATCCTGATCTCGTCCCCGTCCACCAGGGAGTCCCGGTCGGTGTCCACGTCGAAGGGACTGGTGCGGTAGAGGTACATCTCATCGCCGTCGGGGATGCCGTCACCATCGGTGTCGTGGTCGTCCGGGTCCAGGCCCAGCACCCTCTCCAGCTCGTCCGCCACACCGTCGCCGTCATCGTCCTCCTTCGTCATGTCGCCGCCGTAGAGCTCGTCCGGGCCCCGGGGGTCGGTACCGTTGAGGTACTCGCCTACGTTGTTCACGCCGTCGTGGTCGGCGTCACCCCACGGGTTGTCCACGTTGTTGCCCGCCTCCCAGTCGTCGGGGATGCCGTCGTCGTCCAGGTCCCTCATGTCCCCCGAGTAGAAGGGGTAGTACTGGAACCTGTCCGGGAGGAGCTCTGGGAAGGTGTGGGAGAAGGCTGGGTCGAGCCCGTTCTCGGCCTCCCACCCGTCCAGGAGGCCGTCGTTGTCGCTGTCGGGGTCCAGGATGTTCGGGGTGCCATCCCGATCGGCATCGCCCAGGGGCATCCTATCGGCGGCCCCCCATTCCGGGGCGTCCTGGGCCTCCTCCAGCCAGAAGATGACCTCCACCCCGTCGGGCATCAGGTCGTCGTCGGTGTCCACGTCGGCGGGGTCGGTGCCGTAGATGGGCTCCTCGCTGTCCTTGAGCAGGTCTCCGTCGGAGTCGAAGAAACCCGAGGGTATCCTGTCCTGCAGCTCGTCGTACGGCCTGTGCCCCGAGTCCCTGTGGGACGAGAGCCCGCTGTAAGGTATAAGCAGCAAGGCTGCGACGAGGAGTGCCAGCAGTACGAAGCGACGCCCCTTCATGTGACCCCATAATCGATGAACGGGACCAGTCATAAAGGTTCCTATAATCGTTGGGACTAGTCCGTGGTCTCCACCCACTCGTCGTCCTTGACGGGTCGGGGTGGCTCCCGGCGCCTGCGCATGTGGTCCCAGACCACCAGGCCGAAGCCCAAGAACAGTATGGCCGCCAGCAGAAGGACCCACCACGGCACGCCCTCGTCGGGGTCCACCGTCGATGGCGGGGGCAGCACCGTGATGCTCACCTCGACCAGCACATCGTGACCCGACACCCCGTCGGACACCACTACCGTGATGCGGTGGGTACCCTCGGTCAGGGGCCTCGACCTGACGGTTGCGTTGGTGCCCAGGAGCCCGTCCACGTCGGAGTTCCACGTGAACCAGAGCTCGTCGCCGTCCCTGTCCGAGCTGGCCGAGGCGTCCAGGAGGACCAGGTCGAAGGTGCTGTAGGTGGCCCCCTCCAGGGGGCTGAGGACGACCACGGTGGGCCTCGAGTTCACCCGGACGAGGTGCATGTCGGACTCCACGGGGCCGTTCCCCGCCAGATCCCTGCACCTGAGCTGGACCATGCTGTCCCCCTCGGGGAACTGGAGTACCATCGTCTCCTCCACGTGGCTGGGCGTAAGCGGCGTGACGGACACCCTCTGCCACTCGCTCCAAGGCGCGTCCGAGGGCTTCCTCATGCGCATCTCGACCGCCTCGGCGTCCACGCCGGTCCCCAAGTCGGTGATGACGAAGGTCACGCTGACGTCCCCAGTCTCCGATGTGTCCGTGTGACCCGGGACGAAGGTCCCGAACTCCGGGTCCACGGTGTCGACCGACGCTACCGTCACCGATCCCGTGCCCTCGTTGCCGTTGGCGTCGGTGACGGTGAGGGTGACGACGTAATCGCCTATCCATGGCACCGTGAAGGTGATGCTGTCACCGACACGTTCCTCCTCCAAGCGCGGTCCCGACACGCTCCACCGGTACGACGCCCCCTCCGGGAAGTCGGGGTCGTTGTCGGTCACGCCCGAGGCGTCGAACGAGACCTGGTCGTGGACCTCCACCGTCCTGTCCATACCGATGTCGACCACCGGGGGAAGCTTGTCCCTGGCTGTGACGATCACCTGGTCCGTCGCCTCGTTCCCTGACGCGTCGGTGACGTGGAGGGTGGCGGTGTATTCGCCCATGACGGGGGGTATGAACACCAGGACCAGACCGTCCATCGTCAGGTCCGTCATGGGTCCCGTCACCTGCCACCAGGCCGTTAGCGTGGACCCGAAGTCGGGATCGTTGTCGGTGACCATCTGCGGTTCCACCGTCGCCTCGCTCCCCTCGTCCACCTGGACGTCGGGGCCCGCGTCCACCGAGGGCGGCGTTATGTCCAGCACCGTCACCCAGAATGCGTCGGTCCCACGGTTCCCGCTCTGGTCCGTCACGTTGAGCTCCACCCGGTACACGCCCATGTCCGGGAACTGCACCGAGACGATGGGGCCAGTGAAGGCCCGGACGCCGGGCCCTCCCTCCTCGGGCACTACCCGCCACACGAAGAGACCCGTAGCGATGAGTGTGCTGTCGTTGTCGGTGGTGTTCGTGCCGTCGGCGAGGACCCACTCACCCTGGTCGATGGTCACGTTCTCACCCGCCACGGCCAGCGGGGGCGTTGTGTCCGTCACGACGATGGTGAACTCCTTCGTGTCCGTGAGACCCACGGAGTCGGCCACCTCCAGCTGGCCTGTGAAGTTGCCCAGCACCGTGAAGGTCCAGTTGACCATCCTGCCGTCTAGGACCACGGTCCCGACGCCGTCTTCGAAGGTCCACGTCCAAGAAACCAGCTGACCGTTGTCATGGCTCCCCGTCCCGTTGAGGACAGCCCTCTCGCCCAGCTCGGCGCTCACGTCATCCGCGACGGCCACGGGGGGCAGGTCGTCCTGTAGGATTATCTGGACCGTGGACCTGCCCAGGACGTTGGTCTCGTTGCGGGCCACCTCGGTGCCCTTACTGGCCCAGAACGTGTACGGGTTCTGGTAGCCTACCATCTCGGCGATGTGGGTCTCCATCAAAAGCACCATCTCGCCCGTCCATCCATCTGGACCCGTCACTCCCTCCACCAGCTTCTGGCCGCCCCTACCGGTGGCGTTCACCACGGCCCCGTCCACGGGTGTGAGGTTCGGCCACAGCACCTGCACGTCCACCAGGGTGTAGTACTTCAGCCACGATCTCCCGTCCACGTCGGTGATCACGTCGTCGAAGGTGCAGTGGACCATCGACACGTTGGCTCCGTTTATCAGGTGCGCCGTCCCGTTGGTGGTCGAGTTGGATATCCAGATGTCGTCAGCGTTCCTCGCGTAGATGAGGTAGCCCCCCGAGGGGTCGGCCGCCAACAACGATGAGTTGAGCCGGACATCGTGACTGTCCTGCACCCTTAGGGCGCCCTTGGTGTTGTTCGTGAGGAATAGGCTGCCCTCTATGTCGAAGGCCCCTCCCTCCACCAGCAGGCCGAAGTCCGAGTTGAAGACGGAATTGGTACTGACCACTGTCACGTTGAAGGCCGAATCGATGCCGAGGCCCGACCGGAGGTTGCGTTGGTTGACACCACCATCGACGAGCACGTCATGGGTACCGGCCTGGAGGTTGACCCCGTTGTAGTTGTTGTACAACGTGTCCACTCCCTCGATTACGAGGCCCGCGCAGTTGTCGCAGTTCAGTCCATCATAGGTGTTGTTCCGCAGGGTAGCGTACCAGACCGTAGTGTTGTTGACGTCGATGAGGAACATCCCGTTGTAGCCGTTGTCCCTGTAGGTCCCCCGGAGGATCAACAGGTCCCGGGACCTCTCGATGTGGAGACCATCGTAACCGTTGTCCCTGACGTTGGTCTGGTTGATGGTCACCGACGACGTCCCGTTGAGCAGCCTGACCCCGTAGTACCCGTTCCGCATGAAGTTCGTGTCCCAAAGGGTGAGGTTTTCGACATTATCGCCCTCGAGGCCTGAACGGGTGCAGTCGTACACCTCGCAGCTGATTATGGAGACGTTGTCGCTGCCGGGGGACAGGACCACCCCCTCGAACGAGGAGGCGTTTATGAGGCACCTGATGACCGTCACGTTGGGTGCCGAGTCCAGGACGACGCCCCTCAGGTTCTCGTACACTGTGGTCTGCTCCAGCTCGTTGCCGGCACCACCGGTGATCCAGACCCCATACCTGTCATTGTCGGCGATGGAGCACATCAGCACGCTCGTGTCCTCTGAGTCGATGACCTGGAGACCGGACCTGGTGTTGAACATCATGACGGAGTCCTCGACGGTCAACCTGTAGCTGTCCTTGACCACCAGGCCGTCCCTGCTCAGGTAGAAGGCACAGCCCTCCACCCTTGACCCGTTGCATCCTTCCAGCATGAGCCCGTACAGCTCACCGTTCATGAAGGT
>CP070808.1:2116713-2124350 GCA_020343715.1 Thermoplasmata archaeon
CACCGACCCCGACGGCGACGACCTGACTTACCTCTGGTCCGTCGACGACCTGCCCGCCGCCGAGACGGAGGTCCCCAGGTGGAGCTTCGTGTCGGTGCGCGACGGTAGCTTCTCCATCACCGTCACCGTGGACGACGGGCGCGGGGGGAACGCCACCGCCTCCACCACCGTGAACGTGCTGCCCGAGGTGGAGCCCAGGCCCCAGCGGGAGCCGTCCTCGGCCATCTGGGTGCTGGTGGTTGCCATCGCGGCGGCCATCGGCCTGGCGCTGGCGTGGCCGAGGATCAAGAGGGGACTGGGCTGGGAGTGAGGTGCGGTCCCATCGTTTCCGTACGGGTAATCGATAGGGCAAACTTTATCTATCTTTGACCGTGGATTCGAAGCTTAAGACCGACCGTACCGTCCCGGGGCCCACATAAGGGTGGACGAGGGACCGGGGACGGTGAGAGGCGGTAGGGGTTGAGTCGGATGAGACCTAGGAGTTGCGTCGCCCTCGTCATCGCATCGATGGTTCTGACCGCTGGAACGGGCCCCGTCCTCGCGGGGACCGGACCCACGATTTCCCTGGGTGAAATAGGTTCCCCAGGTACCCTGGCCTCGTTGGGTTCCTTCCTGAACGATCGTGACCCAGGGCCCGTGGCGTTCTTGGAGAACGGAGGGCAGTTCACCGACAGGGACGTGGTCCTCTACGGGGGCTCCGACGGGTTCGGGGTGGCCTTCAAGGCGGGCAGCGTGCTCATGAACCAAGAGGTCACCGACCACATCGAAAGGGGACCGGTCGGTACCGGGAGCTATCGAAATCTGCTCGACTCCACCGTGCTAGGTTGCACCGTGGAGCTGACCTTCGAGGGGTGCAACCCGGTGGTACCCCGGGGCGAGGGGTCAGTCCCTGGCACCCACAACTACCTGCTGGGCTCGGACCCGGAGGGCTGGATCACCGGGGTCCACGCCTACTCGAGGGTCGTGTACGAGGACCTCTACGACGGCATAGACCTGGTGTACATGGGGACCGACTCGGGTCTCAAGTACGAGTTCCACCTGGGACCTGGGGTCGACCCCTCCGTCATCTCGGTCCGTGCCTCGGGCCAGGATTCGCTGGACGTGGTCGACGGAGACCTGGTGATGAACACGGGCGTGGCCTCGGTCCGAGACGGGGGGCTGGAGGTATTCTACGCCGACGGCGACCAAGAGAGGCTGGTAGCCTCCTTCCAGCTGCTGGGGACCGATGGTTACGGGTTCATCATCGAGGGAAGGGACCCCGGAAGGCCCCTGGTGATAGACCCACTGGTGTTCTCCACCTACCTGGGATCCTCCATGTGGGATAGCTGCGAGGCCATCGTGGCCGACGACGAGGGCAACCTCTATATCACGGGCGATTCCAGCGGTGCCGACTTCCCCACGACGACCGGCGTCTATCAGGAGAACCTGGTCAACCTCATAGACGTCTTCGTCATGAAGATGGCGGCCGACGGGAGCCGCCTGATCTGGTCCACCTTCATCGGCGGGACCGACATGGACTCCGGAGCGGACCTGATGCTCGACGATTCTGGTAACGTGTACGTCTGCGGTGGCACCTACTCCGACAACTACCCCACCACCCCCGACGCGTTCCAATCCAAGACGACCGGTAACTTCGACGCCTTCGTGTCGAAGCTGAACCCCACGGGCTCGCGACTGCTGGCCTCAACACTTATCGGAGGGTACTGGGACGACCCTGCCCTCTCCATCGACATGGACGACCACGGTAACATTTACATCACGGGTGAAACCAACTCGGGCGACTTCCCCACGACCCCGGGCGCGTTAGACAGGTCGAAGAACGACACCGATGCCTTCGTCACACGGGTCAACGCCTCCGCAAAGGACCTGGACTGGTCCACCTTCCTCGGGGGTTCGGGACAGGACTTCGGCGACGACCTGGTCTTGGACGTCAACGGGTCCGTATACGTGGTAGGCCGCACCAGGTCCTCCGATTTCCCTGTGTCCGTCGACGCGAACCAGACCGCGATGGCAGGGCTGAGCGACGCCTTTGTAGCGAAGCTGGGTCCGGATGGGTCCGCGCTGGAGGCGGGCTCCTACCTGGGAGGACGGTTCTTCGACCAGGCCATGGGCGTCGCCCTGGGCAGCGACGGGGACGTCCATGTCTTCGGCTCTACCACCTCAGACGACTTTCCAGTGACCCCGGGTGCCTTCCAGACGGACATCGGCTCCATCCGCAACGACAACGACGCCTTCGCCACCAGGATGGACTGGAACCTGACCACAATAAGGGCCTGCACGTTCGTGGGAGGGGACGCCGAGGACTACTGCCCGGACGGTGCCCTGGACCCCCAGGGGAACGTCATACTGGGTGGATTCACCATGTCGACGAACTTCCCCACCACCCCCGGGGCCTACCAGGTCCACATCTCCGCATTCGACGATGGCTTCCTCACCAAGCTGAGCGCCGACTACAGCGAGCTCCAGTACTCCACCCACATCGGTTCTGTGGACTCCGACGAGGGGGTCGCCGTGGCGGCGTACGGGACGATGAACGCATACCTCATCGGGGAGACCTTCTCCGACAAGTTCCCCACAACCGCCGGCGCCCTGCAGACCAAGGCCAATGACTACAGGGACGGCTTCGTGGCGATGTTCTCCCTGGACATCGAGCCACCCGTGGCCGTGGCGGGGGAGGACGTGGAGATCGACCAGCACGAGACGGTCACCTTCAACGGCTCCGCCAGCGGGGACGACCACGGGATCGCCAACTGGACTTGGAAGCTAACCTACGACGGCGCCCCCCTCAGGCTGTACGGCCCCACCCCCTCGTGGACCTTCCACGAGGCGGGGACCTACCAGGTCACCCTGGTGGTGAGGGATGGTGCCAACAACGAGGCGACCGACGTGGTCAACGTCACCGTGCGGGACATCACCGCCCCGGTGGCGGACGCGGGCCTATCCAGGACGGTCCGTCAGGGGGACACGGTGCAGTTCGACGCCGCGGGCTCGTCGGACAACGTGGGCATCGTGAACTGGACGTGGTCCTTCGTCTACTTCGGCGAGGAGCAGGTCCTCCTCGGGGAAGTGGCCGAGTACATGTTCGACCGGGCCGGCACCTTCAACGTATCCCTCACTGTGTGGGACGCGGTGGGGCTGAACGCCACCGATCACGTCATCATCGAGGTGCTGGACCTAACGGCTCCCGTCGCCAACGCAGGCGAGGATATAACTGTGGACCAGCACGAGCGGGTTGAACTGAACGGGAGCCTCTCGACGGATACAACCCAGGTGGTGAACTGGACTTGGAACTTCGCCCATGCGGGAGCTCCTGTAGAGGTCTACGGGGAAGTGGCATGGTTCACCTTCGAGCATGCGGGTGTCTACGTGGTGGTGCTCCGCGTCGAGGACGCCGCGGGCAACCACGACCTGGACACTGTGACCGTGACCGTAAGGGACTCGACGCCGCCGGTGGCGGTCCCGGGACCCGACCAGGCCGTCGACGAGGGCGCCGTGGTTCAGTTCGACGGTTCCGCCTCCACGGACAACGTGGGCATCGTCTCCTACGGTTGGACCTTCACGTACGGGGGCGAGGACATCTCCAAGGAGGGGGTCGAGGCAACCCACAGGTTCGACCTTCCAGGCATGTACGCCGTCGTCCTGGAGGTGACTGACGACGAGGGTAACGTGGGCTCAGCTACCATGACTGTTACCGTGCACGACGTCACGCCCCCGGTGGCGAGGGCCCCCGACGACATGACCGTGGACGCGGGCACCCCCGTCGCCCTGGACGGGACCTCCTCGTCCGATAACGTGGGCATCGTCGCCTACGAGTGGTCCTTCGAGATATATGGGGAGACCGTAACGCTGGAAGGGTCCACGCCCACGTACACCTTCGACCAGGTGGGCGCGGTGACCATCACGCTGACGGTGGAGGACGCCGCGGGCCTCTCGGCCTCCGACCAGATGGTCCTGACCGTGCTGGACGCCACGCCCCCGGTGGCGGTCGCACACGTACTTGACCAGGTGGTCCAGGGGTCTACTGTCACCCTGGACGGCTCCCAGTCCCATGACGACATGGGGATCGTCTCCTACGTATGGACCTTCGAGGAGAACGGTGCGAAGGTGACCCAGGAGGGTGTCTCAGTGGACTACCCGTTCAACCTGGTCGGAACCTTCGCCATCGCCCTCACCGTCACCGACGCCGAGGGGAACACTGACACCGACGTCCACAGCCTCCAGGTCCTCGACGGCATGGCACCGGTGATCATGGTGACGATCCCCGGCGACGCGACCGTGGGCGAGTTGGTGGTCCTCGACGCTTCTATCTCGTCCGACAACGTGGGCATAGTCAAGTGGACCTGGACCATTAGGGATGGAGAGAAGATAGTCACCCTTGACGGCGCGAAGGTCGAGTACGCGTTCGAGAACCCAGGTGACCACAGTGTCACGCTCACGCTGGAGGACGCCGAGGGCAACGAGGCCACCCAGGACTACACCGTCCACGTCTCCAGCCTTCTTTGGTTATACCTGCTGCTGGCCATCGGCCTCGGTGTCGGGATCGCCCTGGGATTGCTTCGAGGTAGAGGGCCCTCCGAGCCCTCCATGAAGGGGTAGGGCTCACTCCAGCCGCTCGACGGAAACGTCCTGCTCGCGACCGCAGTAGACGCACTTGAGGACGGTGGGCTCCTTCCGGATGACCTTGAAGCGGGTCGACACCGGCTCCCTCGAGTTGGTGATGCAGTTGGGGTTCTCGCACGACGAGAGGTCCACCACCTCCCTGGGGGGACGCACATGGTGCTTCTCGGCCACGTCGCCATCGCGGATGATGTTGATGGTGGCGTGGGGGGACAGGAGGGCGATGCGGTTGAGCTCCCGCTTCTTCAGCTCCCGGTCCTCGATCTTGACTATGTCCTTGAAGCCGTGGGCCCGACTGGGCACGTGCATGATGACCGACACGGTGGAGGTGGGGGCGTCCACGTCGAGGCCCAGGATGTGCAGCACCTTTAGGGCCATCCCTGCGGTTATGTGGTCTATCACCGTCCCGTTCTGGATGGCGGAGATCTTCAGCTCCTTCCTCAATTCAGCACCCCCAGGTCGGCGCCCAGCACCAGGGACAGCAGCGCCATCCTGACGGGCACCCCGTTGAAGGCCTGCTGGAAGTAGCGGGCGTGCTTGGTACCGTCCACCTCGGGGGCGATCTCGTCGACCCTGGGCAGCGGGTGCATGATGATCATCTTCTTCTTGGCGCCCTTGAGGCTCTCCACGTCCAGCCGGAAGGCCCCCGCCACCTTGTTGTACTCCTCGATGTCGGGGAAGCGCTCCTTCTGGATGCGGGTGACGTACAGGACGTCCACCTCGCCCATCACGTCGGAGATCTCCTCGTGCACCTCGTAGCTGGCGTTCCGCTTGTCCATGTGGGAGACCACCTCGGGGGGCATCTGGAGCGCCTCGGGGGCCACGAAGTGGAGGTTCACGCCGAACTTGGCCAGGGCGTAGGTGAGGGAGTGTACGGTGCGCCCGTACTTCAGGTCTCCCACGAGGGCGACCCTCTTCTTGCGCAGGTGGCCCAGCTCCTGGCGCATGGTGAACAGGTCCAGGAGGGTCTGGGTGGGGTGCTGTCCCGCACCATCGCCCGCGTTGAGGACGGGGATGTCCGCGAACTCGGCGGCCATCCTGGCCGCGCCCTCGCGGCCGTGGCGGAGGACGATGACGTCGGCGTAGGCCTCCACCATCTTGATGGTGTCCGCCAGGGTCTCGCCCTTCACCGCGGAGGTGGAGCTGACGTCGCTAAAGCCGATGATCTTGCCCCCGATGCGCTTGATGGCCGTCTCGAAGGAGAGCATCGTCCTGGTGGAGGGCTCGTAGAACAGGCTCGCCAGGAGCTTGCCGGGGACCAGGTCCAGGACCTCCTCCCCCTTGGCCGCCGGCACCATCTTCTCCGCCACGTCGAGGATGTAGTTTATCTCCTCCAGGGTGAAGTCGTTGATGCTGACCACGTCCCTACCCTTGAAGTCCATCTTCCTCCCTCCGAAACCTCAATGGTCTTGGGGTTAATAAGGGTTGTACCATGCGGGTCGTCAGGGTCCGCCGCCAGGACGTGGACGAGGCGCTCGGGCGCCTCCTAGCCGCCGACGTGGTCGAGCGGGGGCTCAAGGTCTCCAGGCGGGGGGACCATGCGCTGATCCCCGTGCTCGTCGACCCGCCCGCCAGCGTCCTGGCCGGCATCGAGCACCAGGTGGGGGAGGTGGACGTCGAGGACCTGGCCCCACGGGAACGGCTCCGCACACCCCTCGAGAGGGTGGCGAGGGACGCCCGGGAGGCGGGATGGACCGACGAGGAGGTGGAGGCTCTCCCCGACCGGTGGGAGAGGCTGGGCCGGCTGGTCCTCCTGCGTGTCCCCCGTGCCCTGGAGCCCAAAGAGGAGGAGATGGCGGGCCTTTACGCCCGGGTGCTCCGGGTCGACGCAGTGCTGGCCGAGGAGGGACCGGTCACCGGGATCGAGCGGCGGCCCACGGTGAGGCCCATCTGGGGCGAGGGGACCGTCACCGTCCACCGGGAGCACGGCGTGGAGTACGAGTTCGACGCCGCCCGCCAGATGTTCTCCAAGGGCAACGTGGGGGAGCGGCTGCGCATGGGTCGGACGGTCCGCGATGGCGAGGTGGTGGTGGACATGTTCGCGGGCATCGGGTACTTCTCGCTGCCCATGGCGGTCATGGGCTCCCCCGCCGCGGTCCACGCGGTCGAGATCGACGAAGAGGCCCACCGGTGGCTCGAGAGGAACGTAACCAGGAACGGCGTCGAGGACGTGGTGAGGCCCCGGCTGGGTGACTGCCGGGACGTGGCGCCCCGGGGCGTGGCCGACAGGGTGGTCATGGGCTACGTGGGGGGCACCGAGGAATTCCTGGACGTGGCCATGGAGGTACTGGGAACGGGCGGGGGCGTGGTGCACCTGCACGAGAAGTACGGCATCGAGGAGGTGCCCGACCGGCCGCTGGAGGCCGTCCGGGGGGCCGCGGGGGCCGCGGGCCGAGAGGCCAGGCTGCTCTCGTGGAGGGAGGTGAAGTCCTACGCACCCGCCATAGTCCACGCCGTCGTCGACGTGGATGTGCAGTGAGGTCAGCGCTTCCGGAGGACTATCGCCACCAGGGCGGAGACCAGGACGACCAGGAAGATGGCGAAGGCGCCCAGGGCAGGGGTCGACTCGTTGACGACCTCCACGTCGAAGGTGGAGGTGCTGGAGGCGCCCCGCGCGTCGGTGACGGTCACGGTGACGGTGTAGGTGCCCGCCTTGTCGTACTTGTGCTCGGGCTCCACCTCGTCGGAGGTGCCCCCGTCGCCGAAGTTCCAAGCGTACGTGACCGCCTCGCCCTCGGGGTCGGAGCCCAGGCCCACGAAGTGGATGCGCTCGCCCACGGTGAACTGGGGCTCTTCGCCCTCGTCCAGGCCCACGATCGAGATGTCGGCCAGGGGCTCCAGGTTCTCCTCCACCAGGAGGGGTACGATCTTGGTGTCGTCGCCCGCCTCCACCGTGAATGCGTGGGTGCCCTCCTCGGCCTCCCACTCGAGGGTGACACTCTCGGTCCCGTCGGGCTCGACGGGCACCGTCAGGGTTTGGAAGTCAAGAAGTTCCCCCTGATCGTCCAGGAGCCTCACGA
>CP070808.1:2124450-2129567 GCA_020343715.1 Thermoplasmata archaeon
GCGGTGCTGAACGACGAGTACGTGCGCAGGTACGGGGGCAGGTACATCCTTCGCCTGGAGGACACCGACCCCGCCCGCATCATGCCCGAGGCCTACCAGATGATCCGGGAGGACATGGAGTGGCTGGGCTGTGACGTCCACGAGGTGTACGAGCAGACGGACCGCTTCGACATCTACTACGACCACGCCCGACAGCTATTGGAGATGGATGCCGCGTTCGTGTGCACCTGCCCCCAGGAGGAGCTGCGCCAGCTTCGGGCCGACGGCAAGGCCTGCCCCCATAGGGACGTGGTCTCCGCCGTCCACCTGGACACCTGGGACAGGATGCTGGCCCGCGAGATCGGCCCCGGAGAAGCCTCGGTGGTGGTCAAGACGGACCTGGACGACCCCAATCCGGCCCTCCGCGACTTCGTGGCCCTTCGGATCTCCGACGAGCCCCACCCCAAGACCGGGGACAAGTACTGGGTGTACCCCCTGTACAACTTCTCGGTGGCCATCGACGACCACACCATGGGCCTGACCCACGTGCTCCGGGGCAAGGACCACCTGAACAACACGCTGCGGCAGATGTGGGTGTACAAGTACTTCAACTGGATACCTCCCCAGTTCCACCACTACGGCTTCGTCTCCATCGCCGACACCGTGCTCAAGACCTCCCACATAAAGGCATCCATGGCCGAGGGCAAGTACTCGGGCTGGGACGACCCCCGGCTCGGGACCCTGAGGGCCATGGGCCGGAGGGGCATCTCCCCCGAGGCCCTGCGTCGTTACTGGGTCGAGGCGTCCATCCGGCCAATAGAGATCAAGTTCTCCTGGAAGACGCTCTTCGCCCACGACAGGGACGTCCACGAGGCCACCACGCCACGGCTGTTCTTCGTGGCCAAGCCGGCTGAGCTCTCAGTCAGCTCCCCCGAACCCCTGGTCGGCCATGCCCCCGTCCACCCGGACCAGCCCGAGATGGGCGTCCGGGAGGTGGCGCTCCCCACCGGGGACGACGGTGACTACCGGGTCCTGGTTTCCCTGGACGACCTGACCCGCATCTCGGGGGCCGGCCGGTTCCGCCTCAAGGACCTGGGCAACTTCCGGTTCGAGGGGCCACGGTCCGTCTCCTACGCGGGTGACGACCTGGCCATCGTGAAGGAGGGGGCGCCCATCGTCCACTGGACCACCCCCGACGGGATCGAGGCCCTGGTGATGAACCCCGACGGCACCGAGGAGAAGGGCATCGTCGAGCCCATGGCATTGGAGATGGACGGGGAGTTCGTCCAGTTCGAGAGGTACGGCTTCGCCCGGCTCGAGGTCGATGCCGACGGCCCCGCCGTCAACGCCTTCTTCGCCTACCGATGAAACCTTTGAGCCTTGGTTCGTAAGCAGGTATTTATCGAAGAAGGATTAATGGGTCCATGGGAGGAACCATGGCGGGAAGGGACAGCCCATCACGTCAGCTCGCAGGTCCATTCATAAGTGGGAGGCGATAATTATGACCTACAGTGACATGCAGAAGTACGCGGCGGAGCTCTTCGGCACCTTCGTGCTGGTCTTCGCAGGTTGCGGGACCGCAGTCCTTGCGGGAAACGCGCTGGACAACACCGGGATAGCCCTCGCGTTCGGCATCGCGGTAATGGCGATGGTATATGCCATCGGACACATCTCCGGGTGCCACATCAACCCTGCCATCAGCGTGGCTATGTTCGTCAACGGGAGGATGAGCGGGAAGGACATGGTTGCGTACATCGTTTTCCAGTGCGTAGGAGCCATCATCGCCGCCGGTGTCCTCCTGGCGGTCGCCAACAACATGGCAGGATATGACATAGCCGACGACGGTCTGGGAGAGAACGGTTGGGGAGAGGGCTACGGCAACGAGGTCGAGATGCCCGGAGCATTCGTGGCGGAAGTGGTCCTAACCATGATATTCCTCATCGTGATCTTCGGGGCGACCAGCGAACGGGCTCCGGTGGGCTTCGCCGGTATTGCCATAGGACTTTCCCTCACGATGATCCACCTGGTCAGCATCCCCGTGACCGGCACCTCCGTGAACCCTGCCCGGTCCCTCGGGCCGGCCATCTTCGTGGGCGGCGACGCCATAGCCCAGCTGTGGCTGTTCTGGGTGGCACCTATCGTGGGCGCCGTCATCGCAGCCCTGGTCTGGAGGTTCGTCCTGGAGGATAACGGGGTCGAAGACTCCTCGTCCGATTGAGAAGTGACACCATGTTAATGGTGGGTCGTGCCAAGGTATCTCGCAGCGCCCGGGCTCGAGAATCGGGAATGGGTGGATTTGCCGGGCCCTTGGGAGTTCGGCGTCGCCCGAAGGCAACAAGAGTTCCCAAGGGCAGCCTTTCGATACCCGCCCAGGGGGTAAAAGGGGGTTTGGGGTTTATGGGGTTTCGTGTGAGATGTTCGCGATCGTAACGTTGGGGTCATTGGGCCCGGGCAAATCCGGGGGTTGAGGGGTTGTGTGAAACGGTTGCGAACATCACGGTCCTGAGCGGTCGAAAGTCTGGCCGATGGGATACACACACCGGAACTTCCGAAGGTGATTAGATTAATAGATTATTTAAATGTTATGACATAATCCACAGAGGACCAAATTATTCCCCCGATTATATTTTGGTTCCCCTAAAAATTCATTTATAACTAACACAAACAGATATAAATCCTCGCGCCCGCGTTGGGGATTTGTTGCTCGATTCGCGGTTGATTCTGTAGGCCCGAGGGGACCCGGCGGGGGGTCCCCGACGCCTCACCCCCTGTTCAGGGGCCCGAAAAGCTCAAAAAGGGGTACACATTACGGGGACGCTGGTGAACCTGATGGAAATCGCATCCAGGTGCATATCATGCGGCGTCCCCCTGACCCACCAGGGCAGGGCCAGCTTCAAGTGTCCCGGCTGTGGGAACGTGGAGATGGGCCGATGCAACCAGTGCAGGGGCCAGAGCGTGGCCTTCAAGTGCCCTGAGTGCGGGTTCCAGGGACCGTGAGGGATCGTCATGGGAACCGCTGCTATCAAGTACAGGGTCATGCCCGAGGGCGTCGAGGTCGACCTGGATGCCCTGCAGACCCAGATAGCCACAGTCGTGGTTGATGCGGGAGCGGAGCTCCATGGCATCGATGTCAAGCCCTTCGCCTTCGGACTGAAGGCGCTGGAGACCACCGTCATGATCCCGGACAAGGTCGGGGGAGGCATCCCCGACGCCGTCGAGGAGGCCCTCGGGGCCATCGACGGGGTGCAATCGGTCGAACTGATCGAGATGGGCCTCGTCTGAACGGCAAATGATATATATCCCCGGCACCGTGCCGGGCCAGCATACCAGGAGGAACTGATATGGCGAGAAAGCCAAACCGGATGTACCGCCGCGTCGTAGGCCAGCCCTTCACCCGACGCAAGTACATGGGCGGCATCCCCAACCTTAGGATCGCCAACTTCAACGTGGGCAACACCCGGGGCGACTTCCCCATCGAGATTGCGCTGGTGTCCCAGGAGATGTGCCACGTCCGGCACAACGCCCTGGAGGCCGCGCGTATCACCGCCAACAGGGTGATGTCGAAGACCGGGGTGATGAACTACCACCTGAAGATCCTCATCTACCCGCATCACGTGCTGCGGGAGAACAAGCAGGCCACCGGCGCGGGCGCGGACCGCGTCTCCCAGGGCATGCGCTCCGCCTTCGGCAAGAACGTGGGCCTGGCCGCCCGCGTCTACCCGGGCACCCGCCTCATCCTGCTGCGCACCAACAAGGCCCAGTTCTCCAAGGCCAAGGACGCGCTGCGCAAGGCGGGCATGAAGATGCCCACTCCCACCCGTATCGTCATCGAGAAGGGTGAGGAGATCGTCGGTAACTGAGCCGACCCACCGCGGCCTGCCAGCTGGCGGGGAAAAACTCTATTATCCCCTCAGTCCGTACGAGGCCCCCGGGGGAGCCTCGAATGGCGAAGTACACCGTATTCCTCTCCGAGCCAGAGGCAGCAGAGACCGACCTGGTCGGAAACGAGGCCAAGCAGCTGCACCTGCTGATGGAGAACGCCGTCCGCGTACCCGACGGATTCGTGGTGACCGCGGACACCCTGGAGGAGTTCCTGACCCACTCGGGGGCAGGGGAGAAGATCGCCCACCTCTTCTCCGGCGACGTGAAGGACGAGCGCGGCCTTGACATCCTTTCCCGGCAGGCGGTGGAGGTTGTCAAGGGCGCCGAAATGAGCTGGGACATCGAGGCCGACCTGGTGGGCGCCTACGAGCACATTGCCCGGCAACAGGACATCGGCTCCCCCCGGGTGTGGGTCGCCGTGTCGGTGGCCTTCCACCCGGACAGGTTCCCCTACTTCGCCAACACCTTCGAGCGGCGGTCCGTCCTCCACGACCGCCGGGACCTGGACAAGGCGGTCAAGGAGGCATGGGCCTCCCTGTACTCCCCCGAGACCCTGCGCTACTTCAGGGAGATCGAGTGGGACCTTCGGGACGTGCGGGCCTCGGTGCTGGTGCAGCACGGCGTCGCCCCCGAGGCGTCGGGAGTGGCCGTGGCCGTCCCCGATGACCAGGGGGGCCACGACCTCATCGTCAAGGTGGTCCTCGGCTCCGCCATGTCGCTGGAGAAGGGCACGGTGGAACCGGACACCTACATCGTCAACATGGAGACGGGGGAGGTCTCCGACAGGGACACCAGGACCCAGGAGGTCTTCCATTACCCCGACGAGAAGGGGAGGATGCGACCCCTCAGGCTACCCCCCGACCTGGCGAGCCAGCCCAAGCTGCCTGAGGAGGCCTGCGCCGAGCTGGCCCGCCTGTCCCGACTGGCGATGAAGATCTTCGGACAGCCAATGGTGCTGGAGTGGGCCCTGGTGGGCGAGGACGTCTGGATCGTGGACGCGATACCCCTGGCCGCCATAGAGGACATGGCGGACGAGGAGGAGGTCGAGCCCGAGCCCGCCCCGGTACCCCCTCCATCATCACCTGCTCCCGCCGTCGCACCCGAGCCTCAACCCCACCCGTACGAGGACGACCAGGACATGATGGACGCCCTGGCGGCGTTCGGCTTCGCCCCCAAGCGCAAGGCCACCCCCCCACCGCCTGTTGAGGTCGCACCTGCTCCACCGCAACCTGAGCCAGAACCCGAGCCGGAACCGG
>CP070808.1:2129667-2143975 GCA_020343715.1 Thermoplasmata archaeon
CGATGGTGTCCGACTGGGGGAACACCGTCACGATGAGGTTCTTCCTGTGGTGGTCGCTGCCTTGGGCGCGCACCTTGACCTTCAGGTCGTGGCGGATGGGGCTGGCGTCTGGGGGGACGGACACGTTCATGCGGACGCCGGTGCCCGTGTGCTTCTCCAGGGTGGCCCGCTCGGGAAGGAACTCCACGGACCATTCCTTGGGGACCTTGCCGATGTCCATGATGAGGGTGGCGTTCTCCTTCCAGTTGTTCTCGATGACGAACTGGAAGGAGGTGTTGTTACCCTGGACCACGTTCTGACCGTCCTCCCCCATGAGGGTAAGCTGTATCTTCACCTCCGGCTCGTCGTCGCCTCCAATGCATCCGCTGGAGAGCACTAGCAGGGCTATGACGGCGGACAAGATCGCGTTGGTCTTCAGGGCCATAGCGGGGCACCATCCTTCTCATCTGGCCAGCATCACACGTGCTGGACGTTGGCCTCTGTATTGCGTCCCCCTTTTTATAGTTTGTTGACTCGGAACTTTACGGCCCAACGGCTCAACCAGGCCTCAGGAAGCCCCCACCAGCGTCGTGGACGAGGCCGTCGTCCACCAGGTCCTCGAGGGTCTCCCTGGCCTCCTCCTCGCCCAGGCCCTGGGCCACGGCCAAGTCGATGACCTCCACCCGGGGCGCGCCCATGTGGTGGGCTTGGGTCAGCTCCCGCACGGCCGACAGCACGGCCTCCCGGGCCCTTCCAGGTTCCATGGCTCCCTCGCCGGCCAGGTGGACCCCCCGGTCGTCGCGCCAGAGCTGGCCCGTCGCCAGGAGGCCCTCCAGGGTACGGTTGGCCCTGGCGGTGGGGAGCCCTCGGCTCCTGGCCGCCCTCAGCACCGTCACCGTCGGCACGGGCCTCCCCTTGTCCTCGGAGAGGGCGTGGACGATCTCCAAGACCAGCTTCCCCGCCTCGGCGGGTCCGCCCTCGGGACCCGCCAACCTAACCTCTCCGCCGTCCCTGACCACGTCACCGCTGTCCACCAGGTCGTCCAAGGCCTCATGGACCTCGGCCAGCTCCAGGCCCCGGGACGTCAGCTCCCGCTCCAGGCGGGCGTCCAGCACACCTATCCCGTCGGTGTCCATCTCCTCGAGGGCGGCGAAGACCTGATGGTGGACCTCCTCGATGGCCTCCATGTCCAGGGCGGCCCTGAGCTGTCCGCCGTGACCCTCGTCGAGGCGACCGGACTCGACCAGCTGGTCGATGGCCTCCTCCACCTCGTCCCTGGCGAGGCCGCGGCCCGTCAGCGTTTGGACCACGTCCTCCCGAGAACCGCCTCGACCCTCGGTGGACAGGCCCCCGAGGACGTCCAGCACCGCCGTCTCCAGGTCCTCCTCCTGGACGAACCCGTCCACCATCAACCTGCCAGGGGCTCCGTGGTAGACCGTCCCCTCGTCGATCAGCTCCTCCAGGGCCTCGTGGACCAGCACCCTCTCCAGGCCGGTTGCGTTGACCACCTCGTCCACAACCTGCCCCTCCAAGGCCCCGTCGGGGCCTGTGCACAGGCGACGCACCGTGGCCATCACCGCCATCCTCGCGTCCTCGGGGCCCATGGCCTCCAGCTCCGTAAGCATGTCGTCGGGAAGGTCCTTAGAGCCCTCGTCGAGGACCCCACGCTCGCCCGCCTCCGTGGCCCGGGTCCGGGCGTCCTCGAGGTATCCGGAGAGCCTGGCCTTGTCGTCCGCGTGACCAGGAGGGAGGATCTCCAGCGCCATGTCCAGGCACTCGGCCTCCCGCCTGTGGTCACCCACTCTGGCGAAATCCTCGGCCATGGCCTCCCAGCGCTGCCACTCCTTCATGTTCCCCCCTTCCTAGCCCCGTTCTTCTCGGCCACCTCAATCCTCGGTGAACTGGGAACCGCAGTTGGAGCACATGAGGCTTCCGGACGGGTACTCCATCACCTTTCCTCCGCACCTGGGGCAGTCACCCACGTAGAATGGCTCGCCCTGCTCGGCTATCGTGGCCCCCGTCGCGTACTGGGAGTCGGCGGAGTACATGTCGTACTCGTCGGACATCCGGTCCATCACGGAGGTGTCGGACAGCAGTTCCTCCACCGTCTCTGGCGGCTTGGCCGGCGGTGGCGGTGGTGGCAGACGCCTCTCTGTGGCCTGGGCCTGGGCCGGAGGCGGCGGCGGTGGCAGGCGTCGACCCTGGGCTGAACCGGGCTCCTCGAAGGACAGCTGGGTATCGCCGCCCCGGCGTGATAGCATGGCGGCGATGACGATGACCACGATGACCACGATCAGGAGGACCATCATCATCTGGGTGGTGAGGAACGGCTCGTCGGAACCCCCTCCCCCATCCGGCTCGTCGGTGCCCGTGTCCATGACGTACAGCGTCATGTTGTAGGTGTCAACGATGGGTCCGTAGGAAAGGACGAGCTGCAGGTGGTAGAAGGAGGACGGGGTCGTCTTGGGCGTGGTCACCAAAACGTCGAACTGCTGCTCCTTGAAGGGGTCCAGCCGCGCCATGTCCGGGTCGTAGGTCACGACCCAGTCGGTGGGCGCACCGGTCAGCTCGATGGTGAAGTCCGTGGGCAGGTTGCACAGGCTGGTGACTCCCAGGCTGTACCTGGTCGAGTCGCCGGGGTACACCGCCGACCCGCTCCCGAGGAGCACGTGGGAGGCATCGAAGACCTCCTCCACGTATACGGTCACCGTCATCTCCCGCAGGTACTCACGGGTGTAGATCTGGACGGTGAAGGTGTACTCCCCCGACCGGGCGTTGGGCGGGCAGAACAGCTCCCCGGTGACGTTGAACGACTCGAAGGCCTCAAGACCCAGGACCTCGGGGATGGGGATCGTGGAGTACCAGCCCTTGGGGACCTGGTCGTCGTAGAAGAAGTTGTCGTTGCCGTTGCCCAGGTTGTGGATGTCTATGGTGTACGTGACCTTCTGACCGGGCATCACATGGTTCTCGGCCCGCATCGTGGCGTCCATGGCGGTGGTCTTGCGCACCTGTGTCCGCGCCTTGAGGGTCTCGGACTGGCCCGTGCTGGACGTGACCGTGATGTCCAGCTCGGCGATGGTCCCGCTGAGGGCCTCCTCGGGCGAGGACAGCTCCAGGGTGACCACCTTGGTCACGTTGTCCTCCAGCGTTATGTCCTCGTCACTGAAGTCCGCTTGCCATCCGTCCGGTAGGTTGAACACGTCGAAGTAGTACGAGTCCTCGCCATTGCCCGTGTTGGTGACGTTAATCTCGTGGACGACCGAGTTGCCCGGCAGCACAGAGCTCCCTTGCTTGGACAGCTCCGAGTCAAGGCCGTGGACCTGTCCCACTGTCGCATCGGAGGACAGGGCCGTCATGTACGTCGAGTTGCCCGTGGAGGTCACCTTGACGTTCAGGCTGAACCTCTCGCCGGCCTTGGCGGCCGAGGGAGGTGTGACCCTCATGGCGATGGTGCCTGTCTTCTCAACACCCAGTGTGATGTCGTCATTGTCCAGCGAGACCGACCACCCCACGGGTATGCCCTCTGTGGAAAGGGTGTATGTGTCCACCACGTTGCCTGTGTTGAGGACGTTGACCTCCAGGCGTGTCTCCAGGCCTGGCCAGACGGTCACCTGGGCAGGGAGCAGGTCTGTGAGCATGCCGTAACCCTTCACGAAACGGCCCATGACGACTCGGTTGTTGTCCTTGACGAACTCCTCGTTCACGACCAGGGTGTCCACGTCCACCACGAACTCCCAGTCGCCGCGCACTGCGACCCACCGGTGGGTGAAGTGGATGGACTGCCAGGGGACGAGGCGCGTGTCGTCGTTTTCCTCGAAGGTTATCTTCTCCCCCGAGTCCAGGTCGTGCACGTAGACCTCGTAGTGGAACGGTGCGAAGGGCAGGTTGCCCATGGCGACGATGTCGCCGGTGAACACGATACCCTCGCCCTCGTCGACCTCCTCCTTGTTGAGGGTCACGTTCTCGGCCACCAGGTCCCGCCACTTGTCCTGCAGGTCGCCCTGGGCGACGAACGCGTAGTTCTGGGGCCCATTGGGCGTATCCCGGGCGAAGACGGTGGCGGACCAGAAGCCGGCCTTGGCCGATGGCAGCACGATCTTCTCCACGTTGTTGATGGTGTCGTTGGACAAATCGTCGCCTGGCAGGGAGTGGCCCTGGACGTTGAAGTTGTTGGCGATGTACACGTTCCCGTCGGGGTCGGTGACCACCAGGTCCAGGTCGCTGACCAGGGCCTTGGAGGCCGAGGGGGAGCCCACGTAGTCGGTCCACGCCAGGGTGAACTTGACGGTCCTCTGGCCCGCCTCGACCTGGTAGATGTACCGCTTCGATTCCTTCCCGCCGACCTGGAGCATCTCGTCCTGGTCGTAGTAGAAGGTCCTGTAGTCAGGGGTCTCGATGAGCTTGGTGAGGTTCACACGGCCCCAGCCCTGCTTCGTCCCTGGGTAGATGGGGTCGGAGTTCAGCTTGTCCGCCCCGTTGATGAGGAGGGCCTTGACCAAGGCAGGGGACGGGTTGTGCCCCCAGATCGTGTTGGAGAAATCGTATACCTGAGCCACCGCGCCCGCGGTGGCAGGGCAGGACATGGAGGTGCCGCTGGCGGAGGTCCAGGATTCCCCGCCGTCGGCGGGAGGGCTGAAGGGCATAGTGGTCGGCCGCCTTGCGGCTGATGAGACCACGTGTGCCCCCGAGGCCACCACGTCGGGCTTTGTGCGGCCGTCCGCCGTCGGTCCCCGGCTGGAGAAGCCGGCCACCGATGTCGAGGAGACGCCGTTCTTGTCGTTCCCGGTGGCGCCCACGCTGATGATGTTCTTGGCAGATGCGGGGGAGCCCATGGTCCTGTCGCCACGACCGCCGGAGTTGCCCGCTGAGAAGCAGAACACCAGCGGTTGGGCGCCGGGTTTGGTGCCGTCAGCGTCCCTGACCATGGTGTCGTAGACCACCTCGTTGCTGGTGTAGCGGCCTCCACGCATCTCTCCCCACGAGTTGCTGTTCACGACAGCACCCCGCTGGGAGGCGTCACGACCGAGGACCTCGAAGTTGCCGTAGAAGTTGAACCCGTCGAATATGTCCTGGGAGAACACCGTGGCCCCGGGCGCCACACCGATGTACTTGCGCTGGGCAGCGGTGGTGTCCGTGGGATAGGGCAGGCCGACCCCGGCAATGGTGCCCAGCACGTGGGTCCCGTGGCCGTAGGTGTCCCTATTCGCGTCGCCGCCCACGTAGTTGACGGAGGGTACCTTGTTGGGGAAATTGCCGTGGGCCCCATCCAGGCCGGTGTCGGCGGCGGACACCACGAAGCCCTCGCCGGTGATGCCCTCGAACTCGCCGGTCACGTCGTTCCAGGACCAAAGGCGCATGGACTGGGTCAGGTTCCAAGGCCCGTCGGTAATCTGTCGGGAGCCGATGAGTCGGGCCGAGTTGTCGTTGTGGAGCTCGGGGACGGACCTGGGCTCGATCCACTCCACGTCGGGATGCCGGGCCAGGGCCATGAGGCCCGCCCTTGGCACCAGGGCCTGGACGAGACGGGTGTGTTCCCCCACATGGTCCAGGTAACCTCCCAGCCTGGAGACGTCCTTGGACAGCTCCCGTGGGTCGTCGATGGCCAGGATTGCAAGGCTCATGAAAGGGTCGGGCGAGTCCCAGGTGTCCGGGGACACCCTGAAGGCCGAGTGGAAGGGACCGACCCATCGGACGTAGGGAAGGTCCACCACGTCCCTCCGGCCCTCTCGGGTCATCTTGACGATGAAGGCATTGTCGGGGATGTAGGACACGACCCGGCATCCGATGTCCTCCATTCCTCGGGTCCATTGGGGTAGCGTGGGTCCGATGAGCTGGACCAGGAACAGACCGTCCCATCGATGGGTGACGAGCTCCTCGGGCAGCGCTATGGTGTCCTCCAGGGGGTCGAAGCTCCCGGCCACCAGATGGATCTCCGAGGGGCCTGAGTACTGTGCACCGGCGCCCACCTCGGACGTGAGCAGTTCCCCGTCCAGGGAAGGTCGCTCGGGCAGACCATGGGTGGAGGGCATCACCGCCAGGAGCCCTGGCAGCGTCATGGCGACGATGACGATCAGGACGGCATGCTTCCTCAAGATACGGGTGCCGTACATCGAGGAGGGCATGATCCGGCCCAGGGTCATCGTCACCGATCCCATCAGGCCGCCTCCTGGTGACCACACATGGGGCAATAGGCCCCTCCACCGGGTCCCATTGGCTGCATGGCGTTCCCGCACTCGGGGCATGACCCGCCCGCTGCGGGAGCCGCCACGGGCGCGACCTCGGGAGAGGCCGTGTCCTCCGACTCCTCGACACCGCCCTCGGCCCAGGCCTCCTCCTCCGTGGCAGCGGGTGGTGGGACCTCGGCCGCCGGGGGCGGTGGCGGGACCCTTCGGGAGGCCATCTCATCGGCCAGGACCTCTGAGGTCGCCCTCTCGGACCGGCTGTCCTTGAAGAAATCCTCCTCCATCTTGGAGTCGGACCTGCGCCGCTGGGCGCTGGTGAACAGGAAGTAGCCCACGACGATGGCCACCACGATGCCGATGATCAGGCCCAGGAGCCAGATGGGGAAGCCCTCGTCATCATCGCCGCCGTTCCCGTTGCCGTTCGGCGGTGGCTCCACGGTCCTCTGTTCGATGGTGATGTTGACCTGTACCGACTCCCGCTCCACGCCCTCGGCGTAGACGAAGGTGACGGTGTACCTGCCGATGAGCAGCTCGGCGTCGTTGGCGGCGGTGAAGGCGATGATGAATGTCCCTATCTCGTCCTGGGCCAGGTCCCTGAAGGTAGGCCTGGCCTCGGCCTCCACGCCTCGACTGAGACCGGAGAACTCGACGGTGATGAAGTCCGGGCCGTTGCCGCTGTTGGTGACACGGAACTCCATGGTGAGCTCCTGGCCCTGGGTAAGGTTCCTGTTGTGGGAACCGTCCAGCGAGACGGATACCCGGGGCAACCAGTCCACCACGAAGGTCAGGTCCTTGGTCGTCAGGACATCCTCGCCCGACTTGATCACCAGGACGACATCGTGGTCGCCCGCGGTGGCCGTGAGGGACACGGTTATCCACATCTGGACCGTCTTAGTCTCTCCCTGGGTCAGGAAGACCGAGGGCTCCGAGGTCCGCACCTCCCAGCCCTCGGGCACGGTGGCCGTGGGCGTGAGCAGGTCCTCGCCGTTGCCGGTGTTGGTCACGTCGAAGGTGAGGCTCTTTTCCTCGCCCGGCATGACCGGCAGGGTGTCCGAGTCCAGGGGCGCGATCTCCGCCGAGGGAAGGTGCTTGATGACCACGGAGCCAGTGACCGACCTGGACACGTTGGCGTTCTTGGCCGATGTGACCTTGACAATGAAGGCTATCGTCTCACCCGCGGGGAGGTCCGTGGCGGACGCCGCGTCCAGGGCGACGACGATGCCACCATGGACGGTCTCGCCCACGGCGGTGGCGAAGGTCGTCCTGTTGAGGGTGAACGTCACACCGTCGTCGGGACCCGACTGCTGCCAGTGTGTCACCCTATAGGTGTCGCCCGCGTTGCCGTTGTTGGTGATTGTGAACTCGAAGGGGGCCTCCTCGCCCGGGGCCGTGTCGATGCTGCGCACGTCCATCTCCAGCGAGAGGTCGAACACCTCGGCCACGTTGGTCTGGGTGCGGAGCACCACCTGATGCGTATCGTTCCCTTGGGAGGACACCGTGACGTTGACGAAGGCGGCCTCCCACGCCATGAGGCCCTGGGGGACGGTAACCGTCAGGACGGCGGTCTTTGTCCCACCCGGGATGATGTCCAGGAACGTCGCGTCCAGGCGGGCGTTCCACCCGCTGGGCGGCTCGGACCTTGTGAGGATGAACAGGTCGGGGACGTTACCCTCGTTGGTCACCTCCATGGTGAACTCCACGTCCGTGCCGGGAAGGCCGTCCTGGACCGACTGGTCCACGTCTCCCGAGACCCCGAATCCCTTGATGAACACCTCCTTGGAGGCGTTGTTGTTCTGGTACGATTCCTCCGCCATTGTGCGGAGGGGGTTGGGGATTACCTTGATGGTGAACTCTCCCCGGACGGCGGTCCAGTTGGCGTAGATGCGCACACCTGACCTGGGCTCGATGTCGTCGAAGCCCTGGGTCAGCCTCTCGTGGAGGCTGCCGAACTCGTTCATGATGTTGATCACCCAGGGCACCGCCGGAGCGGGCAGGTTGCCCAGGTTGGCCAGGTCGAACACGATGGGGATGACGTCGCCCTCGGCGGCGTCGGTGGCCCTCACGGAGAGGTTCTGGGCGGCGATGTCCACGAACTTCTTGTTGACGTTGCCCACCACGGCGACGGCGAAGTCCTGGTTCCCGCCGTTCCACACAGGGGGTAGCTGGCTGGCCCTGACGGTGACCTCCCACTCCCCCGCCTCGGGGTCCTCGATGTACACCATCTCCACGTTGTTGGTGTCGTCGGCGTTGCCGCCGGTGATGCTCTTGCCACCGCCGAACACGTTGCCCTTGTACACCTGGCCCGAGGGACTCTCCACCTCCAAATCCAGGTCGTTGATGAGCATCTTGCCACTGAACACCTCCGAGGGCAGGTCGGTCCAGACCAGGGACACCCGCAGCGGGTTGCCCGGCTGGACGTCGTAACGGTACGACTGGGACTCGCCCACGTTGTAGAACTTGGTGGTCTGGTCGACGAACTCCATGTTGTTGTCCCGGGTCTCGACTATGGCTCGGCTCACGTTCACCCGGCCCCAACCCTGCTCCCTGCTGGGCCACTCGGACGTTGACAGGTGGTCAGCGGAGGCCAGGAGTATGGACTTGACAACCGCTGGCGAGGGCTCGGACTGGCCCTGCTTGGAGATCAGGTAGTCCATCACCAGGGCGGCGGAGCCCGATACGACGGGGGCGGACATGGAGGTCCCACCATATGTGATGTAGGAGTGGTCGCCCGCCTCGGGGGGCAGCGAGCCGGTGGAGCCGCTGTCGGCGATGCCCCAGGTGGAGACCACGTCGTCGCCGGGTCCCACCAGGTCGGGCTTGATGCGACCGTCGTCGGTCCATCCGCGGGAGGAGTGCAGCCACACCTCGTCCTTCCCCGTCACGTTCTTGCCGTTGCCCGTGGAGCCCACGGTTATGACGTTCTTGGCCGAGGCGGTGACGGAGAGGGTGTTGTTGCCGAAGATGCCCTCGTTGCCCGCGGCGAAGACGCACAGGAGCGACTGGTTCCCAGGGGTGGTCCAGTCGGCGTCGCGGGTGGAGTTGTCGTAGTCGCGCGAGACGATGGTGTAGTTACCCCACACCGATGAGTGGTAGGTGCCCCAGCTGTTCTGGGATATCTGGGCACCGTTCTGGACGGACCATTTGGTCAGGTTCCTGTAGGTGAAGGTCTCGTTGGGGCCGTAGAGGCTCTGGGCTATCATGTAAGCCCCGGGCGCCATGCCAACGAACTTCCCGTCGAAGTTGTCGTGGTAGAACTGGTCCTCTGTGGAACGGTACGAACCGTCGCCCAGGACTATGCCGGCCACGTGGGTGCCGTGGCCCAAGGGATCTGACCAGATGGGCTGAGTGGGTATGAGGGAAGTGTACCTCTCGGTGCGCCCGTTGAAGGCGCTGTGGGTCCCGTCCACCCCGGTGTCGGTGATGTCGACGGTGACCGACCTGCCGGTGAGCCCCTTGAAGGTGTCGGTGGCATTGTCGTAGGACCATACGGCGGTGCCGTCGGGATCCAGTGCCCCGTCGGTGCGCTGCCGGGCCCCAACGGACTTGGTGGCCATGTCCATGAGGAACGTGGGGCGGCCCCAGGGCTCGACCCAGTTCACACCGGGTATGGCGGCCAGGTCGGGCACCGAGCTGGCGTCGACCCGCACCACGTAGAGGTCCAGCTGGCGGACGAGCACGCGTCCACCCGCTCGGGCGATCGCCTTGGAGAGGTCCGCTCCCTCGTCCCAGGCCAGGACGCCCAATTCCATGGTGCCCCTCGCATCCTCCAGCCAGGGATCGACCTTCCAGCCGTCCTGCCATGGGCAAAGCCATCTCACGTCCCTCCAGAGGGAGACTGCCAGCACCTGGGAGGGCCTCTCGAAGCCAACGACCAGGCCGTCGTCGGGCACGTAGCCCATGACACCGGCACCGAGGGTCTCCAGCCTCTCGCCGGTGTCGGGAGAGAGGGGTCCCACGAACTGGACCAGGTAGACATGACGGGAGGAACTTCCCTCCAGGCCCAACGACAGGGGTTTGTCGTCGGCCAGGGGGTCGAACACGCCCGCCTTGAGCCACAGCAATGGAGAGGGTGTCTCCACGGCGGGGCCATCCAAGGCACCTGGCCATCTCGTACTGGAGGGATCGTCCGTTCCCGCCGACGGCAGACCGAGGGCGGGGATACCTGCGAAGGTCCCGGTAAGGACCAGCAGGGCCATTACAACCGGGGGTATAGTGGACCGCGACATAATCCACACTCGGCCAGGCCATGCCGCTAGTGCATTAAATAGGTTCGGATTACGTTCTCGCCAAATGCATGTGGCCAGTCGTCCCTGGCCGGTCCGTCATTTCAGGCCCTCGACGGCCTCCCTGAGGGTCTCCGCGGCCTCGACGTCGTAGGCCACTAGTAGGACCAGCATGCCCCCCTGGTCGGCCCCTCTCGAGGCCATGACGATCTCTTCGGCCATGGCCGACGCCACCTGGGCCACGTCCATCCCCCCGACACCGGTGCCCAGGAGGGGCATGGCCAGGGACTCGAGGCTCATGGCCAAGGCCATCTCGACCACGGCCCTGGTGGTGATCCTCACTGTGACCAGGTCGGTGCTCAGGTCCTGCCCCATGACGGCGGCGTGGATGACGTGCCTCGTCTTGAGGTCGCCCGCGCTGGTGGCCACGCAGGTCCCCACGGGGATGGGGCCCTTGGCCACCGCCTCCCGCTCGATGACGGCGCCGCCCCTGCGCTTTATCGCCCCCGCCACTCCGGCCCCCATCCACAGGTGGTCGTTGGCGGCGTTGGTGATGGCGTCCACGTCCAGGTCGGTGATGTCGCCCTGGACGGCCTGGACGGTCACGTTTCCGAGGTCCCGGGACAGCAGTACCTGGGGGGGCATCTGGCCACCTCAGATGAGCATCTCTTCCAGCTGCTTCCTGCTGTCCTCGTCCAGGTCGGGCAGGTCCTTGGCCTTGTTATAGAGCTCCGTGGCCTCGGAGAACCTCCCGGAGTCCCGCAGGAGGGTCCCCAGGTTCATGATGGCTATGGCGTTGGAGGGGTCCAGCTCCAGCGCCTGGCGGTACTCCGCCTCGGCCTCCTCCTTCCTGCCCATGTGGTGGAGCAGCTCCGCGAAGTCCGCATGGGTGCGGCTCACGTTGCCCTTAAGGTCGATGGACCTTCGGAAGTGGACCTCCGCCTCCTCGTGCCGCTTCCTTTCCATCAGGGCCAGGGCCAGGTAGTAGTGGGCCTCCTCGTGCTCCTCGTCCAGCTCGACGGCGGTGGTGAAGCACTCCAAGGCCCCCTCCACGTCCCCCTCGTTGTACATGTTGGAGCCCCGCTCTATCTGGCGCCTAACCTTGGGGGCCACCAGTATCCTTCCCAATCGACCCATGGGCCCACCATGCCCGTTCGCCCAAATGTAGTTTGCCCAGTGACCCAGCACCAGGTGCAAACCCTAAATACCCGGTACGGCATCGAGCCCCGCGTGGCCACGGACGAGGACGTGGGAAGGCTCAAGGCGGAGATGATATCCGCGGGCCGTGTCAAGGTTCCCCGGGACCTCCTAGCGGGCTACAGGCTGTCACGCAGCACCGCGGGTCCCGGGGCCGGAGGCACCTCGGTGGCCCTCGCGTGGGTGAGCACCGACGGCAGGGAGCACCACGTGAAGCTGGGTGTGGCGCCCGACGACGGCACCGAAGCCCCCCTGGCCCTCGTGGAGGCCGGAAGCGGGGAGTTGGAGATCAGGAGGGCCGACGGGAAGGTGCTCGCTAGGGACGTGAGGCTACTGCCCATCGTCATGCACGCCCCCGACCAGGCCTTCATCAACCTATCGGGCGAGTGTGTGTACGAGTGCGCGTTCTGCAACACCCACAGGATGGAGCCCGGGCGGAGGAAGGATGTGACCCCCGAGCGCTGGGTGGAGCTGGTGCTGGAGGCCTACCGGAGGAGCCCCTTCGCCGCCCTGGCCATAACCAGCGTGGCATCCCCGGACCACGAGGCCATGATGAGGGCCTACGAGACGGTCATATCCGGGGTGCTGGCACAGGTCCCCGACCTGGCCGTGGGCGTGGAACCGTACGTGCAGACCCCCGCTGACATCGAGAGGTTGCACGAGGTGGGCGCCACGGAGATCAAGATCAACGTGCAGACCCCCGACCCCGACATACTGGAGCGCATCTGCCCGGGTTGGGAACTGAAGAGGCAGTACGACATGCTGGAGGAGGCGGTTGCCGTCTTCGGGCGAGGGAGGGTGACGACTAACATCATCCTGGGCCTCGGCGAGATCGACACGGACGTGGCCAGTGCCATCGACCGACTTGGACGGATGGGTGTCATCCCGACGATCAGGGTCGTCCGCATAAACGATGGCAACAGGAAGGACCTGGAGCGGGCCCTGGGCCATCCGGTGGAGCCCGTACCCGTGGACCGCCATGTCCGGATGGCACACCTGCTCAGGGACCTTATGGATACCCACGGCTTGGACGCACGTGGCATGGAATCGATGTGCCACAAGTGCGGCTGCTGCGACCTGGAGCCTGGTCAGGACGTCTGAGGCGAGGGGGTGGGGTCCTCCCGGTCCTCACGCAGTTGCCTCATCATATCGATGTCTGACATGCGGAACATCTCGGGCTTGTCGTGGACCTTGCAGACCATGTAGCCCAGCATCCCGAAGGTTAGTCGGATGAAGTACCAGGTGTTGATGTTGTCACCGATCATCTCCCGGAAGCTGTAACGGGCCCACAGGTTGCCGTGCTTCAATGTGAGCTGCTTCCGTCCGAAGCCGTTCCAGAAGGCCTGCTTGAAGAAGCCCACGAAGGTGTCCCTGGCCATGGCGTAGATGATGGCCTCGGGGTTGTGGACGATGGATGAGCCCACCGAGACGGCCCGGTAGTTGAGGTCGATGTCCTCGGCGGTCATGAACTGGGGGTCGAAGCCCCGGATGGACTGGAAGAGCTCCCGGTCGTACGCCAGGTTGCAGCTGGGGAAGGTGACGTCGTAGCCGGACTTGGTCAGCTCCACACGGTCCAGCTCGGCGAAGGGGGCGTAGCCCAGGTTGATGGTCTTGCCCGCCACCACCTCGGTGCCAGTGGTCTCCAGCGAGGCGCGGAGCTCCTTGAGCCAGAAGGGGTTAGCTATGCAGTCCCCGTCCACGAAGGCGACCACCCGGCCCTCAGCCTTCTCCACGGCGTAGTTGCGGCCCACGCCACGGGTGCCCCCCTTCTTGTACAGGTGGATGTTGTCGTACTTCTCACCGTACTCCCTGACGATGTCCCGGGTACGGTCGTCGGAGTAGGCGTCGGTGATGACCACCTCGAAGGGTCCGTCCTGGACCACCAGGCTGTCCAGGAGGTTGCCTATTCGCTTCTCCTCGTTCCTGACCGTCACGACCACTGATATCAGCATGACGCCGCCTGATAGACCGTTCGGTCTTAATATGGCTTGTCCTGGCGGTGCCGTCGGCGAGAACGGCGGGACCTAACGCCTGCGGTTGAGGGCCACCATCACGAACACGGCACCCAGGAGCGCCAGCGCCACCAGGGGCACGGAGGGTCCGGGGAGGGCCTCCTCGCCGCTGACCTTCTTCTTCTCCAGGTGGACGTTGTTGTCCTCTGCAGACTCCAGCACGTTGCCGTATGGCCTGCTCGGGGTGACGGGGTCGACCACGAACCGGAGGTTGTGGGTCCCTGCCTTGGGCAGCCAGGTGAACACCGCGGTGGCATTGCCGGTGACGCCCGTGGTGATGTAGCTGATGGAGTCCTCGGCGATGAACTTGCCATCGGAGTAGAACTCCACCACCACGTCGTTGGCGCCGCCTGTGCCCGCATTCTCCAGCTGGACACGGATCTGGACCACCTTGTTCTCCCGCATGTTCGTGGGATTGTACTCCACCGACTGGATACGCAGGTCTGGCATGCGGATTTCCGCCGTCAGCTGTATCGAGTCCTGCTGGGCGATGTCGTACACCGACTGGACCTTCATGGACATAGTCTCCTCCGTCTCCACGTGTGTGGGGCTGACCCAGACGTTGAGCTTGAAGTCGACCCTCTCACCGTAGCTGACCTCCAGCTGCTCTATCTGGTTGCCGTTGAGGTCCTTGAAGGAGTAGGTCCATCCCTCGGGGATGGACGTCAGCTCCAGGTCGATCATGTCCACGCCGTTGCCCATGTTCTCCACCGTC
>CP070808.1:2144075-2149755 GCA_020343715.1 Thermoplasmata archaeon
GACGTGGGCATCGACAAGTCGATGATCGGCTCCTACGGCCAGGACGACCGGGTGTGCGCCTACACGTGCCTCCAGGCCGTTCTCGGCGTAAAGGTGCCCGACCGGACGGCGGTGGCACTGTTCGTGGACAAGGAGGAGATCGGTTCCGACAGCAACACTGGCATCAAGTCCAGGTTCTTCCAGAACTTCGTGGGCGACCTGATGGCCCTCTCGGACCCGGATTACGCAGACAGCGCGTTGCGTCGCGCCCTGGCCCGGTCCAAGTGCCTGAGTTCCGACGTGAACGCGGGCATCAACCCCAACTTCAAGGAGGTCCACGAGCCCCAGAACGCGGCCCTCATCGGACGTGGGATAGTCATCACCAAGTTCACCGGGGCCGGGGGCAAGTACACCGCCAACGACGCCTCGGCCGAGTACGTGGGTGAGATCCGCCGGATGCTCAACAAGGCCAAGGTGCCTTGGCAGTACGGCGCCTTGGGCAAGGTGGACGAGGGCGGCGGTGGCACCGTGGCCAAGTTCTTGGCGGAGCTGGACATGGACGTCATCGACTCGGGCACCGCCCTGATATCGATGCACTCGCCCTTCGAGATATCGAGCAAGCTGGACGTGTGGTCCACCTTCAGGGCGTTCGAGGAGTTCTACAAGCTCAAGTAGGCCGTTTTCCTGGTGGAGCCAGACGTCTGGCCTGGGGACCCAGTCGGTTCCCCTCATCGCTACCATTAAATAGGCACGCACCCTGTTAGGCGCATAGGGCAGGTAACTGGCCCCAGACCAGGTGGATTACTATGAGATATGTCCTCTCCAGGCCCTCCGTTACCGACAAGAGGGCCCACGTCCGCGTGCTGGCGATCCTCACCGTCCTCATGCTGACCATCCCCTCGCTGGCAGTGCTCGCCAGCGACGGCGATGCCCCGGCCGCAGGCGATGATGGTAGCAGGGCCGCCGCCAGTCCCGACGAGTGGTTGACCTTCAAGGGGGACAACGAGAGGACTGGCGTCGCCGCATCGGAGGCACCCAGCGTCGACAAGGTCCTTTGGGAGAACCAGTACAAGGGCTCGGTCATCTACTCCAGCCCCACCGTCTGGAACTCCACCGTCTTCATCGGCATATCGGGCACCATCAAGGCCATCTGGATGAAGAACGGGACGGAGAGGTGGACCTACGACGCCCCGAACCCCGTCCACTCGGCCCCGGTGATCGACAATGGCGTCATCTACGCCGGGGTGAATGACTACCAGGGCACCGGCGCCGTGGCGGTGAACGCGCTGACGGGCGAGGAGGTGTGGAACGCATCGATACCCGACTTCGTGTCGGCATCCCCCCTTGTGCTCGGCACCAGCGTGTACTTCGGGTCCCAGAACGGGGTGCTTTATTGCCTCAGGACCTCCGATGGCAGGGAGAGGTGGAACTTCACCGCCGACCGGGGCATCCTGTACGGATCCATAGCCCACAAGGACGATATGGTGTACTTCGGCATCGAGGGGGACACCGACGACAACGGCAAGGTCTACGCCATCAACGCCAACAACGGCCGGGAGGAGTGGAACCAGAGCATCCTGGGCAGCGTCTGGTCCTCGCCAACTGTCGCGGGTGGCGACGTGCTCTTCTCCTCGGCGGGCGACAAGTCCGTGGGCATTACCAGCAGGAAGGGCTTCGTGTACGCCTTCAACGCCACCGACGGTTCCCTCAGTTGGAGGACCGACGACCTGGGAATGGTCATGGCGTCCCCGTCGGTGAAGAACGGCAGGGCCTACGTTGGCACCTTCGGCAAGTTCATCAACGACATCCAGATCATCACCCCGCAGATGTACTGCCTGGACCTGGCCGACGGTCACATCATTTGGAACCGGACGGTGAGCCACGGGGCCGACAACGCCAAGGTGTGGAGCTCGGTGACCATCGCCGGGGCGAAGATAATCTTCGGCGACGAGCTGGGCTACCTGAACGTCTGGAACATCAACGGCCTCAGGATATGGTCCCACGCAATCTCCGTGGGCGCTGCCATCAAGACTACCCCCGCGGTGGCAGGCGAGATGATCTTCGCCGCCAATACCCTGGGTTACGTGACGGGCTTCGGATCGCAGCCGGACCTGTCGGTCAACGCCACGAACATCGAGGTGGAGGACGAGTACCCACACCTGGGCCAGCGGGTGAACGTGAGGGCCAAGGTCACCAACATAGGGGACAAGACTGCCTCGGGCAGGGTGTTCATGTACAACGGCTCACTGGACGACTGGCACACCATCATCAACTTCACCAGCGTGCTCCTCCAGCCTGGCCAGCACGTGTGGGTGCACGGCGTGTGGACCGCCGACGAGGTGGGCACCAGGGCGGTGTGGGTCCGCATCATGGACGTGGTGCCCAACGAGGAGGACGAGTCGAACAACGAGGCGTTGCGGGTCATCGAGGTGCTGCCTCCGGCCGAGGGATGGCTCATGGGCAGAGCGAACTCCACAGGCGTGGGCTTCATAGCATCCGAGCCACCGGGGAACAACCTGACCAAGTGGCTCTGGGCCGCGGGAGGCACGGTGAGCCCTGGCCTGGTCTCCACGGATGACGCCGTCATCGCCGCGGTGGACACCATGGTGTTCGCCCTGGACCGTCTCCAGGGTACCGAGGACTGGTCCGAGGCCGTGGGTCAGCCGATCGTCACCCCTCCCGCCGTGGGCGACGGGGCCGTGTTCGTCGGTTCCGAGTCGGGAACCGTATTCGCCCTGGACCTGGAGGAGGGGACACCCAGGTTCCAGCGCACCCTGGACGGCCCGATCACCTCGGGCCCCATCGTGGTGGGGCCGATGGCCCTGGTTGCCACCTCACCTGCCACCGACACGGGTACGCTATGGGCCCTTGACACCTTCGACGGCAGCACCCTGTGGTCACGGGACATGGCCGCCGAGGTCCATGCCCACCCGGCGTCTTGGGACGGAGCTGTGTTCGCCATCTCCGACGACGGGGCGCTGCTCTCCATCAACGGTTCCGACGGGATGCTCTACTGGCAATACCCCATAGGCAACTCCCCGGGCACCAGCCTGACGGCGGCGCCCATTGTTTCCGAGGGACTGCTGTTCGTGGCCAGCACCTCGGGCTTCGTGTACTGCCTGGACGCCGACCCTGGCGACGGCGAGGACGAGGGCAAGCCCGACCCGCCGGGGAGCGACTACGACGTGATATGGACCTACAAGGAGCAGGACCTCACGCCCTTCGACTCCTCCCCGTCCCTGGTGGACGGGAACCTGGTCCTCCTGTTCGGGGGCAACGGCATAATGGCCTTAGACTCCCTCAATGGTAGCCTGGTCTGGACCACCAACGTGGAGTCCGCGGGGACGGTGACGATGGACCTCATCGCCGTCAATGGCAGCCTCGTGGTGGGCGGGACCGGCATCCACATCCTGGACGCCTCATCCGGGGCCGAGACGTGGACGTACGACTCCACCTCCTCGCCCATGGTGGGCGGTCCCGCGGCGGTGGACGACATGCTGTTCACCTCGGACGAGAGGGGCATCGTCTTCGCCTTCGGCAAGGTGGAGAACCAGCCCCCGGTGGCGCGGATATCCTCCCCCGCCCCCGACTCCCAGTTCAGGATCAACCAGTCCATCACCTTCGACGGGTCCAACTCCACCGACGACAAGGAGCTGCCCGACACCTCGTTCCGATGGGACTTCGGCGACGGGAACATCTCGCTGGCCAGGATAACGACCCACCGGTATGCCGAGGAGGGCCAGTACAACGTGCTCCTCACCGTCACCGACATCGACGGGGAATCCGACAACGCCACCGTCACCGTCCACGTCCTGAGCAACCACGAGCCCATCTTGGACTGGTGGGACGTAGCCCCCGACTCGGGGGACGCAATGCTGACGTCCTTCAACTTCACCGTCAGGTACACGGACCCTGACAACGACCCGCCCGAGTTCATCGAGCTCCGGCTGGCCAACGAGGAGGGCTACCCGGCCTTGAGCATGATCGAGGTGGACCCGACGGACCTCGACTACACCGACGGGAAGATGTACCACTACATCACCACCCTCGGCTCCCGACCATACCCCGACGTGACCTTCACGGCCTCCGACGGCATCTCCACCACCAGCCTGGTGGTGCAGGGACCGACGGTCCTGCAACAGAGGACGTTCCCCAACAGCGTGGGTGACATAGAGGTTTCGGCCACCTACGTTGGTCCCCACAACCTGGTTTTCCTGCCCGTCACCTCACCTCCATCCACGTTCCCGCCGGGCCTGTTCCCCATAGGTGTGTACGTGGAGCTCTATCTGAACACCTCCTTCCTGAAGGAGGCCAACATGACGATAAACTACACCTTCCACAACCTGGAGGACATGAACATCTCGACCCTCACCATCTACCGGTGGCTGGTGACCGACACCGACGCCCGCTGGGTACCGGTGGTGGACAGCGAGGTGGACAACGTGACGGGGGTGGTACGTGCCCCCATCCCGTCGCTCCAGAACGACATCTACACAGTGCTGGGCAACCGGATCAACCCACCGCCCAACAATCCCCCCGTGGCCATAATCAAGGTCGACGACGTCATCCAGTCCGACGGGGCCCTTGTCAAGAAGGTGTACAAGCCGAACGAGGTCATCAGGTTCGACGGGTCCGAGTCGTACGACCCCGACGAGGAGAGCCTCAATGACTTCATCGCCCTTTACTCATGGTCCTTCGGCGACGGGGAGAACTCCGAGGGCAAGGTGGCCCAGCACTCGTACAAGGTCCCCGACAGGTACACTGTTACCCTCACCGTCCGGGACAACTTCGGGAAGACGGACACCGTCACCGTTGACATCGTGGTCCGAGAGGAGACGGACAACAACCTCCTGTACTTCCTGGTGCTCCTGGGGATCGTGGTGATACTCATCCTCCTGTTCTTCCCGAAGGGCAACGGGTCAAAGCCCACCGCCCAGAAGAAGGAGCCCAAGGAGCCCGCCCCCAAGGCAGAGCCCAACGGCGCCGAGGAGGAGGCCGAGGAGCCCGAGGACGATGACGAGGATGCGGGGACATCGGAGCTGGACGACATCATCGACGAGCTGGAGGAGGACCGGGGAGCCTAGCTCGCACCCCCGGGATGGACGGTCCCAGCACCGCTCCAACGGCCTGAGCCAGGCCCCGAAATTATAAATACGACAGCAGTCCCTTAAAGGAACGGGATGCACTCAGTGTCACGTTTCTACGTCAGGAGGGATGGTCATGGGAAACAGATACGCCGGCCCTAGCGCCGGCAAGAGACCGTCCTCCAAGAAGAAGGGAACCACTCGCAAGAAGGGCACCGGGACCGCCAAGAAGGGCGGCTCCAAGGGCGCCAAGCGCGCGGGTGGGCCCAGATCCCGCAAGGGATGGTCGGGACCGTCGCCGACCAAACAGGTGAGGGGGAGCAACACAACCTCCCCCTCTCGGAGGTCGACGGAGTCCCGCAAGGAGGACGGCGGGAAGAAGCAACAGACCCGCTCGCGAGGGCAGGCCACTCAGAAGAAGGGCCAGCGAACCGCCCCGGACAAGCGGGTCAAGACCGCAACCAAGAAGAGGGCCACCGAGGAGGTCGAGGAGGAGACCCTGTCGGGTCCCCGCACGTACGAGATCACCATGGACGAGAACCTCCATGGCCCCGAGAAGATGGACGCCTTCAAGTCCAAGGCCGACGAGATGGTGGTGGGCGAGCGCACCGTCATCC
>CP070808.1:2149855-2160255 GCA_020343715.1 Thermoplasmata archaeon
ACATGGTGATGTCGTTCTCGGAGTCGCCGAAGGCCATGACCTCCTCGGGCGGGATGTCGATGAGGTTGAGGGCGTGGAGCACGCCGGTGCCCTTGGTCACCTTCTCGTCGATGATGTGGATGGAGTAGCCCGAGGACTCGATGCGCACCGGGAAGTCCTTCACCACCTCGCGGATGGCGTCCACGTCGGGCCCCATCTCCAGGGCGATCTCAGATTCGCGCCACCGCTGGGTCAGCAGGGGCCGCACCTCGGGCATCCGCTCCTTGAGGTGGTCGTAGGCCTCGTCGGCCACCTTCCGGTCCGCCAGGATGTCTATGGTCTCCCGCCACCCCACGCCCCGGTACGCCACCATGCCGCCGTTCTCGGCCACCAGGGGACCGCTGGCCCCCAGCATGAGGGCGTAGGCCCGGGTGCTGGCCATCACGTTGCCCGAGGCCAGGATGACGGGGATGCCCACCGCCTCCAGGCGCATGACCGCCGTGGCTCCCGCCACCGATAGGCGGCGGTCGGGGGTCGTCAACGTGCCGTCGATGTCCGATACCACGGCCCTGATGGGCCTGTCGAAGGGGGGTTCTGCGTCGAAGGGAAGTTCACCGGTCAATCTATCCCACCTGTCTGGGTGCTCCCGTCACGACGGGGCCACTGCGGTCGCCCTCGATGAGGCCGTCCATCATCGTCAGCCGCCTCGGGGCGCGGTTGGCGACGGTGGGGTCGTGGGAGACCACCACCATGGTCAGCCCCCGCTCCCGGTTGAGCTGCTCCATTATGCTCAGGATGTGGTCCGAGGTCTTGCTGTCCACCTCGCCCGTGGGCTCGTCGGCCAGCAGTATCCGGGGCTCGTTGGCCAGCGCCCTGGCGATGGCCACCCTCTGCTGCTCGCCCCCGGAGAGCTGGTTGGGCAGGTGGTTGAGCCGCCGGGACAGCCCCACCATGTCCAGGAGCTCCATCGCGCGGGCGTGGCGCTCCTCCTTGGGAATGCGGGCCTCCCTCATGGGCAGCTCCACGTTCTCGATGGCGTTGAGGGTGGGTATCAGGTAGAACTGCTGGAAGATGAACCCGATGGTGCTCAGGCGTATGGCGGTCAGCTCCCTGTCACCCAGCTGGGACACCTCGTCGTCCATGATCTCCAGGCTGCCCGACGTGGGCGTGTCGATGCAGCCCATGATGTTGAGGAGGGTGGACTTGCCCGAGCCCGAGGGGCCCATGATGGACACGAACTCGCCGCAGGGGATCTCCAGGTCGATGCCGGCGAGGGCGCGGATCTCCGTCTCCCCCACCTCGTACACCTTGGTCAGGTCCCGCATCCTGACGGCCGTCTTCCCTGCCTCTGCGCCCACGTCCACCGATATCGTCTCCTTCCGATTAACCCCTTTCGTCTCATCTAGCGGCCGTGATGGCCCTCACTATGTTCATCCTCACCGCCACGTAGGCCGGGTACATGGCGAACACCAGCCCCACCAACAGGATCCAGAACAGGGCCTCGGACACGAAGGCGGTGGAGAAGCCCAGGGCTATGTCCACCCCCACGTCCTGGCTGATGCGGCCCGCGGCCCACACGGCCCCGTAGTACCCCGGGGCGATGCCGATGAGGGCACCCACAAGGACCAGGATCATCGACTCGGTCAGCACCTGTGTGAACACCGTCCTCCGGGAGATGCCGATGGCTCGGAGCATCCCGATCTCCCGGGTGCGCTCGATGACCGACACTATCATGATGGTGGCCACGAAGAGCATCCCTATGAACATGGACACCGAGCCCACCGCCAGGTAGAAGATCTCCGCCAGCACCGTCTCCTGGCGGATGAGCTCCAGCTGGTCGGCCTTGGTGAACACATCGTCCTCGTGCTCTGGCCAGGTCTCCCTGATGCGCCGCGCCACCTCCTCCTCCATGCCCTCCCTGACCGCCTCGTTGGTCAGGGCGATGGAGATGCCGTCGGCCAGGTCCACCACCCGCCGGCCCTGGGAGTCCTGCTCGAAGGCCACCCCCGTCATGTTCTGCAGCTCGGAGAGGTGCAGGATGGCGAAGGACAGGTCCCCGATGTAGCCCACGCCGGAGAACTCGTGGTCGAAGAAACCGACCACGTTGAGGGTGAAGGTGCGCTCGTTGGTGCCCAGCGCGGGCAGCTGGTCACCCGGCTCCACACCCTCCCTGCGCAGGTTCTTGGACAGCAGTATCTCGCCGGTGAAGGGCCCGTCGTACTCGCCGGTCCCGAAGTGGGGGTCGTCTCCGTGCTCGAACCACTGGTCAGGGTCGAAGCGCTTCCGCTCCTCCTCACCCATCAGCTCCCAGAAGTCGTCGGGCACCACGCCGAAGGCCTCCACCGTCTTGGGCCGTTCCGGACCCCCGGGCTCCTTGGGGGGCAGCATGACCCGCACGTCGTGGTAGAGGACGGGTGTTGCGAAGTCCACCTCATCCCAGCCCGTCAGGTCGTCGGCCATTCCGTGGGCGCCCTCGATCATGCCCTGGTCGGGGGCAACCACCAGGTCCTCCCGGGAGTCCAGCAGGGGCGCCTCTGCGGACTCCTTGATGCCCTCGGACACCGAGAGCATTGAGACCAGCAACGCCATCGATATGGCCACCGCGGCCCCCGTCATGATGGACCGGGCGGGCCTGCGCAGCAGGTTGCGCATGGCCACGGGGAGCCGCGACACGGGTGCCGACACCGCAAGCCCGTGGGGCCTCTCCTCATCGCGCACTGCCATAGACTCACTCCTGCCTCAGGGTCTTGGCTATGTCGACCCTGGTCGCCCAGTATGCGGGGAGCAGCCCCGCGACCGCGCCTATCACCAGTCCCACCAGCGTGACCTCCACCACGACCCAGCCCGTCAGCTGGGTGACCTCGATGCCCTCGGGGATTCCCTCGATGGACCGCTTGATGAAGTAGTTGAGGCCCCACACGTCCACCAGCCCCATGAGCAGGCCCAGCACGAATCCCGCCACGGAGATGATGAAGCCCTCCCGGAGCACCAGCATGAAGACCGACTTACGGGAGAACCCGATGGCCCGGAGGGCCCCGATCTCCCGCGTCCGCTCCTTGACAGAGATTATCATGACGGTGGCGATGAACAGCAGCGCCACCACGATGGTGATTAGGGCTATCAGCTGGGCGAACCCCTCGAAGGTCTGGAACAGGCTGTCCAGCCGGTTGTAGATGTCCCGGTCGGTGGACACCGTGAGCCTGGGCGAGTAGTCGAAGTCCTCCTCGAGGGTCCGCTTGGTGCCCTCGGTGTCCACGCCATCGTCCAGGTCCACCAGGATCTCGGAGACCGGGTCGTCGAAGCGCACCAGCATGTACTGGAGCTCGGACAGGGGCATCTGGAAGGTCCGGTAGGTCGCCGACTCGAAGTCAGCCACGTAGACCCCCCGTACCACCACGTCCACCGCCTCGTCGAAGGACCGGGCGGTGGACAGCCTTATGGTGTCCCCGGGCCGGACGCCCAGCTCGTCCGCCAGCGCCCTGTTGAGCACTATCTCCCCGGTGAAGTTCACGAAGGCGTCGGGGGTGTAGTTGCCGTTGGTGAAGTGGTAGTCCTCGGAGAAGGGGTCGTCCAGCTCCTGGAAGTACTCGCCCCGCTCGATGCGGAAGCCGTCTATCTGCCCCATGAGCCGCGGGACCACCCCGTTCCCTCGACCGCTGATTACCCTAGGCTCCTCCTCCCCCGGGATCGTCATGTAGAGCTCCCGCTTGGGGTAGAACCGGGGCGAGACGGTGTTGGCGTCCTCCCCCAGGTCGGAGGTGATGTCCGCGGTCAGCTCCGAGCCCCTGGTGAAGTCAGCGGTGAAGAAGATGTAGTCCGAGCCCTTGGGGACGATGAACAGGTCCACCCCCGTGGAGGAGACCAGCTCGTCGGTTGAGTTCCGGAGCCCCTCGGATATCGAGAACATCGTCACCGTGAGGGCTATCGACAGCGCCACCCCGATGACGGTCAGGACTAGACGCCTCTTCCTCCTACGGAGGCTCTGGATAGAGTACACACTGACCGCTCTCGAAATGGGGAGGAGGCTATAAAATGGTTCTTGGTCACCAGGCCCGGGATGGGCGCTCAGAACAGGCCGTCCGTCGGGCGCCTGGGCACCTCGACGGGCACGTCGATGGGCAGGTCAACGATCCCGCCGTCGCCGCCGTCGTCCACGGCGTTGCCCCGGTCGGGGTACACCCGCACCGAGTCGACCCACCGGTCCTTCTCCACCGTGTAGGAGCCGTCGCCGTCGTCGTCCTCCCAAAGGGTTATGGTGATGACGGTGGTGGCGAACTCGCGCACGTCGAGGCGGACCATCCGCGTCCAAGTCTCCCTGGGGAGCAGCCGGTGCGTCACGTTGATGGAGATGCGCTCATAGACCAGCTCGTTCTCGGCCAGCGTTATCTGCACCTGCAACGTCCCCGATTCGACCTCGGAGTCCTCGGACCTGATGAACAGGAAGGTGTCCAGGTAGTAGTCGGGGAACAGCAGGCTGCCGCCGTTGACCAGCGTGGTGGAGGGCGGGTCGCTGAAGTGGGCCCCCTCGACGGGCTCGACCCCCACGTCAAGGGTCACCATGTTGGTGCCGAAGACGATGAGGCTCACGAACACCAGGCCCATGATGCCCGAGGTCTGCCAGTGCGAGTAGTGGCACTGCTGCTTGATGAGGGGCATGTCCTTCTCGATGTCCTCGCTGACCGAGGAGATGGCCCACATGCGGTAGAGGCCGCGGGCGGGCAGGTAGTAGCCGGCCGCCAGGATGGCCCAGATGACTATGACCACCAGCCACAGGCCAGCGGTGGAGAAGTGGGCCAGCAGGGCCTCGTTGGAGAATATGAGGTAGGCGAAGGAGTACCCGACTATCGCCGCCCCGACCACGAACATGTAGGTGGCGATCTTCAGGCTCTGGGCGATGCCCAGCCTCACCGGCGGGGTCATCACGTTGGCAGCCCTGTCCTCCAGGTAGTCGTTGGCCTGGTTGCCGTACTCCATGGCGTAGTGCACCAAGGAGAAGCCCACGGCCAGGATGAACACGAACAGGGTAAGCTCCCCGGCGGCGATCCAGTAGAGGAACAGCAGCGGGATGAAGAAGATGGAGGTGCCCAGGGCCACGGCGTGCCATATGGAGCCCCTCTCCTTGAAGTTCAGGGGCTTGATGGAGTAGCCGATGCCGAAGAACACGCCCACCAGCACCAGGACGAACAGCAGGGGCTCTCCCATGCGGGCGGCCACGATGCCAGAGAGGATCACCGCTATCACCACCTGGGCGATGGTGATGTGCAGGAGCCGCTTGGCGCCCAGCACGCGGACCGAGGACGAGATGTTCTTCTTGAAGCTGTCGTAGCCCTCGTCCAGCTTGCGGTCGGTGTAGGCGTTGATGGTGAAGCCCGACAGGAAAAGGAGCAGGAAGGCGATGAGCCCGAGCACCAGCTCGAGGTGCAAGAGGGGCTGTCCCGGCTGGGCCGCCATCAAGATGGGGACGAGCATGGCCGGGGCCTCGCCGGGGAAGTACTCGTACCTGCAGGTATGCAAGTACGCCTTCACCTGGGCCCATAGTCCAGCCATTTGCCTTACCCCGGGGGTTCGTGGTACGTACTCACCATACTTAACCGTTTCTGCAAAGGGTGCCGGTGTCCGAACGAAGCCAGTACACCCTCGGAAGGCCTCTTGAGTGGAGCGGAATTCGACAGAATCGTGACACTCCGTAGCACTCTAGGGGGTACCGGGCCGCCAGGGCAGGAGGGACGCGCGACCTCAGAAGCTGTCGTCGTCCCACTGGATCTGATCGCTTCCCAGGGGCTCCATCGTCTCGAAGGCGGCCGTGGTCACCGGAAGGGCGCCGCCCATCACCACGGGGGCCGCCCCCATGCGCTTCCACACCAGGTAGAACAGGGCGATGAGCACCACCAGGACCGCGATGATGAACGCGAACAGCACCCACTCGGAGGTGCTGAAGAAGGGCTCGACGATGACCTCCTTGCCGGTGAAGGAGCCCGAGGCGGAGTTGCCCACGGGGTCCGCGTTGGCCTCGTACTCGGCGGTGGCGGTTAGGGTGTGCAGCTTGCTGTGGTCGGGCACCTTGTACGGCACCTCCACCGTGTGCTGCCCGCCCGCTGGGATGTCATGAACGCCCTCGTAGAGCACCTGGTCGTTGTCCTTGATGGTGATGACCACGTCCCGGGCCCAGGAGGTGCCGGTGTTCTTGAACGTGGCCGAGATGGTCACGTTGTCCCCCTTGAAGGGGAATGGGTTGGACATGAACAGGTCGCTGGGCGAGATGACCACGGCCGAGTTGAGGAGGAACACCGTCACGTTGGTCCGGGTGGTCCTGCCCGAGGTGTCGTTGACCTCCAGCACCAGCAGGTACTCGCCGTCCTCCATGGACCGGGTGTCCCAGATGGCCAGGGTCCCTCCGACGACGGAGAGGCGCTGGTCCTCCACGATGGGCATGAGCTCGATGCCGTCCTCGGACCAGTACAGGTTGTACCGGGCGATGTGGGGGTCGAAGGCGGTCCCCTGCACCGGGATCAGGCCCGTGAGGGTCTCGTTCATGGCTGGGCTGGTGATGTTGGCGCTGGGAGCGTCCAGGTCAACCGTCGCCAGGGCGACGACGGGGGTGACCATCATGTTGTCCAGGGCGTCGATGGCCCGCACCCACAGCTCGTGGGAGCCCGAGCCGTAGCCCGTCCAGGTGAAGGACCAGACCCCGGTGCTGTAGGTCGCCTCGGACCAGGTGGCGCCGCCGTCGTCGGACAGCTCCACCGTGGCCACACCCGACCCCGCGTCCACCGCGGTGCCGGAGACCTCCAGCACCGCCCCGGAGATCACGGCCGGCAGCGGGTCGAAGGCCGCCTCGGGGGGCGAGGCGTCCTGGGTCGACCGGACGGCGGTGGACCAGCCCGACTCGTGGCCGAAGGCGTCGCGGGCCCTGACCCGGTAGTGGTAGGTCACCCCGTCCGCCAGCATGCGGAAGGTGAAGGCCTCGGCCGACGTCCAGCCCGAGGAGGATACTATATCGTCGAAGGCCCCGTCGGTGGCCGCATCGGCGTAGTACTGCACCCCGCCTACGCCCGCATCGTGGGACTCCAACCAGCTGATGCCGTTGGTGGTACCGGCGGTGTGCTCGGGCTCGGGGTTGACGAAGGGCACCTGGGGCGGCGATGCGTCCTGGGTGGAGCTAACGGAGCCGGACCAGCCGGACCGCTGGTCGAAGCCGTCACGGCTGCGCACCCGGTAGTACAGGGGAGCGCCCTCGGACAGGCCCGTGAAGGTCCAGGTGGTGGCGGTGGTCCACGTGCTGCTGTCCACCAGCGTGGAGAAGGTGGCCACGGGGCTCACCTCCACCATGTACTCCTCGCCACCTACGCCGGCGTCCAGCACCGACGACCAGGTGAGGGTTATGTCCACGCCCTTGGTGTAGACGGGCAGCGGGTCCAGCACCGGCACCGGGGGCGCCGACGAGTCCTGGGTCGAGGAGACCACGGGGCTCCAGGTGGAGGTCCACGCGAAGGCGTCCCGGGCCTGCACCCGGTAGTAGTACACCGTGCCGTCGGAGAGGCCCGAGAAGGTGTGGGAGGTGGCGCGGAGCCATCCCGAGTCCTTCTCCACATCCGTCCACGTGGGGTCGGAGGTGGCCTGGATCCTGTACTCGACACCGCCCACGCCTCCGTCCAGGGAGGTGGACCAGGTCAGCGTGTTGGTGGTGCCCTGGGTGTAAAGGGGCTCGGAGGCCAGGTAGGGTATGGAGGGCGGGCTGCCGTCGCATATGGTGCTCTGGGGCTGGGACCAGGGGGTCAGGTGCCCGAAGGCGTCCCGCGCCCTCACACGGAAGTAGAGGGTCACGTGCTCGGGCAGGCCGCCGAAGGTGTGGGTGGCCGATGCGACCCAGTCGCTGGACCCTCCGGGGGTCGCGAAGGCCGGGTCGTCGTCCCACTGGGCCAGGTACTCCACGCCGGCCACGCCCAGGTCCACGGCGGGGTTCCATGACGCCGACACCGCCCGGCCCTTGGTGTACTCGGGCAGGTCGTTGAGGGACGGCGTCGAAGGGGGCGAGTTGTCCATGATGGTGGACACCGCGGGGGACCAGGCCGAGGCCTGTCCCAGGGCGTCGCGGGCCCTGACGCGGAAGTAGAGCACCTGGTTCTCGGGAAGTCCCGAGAAGGTCCACTCCCGGATGGGCACCCATCCGCTGGCGCCGCCGGGCGAGGAGAAGGTGGGCACGTTGTCCCACTCGGCGTAGTAGGTGACCCCGCCGATGCCCTCGTCGATGGCGATGGACCAGTCCACCGTCAGCACGGTGCCCGGGGAGTAGGAGTCCAGGGGCGACATCGTCGGCCTGGTGGGCGGGGAAGCGTCCTGGGTGGACCACACCACGGCGCTCCAGGGGGAGCGGTGGTCGAAGGCGTCCCGGGCCATCACCCTGTAGTAGTAGGTCTGACCGTTGGAGAGGCCCGTGAAGGTGGCCTCGGTGTCGGTGCCCCAGCCGTACGTGCCCACCACGTCGGAGAAGGCCCCGTCGGTGGCAACCTGGCAGAAGTACTGCACGCCTCCGATGCCCGCGTCCACAGAGAGGGACCAGGAGACGGAGTTGCTCAGGCCCTGGGTGAACTGGGGCTCCGCCGCCATCGAGGGCGTGGAGGGGGGAGAGTTGTCCTGGGTCGAGGCCCGCAGCGCGGACCACTCGGACCGGTGGTCGAAGGCGTCCCGGCTCCTGACCCTGTAGATGTAGCGCATGCCGTCGGAGAGGCCCGAGAAGGTGTGGGTGGTGGCCGACGTCCATCCCGATGTGGCGTGCAGCGTGTCGAAGTCCTCGTCGAGGCTGCACTGGACCTCGTACTGCACACCACCCACGCCCGCGTCGGTGACGGCGTTCCACGACACGGTGTTCGTGGTGCCCTTGGTCACCGTGGGCTCCGCCGCCAGGGTGGGCACAGGGGGTGCCCGGTCGTCCTGGGTGGAGCTGACGAAGGCGGACCAGGCGGACGCCTGCCCGAAGGCGTCCCGGCTCCGCACACGGTACCAGTACTGGCTGCCGTCGCCCAGGTTGTTCCACTTCCACCCGGTCTCGGTGGTCCATCCGGTACCGATGGGGTTGGTGAACGCACCGTCGATGGAGATCTCGTGGTAGTACTCCACGCCGCCGACACCCTTGTCGACGACGCTGGTCCAGGCCACATCGTTGGAGGTACCCTTGGAGAACTCGGGCTCCTCGACCATCTTGGGCACCGGGGGCGCGCTGGCGTCCTGGGTGGACCATACTATGTTGCTCCACGGGGTGGTGAAGCTGAAGGAGTCACGGGCGCGCACTCGGTAGAAGTACTTGGTCCCGTCGGTCAGGCCCGATACGGTGGCGGTGGTCCCGTCCAGGCGGTCGTACTCGCCCAGGATGGTCGAGAACACCGAGCTGGTGGACCACTGGAAGGTGTAGACGACGGTGCCCACGCCAGCGTCCTCCGAGGCGCCCCACGTCAGGGAGTTTGAAGTCCCCTGGGTGAACTCGGGCTCCAGCTGCATCACCGGGGTGGAGGGGGCCGAGTTGTCCTGGGTGGAGCTGACCACGTTGGACAGGGGGGACTGGTGGTCGAAGGCGTCCCTGGACCGGACGGCGTAGAAGTACGTTACCCCGTCGGCCAGGCCCGAGAAGGTGTACGAGAGGGCCGTCTGCCACGGGCTCGAGGATATGGGCGAGGCCATGGTGGCGGAGGTGGCCACGTACACCTGGTACTGGACACCGCCGATGCCCGCCCCGTCGGAGGAAGCGGTCCACTGGACGTTGTTGGTGGTGCCGGGGGTGTACGAGGGCTCGATGCGCATCGTCGGCGTGGTGGGCGGCGAGTCGTCCAGGCGCGACCACCGGGTGGGCGACCAGGCGCTGGTGTGGCCGAAGGCGTCACGGGCACGGACCCGGAAGAACCACCACTGGTTCTCCGCCAGGTCGGTGAAGGTGTGCTCGGTGGCGGTGATCCAACCCGAGTTGCCGTTGGGGGACCGGAACAAAAAGTCGTTGTCGTACTCGATCCAGTACTGGATGCCGCCCACGCCCGCGTCGGTGGACTCGTCCCAGTCCATGGTCAGCGAGTCACCCGGCTGGATCCAGTCCGAGGGCTGGGGGAAGTTGGGCACCGTGGGCGGGCTGTTGTCCTGGGTGGAGAACACCACGTTGGACCAGATGCCCACCTGGTCGAAGTTGTCCCGGGCGTGCACCCGGTAGTAGTACCGGGTCGCGTCGGCCAGGCCCGTGAAGGTGAAGGTGGTGCCTCGGACCCAGCCCGAGGACACCACCGAGGTGAAGGCGGGGGAGGTGGACCGCTGGGCCTCGTACTCCACGCCGCCCACGCCGTCGTCGTAGACGGCGGTCCAGGTGACCGTGTTGGCCGTGCCCGAGGTGTACTCGGGCTCGGCCGTCAGGAAGGGTGCGGGGGGCGCGCTAGCGTCCTGGG
>CP070808.1:2160355-2167142 GCA_020343715.1 Thermoplasmata archaeon
GGACCTGGTGTTCGCCAACAGCCGCAACAGAGACCAATGGCTGACGGAGAGCTATGTCTACTTCGGCAAGCCCTTGGGTGGTTTCGACTACAATGCGTCGAAGATCGAGACGACTGGTGCCCACGACGTGAAGGTCGACGACCTGGACGGGGACGGGGACGAGGACATCGTGTTCGCGTGCTTCATCAACGACTCGGGAGAGCTCACCCAACCCTCCAATGTCTTCATGAATGACGGGTCCGGTCGATTCCCGTACAACCCATCGCACTACCTTTACACCCGCGGGGCGATGTCCGTGGAGGTGACGGACCTGGATGGGACCGGATGGAAGGACCTGGTCTTTGCCCAGCACACCAACGGCACATCGTTCCTGACTTGGTCTGACATCGAATTCGGAATGGAGACAGGTTGGTACGACATGTTTTCCCGAAGTGTCCGAACGGCGGGCGCCTCCGACGTGGCGGTGGAGTACCTGTTCGACCCGGGGGACGCGGGTTACATGTCCCAGGCCATCACCCCCATCGACCCTGACTCGACGGGGGGCTTCCACACCTTGCGTTATACCGCCAATATAGGTGTCGACGTGAACGCAACGGTCCACGTCTTCGACGCCATCACCTGGGAGGTCCTGGCCAGCACCCGGATGGCATCGGGAACGAACGAGTGGGACCTGCGGGGCGAGGTCTACTTCAAGTCGCACCAGTCCATCCGCCTGGTCGTCGAGCTGCAGGGCCTGGAGGACCCCACGGACTTCACGCTGGACGAACTCTACGTCAACTGGACGGGCCGCGTCAAGGCCCCTCCCGTGCTGGAGGGAATGGACCTCTCGGACCGGTTGGCCCTGCGCATGACCACAGTCACCCTCCGAGTTTGGAGCAGGGACGAGTACGACCCGCCCGAGGACATGTTCCTGACCATCGAGCACCAGCTGTCCGGGGAGACGATGTGGAAGCGGGACATGGTCCGGTCCATGAAATGTGTCGAGGGGGTCTGGAACGTTGAACTGTACCTCGGACCCACGCTCCCAGTGGGGAACTACCGGTTCAAGGCATCGCTGATGGACCAGGACGGGATGGAGACGGAGATGGTCTCCCTGCGAAGCCTGGACGTCCTCAACCACGTACCAACGGCACCCGGGATCGCCCTAGAGCCCGAGAGGCCCACGACGGGTGACACCCTCAGGGTGACGATAACACGGTCGGCCAGGGACGAGGAGGGGCAGGGCCTCTCCTACAGGTTCTACTGGTACCGCATGGGCACCCTGGTGCCCGAGCTCACGTCGGACAGCGTGGGCCCTGAGCACACCTTCAAGGGCCAGAACTGGTCCGTGAAGGTGAAGGCCTTCGACGGCGACGACGAGGGCCCCGCCGCCACCGCGTGGGTGGTGATAGGCAACTCCCCGGTCACGACCGTGGGCCCCATCATGGAAATCATCATCCCCGAGGACGGTTCGTACGACGAGCTGTTCCTTACCGAGGTCTTCAACGATCCCGACGGAGGCCTGCTCTCCTTCTCATACGACACGGACATGATCCGCCTGGAAGTATCGATAGACGAGGTCACTGGCCAGGTGACGCTGACCCCCGAGGAGAACTGGTGGGGGGAGGGCACGATCACCTTCCGGGCCTCGGACGGGGACAGCGGGGCCGAGCTGACGGTCTCCGTCAGCGTGTCCTCGGTCAACGACCTGCCCTTCTTCGAGACGGTGAACGATGAGCCCGTCACGGGGGACACATACGAGTTAACGGTACGCCACGGCGAGGAGCTGTTGGTGTCCTTCACCGTCCACGACATAGACGGGGACGAAACGACGGTGATCGTGGACTCCGACGATGTGGACCTGGGGTCGGAGGAGCTGGGCTACATACCGCCCACGGACTTCGTGGGGCTCTTCACCTTCAACCTCTCCCTCCACGACGACGTGCAGCCGGGCATCCGGGTCAAGCTCACGTTCCTAGTGACCGTGGAGAACGTGAACGACCCCCCTGACCCGCCCAGGATAACGTCGCCCCTGACGCGGAAGACGTTCAAGGTGAACGAGACATTCCGCCTGAGGGGCGAGTGCTTCGACCTGGACCAGATCTTCGGACAGGTGCTGACCTACGCTTGGTCTTCCAACATATCTGGGCACCTCGGTGACGGCAGCAACATCACCGTGGCCATCGCCGAGGCGGGGACCCACCTCGTCACCCTCACCGTCAGCGACGGCGAGTTCGAGAGGACAGCCAGCATCGAGCTGGTCATCGAGCCCCTGGGGCAGGAGCCTGAGCCCCCGGGCCCCTCGAACGGGGGGAACGGTGGTGGTGGAGACGGTGGTGTACCAATGGGTCTGATCATGGCCATCCTGGCCGTGGTCATAATCGTGGTGCTGGCGGCTGTCCTCCTCGCGATGCGTGGGAGAGGGGTGGAGCCCTCCATGGCCGAAGAGGCGCCCGCTGAGCGGGAGTCGTCCGGGCCCGAGGGGGAGGGACCCGCCTAGACCGCAACCGATTTGAGGCCCCTTGCCGTTCCCATACCGGGGTTGGTACCGTATGTCCCAGCGCGCCCAGGCATTGGAGGAGGACAAGGCCAGGCACAGGTTGCGTTCCCTGGTGCTGCTCATCGTCTGCACCGCCATGGTGGTGGTGTACACCGTCTTCCTGGTGGTCATGGCCACCCACATGCCCAGGACCCTGGAGGAGGCCGAGGGGATCAGCGGCATGTGGTCCACCGAGGTGGAGATGGAGTGGGGCAACCTGCTGGTGGAGCACACCTCGGACCTGTCCAAGGGGAACATGGACTGGGAGGTGACCCGTGGCCCCGACAACGAGACCATCGATGAGGGTTCCCACAAGGAGCACGGCGACGACCTCATCATCGTCGAGCTGGGAAAAGGAGGGACGTACGGGCTCCACCTGACCCCCTCTGGTGTGAACTCGGCCCTGGAGTACGACGTGACTGTTCGGGAGGTCTACCTGTCCCCCGTGACCATCGAGATGCTCTCTTTGGCGGCCCTCTTCGTGCTGGCTGTGCTGGCGCCCTTCCTCTGGTACGCCGCCGTGTCCCGCTACACCGCCCGCCACCGGGACCTCTACCGCCTCACTTGGATGGTCGTCGCGGGCACCATGGTCCTATCGGGCATAGTGGGGTTCTTCCCCTGGGTCTGAGCCCGGACCCTTTTCCGGGTTTTTCTCAAGATGTACGGTACCTTTAAGTGTACGGAACTGCATGTCCTCACGACCCCCCGGTACTGTACAGTCCAGAGCCCCGAGGTCGAACAGATTCGCGGAGCGGAGGTGATGGGGAGCTCGAGGCGGCAGCCCGCGCCTTCAACTTTTTTTACCGGGAAATTCAGCGGGCGCCCCGGCCGCCCTCGGGACACCCCCCGGCCACGGTACACCCAATGACAAGGATTATATCCCACTGGCACCCCTTGTGTTGGACAAGGGAAACCAGGATCGGGAGGGGTAATAGGTGGGCCTCCCATGGAGGTCGAACCGATCCGTGGCCCTGCGGACATGAGGAGGAGCTCCTCGGGTCAGCCCTGCTGTTGTACCGGCGTCGACGCCTGCATCCTTCCTTCGTCGGGAGGCCACACTCCATCGCCCCAGTTCGAACAGATCCACTTCACGGTGGAGGTGAAGGGGAGCCCGGGCCGTGGAGGGCCGAATCCCGACGGGGGAAAGACCGAAGTTGGGAGGGATTCCGGAAATGGTAGGTCTGAACGTGGTGTGCCCCGTCTGCGGGGCGGAGGAGGAGATCGAGGCTTGCACCGTCGAGGAGGTCACGTCGCTGCTGACGTGCGCCATCCCGGCCTGCCCGGCATGCGGCTGGGCCCGGGAGGAGGACAAGGGCGACCCGTGCTGGGAACGGCTGAGCCCCGTCTTCTCGGCGGCCATCGACGGTCGTCATGTCGAACAGGGCTGGATAGACGAGCTGGCCCGTGGGCCCTCGTAGGGTGAGGATCATGGAAGGAAAGGGACATTGTGCAGTCATAGACGTGAACGACATCCTGGCCGAGCAGGTGGAGAAGTGGGTCAACGTGGACCTGACCCAGGTCAACGACGCCATCGTGCGCCTGGGCCTCTTCGAGGGCGAGTTCCACTGGCACAAGCACGACGTGGAGGACGAGCTGTTCTTCGTCCTCGAGGGAACGCTCCTCCTGGACCTCCCCGGGGGGACCGAGGAGCTAACACCGTGGCAGGGCTACACCGTGCCCCACGGGGTGATGCACCGCACCCGCGCCGAGGAGCGGACGGTGGTGCTGATGATAGAGAAGGCGGGCGTGAAGCCCAGGGGAGATTGATACCATACCCACAATACCATATGAAATTACTGTCACAGTGACAAGAATTCCATAGTAATATATATATCATATATGTGATTATCATTAATTGATGCGTAAATCCATACTCCTCGCCCTGCGCGAGGAACTGCTGGACCGGTGCCCTCTCACCGCCCTCCCCCGGGACACGCTCCGGGGGACGTCGGCGTTGAACACCTGGGGCACCAACCACATCGAGGGCAACCGCCTCTCAAGGAAGGAGGTGGAGGACTTGCTGCTCCGCGACCGTTCGCCGGGGGGTCACAGCGTCCGGGACCTCATGGAGACGGTCCAGCACGACCACGTGTTCCAGGGCCTCTTCGGCCGGATGGAACAGCGGATCGGGGCGGAGGCGGCGCTGGAGCTCCACGCCCTGGTGTTCTGGCGCATACTCCCCGACGCGGGCAAGCTCCGCCGGGTGCGGGTGCGCGTGGTGGGCTCGCCCCACCGGCCACCGGTACCCGAGTGGGTGCCCCGGGCGATGATGGAGTGGGAGGACGAGCTGGAAGAGAGGGTGGCGGGCGAGGTGTTCGCCACCGCCGCCTGGATGCACCACCGGTTCGAGTCCATCCACCCCTTCACCGACGGCAACGGCCGAACGGGCAGGCTTCTCATGAACCTGTACCTGCTCAAGCACAGCTGGCCGCCCGTGCACGTGCTGCCCGAGGACAGGCAGGCCTACATGGACACCTTCGTGGGAGGCCACCAGGGGGACCACGCCGACCTGGAGCGTTTGCTCAGGGTCCTGATGGGAAGGTCCCTCCTGCTGCTGCTGGCCGATGTGGGGGACGAGGAGGACAGGATGCTGCGAGTCAGCGAGCTCGCAAGGGACGGCCCGTACACCGCCAAGTACCTGGCGCTACGCGCCAGCCAGGGGCACCTCCCCGCAGAGAAGCGGAGGGGGCGATGGTGGACGACCAGACGTGCCGTGGGAGCCTACCGCCAGGTGGTGGGCAAGGACTGAGCGTCAGTCCTCTTGGGATGTGACGACATAAGCTTCGGCAGGGCCTTCGAGGACTGGATCCGTACCTGGCTCGCCAGGTCGGCCTATCGCAGGTCCTTCCGCGCCCTCCGCCTGGAGGGCGACGAGGACGTGCTGGAGCTGGGCGTGGGCGGTGGCCAGGCCGCCCGGGTCATCCTGGCCAAGCTGGACAAGGGCGGAACTTACACCGGTTTCGACGTGGACCTCTGGTGGTTCGAGCGGGCCAAGCGCAACCTGGCCCGTTTCGACAACGTCACCTTGGCCCACGGGGACGTTCGGGACCTCCCCCTGGAGGAGGAGGGCTACGACCTGGTGGTCATCCACCTGACCCTCCACGACATTCCCGAGGCAGACCGGGAGCCCATCGTGATCGCCCTGGTGGGGAAGCTCCGGAAGGGAGGTGTCCTCTTCATCAAGGAGCCCACCAAGGCGGGCCACGGGATGCCCGAGGTGGAGGTCTGGCGCCTGATGGATGACGCTGGCCTACATTCCTTCCTCCGTCTCGAGGGGCGAAGCGTATTCATGGGCCCCATCATCGAGGGGCACTTTCGGAAGTAACAATCTTCCCTATCCCTTCATATAGGATGACGTGGGATTCGCCCACAGGTGGATGAACATGGGTGAGCAGAGGACGCTGGTCACGTACTTCACCAAGGGTGGCGTGACGGGTGAGAACGCCCAGATAGTGGCGGACGTGCTGAGAGGCGAGTTCGGGCACCACGTGACCGTGGTCAACATGAGGAAGGAGAAGGTCCCGGACCTGGAGCCCTTCCAGAACGTGGTCGTCGGGACAGGGGTCCGGATCCAGAGGCCCTACCGGAAGCCGAGGAAGTTCCTCAAGGACAAGCGGCTACGGGACAAGAAGGTCGCCATCTTCATCTCATCGGGCGAGGCAGGGGACGACCCGGCCGCCGCCACGGCCAAGTACGAGAAGAAGCTCTGTGGCAACCTGGAGCACATGAAGCCCGTCTCCTGCCAGGCCTTCGGTGGCCGGTTCCCCTTCGGGGACAAGACGGACTGGACGGACCCGGAGAAGGTCCGTGAGTGGGCGTACAGGCTCGGGGAAGTCCTGAAATACCCCGATTAGTTGACGCTCCCGCGAGGAGTGAGCGAGCATGCCATTGTTCGGCAAGAAGAAGGAGAGCGCACGCGGTCCCCGAGCCGTGGTGCTGGCCATCGACGGGACTCCCTACAGCCTCCTGCGGAAGCTCATGGACGAGGGCGTGATGCCGAACTACCAGCGGTGCATCGGCAACGGCACCTTCACCCGCATGTACTCGACCCAGCCCACCGTCTCCTCGGTGGCGTGGACCTCCTTCATGTGCGGCCAGGACCCGGGGGGAACCAACATCTTCGGGTTCACCGACCTGTTCCCCAACTCTTACCAGCTGGACATCCCCGACAGCACGCGCATCAAGTCCAAGCTGGTGTGGGAGCACCTGAGCGAGATGGGCAAGCGCAGTGTCACCATGGGCGTCCCCATCTCGTACCCCACCCGGGAC
>CP070808.1:2167242-2180066 GCA_020343715.1 Thermoplasmata archaeon
CCGAAGGTGTCGCCCCCGTCGTAGGACCGGGCCATATAGATGTCCAGCCCGGTGGTGATGCTGTTGCGGGGGTCATGCCAGACGATGAAGGGGTTACCGTCCCCGTCCACGTCGATGCTCGGGGACATGAAGTCGATGCTGGGCCTTGGCTCGTTCACCCTGATGCTGGGCCCGAAGCTCATCCCCCCGTTGTCGGACCTGGAGTACATGACGTTGAACCTGCCCGCCCGGTTGTCCTGCCAAGTCACGTGGACCCGGCCCAGGTGGTCCATGGCCACGTCGCTGGTGGTCTGGTCGCCCGTGATGGGCGCCGTCGCGTCCGCGTCATCGGAGACATCGGCCCTCCCTGTCACGGGGTCGTGGATATCGGCGGACACGCCTGCGGGAGCGAGGAGGGTGAGCAGCATGAGGCCGGCAACGAGCGGGACGAATACTGCGGTACGCCTGCCGCTACCCTGTAAGTAAGACCTGTCCCCCGCCATGATTACCACTACCTAACCGGGCTGGAATTCACTTCCCAGGTATATAATGCCAGCGACGTTCCTCCTGGGGTCAGGGTCGATGGGCCCTGACGACGACCAGATGATAGCCCACCACCGCCAACGTGTGGTCGTCGGGATCGTCCCCGGGTCCAGGGGCCCTCGTGGTCCCTGGATGCCAAAAGTATAGCTGGTACGCACCGGCCTCGGTCACGAAGAGCTGGACGGTACCGTTGCCCCCCACGGAGCTGGCGTAGACCATCGCGCCCCCGGTCCCGTTGATGCCGTCGGAGGGATGAAGGGGGTGCTGCAACCGGACCTGGATGCCGTCGGGCGGCCCGTGCGCCGAGTAGTCCAGGGTGATGGTGTCCCCCTTCTCCAGGGTCAGGTTGATGGCCGCTGCGTGGTAACCGTAGGCCGTCGGATCCTCCATCCATTGTCCCAGGAGGTTCAAGGTCCCCGTCTCGTCGATGTCGGAGAGGCGGTGCTCCTCGGGGGAGGTGTCCCAGGCCAGGTACCATGCCAGGGCAACGACGGTCATCACCACGAACAGGAGGATGGCGGGAACGAGGGCGTTCCTCCATTCGGTCCGGGTGAACGGCGCATCATCCCCTTCGGTGTCCTGCTCGACAACGTCACCGTCCTCGGCGACGTCGCCGTCGCCCTCCTCCGTGTCGGGCTCATCCCCCGGAAGCTCCTGGGCGCTCACGCTGACGTCATCGTCGTCGGGCCGGAAAAGGGTATCCCCCACAACTTCAGATCTCCACCGACTCTGACCTGTCAGGGGCAGTGGTCCGGATGTCCACTTCCCTCCTCACGGGCTCGGGCACGCGAGCCAGTACGGTCCGCAGCGCCAGTTCCTCGGTGTTGTTCTTCTGGGACAGGTGGCCCAACAGCACCGCACGGGTCCTGGGGCCCATCAGCGCCCGGAGCGCCACCGCCGACTCGGAGTTGGACAGGTGGCCCTTGGGCCCCCGGATACGCTTCTTCAGGAACTCGGGGTAGGGTCCGGTGCGCAGCATGCGCTCGTCGTGGTTGCTCTCCAGGACCATGGCGTCCATGTCCTGGGCGGACTCCACCAGGGCCCAGGGGAACTGGCCGATATCGGTGGCCACCAGCACCCTCCTCCCCCCTGCCTCCAGCCTGACCGCCGCCGGCTCGGTGGCGTCGTGGGGGATGGGGACCAGCGTTATCGAGAAGGACCCGTGGTCGAAGGCCTCACCAGATCCCATCGGCCGGAGGTCCACGTCTCCCAGGTAGCGGGATGCCGCCCTCACGGTACCGGGGGTGGCGAAGACGGGTAGGCCGTGTCGCCTCGCCAGGACGCTGACGCCCCTCATGTGGTCCGTGTGCTCGTGGGTGACGACGATGGCCTGAAGGTCCCGAGGGTCGGCGCCCACGGCGGACATCCGACGGGTGACCTCCTTGCATGAGAACCCCGCGTCCACCAGCAGGGATGCCCCGTCGGCCTCCACCAGTGTGGCGTTCCCGGAGCTGGAGCTGCCTAGCACTACCATCCTGAGGTGGGGCACGCCGCGGGCAATGGCATGTCGCAAGATAAGCCTTGGGGCGGGCTGTCCAGAAGGGTCGCGTCTGGGTGGCCGAATGGCCAACCTTTATATCCCCCTTAGGCCTTCAAAGCGTTTACCTAATGGGTGGTATGTCCCGCCCTGTTCCGTAATAGACATGGGGGAAAAGCAGATGAGGCCCGCTGCACGCAAGGACCCCGCAACCCGTCGCTGGTTGGTGATGGGCGCGCTCGCTCTGTCCATACTCCTGCTCGTCGGCGCCCTGCCGGCGGCGGCGGTGGACACCGACAAGCCCTACGTTGAGAAGTACACCCCGGCCGATGGTGCCAGCAACGTGGAGATAGACGCCGTGGTCACCCTGGACTTCTCCGAGGACATCCGGTCGTCCAACCTGGACAGCCACATCACCATCAAGGATGGTAGGGGGTTCCAGGTCGACAAGAGGGTGGACTACAGCAACCTGACGTTCCGGGCCATCGTCACCCCGGAGGAGCCCCTGAAGTACAGCATGCTCTACGTGGTCTCCGTCTCGTCCTTCATCCAGGACCAGGCAGGAAACCCGCTCCTGGAGCCCATCCAGTGGACCTTCAACACCACGAAGGAGAAGACCCCGCCCCAGATCGTGGACACCAGCCCCAGCGACGGGGCCGACGGCGTCTCCATCAACTCCACCATATCCGTCACCTTCAGCGAGGAGATGGACGTGGAGTCCCTCCTGACGGGCATCGTGGTGCACGACTCCTTGGAGAACCCCGTCATCGGCAACACCACCCCCGCACTGGACGGCATGTCCGTCAAATTCGACCCGCTCTTCTCCTACGGCTACGGCCAGCAGTACCACGTGACGGTCCTCCAGACCGTCAAGGACCTGGCAGGCAACAACCTGGCCGCCGAGCACGGCTTCTCGTTCACCGTCCAGCTGGAACAGATCCCGCCCCGGATGGTGTTGATCGATCCACCGGAGCAGGCCCAGTTCGTCGGCAGGAACACGAAGATATCTGTGACCTTCTCCGAGCCCATGAACAGCACCTCCCTGGCCAACGCCATCGTGATCAAGGACCCGGGGCTGGAGGTCGTCCCCACCACCCCCCAGTACAACGCCGACAACTACACCCTGATGGTGAAGCCCGACACGCCGCTGGAGTACCAGACGCTGTACACCATCACCATCTTGCAGTCGGCGCAGGACCTGGCGGGCAACTTCCTGGACAAGGAGTACCACAGCAGCTTCACCACCGAGAAGCTGCCCCAGCAGCCCCCGCGGATAACCCAGAGGGTCCCCGCCGAGGAGGAGTTCAACTGGTACGAGGGCATTGCCATCACCTTCAACGTGGACGCCGACGACCCCAACGATGACATCCTGGTCTACGCCTGGGAGGTCAACGGCGACGTGCGTGAGGGCGAGACCTTCCAGGAGTTCATCTTCTACCCCGAGCCCGGATCCGAGGGCAGGTACATGGTCCGCGTGTCCGTCATGGACGGCATCACCGCCCCGGTGCAGCACTTCTGGGTCGTGAACGTGGTCCAGTCCGAGCCCCCGACCAACGGCGGCCCCGGAACCGAGGACTTCAACTGGACCTACGTGGGCATCATTATCATCATCGTCATCGTCCTGGGCGTGCTCCTATTCGGCTACTGGTCGCTGATGGAGCGCAAGAGGGAGATCCAGGCCCGCACCCGCCGCAGGCTTCGTCCCCTGTCCTTCAAGAAGAAGGTGGAGACGGAGAAGCCCCCCTCCTACGAGGAGATGTACCTGCGCACCGACAGCGTGTACTCGAAGAAGTCGCCGGAGTTCAAGCCGGTGGCGGCCCCGGGCGGCGCCAAGGTGAAGGGCAAGGCGGCCAAGGAGGCCGTCGTCCAAGGACCTGTCATGGGCCAGGCGCCCCAGCTGTTGAAGGCCGACGAGGTGGAGGTCAGGTCCGCGAGGACGGGCCCCTACACCACCGCCGCCCCGGAGCTGAAGAAGACCCGGGCCCCGGGGGCCCTGGTGTGCCCCAAGTGCGGCCAGAAGGCGATAGAGGCGGCCCACGGTCGGGTGTGGTGCGACACCTGCGGTTTCGTGGAGTAGCGACAGGGCCAAGGCTCTGAGTTAAAAGGATGGTAGCGGTGAGCCCGCGCCCTCAGTTCAGGACGTAGCCCTCGTAGGCCTGGTTCTCCTCGGGGTAGAGGTACTGGTCCAGCTCCTCTATGAACTCCAGGGGGGCCTGGCCGTTTATGACGGCCTTGATGGTCAGCCTGCCTATCTCGTAGGTGATGGAGACCATCTTCAGCTGGGACAGGTACACGTTCTGCTTCTTTCCGTCCTCGGTGGGCTCGCGGTCCACCACGGCCAGCAGGCCGTCCTCCTCCAGCTTCTTGATCTTGCGGTAGCACCTGCCCAGGGGGATGTGGAACATGTTGGCGATGTCCCGGGCCGATTTGGGCTCCTTGGACGTCACGCTGAGTATCTTCAACCGCGTGGGGTCGTTGAACAGCCCTACCACGAGACCCGTTAACATTAGGCTTACCAGACGATTCGATGATTAACTTCGTTTATATACTCGCCGGAACAATCCCAGGGGATGATTTTCACCCGAGAGAAAAAACATGCACCCAGGGTCGTTCCGTTTCACAAAATATATCAACGGGTTAGGGCCTAGCGACGGGTATCTGGAGGTAGCCCGAATGACCCCCATCCGGTCCATATACCTACTCCCCCTGCTGACCCTGTTGGTCGTTCTCACGGCAGGCTACCTCCTCGCGGAGGATTCTGCGGCCGCCACCATAAACGTGGACACCGACTGGGTCGTCGATACATCCGAGGACATCAAGTCGGACAACACCTACGTGATGCGTGCGAACCTCACCATCACCGGCTCGGGGCAGATCAGCTTCCGCAGGTGCAAGTTCTCGTTCATGTCCGAGGACCCTGGGGACTACGGCATCGTCGTACAGCCAGGCGGCTACCTGACCCTCCACACCTGCACCCTCCAGGCGGGCTACCTGAGCCCCTCGGTGCTGGCGGAGCCCTGGACTTTCCACATCCAGGACTCGGGCCGCCTCTCTCTGCAGGCCAGCACGGTCCTGGACCTGGGCGTGATGGGTGGTTCCGAGCGGAAGAGGGGGCTGGCCATCGAATCGGACAACGTGATGGTCACCGGCACCCAGTTCGAGGAGTGCAATAGGGGCATCGTCGTCCTGGGTGGAGCCATGCCCCAGATCATCGGTAACACCTTCCGCGACAACGTGGCGGGCATCGAGGCGAAGGGCTCGAACTTCCTCCTTAAGGACGAGAACACCTTCAAGGAGAACGTGTACGGCATCCTGCTCCAGGAGGTGACGTCGGCCCGCGTCGCCGCCGGGGACCTCCAGGACAACGCCGACGCCATCCGGTCCGTCACCTCCACCACCAAGGTGGAGAACGTCACCATCACCGGTCTAGGGAACGCCATCCGGTCCGAGGTGAACTCCAGGATGGTGGTGGAGAACTGCAGTATCCTGGTCCTCCACGACAGGGCCATCGCCAACTTCAACTCCAATATCCAGTTCATCAACTGCGAGATGTCCAACTACCAGGGCTTCACCAAGGTGGACTCGACCAGCCACATAACCGTCAAGCACTCCGTCCATTTCTCCGTACGCTTCGACGGGGCCAACTACCCGGTGGAGGGGGCGGACGTGGAGCTCATCGACAACATGGGCCGTAAGGTCTACCAGCAGGTGACGGACTCCGATGGTCTCTCGGCCATCCGCCTCGTGACCGAGTTCGAGCACCACCTGACCCCCCAGTTCGATGCCCACTGGCCCTTCTCGGCCACCTCCACCTTCGGATTCAACTACGAGGAGATCGAGGACATCCAGCTGACCCCCAACCACGTGGTCGTGGTCACCTTCGTGGACGATGAGCCCCCCGACCTGACTGTCCAGCTCCCGGCCGATGGGGCGTTCTACAACACCTCGGAGGTCCAGGTCAAGGGCCGGGTGAAGGACATGAACTCGGGCATCGCCACCTTCTACATGTTGGTCAACGGAGGCGACAACACCTCCCTCCCCATCCAGGACCCGTGGCAGGCACTGGTCAACCTGCCCGAGGGGCAGGTGACCCTTGACTTCATAGCCACCGACCTCCTTGGCAACGAGGCTGTGGTCACCAGGACGGTGACCATCGATGTTACCCCCCCTCAGGTCCTATCCATCGACCCACCACTGGGGAACATCACCCGTAAGTACAGCCTTCCGATCACTGGACTCACCGAGGCCGGGACCGTCCTAAGGGTCCAGGGTGACGACTGGGAGGTGGCCCCTGACGGCTCCTTCTCCGGCTACGTGACCCTGGGCGACGCCGAAGGGGAACAGACCGTCATACTCCGCCTCACCGACGCCGCGGGCAATGTTGGCACCTACGAGTACACCGTGGTCGTGGACCGGACCGCCCCAGAACTGAAACCAGAGACGAACCCGGACCACAGGGACTTCCCCTTCATCAACGTGAGCGACGTACTGGTGTTCGGGGACGCGGAGCCCGGCTCCACCGTCCAAGTCCATATCAACGAGGAGCTGGCCAACGAGACGGTGGCCGACGAGAACGGCAAGTTCTCGATGGTGATCGAACTGGTACTGGGAGAGAACTACCTCCTCATCGAGGCATGGGACCTGGCGGGCAACCGGAACGCAGTGGAGGTCATCGACTTTCTGTACGACGTGGAAGCCCCCGAGATCACGCTCCTCGAGCCCGAGGACGGGACGGTGGTCAAGAACAAGGTGACCTCCATCTTCGTGGAGGTGCGCACCGAGCCCGACGCCACCGTGTGGGTCAACGACGAGACGGAGCAGATCCAGCCTGCCCACGGCGAGGTTGAGTTCCCCGAGGTGGACCTGCCCTTCGTAGGGAACAACACCATCACCATCTACGTGAGGGACCCTGCGGGAAACCTGGCGACCCTCTCCATCGTGGTGGTGAGACAGGATAAGAAGGACGACAACACCGGGGAGACCGATGGTTTCCCCATGTGGCTGGTCATCGTCGCCATCATAGCAGTGGTGGTCGCCCTCGTCGTGGTCCAGCGACTCTACCCCCGGTCCAGCTGAATTGTCCCGGTCGACCTGGTTTTCACGGCATGACTGGCTCCTCAAAACCTATAAATACGAATCTTGGCATATATGGCCTGGATGGGGATGCACTCGGCCCTTGCCGACATCCGTCGAAGCGGAGGCTTTGCCCTTCGCCTTGTCCATCGGATGCGCTGACCCCCACTGCCAGGGAGGCTTACGGTTGAAGTCCATCATCGAGGCGGCATTGAACAGATACGAGGAACGCGGTGGCGAAGAGGCCCCGACCAGCGAAGGCGTGCTGTCGGAGGACGACGAGGAGCTGGAGAAGATACTGGCCGGCCTTACGCTGACCATCAAGGTGGTTGGCTGCGGCGGAGGCGGTAGCAACACTATCAGCAGACTTATGGAGGAGGGCATCCGAGGCGCCGAGCTGGTGGCGTGCAACACCGATGCCGTCCACCTCAAGAGCGTCCACTCCAACAGGAAGATCCTCCTGGGCCTGAACACCACCCGGGGCCTGGGTGCCGGCGGAGAGCCCTCCATCGGCCGCAAGTCCGCCGAGGAGGCCCGGTCCCAGCTGGAGCACGTGGTGGCCAAGTCGGACATCGTTTTCGTGACCTGTGGCCTCGGCGGGGGGACCGGCACCGGCTCCGCACCCATGGTGGCCGAGATGGCCAAGGAGCACGGCGCCCTCGTTGTGGTATTCACCACCAAGCCCTTCAGGGCCGAGGGACCCGCCCGTGAGGAGGCAGCCGTGTGGGGCCTCAACCGCCTGGTCAATGTGGCGGACACCGTGGTGACCATCCCCAACGACAAGCTTCTTGAGATCAACCCCAACATGCCCCTCAACGCAGCGTTCCACGTGGTGGACGAGCTGCTCATGAACTCCATCAAGGGCATAATCGAGATGGTTACCAAGCCCGGCCTTGTGAACATCGACTACAACGACCTACGCACCATAATGGACGGAATGGGCATGGCCGTGGTCGGTATAGGCACCGACGACAGCGACGACCGCCGGGCCGAGAAGGCGGTGAAGAAGGCCCTCGACTCCCCGCTTCTCGCCTACGACATCAGCAATGCCAAGGGCGCCCTCATCAAGGTGACCGGGGGTCCCGACATGACCCTCCAGGAGGCCGAGACCGTGGCCGAGGAGATAATGAACCGCGTCAATCCGGGCACCCGGATGATATGGGGCGCGGCCATCGATCCCGAGTGGGAGGGGAAGATCAACGTGATGATGGTCATCACCGGCGTCGACTCCCCCGACATCACCGGACGCGCGGCCGCCAGGGCGCGCATCGACGGCGGCGGCACCGGCGGTGCCTGGGCCCGGGGCGGTGGCCCCGAGGGCTTCGACTCCGTGCGTTGAGCTGGAGGATAGGAATAGGACGACGCGGCAGGCGCGGAAGTCCTGACGCCGGGCCATGCTTGAAGTTATAGTTTGGGCCCCTTTCCATGAAGGGTGCTTTTTGCGATGGTCTTATCAGCTACCGCGTCGCATCCCCCTCTTGGACCTTATCGGCTTTAATACCTTTGCCGTAGTTTATCACGAGGTATTATCATGCCACGGCAGCAACCCGGTTAGGCCGGTACGCTGGCTCACACCCAGGAGGCCTTATCAGACCCTGCTTTGACGAAAGGTTCAAGTGCCATCCAGGCATTGCCGGTCCCGGTGGCGAGGACATGGAAGACGACATCCAGATCCACATGTACGAGGAAGTTGACCTGAACAACGCGATGCTCATCGACGGATTCCCCACCGTGGGCCTTCTGAGCACCATCGTGTCCTCGTTCATCGTCGACGCCCTGAAGCTCCGCCGGGTCGGCGCGGTGATATCCCGGCACTTCCCCGCGGCCGCCATAATCCAGAACGGAGTCCCCTCACCACCGCTGCGCATCTATGCGGGACCCAAGCTCTGCGGTCCTGAGAACGAGTGCGATCAGGTGGTCGTCCTCAACTCCGAGGTGCGCATCCCTGACGACCTGCAGCTCCCCCTCGCCCAGAAGATCCTGGACTGGGCCAAGGCCGAGGGCATCAAGACGATACTCACGGTGGAGGGCACCCCCATGCAGGACGTGCCCGACCCGGAGGACACCGTGGGCATCTACGGGGCCGGCTCCACCGAGAGGGCCCGGGAGCTGATCAAGCGCTTCAACCTCACCGCCATGGACATGGGCATAATCACCGGCGTCTCGGGCCAGATGCTGTACCTGGCGAACATGGAGGCCCGGGACGTGCTGTGCCTCCTGGGACCGGCCCACTCCCAGTACCCTGATGCACGGGCCGCCGCGAAGATGATCGAGGTCATCGACGACATGCTGCCGGTCATCGAGATCGACACGGACCCCCTCCTAGAGCAAGCAGCCAAGATAGAACAAGAGGTCCAGGGGGCCTTAGAGGCCATCCAGCGGAGCATGGAGCACGGTCAGGAGCCCCAGTCGCTGCCCGGGCCCATGTACCGGTAGGTCGCCTCAGGGTCGACTAACCTGGAGAAGGGGTCCCAGGCTCTCCCACATGGCCCACCGGGCCATCTCCTCGGAGCTCACACCCGCAGCGAGGGCCATGCCGTCCAGGGCCTCCTTCTCCTCGGTGTCCAGACCAAGCTCGACCCTGGAGGTCCTCTCCCGGTCCAGGTCGTCCCTGCGCTTCCCAGGCGGGACCGACCCCGGGTCCAGGAACGGCAACAGCGCAGCCCGGGCTATCTCCGGAGGGTTGGCCGGGTACAAGCTGGACAGGAACCGCAGGGCGTCGTACTCCATCGGGGTCAGGGGCACCGAGATGTGCACGGGCCACTCCCGGGCGTAGGCCTCGACCCCCTGGTTGGTCCTGCGGTCCACGTCGAGCATCTCGGCGAACAGGTCCACCACATGTCGAACCATGGGCCTCGGTCCCGTCAGGGCCCCCTGGGACGATAAGGGTTGCGGAGGTCTGGCGACCCCGCCTGCGCAAGCCTTTTTACCACAGGTCATGATATGGGGAAGGCAGGGCCGGGAACGCCGTGCCCGACCCTATTGTTCCCCGGGGAGGAATCCGCTTGCAGAAGCCGATAGAAGACATTGATGAACTCAGGGCGAAGGCCTACGAGGTGCGGAGGCACATCCTCAAGATGACCACGGCAGCGGGCTCGGGACATCCCGGAGGCTCCATGTCCGCCACCGACATCCTGGTCTGCCTGTACTTCAACGTGATGAAGCACGACCCGGGCAAGCCCGACTGGCCCGACAGGGACAGGTTCGTCCTCTCCAAGGGCCACGCCGCCCCCGCGCTCTACTCGGTCCTGGCCGAGTGCGGCTACTTCTCCAAGAAGCTGCTCCCGAGCCTGCGGAAGCTGGGCTCGCCCCTCCAGGGCCATCCCGACATGAAGCGCCTGCCCGGCATCGAGATGTCCACCGGCTCCCTGGGGCAGGGCATCTCCACCGCCCTGGGCATGGCCATGGGCTACCGGCTCGACGGCAAGAAGAACCGGATCTTCTGCATGATTGGCGACGGCGAGAGCCAGGAGGGTCAGGTCTGGGAGGCGGCGATGGCAGCGGCCCACAACCGGCTGGACAACCTCACCGTCATCATGGACGAGAACCGGCTACAGATCGACGGCACCACCGACGAGATCATGAACATCAGCAACCAGCGGGCCCGATGGAAGGCCTTCGGCTGGGACACCCACGTCATCGACGGTCACAACTACAAGGCCATCCTCAAGTTCCTTCACAAGTCCAAGGAGAGCGGCAAGCCGAGGATGATCGTGGCCCAGACGGTCAAGGGCAAGGGCGTCGATTGGATGGAGAACAAGCTCCAGTACCACGGCGCTCCCCTCTCGAAGGACGAGCTGAAGCGGGCCCTGGACGACCTGGTGGAGGTGGGCTGATGGCGGACAAGAAGGGCAGGAGGAGACAGCGCGACGTCTTCGGCAACACCCTCGCGGAGTGCGGGACGAAGAACCGGAACATCGTAGCCCTCAACGCCGACCTGTCGGGCTCCACCCGGACCGCGTACTTCGCCCGGGTGGAGGCCTGCGCAGACCGCTTCTGGAACATGGGCATCGCCGAGGCGAACATGATGGGCGTCGCCGCGGGACTGGCCACCACCGGCAAGGTGGTCGTCGCGTCCACCTTCGCCGTCTTCGCCACCGGCAGGGCGTACGACCAGATACGCCAGTCCATAGCCTATCCCAACCTGGACGTGAAGATCATCGCCAGCCACGCCGGAGTCACCGTGGGCGGGGACGGCGCCTCCCACCAGACCACCGAGGACATCGGCCTCATGCGCATGCTCCCCAACATGCGCGTCGTTGTGCCCTGCGACGGGACCGAAACGGAGGCCATCACCGAGGCCATCCTGAACATACCCGGCCCCTTCTACATGCGCATGGGCCGGTCGGAGGTACCCGACGTGTTCGAGCCGGGGACCCCGTGGCACCTGGGCAAGGCCACCACCGTGGCCGACGGGGACGACGTGGCCATCATTGCCATCGGCATAATGGTGGGGGAGGCACTGAAGGCTCGCGAGAAGCTGGCGGAGGAGAACGTCTCCGCCCGGGTCATCAACATGTCCTCCATCAAGCCCATCGACCGGGGCGCCATACTCAAGGCCGCCAAGGAGACGGGGGCCATCGTGACCGCCGAGGAGCACACCATCATCGGGGGCCTGGGCAGCGCCGTCTGCGAGGTCACCGCGGAGGACTACCGCGTGCCGGTCAAGAGGGTGGGAGTCAGGGACGTGTTCGGCCAGTCCGGCGAGGTGGACGAGCTGATGCACGCCTACGGCCTCACCGCGGACAACCTGGTAAAGACGTCCCACGACGTGATGAAGCACAGGATGTGATTACTCTCAACGAAGGAGAAGCGATCGTATGAAGCTGTTCATAGACACCGCCAACGTGGACCACATCAGGGAGGTCGCGTCGTGGGGCGTCCTGGCGGGCGCTACCACTAACCCCTCGCTGATAGCGAAGGAGGGCCGTGACTTCCGGGAGGTCATCGAGGAGATCTGCGACATCGTGGACGGACCCATCAGCGCCGAGGCCGTCAGCGAGGACGCAGAGGGCATGATGAAGGAGGCCCGTAAGTTCTCGGCGTGGCACCCCAACGTGACCATCAAGCTGCCCATGACGGCCGAGGGCCTGAAGGCCACCGCCATGTGCGCTGACGAGGGCATAAAGACCAACGTCACCCTCATATTCTCCCCTTCCCAGGCCCTGCTCGCCGCCAAGGCGGGCGCCACCTTCGTGAGCCCCTTCGTGGGCAGGCTCGACGACATCAGCCACACGGGGATGGAGCTGGTCCAGACCTGCGTGGCGATGTACGAGAACTACGGGATAGAGACGGAGGTCATCGTCGCCTCGGTACGCAATCCGCTCCACGTCATCGACGCCGCCCTCATGGGTGCCCACATCGCGACGATACCGTACAAGACGTTCCACCAGATGCTCGCCCACCCGTTGACGGACATCGGCATCCAGAAGTTCCTTGACGACTGGGACAAGGTTCCCAAGTAAGAGGTCCGGGGCGGCACCTTTTTTAACGCCTTGAGAGAATCTGGATGGCGGTGGACCCATGGTATTCTGCCCCAGCTGCGGGAAGAAGCTCGTTACCCCGATGAAGTTCTGCATGTATTGCGGGTACTCCTTCCCCCAACCGCTGCTGGAGCATATGGAGGAGGCCCTGGGTACCAAGTTCGCCCACACCACCGAGACACCCGAGGCGGAGCCACAGCCAGAACCAGAACCCGAGCCCGAACCGGATCCCGAACCGGAGCCCGAGCCGGAACCCGAACCGGAACCCG
>CP070808.1:2180166-2184550 GCA_020343715.1 Thermoplasmata archaeon
ACCTTGGTGTCGCCGGTGACGATGGGCACTCCCGCCTCCCGGGCGGTGGCGTCCGCGCTGGCCGTCAGGCGGACCAGGTCCTCGAGGGGGAATCCCTCCTCGACGACGTACGCGATGGCCAGGGCGACGGGCTTGGCCCCAAGGGAGCATACGTCGTTGACGGTGCCCGCCACGGATAGGACACCGATGTCCCCCCCGGGGAAGAAGATGGGCTTGACGGTGTGCATGTCGGTGGAGATGACCACATCTCCCACCACGGCAGCGTCGTCCATGCTCTCCAGCGGGACCTCTCCGGCCGACCGGGAGAAGGGCAGGTTCTCCAGGAGGCTCCCTGTGATGAGCTCCTGCATCGCCTCGCCGCCGGCCCCATCGGCCATGTCCACCAGCTTCTTTCCGCCCACGCTCCCCGGGAGCGCTGGTGGGCGATAAAAGGGTTGTGGCAAGGGGTAACTGGTCCTCCAGGCTATGGCGAAGAAGGTAAGTACGAGCCTGGGGCTTCCCGGTCAGCGGAGGACCAGGGATGGACGATGAGGAGAAAGGGATCGACATGGCCCTGGTGGGCATCATCCTCTACGGCTTCGCCAGCGGCGTGGTCACCGCCGTCGTCCTGCTGGACTACCTGGCGAACATCTCGGTCTACACGACCAGCTACCTGATGGGCGCACCGCCCTTCATAGTCATCAACCTCGTGGTGACTGTGTGGTTCGTCCGCGCCTTCTTCAAGGGTCCGCTGGCGTGGTACACCTACCTGATACCTGTCGTGGCATACATCCTCATATCATGGCTGTTCCACGGTATCAGCCCTATGTGGAGGACCGTGACCATGTCCGCCCTGGTGCTATTGGGGGTGGCCCTGGTCCTCATTGGGACCCGCACCGGCTCCCGATGAGCCTCAACGCAGGTCGACGCCCCAATCCCGCAGGATGTCCAACGCCCGCCTCGTGGCATCAGGGACGGCCGCCTCCACACCCTCCGTCAGCTCCTCGCCGAACTCCAGGATGTTGTCCACCTCGACGCCGATGATGAGGATCTCATCCGGCATACGCTCGGGCTCGACCTTGTGGCCCAGCTCGATGGCGGTGGCGAAGTTGGTGTGGTGGGGGGAGTCCGTGTGGATGGACTCCTTCAGCTGGTCCACCTGGTAGGTCCCGACGGTGCCCGGAGGGTCCTTTCGGGTCAGGACGGCGTCCAGGATTAGGACGCGGTCGAAGCCCATGATGTAGGGGAGCAGGTCCATGCCGCCGGTGCAAGCGTCCTCGATGGCGAAGTCATCGGAGACGGGGGGGAGGTGGGGGCGCATCCGCTCCAGGATGTGGAACGCGACCCCGTCGTCGCAGACGATGGGGTTTCCTAGCGCCAGCAGGAGCACTCGCACGGGGGGCTCTCCCTCCTCGTCGACGGGATGGTCGGACTACTTCTTGAGCTTGACGGGTACGTCGTGGGCCTCGAAGCCCAGCACCGACTCGTCCATGCCCATGGCCATGGCGTACAGCTGGGCCAGGTGGATGACCGGGATGTTGTAGCCGTTGCCGATCTCCTTCTGGCCCCTGTCGTACTGCAGGTGGCAGAACGGGCAGACGTCCACGATGACGTCCGCGCCAGCCTCCTTGATGATCTTCAGCTTGTCCTCGGTCATCTGGAGGGCCACCTCGGGGTGGCGGGCCCGGACGCCGCCGCCGGCGCCGCAGCACACGTGCTTGTCCTTGTACTTGATGGACGTGGCGCCGGTGAGCTCCACCAGCTTGTCCACCATCGTCGGGTCCTCGGGGTCGTCCAGCTGCTTGATGGCCGACGGCTTGAGGAAGTGGCATCCATAGTGGACGGCCACCTTCAGATCCAGCTTCTTCTTGATGGCCCTGCGGATGGCCGCATCGCCCACGTCGCGTGCCAGGAACTCGGCGAAGTGGCGCACCTCCACCCCGTGGGGGGTGTAGGCCATGTTGATCTCCGCCAGCGTGCTGTTGACCTCGCGGGTCAGCTCGGGCTCCTCGGCCATGGCGTGGGCCGCCTCGAAGAGGGAGCCGTAGCAGCCGTTGCAGATGGTGAGCAGGTCCTGCCCCTGGCGCTCCGAGAGGGCCAGGTTGCGGGCCCCCAGGGTGAGCCACGTCTTCCGGTCGAAGCTGCGGGTGACTCCCGGGGCCGGGCAGCACGAGGCGCCCTCCAGGTCGTGGAGGTTCACGTCCAACTTTTCCATGACGGCCCGGGTGGAGGACTCGATCCCAGGGTAGCGCAGGGGCGCGATGCATCCCATGAATAGATTGACGTCCATATTCAATCCCCCTTGATCATGCGCACCAGTCCATTGGTGTCGATGATGAACTGGACCTGCTTGAGCCCCTCCTCGTCGGTGAGGACGGAGACGGGCACCTCGTCCAGGCCCAGCTTCTTCCGTTGTTTCTTGACCTTGTCCGAGATGGGCACCAGGTGCCCTCCCTTGTAAAGGGCCCGCACAAGGCGGGCGTGGTCGTCGGCTAGGAAGCCTGCCTGGACCGCCTTGTTGCGGAGAAGGGTGATGATGTCGATGATCTCGACACCTCGGGGGCACCGCTCGTAGCACGTGTAGCACGTCGTGCAGTGCCAAAGGTCGTCGGACGGAAGTATGGTGTCCTTGAGGCCGAACTGGGCCCGGCGTATCACCTGCCTGGTACGGAACGCCGTCGTTCGGCCAGAGGGACAACTGCTGGTGCAGGTGCCGCACTGGAAGCAGAGGTTCAGGCTATCGCCCACCTCCTCGATCAGCGATGCCTTCCATGCAGGGTCAGGTACGTTCTCGGCAGCCATTTCCAACCACCCCCACCGAGAACTCACTGCTCCGGGTCGTGCCCGATGGTCTGACGGATTGACCCATCGGGGTTCCGGATGTTCAACTGCAGCGGAAGCTGCCCTGGCACGTTGTGTGTGGCGCACGCGAAGCACGGGTCGTACGCCCGGAAGGACATCTCCACCATGTTCAGCAGGCCGTCGTTGACCTGACCCTCCTTGATGAGGGCCGAGGCCACCTTCTTCGTCCCCATGCAGATGGCCGCGTTGTTGTGGGCCGTGGACACGATGAGGTTGAGGTCCGTGGTCATGCCCTCCTTGTCCGCCCAATAGTGGTGGATGAGGGTGCCGCGGGGTGCCTCGAGGATGCCTATGCCCTCGCCGGGCTCGCCCAGGGGCGCGCGTAGGTCGTCGGACAGGCAAATGTCGGACTCGGCCAGCTCCACCAGGTGCTCCGCGGAGTAGAGGAGCTCGATGATGCGGGCCCAGTGCATGGCCAGCGTGTGATGGACTGGCTTGCCCAGGGTGCTGGTGTACGCCTCGTAGGCCTTCTGGGCCAGGGGCGTCGCCATGCCCTCGCCGACGTTCAGGCGGGCCAGGGGCGCGGCGCGGAAGATGCCGCTGTCGGGTCCCTCCTCGAAGCCCTTCCATCCCACCTGCTTGAGGAATGGGAACTTGAGGTAGGACCAGGGCTCCACGTGCTCGCTGATGTGGTCCAGGTAGTCGTTGGGGTGGAAGTTTGCCACCTCCTTGCCGCTGGGGTCGACCACCCGGATGGTCCCGTCGTAGAAGTTGGGGTGGAGGTTCTCGTCCACCATGCCCATGTAGTACGACTCGTGGTAGTACAGGTCCTTGTTCAGGATAATGTTCAGGTAGTCCTGGTTCTCCAGCACCACGGGCGTCAGGACGCTCTCCAGGGTGAACTTGGAGAACTCCAGGAGCTCCCCGGCGATGGTCTTGACCTTCTCCCACTCCTCCTCGTTCATGCCGCGGCTCACGCCGCCGGGGAGGCCGTTGACCGGGTGGGTGGCCTTGCCTCCCAGCATCTCCTGTATCCACTGGGCGTCGGACCGCGCCTTGAGGACGGCCCCGCCGATCTCCAGTCCCACGGCATCCACCACGCCGAGCACGTTGCGAGAGGCCTTCGGCGCTCCGGGGCCCAGCACGTAGTCCGGTGCCGCCAGGGCGAAGAAGTGCGCGATGTGGCTGTGCACGTAGTGTGCCTCGTAGAACAGCCTCCTCAGGTGCTCGGCGGCGGGCGTGGGCTGGGTCTTGTAGACCGCGTCCAGCGCCTTGGTCGACGCCATGTGGTGTGCCCCGGGGCACACTCCGCAAAGCCGCGGGGTGATGCGCGGCAGCTCCTCGACGGGACGGCCGATGCAGAACTGCTCGAACCCCCGAAGCTCGGGGATCTGGAAGTACGTGTTGGCCACGTTCCCGTCGTCGTTGAGGAAGATCTCGATCTTCCCGTGACCCTCGAGGCGGGTGATGGGATCGATGGTGATCCTGTTGCCATCCGCCCTATGGGTCTCTCCAGGCATTATTGGTCCTGTCATTTTCTAACCACCTCCCTTCTCGCGCACTGTCCGTCTCAGCAGCGACTTGGGCATGGAGAACCGGTAGA
>CP070808.1:2184650-2187900 GCA_020343715.1 Thermoplasmata archaeon
CAACTACCCCAACCGGACCGAGGTCATCACCTACCAGCTCCTGACCCCTTACTACTTCAACATCACCCTTCCCGAGGAGAGGTCCGTGGTCTACATCCTGGTCCACGGGATGATAAACGGCCGTGACTTCTACGACACCGCCGAGCGAGGCATCTCCGTCAACGACGAGCCGGAGTTCAACGTGACGGCCCCCAGCGCCGCCTTCGTGGGAACGAACGTTGTCATAAACTGGTCGATCCCGACCACGGCGGGGAGCCACACCGAGAACACCTCGGTCTTCTGGGACACCGTCAGCCACGCAAGTGCCATTGACGGGGCCAACTACGCCCACCACTCCGATGTGCTTGATGGGGACGATTCCCGGACCTACGAGATCATGCTCACCATGCCGGGACAGGCGGGGACGGTGTACTTCGTCATCCACTGTGCCATCGTCCTCCACGGCTACGAGTACTACTCCACCTCGGAACACACCATAGAGCTGATCGAGGAACCATCGGTCACCGTGACCAAGGCCCCCGCCAACGCCTTCGTCGGGGCCGACGTCCAGTTCATCTGGACCGTCTCGGCCGCGGGCTCGCTGGTCGAGGAGACGGCCATCCACTGGGACACCACCAGCCACGCGGGCTCCATGGACGTGGCCTCTTACCCCGAGATGTCCCTGTGGATGATCGGCGAGGAGGACCAGACGTACGACGTGACCTTCGAGATGCCCGACGAGCCGGGCACCCTCTACTTCATCGCCCACGCCCTCGTGCTTGGCCAGGACTTCTACGTGACCGAGGAGCTGTCGATAGTCATCAGGGACCTGCCCACGGTTTCCGTCACCGGCCTTGTCGACGAGGCCTTCGTCACGGAGGAGGTCACCGTCGACTGGGAGGTCACGGGCGCCCTTGAGACCGACAACTTCATCACCATGGTCCTCTGGGACGTGGTCAGCCACGCCGACGATCCGGACCCCGCCAACTACGCTATCGCCTCGTACGGCATCGAGTGGAAGGAGGCGGGCCAGTACACATACAGGCTGGAGCTGCCGGAGATCGCTACGACGATCTACCTGATCGCCAGCGCCGACGTGAAGGGCGTGAACGTCGTGTCCGAGGAGGTCGCCATCGAGGTCAAGGCCCTGCCGTCGGTGGGCACCATAGACGTGCCGTTGGAGGCTGAGGGTGGCGAGTCGGTCACCGTATCGTTCACCCTGAACGATGTCGACGACCCGGAGACGGTGGAGCTCGTGTGGGACACCAAGAGCCAGGAGGGAGGGTTCGAATACCCGAACACCCTGGTGGCCACCGACGACGGGAACGGGACCTGGTCCGTGGAGCTCGAGGTCCCCAACGAGGACATGGAGATCTGGTATCGGGTCCACATCATCGACGACGGCAACGAGGCCTACAGCGAGGAGGGGCTCATCGAGGTCGATAAGAAGAAGGACCCCGAGGATGACTCTCCTGGGTTCACCATGCTCCTGGTGGTCGTGGCCATCTCGCTGGTGGCCGTGTACGTGGTGACCGACAGGAGATAGAGAAGAAGAAGGGTGAGGGTCGCGGGGCGGGGAACCCCGCGACCCTGGGGTTTCGTGCCTGGGGGGGGAGGCTGGGTCCTATCGGACTACTCGTCCTCGTCCTTCCTGCTGGTGCTCTTGAACTCGTCAAGGGACAGCAGCATGATGAACAGCGCTATGAAGGCCAGGACGGTGCCGATTAGGAAACCCACGGTGAATATACCTGCGATGCACCCTATGATCACGAACATCGCGTTGGTCCGCTTGAAGGCGTAGAACGCCCCCAGCAGGGCCAGCAACGAGGCGATCAGGATGATGACGGCGCATGTCAGCAGGAAGGCCCGGAAGTCGAGCCAGTCGGTGTCGACCCAGGTTCCCGTGGTCACCTCGCCGGTCCCTTCGCTCATGGCGAAGTTGACAGTCTGGGTGAACGGTTCGCCCGGGCCACCGGGTTCGGCGCCACTGAATATGTCGCCGATGACGGTGACCTTCCTGTTGATGGTCGTGTAGCCGTCCTTGGAGGCCCGTATTGTCTGGTCTCCTATGGGCACGTTGTATATCACGTAGTACCCTTCGCCGTCGGTTGTTGCCGAAAGGCCATCGTCTACAATGAGCACGAGGGCGTCTGCCAGTCCGGTACCGTTGAGGCTGGTCACGCGACCCTCAACCGTCATGGTGTCGCCCTCCTCACCAGGGAACCAGTCGGCCATCCCGCTGAAGAAGGCTATGCCGGCGAAGCTCATCACCGCGGTGACGAGTCCCAGCACGGCCACGACGACCAGAAGAGAGCCGACCACGTTGGGCTTGCTCGAGGGTCGCTTCTTGGGCTTGGGGGGCGGGTAGTACGTAGGGGGGTAGTACTGGGCAGGGGGTGCCTGGTATCCCGGCGGGGGCATCTGGGGTTGAGGGGGATAGCCCGGGGGCGGGACTGGGGCGGCGGCTGGAGGTGCCTGTGCCGGGGCCGCCGGGGCCTCGGTCGCTTCGGGAGCGGCGTCTCCGTTTCCGTTGCCGTTCCCGTTCTTTCCATTCTTTTCTTCCATTGTTTCACGTCCTCTCCGTGATGACATAGACCTCTTGGGGTCCTGTTCCCTAATGCTACCCCTTTAACTAATAAGGGACATGAATAAAAGGGTCGAAGGTTTCTTCCGCTATCGTTTAAATAGTATTAGTAGCTCGAATCCCTTATACCAACGAAAGGTGAGAACCAATGAGGCTCCTACGGACCTTCCGGACCAGCGACGCCGTCGAGGGCGCGGTCGAGGTACGCATGGAGCTGTCCGAGGCCCTGCACACCCATAGGTCGAGGGTCAGGCTGATGGTCCTCGCCCTCATGGTCGGGGTGGTACTGACCATCGCGGCCATGTCCCTCCAGATGTCAGCATACATGAGCTGGATCGGGGAGGTCTTCGAGGGCGAGGAGAGCCTCGACTACCTCATGGCCATCCTGGGTATCCTGTACACCGCCTTCTTCGTCATCTCACTGGCACTGGGCATCGGCGTCCTGCTGTTCATGGGCATGATGAGGAAGTACCTTTCCCTCATGCGTGCCCGCTACGGCACCATCGCCGGGGGTGGCATGGGCCGGCCCGACAAGAGGGCGAGGCGTCCCAAGGACGCCGACATCGAGGAGGAGGTGGGGGCGGTGAGGGACCCCGCCCGCACCCTACTGAGCCTCGCAAGGGAGGCCGAGGAGGAGGTCCCCCAGATCGACGACCTGCTCAAGTACAGCACCGTCTTCGCCCTGCT
>CP070808.1:2188000-2204373 GCA_020343715.1 Thermoplasmata archaeon
GCAGGCGCCCGCCCTCCATCAGGTCCCTCAGCCGAGCTCCCGCCTCCTCGGGCCCGACTGGCACGGGACCGTGGTCGAGGAAGACCTCCTTCAACGTGGGCATCGGGACCCTCTCGTCCCCGGACCAGCCGTCGTTCATGAACTCGGATGGCGTGCCGTCGAACACTATGCGCCCCTGGCTGAGGACGACCACCCGGTCGACCAGCTGGAGGCTCCGGTCGAGCCTCTGCTCGGCCAGGAGGACGGTGGTCCCGGTCCTCCTCCTCTCCCTGTCCAGGTGCTCCAGGAAGTCCTCGGCGGCCACGGGGTCCAGCTGGGAGGTGGGCTCGTCCAGGGCGAGCACCTTCGGGCCCATGGCCAGGACGTCCGCGAGGGCCAGGCGCTGGGCCTGCCCCGACGACAGCTCGGAGACCATGTCGATGGCTCGGTCCTCGAGGCCCACGGAGGTCAGGGCCTCCATCACCCTGGGCCCGATGTCCTTCGAGGGCGTTCCGAGGCACTCGAGCCCGAAGGCGACCTCGTTGTCGACCCGGGACATGACCGATTGGCGCTCAGGGTCCTGGAAGACCAGGCCGACCGCCCCGGCCAGATGCGAGGATGGCCCCTCGGTGGCCAGGTACCCATCCACCCGAACTGTGCCCCGGTAACGGCCCCCGTGATAGCGGGGGACCAGACCGTTGAGGGCCCTCAGCAGGGTGGACTTTCCCGACCCCGATGTCCCCACCAGGAGGACGAACTCCCCCTCATGGACGTCCAGGTCGACCCCCTCCAGGGCGGGCTCACGACCCTTGGGGTACCAGTACGTGAGGTCACGCACGGTGATGAGGGGCCTATCGTCTGCCATCGTTATCACCTCCCCTCCCGATCAATACGGGCAGGGCCATGAGCGTCACCATGACCATCTGCCACACCAGCGTCGTGGGACCCGCCTCCAGCTGGATGGTGGGATAGTATACGGCGAAACCGTCCCCCCAGAGCGAGAGGACGATGGCCATCATGGCTATGATGGACGAGGACGCCATCGCCACCACGTCCCCGGCCCGCCAGCTCCTTCGCTGCCAGCGGGTACGCTCTGCGGATCCGAAGCCCCGGGCCTCCATGGCTTCCGCCGTCCCCACGGCCCTCTCGAGGGAGCTGTGGAACAGGGGCATGATGACCGGCATCCTGTGGCGGATCCGGGCCACCCGCCCCCCCGAGTCCAGGTCGAGCCCCCGGGACCTCTGGGCGTCCATGATGGCCGAGGCGTCCCTGACCACGGCCGGGTAGAACCTGGTCGATAGGGACACGGCGAGGCCGGACCGGTAGGCGAACCTGGCCAGGAGCTGGGTGAACTCGTCGGGGTGGACGGTCAGGGAGACGATGGTGAAGGCGGCCACCACCACGTAGAGGCGGAGGGCCATGACGGTGCCGTACACCACCCCCTCCAGGCTGATGGACAGCTGGCCGAAGCCCCAGATGTAGGGCCCCTCCCAGAAGGTCGTCTCCCCCTGGGAGCTGACCAGCGTGTTGATGACCACCACCATCAGTGCTATGATGGCGAAGAGCCTCATGAACGACCACCACTCCCGGAGCACCCTTCCCGCCCGGGCCAAGATGACGGTGCCCGCCAGGAGTGCCAGGAGGTAGTTCGGGTGCGTAAGGACCAGGGCGGCGAGCACAACCGCCAGCACCGTGGCCATCTTGGCCGCCGGATGGAGACGGTGAACGGGCGTGTCCCGGTCCTTGTAGAAGGGCAGCATGCCTCGGCTCACCCGAAGGGATTGCCCATGTAGACCCAGCGGACCAGGTCGCCGTTCTCCAGGTCGGCCGAGTCGGCGGACACGAGGCCGTACTCACCGTCGACGTAGTAGGACCAGTAGTGCCCGTCCCGACCGTTGACGATGCCGTCGATGGAGTCGACGAAGGCCCCCTGGGCCTCTATGTGGAACACGGCAGACACGCCGGTGGCCTCCTCGGCGGCGGCGAGCACGTCCAGGGCGTCGGTGGCCTCCAGGTCGTTCACGATGTACAGGGCACCCTCCACCCGGTCCTCCCTGTCGATGGTGTGCTGGGCCCCGTCCCCCTTGGTCCACTCGACCCTCTGGTCGGGGAAGGTGTCCGGGTCGAAGCCCTCGAAGTCGATGATGAGGGTTATGTCCTTGGCGGGCACATCGTCGTCGCCGTTCGATGTGGTGAGGCAGCCCGACACCAGCAGCACCGCGACCACGGCCAGGACGGCGAGGCCCCCGGTCGGTCCACCCTTCGCCAAGGCCCTCACCTCCTCCTGATGATGATCGCCACGACCACCGCCATGGCGATCACGAGGAGGGCCGGCCCGAAGCCGGGGCTTTCCTCCTCGGGCGGTGGCTTCACCGTCACCTCCTTGGTGACCATCGTCACCCGGTCGAACTCGTCGACGAACACGTACTGGATCTCATAGGTACCCCCCTTCTCGAACCTGTGGGTGATGTTGTCACCGGTACGCGAGCCCGCCGTACCCTCGAAGACCCATACGTGCCCCACGTTATCGACGCCGAACGAGGTGGAGTTGGAGGTCACCGTCACCTTCAACCCGTCCACCTCAAAGTCGAAGTCTGCGACGAAGGGGGTGTTGCCCAGGGCGTAGACCCAGCCCTCGTCGGTGGCGGTGTACGCGACGCCGTCGGCAACGGACACCGAGGAAAGGGCCCAGTTGTGGGGCTTCAGCTCCCGGGTCCAGACCACGGTCCCGTTCTTCTCGATGGCGAACATGGAGGTGTGCAGCTCCTCCTCCGTGTCGTTGACGTTGCTCATGACCAGCGCCCCCATGTCGTTGCCCACGGGAGAGGCTGAGACGGGTCCCGCCTCCTGGTACCTCCAGGCGACGGTCCCATCGTCCGCGTCGATGGCCCAGAGGCCCGACTGGGAGCCCACCAGGACCAGGTCGCCCATCAGGAACGGGGAGGAGCCCGTGGGACCGATGGACACGTTCCACAGCTCGTTGCCGTCCAGGTCCAGGGAGTGGAGGAAGCCCTCGGTGGCCACGAAGCCAGGGTATATGGCCGAGATCGCGTAGATGCGGTCACCCGCCACCAGCGGGGTCCCGCGCACGCGTCCGGGCATGTCGACGGTCCATACCTCGGAACCGTTGGACAGGTGGAAGGCGTGGAGCGTCGCGTTGTCGGTGCCGATGTACACCACATCGTCTGCCACGGCGGGGGCCGCCAGGTAGACCCAGCCCGAGACGTTGGCGGTCCACTCGAAGGTCCCGTTGTTGGCGTGGAGGCTCACCAGCTGGGCGCCCCCGGTGCCCACGAGGACCCGGTTGCCCACCACCGCTGGCGAGGCCGACAGCCCGTCGCCCTCCAGCTGGGTCTCCCAGAGGACTTCGCCGTCCAGGGCGTCCAGTGCCATCACCTTCCGCGACGACACCGTGACGTAGAGGGTGCCGCCCGCGTAGGCCGGGGACCCTATCTCGAAGCCTCCCTGCCCCTGGAACTCCCGCTTCCACACGGTCGTTCCGGTGGTCGCGTCCAGGGCGAACACGTGAGGAAGGCTGTCGAAGGAGAACGTGGACCAGTTGAACATGCCCGCGGTGATCCCGAATACCTTGCCGTCGGCCACCGCCATGGTGCTGTCGATGGGGCCGTTGCCCAGGTCGACGGACCAGAACATGCCCCCCGCCCCCGGCAGGGTCGAAACGGCCGTGCCGGCCGTCGTGTAGCCCCCGCGGAACTGGGTCCATGGTGTCCTCGTGTTGGGGGTCGGCGAGGGGGCGGGGTCGCCCCAGGCGGCGAACTGCCACGCCACGATGGAGCCGTTGCCCACCGCCACGTCCAAGGCGCCCACCATGGAGGACTCCCACGCCTCACCGTCCCAGGTCCTGAGGCCCCAGAACTTGGAGAAATCGTCAGGGGTCTCCACGTCACCCACCCCCTCGAGGAACACCCCGAACTGGGAGAAGGAGTACTTGAGGTCGGTCCCCAGGTGCTCGGCGGCGGCCACGGTGGCGCACCAGGCGTTAGCAGGCTCGGGTACGGGCACGTCGGCCCAGGACCAGAAGCCGTCGCCGTAGTCGAAGAGAACTGCGACCGTGGCCTCGTCCCCGTCTTCGGCGCCGGAGGAAGCAGGTAGCGCTCCCGCGAGGAGGAGGACCACGATCGCGGTGATAGCCAGTCTTGAGAGTGAGCTCACGATATCACCTTAATCAAGTCTATTTGACCTTTGGCAAATATACTTTATACCATAAATGCCCTTCGGTGTCTGGAAAAGGATAAACGGAGGCGTGACGATGCCCGGTAACGGTCGGAACATGCGCATCCTACGCGACCTGAGGCTCTCGACGAAGGTGCTGATACTGTACCAGATGGTCAGAGAACCCGGTGTGGGCCAGCGCGACCTGGCAGCCATCCTCGAGGTGACGCCCCAGGCCATCTCCGACTACCTCAAGCACATGGAGGAGGAGGGCCTGATCGAGCGGGATGGTCGCGAGGCGCGGCCCTCCGTGGAGGGGTTCCAGTTCCTCCAGGAGCACCTCCAGGAGCTGGGGGACTTCACCTACCAGGCCATGAGGGACGTGAACGTCATCAACTCCTGCCCGGCAATCGCGGGGGAGGACCTGAAGGGGGGAGACCCCGTGGTCCTGGAGCTGGAGGACGGCTACATCGTGGCCCGGAAGGGCAAGTGGGGACCGTCCACCGGGGTGGCCAGCAGGGACACGAAGAAGGGGGAGGACCTGGCGGTCACCGAGCTCCAGGGGATCATCGAGTTCACCAGCGGGAGCGTGCACGTCATCGCCCTCCCCAGCGCGCTGGAGGGCGGCACATCGGTGATGGACGAGAAGGCCCTTAAGGTCCAGGTCGAGGGTATTGACCCCGACGTCGTGGCCGCGGCGGACCCAGTGGGTGTGGTCGCCGCGGGCAAATTGGGGCTCGAGGTGGACATCTACTTCGGCGTCGACAGGGCCACGGTGGACGCGGCCCTCAGGGGGCTCGACGTCCTGGTCCTGGGCGGACGTGACACTGTGAACGACGTGGTCGACGCCGTCCGCGCCCACAACGACCGGTCCGAGACACGCATAGAGTACTCGATGGGCGACTAGTCCCTCTGGAGCCTGGGTCGTACGACCCATCCGATGATGACAGCTATCAGCATCAGGACGATCCCGAAGAGCAGAAGGGGCGGGAGTCCATCATCGTCGCCCTCCTTCCTCTGGATCTGGATGGAGACGGGATCGGAGGCATCCCCCGCTCCCACGGCATTGACGGCACTCACGGAGTAGAAGTACGTCTTCCCAGCCACCACGTCCTCGTCGACGAACGATGTCACCAGGCCCACACTGGCGATCTCGGACATGGTATCGGCGCTATCTCCCCGGAATATCACATAACCGGTGAGCACGCTCCCGCCGTCATCGTCAGGAGGCGTCCACGTGACGGTCACCCTTCCTTCCTTGGAACTGACTGCCAGGTAGCTGACCCGGTCCGGAACGAGGACGGGGGCGGTGGGTGAGGCCTCCACGGGGTCGCTGAACCGACCCTCCCCGATGTCGCTCTCGGCCCTCACGGTGTACGAGTAGGTCCTCCCGTTTACCACTGAAATGTCCGAGAAGGATGTGTCCTCTCCGACTCTGAAGGTCTCGACGTCTCCATCGCCCTGGCGCCTGACGATGTAACCAACTATCGGGGACCCTCCGTCGTAGGGTGCCGTCCACGATAGATGGACCACACCGTCCCCAGACGTGGCTGACAGGTCCCCCGGGGCGTCCGGGACGTCCATCGCCATCGCCGAGATCGCGATACTGGGAGACCCGGCCCCCGCGGCGGTCTCGGCCGCCACGGCATAGAAGTACATCTGGCCCGCTGACAGGTCCTCATCGACGTACTCCGAGGCGCTGGCTGGCATCGTACCGTGGAGCTCCAGGGAGTCTTTCGTCGTTCCTCGAAGGATGATGAAACCGGACAGTGCCGACCCGCCGGTATCGACCGGTGGCTCCCAAGAAAGGGTCAACCGCATGACGGAGACCTCGATGGTCAATCCCGTGGGCGGCTCGGGAAGCCCTAGGGGGATGGCGGACAGGACCTCGGACCCGGATCCGTCCCCCAGTTCGTTGAAGGCGAGGACGGAGTAGAAGTACTCCTCGCCATTGGTCAAGCCCACATCCAGGTAGGAGGTGGTGACCCCCAGGGAAGCGACCTCCTCCAGCTGGTCTTCCTGGAGACCTCGGAACACCCTGTATCCCAAGACGGCGCTTCCCCCGTCCATCGCCGGGGCGGTCCAGGAAAGGGTCACGCTCCCATCGCCCGTTTCCACCGACAGGTCCAGGGGGTATCCAGGCACTCCCCGGGGCGTGGCGTTCAGGACAACGCTGGGAGGGCTGTTGCCCAGGTCGTTGTATGCGACGATGGCGTAGAAGTAGGTGAGGCCGTTCGTCAGACCGGTATCATTGTAGGTATCGGAGAAGGAATCGGTGGAATCGATGACCAGCATCTCGTCCTCCGTCGGCCCGCGCAGGATCCTGAAGCCTAAAAGTGGCAGGTCACCTGTGTCGTGGGGCGCCCTCCATTCCAGCTCGACGGCCCTATCGGAGGGGTCGGCCCTCAGCAGGTTCGGTGCCATGGGGAGGTTCGGCATGACCGTCAATACATCATCAAGGACGACGGGTCCTGAATGTAGCCCGTCGGAATCGGTCACGTTGACCCTCAAGGCGTACTCGCCGACCGGTACGAACCGGTCGGGGGCGATATTCACGTTCCAAACGCCCTCCTCGACCGTCATCTCTCCGACGAGGAAGGTCCTCCAGTCCGTCTCGTCTGCAAGTTGATGCTCGACATCTAGGATGAGCTCCCCTGGCAGGTCGAACTCGTCGTGCACCGCTACGGATAGGACCACCGAATCGCCCCTGTATACCGTGGTGTTCGATATCCCGATGCTCACGATCTCCGGGGCCATGGGCGTCCTCTCCGTCCAGTTCAACCTCAGATCGTCCAGGCTGAACCCGGGATTCCCGACGAGACCCATTACCTCGATCTCGACCCGTATCGAGGGATGGTCACGGTAGGACACCATTCCTGAGACGTCCCACTCGTTGTGACCCTCCAGGAGCGGAGTGGATGCCAGCATATCTCCCGTCGAGGCGTCGAGCAGGGAAACGGTCCCCGTCTGGCCCGCGGCGATGCTCGCAGTGTACATCAGGATGTTATACGCACCTGGGTCATCGACCGGGTCCGGCGTGATCGCCTCGCTCACGTATCCTCCCCGAGCGGGGTCCGATAAGCGCACCGACATGACGTCCAGCGCCCCCACGGTGGGGAAGAGGAGCGGTGACTCCAACGGCCACGAGCCATAGGGCCCCACGAAGCCCAACGAAGGAACGGCAAAGGTGGTGCCGTTGTTCCGACACGCGAAGACCAGGTCAATCACTCCTCGCCCGTCCAGGTCGACGGCGGTGACCGCGATGGCCCCCTCCGTCCCCACGTAGTGCATCGAAGTGGTCGTAAGGCCCCCAGAACCGTCGTTGATGTAGATACCCGCCTCGCTCCGGTACCCGCTGGTCGCGTTCCGGTTGTTGGCGAAGATCACGTCCAGGTCGTCGTCGCCGTCCACATCCGTCACGACCACGTCTGAGGCACCCATGGTGGCCAACCTCGTCGGGCTCGAGTCGAACCCTCGACCGCTCTGACCCCAGTAGACGTAGCTGTCGATGGAGTAGGTTACACCGTCGTAGTGGTTCGCGAACACGAGGTCCAGGTTGCCATCGTCGTCCAGGTCGCCGATGTCCACGTCCCGGGCCCAGCTGGTGGGCAGCTCGTGGTCCGGGGCGGTACCGCAGAACCCAGCAGACTCCTGGTAGAACACGAGGCTTTCGTGGTTGACATCGGAGGCGAACACCAGGTCGGCCAGGCCATCGTCGTCCAGGTCGGCCGATGCGACCCCCCAGGCCCCCTCGGTCTCGAACTCGACGTCCGGGTCGGAGGACCATCCGTCCTCGCTGCCCCAGAACAGCAGGCTCGGAATGTCCGGACCCGCCCTCAGGTCCTGGGCGATCACCACATCCGCGTGGCCGTCCCCATCGAGGTCGTCCATCAGGATGTCTGTGGCCGCAGAGGTCGTGAAGGTGTGGTAAGGTACGTCGTACCAGCCCGCGGGGGAGCCGAGGAACACCGGGCTCTCCCCGGCGTAGCTGGTGGGACCTGTCCCGTAGGAGGAGAACGCCAGGTCTGGCACCCCGTCGCCGTTGACGTCGAAGGCGTCCACCGAGGTGGCCCCGACCGTGTTGAACTCAAGGGGTGCCATCGACAGGTAGTCCAGGGCACCGACGTCCATGAAGGCGGTGCTCTTGACGTCGTAACCCATGTCGCTCCGAAGACCCGCGAACACCAGGTCCGGCAGGTCGGAGGTCCTGCCCGTGGAAGACAGTTGGAGGTCCCTCTCCTCCAGGTTGAGCATGGAGTCCGACTTGATGTCGCCGAAGAACTGGTCCCGCCAGACATCCTTCCGATGCCAGTTGACCAGGACGCTGTCCAGGGTAGGGGTCACATCCTCGCTCTGGCTCGACATCTCGACCTTGACCTGGACGGATCCCTCCGGTCGGATGGCCCTCAGGTCAACGGCTGGTCCAGGGACATTCTCGAGACCGGGTATGACCTCCCCGTCGTCGTCGAGGACGGTGATCGAGACCTGGCATTCGGACGGGACCATGCAGTCCAGGTACATCACGTCCCATACCATTCCAGTCGGCAGGGGTATGGGCTCCGAGACGAAGCCCCCGGAGAAGGTGACCGTGGCCGCCTTGGTGCTGGCGACGACCATGTCAGAAGGGTCCGTGAGCCCGGACTTGGTTACGTCCGCCGCCGTTGGCCAGGCATCATCGCCGAAGAAGACCTTGAAGGTCGCTGACTCCCCGCAGAGTATGTCGTCGTAGCCGTCCTTGTCGATGTCCAAGACCTCTATGGCGCGGGGGTCGGGTCCCATGAGGATTGTTTGTTTCGACAGCGCGGACCAACCGCTGGCCCCGCCCTTGAAGATCTCTATCCGGTTGTTGCGCAGACCGGGATTACCGGTGGTGTAGACCAGGTCGAGGTACCCATCGGCGTTGAGGTCCCCCGTGGCCATGTCCCATGGGATGGAGTTCACGTCCAGGCTGTAGTCGGCGTTAACGTCCGGTCCCGATGCGCCCCCGAGGAAGATCGGTACCTTGCTGTTGTCGAAGACCGCGAAGAGCACGTCGAGATAGTCGTCCCCGTCAATGTCCTCCACCAGGACCTGGTTGATGGGGGTCATGCTGATGCCCCTAAGGAAGTTCAGGTCCGCGGTGTTGTCCGGGCCGTTGGGGCCACCGTAGTAGCAGGCGGCGTCCATGACGAGGGACTTGGTGAGCACGATGTCGTCGTAACCGTCGTTGTTGAGGTCCCCCGCGTCAACGTGTCCCGTGCCACCGTCCAGCTTTATATCGGGGGCCTGGTTGAACGTCCCGTCTCCATTGTTGAGCCAAACGTAGGAACCGTCGTGCCACATCCCCCCCAGCGCCGAGAGGACGAAGTCCGTGTGACCGTCGCCATCGAAGTCACCGATGGCGGCGTCGGTCGCGGTGTCGGTGTGAGTCAGCGTCTGCGAGTCCGACGTGGACCACTTGCCCGAATCCGAGCCCCAGAGCAGCATGGAGCCCGAGACGCCGTCCCTCGCCAGGATGATGTCGAAATAGCCATCGCCGTTGAGGTCGCCCGCGTCAATGCCCCCAGTGTTCGAGGTACCGGTGATGGTGGTCGAGTCGTCGTAACCGTCCTCGTTGTCGTTGGAGAAGAAGATGTCCACGTCCCCCCTACCGTCGGGGAAGAGGACGGGTGGGAAGGCCTCACCCTCGCCACCGACGCCCCCCGACAAGTCCAGCATGACCTGGCCCGAGGTCAGGTTAAGGCCCGCGGAGGCCACCATCTTGCCGAGGCCGATGAAGTCGTCCCGCCACTGGCCCAGGTCGATGAACCGAAGACCCCAAGATAGGAGCCTGGGCCTGTCTGACCCATCGGCGTGCATGCTCACCTGCAGGCGGATCCCAGGATAGGTGGAGACAGGCACCCTGAACACGGACGCGTCGGGCCCCGTCATGTTGACGAACCCGGGAACGGTGGCGTTGGCGAAGGCATCGTCCGAGGATGCCTTCGAGGGGTCCAACACAGATATGTTGACCCAGCTGTTGCCCGGCGTTTCCACCTCCAACACGACGAGGTCGTACCTGTAGCCCTCTGGACATGCGATGATTGATGAGGCTATCCAGCCCTGGTCATGTCCCGGCAGGAGCGCGGCCTCGCCACCCGAGACCTCCACTCCCACAAGCCCCCCCGGTGGGACGTAGACATTGCTGGTGTCGTCCAGGCCGTCGTACCAATCTGTCACTTCGTTCAGGGGCCCTGGACCCCTCGTACCCTCGTCATCGGACCAGGCAGAAACCTGGCCGCAGGGGACAAGTAGGAGCAACAGGACCACCGTGCAAGCTGATATTCTCTTCATCTCAACCACCCGATTGTGTGCGTCTCAACTTCCAAGTCTTGATATTTATAGTTTTTAGGTCGCCCTTACATGTATCGCAACCTTCATTTTCCCCGGGCCCCCTGTCATGGCCATGGGCGACCATGAGGTGTTGTGGGAGAGGAAGGGCCACTCACCCTTCATGTGGTGGCCTGGATGGTCGCCCAACGGAAAGCGCCTGGCGACGGCCGAGATGAAGGCGCCCACGGTGGTCCTGATGCTCGACGGGGCCACTGGCAAGGAGGTGGGCCGGATGCAGGCCCACAGGAGGGCCATCAACGCCATCACGTGGAAGCCCGACGGCAGACAGTTCGCCACCGCGGGCGGTGACGGCCGCATCACCATCAGGGGCGTACGGGGAGGCCAGAGGGCGGCCCATCACCTCTTCAAGAACGAGTCCGAGTCGGTGCACTGGTCCCCCGACGGGAAGAGCCTTGCGGTGTCATCCCGGGACGGCTCCGTCCTAGTAATGGACCCCAAGACGGGGGGTGTGGCCTTCTCCTGGCCCCCGGGCCCCCCGGTGCTCAGCGTGGCCTGGCACCCGAAGGGGAAGCGTCTGGCGATGGCCAGAGAGGACAATCGTGTCCTGGTGGTCAAGCCCCATTCGTCGGGCTCGGTGATGCTGGTGCACCGAAAGGCGGTGAACGACGTGGCGTGGCATCCCAAGGGGCGACGGCTGGCCACGGCCAGCGCCGACGGGAGTGTGCGCCTGTGGGCGACCGACGGCACGATGACCGACCTCCTACTGCGACCCCACAAGGAGGGCACGGGGGCGGTGGCCTACTCCCACGACGGGCGGCGGCTGGCGGCCGCCAGCTGGGACGGCGCGGTGAGAGTGTGGTGCGACGGCGTGCTAGAGGTGGAGGACAGGGAGGGACATGGCCCTCCCGTGGCGGTGGCATGGAGACCGGGGGCCGAGGCGCAGCTCCTGGTGGGGAGGTCCAAGGGGCCCCTGCGGTTGTTGAATCTGGCGCCTTGAGTTTTGGGGGGACATGATGGAAATTCCGACGGATCTCGTGAGGGCCGAGGACAGGGGCGCCGTTAGGTGGATTATCCTGAACAGGGAGCGGAGGCACAACGCCATCGATCTCATGACCGCCAAGGCCTGGGCTCAGGCGCTCACCGACGCATCCACGGACAAGGAGGTCAGGGCGGTGGTGATGGCAGGCAACGGCCCGTCCTTCTGCTCCGGGGGTGACCTCAAGGCCTTCAAGGAAGCAGATGACAGGGTGGCCTACGTGACCGCGGTGGCCTCGGCCATCGGCCTGGGGGTGAACCACATAACGTCGATGCCCAAGCCGGTTGTGGCTGCGGTCCACGGCAACGCCATGGGGGTGGGCTTCACCCTCTTCCTTGGCGCCGACTACAAGGTGCTTGCCGAGGGGACCAGGATGGCCATGTCCTACATCAACGTGGGCCTCACCCCGGGCGGCGGCGGAACCTGGATGTTGTCGCGCATCGTGGGACAGTCCAAGGCGATGGAGATGATCCTCCTGGGAGACCCCATCGACGCGGCCCAGGCCCTGGATATGCGCATCGCCAACGAGGTGGTTCCCAGGGATGATCTGGAGGACAGGGCCCAGGCGATGGCAGAGCGGTTGGCGGCCCAGGCCCCGGGGACGCTGGCAAGGACGAAGGAGCTGATGTGGTCCGCCCACACGGTGCCCCTCCAGTCGCACCTGATGGTGGAGGCCGAGACCATAGGTCGGGCCGCCGGCATGCCCGAGTTCGAGGAGGGGGCTAACGCCTTCTTCGAACGGCGTAAGCCGGAGTTCTGAGGTCTGCTGGCTCCTCGCGGAGGGTCCCTATGTCGGCGCCCGCCGAACGTGAATCTCGAAACCTATATATCGCCAGCCATCATTTCCCAGCGGGAGGCCCCTGATGGCCAGCTATGCTGGTATCATGGGTTCCGGCGGAGGATGTAGGTTGCTCGAGAAGGTGATGGTGGCCAACCGGGGCGAGATAGCCTGCAGGGTCATCAGGGCGTGCGCCGAGCTGGGCATCCCGTCGGTGGCCGTGTACAGCGACGCCGACAAGGACATGCCCCACGCCAAGATGGCCGACGAGGCATTTCATATCGGCCCTCCCCCCGTCATGCAGAGCTACCTGGTCCAGGACAGGATAATCGAGGTGGCCAAGGAGGCCGGTGTCGCTGGCATCCATCCCGGCTACGGCCTGCTGGCCGAGAATGCTGAGTTCGCCGAGAGGGTGGCCCGGGAGGGCATGGCATGGATCGGCCCCCCCGCCGACGCCATCAGGGCCATGGGTGTCAAGACCGAGGCCCGGGAGATGATGGAATCGGCCGGAGTCCCCATCATTCCGGGGATAACCACCACCGTTCCCGATGCCAACGCCGCGAGGTTCGTGGCAGAGGACCTGGGGTACCCCGTAATGGTGAAGGCCAGCTACGGTGGTGGCGGTATCGGGATGCAGGTCGTCCGAGGGCCCGAGGAGATGGAGAACGCCTTCACGGGGAGCGCCCGCAGGGCGGAGAGCTTCTTCTCCGACGGCTCGATCTACCTGGAGAAGCTCATCGTGGGCGCCCGCCATGTGGAGATCCAGGTGCTGGCCGATGGCCACGGGAACACCGTGCACCTCAACGAGCGGGAGTGCTCCATCCAGCGGCGTCACCAGAAGGTCATCGAGGAGGCTCCCTCGCCGGGCGTGGACCCGGAGCTGCGGGCCAGGATGGGCGCCGTCGCGTGCCAGGCCGCTGAGGCCATCGGCTACCGCAACGCGGGGACGGTGGAGTTCCTCATGGCCCCGGACAAGAGCTTCTACTTCCTTGAGATGAACACCCGGCTCCAGGTCGAGCACCCCATAACCGAGATGACCACGGGCAGGGACATCGTGAAGGAGCAGCTGGCGATAGCCGACGGGGAGCCCATATCCTTCATCCAGGACCAGGTGGGCCTGGACGGCCACGCCATAGAGATGCGCATATACGCGGAGGACCCCGTCAGGTTCCTCCCGTCCCCCGGGACGATAAGCGCCCTGTCGTGGCCCGAGGGTGAGCACGTCCGGGTCGACACGGGCGTCGAGGAGGGCGTGGCGGTCACACCGTTCTACGACCCCCTCATCGCCAAACTTTGCGTGTGGGGTGACGACAGGCAGGTTGCCATCGACAGGGCCCTGGCGGCCCTGGAGGGCACCACCCTGGAGGGCCTCAAGAACAACATCCCACTTCACCAGCAGGTGCTGGCGCACCCCGCCTTCCGGGCGGGGGAGCTGAGCACCTCTTTCATAGACGAGCACATAACGCCAGGGAGCTGATGCGAATGGCAGACATGATAGCGAACATGGCCGGCACCATCTTCAAGGTGCTGGTGGCGGCAGGCGACGAGGTAGAGGCTGGTCAGGACGTGATAGTCCTGGAGTCCATGAAGATGGAGATCCCTTTGCAGGCCGAGGTGGGCGGCAAGGTCACCGCGGTCAACGTGGAGGAGGGCCAGTTCGTCAACGAGGGCGACGTCCTGCTCGTCACCGAGTAGGCCGATAGGAGAGGTGGACCCCATGGGGGACGAGGAAAGACCCTCCGGCGATGCCGGGGAAGAGGTGAGCGGGGAGGCCTGCGAGGTCGCCGAGGAGGCGCTGGAGTCACTGTGCATCGACCGCAGGGACGACGGCATCGTGATCGTGACCATCAACAGGCCCGAGAGGAGGAACGCGCTGGACAGGCCCACGCTGGCAGCTGGCCGCAAGCTGATTCGTGACATACACTACGACAAGAGCGCCCGGGTGCTCATCGTCACCGGGGCCGGGGACAAGGCCTTCTGCGCCGGGGCGGACCTGAAGGAACGGGAGCACATGACCATGGTGGAGGTGCGCCAGTACATCCGGTACATCCGTGACACCTTCACCGAGATCGAGAACCTGCCCATCCCAGTCATCGCCGCCATCAACGGCGTATCGATGGGGGGCGGCACCGAGCTGGCCCTGGCCTGCGACATACGGGTCATAGACCCCGAGGCCAGGATGGCCCTGAACGAGACCTCCCTGGCGATAATCCCGGGCGGCGGGGGTACCGTCCGCCTGCCCCGACTCGTGGGCAGGGGCAGGGCGAAGGACATAATCCTCACCGCCCGGTGGGTGCCCGCCGAGGAGGCGCTGTCCATCGGGATGGTGCAGCGCATCTCGCCCAAGGGACAGTCCCTGGAGCATGCCATCGGCATCGCCCAGCAGATAATCAACAACGGGCCCATCGCGATAACCCAGGCCAAGTACGTCATCAACCGGGGCCTGGAGGTCCCCATCGAGGAGGCCCTCCAGATGGAGTCCGACGCGTACGAGGTGTGCATACCCACCCAGGACCGCGTCGAGGCACTGAACGCCTTCAAGGAGAAGCGCAAGCCGGACTTCAAGGGGGAGTGAGCCATGCCGGACGTCACCAAGGAATCCGAGCGCATCCGGAAGGGCGGAGACCCCAAGTACCACGACCGGCTGAAGCAGCAGGAGAAGCTGTTCGTCCGGGAGCGCCTGAACCTGCTCCTCGACCCCGGTTGGGTCCTGGAGGACGGTATGTACGCCAACGTGCTGGACCAGAAGCTCCCCGCCGACGGAGTGGTGACCGTCATAGGCAAGATCCACGGTCGCACGGTGTGCGTCATGGCCAACGACTCCACCATCAAGGCGGGCTCCTGGGGCAAGCGGACGGTGGAGAAGATCGTACGCATACAGGAGACGGCCATCAGACTGCGGGTACCCCTCATCTACCTGGTTGACAGCGCGGGGGCCCGCATCACCGACCAGATCGACATGTTCCCCGGGCGCCGCGGCGCTGGGAGGATCTTCTACAACCAGGCCACCATGAGCGGTACCGTCCCCCAGGTGTGCTGCCTCTTCGGGCCCTCGGCCGCGGGCGGGGCCTACATCCCCGCGTTCTGCGACATCACCATCATGGTGGAGGGTCACGCCAGCATGTACCTGGGCTCACCCAGGATGGCGGAGATGGTCATCGGCGAGAAGGTCACACTGGAGGAGATGGGGGGCGCCCGGATGCATTGCACCGTGTCCGGCTCGGGCGACATGATGGTCCAGTCGGAGCAGGAGGCCATCGAGGCCACCAGGAAGTACATCACCTACTTCCCGGCCAGTTCCGACGACGAGCCCGTGCCCATCCACCCCGAGGCTCCCGCGAAGGACCCCTACACCACCGAGGACATCATCCCCACCAACGAGAACATCCCCTTCGACATGTACGAGCTCATCGACAGGATCGTTGACCGGAACAGCTTTTGGGAGATCAAGCGGATGTTCGCGCCCGAGATAGTCGTGGGGCTGGCCCGCCTGGACGGCAAGTCCATCGGTGTCATCGCCAACCAGCCCAAGGTCAAGGGCGGTGTGCTGTTCGCCGACAGCGCCATGAAGGCCACCAAGTTCATCCAGCTTTGCGACGCGTTCAACATCCCCGTGCTCTTCTTGGCCGACGTGCCGGGCTTCATGATAGGCACCGCCGTGGAGAGGGACGGCATCATCAGGGCAGGCGCCAAGATGATCTACGCTGTCTCCGAGGTGACGGTGCCCAAGATCTCGGTAATCGTGAGGAAGGCCTACGGGGCGGGCCTCTACGCCATGGCGGGCCCGGGCTTCAAGCCCGACGTCTGCATCGCCCTGCCCACGGCAATGATAGCGGTGATGGGACCCGAGGCCGCGGTCAACGCGGTGTTCTACAACAAGATAATGGAGTTGGACCCGAAGGACCGCCCGGCGTACATCCAGCAGCTCCGCCAGGAGTACAAGGACGACATCGACGTGTTCAGGATCGCCAGCGAGCTGATCGTCGACGACATGGTGCACCCCAACGAGCTGCGCACCGAGCTCATCGACAGGTTCGAGGCCTACAGCAGCAAGGACCAGGAGCTGCCCAGGAGAAGGCACGGCGTCATGCCGAT
>CP070808.1:2204473-2214515 GCA_020343715.1 Thermoplasmata archaeon
ATCGGCCGGAACTACGCCAAGGGCTGGATCAACATCGACGTGTTCTGGAAGGACCTGGACAACTCCACCGCATGGGAGTCCGAGGGCGACGGCACCATCGCCAGCGGCCTCACCGTCCGGGCCGAGAGGTTCGACCAGGACGACGACGGCCTCGAGGACGACGTGCTGATATCGGTGGAGAACCAGCTGGGCCTTCCGGTGCGGAACGCCGACATCACCATCAACCGGACGGACTACGGTTCCACGGACCTCTCTGGGGAGCTGACCGCCCTCAACCTCAAGCGCGGTTTCTGGATAGTCAACGCCAGCAAGCTCAACCTCTTCGGCTCCACCACCTTCTTCTCAGAGGGGCAGGGGCCGGGCACCGCCACCGACGAGTACTTCTTCGACATCGAGTGGGAGGTGGTGGACCGGGACAAGGACGACCGGAAGAACGACCTCAAGCTCCGCTTCGACGTGGACGTGGAACCGGCCATCAAGTCCGACGTTGTGGTGTGGACGAACATGTCCCACCTGGGCAACGGCACCCACGCGTACAACGTATCGACCAGCTTCTCCGTCGAAGGGACGAAGACGGACTGGCACACCAGCTTCATCAAGAACGTCACGTACGGCATGTACTTCGTGAACTTCACACTCCTGGACAAGCACAACAACACCGAGGACCTCGAGGTCCGTCTGGTACGGCTTGTCAGGCCATCCAACCACGTCAACATCGAGACGGGGGTCTTCTACGAGGAGGACGACAACGCCATGGACGACGCCCTCTTCAGGGCCGTACGAGTGGACGAGGCGGAGGCCAACATAACAATCAAGCTGTTCAACGACACCGACGTGCAGGTCAGGTCGGGAAAGACGAACGAGAACGGACGTCGTTGGTTCCGTGACCTGCGGGACGGCGTGTTCAACTGGACGGCCACCGACGAGGACGGACGCCTGGTGGAGAAGGGCCGCATCGTCATAGGGGCCCGGGTCCAGGTGGACACCGACCTCATCGACATGGACTTCGACGGCTTCTTCGACGACTTCGTGGTCGACGCCTACAACAACGTGGGCCGGGGTGTCGCCACGGTCACCGTGACGGTTTGGGCGCCCAATGGCACCGAGATCGCCACCAACATTACCCTCCGCGGAACCACCACAGCCATGAACCTGACCAAGGGGACGTACGAGTTCAACGCCACCTACCTGGGCGAGGAGCTGGTCAACGGCACCTTCTACTCGTACGGCAACGTGGACGAGCCCTTCAAGGTGGTCGTGAGGCCCGAGGCCCGGGACATCGACGGGGACGGTCGCTACGACGACGTGAACGTGACCGTCGTGGACACCGACGACAGCCCCCTGGAATTCGCGAACATCTACGTGGACGGTGTGTACAAGACCCGGACGGACCTGAACGGCTCGGCCCAGGTGAAGGACCTGGGTTGGGGCATCCATGTCATCGAGGCCCGCTACTCGGGCGAGGTGGCCAAGGCCAGGTTCTTCTCCGAGGGGCCGCTGTCCAAGGCCAAGTGGACCATGCTGGTCATGAAGGACGACGAGTCCTACCTGGACGACCTGGAGACGGTGGGCTCCACCAACGACACCGTGCTCCTCTATTACGCCGAGTCCACCAACGCCAGGCCCAAGCAGGCCCGCCTCTGGATCGTGATGGATGGGGAGAGCCAGGACATCGACGTCACCCGTCTGGGGACCAAGTTCAAGGCGGGCGAGTCGTACGACATCGAGGACGAGGGCGTCATCGAGGCCCTCCTCACCCTCTTCTACGGCTCCTTCGCCTCGACCCGCTCGGCCCTGTTCTTCTTCGGCACCCAGACCGACGCCGACGACCCCTTCGCCTTCGAGGGGCGGCTCGACACCAAGATGTCCGCCATGGGGGAGAAGGCCAACGTCCTCGCATATCCCAGGAAGACCCGGTGGGCGGACTACCTGTACGAGATGAGGAACGTCTCCTATTACGCCGTGGGCAGCTTCCACAACTCATACCTGCCCATCGTCGCCATGGCCCAGGAGATCACCTCCGACACCACCACCACGGGCAAGGAGCTGGGAGAGCTGGCCATCGACAAGGTCAAGAACGACGGGAAGGAGGACGCCTTCTTGGCGGACATGGCCAGGATGGGTGCCTTCGCCACCGCCTTGGACGCCATGTCCACGGACCTCATCGCCTCCTACCCCGACGAGGGATGGACCGTCCAGGACGCCCGGAACGTCACGTCGTACCCCTACGGGGACGGCCCCGAGGACATGGCGGTGTACATCGGGGACGTGGGCGACGAGCTGGAGGACACGCTGACCACGGCCTCCTCCAAGGCCAAGGCCACGGCCCTCAAGGACGCCGTGTCGGCCTTCGTGGTGAAGACCGCCAGCACCACGGCCGGACCGGCGTTGCTGTTCCCCAACTCCACCGCCATCTGGGACGACTCGACCATCCAGCTGCTCATCAACTCATCGGCCCTGGCCGCCGACACCGACTGGGACGAGTTCCTGGAGGCCTTCTGGACCTTCAGGGGCTATGGCATCAACGTCAACGCCACCGCCTTCGACAAGGAGGGCTCCGGCCGGGACAACGATGTCCGCGTCCACATCAACGACACCTACGGCCGGGACATCCAGGGCGCCCGGGTGCACATCGACCTGATATTCAAGGGGACCACCGACGTTGACGGCATGCTGGAGTCGTACAACTACACCCGCGGGGTGCACGTGGTCAACGTGACGTGGGGCGACTACACCGCCGAGGACACCTTCACCTCCGAGGGCACCTTAGTGCCCAACGTGGCCCCCAGCGTGACCATCACCGACCCCGAGGAGGCCGAGGAGATCAACTCCACCTACTCCGTCAGGGGCACCGCGTCGGACAGCGATGGAAGCGTCGTCCGGGTGGACGTGAGGTTCAACGGAGGCAGCTGGGAGACGGCCCTGGGCCGCACCACCTGGCGCTACGACTGGGACACCACCCAGGTGGCCGACGGTGACTGGCTGATAGAGGCTCGGGCCTTCGACGGGGACCTGTGGTCACCCATCGACAAGGTTAACGTGACCGTCCTCAACCCGGTGGTCTACGCCGACATCCTGCTGGTGGACGACGACGGGGGCCAGGCTTACGAGGTATGGTACACCCAGGCCCTCACCGCCAACGGCGAGACCTTTGACACCATCTCCGTGGACAGGAACGAGGACGGCCCCGACGCCGACCGGCTGAAGGAGGCAAAGGTGGTCATATGGCTCACGGGGGAGGAGGACGAGGGCACCCTCACCGCAGCCGACGTGAACGCCCTCACCGAATTCCTCGACTCGGGAGGCTCCCTCTTCCTGACGGGACAGGACATCGGCCGCGACCTGACGTCCGAGGGCACCGTCACCTCGGCCTTCATGAGGGACTACCTCCGGGCCGACTTCGTCTCGGACAACGCGAACATCTACGACCTCATCGCCGTTCCCAACGAGGACATCTCCGAGGGCATCAACATCTCCATCGAGGGCGGCACCGGAGCGCCCAACCAGAACTACCCCAGCGAGATCCAGCCCCGGGCGGGTGCCGCAGTGGTCTACTTCTACAACGCCACCGCCGAGGCGGCCGTCAAGTTCGGCAGCTCCACCTTCAGGACGGTGTACTTCGCCTTCGGCTTCGAGGGCATCGCCGTGCGGGCGGACCGCAACCGCATCATGGACAACGTGTTGGAGTGGCTCCTTTCCAATGCCACCACGGGCGACAACCAGCTCCCGGTGCCGAACGCGGGCAACGATGTCGTCACCATGGTGGGCGAGGTGACCATCCTGCGGGGCACCGCCACCGACCCCGACGGTCTGGTGACCCTCTACGAGTGGGACGTGGACGGCGACGGCACCTACGACTGGTGGAACGAGACCACCGGCGTGGCCCAGTGGACATACGACACCGCAGGCAACTACACCGCAAAGCTGCGGGTCACCGACAACTTCGGGGACTTCGCCACCGCCACCGTGGCGGTGGAGGTGCAGCCCAAGCCCCCCAACATGCTGCCCGTGGCCGACGCTGGCGAGGACGTGACGGTGGAGCAGGGCGACCCCGTGGAGTTCGTGATGGCGGGCTACGACCCTGACGGCGTCGTGGTGCTCTACGAGTGGGACTACGACGGGGACGGGACCTATGACGAGGTATCCCCCACCTCGGTCACAACCCATCACATCTACATCGACCCGGGGACCTACGTCGCCACCCTGAGGGTGACCGACGACGTGGGCGCCATCGACACCGACGACCGCACCATCACCGTAACGCTCAAGGTTCAGAACCAGCCCCCCACCGCCGACGCGGGGCCGGACCTCACCGTCGAGGTGGGCGACCCCGTCACCCTGGTGGGCACGGGCACCGATCCCGACGGGTGGATCGCCACCTTCAAGTGGGACTTCGACGGCGACAACGAGTACGATTGGACCTCCACCTCCACCGGCACGGTGGAGCACACCTACTCCGAGGAGGGCGTCTACGTCGCCCGCTTCCTGGTCATCGACAACAACAACACCGCCGCCACCGACACCGCCGTAATCAACGTGACGCCGGTGCACGTGAACCTCAAGCCCACCGCCGACGCGGGACCTGAAGAGGTCCAGCAGGCTGTCCAGGACGTGGAGATGGAGTTCTCCGGCACCGGCGAGGACCCCGACGGTTTCATCGTGTTGTACGAGTGGGACTTCGAGGGGGACGGCGTCTGGGACTGGAACGACACCCAAGAGCGGGTGGCCCGGCACGCCTACACCGAGACGGGGCTGTTCATCGCCCGGTTCCGGGTGACGGACAACGACGGGGCCACCGCCCAGGACGTGCTCAGGGTCCAGGTGTCATCGTCCACCACCAGCAACGAGCCGCCCACCGCCGAGGCGGGCGGTCCCTATGACGGCGTGGCGGGCGAGCCGGTAACCCTCAGCGGCTCCGGCTCCGACACCGACGGCACCGTGGTGTCATACGAGTGGGACTTCGAGGGGGACGGCACCATCGACCACTTCTCCCCGGCCTCGGGCACCACCACCAAGGTCTACCAGTCCTCGGGCTTCTTCAACGCGGTCATCTACGTCACCGACGACGACGGGGCCGTGGCCACCGACTCGGCCGTGGTACGCATCGAGCGCGCCAACGCCGCCCCGTCGGTGATGGTCTCGGACCCGGTCCCCGGGACCGTCATCTCCGGCTACTACGTGGTCCGTGGCACCTCCTCCGACGACATGGGTGTGTCCATCGTGGAGATCAAGGTGGACGACGGGCCGTGGAGGGAGGCCGCCGGGACCCTTGTGTGGTCCTACGACATCGATACCTCCTCGCTGGTGCCCGGGACCCACATCCTCCGGGTGAGGGCCACCGACGGCAACGGGGAGTTCTCCCAGGTGGCGGAGGTCCAGTTCACCGTCGGGGAGTCGGACGAGCCGGAGGAGGAGCCCGAATCCTTCCTCGGGATGTTCGTCTGGTGGGTGTGGTTGCTGCTCTTCGTGATACCCGTCGCCGTGGTGATCATCGTCGTCATCAGGTTCAAGTACCGATGAGACCCCGGTAAAACGGGATGGGCCCCGCTATATCTCAGGGGATGATGAGGCGGAGCCTAGTCCATCTCCTCGTCGAAGTCCATGGCCCCGGCCATGCCGCCGGCGTGCCGGGCTTTTTCGAACATGTGGCCACCGGGACCGCCCCTCTCGTCCCGGGCCTTGTTGATGCACTCATCCTTCTCGCAGACGAACTGGGCGAATAGGAACTGGGACGCCTGCTCCCCGCAATACCTGCACTTCTCGTCACTTGGGTTCATAGAGGTCCACCGTCACACGTAGCGTGTCCCTGTACTGCGCCCCTCCCGCCTCGACGCCGTGCCCCCTCGCCTCGATACGGAGGGTCCAGATGCCCGACATGGGACTAGGGATGGTGATAGTGCCGCTGTCCGTGGTGGTGAAGTTCCGTTCCCAGTAGATGTCGTTGTTGGGCATGCGCAGGCGGAGGGTGACCTCCGGTTCGAAGACTATGCTAAGGTTCAGCGGGAGCTGGTCCCCTATGACCGCCGAAGGCAGCTCTATCACGTGGGAGACCTTAATCCATTTGGCCCCGTCCTTCACCTTGAACGTGGCCGTGGTCGAGTACGTGTCGGCCGGGAATAGGCTGTCGGCCTCCCAGAACTCGTCCACAGGGGATGGGGTCACCTTCCAGTAGACCACCTCGGGATCCTCCCTCTGGAGGAGGAGCAGGTCCCGGACTGCGTCGACGGAGAGGCATCCCGAACTGGCGAGCACCATGATCAGGACGACGGACAGCGAAAGCAGGGTCCTGGCTCGCACGGTGTTGAATGGTGCCCTGGATAATTAAATACTTTGTTATCCCGTTGGGCAAAGCTGAACCCCTTGGCTCGTACCCGATCCGCGCATCTAGAGGGGTCTTCGAAGGATGCCGAGGGACCGTGTGTCGGGACCCGGGTACCCCCCTCGTCCGGAGGTCCTTTCCAGGCCCTCCTGAGCAAAGTTATAAGTAGACTACCCCCCATATATAACACGCATATCGCCCAGTCGGAAGGAGGTGAATGGATAGCAGCAGATTGGAGGGTCACTGGATACCTTATGCGTGAGTGGGAGGAGCAGCTTCGGAACCCGCAGGTGTGCTACGTTCTTCTGAACACCAGCTCGCGGGGCCAAGCGAAGGTAGCAGAACACATAAAGGAGTCGCCGGGTGTGGTAGAGGTCCACAACGTAACCGGTGACTACAACATGGTCGTCAAGGTCTCATCCGACGACATCGAGCAGTACGCCGGGACGTTCTCGAGCAGTCTCAAGCGCATCCCTGGCGTGAAGCAGGTCAAGACCCTGATACCGACCGCGTTCTGACGGTCGCCGGGCCCTCACGGGCCGCAGCGGTCCCTTCGGGCCGTTGCCCCTCACCCACAAAACCCCCTCCAGGCCTGGCCATGTACCTCATCGACCCATCTCGATAGGTTTATTTACCCACCTTCGTAATCTTCCATCGGTGTACCCGTTGGACAGACGAGCCCTTGCTGTCATCCTCGTACTGCTGCTGCCGGCCCCCGCCCTGATGGCTGTCGTCTCGCCCGTGGCGGCCGAGGCCGGTGGCGAGATCCCCTTCCCCGACGACGCCCGGCCCGAGGCCACCTCCAACGTCACTGTGGTCTCGGTGACGTATCCCCGTTACCTCGATCCCTTCGACTACTCGGACGTGCTGGTGCTCATCAACAACAACTCGGCGATGTCGAAGCAGGTGGGGGAGTACTTCGCAGACGCCCGCAACGTCCCCTCCAAGCAAGTGGCGTACCTGGACGTGCCCGCCCGGGAGGTCATCACCAAGGACCAGTACGAGGACCTGGAGGACCAGGTGAAGACCTACATGCTCCGCAACAACCTGGTCTCCGACATCAACTACATCGTCACCACCAAGGGCTTCCCCCTTAAGATCCACAACACCAGCAACTGGTACCGGGCGTGCGTCGACGAGGAGCTGGCCCTCATCTACGGCCCCCAGGAGGGCACCATCGGCGGCTTCGCGTGGACCAACAGCCCCTACTACGGGGACCGGACATACTTCGACCGGGGCGAGCAGGGCATCTACCTGGTCAACCGCCTCACCGGCTACGACTGGGACGACGTCAAGGGCCTCGTGGACCGGGCTAACGACACCATCGGCAACCGGGGAAAGTACGTGCTTGACGTGGACCCGACGAAGGGCTACTCGACCGGTGGCTACGGTGTGGGCAACCTGTGGCTCCGCAACGCCCGGGACATCCTGGTGCCCCGGGGCGAGGAGGTCTTCTTCGACGAGACCCGCTGGTACGTAAACTACCAGGAGGACGTGATGGGCTACGGCTCGTGGGGGTCGAACGACGCCAACGACACCGACCACGCCAAGCCCCACAACACGTGGATAAACGGCTCGATAGCCGAGACGTTCGTCAGCACCGGCGGCCGGACCTTCACCTACCCGCCCAGGTACGGCCAGTCCATGATCGCCGACATCATCGCCGAGAACGTGACCGGGGTCAAGGGCTACGTCTACGAGCCCTACCTGAGCGCGATAGCCCACCCGGACACCCTGTTCGAGCGCTACACCGCCGGGTTCAACCTGGCCGAGAGCTACCGCATGGCCTCCGTCTACCTGGGATGGATGGGCGTTGTGGTGGGCGACCCCAAGTGCGCACCCTACCGGGACATCCCCGACCTGGACACCGACGACACCCTCATCTCCCCCAGCAACTCGACCCCCGCCACGGGCGCCGAGATGTCCGTAAACCTCCAGGTGAGGAACCACGGGGGTCGCGTGGAGGACGCCAACCTGACCCTCTACGTGGACGGCCAGCCCTGGGTGGTGGAGAACCTAACCTTCGAGGCCTTCAGCCTGACGACCTTGAGGATCACCATCGACGCCCCGGAAGAGGAAGGGACCTTCGCCATCAAGGCGGCCCTCAACGAGCCCCTGGGCTTCTTCGAGACGCTGTACGACAACAACGAGGCCTTCACCTACATCACCACCCAGAAGCGGCCCGAGATCACCCTCCACGCCTCCAACGTCGGGCCCATGACCCTCGACTCGGTGCGCTTCGACATCCGGGTCCTAGACTCACGTCATCCCATCACCCTGTTCACCTTCGACTTCGACGACGGCACCGACCGCATGGTCCTCCAGACCAACGTCACCTACCACGCCTTCGACCAGGACGGGACGTACAACGTAACCGCCTGGGTCCTGGACTCGAACATGGTGCTGAGCCTCAAGGCGAACCTGACGGTCACTGTGGCCAACCGGGCGCCCCTGCCCATCATATCGGTGGACGAGGACACACGGCTCACGGGCGAGGTCTTCACCTTCAACGCCACAGCCAGCGACGACCTGGACGGCGCCGTCGTCTCCGCCGATTGGGACTTCGGGGACGAGAACACGTCGGCGGGATGGTCCGTGCCCCACTCCTACCGTTGGCCGGGGGAGTACGTGGTCAGGCTGACGGTCACCGACGACGACGGCGCCCAGGCATGGGTGACCCGCAGGGTCTATGTGCTCAACAGGGCGCCCGTGGCCTCCTTCGTGCAGGACAACGACGAGGTTTGGAAGGGTCGCATGGCCACCCTCAATGCGTCTGGAAGCTCCGACCCCGACGGGAGGATAGCCCAGTACGAGTGGGACTTCGGGGACGGTTCCGAGGGCGAGGTTGTACGAGGACCCCTTGTGAACCACGTGTTCGAGTCCGCGGGGGAGGTCACCGTCACCCTCACCGTCGTGGACGACATGGGTGCCACCGCCACGGTCCAGGCCGTCGTCACCGTCCTAAACAGGGCCCCCACGGTCGAGGTGAGTGTCGGCCAGGAGGAGGTGTGGACCGGTGACACCGTGGAGCTGGACGGTTCCCGGTCCTTCGACGAGGACGGTGAGATCGTCGACTACGAGTTTAGGGTCATCGGCGATGGCAACGAGGAGGTGGCCCGCTTCGCGGGACCATCCCCCACGGCAACTTGGGAGCCGGAGGACGACGGCGAGTACCGCATAAACCTGCTGGTCACCGATAACGACGGGGCGACGACGGAGTCATGGACTGTGCTCCCGGAGCCGCCCAGCGTCATCGTCCACAACAGGGCGCCAACCGTACTGCGGGATGGGCCCACCGAGGCGCTCCACCAGAGCGTCGTCGACGCCCCCGACACCCTGGCCGTTGGCGTGGAGGCCAGGGACGCGGACGGCACCGTGTCGTCCATCCTCTGGTTCCTGGGTGACACCACGACCCAGCTGGCCAATGGGGCCAGCGTGACCATCGACGTGGACGTGGAGGGCCCCCTCGACGTCCGAGTGGTCGTCACCGACGACGACGGCGCCGAGTCCGTCGTATGGTTCAACGTGACAGTGAACGAGGCCCCCGAGGCGGCCTTCGACGTCACGCTGGAGGGGGAGGCCCTGGACATCGTCGATGTTCATCCCCGCGAGATGCTCGCCTTCGACGCCACCAACTCGTACGACCCTGGTGGCATCGCCAGGTTCCAGTGGGACTTCGGGGACGGCTTCCAGCAGGAGGGGGTGCTGGCCAGCCACGCCTAC
>CP070808.1:2214615-2221253 GCA_020343715.1 Thermoplasmata archaeon
TCCGTCCTCCACATGCTGGTGGGGTCGGAGGACTGTGCCCTCTGGGACAGGTTGTCCACCCTGCCCCTGGACAAGGAGGACCTGGACGACTACTTCAAGGCCAAGGTGGACGACGGGGGCCTCATCGACAAGCACCTGGAGAGGGTTGACGAGGCCCTCAGGGACCATCGGGGCCCCCACTTCATCTTGGAGGACCGGTCGTTCTGCGATGACGCCTCGGCCTTCGTCGACGCCCTTAGCCCCAGCGACGAGGAGCGGCTCGCCCTGGAGGCCGTGCTGCCCGACCTGGACCATCCCCTCGTCCTGGAGCGGGCCACGCCCGCGAAGGTGCTGGCAGAGCTCTGGGACGACCACGGGGAGGCGATGCTGGGGGCGGTCGTGGGCGGTGACGAGGAGCTGATGGAGAAGTACCTGGACCATCCCGACGTCCAGAGCAGCCCCTCCCTGGTCCTCAAGCGGGCCCTGGTCGAGCACAGGAAGCGCACCATCATCGACCGGCTCCCGACCTACGGCAAGCTGCCCATGGTGGCGAGGTTCTCCGACAAGGTGGCCCGGGCCTACAGGACCGAGGGGACCGAGGGCGCGCTGCGGACCATCGAGAAGGAGCGGGGCGCGGAGAAGCGGATGAAGCCAGTGGCCTACGCGTTCCTCCTGGCCCTCGGCAAGGAGGCGGCGAAGAAGTGGCAGTATGACAAGACGGACATCGATTTCGCCAACTTCCTCCAGGACAAGGCGAAGGCGCTTCTGGAGGCCGAGCCCGAGGAGTACCACGAGGCCCTGCAGGCGATGCTCCAGGCCACCGGCTCGACCGAGAGGATCCCCGAACCCGGGAGCGGGTAGGTGGTCGCCATGGCCTCCGACCGGCCCGAGGTGGCCATCCGACCTGGATTCTCCGCCGCCCAGGTGGCATTCGAGGTTAACGTGACCAACCCGGGATCGCACAGCCTTTGGTCGCTGGTCCTCAAGCCCAGACCCATCCCCCCCACGACCCCCATCGACCGGGATTCCCACTCCATACCGCTGCTCCGTCCGAAGCGGTCGCGCAAGGTGGTCTTCCGCCTGAGACCGGAACTGGGACAGCGGGTGGTGGCCCTGGACCTGACCATCGAGTGGGAGGACGACGCGGGGGACACCCGGGGTCGGTCCCACGTGTCCAGTAAGCCGGTGGAGCTGGTGCCTCCCTCCATGTCCGCCCCCCGTGGGAACATCGAGAGATGGAGGGCCGGGCTCAGCGGGGGCGCCGCCGTGGACGCCCGGATCCGCCAACCGGTCACGCCCCCAGAAATGCTGGACGCCCTGGAGGAGAGGCTGTCCGGAACGCCAGGCCATTTGGACGTCCAGCGGGAAGAGGGACCACGGGGTCCCATGGGCCGCGTATGGGTCCGTGCGGAGGGCTCCCGAGGGAAGCGCGCAGGGCTGTTGGTCGACGTGACCCCAGACCCCAAGTTGGGTGGATGCAGGGTCCTGGTGACCGTCACGGCCACCTCGGAGGAGCTCTTGGCCCAGTTCTACGCCTCGGTCCTGCCTGACCTGGCGGCTGTCGTCCCGGGCATCGAGGAACTGACGCCCCACAGCCTTTCCCAGTCAGAGTGACCAGCGGCGCCGGGGCTAGGGGTCGAAATATCAAAAGGAGACCGGCAGGTCAGTCCCACTTGCGGTCGGCTGCCTTGGTGCGCTTCCTCTCGTGACCTAGGGCGCCTATCTCGGCGGGGGCCTCCTCCTCCTCCAGCTCCTCCGACTTGGGAGTGTGCTTCCAGGTGCACTTCTGGAAGTACTTGGGCAGCACGCCGAGTATGGTATAGCACTCCTCGCAGACGACGACCAGGTACACCTCCTTGTCCTGGACCTCGCCCTCGGTGACCTTCCCGCAATGGGGACAGACGGGCATCTGCATGGGAACCGCTGATGGGAGTGTGGTGGGGATTTATCAATATTGTGGAACCCGATGAGGCGGGGGTCCTCAGGAGACCTCGTATAGGTTCCTAAACTCCCGGAGCATCGCGTCGCCGTACGCGTCCTCCGACTGGGGTGGTATGTAGTTGTAGCGCTTGGTGGCCCTGAGGAGCTGGGCCCTGGTCTCCTCGTCGTCCATGGGTCCCATCCCGACCACCTCGTCCATGATGGTCTGGAACTCCATGATGCCGATGGAGTTGCCCTCCACCTGGATCTTCGTGACCCACCTGGCGGCTGCCAGGGTGCAGCACGGCACCCCGCGGTCCTCGTCGTCCTGCTCCTCGGTCATGGGTCGTCCTCGCTCCTCTTTGTCGGTCAAGGTGGGGTGCCCAGGATCTCACTCCTTGGGCTCCTCGATCTCCTCCATGACCTCCTCCAGCACCCAGTCCTGGGCCGACTTCTTCTTCTCCCCGGGGACCTCCTCGGGCTGCTCGGCATCTGGGACCTGTTCCTCGGGAGCGGGCTCGAGCTCGAAGTCGGGAGCGGGTTCTAGCTCGCCCTCGGGGGCGGGGACCTCCTCGATCTCAGGCTCGGGTACGGGTTCAGGCTCCGGTTCTGGTGCGGGTTCGGGTTCGGGCTCCGGCTCGAGCTCCGGCTCCTGGACGGGCTCTGCTGCCTCCTGGGGCACTTCGTAGGGCTCGTATGGGGGCGCCTCTGGCACATCCACAATCGGCGGAGGAGGTACCTCCGGTGGTTCCGGTTCGGGAACAGGAGGTACTTCCTCTGGTTCAGGTGCTGGTGGTACCTCTGGTTCGATCTCTAGTTCAGCAGGGGGAACCTCAGGCGGAGTCTCGTAGTGGAGGTCCGGTGGTTCCATCGGAGCCACCATCGATGGGGGTTCCGGCGGCACCTCGGGCGGGGCCTCGGGCGGGGCCTCGGGCGGGGTCATCATGATGGGACCTTCGGTATCGGGGTACATCTCTGGCTCCTCGAGCATCAGCTCGAAGGACTCCGTCTCCACGGGCTCCTCGACCACCTCCTTGGGCGGTGCGACAACCGGTTGGGGTTCCCTGGGCGAGGGTTGCGGTGGCATGTCCGAGAGGGCCCTGATCCTGCCCATCAGGACGATGAGCAGGATTATGGTGATGACGCCGAAGGCCAGGATGAGCCCCAGGTTCAGGGTCGACGAGCCGCCTCCCTCGGTCGACTCCTTGATGTCGGCCACATCGTCGGAGATGGCGTTGAGCTGCGCCATTATGGTCTCCAGGTCTGACAGGGCGGCCAGCTGGGACTCGGTGGAGTTGAAGCCGTCGCCCACCTGGTTGCTCAGACCGTCCAGCCTCATGACCATCACGTCAACGGTGTTGGCGTGTCGGGCCGCCTCGGCGTCGTCCAGCTCCACCAGGTCGTTGGACAGGTCCACCATCATGGTCCGCAGCTCGTCCAGGGTAGTGTCGTTGACGGCCTCCACCAGGGCCATGGTCTCGTCGAGACCGGCAAGCACCTCGCCGTGACGGGCGGACCCGTTGGCCTCCATCTCCATCAGGTAGTCGGCGATGGCCACCATGCCCATCCCCGCCTCGGCACGGAATTCGGCCAGGGAGGCGTTGATGACGGCCAGCTGCATCGCCAGGGAGGCGTTCAGGTCGTCCATGAGGAGGGATATCTGCTCCGTCTGGAGGGCGATGTACTCCTGCAGGGCCGAGGTGTTGTCGGCGATGGAGCCCTCGAGGGCGTCCATTCGGGCCTGGATGCCATCGTCCAGGCCATCCAGGTCCGCCAGGATCTGGGCAAGGGCCGAGGCCCGCTCGGCCACTCCGGTCTGGTTCATGCCGTCGATGTCGTCGACGATGTCAGCAAGCTGGTCCGCGATGGCGGCCAACTGGTCGCTCTGGCTCATCCCGTCCACCACGAACATGGTGGAGTTGCTGGACGTCCAGACGTGGGATGACATCTGGTACGCCATCACGGTCACCCACAGGGTGACGTTGCCCACGGCCACGTCGCTGGGCAGCAGGAAGGTGAAGCCGTAGGTGGTGAGCGTCGTGGTGGACATCGATGGCAGGTAGACGATGGACCCGGCGGTGTCGTTGTATATGGCGGTTATCACCGCGGAGTCGGTGGGGGACACGCCCTGGAGGGCCACAATCGCGGTGACCCGCTGGTCGGGGGTGTAGGTGTTGCTCACCGTCGTGAGGGTGATGTTCAGGCCAACGGACGGCATGTTGTTGACCGTCACCGTCAAGGTGTCGGAGATGGCGGCCGAGAACCTCACGTGGGCCATGGCGGTGAGGTTGTAGCTCATGTCCTCCATCAGGGTGGTCGTGTCCAGTACCAGCTGGTAGGGCTCGGTCCTGTCCGCGCCAACCAGGGTGCCCTCCAGGTACCACTCGACCACGGACACCTCGTCCCCCGAGGCGATGGCCTCGGCGACGACGAGCCCAGCGACGAAGTCCCCGTCGGCGGGTTCGATGATGGCGACGCTGGCCAGGGGGTTGTCGCCCCATTGCCTTACAAGAGGGTAGGTGTCCCCAATGGTGCTGCCAAGAATGTGGGGCGTATCGCCTAGCTGGTCGGGGCCCATCACGTCCTGGGCGGGACCGCTGTACAGGTCCCTGCCTGAGTAGGTGTCCCAGTAATTCCCGCCGTTGGGATACCCGCTGTCCCATCTGTCGGTGGTCTGGGGCGAAAGGACATGCAAGGTGTTGTTGATGAAGTTATTGTGGTAGAAGATATTCGCCCTGGCTCCGCCGTTGTTCTGGACGCCGACCCCGTTGTCCTTGATCAGGTTGCGGCGGACGGTATTGTCCCTGGAACCTCCGAACATGAAGACGATACCCTTGTGGTTGCCGACGATGGTGTTGTCCTCGATCACGTTAAAACGGGACCTGGAGAAGCCAGCGATGTTGATCGCCGAGTCGGTCCCGCCGAAGATGTGGGCGTTGTTCTCCAAGTGGTTGTGATGGATCCATATCATATCCGTGGCGCCCGAATCGAAGAGGCCGATGCCAAGGCCCTCGTTGTCCCTAATCGTGTTGCCCGAGATCTCGGCACCGTCGCAGTTGTCCAGGTAGAAGCCCCAGCCATTGCTCACGATCGTATTGTCGATGATGTTGATGTCTATCCCGAAGAATACGAACAGGGCCAGGTCGATGGAGTACATCACCGTGTTGTCCCTGAACTCTAGCCGGGTCATGCTGTCGGCGAAAACACCGTCGAAGGAGCTGTTGGTGATGACGCAGTTGGCAATCACCACGTCCTGATTGGGTCCCAGGAACTCGATCCCCCAAAGACCGCTGGAGTTTATCGTGCAGTTGGTGATGGTGACGTTCGAGATGTCCGAGTTCACGCGGATGCCGTCCTCGCCCGGGGTGTCGTCGATGGTGCATCCGTGGATGGTCACGTTGTTCGATAGGTGGATTATCATCCCGAAGTCGGTGTTGGAGGTGAAGGAGCTGTTCCCGATGTAGAGCCAGTGGGCGCCGTTGGTCCGGAGGCCCCGGCTGTATCCCGATACGTTGACGTCCTCCACGGTGCAGTTCTCGCCCTTGATGTATATACCGGAGGTCCCGCCGCCCGTGATGTTCAGCTTCGATAGGACGGTCCCGTCGGCGTTCACGTCGACAGCGGTCGGGACGCTGGTCTGGACGAACGTCTCCTGGGTTCCGTTCCCTACGATCTCCACCTGGGTGTCGATGACCAGGTTCTCCGAGTAGGTGCCCGCATGGACCCTGATGGTGTCGCCAGCATTGGCGTTGTCTATGGCGTCCTGGATGGTGGAGTAGTCGTCGGGCACCACGATGGTGGCGCCCTCCGCAGCCGGGACCGCAACGAGCGTCAGCGCAGCTAACGCAACGGCAACCATCAGAATCAATACGGGGAGCATCTTGGGATGCGATGTCGCTTCCATACTACCGTCCTCCGGTGTACTGCCCCTATCGAAGGTGATACACCACAGGTTCCGGAGGACGTGGCCAGCGCGTCTCCCTCCCCGGTCCGACACGCTCGCCCTCGTTCCCGGGAATGTAGCCTGTTGTCATCCCCCGAAGAGACATGGATAATTTCCCTCCCTCGTATAAAGTCTTTAGCGATAATTATCAGGGGGGGCTCGGCCTCGGCCTGCATAGGTAGCCCTGGCCCTTTGGGGCGCAAGGTTAATATCATGTCGACCTCCGTGCCCCCAGGCGATGGACGAGGAAGAGGAAGGCACCACAATGGGTTTCCTCCAGCACCTGGAGGAGCTTCGGGACAGGGTACAGGTCAGCCTGATCTTCTTCATCATCGTGTTCGCGTGCGTGTACATGCTCTCCATCCGCTCCTTCGAGTGGAACGGATGGACCATCTACTACCCGTGGCCAGATTTTTACAACAACATCCCGTCCCAGATGTTCAACCAGTTCAAGCAGGACCTTCTCCCGCCCGAGGTGGTACTGCTTAACATCGGAGGCATCGACGCCCTGGTGGTCAACGTCAAGATCGGGATGTTCACCGCCTTCGCCATCTGCATCCCCGTGTTCGCTTGGCAGGCCGCCAAGTTCTTCATGCCCGCCCTCTACGACCATGAGAAGAGCTTCCTGGCGTGGACCATCCTACCCTCCACCGGGCTGTTCATCCTGGGAGCCCTCTTCAGCTACTTCTTCTTCACACCGTGGGCCATGGAGTTCTTCTTCACGTTCTCCGACACGATGGGCGTCGAGAAGACTATAGCGGTGACGAAGTTCCTGTCATGGGTCTTCCTCATGATC
>CP070808.1:2221353-2227784 GCA_020343715.1 Thermoplasmata archaeon
TGGAGTACGCTCGAGCGAGCCAGCTCCCTCGCCGATCCGCAGAGCGTACTTGACAAGTCCAGTTGTCGAGTATGGGAGAATGTGCCATCGAGGGCGATACGACCCGAGAGGAACAGGGTGTCCCGTTAGTTCCCGGCATGACGGGAAGGTACCAATTTCAGAACCCAAACCGAAGAGGTTTTATCGACGCCCCCACATGCGCCAAGAGATCGAGGTGTAGATCGTGAGGAGAAGGAGTGCTATCGTTCAATGGGCCATGATGATGCTGTTGGCTTGCGTGCTCATCGTCTCGATGCCCCTCACCGCCACCGCCGGGTCCGACGATGCCCCCTCGCCGCCCATGGACGAGGTCATGGACACCACCCCACCGACCGCAGTGGCAGGTGACGACATCCTCGTGCTGCCGGAGGAAGGAGTCTACCTGAACGGCAGCCTCTCCACAGACGACGTGGGCATCGTCAAGTACGAATGGTTCATAGTGTGCAACCACGGCCACGCCTCCACGTGGAACGGGTCGGTGGTGGGTGTCGCCTTCCACCACCTGGGTGTGTACAACTGTACCCTGACGGTATGGGATGCTGCCGGCAACTTCGACAAGGACCACTTGATAGCCACGGTGGCCGACCTCGAACCCCCTGTCGCCGTCATAGGGGAGGACCAGGTCATCGACCAGCACACCACCCTCGACCTCAACGGGTCGGCCTCCACCGACAACTGGCTCATCGTATCCTGGAACTGGACCATCACGTCCCCGGACGACGGGACCACCCACTACGACACCAAGAAGATCACCCACACCTTCGACGAGGCGGGTGTGCACACCGTCACCCTCAGGGTCACCGACCCGGTGGACCAACGGAACGAGACGACCATCAACGTGACCGTCCTGGACATCACCGACCCCCGGGCCAGCCTCGGCGTCGACGCGACGGTGGACCAGGGGCAGACCATCCACCTCGACGGGACCTCCTCCTGGGACAACGTGGGAGTCGTCAACTGGACCTGGACCGTCGAGGGCCATGGCTTCAACGAGACCCACTACGGGCCCGAGGCCAACCACACCTTCCGGCACGCGGGTGTGTTCAACGTCACCCTCAACGTGACGGACGCCGCGGCCAACTGGGACACCAGCAATTTCACGGTGACGGTGAGGGACACCGAGGCCCCGGTGGCCGACGCGGGGGATGACGTGACCGTCGACGAGGGGACGTCGGTGGTCCTGGACGCCAACGCCTCCACGGACAACGTCGGCATCGACTCGTACATCTGGTCATTCGTCTACGATGGACGGGAGCGATGGCTACCGTCCCCCACCCCGACCAGCACGTTCACGTTCCACAGACCGGGCATCTACACCATCACCCTCGAAGTGATCGACGCCATGGGCAACGTGGGCGCAGACCAGCTGACCATCACCGTCCTGGACATCACGCCTCCCGTCGCCGACGCGGGAGAGGACATGATGGTGGACCAGCACACCACCGTCAGCTTCTCAGCCCCCGGGTCCTCGGACAACGTGGCCATCGTCGATGTCAGATGGACCTTCGAGTACGATGGGGAGGAAAGGGTCCTCAACGGAACCGGAGCCGAGTTCACCTTCGACCTGCCAGGGGTGTACAACGTTACCATGATGGTCTCGGACGCCGCGGGCAACACCGCCTCCGACGACTTCGTGATAACGGTGGAGGACACCACGGTCCCGGTGGCCGTCGCCGGGGAGGACGTCCTGGTGAAGGTCGGCACTGCCGTGAGGTTCGATGGTTCGTCATCGTCGGACAACGTGGCTATCGTGGGATTCTCATGGACGTTCGATGACGACGGCGAGACCCGTACGCATTCCGGGCCGGTCCTCGTCGTCACCTACCTGGTCCCGGGAGAGTACGACGTGACCCTCACGGTGACGGACGCTGCGGGCAACACGGGCAACGACACCCTGCGCGTCACTGTGGTGGACGACCAGGTCCCGGTGGCGGTGGCCGGTGACGACATCACCGTCGACCAGGGCCAGAGGGTGGACCTGGACGGGAGCGGGAGCGTGGACAACGTGGGCGTCGAGGGGTTCACATGGACCTTCACCTACGATGGGGAGGAGATCTCCCTCCTCTCCGCCACGGTGGCCTTCACCTTCCACATCCCAGGAAGTTACGCCGTCACCCTTTCCGTCCAGGACGGTGTGGGCAACGTGGCCACCGACGGTCTCACCATCACCGTCCGGGACACCGAGGCGCCCGTGGCCGACGCGGGCGAGGACGCCCGGGTGGACCAGCACACCACCGTCGCCCTCGATGGCACGGCCTCCTTCGACAACGTGGCCATCACGGGATGGACCTGGACCCTCGCCCATGACGGGACGGACCATGTCCTTCACGGGAGTTCGACCACCTTCACCTTCGACGTCGCGGGCACCTACGAGGTGACCCTGGAGGTCAGGGACGAGGAGGGGAACCTAGCATCGGACAGCGTCATGGTCACCGTCAACGACATCACCCCGCCCCAGGCCGTGTCGAACATGGACACCTCCGTGCTGATGGACGAGGAGGTCACGTTGGACGGTTCCGGCTCCACGGACAACGTTGGCGTGGTCAAATGGACCTGGACCCTCGGAACCCCAGACGGCCCGCTCATGGGGACTGGGGAGACGGTGAACTGGACCTTCCAAGAGCCAGGTGAGTTCCAGGTCCATCTCACGGTGATCGACGGGGCCGGTAACGAGGCCTCCGTCCAGGGAACCATAGTTGTCGAGGACACCTCGCACGATCACAGGACCCCGATTTGGGTCTACTTGGTACCGATCGTCCTGATAGCCATGATGATCGTCGTGGTCGTGACCAACCTCATGAGGAAAGGGACCTAGACCTTCGAGGGAGGATCCCCCGAAAAAGCCCGTCACCCTGAATCCATAGGCTTAATAGGACGTCCCCCCAATGAAGGGTGGGTCATCGTTTCACCGGAGGGTGGTGGCCAGAGATGAGGTGGGATACATGAGGTTGAGGATATTCGCAGTCCTCGTTTTCGGCTTGTTCATGGGCGTGGCCATGTGCGGTCTGATGGGATCGACCGTCGGCGCGGGGGTCGTCACGAAGGAGACCAGGATCACCAGCAACACCGCTGACCAGCAGGAGCCGACCATCTACGGGGACCGGATCGCGTGGGAGGACGAGAGGGGAGGCAACTGGGACATCTACTTCTACAACATCAAGACCCAGAAGATGAAGAAGGTCACCTCGAACTCGTCCGATCAGAGGCGTCCGGCCCTCGACAGGGACAGGATCGCCGTTCAGGACAGCAGGAACGGCAACGCCGACATCTACCTTTACAACATCAGCACGGAGGCGAAGACGAGGATAACCGCGAACCCGAGTCATCAGGTGAGACCGGACATCCATGGTAAGACGATAGTGTGGTACGACTACCGGAACGGGTGGCGGAACACCGACGTCTACGCTTACGACCTGGGCACGGGCAGGGAGACTAGGATCACGAGCGCCAGCGGGCACCAGAGGTATCCTCAGGTGCATGGCCACATCATCGTCTGGGAGGACGAGAGGAACGGCAACACCGACATCTACATGTACGACCTGAAGACCGGCAACGAGACCCAGCTCACGACGAACTCCTCCTCCCAGGGGAGCCCTGCCATCCACGGGGACAGGATCGTATGGGAGGACTCGAGGCACGGCAACGCCGACATATACATGTACAACATCACCTCGAACACGACTACCCGGATCACCGACGACGCCTTCGCCCAGAGGACCCCGGACATCCACAAGGACACCATCGTATGGGCGGACGAGAGGCACGGCAGCAGGGACGTCTACAGCTACGACCTGGTCACCGGCAACGAGACGAGGATCACCACGAACAGGCACTTCCAGGAGCTGCCCGTCATCTATGATGGCAGATACGCATGGCAGGATTCGAGGAACGCCGCCGCAGGCATCGACATCTGGATGGGACGCCTCCTGCCCGACCGGGACGAGGACGGGGTCGATGATAGCAGGGACAAGTTCCCGGACGACCCCGCAGCGTCCATGGACAAGGACGGGGACGGCTCCCCGGACGAGTGGAACCCAGGGAAGTCCGCGGGAGACTCCACCTCCATACCCCGACTGTACCTGGACGGGTTCCCCAAGGACGCGGCGGCCTCCCTGGACAGCGACGGGGACGGTTACCCGGACGAGTGGAACGAGGGCATGAGCCAGGATAACTCCACCTCGGACCCCAAGCTCAGGCTCGACGACTTCCCCGACGATCCCGCGGCGTCGCTGGACACCGACGGGGACAAGGTACCCGACGAGTGGAACGAGGGCATGTCGGAGGCCAACTCCACGACGGACCTGGTCCTAGACAGGTTCCCGTACGACCCAGCGGCCTGCCTGGACAGCGACCTGGACGGCTTCCCCGACCGCTGGAACACGGGCCATTCCGAGGAGACCTCGACATCGGACCCCCCGCTGCGGCTGGACGACCTCCCCCTGGACCCCGCGGCCTCGACGGACACGGACGGGGACGGCTATCCCGACGAGTGGAACTTGAACATGACTGAGGCCAACTCCACCACGGGGCTGCACCTGGACATGTGGCCGGACGACCCCGCGGCGTCGATGGACACGGACGGGGACGGCTTCCCCGACCGGTGGAACCCGGGCAAGTCGGCGGAGGACTCGACGACGATGCCGCCGCTGCGGCTGGACGATCTCCCCCTCGACCTGGCGGCCTCGCTGGACACCGACGGCGACGGCTACCCAGACGAGTGGAACGAGGGCATGTCGGCGGAGGACTCCACGTCCGACCCGAGGCTGGTACTCGACGCCTTCCCCCTGGACCCGGCGGCCGCTATGGATACCGACGGCGACGGGTACGCGGACGCTTGGAACGAGGGCATGACCCAGGAGGACTCCACATCGGACCCCAAGCTGGAGCTGGACGCCTTCCCCGAAGACCCGGCGGCGGCCGTGGATACCGACGGCGACGGCTCCCCCGACGCGTGGAACCCTGGTATGGGCCCCGACGATTCCACATCCGACCCCAAGCTGTACGTGGACGGCTTTCCCCTGGACCCAGCCGCGTCGTTGGACACCGACGGGGATGGGTACCCGGACGAGTGGAACGAGGGCATGACCGAGGAGGACTCCACGTCCGACCCGAGGCTGAGGCTGGACGAATTCCCGTACGACCCCGCGGCGTTCATGGACAGCGACCACGACGGCTATCCCGATGGATGGAACCCCGGCATGGGCCCCGGTGATTCAACGTCGGACCCGCCGCTGGCCCTGGACGGTTTCCCGAACGACCCGTCGGCAGGACTGGACACGGACGGTGACGGCTACCCGAACAAGTGGAACGATGGCTTCGACCAGAGCTTCATGGACCCGGGCCTGCACCTGGACGCCTTCCCCGACGACCCCGACGAGTGGGTCGACACCGACGGTGACGGCTACGGCGACAACGGCGACGCCTTCCCCGACGACCCGACGGAGTGGCTCGACACCGACGGTGACGGCTACGGCGACAACGTGGACGCCCTACCCGAGGACCCCCTGGAATGGACGGACTACGACGGTGACGGTGTCGGGGACAACAGCGACGCGTTCTTCGACGACCCGACCGAGTGGGCCGACACGGACGGCGACGGCCACGGTGACAACGGCGACGCCCTGCCGAACGACCCGAAGGAGTGGGACGACACCGACGGTGACGGCCACGGGGACAACGGCGACGCCTTCCCCGAGGATGCGACGGAGTGGGACGACGAGGACGAGGACGGGGTGGGTGACAACGCCGACGCCTTCCCCGACGACCCCGCCGCCAGCGTCGACACCGACGGCGACGGGTACCCGGACGGCTGGAACGAGGGGATGAAGGCGAACGACAGCACCACGGGCCTCAAGAAGGACCATCACCCGAAGGACGAGACGAAGTGGAAGGCCGACGAGTCGCCGTCGGCGGGTCTCCTGGGAGCGGTCATCGCCCTCGGGGTCATCTCGGCGATGATGAGGAGGAGGGACCGCGAGTAGGGTCCTCCAGACCGGAGGAAGCCTCGGCCAGATGCCTACCGGACATGCCGTGCCGGACTTGACGGATTCTCATGAGGGGTACACCTTCAATCGTATCATCGTACCAAGGCCGATCGCATCTTCGACCTAGGCGCAGCCGAGATCAACTACCCTGTTCGTTCCGCGTGTCTCATAAAATACTAGAATATCAAGAGACCTTTCTTGGAGTGGAGTTGGCATGGCAGAGGAGGAGATGTCGGCCGCGAAGAAGCCCGTCGGGCTGAGGGGGAGACTGACGGCCAGGTTCATGGGGTTCGCCCACGGGAAACTGTACAAGGCCGTGGCGGAGCAGCTGGCCCTGACGGAGGAGGACGAGTTCATCGAGATCGGCTACGGCTCCGGGATGTTCATCAAGAAGCACGCGTCGCACGT
>CP070808.1:2227884-2234055 GCA_020343715.1 Thermoplasmata archaeon
CCTGGCCTCACAGGATGGCGGGAGGGTACTACGCCGTCGGCATAGCCGGGTTCATCGCCTGTGCCGTGGCCGGCGGCCTGATGGGTGTCAATCCGGCGGCGGGGGTCGTGCTCCTGGTGCTGATGATACCGGCAGTGTTCGCGGGAGGCTACTGGGTGGCCAAGAACCAGTGAGGAGGGATGGAAATGGCCGAAGGTATAACCATGAACCTCTCGTGCCCCAACTGCGGGGGCACTGTGACCTCCGTAGAGGGTCAGCGCACCGTCGCATGCCCGTTCTGCGACTCCCTCTCCTTCGTGGAGGGGGACCGGGGCACCTTCACGGTGATGTTCGAGAACGCCCAGGACCAGCCAGGCATAACAACCAAGCTCCAGCAGTGGTTCGACAAGGGCCTCAAGGCGAGGGACCTGCCAGAGCAGGCTCAGATAACCGAGACCTATCCCATATACATCCCGTTCTGGCGGTTGCGGGCCCGCGCCGCTGGGTGGGTCTGCGGTTATCGCGAGGAGAGGGAGACCGACAGCCAGGGCAACACCCACACCCGTCGGGTGCCCATGGAGAAGATGGTGTTCCGGGACTTCGAGTGGTCGGAGATCGCCTGCGACCCCGGCGACATCGGCGTCAACCGGCTGCCTGGCCTCTACGGCAACGTGATAGCCCACGAGGACGGGTCGATACCCACGTTCGAATCGACGACGTCTGTCGACGACGCCCGGTCCAAGGGGGTCGAGTCGATAAGGGCGATGGGAATATCCAGCGCCAACGTCCCCAATATCACATTCCAGAAGATGCACGTCTCCCCCAAGTACCTGGGCCTGACCTTCTACCCCATCTGGATCTGCAGGTACAGCTACAGGGGCAGGTCGTACTTCGCCACATTCGACGGCGTTGACGGCAAGAGCCTCTCAGGGAGGGCCCCAGGCGACCCACTCTACCAGGGCCTGGCCCTGGTGGCGGGGACGGCCATCGGCGGCACCGTCGCCGGGGCCTCGGCCACCGTCGGCCTGGCGGCGGCCGGCGAGGTGGGCGTGGCTGGCATCATATTCGGTGCGGTGATCTTCATCGTCGGGTTCTACTTCTTCCGACACGGATCCGAGGTGACGGAGGGCGACATCGAGAAGCCGTACCAGAAGCCGATGAAGGGGATGGTGGCCGGTATGCAGAAGTTGCAGGGGGGATACTAGGATGCCCATCAAGCTTAAGGGGGTCAAGTGCCCCTCCTGCGGGACCGCCCTGGAGGGCAAGGTGGCCGACCGGGTCTACCTGTGCGACTGCGGTGTCATGCACACCCGGGACGACAAGGAGGTCAGGCAGGTCAAGTACACCATCGCCCTGCCCAGGGACCCGAACGCCCCCCCGTCGGCGGTGATATACATCCCGTTCTGGCGCCTGGACTCGGACGTGATGATCCACTATACCAAGTCGGAGGGGGGCTTCTTCAACAAGCTCTTCGGCAAGGACTGGAAGGGGGGACGGGTCAGCATCTACGTGCCCGCCCTGGACTGGGACCCCAGCACCTTCAAGCACTGGGCCTCGACCATCACCTCCAAGCCGCCCAACATCCATGTTGGGAAGGACTTCGGCCCATTCGAGCGGGAACCTGTGACGATGGACGAGGAGGAGGCCAAGCAGATGGCCGACTTCCTCATCCTCACCTTCGAGGCGGAGAAGCCAGGGGTGCTCCAGCAGATATCGTACGAGGTAAAGGTGTTCGATATGGCCCTGCTGTACCTGCCCTTCGACAGGTCGGGGAAGACCTTCACTCCCATGGTATGAACGCTCCGTGACGCGCGCCTGACTGGCCATTTCAATAAGGTCCAAAGCATTAAATATCACAATCACCTTGGATGGACAAGCTCCTGGAGGTATGGAAGCCAGCACCGAATGTGACCCTCAGGATGATGCTCATCCCCCCGGGTTCTCCTTCGCAAGTACTTCATGCCGTGGGGAATGAGGACCACATCCCATGCCCCCGTTCCGGGGGCGGAAAGGTCGCACAAAGGTGCTCACATGAGGTATGATAGAGGTTATGTGGACTTCACCAGGCCCCCGCCACCGGTGAAGGAGGGTGATGTACTGAACGTCAAGATCGAGGGCATGGGCTCCTCGGGGGACGGACTCGCCCGCGTGAAGGGTTTCGTGATTTTCGTTCCGGGAACCAAGATGGAGGAGGAGTGCACCGTCAGGGTCACCAAGGTATCCCGGAAGGTCGGCTTCGCCGAGAAGGTTGGAGAGGGAGAAGACGTAGAGTTGACCGAGGTGGATGAGCCCGAGGTCGATGCTGAGGACACCGAGGATCAGTAAGGAAGGTCCCTTCGATGGCTAAGCGGAGGCGACGACTGAAACCGGGCGGTCCTCGGAAGCAGTACACGTCCACTGCGCAGGTCAGGATGCTCGACCTGCACCGCAAGGACGTGTTCAAGTACCACATGAACCGCATCCTGGAGAAATCGGAGATGAAGGAGGACATTCGCCAGACCTTCATGGCCAATGTGCTCTCAAAGTCCTCCCAGCAGTCCATCGATCACGCCAAGGACTACATAACGGACGTGGTGGCCCAGGGCCACCTGGAACAGGAGGTCGCCGACCGCCTGTTCCGGCTCCTGGACGAGCACTCCACCCGGCGTTGAGACGGCACCTTCCCGCCCTATTGGCTGGGGAGAAGAAGACGGGCGTGGGGAGGATGGGGCCTCCCCAGTCGCCCGGGGATAGGAGGCAAACGTTCCTATGTCGCGGCTTAGAGGGCCGCCGTTTCTATCCCCTTGATGGAACCCTTTGCTTATATACGCAGTACGGAGGGGTGAGTGAAAGTGCCACCCGGGTCTCGACCCTCACAGCTGGAACTTCCCATCGGGAGGGTACTCGGGCTTCTCCTCCGTGGCATCCAGCTCCTCCAGGCGGCGCTGCCGCCTCAGGGCCCAGGCGTAGAGGACCAGCATGAGGCCCACCAGGACCGCCGCTGCCACTGCGATGGCCAGTGCCAGCATCACCACGTCATCCATAAGCGCCATGGTCCTAGGTCCCCCGGTCGGTCCGCCCATGTCCAGGACGGGGAAGGGTAATATCCTTTGCCCCGCCAGGACCACAAGGTTATTTATAGTCCCTCGCGCTACGAACGAGGGGTGGCTTCATGACCCGGACTCCCGCTGACGGTGTACCCTCCCTCCCACGATGGGGGACGCGCGCACCGATGATGGTCCTGCTCTGCCTTGTGGCCCTCGCCGCCATGGCGCTGGTCACCTCCGCCGCCGACGGCGATCTTAACCTGACCTCGGCCCAGTACGTCGTCTCCGATGACGACTCCGACGGCTTCGCCGACACGGTGACGGTTACCGCCACGGTCCACAACGGTAACATGCTGCAGTCCAAGGCCTTCACCCTGGAGGTGCTGTTGATGGAGGGAGCCAACCAGGTGGACCTGAAGACCGACGGTGCGCTCCTGGGTGCCAACGCGTCCATGAACGTCACCCTGTCCGTGGGGACCGACATCGATTCCCCAAAGGGAACCTACAACGTCTCCGTCCAGCTCCACGACGGCGACCTGACGGGAGAGGTCGTGGCCACCGACGAGTACTCGGCGGACCTCCACCCCAGGGGGGAGTACAGCGTCAGCGTGGTCGCGGACCGCACGACGGCCGAGACGCTGGAGAACACGTCCGTCGATTTCACCCTCACCGTGAGCAGCCTATCCAACAACCCCACAGGGGTCGACATCAACGTCACCACGAACCTGGGGTGGTCGTACGACCTCCAGGCCACCTTCGTCCAGCTGGAAGGGGGGGAGTCCATCGACGTGGACATGACCGTCCACGTACCCCGCGACGCCCCCGCCGGCTCCCGTGAGGTGCTGACCGTCGAGGTCAGGTCGACCCGGAACGGCACCGCCTTCGCCACCACCAGCGTATCGGTAACGGTGGCCATGCAGACCTTCGGCGTGGACATGTCCCTGGACATCGACCAGGTGTTCGTCGCCTCGGGGGACACTGTGACCGTCCAGGGAACTGTCTCCAACGAGGGGAACAACGCCGACAACATAACCCTGATGGCCGAGACCCTGCCAGGTTGGACGGCAGAGTTCGTGCCCCCCAGCCTCCTGCTGAGCAGGGGCGAGTCGGGCCGGTTCACCCTCCACCTGACGCCACCGCCCAGCCTCAAGGAGTCCGGCACCTCCCAGATGAACGTCACCGCCCTGTCCTCGGGGCTGGTGGCATCCGCCACCGGGGTGCTCACCGTGATCTACAACACCGCGGAGATCTCGCTCCGGGGCGACATCGAGATAAGCCCGGCCCTTCCCGTGTCCGGGGAGGACGTCACGCTCCAGGCCCCCGTGCTCAACAACGGCTCGGTCGTGGCCGAGAACATCCTGGTGGTCGTGATATCCGACGGCGTGGAGCTGGCCAGGACCTTCATCGACAGCATACCCCCCAGGGGGACCGGGGTGGCCACCCTCACCTGGACGGCAGCGCCCGGAAGCCAGCTTCTACGGGTCGTCGTCGACCCTGACAACGACATCCCCGAAACGGACGAGACCAACAACGAGGCGGTATGGACCCTCGGGGTGACCTCTGCCAACCTGGCTGTTTTCACCACCGACATGTCCATCTCCCCGAGCTACCCCACCGAGGGGACCGATGCCACCATCACGGTCATAGTCAACAACCTGGCCCAGCAGCCCGCGGGACCCTTCGACGTGATACTGTCGGTGGAGGGCGAGCAGCTGAAGGCCTTCACCGTGGAGCTGGGACTGGCCGGCGGGGCCAACGTGACCTTGGAGGCCACGTGGACCGCCCTGGCGGGACGTTTCGAGTTCACGGTCGACGTCGATCCCCTGGGCCAGGTGCCCGAGGAGGACAGGACCAACAACCAGGCGTCCAGGTCCTTCTCAGCCAACGCCCGGCCCACCGCGGCCCTGCTCATCCACATGACGGAGCTGGAGGAGGGCGAGTCGACATTCCTCAACGCCGACGAGTCCTTCGACGTGGACGGTAGGGTGCGCCAGTACTTCTACGACTACGGCGACGGCACCGACTCGGGCTGGGTGTTCTCGTCGGGCATCAACCACACCTACGGCCAGGCGGGGACCTACGAGGTCCGTCTTTACGTGAGGGACGAGGCGGGCGCCCAGAACGAGGAACCGTCGATGGTGGAGATCACCGTGATCAAGCCGGACGACGGCCCCGGCGAGAGCACCCCCGCCCTCCCGACCCCCCTGGTCCTGGCGGCCCTGATGCTCTCGGCGGTACTGCTGGCCCTCGCGACGAGGCGGGGGACCACCGGCATGCGGTAGGGGGTCGTCGGGTGTTCTGCGTCGAGTGCGGCAAGGACGTGGAGACCGACGACGAGCTGCGGGGCGGCATATGCGTCGACTGCTTCTTGGAGCGCCACCCCGCCATCCAGGTCCCGGACGTGGTTGACCTGGTGAGGTGTCCCACCTGCGGGTCGTCCCTGGGCCGTGGGGGATGGTCGTCCCCCAGCGAGGCCGAGGGGGACGTCGAGGAGGTCCTGCAGCAGGACGTGGGGGACGCCGCAGAGGCCGCCGTCGGAGTCGTCGATGGGGGCAGGGTCAGGTCCATGGACATGACCATCCGACGGGAGGCCAAGTCTGCCTACTTCGTCACCATCGTCGCGGAGGTGGGCCTCATGGACCAGGTGGTGGAGGCTGGGGGCCAGACCCGGGTCCGGGTCCGGGGCGAGCTCTGCCCCGTCTGCTCCCGGAGGGCGGGCCAGTACTACGAGGCCCTCATCCAGTTCCGGGGCACGGCCCACCGGGCCGCCACCGACGCGGAGCTGGATCGTGGACGGGACTATGTCCTTTCCGAGATAGACCGCCTCTCGGCTGGCTCCAGGGACGTCTACCTGGTCAAGGAGGAGCGGATCCACGGAGGTCTGGACTTCTACATCTCGACCCAGCCCGCCGCCGCCCAGATATCGCGGGGACTGGCCGGGCTGTTCAGCGCCACAGCCACGTCGTCCACCAAGGTGACAGGTAGGAAGGACGGCAAGGACGTGGTCCGGGTGACCCACGCCGTCAGGCTCCCCGACCTGCGCAGGGGTGACTACGTGCTGCTCAGGAAGGACATGTACCGGGTGCTCTCCGCCTCTTCCAAGGAGGCCACGGTGGACCCCGCCGCCGGCGAGGGAAAGCGACGGCACCTGGCCAGGGGGGAGCGC
>CP070808.1:2234155-2237736 GCA_020343715.1 Thermoplasmata archaeon
GTGGTGGGGTCCTCCAGCTCGGGGAACTCCTTGAGCACCTCGGTCATCTCGTTGCCCCGCTCGCCGCAGCCGATGTAGGTGACCACCTGGGCGTCGGACCACTTGGCCAGCTGGTGCTGGGTGACCGTCTTGCCCGACCCGAAGGGGCCGGGGATGGCGGCGGTCCCGCCCTTGGCCACGGGGAACATCCCGTCCAGGATGCGCTGTCCCGTTAGCATGGGGATGTCGGGCATCATCTTCTCCTTGTAGGGCCGGGCCACACGGACGGGCCACTTGTGCATGAGCTTGATGTCGGTGCCGTCGTCCAGGGTGCCGATGGTGTCCTCCACGGTGTAGTTCCCGCCCCGCAGGTCCCTGATGGTACCCCCCACGTCGGGGGGCAGCAGGATCCTGTGGGTTATGGACTCGGACTCCTCCACCGTCCCGATGACCGTGCCGGGGTCCAGCTTGTCCCCGATCCTCACCGAGGGCTGGAAGTCCCACATCTTGGACCGGTCCAGGCCGGGGGCCGAAAGGCCACGGGATATGTAGTCGCCCGCCTTCTCGGCCAGCACGGGGAGCGGCCGCTGGATACCGTCGTAGATGCTCCTTATGAGCCCGGGTCCCAGCTCGGCCACCAGGGGCGCAGCGGTGTCCTCGACCTTCTCGCCGGGTCGCACGCCCGAGGTGTCCTCGTACACCTGGATGACAGATTTCTCGTGGTGGATCTCGATGACCTCTCCCATGAGGCCCTCGTCTCCCACCAGCACCACGTCGTACATCTTCGGCGTGATGCCGGTGGCGGTGACCACCGGGCCGGAGACGCGATGTACCTCTCCAGTACGTTCCATTTCGATACATCCTATGATTTAGTGATTATGCTTGATTGTGACTTCAGCCGTCGTCGTCCCCCTTCTCCCAGAGGTCCACTCCGACGGCCTGCTTGATCTTCTCTCTCAGGTCCGACTCCTCCGTCGCCCCGATGGGTATGACCACCGGGCGCACCGAGGATACGATGTCCTGCCTGATGGCGGGGTGGAGGCTCGGTATGACCTCGGATGGCATCACCAGGATGCCCACCTCCTCCTCGGCCATAGCCTTGGTGACGCCCTGCTCCCAGTCCCCGTCCTCTTCGACCTCGAAGACGTACCGGAGACCGACCAGGCGGAATCCCAGGCAGAATTCCGCGTCACCCACTACTCCCAGTTCCATGCCATCAGCTCCTCTTCTCTGCTCCTCATACCACCAGCTGCCTGCGTATCAGTTCGGTGGGGAGGTTCCCCTCCTTGCCCCTGACGATGTTGCGGATGTTGGCCACCTCCACCTTCTTGGCGAGGATGTAGCTCAGGACCACCAGGATGCTCAGGGGATCCTGTCGGCCCACGCGTACCGCGTAGTTCAGCTGGAACTTGAGCAGCGTGGCCTCCAACGCGGTCAGGCTGTCCTTCGCGCCGGTGAGGGCGCCCGGGCTCTCCCTGAAGTACTTGAGCCGCTCCACGGTGACGAGCACCTCATCCATGTCCATGGCGGCCAGGGCCTTGAGCTTGTTCATCGGCAGCAGCAGACCCCCCTCCATCATGTACTCCAACACCTTCGCCGGGGACTCGTCGTCCCGCTTGAGGCGAAGGAAGTTGATGAGGTTCATAAAATCGATGTCGATCCTGATGAACTCGTTGAACAGGCGCAGGCTCTTGGTGGCGCCCGAGGTGCTCTCTAGGAGCGTGGCGTAGTAGTCCCTTATCATCAGGTCCTCCACCTCGGGCAGGGGCTTGTCCCTGATCCAGTCGGCGGCCTTGCCGAATCCCATCTTGGGCAGCATCTCCAGCGTCTCTTCGTAGGGCGCCTCGATGAGGCGTCCCAGCTCCACGTCCGTCAGCGCCCCGGCGGGGATGAGGGCCTCCCTCATCTCCTCCTCGGAGAAGCCCGACAGCTTGCCGCGGAGGACGGTGGTGACGTTCTCGAGGTCGTAGTATCTCATGAAGTCCACGAGGAGGTTCTGTAGCTCGCCCTGCGCCTTCTTGATGAGCCCGTGGAAGGTCTTTGCCAGGTTCCGGTTGAGGGAGAACTCGACCAGGTCGACCCCCCTGTACCGCTTGCCCAGCTGCTCGATCTCCAGCTTGTACTCGGACTCTCCCAAGGACCTGGCTATCTCGGGGATCCCCATCTGAAGGAACTTGGTATAGGTCTCCTTCGGTAGGAGCTTCGCCCTCATAGCGAGGACTCTGGCATTGAAGTACGCGAAGTGTCGAGCGGCCACCTTGGTCGTCCGACGTTCCCTCCGGGCGAGCTTGGGCTTCACTTCACCCCTCCTCGCCGAACAGGATGCCGGCAATTATGGGAAGCAGCTCCTCGCTCCGCTCCGTAAGGAGCGTGTCGTACGTGAGGTCCTCGCGAATCGAGCCATCGGCGCTCTCGATGACCACACCGCCCAGGCAGTCTATGGTTCCACCGTAGGGCATGCGGGTCAGCGATCGCACGATGGGCTCGTCCTTGGCGGAGGAGAACACGCGCGCCCCGGGTACGTCCTTGCCTCCAAGGAGCACCTTGAGCAACGCCTCGTTCCTCGGCCTGTCCAGTTGGCGCAACTTGTCCTTGGCTCCCTCCTGGACCATCTCCAGGAGGTCCCGGCGCATCGACAGCTCCAGGCGGCGCACCTCCAGCTCGGCGGTCTGGAGGTCCTGGGCCCGCATCCTGTCGATGCGGACGTGGTTGTCCTCCTCCCGCTTGCGGCGGTACTCCTCCATCTCGTCGCGGGCCGCCTGGACCACCTCTTGGTAGTCCTGCTCGCCCTCGGCCAGGATCTCGTCGCGCTTCCTCTTTCCCGAGGACAGCACCTCTTCCACTACTTTCTCGAGCCCCATGGGTCTCAGCCCATCACGTCAGAGGACGGTCCTCACATCTTTCCTAACAATAGGAACGCTATCACGAAACCGAAGATGGCGAGCGTCTCGGGCAACACAGTGAGCACGAGACCCTTGCCGAACATGCTGGCATCTTCGGCAGTGGCACCTACCGCTGCAGATCCGACGTAGGCCTCACCGTAGGCGGCTGCAAGGGCGGACATGCCCATGGCCAGACCCGCGGCGATGCCGATCAGTCCAATTCCAATATCTACCATTTTCTCATACCTCCGTTAAGACACGTTCGCGGCCGAAGGGCTCGTACGGAACCCCTCCGCCCACGAAGAACTTGGTCATCCATTCAACGTAATGAAGCCTCAGCGCGTGCAGCGATGGGGCGAGCAGGGCCAGGAACAGGTTCACCAGGTGGCCCAAGAAGAATATGATCGCTCCTCCTATCATGCCGGCGACACCGGCGCTCCACATGTCGGAGACGATGCTGTTGAAGGCCAGGGCGATGCCCAGCGAGGACAGGCCGATGGCGAACAGCCGGGTGTAGGACAGGATGTTGGAGAGGATGGAAGGGAGCTCGAGCACCCCGAACATGCCCTCCCCCGCCAGGAGCAGCACTATGCCCAACACCAGGACACCTGCCCCCGTGAGGAGGGTGGTGTTCCCCCAGACCACGGTGTCGCTTCACAGGAAGACGGAGAAGAACATCATGCCGCCGATGATGATGAGCATCCAGGAACCCTTTGCCAG
>CP070808.1:2237836-2253601 GCA_020343715.1 Thermoplasmata archaeon
CGGAGAGGGAGCTGGGTATTGCGCTGCATCTCTACGACGACGGTAGTGTGCTGGTCCTCGGGTCTACCAATTCGTCCGACCTCTACTCGACCCCGGGGGCGTTCTGCGAGACCTACGTCCGCACCTTCCCGATGGACAACCCCTACATCGATGCCCTCTTCCTGGCGAAGGTCAATCCCTCGCTTGACAGCCTCGCCTTCCTCTCGTACGTCAACGGATTCTCCACCTCCAGCATCGAGTCGGGGCTGGCTAGCATCGCCGTCGACAGGAGCGGGTTCATTTATCTGGCCATGACCACCGATTGGCCCGACCTCCCAATGAAGGCAGGGGGGTTCAGCACCACCTTCAATGGGGAGACGGACTGTGCCGTACTGAAGTTCAATCCCTCCTGCTCGAACCTCATCCACTCGACGTTCCTTGGGGGGGCCCAGGTCGACGGCCCATCGGACATGGTCGTGGATTCCCGTGGTCGTCCTTGGATCGTGGGCGCCACCCATTCGAACGACTTCCCCACCACCCCTGACCCCTACCAGTCACGTCCCAGCTTCACCGGGAACGGCTTCCTCACCGCACTGGAGCGGGATTTTTCTGCCCTGAACTACAGCACGTACTTCGGCGCTTCCCATTACACAGCCTTCGACGGGATACGCTTGGACGAGTCGGCCGAGAAGTGTTTCATCCTTGGTGGAACCTCAGCCGTCGACCTGCCGGTCACCGACGGTTGCTTCAACCCCATCTACCCGGGAGGAGGGGATCCCTTCGCCGTGGTCTTCAACTTGACCGTTCAAGACCTGGAGTACTGCTCATACCTGGGGGGCTCCGACGGTGAGGGGGTCCATCCCAAGTCGATGACCCTCGACGGTAATGGACGGATGGTCATCGTCGGCTGGACCCACTCGTACGATTTCCCCCTGTCCCCAGGTGCGAACTCCACAACGAGGGCTGGGCAACAGGATGGCTTCGCGATGGTCCTGGACCCCACACCGCTGGACGTGCCCAGCCCCCCATCCGAAGTGCGTCTGGAGGTCAATGACACCCTCGTCAACGTGTCATGGGAGCCCCCTGGCATCACCGAGGGCAGGATAGTGGGCCACCGCGTGTATCGAGGACGGACCGTGGGGGGAATGATGCCCATCAAGGACGTCGGGACAGACAAGTACTTCTTCAAGGACCGGACGGTGGTCAACGGCATCGAGTACCACTACAGCGTCAGCGCCATCAACAGCGCGGGCGAGGGGGCGGCCAGCGAGCCTCTGTCGGCGATGCCGTTCGGCCTTCCCTCCGAGCCCCTCGACCTCAATGGCACAACCGGTGATGGGACGGTCGTCCTCAACTGGTCCGCGCCCCTTGACCCGGGCGGTCTGGAGATCCTGGGATACCACATTCACCGAGGTGAGGGGACCGATGACCCTGCCCATTACAGGAAGTTGGGGAACGTGACCACGTTCATCGACGATGCGGTCATGAGGGGCACCTCGTACGTCTACTCTGTCGCCGCTTTCACCAACGCGGGCAACTCCAGCCTGACGCCCCCGTTGAACATCACAGCAGAGGGGACGCCGGACCCTACGTACCTGTTTCCCCTCGAGCCTTCGGACCAGAGGGTCGTGCTGCGCTGGAACGCCCCCGTCAACGACGGGGGCCGTGAGCTGGAGGGCTACCATGTGTACCGGGGGAGGGATCCCCGGGACCTGTCCTTGCTCACGACGTTGGGGCCCGGTGAGACCGAGCACATCGATGGGGGCCTGGAGAACGGGGTCGAGTACTACTACCGGATGGTGGCCTTCAACGCCCACGGGCCAGGTATGGCCACGTCGATACAACCGGTGACGCCCATCGGCCTCCCCGGAGCCCCCGGGGACCTGAGGTCGATACCCTCCAACGGGTCGGTGACCCTCACATGGTCACCTCCGGATCTGGACGGGGGCTCTCCCATCGTCTCGTACATGGTGTACGTGGGGGGGTCCAGAGGCTCGATATCGCTCTTCACCGAACTGGGCCCCGTCGTCTCCTACCAGGACACGGACCTTACCAACGGAGTCACGCTCTTCTACGCTATTTCGGCCGTCAACGAGCTGGGGGAGGGGTCCCTGTCCGTCATCGTCGAGACCACCCCGTACGGACGTCCCGGGACCCCCACTGGCCTCTCGGCCGAGAACGATGTGTCCGGGATCCTCCTCGAGTGGGGCAGGCCCGTGGTGACCGGAGGCGCCACCAGCCTGACCTACCGCATCCTGCGGGGCTCTTCCCCGTCCAACCTGGAGCCGTTGACGGACGTGGTTGGCGACACCACCTACTTGGACACCCTCGTCTCGGGTCGCGAGGAGTACCACTACGCGGTCCGAGCGGTCAACCCCATCGGCGACGCCAGCGACCGGACGCCCGTCATCAGCATCATGGCGGTCCTGGGACCCGGTCCGGTGCCCGGGGCCATCGCCGAGAGGGGGGACGGCCAGGTGACCCTCAGCTGGGCAACTCCCTTAGATGAAGGAGGGTCCCCCATCAACGGTTACATCATCTTCCGGGGCCCTACAGAGGCGGACCTGACCGAGGTCGTCCGTCCCGGCAACGTCCTCAGTCACACAGACAGGACCCTGGTGAACGGCCGGACCTACTTCTACGCCATCGCTGCCTTCAACGACGTCGGGCCTGGAGAGCTCTCCATGGTCGTGAACGCCACCCCTGTCCCCGTGCCGGGGATGCCGAGGGAGCTCGAGGCCACCTACTCGGGCGACGGCGTGGTCCTAGAGTGGCTCTCGCCCGAGGCGGGCGATACCGCACCCGTTACGGGCTACCGGGTGTACAGGAGGGCCGAGGGGGGGTCCATGGAGCTCCTGGTGGAGCTGGGGCCCGTGCTCAGCTACACCGACGGTACCGTCCAAACGGGAAACGTCTACTACTACAGCGTGGCCGCAGTCAACGATGTGGGGGAGGGGCCTTGGAGGACCTCGCCCCAGGTTTCAACAGGCGCCTCCACATGGTGGGTCTCGTTGCTCATCGCGATGGCGCTCCTGGTCGTGGTGGCCCTTGGCCTGGTCCTGTCGAGGCGACGCTCGGCCGAGGGCCGGGAAGGCCAGGTCGACCTAGGTGAGGAAGGTAGCTCACCGGCTGAGGCGTTGAACATCATCGAGGAGGTCTACCTGGTGTACGGTGACGGACGGTTGATCGCCACCTGCTCTCGGGAGGAGTGCAAGACCCAGGATGCGGACCTGACCTCTAGCATGCTCATCGCCATCCAGGGTATGGTCCAAGAGGGCCTCGAGAAGGGTGGGGAGCTGGAGAGCATCAAGTCGGGCGAGAACATCGTGATGATCGAGAAGGGGGTCCACCTGAACCTGGCCGTGGTGATCTACGGTCGCCCGGACGATGAGCTCAAGGAGGAGCTGGAGAACACCGTGGTCCAGATCGAGGGCACGTACGCCGGCGTGGTGGAGGACTGGTCGGGCGACCGGGACGTGTTCGACGGCGTGGAGGAAATCCTCGAACGCCTGCTGGCCAGCACCGCATACCTGACCAGGGAGGACCTGGACGCGGCCATGGCCCGGTACCAGGTGGGACTGCTATCGGCCCTCGACCTCTACCGGGGTTACGTCCGTCTCAAGGTCGCCGCCATGAACGCCACCAAGGACTCCGTGTCCGACGCCACCATCGAGGTCCATTACGACCCGACCATGCTGAGGCTGGAGAGGGTGGAGCCCGACACCCTCGAGCTCCATGGTGATTCCGTCGACCTGGGCAACGTGAAGGCCGGGGAGAAACGCACCGTGTCCTTCCTGTTCGACCCCCTCATCTGTCAAGAGACGCACATAGACGGCACCATCGCCTATCGCGACACCGGTGGAGAGCTGTTGAGGACCAGCATGAAGCGTCGCCACGCCAAGGTGGTATGCCCGATATTCTTCACCAAGGAGCACGCCAGCACGGCGACACTGCTCCGACTCGTCCATGACGAGCTTGAGATGCTCGACTCGCGGGTGTTCCGGTACCCTGCCACCCTAAGCCCACGCCAGGCCCACCAGGTGGGCAAGATGGCCCTGTCTGGGGGTAAGATGCAGCTCGTCAGGGAGTACGCTGAGTCCGGCCCCCCCTTCGAGGTGGAGACCTGGTACTACGGCGAGACCCAGGTCAAGGGGTACAAGATCGTGATGCGGCTCAGGGTCCTGGAGGAGGACCGGCTCCTGGAGTTCTTCGCCGCCTCTTCTGCGATGGAGCCGGTGACCGGCCTCCTGGCCGAGTTCCGCAGGGACCTTCTCGACATCATGAGGGAGAAGTACCGGGTCGAGGAGGTGGAGGAGGTCGCGAGGGACGGGTCCCTCCGGAGGACCCTCGAGGAACGGGAGCTCCTCATCCATCAGTGAGGTCAGGACCATCGGTGCCCATGAACATTTTCAGCACCATGGGAAGGAGGAACGTCAGCACCACGAGGAGCATGGAATAGGTGAGCATGCCCTCCAAGTGACCGGGCAGCAGGGCCTCGCTGATCGATGACATCCCGACGTAGACCACGACGGTGACCGGGAGCCCTATGACACCGGCCATCACCCTCCCGACCCTGGTCATCAGCTCGGGCCGATAGCCGACCAGGGCCTCCTCAAGGGGGAAGGCGATGGCGCATCCCAGGAGCAGGCCGGCTCCCATCGAGGTCTCCTCCAGGGCGATCAGAACGTCACCGGGATGACGTAGCCCTATCAACATACCGCCCACGAGCCATATCAGGAGGGCGACGGGGACCCCGATGCCCAGCTGGGTCCCTAGGGACCATGACTTGACGGTCGGCGACACCCGGGGCAACAGCACCATGTAGGCAACGAGGATGGTGAGTGCTATCACAGCACCCCCCACCACGTCCTGGACATCGTGGACCCCTATGATCAGCCTCGATATGGGCACCAGTACGACGATCAGGCCACAGACGATGATCATCGGGATGCGTGCCCGAGCCTCCCCTAAGTGGCTCAGCATGATGTAGCCGTAGAAGGTTATGGAGGTGGTCGTATGGCCGCTGGGGAACCCGTAGCTGGTGTAGGGGTCCTCCCTCTCCAGGTTCGAAGGTGGCCTGGGGTCGCGAAAGAACTCCTTCAGGAAGTCCGTGAGGTACACCATGAAGAAGAACAGCAGGCAGAGCCTCCGGCCGAAGCGCTTGTCGTACGAAAGGTAGATGAGGCTCAGTACCACCAAGTATAGGACCTCGTTCCCCAGCTGGGTGATGGCCTCGAACACACCCCGGACGGCCTCGCTGCCCGAATAGAAGCTCTCGTTGTGGCCAGCAGCGTACAGTGCGGCGCCCGTCGCGGTTACGGCGACCGTCACCGCCAAGAGGATGGTGACGTCCTTCCTGGTGAGCTGATAATCGTTGTTCAGAACTACCTCCACCACCTGTCCCTGGACTGCGATGGGGCTGGAGACATTTATATTTTCGATGTGATAATGCACCCGAAAGGTTGAAATGAGACATCCCCGTTTCCTACCATGCGGCAATGTTTTCCCGTATCCAGCCGTACAATCCAGGAAACGGGGGGTGTTAACGATGCCTCCTCACGCACCAGGATTGGATGACCCCGTCGAACCCCCGCCGGAGGACGAGACCTACGACGTTGGGGTGATCGGCCTGGGTCCTGCAGGTGTCACTGCAGCATGCGAGCTCGTCCGCCTGGGCTACTCCGTCGTCGCCATCGAGAAGGACCGCGTCGGCGGCCTCATCCACTACGCCCGCGCGGTGGACAACTTCCCGGGTATCCCGCCCAGCAGCCCCGGCCAGGTGGTCGTGGACATGCTATGGCAGCACCTGGGCGGCTTCCCGCCTAAGGTGATAGACGAAGAGGTGACGGGCATCTACCACACGGGAGTGGGATACGGCATCTCCCTGGGGGAGAGGTCCATCCTGGTCAAGTCCATCATCCTGGCGACCGGGACCGTACCGGACCGGCTAGATGTGCCTGGCGAGGACCTTCCCTGGGTCCACCACATGTGGACCGACGTGGACGTGGGCGAGGACGCCTTGGTGGCGGTCATCGGGGGCGGGGACGTCGCGGCCGACCAGGCCCTCTCCCTCAACGAGAACGGCAAGCAGATCCTCCTGATGCTCCGGTCCGGCGAGCCCAGGTGCAACATGGTGCTCAAGTCGGAGATGGAGATGATGGAGGACTTCGTCATCGCCTCGGGCCTCAGCGTCCGCAAGTTCGAGGACAAGGAGGGCCACCAGGTGGTCTACACCGACGGGGAGAACGAGCTCCGCATGGTTGTGGACGCCGTCCTGGTCGCCATCGGCAGGAGCCCGTTGTTGCCGACCTTGAACGATGCGCCCCTCTCCCTCAACAAGGCCATCTACCTGGCGTCCGAGGGCCTCTTCGTGGCGGGCGACATCGTCGCCGAGCGGCGACGCCAGGTCGCCATCGCCATGGGCAGCGGCCTCAGTGCCGCCATGCGGTGCGACGAGTACTTCCGGAGGCTCAAGGAATGAGGCTCGTTGCTTCATCGGGCAACCCTGACCTAGCCACCGTGCACGTGGCCGAGGACGATGCCGGGAGGCGATTGGAGTTCGTCGACTCCATCCAGCCGCCCCGGTCAAGAGAGGAGAAGTGGGTCGTCATCGTATCGACGATGTACGGCTGTCCCGTGGGATGCCAGATTTGCGACGCGGGCGGCGGCTACCAAGGCAAGGTGGATACAGAGGACATGCTCTGGCAGGTACGCAAGGCGGTCTCGGAGCGCTTCGGGGCCGGCAACCCCCCGAAAACGGATATGCTCAAGGTCCAGTTCGCCCGGATGGGCGACCCGGCCCTCAACGACCAGGTCCTGGAGGCCCTGGCCCGCCTGAGAGAGGAGTACCCTGACACCCGGGTGGTCGCCTCCGTCAGCACCGTGGGACCCACCGCGTCCCGGGCCTTCCTCGAACGCCTCCGCCGCGTGAAGGACGAGCACTACCCTGGCGGGGACTTCCAGCTCCAGTTCTCCATCCACTCGACCGACCTGGAGGTCAGGTCGCGTCTCTGCCCCATCAGGACCCTGTCCTTCGACGAGATGGCGGAGATCGGCAGGTCATTCCGCGACGAGGGCGACAAGCGGGTGACCCTCAACTTCTGCCTCATCGACGGCATACCCATCGACCCGTCCGTCGTGCGCCATCACTTCGACCCAGAGCACTTCCTCATCAAGCTGACGCCCCTCAACCCCACCACCAGGGCGGAGAGGGCGGGGCTTGTCTCCCTCATCGACAAGGGCAGGGAGGAGGCGGCCAAGGGGTTCATAGAGGCCTTCACGGCCCAGGGCTTCGACGTGCTTCTGAGCATCGGGGAGTACGAGGAGAACCAGATAGGCTCCAATTGTGGGCAGTACCTGGGCAGGCTTCAGGCCAGGTCCTGAACCGGCTATTTTACGACGTCGTAGCGGAGCCACACCGTCTCATCGTCCATCTCCTCGGAGTGGGTCAACCTCATGCTCACCAGGTCATCGGCCGACCAACCGGGAGGCGCCTTGAAGAACGACGTGGCGCCCTCCACCCCGACCAGCGACGCGTTGAGGAGGATGCTCACCTCGTCCACGAGGCCCTCATTGAGCAGGTGGCCGTTCAGCGTGCCACCGCTGTCCGTCCGCAAGACGCGGATGTCGTAGCGCTCCCTCAGGACCTCCAGGGCCCGGCGGAGATCCACGTGGTCCTCGCCCTCGCGGACGTAATCTATGTTCCTGTCCCCCAGGTACTCCAGGTACTCGACGGGGGTGGTCTTGGACACCAGGGCGATGAACTTGCCCCAGTAGGGCCATCGCCTCAGCATGTGCCAGATCCGGACCCGGCCGCGGCTGTCGGGGATGACCAGGTACGGCAGGGCGTCCTCATCGGGTTCCTTGGAGAAGGCCAACATGTCCTCCACCGTCTCCTCCTCCACCTCGTCGGGGGCCGCGAGGATGGTGTCGGCCCCCGCCAGCGTGGCGTCCTCCACGAACCGCTGGGCCAGCTCGTAATAGAGGCCCATGTGGACGTCGAACCCCGTTATCCGTCCGTCAACGGAGACCTCGTTGTGAAGCACGACCCAAGGCAGCATGTCCCCCTCTCCCCTGCTGGTGAATGGTAGTAATGGTGGGCCCGCCCAGATTTGAACTGGAGTCTATGCGTCCCGAACGCACAAGTATGGACCAAGCTAACCCACGGGCCCGGGTTGTGGGGGGAGGGAGCGAACAGGTGGTATATTTAGGTTATGTTGACAGGACTGAGTGAGGTCTCAGCAAAGGTCCTCGGGCACCAGGTCCTGGTGGGAGAACTTCTTGCGCATGGCGCGGAGGGCGCGCAGGTCGAACTCGACGACGCCCAGGTCCTCCTCCTCCTCCATGCGGTGGCGGATGTCGACGCCGTCGGCCACCTCCATCACGCCGTACTTGACCGTCCGGGGGCTGACGGCGATGGAGCCTCCCAGGTACTGGCGCTTCATGAACTCGCCCAGCTGTCCCACCGCGGCGACGGGGACGCTGTTGGAGTTGCACCGGGTTATGATGGCGGCCTGCATCGTCTCCCGCTCCTCGATGGAGGAGACGCTGATCTGGCCCAGTAGGATCTCCGCGTCCTTGTCCACCAGGATGCGGGCCACCTTGGACACGGCGGCGTCGTAGCCCGCCAGGATGCCGACCTTGATCCCGTCTATCTCCACGGGCTCCACCACGTCCACCTTGTCGAACCACGGACGCTCGGTGGGGTTGTACACCGCCTTGTTGACCATGCCCAGTATCTCACCGCGCCGGCCGATGGCCACCGACGTCAGGTACTGCTCCCGGGGCTGCTCGTTGACCCGGTTGCGCGTGATACCGCAGACGATGTTGATGCGTGACCGCTTGGCCTGGGCCTGGAGCTCGGCTATCTGCTCGTTGGGCAGCTCCGAGACGGGGATGTCGCCCAAGAAGTACTCACCGAAGATTACGACCCGGCACTTGGCCCTGGCCGCCCGCTTGGTGAAGTCCCGCGCCTTCAGGAGGTTCTCCTCGGCCGAGCCGGGACGGGTCCAGTCATAGGACATCTGTGCGATGCCCACCTTGAACGTGTCCACCAAGATAGCATCCCCGCGATTGGCCATGCAAGGGACGGTGCGACCATAAGGTTTTCGCAGTCCCAGGACGGTTGGGGGAATCTTAGGGGGTCCGATGTTCGCCGAAGGGAGGGTTCGGCAAGTTTTTTATACCCCTCGTCCTATCGCGCCGGTTGATGCGAGAGGAGTTCGCGGAGAAGATAGCCGGGGAGATCGTCCTGTCCAGCGAGCCAGGCAAGACCCTTCGGAAGTGGCGCCAGGTCTTCGGCGTGTCCCAGAAGGAGCTGGCCGGAGAGATGGGCATCTCCCACAGCGTCGTCTCCGACTACGAGGGGGGCCGGAGGAGGTCCCCCACCATCGCCACGGTCCGCAGGGTGGTCAACGCCCTGCTGACCATCGACGAGCGTCGCGGCTCGCCCACCATCTCCAAGTACCAGGTGAGGGAGGAGGGCCGTGCCATCGTGAGCATGCGGGAGTTCCCCGTGGGGGTCACCTGCCATGACTTCATCGACCTGGTCGAGGGCGAGATAGTCTGGGGCGAGAAGGCGCTGGAGAAGCGCCTGTACGGCTACACCCTCCTCGACTCCCTGAAGGTCATAACGTCCCTCACCTCCTTCGACTACCTCCAGATATATGGATGGAGCCAGGAGCGCGCCCTCATCTTCATGGGCGTGGAGTACGGACGCAGCCCGATGGTGGCCATCAGGGCCCATCCCCTCAAGCCGGGGATGGTCGTCTACTACAAACCCAAGAACGTGGACGAGCTGGCCGTTAGGCTGGCGGAGATAGAGGACATCCCCCTGGTGATCACCGAGATGGACATCGACCGCATGATCAAGGTACTGGCCAAGATCTAGGGCCCGGAATGTAGAGGGTTTTACCATGGATGTGGGCATACTCAGCTATGGAATATGGATACCCCGCCACCGCATCGCGACGGAGGAGATCGCGAGGGTGTGGGGCAAGGACGGGGCCGCCATGGCCGCCGGCCTCGGGGTGAAGAGCAAGTCGGTCCCCACCGTCGACGAGGACGTGGTGACCATGGCCGTGGAGGCGGCGGAGATGGCGATGCGACGCTGCCGGATGGACCGGGAGGGCATCGGCGCCATCTACGTGGGCTCCGAGTCCCACCCCTACGCCGTCAAGCCCACCGCCACCATCGTGGCCGCCGCCATCGGCGCGGCCCCGGACATGACTGCGGCGGACTTCGAGTTCGCCTGCAAGGCGGGCACCGCCGCCATCCAGACCTGCATGGGCCTGGTCAAGTCGGGCATGATAGAGGGCGGCTTCGCCATCGGGGCCGACACCTCCCAGGGTGCTCCCGGCGACGCGTTGGAGTACTCCGCCTCCGCGGGCGCCGCCGCTTACCTCATCGCCTCGGGCCCCGACATCATCGCACGCATCGACCACACCCTCTCGTACACCACGGACACCCCCGACTTCTGGCGGCGTGAGGGGCAGAGGTACCCCTCCCACGGCGGTCGCTTCACCGGAGTGCCCGCCTACTTCAAGCACGTGGTGACCACGGGCCAGAAGATGATGGAGGCCGCGGGGACCGGCCCCGAGGACTACGACCATGTGGTGGTGCACCAGCCCAACGGCAAGTTCCCTGTCAGGGCCGCCAAGCAGCTGGGCTTCCCCATCGAGAAGGTGCAGCAGGGCCTGCTCACCCCCGTCATCGGCAACACATACAGCGCCTCGGTGCCCCTGGGCCTTGCGTCCATCCTGGACGTGGCCAGCCCCGGCGACCGCATCCTGGTCGTCTCCTACGGCTCCGGGGCGGGTTCCGACGCCTTCGACATGACCGTCACCGACGCCATAGAGAACTATGTCCGCGAGGGTGACGACCTGGTGGAGACCCGGGTGGCCTACAACAAGTTCATCGACTACTCGACCTACGCGAAGTTCCGCGGCAAGATCCTCATGGGGGACGGCGAATGAGGGAAGTGGCAATCGTCGGGGCCGCCATGACCAAGTTCGGCGAGCTTTGGGACCGGAGCCTACGGGACATCGGCCTGGAGAGCGGCATGCGCGCCCTCATGGACGCGAGCATGGAGACCGAGGACATCCACGCCCTCTTCTTGGGCAACATGTCCGCCGGGCGCTTCATCCAGCAGGAGCACATCGGGGCCCTGATAGCGGACCACGCCGGTCTGGCCGACCGGGCCGTCCCCGCCACTCGCGTGGAGGCGGGAGGTGCGTCGGGGGGCCTTGCCCTCCACCAGGCGTACACCGCCGTCGCCTCGGGCATGCACGACGTGGTCATGGTCGGGGGCGCCGAGAAGATGACGGACGTGTCCGACGCCGACGCGGAGGAGACCATGTCCTTCGCCGCGGACCAGGAGTGGGAGGTGTTCTTCGGGGCCTCCCTGGCGTCCCTGTACGCCCTCATGGCCCGCCGGCACATGCACGACTTCGGCACCACGTTGGAGCAGATGGCCCACGTGGCCGTCAAGAACCACGAGCACGGCTCGGGCAACCCCAACGCCCAGTTCAAGAACAAGTTGCGCATCGAGCAGGTCCTCGGGGCGGGCCGAGTGGCCGAGCCCCTGGGTATGCTCGACTGCTCGCCCATCTCCGACGGGGGAGCCGCCGTGGTGCTGACCACGTTGGACCGGGCGAAGGAGATGACCGACACCCCCGTCGTCATCACGGGCGCCGCCCAGGCCTCGGACACACTGGCCCTCCACGACCGTTGGTCCCTCACCTCACAGCGGGCCACCCGCACCGCGGCTGGCCGCGCATTCTCCCAGTCGGGCAGGACCATCGACGACATGGACCTGATGGAGGTCAACGACGGGTTCACCATCGGCGAGATCATCGCCCTGGAGGACCTGGGCATGGCGGAGGCCGGACAGGGAGGCCGCCTCGCCGAGGAGGGGGTCACCGCCCTGGGCGGGAAGACACCCGTGAACACCTCGGGAGGGCTCAAGGCCAGGGGGAACCCCCCCGGCGCCACCGGCATCGCCCAGGTGGTCGAGGTCTACGACCAGCTCATGGGCAGGGCCGAGGGGCGCCAGGTTGAGGACGCCCGCATCGGGCTCGCTCAGAACGTGGGCGGCACCGGTGCGACCGTCACCGTGCACGTGATGGAGGTGGCCTAGATGGCTGGCGTCCGCTTCTGGAGGGAGTTCGACACCCGCTACCGGATGCTTGCCACCAAGTGTCCGTCCTGCGGCCTCGTCTACTTCCCTCCCCGCCCCGTCTGTAGGAAGTGCAGGCGTTCGTCGGTGGGCAAGATGGAGAAGGTCCCCCTGCCCTCCAAGGGCACCATCGTCTCGTTCACGGTGGTCCACCAGGGGCAGAAGGGCTTCGAGGCCCAGGTCCCCTACGTCATGGCCATCGTGGAGTTCGAGGGGGGCGTCACCGTCCTCGGCCAGGTGGTGGACTGCGACCCCGACGTGGTCGATATAGGCATGGAGGTCAAACCCGTCTTCCGTCGCGTTCGCGAGGAGGGCGAGGCCGGTGTCATACACTACGGCTACAAGTTCGCCCCGCCCTGCTTCCCGACCTGCTCGGACGATGAGCTGGGCTCGAACGTGGAGTGAGGGACTCTCAGGGGGCCCGAGGAAGGAACCTAGAGCTTGCCTTCCTTGGCCTTCTTGTTGAGGCGCTTCTTCCGCTCCTTCGAGTTGAAGCCCGTGGCCGCCTCCAGGAAACTGTTGTAGCGGCGAATGGTCTCGCTTGCCTCCTCTGGGGTGACCTCGGGGTTCGAGGTGGAGAGTACCTCCAGCTCGGACTTGGACAGCATCTTGGCCCTCAGGGGCTTGAGGGCGCCGTACTCTACCATGTGCCACCCCTCGCCGTCCACTTCGACGTTGGAGTCGAAGGTCTCCTCCATGAGCATCTTCAGACCATCCCCGTCTATGGTCTTCCAGTGGCCGCGCTTGATGTCCTGGACCGTCATCCGCACCTCTCCTGTCGAAGGGTTTAATTGCCTTATCCTTCTATTAGCTTTCGGAGGGAGAGCGATGAAGGTAATGGTGACCTGCGCAGAGTGTGGAAGGCCCACGGGGACGTCCTGCCAGCTCTGCGGCCGGCCCGTCTGCCGCGATCACTCGACCCCTCAGGGACCGGGTCAGGTGGTGTGCCACAGGTGCGCCGGCGGACGCACTGCTGAGGGGTCGGTCCGTCCCGACGGCCCCTCCCATCACGAGGGTCCCAGGGGCATGGATTGAATCAGCCGAGTAGGCGCTTGGCGCCATCCTCGTCCAGGTCTAGGCTCCGGATCAGGTAGATGAGGCTCTTGCGGACAACGGGCTCCCTGTCCGCCTCGGATGCATCCTCGCCCAGCTTCGCCATCCAAGCGTAGTAGTACTCCAGGCCGAACTCCGAGAAGTAGAGGTAGCTGTTCTCGGGGTCCACCTCGGCGGCCTTGTTGTAGCTCTCCTCGGCCAGCTCCCACTCGCCCGCCTCCAGGGAGAAGGAGCCCAGGCGTGCCAGGTAGAAGGCGTTGTCCGGCTCCAGGTCGATGGCCATCCGGTAGTCGGCGATGATCTCCTCGGCGGACACCTTGGGGACGCCCAGGGCCGCCTCCGCCTTCCCGAAGTGGGCAGCGGGCTCCTCCGGGTCCAGCTTGATGGCCCTCTTGAACTTGGAGAGGGCGGCCTTGAAATCCATCTCGGCCAGCTTCCTCTCGCCGGCCTTTATCTCCTTCTCTGCGTCCGGCATCTTCATCACCAGGCAACGGGGAAATGAAGTACAAGTCGGCCCCGACATAAAGGTTCCGGTACCAGTATCGCCGGGGTGAGCTGACGGGCCCAACCATCCCCGCAAGGGTTATGACCTGGGCGGGCCATCACAATGGCAGAGGGTGACCCATGAAGAGGTGGAAGGGTGTCTGGCCGGTCGTCGTGCTCCTCCTCGCGATGGGCCTGCCGGCCCTCTCGGCAGGAGCGACCGTGCCCCTCACCCTCTCGGGGGACGTCCTCACCGGCGACGGCTTCAGCGTTGTCCGCGGGGCGACCGTGAGCCTGCTGGTCTACGACGCCACCGACACCCTCGTGCACCAGGACCTGACGGTGACGGGCGTGGATGGCAACTACTCCTTCACCGTCCCCGCCGACAGATGGGACCCGTTATGGAACGTCTCCGTCAGGGCGTCGTACCCCCTCGTGGGCGAGGAGGGCGTGGTGGTCTGGACCCTGACACCGGCCACGACCCAAATCATTGACGTCCCCATCTCTTGGAACCGGACCCTTGGAGCCTCGGTGACCGTCGCCAAGCCCCACGTCATCACACCCCGGGAGGGGATCGCGTCCTTCGTCATCAACGCCACCAACAGGGGCAACGACACGGACCCAATCCTCCTGGAGATGACCTCATCGAACGCCTCGATACAGTCGGTGTTCCACCCCTCGGACAGGACCGAGCTCTCCCCCGGCGAGACGGAGCTGGTGAGCATGGTGCTGTCGAATCCAGGCCTGCTGCCCGGAGAATACGACGTGAACCTCCACTGGAGGTCCGAGTGGTACCCTCCGGAGGGAGGGTCGTTGGAACTCATCTGGACCGTCCAGCCCGAGGTGGACCTGGCGATGCCGGCCAACCTTGTCACCTGGTCGCCGGACCCACTGAACGACGGTGACGACGCGCTCCTCAACTGCACCGTCGTCAACGCGGGACGTGACACCGCGGAGAAGGCCAACATCACCGTGGAGGTGCTGCACCCGACCCAGGGCCAGGTCCTGCGGGACAAGGTCCGACTGGACGTGCCCGGCCGGAACACCACGGTGGCCTCCTTCCCCTGGAGGGCGGTCTACTCCGAAGAGCCCTATACCCTGATCTTCGAGGTGGAGCACCCCCTGGACAGGTCCCAGGGGGACGACAGGGCACAGGTATCCCTTCCCGTGGGCGTCTCCAACGAGCCCCCGACCGTCACCTTCACCTCTCCCCCGAACGGAACGTCGGTGAACGGCACCGTCCTGGTGCTGATGAGTGTGGAGGACCCGGACACACCCGTGGACTCCTTGAGCCTTCGCATCGGCGGGGGCCCGTGGATCGACATCCCCGTCGGGAACCCCAGGTACTCTTGGGACACCACGGCCTTCGAGGACGGTTGGTACCTGCTGGAGGCCTTCGCCTCGGACCGGTACGAGGACGGCCCTGTGGCGGAGCTGGAGCTCAAGGTGGAGAACCTGGGCCCCAACCATCCCCCGGAGGTGTTCATAGAGTCGCCCGAGGAGGGGGACGTCGTCACCACACTCCTCAAGGCAAGGGGCATCGCCTTCGACGAGGACCACAACGTCCAGGAGGTGAGGCTGCGAGTGGACGACGGAGCCTGGGAGGCGGCCGACGGGACCTCCCGATGGAGCGCCAACCTGTCCACCTCGGGCCTGGCGGAGGGCGTGCACACCCTGCAGGTCATCGCCGACGACGGCATCGACCTTTCCGAGATCGCCCAGGTCGACTTCGTGGTGACCGCCCAGGCGGCCACCGCGCTGACGATGACCCTGGGGGTGACACCCGGCACGGTGCTCCCCGGAGAGAGGGTCGAGGTTAAGGGAGAGCTGATGTACGACAACGGCGTCCGGGCCGAGGGTCTGAACGTCCGCATCGAGGGTCCCAACGCGCTGCTGATCTTCAAGGAGTCGGACATCAGGGGCGTGTTCACACTGTCCACCGTCGCACCGGGCTCCGAGGGCATGTACGAGTACACCGCCTCCACCAGTGACGGTGGTGGGCTGGCCGCCTCGAACACCACCACCCTCCGGGTGCTCAAGAGTCTCGACCCTGACCTGTCGGTGGAGGAGATCAT
>CP070808.1:2253701-2276965 GCA_020343715.1 Thermoplasmata archaeon
GGCCTTTACGGTGGTCTGGTAGGTGCCGGCGGTGGCGTTGGATGGGGGCACCACGGTGATGGTCACGGACCGGGTCCCGGCCGCGGGGACGGTGACCGAGCTGACATGGGAGACGGTCCAAGTGCTGGGCTCTCCCGAGTGGGTCACGCTGACGGTGTCAGCTCCGTTGCCCGAATTGTTGATGGTGAGGGTGAATGTGACCGTGGAGCCTCCCACGGTGCTCTTGGAGGCGGTCGTCGTCGATGTCTGGATGCCGTACGTCTGGGACACCTTGGTGGTGGTGGTGATCTGCTCGGTGTCGCCGAAGTCAGGGGTGGCGGTGACGACTATCTGCTTGCCCACGCTGTCAGCGCCGGCCGTGGAGGGCACGCCCACGGTGAGCGTCACCGACCGGGTCGCCAGGGCGGGAACGGTGATGGAGGTCTGGCTCAACTGGGCGGTCCACCCCGTGGGAGGGGTCGAGTTGGTAAGGTTGACCGTCAACGAAGTGGTGGTCAGCGTGTTGGTCACGTTGATCTTGAAGGTCGCCGAGCTCCCCGGTGCCACCGACTGGGTGTCCGACCCCTGAATGGTGAGGGAGATCGATGTGACCGCCTCCGCATCATCGGAGAGGACCACCACAGCCATACCGAGCAGAGCAAGGATGACCAGCGCCCAAACTAGGGCTCCTCTTGGAAATTGACCGCCTAGCATCTAGACTACCTCACGTCAGAATAGGCACCGGATTATTAAAGGCTTTGTGAAATGAGGGGGGCCAACTTCGGGGTGCTGGCTAGGCCTGGAATCCGGTGATTTCCGCGGGTCCGGGGAACGGTCCCGGAGCACCTCAACCGTACATCCTCGGGGACGGCGGGGCCTTCATGACCTTGGAGGTCTTGGCCTGGCTACGGATGCTCTTTATCTGCATCTCGATGGCCTCGGCCTCCTTGTACAGGGGCTTGCTGTCGATGTGGATGTTGAGCACCAGCCGGTCGAGCACCTCGATGATGCGGGCCGCCGCCCGGGCGTCGGGATAGTTGGAGTGGGCCTCCGCCAGGAGGGATATCACGTCGAAGTCGCGGCGCTTGCCCTCGTTGAGCAGCACCCCGGCGACGCCCGTTATCACGCCCTCGATGAAGGGCGATATGTCATGCTCGTCCAGGAGGTTCCTGGCCCCGGGGGTCGAGCCGACGCCGAAGAGCTCCAGGTTCTTGATCTTCGACTCGATGTCGTTGTCCTCCTCCTTGGGCTCCTCTGCCTCCTCCTCCTCGAGGGGGATGTCCTCCTCGGGACGCTCGATGACCAGGCCCTCCGGGGAGATGAGCATGCTGCAGCGTTGCTCTTGGATCCAGTCCAGGATGGCAGCCGAGATGGGCTTGATCAGGTTGGGCGGGGGCTGGAACTCGGAGATGAAGACGACGATCTGGTCCACGTCCTCCTCGTCGGTCCCTCTCACCCTCTCAGAGGCGTAGATGCGCACGGTGTTCAGGGGCTGGGCGTTGCGGATGAGGGAGATGGACGGGAAGAAGTTGGAGTCCATGATGCCGATCTGCTCGAGCTCTAGGGCGTTCACAAGGTAGTTGGCCACGATGGAGCTCACGAGGCCGATGCTGGGGAAGCCGTCGATGACGGTGGCGCCACGTAGGTTGGTCTTCTTGAGCTCGTAGATGCTAATATCGCTCATCGGGAACACCAGTCCCTGGGTTGCCAGCGAATCCAAGTGCGTCTATTTAATACCTCTCACGTTGGCTGGACAGGGTGAAACGAACGACCCCTGAACGGGCATGCTGGCCACCGCGCAATGCTTATCACAGGCCAAGGCCTTGAGGAGGCCATGGACCCCAGGTGCGAGGGGAGCGGTCGTCCTTGGATAATCCTAAACTTCGCCATGTCGGCGGACGGCAAGCTGGCCCTCGCCGACGGGACACCGGTGGGGATAAGCTCCGAGGAGGACATGGTGAGGGTCCACCGGATGAGGGCGGAGTGCGACGCTATCCTGGTGGGGGTCGGCACCGTGGCCGCCGATGACCCCAAGCTCCATGTGAGCCCTCGCCGGGTGGCCGACCCTCCACCCCTGACGAAGATCGTCCTGGACGCCTCGGGAAGGACTCCCGCCGCCGCCCGGTTCCTGAGGACCCCTGGGCAGTCCGTCGTGGCCACCATCGAGCCCACGGCGCCCCGTCTGGAGGAGGCCCTAGGCGACAGGGCCAAGGTCATCGCCTGCGGGGAGGGTCCCCTGGTGGACCTGGAGGTTCTCATGGGACACCTGGGGGTCATGGGCGTGTCCAAGCTTATGGTAGAGGGGGGCGGGGAGACCCTTTGGAGCTTCCTCTCGGCGGGGCTCGTGGACGAGTACAGCGTCTACATCGGGCCGATGATCATCGGGGGGGGCAGCGCCCCCACCCCCGCGGACGGGCCCGGTGCCCTCGTCACATCGGAGATCGTGCGCCTCGAGATGACCTCCATGGAACGGTTGGGGGAGGGCCTTTGGATCCAGTACAAGGTGGTCCCTCCGGACTGATGGCCGACAACATGCTCGGGACCTTGGCCAAGTGGCTGAGGGTGGCAGGGGTGGACTGCGAGTACGCCGACGGGATGGAGGACGACGAGCTGGTGGAGGTGGCCCGCTCGGGCCGCCGCGTCCTGACCAGGGACAGGCTCCTGGCCCAGCGATGCGGGGATGGGGGGTTGTACGTCCCCTCCGACGACCTGGACGAGCAGCTGATCCAGGTGTTCCGGGAGTTCCCCGCTGTATTGGACGGCGAGCCCCTCAGCCGGTGTCTGGTGTGCAACGTTAGGGTAGAGCCAGCTGACCCGTCCCAGGTGGTGGGTAGGGCCCCCGAGGGCGTCCTGGAGCGTCACGACGAGTTCTGGACCTGTCCCAGGTGTGGCAGGGCCTACTGGGCCGGGACCCACGTGGAGGCGATGCTGGAGCGCCTGTCCACGCTACGCGAGCAGGCCTCCGGAAAAGGGTGACCGAGCCAGGGCTGTGGACCCTGTGGGATAGGATGCCGAGGCCCGCGGGGGCCTCAGCGAATCATGCCCTTCTTGCCGCAGGTTGGACACTCGATGGGAGTGGGCCGGTCCGCGGTGTACACCGGCACGATGCTCTTGCACGCAGGGCAGCGGACCTTGGACACAGGTTCGCCGGCGGTAGCGGGCGCGGCCGCAGGGGCCGGGACTGGAGCAGGCGCGGGTGCTGGTGCGGGTGCAGGTGCAGGCTCGGGTGCCGGGGCCGGGGCCGGCGCAGGTGCCACCGGCACGGCCGCCACCGGGGGCGGGGGCGCCTGGTAGGCGGGCGGCGCCACGGGCGCCGCTGGGGGAACCTCAGGCGGCGGCGGTGGCGCATAGGGCGAGATCGGCTCGGGTGCCGGGGCCGGGGCCGCGGGAGCGGGCTCCGGGGCAGCCGCTGGCGGCGTCGCTCCGTAGAGGGTGTCGTAGGATGTGGGAGCCGGCTCGGTGGGCGGAGGCTCCTCGGCTGCCACAGCGGCAGCGGCCCCGCCCGCGGCGGCGGGCTCCAGGAGGGCCTCCAGGTCGGCGCCCTCGGCAACCTCTGGGGCCATGGGCACTCCCTGCTTGAGGCTCCGGCTTATGGACGCCACGTACTCGAAGATGCCCAGGAAGATGAATATGGCATAGAAGAGCAGGCCCACGGCGACCAGGGTCATGTTGAACGAGTACGCCCTTATGGTGATGGTGTACTCCTCCTCGGAGGGTATCGACCCGTCGGGCTCGACCACACGGACCCAGTACTGGGCCCCAACCGCGGTGAAGTCCGAGAGCTCCACGTTCCGACCTATGCGTTGGTCTCTCTCGCCCGCGGCAAGGAACTCGTCCCGTATCACGGTGTTGTTGTCCGAGTCCTTGATTATCTTCCCGCCTCTGTAGTTGGCCGAGTACAGGTGAACCTCTACGGCGGCTCCTTTGGACTCGACGTTGATGGTCACGTAGGTCATGCCGTCGTACACCGGGGTGATGTATCCCTCCTCGGGCATGGACTTGCCCTCGGGGCTGGTGAACGACAGCTCCTGATTCTCCCCATTCAGTAGGTCAGTGACCAGTCCGAAGATAATCATCAGTATGGCCAGACCTAGAAGGATGACCTTGAAGACGAACGATAAAGCATCCTTTCTCTGCAATCAGAACCCTCCGGGCGGGGCATATCTCCCTTTCATGATATATAAATTGCTATATGGGAGCAGGCCCTGTTCGGGAGGCTGGCTGGGGCTTCAGGTGCTGAACAGCGGGGCGAAGACCAACGCGACTATTGACATAAGCTTGATGAGGATGTTCAGCGAGGGTCCCGACGTGTCCTTGAAGGGGTCGCCCACGGTGTCTCCCACCACGGCGGCCTTGTGCTCGTCGGAGCCCTTGCCGCCCAGGTTCCCCTTCTCGATCCACTTCTTCGCGTTGTCCCAAGAACCCCCTGCGTTGGCCATCATCACGGCGATGAGGAAGCCGCTGGCGAGGGCGCCGGCGAGCAGTCCTCCCAGGGCCTCTGGGCCCATCACCAGGCCTACGACGATGGGGGCCAGTATGACGATTATACCTGGAAGCACCATCTCCTTGAGCGCCTGCTGGGTGGCGATGTCCACGACCCTGGTATGGTCGGGCTCGGTCTTCCCCTCCATCAGTCCCTCGGTCTCGCGGAACTGCCTGCGGACCTCCTCCACGATGGACATGGCGGCCCGTCCCACGGCCCCCATGGTGAGGGAGGAGAAGAGGAAGGGGAGCATGGCCCCGAGGAAGAGCCCGGCGATGACGTAGGAGTTCGCCAGGTTTATCGTCTTGTTCGGGATGTCCGCGGTCTCTATGTAGGTGGCTACGAGGGCCAGGGCGGTCAGGGCGGCACTGCCGATGGCGAAGCCCTTGCCGGTGGCCGCGGTGGTGTTGCCCAGGGAGTCCAGGGCATCGGTCCTGTCCCGCACCTCCGGTGGGAGGCCCGCCATCTCTGCGATGCCCCCGGCGTTGTCGGCCACGGGCCCGTAGGCATCCGTTGAAAGGGTCACTCCCAGGGTGGAGAGCATGCCGACGGCCGCGATGGCGATGCCGTACAGTCCCGCCAGCTCGTTCGCGACGATGATGCCTATGGCAACGAACAGCACGGGGAACAGGGTGGACATCATCGAGACGCTGAGGCCCGATATTATGATGGTCGCCGGTCCCGTCTTCGCCGCGTCGGCCACCTGCTGGGTCGGCTTGTAGACGTCCGAGGTGAAGTACTCGGTCATGTAACCGATCAGGATACCGACCACCAGGCCGGTGATCAGGGCGTAGATTATCTTCATGTTGATGCCGTCGACGCCGCCCAGGTCGCCAGTGTAGAGGGCCACGAGGACGATCGCCACTATAACTACGACGACGCCAGCCAGGTAGATACCGCGTCGGATGGCCATCAGCAGGACCTCCTGGTCCGGCTTGTCGCTGCTGGTGCGGACGAGGAAGATCCCTACCAGCGAGGCGATGATGCCCGCCCCGGCGATGAGGATGGGGATGATGACGTACATGTTCATCTTCTCAACGTACTGCGCGACATCCAGACCGGATTGGTCCACGTTGATGTTGAAGGCCCAGGAGAGGAACACGATCGAAAGGGCGATGGCAGCGATTATGCTGTCCACGTAGGACTCGAAGAGGTCGGCGCCCATGCCCGCGATGTCGCCCACGTTGTCGCCCACGTTGTCGGCGATGGTTGCGGGGTTGCGTGGGTCATCCTCGGGGATGCCGGCCTCCACCTTGCCGACCAGGTCGGCCCCCACGTCGGCCGCCTTGGTGTATATGCCCCCGCCCACGCGGGCGAAGAGGGCGATGGAACTGGCACCGAAGCCGAAGGAGAAAAGGATGAGGACCAGGTAGTTCCAGTTGGTCTTCCAGGCCTCGGCATCGGCGACCAGTTCCAGGTCGCCGATATCTAGGACTATGTAGAAGATGGCGAAGACGAGGGATACGCCCATCAGGCCGAGGCCGACAACGGTCAGGCCCATGACCGAACCAGCGCGGAATGCCACGGTGAGACCCTTGTTGAGGTTCTGCCTGGCGCCCTCGGCGGTCTTCGCGTTGGCGCTCGTGGCGACCCGCATACCGATGTACCCCGACAGGGCGGAGCATGCGGCACCCGCGATGAAGCTGATCGACATGTAGGGGGTCATCTCGTCCCACATCAAGCCAAGGCTGGCCAGGAATATCGCTACGACGGTGACGAAGATGAATAGCGTCCTGTACTCCCGGGTGAGGAACGCGATGGCGCCCTCCTGTACCTTTCGCGAGATCGCCTGCATCTTCTCGTTGCCCGACGATTCCTTTCGGAGCATGCTCACGAGCATGATCACGACGAACAGGGCGATCGCCGCCGTTATCGGTCCGATGGCCCATACCATCCAGTCCATGTCCTCACGTCTCCTGACGGATAATCCCAGTCACATCTGGGCCCCCCGTCTGGCGGTCGAATGGATTGCTGGTATATAAGCGTTATTTAAGGGTCACATGAACGCTGGGTCGTTGTCGTCCATGGGGAGGGGGTCGGGCCCCTTTCCCACCGAGGCCATGGGCCGCACGTATGTCCTGTCGTCCAGGGGCTCCAGCTGGACCAGCCCCTTCATCACCAGGCCCCGGAGGGCCATGTCGAAGGCCGTGGGGCGGAGCCTGAGGGCCCGCCGAAGCTCCTCGATGGTGACCGGGTAGCGGGCCACCGCCTCCTCCAGCATCTTCGCCTCGTCCGGTGTAACGTTCGGCGTCCTTCCGCCTCCGTCAGTAGTAGTACCTGGAGGTGGGGGTCTTCTCCTCCTCCTCCTTCTCCTCGGCCTGGTCCAGGACGTCTATGGAGATGATCATCTGGGCGGGCACCAGCCGCAGCTCCTCCTTGGGGGCGACCTTCTTCTTGCCCTTGCCCTTCCCGGCCTTGGCCGGGGGGGCGATGTCCATGAGCAGGGCGTCGATGTTGCCCACCATGGTGTATCCCTTGAAGGTCCCCTCGGTCACCAGGGGCTCGTCCCGGGTCATCATGGAGGTCACCCTGTACCTCGAACCAGGCGTCAGCTTGAGTCTGTCCTCCTTACCCACAATATCTCCTCCTTCTCCTCGTCGGCGCTAACGGCCCTCCTCCATCAGCTTCTCCAGGTGTTCCACCGTCTGCCTGTAGGACCTCAGGGACTGCCTCGCGTGCTCCTCGGTGAAGTTCCATGCCTTTGACAGGTCCCCGTACCTGATGCGGAACGCCTTTGACGACCGGGGCGACTCGCCCCGCAGTCCCCGTTCCAGCAGGTCCAGGGCCTCCAGCTTCTTCAGGTGCCGGTACAGCGTGGGCTTGGACGTCTCCAGTACCGCCATGAGCTCGCGCATCGTCCAGCTCCTGTCGGGCCTGTCCATCAGGCAGTCCTTGAGCAGCCTGTAGGCCAGGTTCTCCCCTATGTCCCCACCCGACCTAGGGGTGCTCCACGGTGTCAGGTAACCGATGGCCTCCATCATGTCCACCAGGCGGGCCTGGTGGTCCGCCGAGGACGGCAACGGCGACCGCTCGGTGAGCACGAGGTTGAACCTGATGCGGGAGCTGGTCCTGTCCAGCACCAGGTTGGCCTCCCCATCCCTGCCCTTGCGGGAGGTGGCGCACTCGGCCCACACGGAGTCCACCTGGGCCCTCAGGGCCTCCAGGGCGCACTCGGCGTTGGTCTCGACGAACCGCCACGCCTTGCTGGGGCGTCCGAACCGCAAGTGATAGGACCTGCGCTTGCCCCCGCCGTCCGACTCCTCGTCCCCTGGAGCCAGCAGGTCCAGCTCCCTGAGCCTGAGCAGGTGACGGTACACCGTGGGTCGGCTCGCCTCCAGGTCATTACAGAGCCGCTCTACTGTGAAGCCCTGCTCGGGGTTGGAAAAGAAGCACTCCATGAGCATGCGGTAGGGGACTGAGGTGAGCACCTCCTCCCCCGGTCGGGGTGGGTCAGCGGTGCCCGAGAGGGCATCGGAGCCCTTTCGCGGCCTCCCCCGCCTCTTCCTCGGCGCGGGAACCACCTCCAGGCCCCCAGGCAGGAGACCCACGTCCCTCAGCAGGGCGGCGGCCACCGCGTCCACGTCGGTGCTGGCCGTCGGCGGTGTGTGACTGACCAGGGCTAGGCGGAATACCATGGGCGCTGCTGCCTCCCTCCGGGACGCGATGGCATACGCTATATGATGAGAAAAATATTGCCATTGCCATTACGCGGTGTCGCCGAGGACGTCGTCCTCGTGGACGCTGTTGGGACCCACCGTGTAGGCCCGTCCCACGTTGGTGCGTACCATCCTGGCCCCCTCCCCCACGGTGCTCCCCGTGTCGATGATGCAACCCTCGACGTGGGAGTGGGGCATGATCTGGCAATCGGCCAGTACGAGGGAGTCGACTATGGTGGCGCCGGCGCCCACCTGGACGCCCCTGTGGAGGAACGAGCCCCTCACCTTCGCGCCCTCGCCTATGACCACTCGGGACTCGAGCATGGAGGGGCCCTCCACGGTCATGCCGGCGCCGTACTGCACCGAGGCGTCGGTCCACACTCCGGGTCCCACGCCGTCGGGGACTGCGTGCATCGTCATCGGGATGGGCACCTCGGTCAGCACCCGCTGGTTCGCGGCGATGAGGTCGATGGGCCTGCCGATGTCCATCCACAGCCCGTCCAGGGTGTGGCCGTACATGGGCTGGCCCTCCTCGAGGAGGATAGGGAAGAGGTTGCGGGAGAAGTCGAACTTGGTGTCGGCGGGCACGTGGTCCATCACGCTGGGCTCCAGGACGTATATGCCAGCGTTGATGAGGTTGGAGAATGCCTCCTCGGGGGCGGGCTTCTCCTGGAAACGCTGGATGCGGCCGTCGTCGTCCAGGCCTACGACCCCGTACTCGGAGACCCTCTCGACCGTGGTCAGCGCCATGGTTGCGTGGGCGCCCTTGGTCCTGTGGAACTCCACCATCGCCCCCAGGTCCACGTCGGCCAGCACGTCGGCGGACATGACGATGAAGGTGTCGTCCAAGAAGGGGACGACCTTGGCCACGCCCCCCGCGGTGCCCATAGCGGTCCGCTCGAAGGAGAAGAGCATGGACAGGCCGGCCACGTCGGTGGCCTCCAGGGCGTCGACAATCATGTCGGCCTTGTAGCTGGTGGTGATGATCACCTCGGTGACCCCGGCTCGGGCCAGGGACTGGAGGCTGTAGTCGATGCACCGGCGTCGCACCACAGGGACCAGGGGCTTGGGGGTGCTGCGGGTGAGGGGCCTCAGCCTGGTCCCCTCTCCCCCTGCCATTATGACGGCCTTCACGCGGCTCACCTCTTAAGGTCCACCCGGCCCTTCTGCTGGAGGATCTTGAGGATCTCGTCCTCGGCCTCCTTCTGGGCCTCCTCGGACTCGAAGCGGTCCTTCACCGCCTTGTTGATCTCGTCCAGCTCCTCCTTCTGCCGCTTCCGCTCCTCCCTGGCCTCGCGGCGGGTGGCCATCAGCTTCTCCCGCATCGACATGGCCTTCTCGTGGTAGCGGTCCGCCAGGGCGCGGGACTCCAGCATCTGGTGGTGCTTCTTGTCCCCCTCGGCGTTGAGGTGGTTGATCTCCTCGATGTGGGCCACCACCTTCTTGTGGACCTTCTCGGCCTCGTCGTGGAGCCGCACCACCTCCTTGTGCTCCTCGTCGGCCTTGCGGAAGGCCTCGTCGATCATCGAGTCGATGCCCTCCGCCTCCAGCGTAAGGTCCTCCTGGGCCCCGGTCCGGGACTGGAGGTCCTCCAGCTCCGCCTGCTTCGCCCTGATGGCCTCCAGCAGGTCCCGCTCCTGCTCGATGGAGCTGGGGTTGGTCTGGTGCTTGAGCTCCAGCTCCCGGATGTCAAGGCGCAGCATCTCGATGGTGTTGTCCAGGTTCCCGTCGATGTGGCGGGTCACGGACTTCTTGCGCTCTATGAGGGTGCGGCCCTTCTTCTGGAACTCGTTGCGCCGCTCCTTGTGGACCTTCATCTCGGCGTTGAGGGCGTCCCGCTCGGCCTTGAGCTTGGTCATCTCCTCGATGAGCTCCTTCTTCTTGGCGTGGACGATGTCCCTCTCGTCCCGCAGCTCGGTGGCCTTGTCGTTCTGCTCGTTGCGCTTGGCTATGAGGTCGTTGAAGATGCGCTCGGCGCTCTCGTGCTCCGACCTCCTGGTCTTGCGTGGTGCGGGCACGGGCCGCGCATAGCGCTTGCTGTCTATTAACCCTTTTGGGATAGGCCAGCGGGGCCTGGCTCAAACGGCCCGATAGTGGATCGAGACCACCAGGGTGAAGTCCACGGTGACGGGGGTCGAGCCCGGTCCCCATCGTATGACCACGGTGAAGCCACCGTTGTCGATGAGGCCCTGCACCGTGAGGTCCAGCTCCTCGACCTGCTCGTCCGCGGTGGGGTTGGGCGGCTGGGAGGAGGTGGTGTCGTAGGGGGTCGAGCCGTCGGTCCACACGTCCATGTCCAGGTTCATGGGCAGTGCGACCGGAGAGCCGGCCGTGGTGGGGTAGGTTAAGATGAGATTGACGGACTGCACGTCGGACCACACGGTGTACTCGTAGGTCTGGTTGAACGCCTGAACGTTCTGGAGCTGTCCGGTCTTCGTCTCCAGAAGGTCGATGAACACCCTCATGGTGTCGGTGGAGTTGTTGTCCGCCTCCTTCCCCTCCACCAGGAGGGTGACGGTGTAAGAGCCGGCCACCGTGAAGGTGTGGTCCACCGCCTCGCCGATCTTCGTCACGTTCTCGGGGGCCATGGGGTCGGGACCGCTGATGGTCCAGGTGTACTTCTGGATGGGGCCAGATGAAGCGGAGGCGTTCAGGGTGAGGACCTGGTCGACCTCGCCGAACAGGTCGGTGCCGGCGTTGGCGAGGACGGGGTCCTCGTCGCCGTTGCCGTTGCCGTTGTCGTCACCGTCCCCCAGGCAGCCGGCCAGGACTGACACGGCGATGAGCATCGCCACCATCGCAAGCACTGGAATGGTTCGGTCCCGTGGAAGCATGACCGCTAATAACCGGCCCATGTATAAAAAGGTACCCTGCTGGGTTCGGCGGGAGGTAGCCAGGGTACATGACGTGACCTCCACGAGTCATATAGCGGACGGCGCCTCGTACGCGGCGCCGCACCGCCTCCGGGGGGATATAGAATGAGGTTACCCGTTTCCGGGCAAGCAAGTATTCGTGATAATTGGTATATAAACGGTAGTGCCTGAATTCACACTCATGATAATCAGGCTTCGGCAAACGTCGACTAGGTGAGCATGTCGCGGCTGATTATCTCGATCCCGCTGCGACGGAACAGGGCCACCCGCTCTGGGGAGATGGCCTCGGGGTCGTAGGGGATCAGCAGCACCAGTCTGGTCTGGGAGATCTGGTCGGATATGCGACGCATCACCTTGAGGTACGAGTCGAACTGGTCCCCCTGGAACGTGATCAGGTACTCCAGACCGTCCAGGAGTATGACTCCCTGCTCGTCCCTGTGGTTGTCTATGAAGTTCTTGATGTTGACCATCAGGTACTCGGGGGCGGGCTTGATATCGAACTCCTCCTTCCGGTCCTGGGTCAGCCAGTAGACGTCGGTGTCCATGGGCAGCAGGTACCGCTGGCGCAGCTTGTTCGGCTCGGTGCGGGTTATGCACATGCCCGTGAAACCCCTGTCCAGGAGGTCCAGGTAGACATCGTAGGTCCTGCCCCGGTCCTGGAAGGTCTCCTCGATGAGGTAAGAGTCACCGGTCCGGAGCAGGAACTCGAAGCGGGAGATGCCATACTCCCGAAGCTCGTCCAGGATCTCCCTGTAGGCCTCGCTGGACAGCTGGGACTGGAACTGCTGGACGAACAGGCGAATCACGTTGGTGGGGTCCACGGTGAGCATGTCCGTGAACTCGGAGATGTCGGTGTTGAACCTCAGCTCCCCGTCCCGTAGGTCCAGGTAGTAGAAGATGGGCTCCACACGTCCCAGCCGCTTCAGCTGGTCGACCATGTCCTGGGAGCCTATGTCCATGCGCTGGATGATCCGGTTCAGCTTGTCCAGGATTGTTGCCTTCTTCACCACGGGGAAGTCCATTACCGTCCTGGTCCTGTGGACCCTGTCGTCCTCCATCAGGGGCGTCCCGAACATCCATATGGCGTTCATTACGCCCGCGTCCCGCATCTGGATGCCCAGCTCCACGAACTCCCTGGGAGGGGCCCACCCCTTGTCCAGGATGATGTCCATGTTGTCCAGGTAGATGATGCCCCGGGAGGCGGAGCGGACGAAGGTGAAGATGCTGGACTTGAAGGTCTTGAGCTCGTCGGCGGGCACGTACTGCAGGTTCCCGTACTGGCGCAGGCCCTTGCCCGCCTCGGTGAGGATGACGATGGGGGTGCGCTTGAACTTTGTCAGCTCCAGGTTCGGCTTAACGGCCCCCACGTACAGACCCTCGTAGCCGTGGGAGACCAGCTCGGTGAAGGTGTCGATACCCGTCTGGCTGGAGGTCATGTAGAACTGGCCCATCTGGAGGGTGTCCGAGTAGTCCCGACGCTCCTCTGTCTCGGCCGTTGGCTCGAACAGGAGGACCTGGCCCTGTAGCAGGCCGTATGCCACGACGATGTTGAGCATCAGCACGCCGATGCCGTACAGCTCAGGAGGGAAGTATCCCATCATTGGCAGTATAAGTCCGGTGGAGGCACCGATGACCACGTACACGAGAAGGCCGAGGAGGATCATCCTGGTGCTGTCCCTCACGTTGCCGACCTCGCTCGTCACGTAGTTCCAAACGAGCACGACGGTGGCAAGGCCGATGAGAAGCCCGGTGTGGGTTATGCCCATGTAGAAGTACCAGACCCCGATGTCCGATACCATGTGCTGGAGTGCGAGGACGAAGGGGTAGTACCCGAAGTTCGGGCCCGCCCACCACTCCTGCCAATCGGCTGGCTCCGAGTAGTTGCCAAAGGTGATGGTGATTATGTTGGACAGCACCTTTGGGATGACGATTAACATGACCAGGGGCAACCGGTACTTCGCGAAGAAGGGGTTGGGCGCTGGCCACATCAGTGTGAACACGAGGAGGATCGCAGGGAATATGTCGCCGAAGATGACGCAGAGCACCATCCACTTGAGGACCGAAAGGTCCTCGCCCAGCCATTTCTGAGCGAACTCGCCCACGGTCCAGAACAGGAACGAGAAGAGGATCAGGACCCACAGCGTGGCGGGCAGGTTCAGCGTGGCCCGCTGGTAGATGTAGATGATGAGCACTACCGTGGCGAATAGGGCGATGAGCGGTAGCACCCAGAAACCTACCATGTCGACCATCCCATTTTCCTGGATAGGGTGGATTCCCTAATCGTTCTCAGTTTATGAAAATACACCTATAAGGGCTTTTTTATGGTTTTATTACGCCAGATAATCACGAAACGAGGCGAATCTGGCCGTCTCATCCGGTGAGAATGAGGAAGGTGGTGGGGGATGGCGGACCTTCGATGAAAGAACCCGACCTAACCGTTTACCTAACCCGTTGCCAATAGAGGAGAATCCTCAATCTAGGTCGAAGATCCACCATCCTCCCACTCGTTGGCCGAGGCCAACGACCTTGTCCTCGTATCTAGTGTAAATCTTCTTTGCCTCCTCCAGATCCCCGTTGCCCTCGTTCTCGAAGTACGAACGGCCCCCGAAGGTTCGGCGGCGGGCGTAGAGGAAGTCGTAGACGATCCTGCGGTAGAAGTTCCGGTTTACCTCGGTCACAGGGGCCGGGGTGAAGTACAGCTCGGCGTACTCGCCCAGGAACGGGGGCATCGTCTCGGACATGCGCAGCTCGCAGGGCCGTATGAACACCTCCACGCTCTTTACCATCTCCCCGTAGTAGTCCCTGACCAGGGTGTTGAACCTGTTGTTCCATATCTTCTCGAAGTCGTCAAGGCCGTTCTTCTTGGCGTAGTTGACCAGCGTCCGCATCTCCTCCCTGTGGGTGGAGGTGGCGAAGCCCAGGAAGAGGGTCTTCCTCCCGTCCTTGGTGACGTCCTCGATCTCCTTCATCTGGGCCATCATCTCCTGGTATCCCAGGTCCTCCAGGTACCCGAAGTCCCCGTAGAACTTGAGGCGGATGTCCTCGTCGTGGAAGTAGCCCATCCAGTAGTCGCCGGTGAACACCTCCTTGGCGAACTCCATGATCTTGTGATGGTACACGTCGCCCCGGGTGTAGCATCCGTATGTCATCGCCGGAACGAAGAGGGTGTTCACCCCCTGCCTGAAGCACGACGTGAAGATGCGCTGGTACGGCCTGGTCAACCTCCTGTTCAGCTTCGGTATGAAGTCCGGGTCGTTCACATCCAGCCCGAAGAAGACCTGGCCCGTCCTCCGGGTGGCGTCATCAACGACGCACACCGAGGTGGGCGCGCCGTTCCTTCTCACTATCGATGACACTTCATCGTCGGAGAGGCGCATGAACTCCCTGTAATCCATCTCCCCGTCGTTTCCGTTCATCTACTCAACCTCCTTCCATATCATCCCTGGATGCTCCTCTGCGCGGAGGTATCCCCGCCCCTTCGGAACATCATGAGCACGCTCTGGACGAGCGACTCGATTATGTTCCCCGGAGAGTAGAGCACCTTGGACACCCACATCTCCGGATAGTTCGCCGTGGGGTAGTTGTCCAGGACGTAGCTCATCCCCCGGTGGATGACGTCCGGGTCCACACGGTCCACGTGTCGATCGTAATAGAGGAGGCCCTGAAGGGCGAAGGCGGTCTCTTCAAGAGTACCTAACCCGTTGCCGTTGGAAATATAGCCCCAAGAACCGTCGTCGCTCTGAGTGTCAAGGAAAAAGGACACGCAGCGCTCCATCAGGGCCTCCTCGGTAAGGTGGAATGCGTATATTGCGTGGGAGGTGGCGTAGGCGGGCGACAGGTGCCAGTCGTCCACGAAGTACCTCCCGTCGGTCATCTCCCCCCGCAGCCACCGCACGGTGGCGTCGATCAGGTCGTCCCGGTGGGGGTGGCTCGAGAGGGCGATGGCCTCCAGGGCATGGAGGTTCGGGCCCACCCGGCCCCGGGACTCCACGGTGTAGGTCACGAAGTGGTCCCGCTTCCAGTAGGCGTCGAACACCCGCGGGTCCGGTTCGCGACCGACGAAGTTGAGCACTATGTGACCCAGGGCGGTGTCGTCCAGGTCGGTGACGCGGAAGTGCCGGGAGAAGCTCAGGCCGTTGGCGGCCCACGCCTCCTCCAGCAGCGACGTGCGCTTGGCGATGATGTGCTGGGGATGTCCCGCGCGCATCATGTTGTAAAGGCCGTACGCCGTCTCCATGACGTCCAGGTCCCAGAAGTGGCGCACCCCGCCCCCCTCCACGATGGAGTCGCGAAGGTAGAGGAGCTTGTCGTAGTACGCCCGGTTCCGCTCGAGGCGCGAGTCGAACACGATGGACGAGGCGGTGGCGGAGGTTGAGTTCATGATCGAGCCGTCGGGCATCTGCAGGTTCTGCGTCACCCGCTTCTGGCTCGGGAACCTGCCCAAGAGCTCCACGAAGTGGCCCACGGGATGCTCGGGGTCCACGTACCTCCATGACAGGAGCAGCTTCCTGAAGGGGCCTATGGGCTTGTGGGGGCTGTGCTCGAACGGGATGTCCAGCCCGGCCTGCCGGGCCTCCTCGACGAGCATGGCCACAACGTGGTCCGAGGTCACGCCCTCCTCGGCCTCCTCGAGCCTGTGGATTGCCTCAGTCAGATAGGCCTCCGCCATGGCCACGGCGGAGGGGGAGCGGTCCCTCTCCTTGAGGGCGATGGAGGCCGACAGGGTGTTTATGAACCTGTCGTACTCGTGGTGAACGTCAGAACCCCAAGACCCGTCATCCCTCTGGGTGGCCACTAGCCAGTCCAAGGTCTGGGGAAACTCGGGGTCGCCCTCGACATCCGAGATGCGAGACACAAAGCCGGTGTCATACGCCGAGGGTGAGATGTGTCCGGTGCCTATACGATCGAGGATGTCCTCACCGCAGATGGAGAAGACCTCTTCGAGACGGTCCTGCAGGAACGTCTCGGACATCGCTCGATCGTTCATACTTATCATCTCAATCCCTCAGGCGCTCCAGCTTCATCTTTAGGATGTCTGCGAGCTTCTTGTCCTGATGAAGGGCCTCGGTGGCCCTGCAAAGATCGGAAATGAGGGAGTCCGTGAGGTCCTCCCTCCTAAATCCGTCGCCGCTCCGGTCGTGCTTGTGCAGAAAGAGGAGTACCATGTATTCGGGGTCGTCGAAAACGTCCTCGGCACGAAGGACCTCAATCACCTTCCTGCCGAAGGAGCTCATGTCGAGCTCCCTGATGCTCTTGGGGGGTAGAACCCGCCGGATCGTTATCTCGAAGATCTCATCCTCGTCGGGATTGAGTACCTTCATGTCATCGGTCTTGATCGTTATCCGATTGCCTTGGATAATGTGACCGAAGAATGTTATTTCGTCCCGCAGCGCGTCCGGCAAGTTCCCTTCCCCCTTCACCTCAAACCTTCCTTCCATATCCCCCGAAGGCCGTTCGACATATCTCCCGTATACATGCTCTATCTTACATCGCGACTTTTCACGACGGCAAATGTAGGGTTGGAGTGCAATTCCAGGTATATGAAGCTTGCCGTGGTTCTACAAAATATGAGAATGACGCGTCTTTTCAGGTCTTGAAAGGTCGTTCACGTACACTGGCTACCCCCCAGAGAGGGGGTCGATAGGGGTACGAAACGGTCATTTCCACTGGAGATTTCATGTGGAGAATGCCATTCCGGTCGTGATAATACACTTTGATACGCGATAACAAAAAGATTACGACGGAAAGGCGTGTAGAATCAGGACTGTGGATATCATACCGGTGTAGAACGAGTGCTTGCTGCTACCCCCATAAGAGAGGGTATCGGGGCCTATCTCCCGCCCTCTTCGCCCTTCATCAAACGGGCTAGTATGCGACGGTTGAGGCGGATGTTCTCCCGCGCGTAGCCGTCATCGGGATTGACCTCGAGGACCTTCTCGTAGTACTCGATGGCGTTCGCGAACTGCCCGAGATCGTCCATCGCATTGGCGATGTCGTTGAGGGTCCTGTGGTCCTCAGGTCCCACCTCGAGGGACTTCTGCCAACACGCGATAGCGTCCGGGAGCTCCCCCTCGACCCGGTGGGCGAAGCCCTTCCGGCGCCACGCCTCGTGGTTGAGTTCGTCTATGTCGAGGGCAGTTTGATAGCACTCCTTCGCCCCCGCAGAGTCGAACCTTATGACGAGGGCCCGGCCCTTGAGGATCCACGCGTCCTGTCTCATGGGGTCGTTTGATATCGCCTCGTCGGCAAGGCGCTTCGCCGTGTCGACGTCCCCTGCGAGAAAGGCGTTCCTACCCATTGAGACGGGGTCCGGGTCAACGGCGCCCCCCCTAGGCTCGCTGACATCGTCGCTATGAGGCATCCCATTCCTCGTCAATGGAATAGTTTTGCCACGTTTATATCCTTTGCCTCTCCCACAGCATTGGCCACGGGGTCGCACTTCGTCCTGAGGAGGTAGGCGATGGGGCGTATGTAGGTGTCGGAGAGGGACTCGAGGTTCGCCATCCCCTTGGATATCACGATGTCGGCCCCGGTAATCGCCTGCCTCGTCACATCGGGGACCGTCCCCAGGTCGACCCCCACCGCGATGGGTCCTGTGTCCAGCACCCGGAACACGAGGGCCTCCATCCCCAGCTCCTCCACGTCCTCACGGGTCGCGTCGGTGAGTATCGGGTCCCCCTTCACCACCAGGGAGACCTTGCATCCCCTGTCCCGGAGCTCCTCAAGGAGGATCTGATCGAAGACTATCTCGCCGCAGTTATCGGTGAGGTAGGCCACGTGGGCACCGTTCACCAGGTGCTCCTCCAGCACATCGGAGTCGTCCCTGCCCAGCCCCTCGGCCACGAGACCGTCGAACACCCCCTCCAGGTTGTCCGGCGCCGCCAGCCCGCCCCGGATGCCGAAGTCCAGGACGTTGCCGACTATGGAGAGCAGCACCGCCGTCCTCAGCCTGTCCTCGGGCGCGCAGGAATTATACAGCTCGCGCGCCCGCGGGAGGAGCTTTAGGGCCACCTCGTTGGAGAGCCTCTTGTGCTCGGCGTAGGGGTCCCGGGTGCCCAGGGCCTCGTAGGCGGCCCTGTGGGCGCGGGTCGCCACCTCGGCGGACACGTCGTTGGGACAGCTGTTCCCGATCTCCGCCGCCGCCGCCAGCAGCGCCTCCATGGCCCGGTCGGGCGCCGATATCTCGGCCTCGAACCGCACCCGGGCCAGCAGACAGGGTATGCACTCCGGGGTCGTTCTCACGCGCTGGAGATGGCCTAGCCCTTACTAAACCGTTCGCCCTCCGGCGATTCACAGCTTGCCTATGAGCTTGAGTAGGACCACGACGATGATCATGCCCGCCACCAGGGCGGCCAGGGCCACCAGGGCCTGCCTGCCCTTCTGGTCGTCCAGCTCGGACTGGGTGTCGTCCAGCCTCCTCTCGGCGGCCGCCAGGTCCGCCTCGGCCTGGGCCAGGGAAGCATTGGCGTTGTCCAGCTCAAATCGGAGCTGGGTGACGTTGTTCTCGGAGGACCGTAACTCCTCTTGGAGCCGGGAGATGTTCTCGTCCTTCTCGACCACCGAGGTCTCGAGGCGGTCCACCTGGCTCTGGAGGACGGTTATCTGGTGCTCCAGGTCGTCCACCGTCTCGTTGGTCTCCTCCAGCTTCTGGCGGAGCCACTCCGTCTGGTTTCGGAGGATGGTCTCGTTCTCGAGGCTGTCGTTCAGGTCCTCCTGCATGGCCGTCAGGTTCTCCTCCAGGGAGGCTATCTCGGCCAGGAGCTCCTCGACGACGTCGGTGCCGTTGCCGATCAGGTCCTCCAGCTCCTTGACGCGGTCTGACAGGTTCATGACCTCCTCGTCGAGCATGTCGGTGTGCTCCTGCCACTGCTCCGCCGTCCAGTGGAGCATGCGGTAGGCCACATCCTCGGAGACGTCAGGGGAGCCCATGTCGGTGAACCAGTCGCCGTCCATGCCCATCATGACGATGGCGGCCATCATGAGGCTGAAGGTGTCCACCTGGGAGCCGTCCACGGTCCAGTTCTCCGTGCCATGGTCGTAGGCCGAGGTGGCCGCGAGGACGGGGCCCACGCCGTACATGTTGCCCAGGCCGTTGTCCCAGTCGTGCTTCCAGATGGTGTTGTTGTTGGTGTCCGGCTCAGGGATGGTGTAGTTCTCCCCGTGCACGTCGGTCTCGGACAGCTGCAGGCCGGAAGCCACGATGCCGCCCCAGACCTGGGCGATGCGATACCTGGCAAGGTCCACGTCGCCCGCCTCGACGGCGATGCTCAGGCCGAAGAGCCCAGCCACCTGGTTGCCGGTGATGGCGGTGGTGGTGCCGTCCATCTGGTCGCTTAGGTAGACTCCGAGGCCATCCTCCCAGTGGTTCGCGTCGTCCGCGGCCAGGCAGGCCTTGGCGGCCGAGGCGTATGCCATACCTCCGAACCGGACGGAGGCGTCGTAGAGGGCCCCTGACGCAAGGGCCTGTGCCGAGTGGCTGGCGTAACCAGCGAGGGGCAGGAAGGGCGGTATGTAGGCCTCGGGGGCGCCACCGACGGCGGTGGTCACGCCCATTCCAAGGGTCCCGTTCTCGTATTGCAGGGAAACCATCATGTCGGCCATCCTCTGGGCGCGGGCCTCGGCCCACCCCCGGAAGTACTCGACCATGTCGTCGGTCTCGGAGTAGGCCACCATGGCCATGTAGGACCACACCATGTCGTCCACCTTGGCATCCTCCTCGTCGACGAACAGGTCGATGGTGGAGTTGTAGTAGACGGCCACAATGTTGTTGAATACGGCGTTCGCCAGGGCGAGGACCTCGGTGTCGGTGCCAGTGGGGAAGAGGTTGCCGCCCATGAGGAAGGGGGAGTCCGCCAGGTAGTTGCCGAGGCTCAGGAGGCCCACCAGGGCTAGCATCGAGCCGTCCAGGGTGTTCCCATTCTCGACCGTCTCGCCCTCCCAGGCGCCAGTGGACTCGTTGATGTGACCCATCACGCGGGAGGCGGGGAGCCACCAGCCGTTGGAGGCGTCGGTGTCGGTCATGTTGGGGTCCGACATGTTGACGGGGCCCAGGGTCATGCCGTCCCAGCCCAGGCGCTGGTCCATGAACCGGGCGGCCTCTAGGGCTCCCAGGACGGCGAGCAGGCCGCCGGCGTCCAGGGTGTCACCCTCCATGAGGTTGGACGCCAGGTCCGTCTCGGCGTTGATGGTCGCGGAGACGCTGTTCAGGCTCACCCTGGCCTCCACACCGGTGGTGTTCCAGAGCCAGTGCTCGCTGTGGTCGATGGGGGCGGGGCCCGCGAAGGCGGGGTTGACGGTGGCAAAGGGGACCAGCAGCGGCGTCATGTTTGCGGGCATCTCCCCGCCGGCCTCCGCCGCCAGCTCCGCCAGGCGATCCGCGAGGGCGGTGGCGTTTCCTCCGAAGGAGGGGCCCCAGGCCAGGTCAATGCCGGCGCCGCTGTAGAGCATCAGGTTCTCCACGTAACCGCTCCCGTACAGGGCGAGGTCGTCGCCCAGCTCGGGCGAGAACTCGTACTCGGGGGCGTCTTGCGCGATCGCCAACGGTATCCAGATAGCTGCGAGAAGCAGCAGGACGGTGGTGATGGCCAGTCCTCTTTGCATTCTATCACCTGGGCTAACTTGCTCCGCGAATATCCTACTTGGTTATATAGCTTGTTGTGCCACCGTTGACGCTGGTGGGGGTTATCTGGCTGTTGGTCGCACCTTTGACGGGAGGCGAAGGGCTTATCATCCTCCTCCATCCTCACCCCCCCGATGGCCTGGTACGTCGCCCTTGGCATCGCCTTCGCCACCGTGGCCCTGGCCGAGCTGGCGGACAAGACCCAGCTGGTCTGCATCAGCCAGGCCTGCCGCTACCCGGCGGGCCCCGTCCTGGCGGGCTCCGCCGCGGCCCTAATAGTGGTCACTGCCATAGGCGTGGCCTTCGGCTCTTTCCTCTACTGGCTGCTCCCGCCCGATATGATCGGCATCGTCGCGGGCGCCCTCTTCCTCGCCTTCGGCGTGCTTATGGTCCTGAGCTGGTACAGGGACAGGGGGAAGGAGCCCGAGGAGGTATGCGAGGACGACCCCGAGGCGGACCCCCAGGCCACCGTCAGCAACTGGTCCGTCTTCGGGAGCACCTTCGGCCTGGTGGCCCTGGCCGAGCTGGGGGACAAGACCCAACTGGCAGTCATCGCCCTGTCAGGTAAGTACGGGAGCCCCCTGGCCGTCTTCTTGGGTGCCAGCATAGCCCTCGTTGCCGTTAGCACCGCCGGGGTGATGGCCGGTCGCATGATAGCGGGCAGGGTGTCCCTCCAGGTGGTGGAGCTGGTGGCGGCCGCCCTGTTCATCGTCCTGGGCGTCGTCTTCCTCCTGGGCGGCATACCTGGCCTGTGATTTTTTCCGCTTCAGGCAAACTTAGTCGATACGTTTATCTACTCGCTCCCACCTAGGAATCCTGGCCCATCTCCTAGAGGGTCATCGCGATGTCTGTGGGTCCGAAGGTCTATCCAATCGCCGTTGTAATGGTACTGCTGTTGGCAGCCGTACCGCTCCAGCCAGCGGCCACTGCCCAGGAGACACCGGCCAGTGGACTTGAGGCCGTCACCTTCGACGATGGCCTGCCGTACAGGGACATAGTCTTCCCGGGGCCTGGCTACAACGACCAGACATCCCTTGTCCTGCCGAACCACGCCTTCGTGGACTCGGCCACCGTGAACATGACCTTCGGCACCTTCCCCGGCAAGCGCAGCGCCCCCTGGGACCCGTCCCTGGACGTGGGCGCCGACGGCGACCTGGAGTGGGCCTTCGACTCGGACAGGGGCGGCCCCCTGGGCCTCCAGGACAGGTTCTCCGACGGCCAGACCTACCAGGACCTCAGCTTCACCAAGAAGGGGACCAAGGAGTTCTTCATCAGGCTGCCCCGTGACGCCAAGATAACCGAGGCCTACGTGGACGTGGAGGGCTACCCGATACCCCACTGGGTCGCCCAGTACAACCTGACCCCCCAGACGGACTCGCCTGGTGAGTACGGCCCCAAGATGGCCGAGTACGACGGTGACCTGTGGGTCATCTGGGAGAGCTCGGACGAGAAGGTCACCACGGGCGGGGACTCCGACATCGTGGTAAGGAGATTCGACGGGGAGATGTGGGATACCATCATCGAGCTGTCCCCCCCAGGCGACAGCGACGAGGACGACATCCCCCAGATCATCGCCTTCCAGGACAAGCTGTACGCCATCTGGTCCCGGGGCGACGGAAGGGCCACCGCCGGTGGGCACTCGGAGCTTGTGTTCAGGGCGTGGAACGGCACCGAGTGGTCGCCCATAGCCAAGATATCCGGGGACAAGGAGGACGGGCTCAACACCTACGAGCGGTGCGTGGTGTACAACGACCACCTCTACGTGGTATGGAAGAGCACCGACCCCAACTACTGTAATCACGCCTACAACGGCAGGGACCTGGACATCCTCTACGCCCGCTTCGACGGGGTGAAGTGGTCCAAGCCCAAGGAGATAACCGCGACGACCAACGACGCTGAGGACTGGTCGGTGGACGCGGTGGTCTACAAGGGACTGCTCTACGTGATCTGGGCCACCTGGGAACCGGACATCACCGGTATCTACGGCAACGTCGACGTTGTCTACAGGTACTTCGACGGTACCACCTGGGGAGCGCTTCGGAACCTCTCCCCCTCCTCTGACAAGAGCGTCGCCTTCGGCGGCGTACAGGACGCCCTCCCCCGGTTCTACGTCTGGTTCAACCCGGTGACCGAGGAGTCCGAGCTGTTCGCCATATGGATGCGGGGACGCACCATCCTGTCGAACGGGGACGGCTCCCATATCGTCTACCGGCGCTACACCGGCTCGGACTGGTTGCCGATGGAGCAGCTCTCCTTCGATGGAGAGGAGCCCGTCGACCAGATGTTCCCGATGCTGGTGTCTTTCAACAAGACCCTGTACGCCATCTGGACCATCGGGACGAACACCACCTCAAGGCCTGAGGGCGGCACCACCCTCATAGCCACCTACGGCGACATCATCATCCGTTCCTTCGATGGGGTAAGATGGTCCCCCATCCTCGAACTGACACCCGTGAACGACGGGTACGACGACGCCTCCCACCCCTCCATCTTCATCTATGAGGGGAAGGTGTACGCCGCCTGGGAGACACCGCTGCCGACGGTCCACGGGGGCACATCCTGGGAGATCGTCATACGTCACCTGGAGCTCGCCCCGGTGACCGTGCGTCTGGAGATGGGCGAGGGCAACCCGGTCGTCTGGGGCTGGGAACGCC